>DATCAT010000030.1:0-78544 GCA_036512455.1 Rhizomicrobium sp.
CCGCCGGAAATTGCTGCCATCATGGAAGCCTTGCGGCGGCCTTCACGCGAGCTGGCCCGCGAATTCGATCGCGCCCTTTCGGAGCAATTGCCGTTGATAAAACGTGACGGCGGTTTTGTGCGCGAGGGCTATGAGGCCGCACTCGACGAGGCGCGCAATCTGCGCGATGCCTCCCGCCTCGTTATTGCGGCGATGCAGGCGCGCTACGCCGACGATACCGGCGTCAAGGGACTTAAAATCCGCCACAACAATGTGCTGGGCTATTTCGTCGAAGTGACGACGCAGCACGACGACAAGCTGCGGGCGCCGCCGTGGAACGCCACGTTCATCCACCGCCAGACGCTGGCGGGACAAGTGCGTTTCACCTCGGCCGAACTCGGCGAACTCGAAGCCAAGATCGCCAGCGCCGCCGACCGCGCGCTCGGCATCGAGCTCGAAACCTTCGAGGCGCTGGCCGCGCAAGTGATGGCGCAAAGCGGCCCGATCAAGCGCGCCGCCGAGGCGCTCGCTTTGCTCGACGTGACGTGCGGCCTCGCAACGCTGGCGGCCGAGCGCGATTATGTGCGGCCGCATGTCGACGAGTCGCTTGAGTTTCATATCGAAGGCGGCCGCCACCCGGTGGTGGAACAGGCGCTGGCGCGCGACGGCACGCCGTTCGTCGCCAATGATTGCGATCTGACCGCGCCGGACGACAAAACTTCGGGGAAAATCTGGCTGCTCACCGGTCCCAACATGGCCGGCAAGTCGACCTTCCTGCGGCAGAACGCGCTGATCGCGATCCTCGCCCAGGCCGGCGCCTTCGTGCCGGCGGACAGCGCCCATATCGGCATCGTGGATCGTCTGTTCTCCCGCGTCGGCGCCGGCGACGATCTCGCCGCGGGCCGCTCGACCTTCATGGTCGAGATGGTGGAGACCGCCGCGATCCTCAACCAGGCGACGGAGAAAAGTCTCGTCATCCTCGACGAGATCGGCCGCGGCACCGCGACCTTCGATGGTCTCGCCATCGCCTGGGCGACCGCCGAGCATCTGCACGAGACGAACAAAAGCCGCGCCCTGTTCGCGACGCACTATCACGAGATGACGGCGCTGGCCGAGCGCTTGTCGTCGCTGGCTTGCGTCACCATGCGGGTGCGCGAATGGAACGACAGCATCGTCTTCCTGCACGAAGTCGCGCCCGGTTCGGCGGATCGCTCCTACGGCATCCACGTGGCAAAGCTCGCGGGTCTTCCCCAGGCCGTCGTCGCCAGAGCCGAGGACGTCCTGCGCGCCCTTGAGGAAGGCCGCGAAGGCCACAAGCCGCTGGCCCGCATCGACGATCTGCCGCTGTTCGCCGCCAACGCGCTGGTCGTGGTGAAGTCGAGCGGTTTCGAGGAAGCGATGCGCACCATTGAACCGGACACGTTGACGCCGAAAGAAGCGCTGGAGCTGATCTACCGGCTCAAGAGTCTAAAACCATGATGATCGAAACGGAGCATCTAGTCCTGCGTCCCTGGCGCGAGGAAGACCGCGCCGATCTCGCGGCGATGTGCGCCGATCCCGACACGATGGTGGATTATCCGCAGCCGCAGACGCGCGCCGAGAGCGACGTGCGCTTCGAGCGCTACCGCGCCACCTACGAACGGATAGGTTATTGCCGCTGGGCGCTGCGGCTGCGCGAGGGTGGCGATTTCGTCGGCTATTGCGGCGTCCAGCCGCTCGAACCGGATCATCCGATAGGTGAGGGCACGGAAATCGGCTGGCGGCTGCGCCGCGCCCATTGGGGCAAGGGCTATGCGTCCGAATCGGCGCGCGCCTCGCTGCACGACGGCTTCCAGCGCTGCGGCATGAAGGACGTGTTCAGCTACACCACCACCGAAAATGCGCGCTCCGAGGCGGTCATGCGGCGCATCGGTCTGGAACGCCTGAAAGCCAAGGACTTCACTCACCCCAATGGCGACCGCTACATCGTCTACGTCGCGCGGAGCTGAGCCAGCGCCGCGCGCACCTGCGCCGCCGTCGCCGGCGTGCCGCCCGCCCGCACGATGTCCCGCGCCGCTGCATCCACCAGCTCGACATTGGATCGCTCGCAGCCCAGCCGCACGTCTTCCAGGCCGGTGCGGACATGCCCGCCCAGCGCGACGGTCTTGGCGATCAGCGGCGTCACATCGCTCATCAAGCCCGCGATCATCCACGGCGCGTTCGGCGCGTATTCGCGCATCATCGTGACGTAGGTATCCAGCGCATAGTCGCGCGGCGGAAAGCCGAAGGTGAACTGCTTCGAGAACATGAAACGGTAGATCGGCGTCTTGAGCTTGGGATAGCGCGCCGCCAGCGCAGCGCCCAGGCGCAGGAAGCCCGGTTCATAGATGGCGTAGCTTGGATGAAAGCCATGGCGTTCCGCCATCGCAAGTCCGATGCACACATCGGATTGCGGGTTCATATAGACCGTGCCCGGCCGGTCGCGTGCGATGTCGTGATAGGTCGCCAGGTTGATGCTTCCCGGATCGACCACCGACCATTCGAGCAAGCCGCGCTCCGCCAGGCCGAGGACCGCCTCGTAGCGTTCCGGCCCCATCAGGCTGAGTTCCGCTCCCGCCGGCGTGAAGCCTTTCACAGTCGGATAGACGATGGCGTCGACCTTGGCGCGGATGCCCTCGATGATGCGGGCATAGAGCTCGACATCGTCCTTCTGCCGTCCCGTCGCCGCATCATAGGCATGCAGGTGGACGATGGCGGCGCCCGCCCGCACGCAGGCGATGCCGTCGGCGATGATCTCGTCGACGCTGACCGGAATGCGCGGCTGCGCGGCGCGCGTCCATGCGCCGTTGAGCGCGACTTCAAGCCAGGTGGGCGGCATCAAGCCACCGTCAGCACGACCGGCCCGCGCCTTGTCGCGACCAGCGTGTGCTCGTACTGCACCGTCGCATGGCCGCCGTCGGCGAACAGCGTCCAGGCATCGTTGCCGTCGACCGCCAGGTGCGAGCCGGTCGAGAGGAACGGCTCGATGGTGAAGACGAGGCCCTCGTGAATCCGCCGCCGGTCGCCAGGTTCGTACCAGGTGGGGATCTGTGCCGGTTCCTCGTGCAGCGCGGCGCCGACGCCGTGGCTCGCCAGATTGCGGATCAGCGTGTAGCGATTCGTGTCGGCGAAATCCTGCACCGCGCGGCCGATGGCGTTGAGCTTGCCGCCGCTCTTTACCGCGCGGATGCCGCTCCACAGTGCGCGCCTGCCGTCGCGGCACAGTCTTTCGATTTTCTCGGTCACCGGCGGGATCGCGAAACTGCCGCCTGTGTCGGCGTAATAGCCGTCGATATCGGCCGACACGTCGATGTTCACCAGGTCGCCCGCTTGCAGCACCTGTTCGCCGGGAATGCCGTGCGCGATGGCCGGCGACACGGAAATGCAGGTCGCGCCGGGAAATCGATAGGTCGATTCCGGCGCTGGCCGGGCCCCTGCGCGCTCCAGAAGCGCGCGCCCCAGCGCGTCCAGTTCGCGCGTCGTCATGCCCGGCGCCATCGCCGCCGCCATGGCTTTCAGCGTGGCGGCCACGACCTGGCCGGCATGCCTCAGTTTCTCAAGCTGTTCTTCGCGTTCGATCGTCATCGTGGCGCCCTTGCCGCTGCGCCCGCCATGGTGTCAGCATCCGCCGATATGAGCGAGCCCGACCGTCCGCGCAAATTCCTGGTCGTCGTCGACAAGACGCCGGAGGCGCGCGTCGCGGTGCGCTTCGCGGCGCGCCGCGCCCAGCATACCGGCGGCCGCGTCACCCTGCTCTGCGTCGTCCAGCCCGCCGATTTCCAGCAATGGCGCGGCGTCGAGGAGATCATGAAGGATGAGGCGCATCAGGAAGCCGAAGGCCTGATCTACGGCGCCGCCAAGACGGTCAACGAACTGGCCGGAATCATTCCCGAACTCGTCATTTCGGAAGGCCGCCCGACCGAGGCGCTGCTCGAACTGGTCAGGTCGGACAAGGATATTTCCATCCTAGTGCTGGCCTCCGGCATCGCTAAGGAAGGGCCCGGCCCGCTGGTCAGCCTGTTCTCGGGCGGCGTCCAGGCCATCCCGGTCACCATCGTGCCCGGCAACCTCTCGGAGGAAAAAATCGACGAGCTGGCTTGAAACACAACTTATAGTTGTTCATACTCCGTTCTATATTCAACCTTTAATTGTGTCAGAGTTGAGCGATGAACCGGGGACAATGGCACAGGGGGGAGGGGGGTGCGGTTTTTCTCGGAACAATTATGTTGCTGAATGCGGCACAAGCATCTGATTATGCAACATATTTTCCGGGGCCCGTAAACGCTCAAGTGGTCCGCGTCATCGACGGCGACACTTTCGAGGCCTCGGCTGCAATCTGGCTGGGCCAGCAGATTGCAGTGCGCGTCCGAATCGCCGGCATCGACGCGCCGGAACTGCGCGCGCGCTGCGATGTCGAGCGCCAGCGCGCCGAGGCCGCCCGCAACTATCTCAGCAAACGCATCGCCGGCGGCGAGGTGAAGCTATCGGCGGTGCGCTACGACAAATATGGCGGCCGCGTCGACGCCAGCGTCGTCGATGCAAGAGGCGACGTCGGCGAAGCCATGATCCGCGCCGGCTTGGCGCGTCTCTATGACGGCGGCCGGCGTGATGGCTGGTGCGGTTAAACAGCTGCCTCGAACAATTCGATCGCGTTGCCGGACGGATCTTCGCAGAGGATCTGCCGCCCGCCCGGACCGCTGACGATGTCGTTGCGAAACGTCACGCCCTTGGCGCGCAGCCGCGCCACCAGTGCGTCGAGGCCGCCTACCTCCAGCACGATCCGGTTCCAGCCGCCGGGCTCGGGCCTCTTCCCATCCGGCATCGGCTTCGACGCCGAAGCACCCGGGCCCGCCAGCCACAAGGACAGATCGTCCTTCGCGACAATGGCCATGGCTGGCCCAAATTGTTGGTGCAAGCTGAAACCGAGACTGCCGACATAGAAGGCGACCGCGTCGTCGACGTCGCGCACGATGTAGCGGGCCGTCGCCATCTTGGATCAGCCCTTCGGCGCGCCGGCTTGCCAACTGTGGCCGAATGGATCGCTGAACATCGCGAAGCGGTCGCCCCAGAACATGTCCTGCGGTTCCTGTATGACGGTCGCGCCCATGCTCCTCGCCTTGGCGATCAAGGCATCGACCTCGGCCGCTTCCTGAAGGCCGACGAACACCGCCGTCATCGCCGGCACGGTCTGCGGCCGCTCGCGAAAATCGTCGGCCAGGTAAAGCGTGGCGCCGGCGAATTGCAGCGCACAATGCATCAGCCGCTTGCCGTCCTCGGCGGGCAGACGCGCGCCCTGGGTCGCGCCGAACAGCTTAATGTAGAATTCCGCGGCTTCCGCGCCGCGGCCTGCGGCAATGGTCAGATAAGGCACGACGGTCATGGCTGGGCTCCTTCCCGGACATCCGATTTTGCCCTCGAACCCTGGCCCAGCCAAGGTCTTGCACGTGGCAGCAGCCCGTCCGATATAGGGACGCCGCTCCTAAAAGGGACCGCTTGCGATGTGGGATTTCAGCTTCAGCCGCGCCCTGGCCATGGTGATGCAGACCCTGCCCTTCATCGTGCTGCGCATCGTGGTCTATGCCGGAATCGCGATCGCCTACGTTCTCAGCGTCGGCATCGGCGGCGCCATCGGCTGGGGCTTCGGCCATCTGGGCAGCGGCCCGGACGCGCATGCCGGCGGCGCCTTCTGGGGCGGCGCCATCGGCCTGGGACTCGTCAGCGGCGTTCTCTATTTCGCACGCGAATATATTCTCTACCTGATGAAGGCGGCGCATATCGCGGTGCTGGTCGAAGTCTATGACGGCAAGGCCATCCCTGCCGGCCAGGGCCAGATCGCCTATGGCGCGACCTTCGTGAAGACGCATTTCACCGAATCTTCCGTGCTGTTCGGCGTCGACCAGCTGATCAAGGGCGTGCTGCGCTCGCTGTTCGGCACGCTCAACTTCTTCACCGCCTTCCTGCCGATCCCGGCGCTGCAGCAATTGGTCCGTCTCGCCGAAACCGTCATCCGCATGTCGCTGACCTATGTCGACGAGATCATCCTCGCCTATCTCATCCGCACCCAGACCAAGAATCCCTGGGGCACGGCGCGCGACGGGCTGATCCTGTTCGCGCAGAACTACATGCACTTCCTCAAGAACGCCGCCTGGCTGTCGGCGATGATGTGGGTGCTCTCGCTTGCGCTGTTCATCCTCTTCTTGATCCCCGCCGGTGCGATGGTGGCGCTGTTCCACAGCACCGGATGGTACTGGGCCTTCGGCTTCGCGCTGGTGTTCGCCATCGCGGTCAAGAAAGCCATCATGGAGCCCATCGCCATCGCCGCCCTGATGCAGGTCTATTTCAAGGAGATCGAGGGCCAGACGCCCAATCCTGAATGGACCGCGAAGCTGGAAAGCGTCTCCTCCAAATTCCGCGACCTGGCGCAGAAGGCGGCCGGCTGGGTCCCCGGTCCGGCGACGCCGCCGCCCACAATTTCGCCGGCCAAACCGGCATGAACGGCAAGATCCTCGTCGCCATCGCGCTCGCGGTGGTCGTGACCATCCTGCTGGCCGGCCTCTACACGTTGTGGAAGGGCGGCGACACCGCCGTCAGCTGGTCCAACCGGCTGATGCGCTGGCGCGTGCTGGCGCAATTCATCGCCATCATCGTCATCATGACGGTGCTGTATTTCAGCCGGCACTAAGCGCAATCGGGTGAACCGTATTTCAGGTTCGCCCGAAAATTGCGCGCCCACAAAATGGCCGCGTCACATAGGCGTTGCGACACGCTGCCCATTTGCGCAATAAGCTCGCCCGCATAGTGTGGTGAGTGACATGGCCAAGACGCTGTACGACAAGATCTGGGACGCGCATCTGGTGCACGAAGTGCCGGGCGAATCCGCCATGCTCTATATCGATCGCCACCTCGTGCACGAAGTGACGAGCCCCCAGGCCTTCGAGGGCCTGCGCACCACCCATCGCAAGGTCCGCCGCCCCGACCTGACGCTTACCGTCGCGGACCACAACGTCCCCACTCAGGACCGCGCCAAAGGCATCGCCGATCCGGAGTCGCGCGAGCAGATCGCGCAACTTGAGACCAACGCCCGCGAGTTCGGCATCGAATATCTGGCGATGGACGATATCCGCCAGGGCATCGTCCACATCGTGGGTCCCGAGCAGGGCTGGACCCTGCCCGGCACCACCATCGTCTGCGGCGACAGCCACACCTCCACCCACGGCGCCTTCGGTGCGCTCGCCTTCGGCATCGGCACATCGGAAGTCGAACATGTGCTGGCGACCCAGACCCTGCTGGCGCAGCACTCGAAAAACATGCGCGTCAGCGTCGGCGGCACGCTGCCCATCGGCGTCACGGCGAAAGACATCGCGCTCGCGATCATCGCCAAGATCGGCACCGCCGGCGGCACCGGCTACGTCATCGAATATGCCGGTGACGCGATCCGCGCCCTGTCGATGGAGGGCCGCATGACCCTGTGCAACATGACGATCGAGGCGGGCGCCCGCGCCGGCCTGATCGCCGCCGACGAGACGACGTTCGCCTATGTCGCCGGCAAGCCGCGCGCGCCCAAGGCCGCCGCCTTCGAGAACGCGGTGATGTATTGGAAGACGCTGCACTCCGATGCCGATGCCAAATTCGACGTCGAGATCGCGCTCGACGCCGCCGACATCGTGCCGATGGTGACCTGGGGCACCTCGCCCGAACAGGCGCTGCCGGTGACGGCGCATGTGCCCGATCCCGCCGCCATCACTGACGAGGCGCAGCGCGCCGGCGTCGAACGCGCTCTGGCCTATATGGGTCTGACGCCCGGCGAAGCGCTCAACGCGGTGAAGATCGACCGCGTCTTCATCGGCTCGTGCACCAACGGCCGCATCGAGGATTTGCGCGCCGCCGCCGCCATCGTGCGCGGCAGACGCGTCGCGTCACACGTTGGCGCGATGGTGGTTCCCGGCTCGGGCCTGGTAAAAGCACAAGCCGAAGACGAAGGCCTCGACGAAATCTTCCTGGAAGCCGGCTTCGAATGGCGCGAGCCCGGCTGCTCGATGTGCCTGGCGATGAACGCCGACAAGCTGCTGCCGCAGGAACGCTGCGCCTCCACCTCCAACCGCAACTTCGAAGGCCGCCAGGGCCGCGGCGGGCGAACGCATCTGATGTCGCCGGCAATGGCGGCGGCGGCGGCGATTGCGGGGCATCTCGCCGATGTGCGGGAGTATCAGTAGCGCCGATGCGCGGCATTCCTCCAGCCAAGAGTGTGGACGCCTATATCAAGGCCGCGCCGCAATCCGTCCGCGCCAAGCTCGTGCAGCTACGCCAAATCGTAAAGTCGTTGGCGCCCGATGCCGATGAGGGCATCAGCTACGGCATGCCCTACTACAAATGGAACGGCGCGCTGGTCGGTTTCGCCGCCTTCAAGAAGCACATAGGATTCTTCCCCGGCGCGATCGTCAGCGACTTCAAGCGCGAGCTTGCCGGTTATGAGACGGCCAAAGGAACGGTGCGGTTTCCGTTAGAGGAACCATTGCCCGTCATGTTGATCAGGAAGCTGATAAGGGCGAGCCTGAAGCGCAACGAAATGAAGGCGCCGAAGCGCACGGTGTGATTACGGATTGCCGCTTCTACCCATTTATGGTAGATTTCTACCTTAAGAGGTAGAAATGGGCTTGAATATCAAGAAATCGTCCACGGAAGCCGCCATTCGAGAGCTGGCGGCCCGCACCGGAGAGAGTCTGACCGACGCTGTCGAGACGGCGGTTCTGGAGAAGCTCAACCAGCTTCGCAGTGCCGCCCGGCCGGACACGATGGAATCTATGCTGGAGCGTCTGCGTCCGCTTCAGGATGCGCTCAAGGCAAAACTGATCGATCCGTCCGATGTTCGAACCGGCACAGAACTCACCGACGATCTCTACGACGAGAGCGGATTGCCGAAATGATCGTGGTTGACGCTTCGGCCGTCATTGCCATCCTGAATCGTGAAACGAACTTTGAAACAATCGTGGCGCGTCTTCTGAGCGATTCCGAGCGCCGCATATCTCCCATCTCCGCTGTGGAAGTCGTGATGGTGCTTGCTCGAAAGTATGACGATCCCGTGCGAGAGGCTGAAGCCTATTTGCGCCAGGAGAGCATCGCAATTGATCCGATAGACGGCGTGCGCACGGAATGGGCGCAGTATGCTTTTCTAACCTATGGAAAGGGTCGGCATCCGGCACGGCTCAATCTCAGCGATTGCTTTTCCTATGCAGCGGCGAAGGCTTTGAATGCGTCGCTGCTTTTTGTCGGTAACGATTTTTCGAAAACGGATTTGCGCACGGCTTAGGCCGCAATGGGATTACGTGAACTCAATCCGGATCATGTTCTAGAAAAAACTCACCGGGTCGACGTCGACTGCGATCCGCACCTTGCTGGAAATCTTCACCGCCGCCAGCCACGCCCGCAGATAAGCCTGCACATCGACATTGCGCTCGGCCTGCACCAGCAGCCGCTCGCGCGTCTGGCCGCGCAGCAGGTGATAGAAGGCGGGCGTCGGGCCCCAGACCGTCACGCCCTTGGCGGCCGGCGCGGCTCTGGCCAGCGCGCGGCCGGCTTCGACCACGATGGCGCCGTCATGGCTCGACAGGATGATCGCCGCCAGCCGTCCGAATGGCGGCGCGTGGGCGCGCTCGCGGAAGATCCGCTCCTGGGCGTAGAATGCGTCGCGGTCGCCCGACGCCAGCGCCGCCATCACCATGTCGGTGGGATTGCGCGTCTGCATCAGCACCAGCCCCGGCTTCTCGGCGCGGCCCGCGCGTCCGGCAACTTGATGCAGGAGCTGAAAGGTCCGTTCCCGCGCGCGCAAATCGCCGTCGGAGCCGCCGAGATCGGCGTCGATCACGCCGACCAGCGTCAGTTGCGGAAAATGATGTCCTTTGGCGACGATCTGCGTGCCGATCAGCACGTCGATCTCGCGTCTGGCCATGGCGCGGATGGCGCTCTGCGTCTGTTGCGGGCCGTGCATCGTGTCGGAGGAGGCGATGGCGACGCGCGCCTGCGGAAACAGCGCGGCGAATTCCTCCGCCACGCGCTCCACGCCGGGGCCGCAGGCGATCAGGCTGCCTTCCGCGCCGCAAGCGGGGCATTTGGGCGGTGTCGCGGTTTCGTAGCCGCACTGGTGACAGGCCAGGCGCTTGCGATAGCGATGCTCGACCAGCCAGGACGAGCAATCCCGGCACGTCATCTTGTGGCCGCACGCTTCGCACAGCGTCAGCGGCGCATAGCCGCGGCGGTTGAGGAACAGCATCGCCTGTTCGCCGGCCGCCAGCGTCGCGGCAACCGCCTCGCGCAGCGGCTGCGACAGCCAGCTGCCCGCTTCCGCCTTCTCATGGCGCAGATCGATCAGCCGGGTTTGCGGCAGCATCGCCACGCCATGCCGATTGGCGAGCTTCAGATGCGTGTAGCGCCCGCCAAGCGCGTTGGTATGCGACTCCAGCGACGGCGTCGCACTGGCGAGGATGACCGGACACTGCTCCAGCCGCGCCCGCACCACCGCCATGTCGCGCGCGTGATAGATGACGCCGTCTTCCTGCTTGTAGGCCTGCTCATGCTCCTCATCGACGATGATGAGGCCGAGCTCCTTGAAGGGCAGGAACAACGACGAGCGCGCACCGACCACGACCCGCGCCTCGCCGCTTATCACCGCGCGATAGGCGCGCGTGCGCTCCTTCTGCGACAGGTCCGAATGCCACTCCGCCGGGCGGCAGCCGAAGCGCTCCGCGAAGCGCTCCAGGAACTGCACCGTCAGCGCGATTTCCGGCAGCAGGATCAGCACCTGGCGCCCGCGCCGCAGCGCCTCGGCCACCGCCTCGAAATAGACTTCCGTCTTGCCCGAACCGGTCACGCCATCCAGCAGGCTGGCGGCGAAACGCTGCGCCGCGACGTCGGCCAGCAGGGAATCGGCGGCGGCGCGTTGCGCCCCGCTCAGCGCCGCCGCGCCAAGCGCCGGATCGGGCACCGCAAAGGGCGGGAACTCCGGCAGCTCCGTCGCAACCAGGGCGCCGCTCTCGATCAGCCCGCGCACCACGGCGCCGCTGGCATCGGCCTCCTGCGCCAGGGCCGGCACGCCGCGCGCCAGCCCGTCTTCGGCGACGGCCAGAACGCGCGCCCGCGCCGGCGTCAGCTTCTTCGGCGTCATGCCGCCGCGCACATAGGCGGTGCGCATCGTCTCGGGCTCGAAGGCACGCCCGCCGCGCAGCACCATCGACAGGATCATGCCCGGCGGCGACAGCGTATAATTGGCCACCCAATCGACGAAGTCGCAGAGCTTTTCTGGAAGCCGGGGTTCCCCTTCCAGCGGCGTAGCCTCTTTCAGTCGGTTGTCGCCGACGCTGCCTTCGGCCGCGCCCCACACCACGCCCAGCTGCTGGCGCGGCCCCAAAGGCGCGCTCACCAGCAGGCCGCGAGCGACCTTTGTCCCCTTGGGCAGCTTGTAGTCATAGGCGCCGGACAGCGGCAAAGGCAGCAGCACGCCGGCGCGCGGGCTCGGCGCCAGCAGCACGGCGTCGGAAGGCCTTAGCGCGGCAGTCTTCATGCGATACACTTGGTTCGGCGATTCTGTCCGGTCAACTCCAGTTTAGGCTCCATGAAGCTCTTCATCGATAGCGCAGACCCCAAGGAAATCGCCAAGTGGGCCGAAACCGGCCTGGTGGACGGCGTTACCACCAATCCCTCGCTCGCCGCAAAAAACGGCATGGACTATGTCGACGCGCTGAAGGAAATCTGCGCCGCGGTCTCCGGGCCGGTCAGCGCCGAAGTGCTGGCGACCGAGACCAAGGGCATGCTCGCCGAAGCGAAGGTCTTCGCCAAGATCGCCAGGAACATCGCCATCAAGGTGCCGCTGACCTGGGACGGGCTCGCCGCCTGCCGTGCGCTGCGCGCCGACGGCCTGATGGTCAACGTCACGCTGTGCTTCTCGCCGGTGCAGGCGATGATGGCGGCCAAGGCGGACGCGACCTTCATCTCGCCCTTCATCGGGCGGCTCGACGATGCCGGCCAGGACGGCATGGACCTGATCCACGAGATTCGCACCATCTACGACAACTATAACTACCAGACGCAGATTCTCGCGGCCTCGATCCGCGGCGTTCCGCATGTCCGCAATTGCGCGCTGGCCGGCGCCGATGTCGCGACGATACCGGTCGACGTGTTCAAGGCGCTCCTCAACCACCCGCTCACCGACAAGGGGCTGGCGACGTTCCTGGCGGATGCCAAGAAGGCCGGCGTCAGGATCCGCGACGAATGAGCGAACAGGCAAAATCCCTGGAGCCGGCCCTGGCCGCCGCCGAAGCGGTCAAGGCCTATATCCGCCTCAACCGCACGCGGTTGGCGTCGGATGGCGAGTTGCTGGCGCTGCTGTTGCCCGAGCGCGGCGATCTGGGCGAGGTGCGCGATTTCCAGCGCTATGTGATCGACAGGCTGGCGGCCGAGAACGCCGCGCTCAAGGCCGAGCGCGACGGCTTGTTGGGCGCGCAGAAATCGTCCGTTCGCATGGGCGATGGCGTGCGCCGTTTCGTGCTCGACCTGATCGACGCGCGCAGCTTCGCCGAAGCGATCGCGGTGGTGATCGCCGCCGCGCCGTCCTTCGGCGCCGACCGCGCCGCGATCTGCGTCGAAGGCGACGGCGGCAGCGCCAAAACCCGCACCGAAGGCGTCCGGCTGATTCCGCCCGGTACCACCGAAGCGGTTCTGGGACGCGACGGCAGCGGCGCGATCCTCTCGGGCGGCGGCGAATTGCTGCTCGGCGGCGGCGACTTCAAGAGTGTCGCGGTGTTCCGCGTCAAGATCGGCCGCGACGCGCCGGCGGCCGTGTTCGTGCTTGGCGCGCTGGCCGGCGGCGCCTTCGAAGACGAAGCGATCGCGACCGATCTGCGTTTCGCCGCGCGCGCCCTCGAACGGGCCATCCGTGCATGGCTCGATCTGCCCAAGATCTGAAGACCGAATGGCTGGCCTCGCTCGCCCATGAACGGCGCGCGAGCCCGCACACCTTGCGCGCCTATGGCGACGACATGGCGCGGTTCCTTGTCTTTTTGCACGAGCACCTGGGCGGCGGCGTCACCGCGGCCAAGCTGGCCAGGCTCAATCCCGCTGACATCCGCGCCTTCATCACCGTGCGTCGCGCGCAAGGGCTGGGTGCCAAAGGGGTGCAGCGCGCGCTCGCCGCGGTGCGCAGCTTCTTTCGTTACCTCGCGCGCGAGAACATCCTCGACAGCGCCGCTGCGCGCAGCGTACGCACGCCACGCATCCGCAGAGGCTTGCCGCGACCCTTGAGCGAAGTCGATGCGGCGCGCGCGATCGAACAAGCCGGCGAACACGACGTCGAATGGCTCGGACTGCGCGATGCCGCACTGCTGACGCTGCTCTATGGCGCGGGTTTGCGCATCTCCGAAGCGCTGAGCCTGAAGCGCGGCGATGTTCCCTTGGCTCAGACGCTGACGATCCTGGGCAAGGGCAACAAGGAACGCGTGGTCCCGGTACTGGCGCAGGTGCGCGACGCCATTGATGCCTACGCGAAGCTCATCCCGTTCACCGGCGCCAAAGGCGCGCCGCTGTTCCTTTCGCGCCGCGGCAAGCCTATGAGTCCGCGCGGGGCGCAGCTTGTGATGGAAAAACTGCGCCGCGGGCTCGGTCTCTCCGAACGCGCCACGCCGCACGCCATGCGCCATTCCTTCGCCACGCATCTATTGGCGAACGGCGGCGATCTGCGCGCCGTGCAGGAACTGCTCGGCCACGCCTCGCTGTCGACGACGCAGACTTATACGGAGATCGATACGCGCAAGCTCATGGAGGTTTACGAGAAAGCGCATCCAAGAGGTTGAGACGGTAGTTTTTCTCTTGAATCATCTTTGTTCCATCCGGCGTTGATCAACGGATCCTTGGCCGAAGTGGGTGGCAAGAGGAGTTTCGGGTGTGGGAGGGCTTGAACGCAATCTGGTGTTGCGCAGTGTGTATTTGAGGGATAAGAATAGATAAGCTTGGTCATCTAATAATCGAGTAGAATTCTGAGAAAAAAATGTAGTTGCGTTTGTATCTGAAAAGTTGTTACCGGCGACCGGCGCCTAAATTTGTAGCAATATTCCGCAGGGGCAAAATTAATGGCCAGATCAATAAGAAATAGCCTGTTGTTTCTCCTTACTGCGGTTGTACTGGCGTCGTGCGTAACAATTGCCGATCAACGCTTTACCATGAACCGTGACGTATTCTCAAAGCACTACGAAGACGTCAAGAGAATTGTCTTGGAAGAAGCGGCAAACAACGGCTTCACGCAAATGACGGGCGAAATCAAGCCATCCCAGTACAACGGATGGAAGGGGCAGATTTATTTCTCGCTCGTAACCCCTAACGGTACCGATCAACTCTTCGTGGAGTTCGAACCGCAGGGGGACTTGGAATCTGTCTATGTAAACGGCGCTGGCACGCGAACCAATGGCGATAGCGCTGCACAGGCAATTCAAGCGCGGCTAGGTAAGCTCTAACGGCGAAGCCATTAAGAGTTTTCTGCTCTGTTTAGATCGCGTCCTGCGCGTCCTCTTCGCCGCCTTGCGTTAAACGTCCGCCATGCCAGGCATGACCGAGCCACCAGGCGAACAACACTGCCGCCACGCCCATCGCCGCCATCAGCAGATAGGTCCGCCCGCCATACAGCGCATAGAGCGGACCGGCTGCATACGTCGCCGAACCCATCACGATGCCGTTGGCGACGACGGCGTAAAGGCTCTGCGCCGTCGCCGACAGGCGCGGCGGCACCGCTTTGAGGATGAAATACATCGCGCCCAGATGCGCCAGCGCGAATGTCGCGCCGTGCAGGAACTGCGCGAAGATCACCAGCGCGAAAGGCGGATCGAACGCCAGGATCGACCAGCGCACCACGCAACCGAGGCCCCCCAGCAGCAACAGCCGCGTCGCGCCGATCTGGCGAAACAGCTTCAAGGAAATCGAGAACAGCAGCGCCTCGGCCACCACGCCCAGCGGCCAGATCGCGCCGATCGCCGCGCCGCTGTAGCCGAGCGCGCGCCAATGCAGTCCGCCATAGCCGTAGTAAAAAGCGTGGCTGCCCTGGTCGAAACTCGCCGCCAACAGGAATATCGCGAACGCGCCGGAGCCGATCAGCTCGCGCGCCTCGGCCAAGGTCGCGCGCAGGCGGATGCCCAACTGGCCCTTGGCGCGTCCGGCCGGCGGCGCGGGCAGCCAGCAGATCGCCGCGAAGGCCAGCGCCAGCGAGACCGCCAGCCACGGCGCCAGGACGACAAGACCCCAGCGCGACACGGCGAGGCCCGACACGACATTGGCGATCGCGAAGGTCACCGAATTCCACAATTTGACATGGCCGTAGTCGAAGCCGAAGCGCTCGGCCAGCCTGGTGCTGACGCTGTCGAGCAAGGGGCCGGACGAACTGCCCGCGACATTGGCCGTCACCGCGACCAGGAAAATCTGGACCGGCGTCATCACCCAGTTGAGCGCCAGGAAGCCCAGGAACTGCAGGCCGACCAGGGCGATCATCATGCTGCGCCGGTCGCCCGTCGCATCGGCGATGATGCCGGTCACCGGCGGCACGATCACCCGCAGCAGCATGCCGGCCGACAGCAGCGTGCCGATCTGTTCCGGGCTCATGCCCTTATAGGCCAGCCAGGCGCCGAAGAACGGCGTGTAGATGCCGCCGCTCAGGCCCCAGGCCGCCCAGCTGACGGAAAGCCGCAACGCGATCGGCGAGTTTTGTTCAGGGACCGAGTGTGACAAGGCGGCGTGCGGCCATCGCTTTGAGGACAGCCCATATACGCTGTTGTGCGTCGCGCGCGCCATTGTTCTCGGCGCAAATCTGAACGTCGGTGAGCAGACGCCGCAGCGCGTAGTTGTTCTCGTTCAGGGTCGAGATTCGCAGCGACGCGTCCTTGCTTTTGGCGGCGTCGTCCAGTTTCGCTTTCAGCCCCGCATCTTCCATGCCGGGCGCCAGTTCGCTGAACAGGGCGCGGATGTCGTTGTTCTCGGCGAAGCGGATGTCCGCGGCGCGGTCGTATTCCTTCGCCGACATGTTCAGCATCATGCCGATGAGGCCGACCGTGCCTTGGGCAAACGCGGCGCCCTCGTCGCCGACGCCGCTGGCGATCTTCTGCAACGAGAGATTCAGAATGGTGCCGACTTCCGGATTCATGCGCCCTCGCCCAGCCGGTCGGCCAGCACCTTGTTGTGGAAGGCGAGGCAGAACCAGCCCGAAAAGGCATTGACCGGATCGATGTTGCGCCCTTCGGCATATTCGCGCGCCGCCGAAATCCAGATTGCCGCGCCCTTCAGGCTGGCGAAGATCTCCCACCAATAGAGCGCCTGGGGCTCGGCCTTGCAGCCGCTGGTCTGCTCCCAGATGCGGATCGCCGCGTCGCGCGCGATCATGCCGCCCGGAAAGGCGACGTTGCCGCCGCACCAGAGCGGATCGATGGCCCAGCCGAGATCCTCCAGCGGATCGCCCAGATGCGCCATTTCCCAATCGAGGATGGCGCGGATCGTGCCGTCGTCATCGACCAGGAAATTGCCGGTGCGATAGTCGCCATGCACGACGGATATCTTCTGCGCCGGCGGTGGCGGATGGCGTTTCAGCCAGCGGATCGCGGCGCGCGCGATCGGCTGCGGCTCGCGCTCGTCTTCCTCGATGACTTTCTCCCAGCGCGCCACTTCGTGCATCGCGACGTCGTGAATATCGCTCTCGCCTTCGAAGTCGGCGAGGCCCACATCGCGCGGATCGACCGACGCGATTCTGCCCAGCACGCTGAAGAACTGCCGGCCGACCTTGTCGCGATGCACCCCGTAGGGATCCGGACTCATGATGCCGCCGGTCTGGCAGTTCTCGACTTCCTCCATGATGAAGAACGGCCGCTCCAGCGGCGCGCTGTCGAGCTCCAGCGCCACCGGCTCGGGCACCGGCAGGCCGAGCGCGTGGAAGGCTTCATAGGCGCGATATTCCGTCGTGCGCTCGGTCTCGATCAAGCTGGACGGCGGATCGCGGCGCAGGATCAGGCCGCGGTCGCGCCCCTGATAGCGGGCGCGGAAGCGATAGGTCTCGCGCGAGGCGCCGCCCGGAATGCGCGAAAGGCTCGCGACGGTCAGTTCGGGCGCGCCCAGCTTGCGGCGCAGATAGGTGGCGAGCCTGTCTTCCAGTTCCTTCATGGCGCGGGATCGAACACGCCTTTGAGGCCGTGCGGCGCGAATTGGCCGATCACCAATTGCTCCAGCACGCCGGTGCCGGACGTGTTCACGTTCGGTCCGGTCAGCTTGGCCTCGACGAAGGCCTGGATGTGCTGGAACTGCGGCTCGTTCTCGTTGACCTCTTGGGTCTTGTAGCTGTCGTAGCCGACGCGCAGATCGCCGTGGAAGCGGCCATGGCCCCATTCGGGATGGCCGTAACCGACGCCCGACATGTAGAAGTTGAACTTCGGCGTCATCTCCGCGCGCCATGCGTCGCCGCGCGTGTCGCGCGTTTCGATGACGGCACGCTTGGCGTGCCGCGTGCCGGACTTGTAGTCGATCGTCGACCAGCAGGCCGCCATGTGCTCGGCTTCGGCGTCACCCACGGCGCCGATCACCGAAGCGGTGTTCCAGGGCTTGCCGCTGCCGTCGGCATTGTTGTGATACAGCATGAACTTCTCCGGGAAGTTCAGCGGCGACCACAGCCAGTAGAACTGCGGTGCGCGCGGCGGCGCGGCGCCTTGCGGATTGCCCATGCCGATGGGGCGCACGCCCCAGGAACGGTCGCGCGTGCCGACGATCCTGTCGCGGCTGAGCGCGATGCGTTTGCCCGCGACCTCGATCCAGCCCTCATAGGTCCCGTTCTGCGTCAGCCGCGTATAGTCCATCATGGTCAGCGGACCGACGCGATAGGTGAAGCGCGGCTCTTCGACGGCCAAGGCGCGGGCATGGAAGGTGATGTCGCAACGGATCCCGTGGTCCTTGGCGTCGGCTCGCACCCGCAGGGTCTTGAGCGGCTCGATCACCTCCACCGCGATCGGTCCGACCGTGGTGTCCATCCGCTCCATGTTGAGCACCTTGGAGGCGCGCAGATTGTGCTGCACGCCGCCGTCGATCACCGACAGCGAGGCGTCCATCACGTTGAGATGGGGATAAACCCCCAGGGCCGCCGCGAAGAAGATGCTCCCGTCCGGCGAGTACCCATTAAAGAAGTAGCGGTCGTAGAAATTGCGGTCCGTGCCCGATGTGGCAATCGGCTCCGGCAGCTGGTGCACCGGAAAATCGTCGGCTTTGGTCAGCATTTGGGCTTTTCGCGGGCGTTTCTTTGCGGTTTTCGCCAGCATGGCCCCCGCTTGGCGGCAGGGCAACGGCAAAAAAGATAGGTTTCCTTTAGGGAATTCCTTTATTGCAGTTGCGCGCGGACCTGCGTATTTTCCGCCCGCTTTCGTTTGCCCGTCCGGGCGCCGAAATGTGCCGCCTTAGCTCAGCCGGTAGAGCACCGCATTCGTAATGCGGGGGTCGCGTGTTCGAGTCACGCAGGCGGCACCACTTTTTGCGCTCCGAGCAAACAAGCATCTATGCGGCAGGAATCCCATGCGTTGCCAGGGTTCTGTCGCATCGCTGGAGAAAAACCCTGTCGTGACGGATCAGTCGAGGACCACGGTATCCCAGCCAAGCTTCTTGAGTTCGGCTTCGGTCGCCGCGGAGAAGGCGCCTGTCGATGCGAACAGTGGCGGCCGTGCCTCGCCTTTGGGCGCAACATCGGTACTCAGGCGTGTGAGGCTCCTTGACACGGTGTCGGTCCAGGCAACCTCGTCGAACGGAAACGCGGCGACGAGACGCCCCGAGGCGTCGCGATTCAGCGCAAGCCCCGACGCAAGGACAAATGCCTTGAGCGTGCCGAGGCGGGCGTTTTCTCTTGCGAGAAGTTCCGCCCGGTAGCGATTGAACTTCGCCACGTCGAAACTGTCCGCCACGGCCGCTCGCTCGATGAAGATCGATGAGTTGGCGGCGCCCAGCGCTTCCAGGGCTTCGGCAATGGCGAGTTCATCGACCGGCGAGTAATAGGTGTTCTCGACGAATTTTTTGCTGGTCGCCTCGTCGACGCCCAGACCATGAAGTTTCCGGGTCACGATCTCGGCGATTTGGCGCGACGTGCTGAGATAGTAGGGGGCCGCCACTTCCGAGGCGGTCGAAGTCGCGCGCACGGCGATACCCGCGCCGCCGGAAATCGTCGAAAGAGCCGCGGTGACGGGAAAATCGCCTGCGGCCGTGGCTTGCGCCACCTCCTCGAGTCCGGTTCGCAGCGGCTTGAAATCGGTATACGGATCGACACTCAAGGCAAAGGCGAGGTCGCGTTCGGCCTTGGTGATGCCGGTGACGCTGTCGAAAAACGGATCGCGTCCGCCGCCCGGGTTTTGGACCGTCGAGACCACCTTGTCGAATATCTTGCCGACGCCCGAGCCGAGATTGCCGATCGTGTCGATGGGGTCGAGAACGAGGTCGCGTCCAAAGCGGATGGGTTCCAGGCCCGCGTTGACCAGGGCGGCGCCGAAGGCCTTGGTGCGGGACATCGATTCGAGCGCGTGCAAAGCCCGCAATTCCTGGGCGCGTTCCTTCATGCGGCGCAGGCCGCTGACCTGAAAATCGCCATACGGTGTTTTGACCGCGAATATCCAGACAAAGCCGTCGCTCTGCACGGCTGGCGCGACGGTCCAGTTCTCACCCATTGCGTCCGCGCCGAGGAGCACTCCGGCCGTCGTTTGGGGGTTTGGCTCGTCGGCAAATGCCGGCGCGCCGACAAGGACGAACGTCGATGCGATCAGAATCGCGAGCGCTGGACTTGGGATCACGTTCTTGGACCTTGTATCCCGGCGTCCGCTGGCGATGGCCGGCGCGCGTCTCGGATTGATCGATCGTGGGAGTGGACTGGGCGAAATTGCTGCCCCTTAGCAAGACAACGGGACAACACTCTTTAGGTTGCATTTATTCGTATTGCGGGCGCGTGTATGTTCGTTTCATGCATCCGGGCTGGCGAACGGTTCGAGCCATCACTCTGCAATCCCCGCCGCCCCGCTCTCCAGCATGCGCTCCGCTTCCGCCGTCGAATATCCCAGTTCCTCCAGGATCGCGTTCGTATGCTCGCCGATGCGCGGCGCCATCCGCGGCGGGACCTTTGTTTCGCCGACGATCCGGATCGGGCTGTCGACGGTGCGCAGGCCGCCCATGCCCTCCAGTTCCGGCAACAGGCCGTTCGCCGCCACCTGCGGGCAATCCAGATGATCGTGCGGCTCGGCGATGGCGCCGAAGGTGACGCCACGCTCGAGAAATGCTGCTTTCCAATGCTCCCAGTCCCGGCCTGCGAAAATCTCCTCGAGCGCGCGGGTCAGTTCTTCGGCATGCGCCAGCCGCGCTTCCGGCGTGGCGAAGCGCGGCTCGCCTTCCCATTGCGGCTTGCCAATTGAGGCCAGAAGCTGCGGCCATTCGCGCGCATGGTTGACCATCGAAAACATGAACCAGCGATTGTCGCGGCAGCGATAGACTTCCAGCAGCGCGCTGCGGCGATAGCGCGGCGTGCGCGGCTGAAAGCTCGCATCGCAAAGCGCCGCCTGCAGGTAGCAGCCCATGGACCATAGCCCGTTGGCGAGCAGCGATGTGGAAACGACGCCGCCCTTGCCGGTGATCTGGCGGCGATAGAGCCCGGTCATGATCGCCGCGAACAGCGCCACGCCGGTGGGATGATCGCCCATCGCCGGAATCGAACGCGCCGGCTCCGACGCCGCCGTCGGGCGAACCGCGCTCATCAATCCCGATCGCGCCCACCAGGCGGTGGAATCGTAGCCGGTGCGATCCTTTTCCGGTCCTTCCTCGCCATAGGGCGTCAGCGAGGCGTAGACGATGCGTTCGTTGAGCGGCAGGACATCCTCGGGCCGCAAATGCAGACGCTCGCGGATCGGCCCCGGGAAATTCGTGATGAAGACATCGGCGCGCGCGATCAGGTCCCGCAACACCCGTTGCGCAGACTCTTGTTTGAGATCGAGCGCCAGGCTCTCCTTGTTGCGATTGTCGAGCAGCCAGAAATAGTCCTGATCGCAGACCGGCGTGCCGGGAAGCTTGATCAGCTGGCGGTAGGAATCGCCGATGCCCGGCGGCTCGATCTTGATCACCCGGGCGCCGAAATCCGACATGATCGTGCCGGCCACCGGACCGGCCACGAAGCTCGCGCAATCCAGCACCAGCAGATCTTCAAACAGCGACTGCGGCATGACCCCTCCGACCCGAACAAGGCGATGGTAATGCAAAACGCCAAGCGGCGGAACGAACGGGCTATCGCCGTCGACGCCGCGATTCAACCGCGCGGCGTGCTAGGTTCGGCGCCGGACCTTTTGGTGTCTCTTCGCCATGAACGCTTTCGCTGCTGCGGGTGGCGGTTTCCTGCTCGCCGTCCTGTGGTTCGACCTGATGTTCGACGTGCAGACGCGCAGGCACGCCGGCGAGACGCTGCCGGCCGAAATCCTGGCATCGATTTCGGCCTATTACCGGCGCGTGACCACGGACGCGAACCCGATGGGCCGGCTGATCGCTCTGGTGATGCTCTTGACCTTGTCGGCACTCGGCAGCGAAATCGCCGGAGGAGCCTATCCCGCTTGGATCGTGTGGCCGTCGCTCGCTTCGGCCATGGCCGGCATTGGCCTTGCCCTGGCGCGCACGGTGCGAAACGCCGTGCGGCTCGGCGGCGCGCAGGATCCGCCCCACATGCAGGCGCGCCTTGCCCGCACGATCTACCGCGATCATCTGTTCTGTTTCGCGGCCATGGCTCTGATGGTCGGTCTGCAGCTGGCCGCGACGTCCTGACGTCGCAGCCGCGCCGTCGCGGATGCGCAAGTCTTTTTTGACTGCTACCGTCGCGCCATGATCAAGCGCCGTATCGCCGAATTCGAAGTCTCCGCCATCGGGCTGGGCTGCATGAGCCTGAGCCACGCCTATGGCCCGCCACCGCCGCGCGAGCAGGCCGAACGCGTGCTGAAAGGCGCGCTGGACGCGGGCTACACGTTCCTCGACACCGCCGCGGTTTACGGCCTCGGCCACAATGAGCGGCTGGTCGGCGAAGTGCTGAAGGATCGCCGCGGCGAATTCGTGCTGGCCTCCAAATGCGGCATGTCGAACGGCGAACAGCGCGAGCTGAACGGCTCCCCCGAGCGGCTCAAGGCGACCTGCGACGAAAGCCTGGCGCGGCTCGGCGTCGAGGTCATCGATCTGTATTACCTGCACCGTTGGGACAAGCGCGTACCGATCGAGGACAGCGTCGGTGCCCTCGCCGATCTGGTCGCGGCGGGCAAGATCAGGAGCATCGGCCTGTCGGAAGTCTCCGCGCCGACGCTGCGCAAGGCGCACGCCGTCTATCCGATCGCGGCGCTGCAGACCGAATACTCGCCCTGGACGCGCAACCCCGAGATCGCCGTGCTGGATGCCTGCCGCGAACTGAACATCGCCTTCGTCGCCTTCAGCCCGGTGGGGCGGGGCTTTCTCGCCGGCGGCGTGCGCGATCCGGCGGCGCTTCAGCCAGGCGATTTTCGCGCCGGCATGCCGCGCTTCCAGGGCGACGCCTTCATCGCCAATCTGGAAATGTTCGACAAATTCGCCGCGCTGGCGCAGTCCGTCGGCTGCACGCCGGCGCAGCTCTGCCTCGCCTGGCTGCTGCAGAAAGACGACATCATCGTGCCGATCCCCGGCACCACCAGCCCGGCGCATATGGAAGAAAACGCGCTGGCCGCCGAAATTGACCTCGACCCCGACGTCGCCGAACAGGTCGAGGCGCTGGTGAACGCGCGCGCCGTCAGCGGCCCGCGCTACGCCCCGGCGATGCAGGCAACCGTCGACACCGAAGGCTGAGCTTGGCGCTTGCCGCGACCGCGATTGTCGGTTGAGATGCCGCGTGCGGCGTCCGAACCGCCACGGGGGAGCGCATGAAACCTGTCGCGAAGTCCGCCATCGCGTGGCGCCGCCTGGCAGCCCTGGCCTGCGCCCTGGCGAGCATCGCGGCGGCGCCCAATTCTCCCTCGACCGCCATCCGCCAGGAAGCCTTGAGCGTCGCGGGCCTGCAAAAGCCCGGGCGCATCGTCGTCGATCACTGGGGCATCGCGCATATCTTCGCCGCCAGCCCGCGCGACGCTTTCTTCCTGCAGGGCTACAACGCGGCGCGCGACCGGCTGTGGCAGATCGATCTGTGGCGCAAGCGCGGCCTCGGCCTTCTCGCCAAGAGCTTCGGCGCCGCCTATGTCGATCAGGATCGCGCCGCGCGCCTGTTTCTTTATCGCGGCGACATGAACAAGGAATGGGCCGCCTATGCGCCCGCCACGCATGAAGCGACCGAAGCCTTCGTGGCCGGGATCAATGCCTATGTGGCGCAGGTGCGCGCCGGCGCCAGGCCGTTGCCGCCGGAATTCAAGTTGACGAACTCGCTGCCCGACGATTGGCGGGCCGACGATGTCGTGCGCATCCGCAGCCATGCGCTGGTCTCGAACGTGACGTCCGAGGTCGCCCGCGCGCGCGTCGTCTGCGCCGCCGGTCTCGCCGCCGACCGCCTGCGCCGCAAGCTCGAGCCGGCGCACGTCACCGTGGTGCCGGACGGTCTTGATCCCTGCGACGTCACTGAGGACGTGCTGAAGGACTACAAGCTTGCCACCGAGCCGGTGAGTTTTTCGCCGCCGCCCACGGTGAAGGCCGACAGCGCCGGCGCGATCCGTCTGGCGGCGGCCCATCCACCCGAGGAGGGTTCCAACAACTGGGTCGTATCGCCGGCGCGCTCCGCAACGGGGCGGCCGATCCTCGCGAACGATCCGCATCGCCAGCTCGGCGCGCCGTCGCTGCGTTATATCGTGCAGCTCAACGCGCCTGGACTCTCGCTCATCGGCGCGGGCGAGCCTGCCTTGCCCGGCGTCGCTTTCGGCCACAATGAGCGTGCCGCTTTCGGCATCACGATCTTCAACATCGACCAGGAGGATCTCAACGTCTACACGCTCAAACCCGACGACGCGAACTCCTATCGCTACGGCGACGGCTACGAAGCGATGCGCGTGGTCCACGAAACCATCGAGGTCAAGGGCGAAGCGCCGCGCCAGGTCGAGCTGCGCTTCACCCGTCACGGGCCGGTTCTGTCGGTCGATCCCCGTAAGAGCCGTGCCTTCGCGCTTAGGACCGTGTGGAACGAGCCCGGCGTGTCTGGTTATCTCGGCAGTTCGCGCATGTGGCGTGCGCGCTCCTGGAATGACTTCATCGCCGCGCGCGACGCCTGGGGCGCGCCACCGCTCAATCTGGTCTACGCCGATACCGGCGGCACCATCGGCTGGTCGGCGGCGGGCATGACACCGGTGCGCGGCAATTGGGACGGCCTGATGCCGGTGCCCGGTGACGGACGCTATGAGTGGCACGGCTTTCTGAAAGGCAATCTGCTGCCGTCCGTGCGCGATCCCAAACAGGGTTGGTTCGCCACCGCCAATGCGATGAACCTGCCGCCTAGCTATCCGGCCGAAGAGCGCCGCATCGGCTTCGAATGGTCCGATCCATCGCGCATCGCGCGCATTTCCGCGGTGCTCGGCGCCGGCGCCCGTCACAGCCTCGCCGATTCCATGGCGCTGCAGACCGATAGCCACAGCGCCGAGTCGGCGCGTCTCACCGCCCTGCTGGCGCCCCTGTCGTCTGCCGATCCGTCTGTCGCACAGGCGCTGACGCTGCTCGAGCAATGGGATCACGATGAAACCGTAGCGAGCGCCGCCGCCGCGATCTACGAAGTCTGGGTCACAAAGCATTTGGGCCAGATGACCGTGAACCGGCTGACACCCTTGGCGGCGCGCAGAATCATCGATGCCGGTTCGCTCGATGCGGTGATCACTTATCTCGAGCATCCCGACGCGGCGCTCGATCCCGCCGCGCGCGATGCGCTGTTGCTGGCCAGCCTCGGCGAGGCCGTGGCCGAGCTCAAGACGCTGCTCGGCCCCGATATGGCGACCTGGTCCTGGGGCCGGCTGCATCATGCGATGTTCGAGCCGGCCGTCGCCGTGCTCGCCGATCCGGCGCTGCGCGCGCAAATGTCGATGGGTCCCTTGCAATTGCCGGGCTCGGCCTCGTCGCCGCGCGCCGCGACCTATCGGCTGTCGGACTTCGCCGCCATCGCCGGCGCCTCGGTGCGGCTGGTGCTGGATGTCGGCCGTTGGGACAATTCGGTGGCGATCAACACGCCGGGACAATCGGGCGATCCGTTCAGCGCGCATTACCGCGATCTGTTTCCGCTCTGGGCGGCGGGCGATTACGTGCCGCTGCTGTTCAGCCGCGCCGCGGTCGAGGGCGCGGCCGAGACCGTGCTGACGCTGACGCCGCGCCGCTGAGCGCCGTCAGCGGCGGAAGCGAAAATCCAGACCGCGCTCCTTCCAGTTGGCTTCGATGATATCCAGATCGAAAATGCCGGACGGATTGGCCTTGGACGGCGACTGGCTAAGATAGGGTGCGCGCTCGCGGCGCCAGATGCCGAGCAGCCGGCGCAATTCCGGCAGCGGCGCGGTGTGGTCGTCGACGCGCAGGCTGGCGTCGGGAAAATCCTCGGTCGTCACCATCACCAGCCCCGCCGACTGGCGGCCGCGCCGGTCGCCGCCAGCCGCTTCGCCGTTTTCCAGCGCCGCCAGCATGCGTTCCGGCAAGGGCAGGCTGGGATCGGCCTTGAAGCCGTCCAGCGTCGCCTGCGCCACGGACGCGTTGCTCAGCATGTTGCCTGCGACGCTGACGAAGGGCTCGCCCACTTGGCCAGCCCATTCGACGCAATTCTTGCCTGTCCAGGCCGCGATGCGGCCCTGTTTGTCGACGGCATGGATCTGGCGGATGTTGCGTCCTTCATCGCCGGCCAGCGCCGAGTCGATCGCCAGCTTCGGACTGAGTCCGCGTTCGAGGCCGTCGAGCACCGCTGGCGCGAGATAGCGGTTGGTCATCGATTGCGTGCCGACCGCGCCGACGCCGGCACGCACGAACGGCACGAAGGCGCCGGCGGCGAACGCCTTGGTGGCGACCGCCGCGCCGAACGCGCCGGTCGCGGAATCGAAAGCGACGATGGACCAGGTCACGCCAGTGCCTTTTGCGTCAGGCCGCGCGCCTTCGCTTCGGCCGGCGCAAAGTAGACCAGCCCATCGCCCCAGTCATGGGTCACGGTATCGGATGGAGGCTCGGCATCCTCGCCGCAGAGAAAGGCAAGCTCCTTGGCCGTCAACATGGCCCAGCGCGCGAAGGCTTGCGCCGGCGTTGGATCGGGCCGCGGCTCGGCGGTCGCGCCCGGCAACGCGGCCTCCAAACCGGCGACATAATCCTCGTACGGCACCCAGCCCGCGACCGTGTGATCGCCCTTGGGACCGCGGAAGATCACCGTCGGCAGCGCGTAGCGGTCGTGACCTTCGGAATGTTTGAGCTCGCCGTTCATCGGGCTGTCGTGCTTGAGCGTGCGCACATAGTCGTTGGGCGCGCGGGTCTCACGCCAGTCGGCTTGGTAGGCGGCTTCGACCTCCGCCAGGATCTGGTCGGCGCGCCAGCGCGCCTGATCGAGGCCCGATATGCCATGCGTCGCCGCTGCGAATTCGTCCGGCGTCTGCGGCCCAATTCCAAAGACGAAAATCTGCTCGCGGAAGCGCCGCAGCACGGCATCCGCCACGGCCTGTCCCTGGCGCTCGGCGGCTTTCACCG
Source organism: Rhizomicrobium sp. (assembly GCA_036512455.1). Lineage (GTDB taxonomy): Bacteria > Pseudomonadota > Alphaproteobacteria > Micropepsales > Micropepsaceae > Rhizomicrobium. The sequence goes on from DATCAT010000030.1 coordinate 26,692, forward strand.
CCAGCCCCGCCGGATCGGTCGATTGCAGCATGAGGCGCATCGGATTGGGATACGGCATGCCGGTCAGCTTCCACACCCGCTTCCAATAGGCACGCATCGGTTCGGCGGCGCTGATACGGTCCCAGCGCTCCTTGCCGGCCGCCGCGTTGCCGACCAGCCCGCCCATCACCTTGCGCCAGGTGAGGCGGTGGCCGTGGCGCCAATCCAGCCGCCGCAGCAACGGTTCGGCGCCCCAGGCTGTGGAGCAAACGCAATCGGTGTATTCGACCGCCTCGACCCGTTCCATGAGCAATTCCTTCTGGCGCCGGCTTCAACGTCCGCCGGAAGACTGACCTTGGCAAGACCCGGCCGCGTTGCACCGCAGCAAGCGCGGCCGAATCACCGCTCGGCAACGCTCAAAATGGGTTACACCGGTAACGCGTGCTTTGACTTGGCGACGGGATTTTGGGCAACTAGCGCACAGCAACGGGGAATTCCCATGGATGCCGATCAGCAGCGCGATCTCAAGCGCGCCACCGCCGAAGCCTGGTCGACCCCGCTGGAAGACATTGACGTCAGCCGCGCCGACCGTTTCGCCAGCAACACGCATTGGCCGTTCTTCGAGCGCCTGCGCAAGGAAGCGCCGGTGCATTACTGCGCCAAGAGCGCGCATGGCCCTTATTGGTCGATCGTCAAGTTCAACGACATCGTCGCGGTCGATAGCAATCATCACGTTTTCTCGTCGCAGGACAATATCGTGATCGGCGACAATCCGCCGGAATTCACGCCGCCGATGTTCATCGCCGCCGATCCGCCCAAGCATGACGTGCAGCGCCGGGCCGCTTCACCGGCGGTCGCGCCGGCCAGGCTGGCCGATCTGGAAGCCTTGATCCGCGAGCGCGTCGGCACGATCCTGGATGGCCTACCGCGCAACGAGACCTTCAACTGGGTCGATCGCGTCTCCATCGAACTGACGACGCAGATGCTGGCGACGCTGTTCGACTTTCCCTGGGAAGACCGCCATCTGCTGCCCTACTGGTCCGACACGACCACCTCGTCCGAAACCGTCGGCAACGCCAGCATCACGATGGCGCGCCGTCAGGAAATCCTGATGGAGTGTCTCGCCTATTTCACCAGGCTGTGGCACGAGCGCCAGGCCGCGCCGCCGAAGTTCGATTTCATTTCACTTCTGGCGCACGATCCGGCGACCAAGGATATGCTCGCCGACCCCACCGAATATCTTGGCAACCTGATGCTGCTGATCGTCGGTGGCAACGACACGACGCGCAATTCGATCACCGGCGGCCTCTTGGCGCTCAACCAGTTCCCCGGCGAATACGACAAGCTGCGGGCCAAGCCGGCGCTGGTGCCCGAGATGGTCTCGGAGATCATCCGCTGGCAGACGCCGCTGGCTCATATGCGGCGGACCGCGCTCCAGGACTTCGAATTCCGCGGCAAGCAGATCAAGAAGGGCGACCGCGTGGTGATGTGGTACGTCTCGGGCAACCGCGACGACGAGGTGATCGAACGCGCCGACGAATTCATCATCGACCGCGCCCGTTCGCGCCATCACGTATCGTTCGGCTTCGGCATCCACCGCTGCATGGGCAACCGCGTCGCCGAGATGCAGCTGCGCATCCTGTGGGAGGAGATTCTCAAGCGCTTCGCCAGGATCGAAGTGGTCGGCGAGCCGGAGCGCGTCACTTCGAACTTCGTGCTCGGCTACACCTCGCTGCCGGTCCGCATCCCGGCCTGACAATCAGGCCCGCGCCAGGCCGGCGGTCTCGCTCTGATCGGGATGCGTCACATAGAAATCGAGATCGGCGAGCAGTTTGCGCCAGGCCCCGTCGATCTCTGTCGTCCAGTCCGGCCCCAGCAAATCGCGGATCGTCGCGGCGACGGTGGCGAAGAAGGTGCGGAAGGTCTCGCGCGGCACGTCGTAACCTTCATGCGTGACGACTTCGCACTGGATCAGGTGCGCCGCATAGCGCCGCTCGGCGATGAAGTCGAGGATGGCTTCGAACACCTTGGCCAGCATTTCGCCCTTGATGGCGCCCGACGTGTCGCGCCAGAACAGGGCCTCCATCTGCGGGTGCTGCGCGAACAGCCGCGCATAGACCAGCGGCGTCAGATCGGCGCAGCGCGCCGCCGCGAGCTCCAGGCTGGCTTCGATCGGATGGGGCAAGGGCGATCTCCGGTCTGCGCCGGCCGCGCTCAATAGTTCCGAAAATCGAATCCGGCGCGATGCAGGTCCGACACGGTGCGCAGGATGTGGCCGTAGGATTCCCGCACGCCCTCAGAATAGTCCGGCCGCGCGAATTGCGCGCCGGGAATGATCACGCCCTTGCCGTCGATCCGGATGGCGCGCCCAACGCGCACCAGGTCGCTGACATAACGGCGCGTGGTCTCGTAGGGCAGCCGCAACGCGCCGGCAATGGCGTTGACCGTAACCGGCCGCCGCAACTCGTCGGGAAGAAATTGCGTAATGCTGCCATACTTCAAATTGTCGCCGCTGCAGGTGACGTGGCGCACATTCGCCGTCCAGATCGCGGTGTAGATCATCCCGGTCAGGAAATCGTTATTGTGCAGCCGGCCGACCATTTCCACGCCCTGCAAAATGAGTTCCATGCTGATGCGCAACAGGGCGCGGACGTTCGCCGGCATCTCGCCCGCCGGCGGCAGCGCCACGGTGTTGCCCAGTGTGTGCCGATAGGGCGCAAAATCGAACCCGGCCTGCTTGAGATCGCCCAGGAAGCGCAGCAGGCTCTGCAGACTTTCCTGAAAGGCCTTGCGCCGATGCGGTTGGTTGTGCACGGCGGCCGGAACGATCAGTCCGCGCTTGCCGACGCGGATGCAGACGCCGGCCTTTATCATCGTTTGCGCGTAGCGCCGCACGGTCTCGTAGGGGATGCGCAGCGCATTGGCGAGCGCCTGCACGCTGACCGGCCGGCGCAGGGAGTCGGGCGGCAGGTTTTCCATGCCGCCGAATTCGGTGTTGGCGGCGGAATTGGTGATATGCCTGACATTGCCGAGCCACAGCGCGGTGAAGATCAGCGCCGCGATCAGATCGTTGCCCTGCGCCGCCACCATGCCGTCGATGCTGCGCATGAGAAATTCGTTGCCGACGCGCAGCACGGCCAGCACATTGGCCGGCATCGGCGCGACATCCATGCCGGTCGGCGGCCTGCCATCGTCAGCACGCATTCATGCACTCCCTTGGGCCGATGATGACGCGACTGCCGGCGATGTCAAAATTTAGCGCCGTCGCGAATTCAGATCGTCTCGCACGCGGTCGGCGCCCGCGAGGAAGCAATCGCGCCAGATGCCCACTTGCTGCAACTCGACGCAGAGCCAACTATCGTTGTGGTTGCAGCGCGAAGCATCGGAAGCCTCCGCGAACGGAATGGACGCCGACGGCCGGCCGAATCCGACGTCCGGCTGACGCTGGCCCACCAGCAAGACCAGGGAAAAAGCAAAGGCCGCGCGCAGGATCATGCCGCGACGTGGGCGCGGGACGCGCCGCCCTCCGGAACCGGATTGCCGATCGGCTCGCCCATGACGATCTCGGCGATGACGCGTTCGCGAATCCCGGGCGCGCCGATGGCGTTCAGCGCCTCCATCATCGCCGGTGTCGCCATAATGACAAGGCAGTCGAAAGCGCCCGTCTCGGCGCCCTCGCTCAGAAGCCAGAGCAGTTCGTGTGCGAAACACAAATGCGTGTCGCGCGGGCGTGCCGTTCCAAGACCGGCGGCGATGCGGAAGTCGGTGAAGTCGGTGGCCTCGACTTGGCGCACCATGCGCTCGGGTATCCGGTTGCGGACGGTATGCAGCAGGGTCGAACAGCCGTCGCGGCTGACATGGATCTGCGCGTTCCAGTCGTCGGCCGTCAGGATCCAGGTTACGGAGTCGCTCATGGCATCGGCCCGTCAGCAAGTTCGCCGCCATCGTCTGCCATGGCGCGGGCGAAAACTATTCGGACAATGTCCGTACGAAACTCTGCGTAGAAAAACGTATTGTTCACCATGATCGGGTGGCGCGCGGAAAAAACTGTTTCGCGATGGCACAAATGGAGCAGAATTCGTGCGCGAACTGCTAGTGCGCCGCATCCAAGCCTTCGCCCGTCTTGAAGCGGACAAAAGCCGCGACGGCGATGGCGGCGCCCGCCGCCTGCTCGGCCTCGGCAAGCGCCGCTGCGACGCTCTGTTCGGGATTGAGCACGAAGGCTTGCCGCAGCAGCACTGTCTCGCTGTGGAATTTTCGCAACCGGCCTTCGAGCATTTTCGCGACGACATCGGGCGGCTTGCCGGACTTGGCGGCATCCGCCGCAAGCGCCGCGCGTTTCTCGGTGGCGACGTCCGGCGGTATGTCGCTGTCGGACACCCACAGCGGCGAAGCGGCCGCGACGTGCAGCGCGATCCTGCGGCCGATGTCGTGCAGGATGTCGGACCGTCCCGTGCTCTCGATTGCCACCAGCACGCCGACATTGCCGAGCCCTTGTCCGGCGGCGATGTGGATGTAGGACGCGATGACGCCGTCGGTCACGCCAACGGCCGCCGACCGGCGCACGACGATGTTCTCGCCGATGGTCGCAATGAGTTGCGCGACGCGATCGCGCACGCTTGTCCCGCCATCGGCCAGCGGCGCCTCGAGCAGCTTTTCCCGCTCGCCGCCGACATCGAGCGCCGCCTTCGCCAGGGCGATGGCGGTGCCGCGAAAAAGCTCGTTGCGCGAGACGAAATCGGTCTCCGAATTGAGCTCGACGATCGCGCCTCGGCTGCCCTCGACGCACAAGGCGACGAGCCCTTCGCGTGCGACGCGGTCGGCCTTGCCGATCGCTCTGGAGATGCCTTTGGCGCGCAGCCATTCGGCGGCGGCGGCGAGATCGCCATGCGCTTCGTCCAGCGCGCGCTTGCAGTCCATCAATCCCGCGCCGGTCTTGTCGCGCAGCTCTTTGACCAGCGCCGCTCCGATCTGTGTCATGGCTCAAATTCCCGCGAGCATGGCGACGGCGCCCAGCAGGATCCGCGTGGTCTCCAGGCTGCCCGTGACGATCACTTTCAGCCGCGCCCGCTGCGTGTCGTAGATCGTGTCGATGCGCACCGCCGCGTCGGAGGCGGGCCGGCCCTTCACGGCCGCGGTCAGCGATGTCGTCACGCGGACGGCGAGGTCCTTGTCGACCGCATCAATCAGCACGACGCTGGAGACTTCGGCATGGCGGCGCGAATCCGTGAGCGTGCCGGTCAGCGCTTCCAGATCCTGGCGCATAATCCGGTATTGCTTGCCGATGCGCACGGCCTTGAGCCGTCCGTCGCGCACATAATGCCGGACGGTCTTGACGTGCAGACCCAAAAGGCTCGCCGCCTGCTCGACCGAATAGAGTTCCTGGCTCACGGGATGCCCTGAGAGTGTTGACGTATTATTCCCTATATCGAATCAAAATAGGGAACAATAGAGAAGTATTGGGAATAATCCGGCCCGAACGCCCGCACGTCGATTTGGCGCGGCCGCAGGGCCGGTCCAAGCCGGATTTCGGTGGTTAGAATGCGCCCGACAAACACGCTTCGCAGGAGACGGACATGAACGGCGCGGAAAGCCTGGTGCGCACCTTGGTGGCCTGCGGCATCGAAGTCTGCTTCGCCAATCCGGGCACCTCGGAGATGCATTTCGTCGCCGCGCTCGACCGCGCCCCCGGCATGCGCGCGGTGCTCGGCCTGTTCGAAGGCGCCGTCACCGGCATGGCGGATGGCTATGGCCGGATGGCCGGCAAGCCCGCCTGCACCTTGCTACATCTGGGCCCGGGCCTCGCCAACGGCCTCGCCAATCTGCACAACGCGCGCCGCGCCGCGACGCCGCTTCTCAACATCGTCGGCGATCACGCGACTTACCACGCACAATATGACGCGCCGCTGGCGTCCGACATCATGGGCTTCGCGCGGCCGGTCTCGGCCTGGGTTCATTCCTCGCCGAGTTCTCTCACCGTCGCCGCCGACGGCGCGCGCGCGGTGCAGGCCGCGCTGTCGCCGCCGGGCCAGATCGCGACGCTCATTCTGCCGGCCGATACGGCGTGGAACGAGGCCGACGGTCCGTCACCGGCGCTGCCGCGCCCGCTGGCGTCGCCTGTCGCGGGCGAGGCGGTCGACCGCGTGGCGCAAGCGCTGAAACAGGACAAGCGCACGACGATCCTGATCCGCGGCGCCGCGTTGCAGGCGCGCGGCCTCGTCGCCGCCGGGCGCATCGCGGCCAAGACTGGCGTCCGCATCGCCTGCGATACCTTCACTGCGCGGCTGCAGCGCGGCGCGGGCCGCGTCCAGCTCGCCCGCATCCCCTATTTCGCCGAGCAGATCGTCGAATTCTTCGCAGGTACCGAGCAACTCATCCTGGTTGGCAGCAAACCGCCGGTGTCCTTTTTCGCCTATCCCGGCAAGCCGAGCTGGGGTCTGAAAGAGGGCACGGCGATTCATTATCTCGCGCACGCCCACGAAGACGGCGTCCAGGCGCTGGAGGCGCTGGCCGAAGCCCTCGGCGCGGCGAAGGAGCCGGCGCATGTCGCCGCCCTGAAGAAAGCGGACAGTATCGCCGACAAGTTCGACCAGTACACGATCGGTCAGGTCATCGCGCGTCATCTGCCGGAAGGCGCGATCATCGCCGACGAGGGCGCGACCTCGGGCCAGGGCACGGCGCTGGCGACCGCGACCGCCGCGCCGCACGATCATCTGGCGCTCACCGGCGGCTCCATCGGCCAGGGCCTGCCCGTCGCCACCGGGGCTGCCGTCGCCGCGCCCAATTCCAAGGTCGTCTGCATCCATGGCGACGGCGGCGCGATGTACACGCTGCAGGCGCTGTGGACCCAGGCGCGCGAGAAGCTGGACGTGACGACGGTGATTTTCGCCAACAAATCCTACGCCATTTTGAACATCGAGCTGGCACGGGTTGGCGCCGGCAATCCCGGTCCCAAGGCGCTGTCGATGCTCGACCTGCACAATCCAGATCTGGATTGGGTCAAGCTCGCCTCCGGCATGGGCGTCGAAGCCTCGCGGGCCGCGAACATCAAGGATTTCGAGAGCCAGTTCGAAGCGGCCATGCGCGGGCGCGGTCCGCGCTTGATCGAAGCGGTGCTGTAGGCCTTAACTGGACGCGACAAAAAGGGGAATGCGATGGACAAGCCGGCGGACGATCTGGAACTGTGGCGTGCAGGCGCCCGCGAGCTGATGCCGATGGTCGTGGCGCTGCGCCGCGAGCTGCACAAATTCCCCGAGCTTGGGCTGCATCTGCCCGAAACCACCCGCCGCGCCCGCGAAGCGCTCGCCGGCCTCGATGTCGAGATCGCCGACAGCACCACGACCACCAGCATGGTCGTGACCCTGCGCGGCGCGCAGCAAGGCCCAACCATCCTGCTGCGCGGCGACATGGACGCGCTGCCGATGCCCGAAGACACCGATCTCGAATTCAAGTCGCAGAACGAAGGCCGCATGCACGCCTGCGGCCACGATTCGCACACCGCCATGCTGGTCGGCGCAGTGCATCTGCTGCATCGCCATCGCGAGCGCCTGAACGGCAATGTGAAGTTCTTCTTCCAGACCGGCGAGGAAGGTTTCGCCGGCGCCCGCCTGGTGATCGAGGAGGGCATGCTGGACGCCGCGCCGGTGCCTTCCGCCGCCTTCGCCATTCACATTTCGCCGAACATCCCGACCGGCGTCATCGCCACGCGCTCGGGTCCTCTGATGGCCGCGACGGACACGATCAATATCGAGATCGTCGGCAAGGGCGGTCATGCCTCGCAACCGCACTTCACGCTCGATCCGATCCCCGCGGCATGCGAGATCGTCACGGCGCTGCAAAGCCTGGTCACCCGCCGGATCGAAGCCTTCGATCCGGTCGTCCTCACCATCACCAAGATCGAAGCGGGCACCACGGGCAATGTGATCCCGGAGAACGCCAAGCTGCTCGGCACGCTGCGCAGCTTTTCCGAAAAAAGCCGCGCCGCCGCCCGCGCCGGCATCGAGCGGATCGCCGAAGGCATCGCCAGAGCGCATGGGCTGGAAGCCCGGATCAAGTTGGAAGAGGGCTATCCCGTCACCGTCAACGACGCGAAGTTCGTCGACTTCGCGGCCGGCGTCGCCACCGACCTGTTCGGCGCGCGCGGTTTCCTGCGGATGCCGGCCCCGATCATGGGCGCCGAGGATTTCTCCTTCGTGCTGCAGAAGATGCCCGGCTGCATGGCGTTTCTCGGCGTCGCGCCGCACGACGTCTCGCACCACCACGCCCATGCCTGCCATTCCAACCGCATGATGATGGACGAGGATGCGATGGTGAACGGCATCGCCCTGCATGCCGCCGTCGCCGACCGCTTCCTCGGCGGCGTCACCTGACGCAAACGGCCTGGCCGGCGCTCACGGCATTACAATAAGTTTATCTCGCGCGTCGGCGCGCTTGCGCAGGTCGCGCGCGCGGCGATACTTCTCTTCTCATTCAATTGGAGGGGCGCTCACCATGTCCGGACTGTCGCTTGCCAAGCTGGCGGAGATCCGCCGCCGCCATCCGTTGCGCAACACCTATGCCGAACTCAAGGCGGACATGGGCAAGCTCGAAAAGGTGGCGATCTGGATCACCGACCATGTCGGCACCATGGCCTTCTTCCTGATCATTCTGGTCTGGACGATCCTCTGGCTGGGCTGGAACCTCTTGGCGCCGCCGGCTCAGCAGTTCGATCCGGCGATGGGTTTCGTGCTCTGGCTGTTCATCTCGAACCTGATCCAGATCATGCTGATGCCGCTCTTGATGATCGGCCAGAACATCCAGGGCCGCGCCTCGGAAGCGCGCGCCGAGCACGATCTGGAAGTGAACATCAAGGCCGAAGCCGAGATCGAAACCGTCCTGCGGCATCTCGAGCGCCAGAACGACATCCTGGTGGCGATGCTGGAGAAGCAGGGCATGAAGCTCGACGAAGTCCTCAAATCGAGCCAGGTCTGATTGCGCCGCGCGGCCTGTGCCTTTCTCGCCGTTCTGTTGTTCGCCGCGGCGCCCGCGCGCGCCGCGCGCGGCCATGACGATTTCATCGCCTGGATGCACGGCGCCCCGGGCCGCGCCACGCAAGTGCGGGCGTTCGAACTTTATCTGCGCCGCGTCGGGGTCGGCGGCGTCCTGCCGCTGTCGCAGCTCTTGCTCAACGCCAGCTCATGGCGGGCTTGCGGCGTCGCGCCTTACAGCCTGGCGCCGCCCGCGCTGTGGCCGAACGTGGTTCCAACCTTGCGCTTCATCCGCGCCCGCATCGTGCCCGCGCTCGGGCCCGTCGCGGCGGTCTCCGGCTATCGCGATCCCGATCTGAACAAATGCGCCGGCGGCGCTCCCAAGAGCGCGCACGCGCTCTATTACGCGCTGGATCTCACGCCCTTGCGCTTTTCGGACCGCGACAAGATGATCGCGGCTGTCTGCAGGCTGCATGCGCGTTTCGGGCCTGCGGCGCATGCCGGCCTCGGCTTCTATCAGGGCATGCGCTTCCACATCGACACCAACGGCTTTCGCCGCTGGGGCAGCGATTATCACGCCGCCACCTCGCCCTGCGTCGCGCTGGAGCAAAAAAGCTAATCGTGCGCCCGGGCGCGGTCGCGGCGCGCCTGCAGCGCGATGCCGAACGGTATGGAGGTGAGATAGATCACCATGCCGACGGTGGTCGTGATCCACGGCCAGGTGATCATGAAGCCGGTGAGCAATCCGATGAACGCCCACACCAGCACGCGATGCTGCCGCGCCGGGCGCATATATTTGATCGACGGCGTCGGCAGGCGGCTGACCATCAGGCTGGCGGAGATCGCGATCGTCGCGAAGCAGACGATCGGGTCGCGGAACAGATCGAGCCCGAACTCGAAGCTGAGCAGCATCGGCAGCAGCAACAGCCCCGCCGCCGCCGGCGTCGGCAGGCCGGTGAAATAGGGATTGTGCTCCGACGAGCCTTCGTCGCGCACGCTCTGCACGTTGAATCGCGCCAAGCGGATGGCCGAGCAGGCGCAGAAGATCAGCGCCGCGACCCAGCCGGCATTGCCCATGCGCGACAGGCTCCACATGTACACCAGCACGCCGGGCGCCACGCCGAAGCTGACGAGGTCCGCGAGGCTGTCGAGCTGCGCGCCGAAGCGCGTGTCGGCGCCGAGAAAGCGCGCTGCCCGCCCGTCCAGCATGTCGAACAGCATGGCGAAGATGATGGCGATGACCGCCGCGTTCCAGTCCTTGTCGATGGCGAAGCGGATAGCGGTGATGCCGCTGCACAGGCCCAGCAGCGTCAGCACGCTGGGCACGACGCGGCCGACGGAAAGTTCTTCCAGCCGTTCGGCCATGCGGCGCGGATCGATTCTGCGATAAGCCAATGCCCAACCTTACAGAAAAAGAAGTGCCTACCCTTGAAGCTCGGCCAGGACCGTTTCGCCGGCCCGTGTCACCGAATTGTCTTTTATCACGATCCTGGCGGTCGAGGGCAAATAGACGTCCAGGCGGCTGCCGAAGCGGATCATGCCGTAGCGCGCGCCCCTTTGGACCCGATCGCCCTGTTTTATGTCGCAGACGATGCGCCGTGCCACCAGGCCCGCGATCTGCACCACGGCCAGATCGGCCTGCGGATCGCTGGCTCCCAGCGGGCGGATGCGCGCCGACATCCGCTCATTATGCTCGCTCGCCTTGTCGAAATTGGCGTTAATGAAGCGCCCCGGCCGGTAGGCCAGGGCCACCACGGTTCCGCTCAGCGGCATGCGGTTCACGTGCACGTTGAAGACGTTCATGAAGATGGAGAGGCGCCGGCGCGGGCTGTCGCCGAGGCCGAGTTCCGCCGGCGGAACAGCCTCGATGATCGGCAGGAGCACGCCGTCCGCCGGACTGACCAGCAGCGTCTCTCCCGCCGGCGGCTCGCGCTCCGGATCGCGGAAGAACGCGATGCACCACAGCGTCAGCGGCGCGAAGGCGAGCGCGGCCCAGGGCGACAACCAATACGCCAGCGCGTTCACGCCAGCGAAGATCGCGATGAACACCCAGCCTTCGCGGTGAATCGGAATTCCCATAGTAGACACCTTCACTCACCATGGCCGGGCTTGACCCGGCCACCCAGCCGCGGCGCGTCCGCGCCGCGATAAGAGCTTTTTGGCGCGCAGACGCGCGCCTGCTGGGTGGCCGCCTCGAGGGCGGCCATGGTGAAGTTAGGTTAGTGAACCAAATTCAACCCAGCTTTAGCTCATCGCGCCGACAAAGAAAAAAGGCGGCGCCACGGCACCGCCCTGATCTCACAATCGAACGCCGTGTTACGCGCGCTCGCCCGAGAACGGGAACGAGCCGAAGGCGCCCGCTTTGACGTTGCCGGAAATCTTGTCGCCGTCGACGACGCCGCTGTGTTCCAGCGTCATCGGCATCGGCGAGGTGATCGAGATCGACCAGGAGACGTTGTTGCCGTCGACCTTGCCGTTCGCGATTGCCATGGAGCCCTGTTGGCCGCCCTGCGTGCCGGTCAGCGCGCCGCCTTCGGCCTTGAGTTCGAGCGTCGCCTTCTGTGCGCCCATGGGCGATTGAATAACGATATTGTACTTGCCATCGACGGACATGCGTCGTTCCTCCCTTGATGAAGGCGTGCATCTAAGGGGCGGCAGGGGTCCGGCGCAAGGCTTTGGTGACGATAACGTCACGTAAAGCGCGCGGCTGGAGAAAATCCCGTTTGGGATCAACTCCCTAAGGTCAGCCCGGCGCGAGCAAAAGCGAACTGCGCCCGATCGTGGAGCGGGTCAGGGCATGGCGCTTGACGAACAGGCCTTGGGCGTCGCGGGTCTGGTCGCGCGAGGCCTCCCACACGCCATGGCTGGCGTAATAGGTCAAAAGCAGCAGCCGTCCGGCGCCGTCGCGCAAATCCTGGGCCGTCCGTTCCGCCGTGAACAGGCCGAAAATCTCGGTGTCGTAGCTGCTTTCGAAGTTCTCCCAGGCCTTGTTCGACAGCGCGATGAAATCGGCGACGCTGTCGGCATCGACGCTGAACCAGCGATGCACATAGATGCCGCCCGTCTTCGGCACACTCGTATCCGCGGGCCGCACGGTCGGCGTCAGGACTTCCGGATGCACGGTCACGACGCCCGGCGCCTGATCCAGTTCGCGCAAGCGGTCGCGACTCGGCCAGCGCAGCAGCACGACGGCCTCGTCGGAGGCAAAGCCCAGCTGGCCCTGGAACAGGCCCAGCATTTCGCCGCCGGACGCGGCGATGGCCGGCGCGGCGGCGGTGCGGACATGCGCCGCGAATGCCGGCCAGGCGGCCCGCTCCAGCTTGAAACTGAGATAATCGTAATGGGCGGGCATTGCCTTGGCCTCCGCTTTTGCGCGTCAATGGCGTCCGATAAGCCAATAGGAGTTCCGCCATGACGACAAGCCGCGAAATTCATCTCCTCAAGCGCCCCGACGGCATGCCGAAGCAAAGCGACTTCGCCCTGGTCGAGACCAAACTGGCCGAACCCGCCGAGGGCCAGGCGCTGGTGCAGAACCTCTATCTCAGCATCGATCCGGCGACGCGCCCGCGCCTGACGCGTGGGCAAGACGTCGGCGCGGTGCTCGGCGGCTTCGCGCTCGGCCGCGTCCTCAAATCGCGTGATGCCAAATTGCGCGAAGGCGACGTCGTGCGCGCCGCCTATGGCTATCGCGAACGCTATGTCGCCGATGCCCGGCACCTGACCAAGGTTGACGCCGATGCGAAACTGCCGCTGACCGTGTACATGCATGTGCTGGGCGGCGCCGGCTTCGTCGCCTATGGCGGGTTGCTCGAGATCGGCAAGATGAAGGAAGGTGAGCAGGTCTTCGTCTCGACCGCCGCCGGCTCGGTCGGCTCTCTCGCCGCCCAGATCGCCAAGCTCAAGGGCTGCACCGTGATCGGCAGCACCGGCTCGGACGACAAGGTGGCTTGGCTGAAGAGTCTGGGCCTCGATGCCGTCATCAACTACAAGAAAGAACCGATCCGCGACGCACTGGAAAAGGCGACGCCCAAAGGCATCGACGTCTATTTCGACAATGTCGGCGGCGACCATCTCGAAGCCGCGCTGCGGCGGATGAACAGCCTCGGCCGCATCGCGGTCTGCGGCATGATCTCGACCTACAACGACCAGCAGGCCGGCGTGCGCAACCTGTCGTCGATCATCTACGGCCGCGTCAACATCCGCGGCTTCGTGACGCCGGACTTCATGCATCTCTATCCCGCCTTCAGCGAAGAGATGACCGCCTGGCTCAAATCTGGCAAGGTCCAATATGAGGAGACGCTGTTCGACGGCATCGAGAACGCGCCCAAGGCGCTGATCGCGCTCCTGAACGGCGCCAACACCGGCAAGATGATGGTGAAGCTTGGGTGAAGCGTGCCCGTAGCAGATTTTGTTTGAACAGAATCACCCTCTCGGTGTCATGGCCCGCGAATGCGGGCCACCCAGTTGGGCACATGCTCGGTATCGAAGAATTTGCTCCGGTCCAATTCTGCAAATTGCGCTTGCGGTCACCTGGGTGGCCCGCATTCGCGGGCCATGACATTTTGCAAGACGCGCAAACCCACACCAAATCGCCCCTAAGCCGCGAGCACCGGCTCCGGCGCGTGGCTGTTGGTGCCCAGCTGCCAGGTGTCGAAGGCGCCGAGCAGGCCGGTGACCGTCACGCCGTCTTCGGACAGCGGCAGCAGCAGCACTTCGCGTTCGAGATGCTCCTTGCCCTTGTAGCCGGTCGGCCTGGGGCCGCTGACCAGCGGCTTGGCGTTTTCGCGGCATTGCCGGAACAGCCGCTCCGCCGCGGCGAAGAATCTTATGTCGCGCAGGCCCGACAGCGTCGGCGTGGCGCAGCGCGCTTCGAGGAATTGCATCAGCCGGTCGCCGGCAAAGCCGAAACGGAAATCCTTGCCGCCGTCGATCACGTCCACCATGAACGTCCAGGGCGTGGTGCGGCGCAGATAATACGGCGTCAGTTCGGCGCGGCGCGGCCCGATCCGCGCTCCGGCCACGTCCTTCCACACCGCATACACCGAGCGCAGATTGTCGCTCGTCACCGCGCGCGCAAAATCGTCAGCCTTATCCATCATGGCCTCAAGTCCGGGCGCGCCTGAGATAGGCGCGCGCCGTATGGGTTCAAGGGAGTGGCGATTCCCTAAAGAGGCAAATCGCGGGCGCGCTTGTAACAGGTCCAGGGCGGGCCGCGCTGCGACCGAACGTCCCGCGCTATGGCGGACCGATATATAGGTGGAAACCCTTAAACCGGCGCGCGCTCAGTTCTCCAGCATCACCTTGCACTGATGGCTCGGCTTGCGCAGCGCTTCGAAGGCGGCCGGCAGGCCGTCGAGATCGACGATGTCGGTCACCATATGCGCCACGTCGATGCGGTCGGACGCGATCATGGCGATGACGTAGTCGAAATCGGCGGGGCGATAGCCGAGCACGAACTGGATTTCCAGCTCCTTCATGATGCCCATCAGCGGCATGATGGTGTCGGCCTGCTGACAGACGCCGGCGACGACGATGCGGCCGCCGCGCGGCGCTTCGGCCATCGCGTTCATCAAAAGGCCCGGCACGCCGACGCATTCGAAGATGATGTCCGGTGCCTTGCCGGCGATCTTTTCCACCTGCGCCGTCAGCGGCTGACCCGGATCGATCGCGTCGGTGGCGCCGAACTTCGCCGCCATGTCGCGGCGCACTTGCGCCTTCTCGCTGACGATGACATGCCGCGCGCCCAGGAACTTCGCCCACAGCATGGTGGCAAGGCCCACGGGCCCCGCGCCGATCACCAGCACGCATGCGCCGCGCGGCATCTTCGCCATGTCGACCGCATGCAGCCCGACCGCCAGCGGCTCGACCATCGCGCCCTCGCGGAACGAAACGCTGTGTGGCAAGCGATAGCCGCTGCCCGAACCGATGCGGACATATTCGGCGTAGCCGCCGGGGCTCTGGCCGAGCCCGACCGACACCATCTTGGCGCAGATCCCGCGCTGGGAAAAATTGATGCACGGCGTGTGCTCGCCGCAGCAGATCACCGGAAAGCCCGCGACGCGGTCGCCCGATTTCCACAGATGCGTCACGGCCTTGCCGACCTCCATCACTTCACCGGCGAATTCATGGCCCATCACCGAGCCGCCCGGCAGCGGCATGATCGTGCCGGGCTCGGTCATGTGCAGGTCCGAGCCGCAGATGCCGCAGGTCTTCACTTTCAGGACGATGTCGTGCGGGCCGCATTTGGGATCGGCGACGGCCTCGATGCTGAGCGGCTTGGACATTTCCTGGAACACGGCGGCGCGCATGTCGGATCCTTTTTCAGAAGTCTTTGGCCGCAGGTTATGCCATGTTTTGGGCATCCGAAAACGGGGGCCATCATGATCGACACTTACGCTACGGCACGCAGCATGCTCGCCGACTTGAAGGCAAAACGCGTCTCGGCGCGCGAACTCCTGGACGCGCATGTCGAGCGCAACGACGAGGTCGAAGCCCGGATCAACGCCGTCAACGCGACCGACATTCCGCGTGCACAGAAGGATGCCGCCGCCATCGACGCGGCGCGCGCCAAGGGCGCGGCGCTCGGCCCGCTCGCCGGCCTGCCCATGACGATCAAGGACGGCTTCGACGTCGAGAACATGCCGGCCGTCAGCGGCAATCCGGCCCTGAAAGACCGGCCGAAGAATTGCGCCGACGCGGCGGTGGTGGCATCCGCGCGCAAGGCCGGCGCCGTCATCTGGGGCAAGACCAACGTCCCGTTCATGCTCGGCGACTATCAGACCTACAACGACGTCCACGGCACGACCAACAATCCTTACGACGTGACGAAGGTACCCGCCGGCTCGTCCGGCGGCGCGGCTGCGGCGCTCGCCTGCGGTGTGACGCCGCTCGAGATCGGCTCGGACATCGGCGGCTCTCTGCGTCAGCCGGCGAACTTCTGCGGCGTCACCGCGCTCAAGACCACTTGGGGCTCGCTCGATGGTCACGGCCACATCCCACCCTTGCCGGAAGAATATGTCGACGTGGACTTCGGCGTCTTCGGTCCCATGGCGCGCAATGTCGATGATCTGAAACTCCTGTGGAGCGTCCTCAAGGGCACGCCGGAACAGACGCGGCGCGATGTGAAGACGGCGCGGGTCGCGGTCTGGGACGAAGAACCGACCTGGCCGCTCGCGGCCGAGGTGAAGGGCGGCGTCAAGCGCGCTGCCGGCGTGCTGGCGGCGGCCGGCGCGCATGTGGAACACGCCAAGCCCGCCGTCGACGGTGCCGCGCTCATGGACACCTATACCGCGATGCTGATCCCGATCATCGCCATGGGATTCCCCAGCGAAGTCATAAAATCGTTCGAGGCACAGCGCGACGCCGATCTGAAACTCGTCGCCGAAGGCGGCCCGGCGGCGCCGGCCGCCGCCTACCGGCTGCGCGTCGCGCCCAGCTATCGCGATTACGCGAATGCGCAGGTGAGGCGGCAGGCCATGAAAGGCAAACTCGCGGAGTTCTTCCGCCGCTACGATGCCATCCTCATGCCGATCGGAATTGTGCCGCCGTTCCCGCATCAGCAGGAGGTGCCTTTCAACGATCGCCTGCTCGACGTCGACGGCACCTCGGTGCCTTACATCAGCATGCTCTCCTGGATATCGTTGGCGACCGCGCTGCACGCGCCGGCGCTGGCGGTGCAGGCGGGTCAGACCGCGAAGGGCATGCCGGTCGGCGTGCAGATCGTCGGTCCGTGGAACGGCGAAGACCGCCTGTTCGATTTTGCCGCCGCCGTAGAGGAAGGATTGGGCGGCTTCAAACCGCCACCCGGCGTTTGAGGCTGCGCGCCGCAGGACGATATGCAATAAACCGCCACCCCTATTCCTTCAGACATTTGGAGACCGCGCCATGGCCATCAAACTCAAGAACGGCATCTTCCTCGCGCCCTTTCATCCCGTCGACGAAGACCCGACGCTGTGCATCCAGCGCGATCTGGAATTGATCGATCATCTCGACAAGCTCGGCTACGAAGAGGCCTGGATCGGCGAGCATCATTCGGCCGGCTACGAAATCATCTCCAGCCCGGAAGTCTTCATCGCAGCCGCAGCCGAGCGCACCAGGCGCATCATGCTGGGCTCGGGCGTGATCTCGCTGCCCTATCACAACCCGCTGATGGCCGCGAACCGCGTCATCCAGCTCGATCACCAGACCCGCGGCCGCTTCATGTTCGGCGTCGGGCCCGGCCTGCTGCCGTCGGACGCCTTCTCGATGGGCATCGATCCGAACACCCAGCGCGACCGTATGGTCGAGGCCATCGAGATCATCCTGCGCCTCTTCGCCGGCGAGCGCGTGACGCACAAATCGGACTGGTTCACGCTGGTCGACGCGACGCTGCAGCTCAAGCCCTACACCTGGCCGCATCCCGAGATCGCGGTGGCGTCGTCCGTCACGCCGTCGGGCGGCAAGCTCGCCGGCAAGCATGGTTTCGGCATGCTGTGCGTCGCCGCCACCCAGGCCGGCGGCTATGACGCGCTCGGCATCAACTGGAAGGTGGCGAACGACGTCGCCGCCGAGAACGGCCGCAAGATGGATCCGGAAAAGCTGCGCCTGGTCGGCCCGGTGCATATCGCCGAGACCCGCGCTGAGGCCTTCGAGAACGTCAAATTCGGCATCGCCAAATGGCAGAACTATTTCGGCAACATCGCCGGCGTCGCCGGCCGCCAGGGCACCGAGACCCAGACCATCGAGCAGTTGGCCGAGTCGGGCGCCATCGTCGTCGGCACGCCGGACGATGCCGTGGCGCAGATTCGCCGCCTGCAGGCCAAGCAGGGCGAGTTCGGCGTCTTCCTGCAGCTGGCGCACAATTGGGCGAACTTCGAGAACACCAAGAAGTCCTACGAACTGTGGCAGCGCCATGTGACGCCGGTGATCAACGGCGCCAATAGCAAGCGCGAGGAAGCCTACAACTGGGCCGGCGACAACAAGGAAAAATTCATCGGCGCCGCCATGACCGCCGCCATGGCGACCATCGTCAAGCACAATGAAGAGCAGGCGAAGAAAACCGCGAAGGCCGCGGAGTAGTTAAACCCTCCCGTTCACGGGAGGGTCGAAAAATGCGCAGCATTTTTCGGGGAGGGGGCATGCATGCAGCTGCCACCTCCCCAATCGTTTCTTGCGCTATCCTCACTCACATGACGCACCACTTCGAAGGCCGCTGTCATTGCGGCAACATCTCTTATCTGTTCGAGGCCAGCGCCGGCCTCGACGCGCTCGGCCTGCGCGCCTGCCAGTGCGGCTTCTGCCGCGCTCACGGCGCACGCACCACATCCGATCCCAACGGTACGATGGCGATCCGGGTGCGCGACGTAACAAAGCTTCTACGTTATCGCTTCGGCCTCAACACCGCCGACTTCCTGATCTGCCGCGACTGCGGCGTCTTCGTCGGCGCCATGATGGAAGACGGCGGCGAGCGCTACATCACCGTCAACGCCAACACCTTCCGTCCCGTGCCGGCCTATGACATTGTCGGCGCCGCCAACGATTTCAGCGGCGAAGACGCGTCGGGCCGCGGCGACCGGCGCAAATTGAAATGGACCCCCGTCACGGAGTTTTCGCTTTGAGCAAGGCGCTGGTGATCATCGATGTGCAGAAGGGCATGTGGGAGCATCCCGACTATCCGCCCTATGACGGCGACGGCGTCCTCGCGCGCATTGCCGCGTTGATCGCCAAGGCGCGCGCGTCACGCACGCCGATCATGTACGTGCAGCACCACGGCACCGGCGATCACCCCTTCCAGCCCGGCAAGCCCGGTTTTCCCTTTCACGACGCCATCGCGCCGCAGCCCGGCGACGACGTGACGGTGAAGCACAATTCCAGCGCCTTCCACGGCACTGATTTCGACGCCAAGCTGAAACGCGCCGGCATCGATCATCTCGTCGTCACCGGCATGCAGTCCGAATACTGCGTCGACTCGGCGATCCGCGGCGCACATGAGCGGGGCTACACGGTGACGCTGGTCTCCGACGCCCACTCGACCGGCGACACCAAGGTGGCGAAGGCCGAAACCATCGTCGCGATCCAGAACCGCACCATGGCCGGCGCCTTCGCCGATGTGAAACCGGCGGCGGAAGTGGTGTTCTGACTTTCCGCCCCCGTTGTTACGGGGGGAGGAAAAGGCAAAGCTAAAACTTCACCTTCCCGCCGACGATCGCCGCATATATCTCTGCCGTCAGCGCTTCGTACCGCCCGCTCGCATGATCGAGCCAGTAGAGCGGATCGCGGATCGCGGCCGGATCGAAGCCGTCTTTCACCAGCTCGACCTTGCGCTGCTTGAATGTGCCGGTGATTTCCAGTTCCGGCAGCAGGCGCACGAACACCGGGCGCGCATAGGGCGGCAGATTGCCGGCCAGGGCGTCGGCCAGTTTGGCGATATCGAACCCCGTTCCCGTCACCAGCGCCGCCATGCCGGCGCGTCCGTCCATGCCGGGGATCGCCACGCCGTAGACATTGGCTTCCTTGACGCAGGCGACGACGCCCAGCGCCTCTGAGACTTCGCTGGTTGCCACGTTCTCGCTTTTCCAGCGGAAGGTGTCGCCGATGCGGTCGACGAAATAAAAATAGCCTTTAGCGTCGCGTCGCATCAGGTCGCCGGTGCGGAACCAAGAATCGCCCGCCTCGAACACGCCATGCAGGATCTTCTTCTGCGAGTCGCCGTCCTTGCTGTAGCCGTCGAAGGTCTTGCCGGGCTGGTCGGCGATCATGCCGATCGCCTCGCCGGCCTCGCCGTCGGGGCATTCGATGCAGAAGCCGTCCGGCCCGCGCACCGGCATTTCGTGCTCGACGTCGAACTTCACGATCCGCGTGGTCAGGATGCGCCGCATGTAGGGTGGAATGCGTCCCACCGCGCCGACCGTGCCGTCATAATTCAGCATCGAGACATTGCCTTCGGTGGCGCCGTAGAACTCGATGATTTTCGGAATCGCGAACCGCGCCTGGAAGTTCTTCCAGATCTCGGGGCGCAGCCCGTTGCCGGTGATGGCGCGGATCTTGTGGCCGCGCTCGAAGCGCGAAGTCGGCGCGTTCAGCAGATAGCGGCACAATTCGCCGATATACTGGAACAGCGTCGCGTCGTAGCGGTGCACATCGTCCCAGAATTCGTGCACCGACAGCTTGCGCTTGAGGATGACCGAGCCGCCGGTGAGCAGCGCCGGCCCGATGGCGCACACCCCGCCGGCCGAATGATAGAGCGGCAGCACATTGTACATCCGGTCCGACGCCTTGGCGTTCAACCCGCCGGCGAAGCCGTGCATCATGAACAGCATGCGCAGATGCGTGAAGTTCGACGCCTTGGGCAGGCCCGTCGTACCCGAGGTGTAGATGTAGAATGCCTTGTCTTTGGCTGTGACGCCGGCGCGTAACGCCGTGTCCACCGCGTCGCCGGACTGGCCGGCGAGCGCCGCGTCGAAATCTTCCAGCCCCTGCATCGCGCCGCCGGCACTCCAGGCGACGGGCCGGGGCGCGATCTGCGGCGCGGCTTCGCAAAACGTCTCGGCGAGTTCGGCACCGACGATGACATGCCTGGCCTCGGCGATGGCGATGGAATGGGCCAGCGCAAGGCCGCGCAGATTGGTGTTGATCAGGGCGACGACCGCGCCGACCTTGAGCAGGCCGAGCCAGGTCGCGACATATTCCGGGCAATTCTCCATCAACAGCGCCGCCACGTCGCCGCGCCCGATTCCCGCGCCGCTTGCCCAGCGGGCGACGCGGTTGGCATAAGCGTCGAGTTCGCCATAGCTGAGCGTGCGGTCGTGGTAATAGAAAGCGACGGCGTCGGGCGTGGCGCGCGCCTGGGCCTCGACGATGTCGACGATGGTACGCGGGCTGTCGGGCGTGGTGCCGCGCAGGCCGATCAGCGTGCGGGCGACCGCCGATATATAAGTGGATTCGCGGCGAACGGCGTCGATGAGTCCCATGCGGCCCGTGACAGGAAAATCGTTGTTTTAAAAAGATAGGCCTAGAGGGTTAACGGATCAGAAACCATGCCCGACTTCGCGCCGGAAGCGCTTGATCTGCGCGGCCTCAAATGCCCGCTGCCGGCCCTGTTCGCGCGGCGGGCGCTGGCGCGCCTTGGCCCCGGCGCCGAGCTCGAGATCGTGGCCGACGATCCGCTCGCTGCCGTCGATATCCCGCATATGTGCAACCAGGAATCGCATGCGGTCGTCAGTGTGACGCGCGAAGGTGAAGTCACGCGCCTGCGTCTGCGGCGCGGCGCTTAATTCGCCGGCGCCGGTGCGGCCGCTGGCCCCAGTCGCGCGATCACGTCGGACGCCTGCAGCGCGTGCGGATCGGCCTTGGCCTGGTCGGGCGTCAGCAGGACGATCTCGGCGGTGGCCTCGTAGCGCGTCGTCGGCATGCTTTCGCCGCCGGCCCAATAGGGATCCCAGGGATCGTAGGGCCAGCTGTGCCAATACCAGCCGAAGGCGCCGGGATAACCGGCGAAGGCGGTGTGATAGGTGGTCTTGGCCTCGGTATTCCTGGTGTCGAAGACGAACCAGGCATAGCCCGCGTCCCGCGTCACCTCGGCCGCGCGCAGCAGCAGGAAATTCTCCACCGTCGGCCGGCGGGTCACCGAATTGCCGTTGAAGCTGACGCGAAAGCGGTTGTCGGCCAGCCTCTGGTCGGAATAGCCGGTCGCGTGGTCGTTCTGCGCCGGCTGGTAGGGTGAGGGCAGGGCGCAGCCGGCGAGCGCCAGAAGAGCCAAGGCTGCAGCTAGGTGTTTGAAAGTCATGGCGGTTCTCCTGCCATACCCGACAACGGCGACACTCTATGCGAAGTTCCCGCGAGGTTGGCCTACGAGATTTCCGCTTTATAACTGACTGGTCAGTTAGTAATATTCGGCCATGAATGCACCCGCTCCCGAACAGCGCTGGACCCGCCGCAAACAGGCGAGGCCCGCCGAGATTCTCGACGCCGCCCTCAAGGTCTTCGCCGCCAAGGGCTTCGCCGCCGCCCGCATGGAAGACATCGCCAGAACGGCCGGCGTCACCAAGGGCACGATCTATCTCTACTTCGAGAACAAGGAGGCGGTGTTCAAATCGCTGGTGCGCGAGGAGATCGGCAAGGCGCTGGGCACCGTCACCGCCGATATCGCCAGCTTCGAAGGCTCGGCGCGGTTTCTGTTGCGTCTTGTCATGACGACCATGTTCGGCGTGCTGATCGACAGCAACAAGGTCGCGCTGCCCAAGATCGTCATCGCGGAGAGCGCCAACTTCCCCTGGCTGGCGGAATTCTATCGCTTCGAAGTGATCGAGCGTGGCCTCGGCTTGCTCACCGGCCTCATCGAACGCGGCATCGTGCGTGGCGAATTCCGCGGCGATCTCCCGCCGCAGCACATCGCCCGGCTCTGCATCGCGCCGGCCCTGCTCAGCGCCATCTGGCGCGTGACTTTCAGCCATCTCGATCCCGAGCCTTACGACTTCAAGGGCCTGATCGCGGCCCATCTCGATGTCCTGTTTCGCGGGCTCAGCCCCGAAGGAGCCGCGTCATGAAGCAAGCGACAATTCGGCCGGCGCGCGGGCGTTTGATTTTCATCCTCTGTCTGTTGCTCGCCGGCTGCGGCGGGAAACAGGATGATGCCTGGCTCGGCTATGCCGAAGGCGACAACGCCTTCATCGCCGCGCCGCAGGCCGGCTGGCTGGCGCGCGTCGCGGTCAAGCGCGGCGACGCGGTGAAGTCGGGCGACCTCTTGTTCACCCTGGACGATACGACCCAGGCCTCGCTGCGCGACCAGGCCGACGCCGCCATCGCGCTCGCCGAAGCCCAGCGTGTCGAAGCCGTGGCCAATCTGGCGCTGGCGCAAAAGGAACTGGCGCGCCAGGCCAATCTTCTGGCCGAGAAGGCCGGCACCAAACAGGCCTATGACGTCGCGAAAGCCGGCTACGAATCTGCCGCGGCGCATGTCGCCCAGATCGACGCCGGCATCGCGCAGGCGCGCGCCGGCCTGTCGAGCGCGGCCTACCAATTGTCCGAACGCGACGTCGTCGCGCGCACGTCGGGCCGGGTCGAGGACGTCTTGTTCCGCACCGGCGAATACGCGCCGGCGATGACGCCGGTGGTCTCCATTCTGCCGCCGCAGAATGTCTATGTCCGCTTCTTCGTGCCGGAGAGCCAGTTCGCCCATCTCAAACTCGGCCAGCGCGTCGCGATCTCCTGCGACGGCTGCGCGCCGGGTATCACCGCGACCGTCACCTTCATCGCCCAGCAACAGGAGTTCACCCCGCCGGTGATCTTCTCCATCGGCAGCCGCGAGAAGCTGGTGTTCAAGGTCGAGGCGCGCAGCCCCGGCGGATTGAAACTCAATCCCGGCCAGCCCGTCGACGTGCGGCCGCTTTAGATGCCCTCTTCTGATACTAAAACCGAACTCGCCATCGACGTGCACGGCCTGACCAAGCGCTTCGGCGCCAAGGTCGCGGTCAACCACGCCGATATCGCCGTGCCCACCGGCGAAGTCTGGGGCTTTCTGGGTCCCAACGGTTCGGGCAAGACGACCACCATCCGCATGTTGTGCGGCCTGTTGCGCGCCGACGAAGGCGCCGGCACCTGCCTCGGCTACGATTTGCGCACCCAATCCGAACGCATCAAGCGCGAAACCGGCTACATGACCCAGAAGTTCAGCTTCTGGGAGGATCTTTCGATCCGCGAGAATCTGGATTTCGTGGCGCGGGTCTATGAATTGCCCGACGTGCGCGCCGCCGTCACGGCGACGCTCGAACGCCTCGGCCTCGAGCAACGTCAGAACCAGCTGGCCGGCGATCTCTCCGGCGGCTGGAAACAGCGCCTCGCGCTCGCCGCCTGCATGCTGCACCAGCCCAGGATGCTGCTGCTCGACGAGCCGACCGCCGGCGTCGATCCCAAAGCGCGGCGCGATTTCTGGGACGAGATCCACCGCCTCAGCGCCGACGGCATCACCGTCCTGGTCAGCACGCATTACATGGACGAAGCCGAGCGCTGCGACCGCCTGGTCTTCATCAACCTCGGCAACATCGTCGCGCGCGGCACGGTTGCCGAAGTGATCGCGCAATCGGGACTCTTCACCTTCATCGTTGAAGGCGATGGCGCCCGCACTCTCGCCGCCAAATTGCATGGGCGGCCCGGCGTCGAATTCGTCGCCTTCTTCGGCGCGGCGCTGCATGTCAGCGGCCGCGACCGCGACGCGCTGCAAAAAGCGCTGGCGCCGTTTTCGGGCGACAAGGGCTTGACGATCCGCGAGGCCGCCCCCAGCTTGGAAGACGTCTTCATCCAGCTGCAGGAGCGCGGCTCTGGGGACGTCCCATGACCCCCCACCCCCCTTATCCGAACCCATGGTTCGAATGTACACCGATTGAACGTTTTCAAGGGGTTATCTCCCTACTTTTTCCTCTCCCCCTCCGGGGGAGAGGGCCGGGTGAGGGGGTGCTTGGGCCGGGACACAGGCCGGACAAACGAAGCGCTTTGCATCGGCAAGGCACTCGATTTTCCAATTTCAGGTTGGCGTCGCCACCCCCTCACCCCGCCCTCTCCCCC
This sequence comes from Rhizomicrobium sp., assembly GCA_036512455.1. Taxonomy (GTDB): domain Bacteria; phylum Pseudomonadota; class Alphaproteobacteria; order Micropepsales; family Micropepsaceae; genus Rhizomicrobium. The sequence continues at coordinate 51,174 of DATCAT010000030.1, forward strand.
GCTAAAGCGGGGGCGAGGGGGAAGTCCTTTGGGCAGCTCGCATGACCTCCCGCTTCTCCTTCCGCCGCATCGCCGCCGTGCTGGCCAAGGAATTCATCCAGATGCGGCGCGACCGCATGACCTTCGGCCTGATCCTCGGCGTGCCGCTTCTGCAGATGCTGCTGTTCGGCTTTGCCATCAACAACGATCCCAAGCATCTGCCGACCGCGGTCTCGATCTCCGATCCGGGCGTCTTCTCGGATTCCATCGTCTCGGCGCTCGCCAATTCCGGCTATTTCGAAATCGTCGAAGCGACCAATTCGCCCGCCGTCGCCAAGCGCCTGTTGGGCGAGGGCAAGGTGTCCTTCGTCGTCGAGATCCCGGCGAATTTCAGCCGCGACCTCATCCGCGGCGCGCGGCCGCAACTGCTGATCGAGGCTGACGCCAGCGATCCGGCCTCGGCCTCCAACGCCGTCGCTTCGCTCGGCGAGTTGGTGGCTGAGGCGTTGCGCGACGATCTCAAGGGCCCGCTGGCGGCGCGGGCGCAGTCGCCGCCGGCGTTCGATACCATCGTGCACCGGCTCTACAATCCCGAGGGCATCACGCAATACAACATCGTGCCCGGCCTGCTCGGCGTCATCCTGACGATGACCATGGTGCTGATGACCTCGATGGCGCTGACCCGCGAGCGCGAGCGCGGCACCTACGAAAATCTCCTGGCCATGCCGCTGCATCCGGTGGAGATCATGATCGGCAAGATCGCGCCCAACATCCTGGTCGGCTTCGTCCAGGCGCTGCTGGTCCTGCTCGCCGCCAGGCTGATCTTCGGCGTGCCGATGATCGGTTCGCTGACGCTGCTCTCCGGCGTGCTGGTCGTCTTCATCGCCGCCAATCTGGCGGTCGGCTACACTTTCTCGACCATCGCCCAGAACCAGCTCCAGGCCATGCAGATGATGGTCTTCTTTCTTTTGCCGGCGATTCTGCTCTCCGGCTTCGCCTTCCCTTTCCGCGGCATGCCGGTCTGGGCTCAGTGGATCGGCGAGGTCCTGCCCGTCACCCATTTCCTGCGGGTTGTCCGCGGCATTTTGCTCAAGGGCAACGGACCTGTGGAAATCTGGCCGGACGTTTGGCCCCTGTTTGTTTTCCTCGTCGTGGCGGGAACTCTGGCCCTTTTGCGCTTCCGCCGGACCCTCGATTGAGCTCCACCGCCGGTTGAGAAAAGCCGCCTCGCACTTGCTAAAGCCAACGCCCCCGTTACAAAGTCGCGGGCAAATGCACCCCCCGGTCCAACGGGGCGTTATCTTCGGAATATTGAGTGGGGTCCGAACGCTTCGCATGACCGGTTTGTCCTTGATCCTGCAATGCATGCTTGCCGGCGTCCTCGTCGTCATCGCGGTGCTTTCCATCCAGCTCGTGGTCCTCGGCTATTTCCGCCTGTTCGGCATGGCGCCGCGCGTGCGTATGCCGCTCTTGCCGGATGAAGCGCTGCCGCGCGTCCTGGTTCAGTTGCCGGTTTGCGACGAAGGACCCTTGGCCGTGCGCGTCGCGGCGGCGGCTTCGCGGCTGGACTGGCCGCTGGACAAGCTGGAGATCCAGGTCCTCGACGACGGCCGCAGCGGTGATCCGCAAGACCTCGTTCGCGCGATTCTGAGCGTCGTGCCGCAGGACGTGAATTTGAAAGTGCTCCGCCGCGGCGAGAACTCCGGCTTCAAGGCCGGCAATCTGGCCTTCGGCCTCAAACATTCCGACGCGCCCTATGTCGCCATCTTCGATGCCGATTTCGTGCCGCCGACCGATTTTTTGCGCCGCACCGTGCCGGCGCTGGTCGCCGACCAGGGCGTGGCCTACGCGCAGGCGCGCTGGGGCCATGCCAACCGCACCAAGAACTGGCTGACGCGGGCGCAAGGCATGCTGCTCGACGCGCATTTCGCCGTCGAGCAGGAAGGCCGCTTTCGCGCCGGTTTGCCGATGTCGTTCAACGGCACGGCGGGCGTCTGGAGCAGGGCCGCGATCGACAATGGCGGCGGCTGGACCGGCGACACGCTGACCGAGGATCTCGATCTTTCCATGCGCTGCGCCATGAAGGGCTGGCGCACCGTCATGCTCTCCGACATCGAAGTGCCCGGCGAGCTGCCGGAGACGGCGGCGGCTTGGCGCGCACAACAGGCGCGCTGGACCAAGGGTCACGCGCAGACCGCGCGCAAGCTTCTGCCGCTGATCTGGGCCAGCGCCATGCCGCTGTGGAAGAAGGCGGCGATGTCGCTGCAGATGTGCCAGTTCGCCTTCTACACGCTCGCCTTCACCAGCGCCGTGATCAGCCTGACGCTGATGTACATGAACATCGTCTACATCATGAGCGTGTCGCTGCTCGGCCTGTCGGTCTCCGCCCTCGGACTGATCGCCTCGACCGGGTATTTGTACCTAGGCCAGAAGATGCTGGGACGGGAGCGGCTGCCCTGCATCGCCCGCTCGATCGCCTTGGCCGTGGTGTTCCCTTCGGGTCTCATCCTCGCCAACACGCGGGCGACCTTCGAGGCTTTCTTCAGTTCCCACATGCATTTTCACCGCACTTTGCGGCCCGGCGAGCGCTATGTCGGCGGCTGGCGCGGCGGCCCGGAACTGGTTGCCGGGCTTCTGCTGCCGATTTTCGCCTTTGCCGAGCAGGCCTGGAGCGCCCCGTTCTTCTTTTTCGCCGTCACCGGCCTGGTCTCGATCGGGGCTATGGGATTGTCCGGATCGACAAATCAGCTGCCAAGGCGCCAAATTCCGTCCGGAGAATAACGGAAAAAGCAATTAAAATTTTAGCTTTTCAAATGCCGTTCAAATCTCTAACTGCGTTTTGAACCGGCGTCTGTAACGTGGCTTCCCTGGCCGCTGCACAGCCGTAAGAGGGGCAAATCTCATGAGTTCAGGATCGGTCGTCCGAATCCTCAGCCTTGCCTGCCTGTGCGCCACGCTTGGCGGCTGCGGCGGCATGAGCGTCACGCAGCTGACCTCGACCGATTTCGACTATGCCCGCAGCGGCGGCGCCGCTACACCTGCAACGGCCGATGCCGACCTTCCGTTCCCCGGCGATGATGCCGCGCCTGCGACCGTCGAGGGCACGGCCCTGCAATGCGTGCCCTATGCCCGCGAGCATTCCGGCGTGAACATCCATGGCGACGCCTACACCTGGTGGGACAAGGCGGCCGGCGTCTATGCCCGCGGCGACACGCCGATCGTCGGCAATGTGATGGTCCTGAACGGCTATGCCGGGCGCCACCGCGCCCATGTCGCGGTCGTGCGCCGCATCGTCTCGTCGCGCAAGATTCTCATCGACCATGCCAACTGGCTCGACGACGGCGCGGTCTATGTCAACGATCCGGTGATCGATGTCAGCGACAACAATGACTGGACTCAGGTCAAGGTCTGGAACATCCGCAGCGGCTCGTGGGGCACCAAGGTCTACAACGTGCAGGGCTTCATCAGCCCGAACCCGGCCAACGGCAATCCGCTCGTCGCCCGCAACGAGACGCCCGATGCGGCCGACCCGATCGCCCGGCAGATCGCCGCCGCGAACGACGACTCGGACGATTCCGGCGACGATCGCTAACCGAACAGGAAGTCCCCGGCGTTGAGCTGGGACATCGTCACGTTGTGCAGGGTGATGTGGTCCTGCGCATCGAAGGCGATCACCGTGTCGCTGCCCACCTGGCTCATCAGCGCCTGCACCGCCGCGAAATTCGCGATGCCCATGCCGTACAGCTGGATCTGATCGCCGCTCAGATCGCCGGGCGTGAAGCCCGTGACCGTGTCCAGCCCGTCGCCCGGCCCGAACAGGAAGAAGTCGCTGTCCGTCCCGCCGATCAGCGTGTCGTTGCCCGCGCCGCCGCACAGAATATTGTGTCCGCCGCCGCCATTGAGCACATCGTTGCCGCTAAAGCCGTAGAGCGCATCGAAGTTGCCGCCGCCGGTCAGCGTGACGCTCGGTATCGCCGCGTTGTAGGTCTGCGGCGTCCCCGCATTGGGATCGTAGGGCGTGGCGAACCACGCCAGCGTGTCGAAGACGGATACGACTTCGGAAAACGAAACGCCATGCGTGCCGTTATCGCGCGTGCCGGTGACGCCGATCATGTTCCAATGCGTATCGTAGGTGATGACGGCATTGGCCCAGGTGCCGGTGTTCTGGGCGTCGTAGATCGTCAGGGTGTGCGTATTGTCGTCGTTGAGGGTCGTGGTCTCCAGAAGATTGCCGTTTTCGTCGTAATGGCTTGTGGCCCACTGGAACGGCGATCCGCCCACCGTATCGACCGCGTTCACCCACCTGTCCCCGCCATCGAGGACAATGGTCGTCGCTGCGATGCTGCCCGCGCCGTCGAGCTGAACGGTCTGGGAAAACCACGGCGCGGTGTTGCCGGTGTCGACGGCGACGTATCCGTCGGAGAACTGGAATTTCTCGACGTTCTTGACCGTATCGGTGCCGTCGGGGGCGCCGGGACTGTTGTCGGTCACCGTAAAGGTCTGCGTGCCGGCGTTGTAGGCGATGCCATAGCTCGCCAGCGTGCCTAAGAACATTGCGGTGTCGGCGCCCGCACCGCCGTCGATCGCGTCGTTGCCGGCGCCGCCGGTCAGCATGTCGTTGCCGCCCAGGCCCAGGAGCGTATCGTCGCCGCCGAGGCCCGCGAGCGTGTCGTTGCCCCCCTGGCCGGTGAGCGTCTCGCCATTGGCCGTTCCGGTCAGCGTCAGCGGCGCCTCGCCCGGCAGCAAGGTGAAATTGCCGGGGTCCGAACCGATCCCTGTCAGCATATTGCTGAGCATGATGGTGCCGGCGCTGGTCCCGTCGCTGAGCCAATACTGATTGCCGTGCAGACCGTCACTGGCCACGAACATGACATCGCCGCCGACCGCCTCCATGCCGGAAATGGCTGAGCCCGCGCCTCCCGGCATGATGTCCTTGATCATGTGCGTGCCGGCGGCCGTGCCGTCGCTGAGCCAAAGCTCGGCGCCATGCGCGCCGTCATTGGCGGAGAAGAACAGATGCCCGCCGGCGACGGCGAGATTGGACGGGGACGAATCACCCGACGGATTGATGTCGGCGACCATCGCCGTGGTCGCCGGGGTGCCGCCGCTGAACCACAATTCGACGCCATGCCCCACGTCGAGGGATTTGAAGAACACGCCGCTGCCGAAGGCGGTGAGGAATGTGCTGTTGGCGAAGGGGTCCGTGCCTTGCGGCAGCGCGGTTGCGCCCAGCGCTACCGCCGCGCCGCCATCGGTCGCGTAAAGACCGGTGCTGTCCCGGAAAAACAGGTCGCCGCTGGTCGCGGTCAGCGACTGGATGAAGGACAGCGAGGTGGTGGTTGCGACGGTGTTCGCGGCCGTGCCGTCGCTGGACCAGACCTGCGCGCCATGGCTGTCGCCGCTGTCGGCGAGGAAGTACAGCTTGCCGCCGGAGGTTATAAGATTGTGGGGCGCCGAGCCGGCCGCGCCGTTGGCATTGATGTCCTTGACTAGGCCGGTTCCCGCCGCGGTGCCGTCGCTCTTCCACAATTCCTGGCCGTGGACGCCGTCATTGACCGCGAAGTACAGCGTGCTGCCCAGCACCACGCTGGTGGCGGGGCTGAGGCTGGTATTGCCGGCCGCGCCGGGAAGCTGCTCGATCATCTGCGTCCCGCCGGCGCTGCCGTCGGTCAGCCACAGGTCTTCGCCGCCGGAGGCTGGCGCGGTCGTGAAGAACAGATGGCTGCCGGCGATCGCATAGCTGTCTGCTCCCGCGAAGGCATCGGACAGCAGCTTGGTGCCGGCGCGGGTGCCGTCGCTGATATAGGTCTGCGGGCCATGGACACCGTCGAAGCCCAGGAACAGGACGGAATTGCCGAACACCGTCGTCAGCGCGCTGCCGCCGCCGTAGTAGCCGAGTTCAGATTCGGACAGGAGGCCGCCGTCCTTCCCCGGATCGATGTCGGCGACCATGTGCGTGTGGTTGGCCACGCCGTCGCTGACCCACAGTTCGTTGCCGTGGACGCCGTCGCTGGCGGTGAAGAAAAGATTCGATCCGGCGGTCTTCAGATTGCCGGGCTGCGAATCCTGGAAGCCGGGATTGATGTCGAGCACCATATGCGTGCCCGCGGACGTCCCGTCGGTGGCCCACAATTCGTTGCCATGGACGATGTCGCCGCTCATGAAATAGGTGGCGCCGGCCAGGATCGCCGCCTGGCTGAGCGGCGCGGTGACGTTGGGTGTTGTGAAAGAGTTGAGCGCCTTGACCTGATGGGTGCCCGCCGCCGTTCCGTCGCTGCGCCACAGCTCCATGCCGTCGATGCCGTTATTGGCGCTGAAATAGAGCAGCCCGTCCTGCGCTGTCATGTTCTGCAGGAAGAAGGCGGCGTCATTGTAGCTGCCCGGCTCGATCTCTTTGACCATGACCGTGCCGGCCACGGTGCCGTCCGTCTTCCACAGCAGCGCATTGCCGGAATTGTCGTTCTCCTGGAAGAAGACGACGTTCCCGACGGTCACGAATTCGTTCACGATGTCGGTCAGGGCGCCGATCGGCCGCGCCGGATTGACGTCGAGCAATTTCACCGTGCCGGCGGCCGTGCCGTCGGACACCCAGACTTCCTCGTTGACGTCGCCGTCGTCGAAAAAGACCAGCTTGTTGCCCAGCGCCGCGAAGCCCTCGACCGGATCGAGATTGTGAAAATCCGTCGACAGCGTCGTCGCGCTGGCGGCGCCCGCCTTGATGCAATAGAGCGAGGTGTAGAAGCCCAGGATGTCTCTGGTGCCGAAGAAAACGTCGCCGTTGGCGTTTACGAAACCCGACGTCGTATCCAGCCTGCCGGTCGTCGCATAGGCGATCGGCGTCACGCTGTTTCCCACGACCCTGTCGATCTGGGTGCCGTGGACCGAATAGAGCGTGCCGTTGGCATCGAACAGCCTGAGGTTATCCGTCGTGCCGGTGATCTGCTGGACGCCGTTGATGCCGTCGCTGCTGAAGAGGCCGCTGGAGCCGCCGAGGATGCCGTTCTCGGCCCAATAGACGCGGTTGCCGCTGACCGTCATGTCCTGGACGTTGCCCATATGGGCCACCAGGGTCGGTGTCGAGCCCGGCGTGCCCGTCGTGATGTACAGATCGGACGAGTTGAACGTGGACGGGTCGTAACGCATGAAGAACAGAAGATTGTTGGCGACCAGGATATCCAGGATCTTGAACGGGACATCGGCGTTGGCGCCCTTGCCCATGTCGGTGACTTCAACCGTGCCGGCGGCGGTGCCGTCCGAGCGCCAAATTTGTGGACCGTGCGTGCCGTCGTCGGCTGTGAAATAGGCGAAGCCGTCGAGGACGGCGAAGGCGGTCGGGACCAAGTCGCCCTGCACCATGTCGTTCGCAGGGTTCGAGCCGGCGAAATTGCTCGGGTTGATGTTCTTGACGAGGCTGGTGCCGGCGGACGTTCCATCCGTGACCCACAACTCGACGTTGCCGAAGGAATCGTCGGCCGTGAAAAGCGTCACTGTCATCGCTGCGCCCCCGCTCAGCCACAGATTATTACGGATAATATAGCTAAGTCAAAGGGATAGCAGAAAACTGCGCTATTCCGCCTCGCCCCTCTTTGAAGCGCCCGGCGACAAGCCTATTTTCCCCGCCCGCATCGGTGCGCCGCACCGCTGAGTCCCGCCCGTCAGGGGGCGAGAGCGTCGCAAACCAACAAGGCCAGCTACGCGACCGCCGGATGAGCCCCAAAACACCCCGTGAGTAAGCCCGACCTCAGCGCCGCCGCTGCGAACGATCCGCTTGCCGGCGTCGATGGCGGCGCCCATGCGGCCGTCGGCGCGCCGCGTTCGCTCAAGCGCGACGCCATGCTGACGCTGGGCGCGCTCGGCGTGGTGTTCGGCGATATCGGCACCAGCCCGCTCTATGCGATGCGCGAAACCGTGCTGGCCACGGGCGGCGCTCTGCCCGCGCACGATGCGATCTTCGGCGCCCTGTCGCTCATCCTGTGGGCGCTCATCATCATCGTGACCCTGAAATACGTCATCCTGATCATGCGCGCCGACAACAATGGCGAAGGCGGCGTGCTGGCGCTGGCGACGCTGGCGCATCGCTCGGCGCGGCTCGGCCGGCGCATCAAGGCGATGATCGGCTTCGGCGCGATCCTCGGCCTCGCCCTCTTCTATGGCGACGGCATGCTGACGCCGGCGATTTCGGTGCTCAGCGCCGTCGAGGGTGTCACCGTCGGGCGCCATTCGCTCGAGCCGCTCGTCCTGCCGCTGACGCTGGCCATCCTGGTCGGGCTGTTCCTGTTCCAGAGCCGCGGCACTGCCCGCATCGGCCGCATCTTCGGTCCCGTGATGGTGGTGTGGTTCGCCGTGCTCGCGATCCTTGGCGTCAGCTGGATCGTGCGGGCGCCGATCATCCTCACGGCGCTCAATCCGCTCTGGGGCATCGAGCTTTTCGTTCACGAACCATGGACCGCCTTCGTCGCGCTCGGCTCGGTCGTCCTCGCGGTCACCGGCTGCGAAGCGCTCTACGCCGATATGGGCCATTTCGGCCGCCGTCCCATTCAGCTCGCCTGGTTTGCCGTGGCGCTGCCGGCTCTGATGCTGAACTATTTCGGTCAGGGCGCCTCGCTGCTGGTCAATCCTCATCATGCCGCGACGGCGTTCTATTCCATGGCGCCGGCCTGGGCGCATTATCCGATGGTGTTCCTGGCGACCTTCGCCACCATCATCGCTTCACAGGCGGTGATCTCCGGCGTCTTTTCCATCACCCGCCAGTCCGTCCAGCTCGGCCAGTTGCCGCGCATGGAAATCCGCCACACTTCGATGACCGACTATGGCCAGATCTACGTGCCGCGCATGAACGCGCTGCTCTTGATCGGCGTCGTGCTTATCGTGCTGGTCTTCCGCAGCTCCAGCAATCTGGCGGCGGCCTACGGCATCGCGGTCACCGGCGTGATGGTGATCGACACGTTCCACGTCAGCCTCGTCGCGGCGCGGCAATGGCATTGGGGCATCAAGCTCGCCATCGCCGTGTTCGGCCTGCTCGGCCTGGTCGACGTCACCATGCTGCTGTCGAACATGCTCAAGATCCCGCAAGGCGGCTGGCTGCCGCTTGCCATCGCCACCGGCGTTTTCATCGTCATGGAGACCTGGCGGATCGGCCGGCGCGCCCATCAGGAGCGTATCCGCGACGAATCCATGCCGATGAATCTGTTCCTGGAGCGTGCCGACAAGACGCCGATGCGCGTCGCCGGCACCGCCGTGTTCATGAGCTCGCGCAACGACGTGGTGCCCGGCGCCCTGCTGCACAATCTCAAGCACAACAAGGTGCTGCATGAACGCGTCATCCTGTGCAACGTGCTGGTCGAGGACAAGCCGCTGGTGCGCGCCGACAAGCGCATCGAAGTCGAGAAGCTCGGCAAGGGTTTCTTCAGCGTGCGCATCCATCACGGCTTCTTCGAGACGCCGGACGTGCCGCGCGCCCTGGCCGAGGCGCGCTCCTACGGCATCGCCGTGGACATGGAGACCGCGACCTTCTTCATCGGCCATGAGACGCTGGTGCCGGCGGAGCATCCGGTGCTGGGGCGCTGGCGCACCTGGCTCTACATGCAGCTGGCCTCGAACGCGCTGTCGCCGGCGCGGTTCTATCATCTGCCGCCCAACCGCGTCGTCGAGCTCGGCACCCAGGTGACGATCTGAGATGACGGCGGGGGCGAGGGCACAGGTGGCTTGGCGGCGCGAAGCGGGGCTGACGCTCGGCGCCCTCGGCGTGGTGTTCGGCGACATCGGCACCAGCCCGCTCTATGCCGTCAAGCAGTCGGTCGTCGCGGCCGGCGGCGCCTTGCCGGCGGCGCCGGCGGTGCTGGGCGCGCTGTCGCTGATCTTCTGGTCGCTGCTGATCGTGGTGACGGTGAAATACGTCTTCTTCATCATGCGCGCCGACAACAATGGCGAGGGCGGGGTGATGGCCTTGGCGGCGCTGGCGCATCGCTCGAGCGGCCTTGGCCGGCGCCTGAAGACCGCCATCGCGCTGGTCTCGCTCGCCGGCCTGGCGCTGTTCTACGGAGACGGCATGCTGACGCCGGCGATCTCGGTGCTCAGCGCCGTCGAAGGCCTCGGCGTCGAGAGCGAGAGCCTCAAAGCCGCGATCCTGCCGCTCACCCTGGTCATTCTGGTCGGCCTTTTCCTGCTGCAGCGCTTCGGCACCGAGCGCATCGGCAAACTGTTCGGCCCGGTCATGATCGTCTGGTTCATCGTCATGGCGCTGCTCGGCGGCGCCGCGATCCTGCGCAATCCCGAGATCTTGTGGTCGATCGATCCGCAATACGGCGTCGCGATCTTCGTCGCCGAGCCCTGGACAGCCTTCGTCGCGCTCGGCTCCGTCGTGCTGGCCGTCACCGGCTGCGAGGCGCTCTACGCCGATATGGGCCATTTCGGCCGCCGTCCGATCCGCAACGCCTGGCTGTTCTTCGCGCTGCCCGGCCTGCTGCTCAACTATTTCGGCCAGGGCGCGCTGGTGCTTTCCGATCCGCATTCCGCCTCGAACACCTTCTACGCGCTGGCGCCGCATTGGGCGCATTATCCGGTCGTCATTCTCGCCACCATGGCGACGATCATCGCCAGCCAGGCGGTGATCTCCGGCGTGTTTTCCATCACGCGCCAGGCCGTGCAGTTGGGGCAATTGCCGCGCATGGAGATCAAGCACACCTCGGCGACCGAGCGCGGTCAGATCTACGTGCCGCGGATCAATGCGATGCTCGCGGTCGGCGTCGTTCTCATCGTGCTGATCTTCAAGACGTCGGACAATCTGGCGGCGGCTTACGGCATCGCCGTCACCGGCGTCATGGTCATCAGCACCTTCCTCGTCGCGGTGGTCGCGGTGCGGCAATGGCATTGGCGCCTGCCGGTCGTCGTCGCGGTGTTCGGCACGCTCGGCCTCGTCGATCTTGCCTTCCTGTCGTCGAATGCGCTCAAAGTCGTGCAGGGCGGCTGGCTACCGCTCGCCATGGCTGCGACTGTGTTCGTATTGATCGACACCTGGCGCGTCGGCCGCCGGGTGCATATGGACCATCAGCGCGACGGCACGCTGCCGCTTGACCTGTTCCTGCCGCGGGCCCCGGCGGAGCGCGTCGCCGGCACCGCGATCTTCCTCGCCGCGCGCACCGACGTGACACCGGGTCCGATGTTGCACAGCCTCAAGCACTATCACGTGCTGCACGAGCGCGTCGTGCTGGCCAGCATCACGGTGGACGACATTCCCCTGGTGCCGCTCGCCCGACGGGTGGAGGTCAACAAGCTCGGCAAAGGCTTTTTCGAAGTGAAGCTGCGCTTCGGCTTCTTCGAGTTTCCCAACGTGCCGTTGGCGCTTGAACGCTGCCGCCTGCACGGCCTGGCGCTCGATCCCGACACGTCGACCTTCTTCCTCGGCCGCGAGACGCTGGTCGCCGGCGAGCATCCCGACCTGAAGAGCTGGCGCATCGCGCTCTATATGTGGCTGGCCTCGAACGCGCTGTCGCCGGCGCGCTTCTTCCAGCTGCCGCCGAACCGCGTCGTCGAACTGGGCACGCAGATCACGATCTGAACGCTCAGCAAGGTCCCCAAACGATCAGATTGGCCGACGGCAGCAATTTGAGCGGCGGCGGCATCCCGGCCGCCTTGCCCAGCGTGACGCGTGTGCTGGAATCGTGCTGGACGAGATTCCAGCCATTGACCGGCGATGTGTTGACCATCGAATCGCAGTTCGTGCCCTTCGCATAGGCATTGACGACGGTGCCGTTCCAGACCCAGTCGACGCGCGCCAGCGGGTACAGCCTGGGCGGGTTGATCGTGCTGGGCAGCTGGTTGTTGTCCGTCTGCTCCCAGATCAGCCAGGTCTGAAACACGCCGCCGGGCGCTACGGTCAGCGTTTCGTCGGGCTGACCCGGCGCCTCCGTCGGAACATGGGGGCTGTCCGCCATCTTGATCGTATTGGGACCGGCGTTGCAGCGAACCGAAATATTCAGGTACGGGTATTGGCCGTCCAATTCCCAGTTTGCCCGCGACCGCGCGCAATCCTTGCCGTTCGGGTTGCCGGCAAATGACGGCGTGCGCTCATAGTGATAATGAGTCAGCTGCAGGAACCGCAGCGTGCCGAGATTGGCCGGCGTCGTTCCGGGCCTGCTCTGCACCTCGACTGTCGCGCCGATATGAATGCCGGCCGCCAATCCCAGTTCGCAAAGTTTCTTGTTGGCGAGCATGACCGGCGGCGGGTTCGGCAGGACGCTCATCTTCACCGACGCGACGCGCACGGCGCCGACGCTGGGATAGATCGGCAGTGCGATGGGTTTGAAAACGACTTGCCCGGCCGCGCCGCCGATACCGGCCGCGCTCCAGCCCAGCAATGCGCCGAAGTCCCGGCGCGAAAGATGTTTTGTTTGCATGGCATTCCCCCAAGGCTGGCCAAGCAAGGCTTCGAATGTCTCGAAGTCTACGAGCGCCGGGCGCGCCCGGCAACCGCAATGACGATTGTGGGTTGTTGGAAAACACCGCTCATATTAATTTTGCGGTCGGTCAACGGCGTTCCTTCGCGTTTGCGTTAAACGTCCGGCACCCATGGATATCCGTCATGCGCGTCTCTATCGCTATTTTGTTTCTCCTCCTCGCATCGCCCGCCACAGCCGCACCGCAGGTCACGATCGCGCAAGGCACGCTCGCCGGCACATCCGACACCGGCATCGACGCCTACAAAAACATCCCCTATGCCCGGCCGCCGCTGGGACTGTGGCGCTGGCGCAGCCTGCAGGCGGGCCCGCGTTGGAGCGGCGTGCGCGATGCTTCCGCCTTCGGCCCGATCTGTCCGCAGGAAGCCCAAGGCCTGGTCGCGCGCGCCAACCTGCCGCAAAGCGAAGACTGCCTGACGCTGAACGTCTGGGCGCCGCAAGGCGGCGCGAAGCATCCGGTCATGGTGTGGATTCACGGCGGCGGCTTCTCGCAAGGCGGCGCCTCCGTGCCGCTCTATGACGGCGCGGCACTGGCCAGGCGCGGCGTGGTCGTGGTCAGTTTCAACTACCGGCTCGGCCGGCTGGGCTTTTTCGTGCTTCCCGAACTGACCCAGGAACATCCCGGCGAGGACTTCGCCAATTACGGCCTGCTCGATCAGATCCGCGCACTGGAATGGGTCAAGCAGAACATCGCGTCCTTCGGCGGCGATGCCGCGAACGTCACCGTGTTCGGCGAATCGGCGGGCGGCGTCAGCGTCGACATCTTGATGACCTCGCCGCGGGCCCGCGGCCTGTTCGCCAGGGCGATCAGCGAGTCCGGGCCCGCCTTGGGCGGCGTCGTTTCGCTCGGCGATGCGCAAAGAGACGGGCTGGCTTTCGCGGCCAAGCTCGGTGCATCCGGTCCGGGCGCCCTGAAGAAATTGCGCGCGGCCGGCGTCGCGCAAATCCTGGCCGCCGGCGACGAAGAGATCGATCCCATTCTCGACGGCACGCTGCTGCGCGAGGATGTTGCCGTCGCGTTCGCCAAGGGCCACGCCGCCGCCATTCCCTACCTTACCGGCACCAACAGCGACGAGGGCGCCATGCTGAACGGCGATTCCGCTGAATGGCTCACCAAACCTCTCGGCGACCAGTTGGCGTCGGTGCGGGCGCTGTATGAAACGGGCGGCAAGCTCAGCGACACGGATTTCGGCCGCCTGCTGTTCAACGATCACCTATTCGCCGCCAGTGCGCGCCTGCTGGCGGGTTTCGCCGCGCGCGCCGGTGCGCCGTCCTATGTCTATCGCTTCGGCTTTCTGTCGGCGCGCGCCCATATGCGCGCCGAGACCGGCGTGCCGCATGGCGGCGAGATGTCGTTCGTCTTCGGCTTCGGCCCGCTGGCGCCGTTCGCGCCGCCGCAGGACGTCGCGGTGGAGGACAGGATGCAGGCCTATTGGACCAACTTCGCCAGGAGCGGCGATCCCAACGGCCCGGGTCTTCCGCTCTGGCCGAAATTCTCCGGACCGGCGCCATCGACCCTGGTCATCGACGACAAGACCGAAGCCGTGCCCGATTTCCGCAAGGCCCAACTCGATGTCGCGCTGCGTCAATGGTCGCTGAAGACGGGAATGCCGCTGCCCTGAATTTCAATCCAGCGCGTACACCAGCGCCTTGAGATACGCCGTCTCGGGCAGCATCGGATGCACCGGATGATCCGGCCCGGCGCCGGCTTGCCGGATCAGCGCCGCGCGGCGCTGGCTCCGCGCGATGCCGGCGGCGCATTCGGCGGCGAAGCGCTCCATCGCGATGTTGTGCGAACACGACGCCAGCAGCAGAAAGCCGCCGGGCGCCACCACCGCGGCCGCCAGACGCGCCAGCTTGCGATAGGCCTTGGCGCCGGGCTCCAGATCCTTGCGCGCCCGCACGAAGGGCGGCGGATCGGCGATGACGATGTCGAAGGTCTCCTTTGCCGCCGCCAGCCGCTCCAATTCCTCGAACACGTCGCACTTGACCGGTTTGATCGCGACGCCGTTCGCTGCCGCCGATTCTTCTGCGAGCTGCAACGCGGGCGCCGACGAATCCAGGCAGACCACTTCCTTCGCGCCGGCCTTGGCCGCCGCGATGCCGAAGCCGCCGCTATAGGAGTAGGCGTCGAGGACGGATTTGCCTTTGGCAAGACTTGCCATGAAGGCGCGGTTGTCGCGCTGGTCGTAATACCAGCCCGTCTTCTGCCCGCCGGCGAGATCGGCGAAATAGCGCGCCCCGTTTTCCTCGACGCCGAGGCGCGTCACGTCGCCCTTGGCGGCGCGGACATAGTCGGCAAGGCCCTCCAGCGCGCGCGACGGCGTATCGTTGCGCAGGATCACGTGGCTCGGTGCGATGGTTTTCTCCAGCGCCGCCAGCAGCGGGTCGATCAGGCCTTCCATGCCCGCCGTCGTGATCTGCGCCACCACCGTGTCGCCGAAGCGGTCGAGCGTCAGGCCGGGCAGGCCGTCGCCCTCGGCATGCACCAGCCGATAGAACGGCTGTGCGAAGATCGCCTCGCGGATTTTCAGCGCCCGCTCGATGCGGCGCACGAAGAAGCCGGTGCCGATGACGGTGTCCGCGCCGGCATCGAGCAGCCGCACGCAGATCAGGCTCTTGGCGTTGAAATAGCCCGTGCCCACCGGCTGGCCGTCGTCGAAGGCGACGGCGACGACGCTGCCGGGCGCGAGCGCCTTGGCCGCTTCGTCCATCTGGATTTCATTGGAAAAAATCCACGGCGCGCCGGCGCGGGCGCGGCGCCCTTCCTTGGGCTTGAGCTTGATCGTCTTATGTTTTGTCATGGCGCGGGTTAGCATGAAGCGCCGCGAACAGCCATCCGGGAACTATCCCGGCGTCGCCGCCAGCTTTTGCCCGCGCGCGACCAGGTAATCGTAAAGCGCGTCGATTTCGGCGTCGCTGAAATGGGCGAAGCGCAGCCGCGCGGTCTGTGACATCACGCCCACTTCGCGGCCGCCGGCGGCCTTGCCCGTCCACATCAGCTTTGCGAAATCGGCGCGCTCATAGGACGCGACGAGCGCCAGGTCGGGCGTGACCAGGATCGGGTCCTGCGGCGTGCCGGCGAGGCTTGTCGCATGGCACTCCGCGCAGGCGATGGCGGCGAGGTGCCGCCCGGCCGCAAAGCGCGGCCCCAGGTCGAGCGAGGGCCTGTCGTCAGCGAAGTAGGCGACGTCCGTCTTCAATTGTCCGACGAGCAGGGCAAAGCGCACCACCAGCCCGATGGACGGTTCCGGCGTCGCCGCGCCTTGGGCCTTAAGCGAACGCAGATAGCCGACGATGGCCGAGAGTTCATCGTCGCTCATGCCGGAATAGACATCCGACGGCATGACCAGGACGCTCCGGCCGTCTGGGCGCACGCCATGGCGGATCGCCCGGTCGAAATCGGCGTCGGAAAAGTCACGGGCCAGAAGGGTCAGGTTTCGCGAATAGATCGCCGAGCCCGGCACATCGGCGAACAGTTGACCGGTCAGCCCCGCGCCATGGCAGTCGGCACAGCCCAGGACCAGGGCGAGATGCTCGTCGCGTGTGATCGCGCCGGCGTCCGCGGCGGCGTGAAACCGCCTGGCGGGCAGCGGATATGTCTTGTCGATGATCGCCTGCGACGTGAAATAGACATAGCCGACGGACAGCAGTGCAGCGGCGGCCAGCGCGCCAAGCGCAATGCCGATCCATTTCAGGATCGCGTGTTGTGGCCCCATGATCGCGTTACGGCTCCCGGCCTGCTGCGGATCAGTGGGGCCAGATCACAGCCCCAGTTTCTTCTCCGATACCTGGCCCCAAGCGAGGCGGCGGCTCTTGGCCGGATCGTCCACGACATGCGGCGCGCCGTCGCCGAAAATCATGGTGGCGCGCGCCTGCGCCTCGTAGCGCGGCCAGGGCAGGCTGCGCGAGCCCGGATCGCCTGTCTTGGCGAAGGATATCCAACTGTCCATCATCGCCGCCGCCAATGCGTCCGCCTCAGGACCCGTGCCGAAGAAATCGGCGACTTCGGGCCGCGCATGCGTGCCGAACACGAAGCCAATCTCGATCACATGGCAGGCGCCGAGCAAGCCGTTCAGCATCGGCGACGTCCAGTCCATGCGGAAACCGTAAGACGGCGCATACGCGCTCTGCGCTTCCAGCAATTTAATCGTCGGCATGAGGAACATGTTGTCGCCGACAATGGCGGCGAAGCCGTCGGCGGGCTTGGCTTCGGCATAGGCCGCGATCATCGCCTCGGCGTTGTCCTCGCCGGCGATGCCGCCGACACGCTTGCGCAGGCTTTCCGCGTTCATCTCGGCGATCTTGCGGTTGCCGAGGAAGAACAGCCGCGCCTCGTCCTTCGCCGTGCCGGCGATCAAATCGACGCCTTTGGCCGAGCCGGCGCGGATCGCATCGATCGCGCGCAGCGGCAGGACCTCGCCGTCGATGGTGGGTCCGAAGCCGAGCGCCGGGGCACCCTTGGGCGGATTGGCCGCTAGGTCGATCTGCGCGTTCAGGATCGTTTCGAACGGCAGGTCCAACATCTTTTCCGGCGCGTCGGTGACGCCCAGGCGCTCGATCAGGGCCTTGGCCGTCAGCGCCGACTCGTCGCGCTTGCGCCCCACATGCGCGCCGCCGCTTTCGCAGATGGCGCGCCGGAACAGGCCTTTCGCTTTGGGGCTTGCCATCAAGGCGCAGACGCTGGCGCTGCCGGCGCTCTCGCCGAAGATGGTGATGTTTTCCGGATCGCCGCCGAACGCGGCAATGTTGTCGCGCACCCATTGCAGCGCCACGATCTGGTCCGCCAGGCCTTCGGCGCCCGTGCCGGGCAGCTTGCCGTCCGTCGCGTCGCGCAGATTGAGAAATCCGAAGGCGCCCAGGCGGTAATTGATCGTCACCACCACCACGTCGCCGCGCGCCGCCAGCGCCGTGCCTTCGAGGCAGCCGATATGGCCCGACCCCGTCGTGAAGCCGCCGCCATGGATGTAGAACAGCACCGCGCGCCGCCCCGCGTCGCAGCCCTGCGTCCAAACGTTCAGATACAGGCAGTCTTCCGACTGCGGCTCCAGCGGACCTTTCATAATGTCCGCCTGCTTGGGATCCTGCGGGCAGATGTTGGCGAAGTCGCCGGCGTCGCGCACGCCGCTCCACCCCGCCGCCGCCACCGGCATCTGCCAGCGCGCGGCGGTGGCGAAGGGAATGCCGGCGAAGCGCAGCACCTTGCCTTCGCGCCGCCCGAACAGCGTGCCTTGCGCGATCGTCAGCGTCGGGGCGCTCATCTTCAGGCCCCGATCTTCGCGGCTGCCACGCTCTGCCACGCCTTGCGGCGCACTTCGCTCGGGGCGCTGGTCATCTTGGGCGCGCCGTCGCCGAAGATCATCGTCGCGCGCTTCTTGGGCTCGTAGCGCAGCCAGGCGCCCGAGATGTCGTTCGACGGATTGCCGGATTTGGCGAACGCGATCCAGGCCTCCATCATCGCATCGGACAGCGCTTCCGCCTCCTCGCCCGAACCGAAGAACGGCGCCGCGCCCTTGAGCCGCATCGTGCCGAACACAAAGCCGATCTCCAGCGCGTGACACGAACCAAGCGCGCCGCCCAGCATCGGCGACGCCCAGTCGAAGCGATAGCCGTAGACCGGTGCATGCGCCGCCTGCGCATCCAGCAGGCGCGTGGCCGGCACGAAGAAGGTGTGATCGGTGTTGATGTCGTTCCAGCGCTCGAACGGCGTGCCGCTGGTGTATGCGGCCAGCAGCGCGTCGCACCTGTCATCGCCCACCATCTTCGCGGTCAGGCGCCGCAGGCCCGGCTCGTCCAGGCTTTTGATGTTCTGCGCCGCGACCGTGAACAGCTTCCACTCGTCGCGCGTCGTGCCCGTCATCACCGGCACGCCGGCGGCCGCTCCTGCCGCGACCAGGTCGATCGCGCGGCTGGGCAGCACCGTTCCGTCCGCTGTCGGGCTGAACGCCATGCCGCCCGACTCGCGCGGATTGGCCAGCAGGTCCTTCTGGATATCCAGAATGGTTTCCCATGACGCGGTCAGCGCGTCGGCGCCGGCGAGCTTGTCGAGCACAAGCTGGCCGATCTTGGCCGTGGCCTCGCGCGGCGTTCCGATATCGGAGGCGCCCGATTGCGCAATCGCCTTGTGGAACAGTCCCTTCGCGCCCGGACAGGCGAGCAGCGCGCCGACGCTCATGCCGCCGGCGCTCTCGCCGAAGATCGTCACATTATCCGGATTGCCGCCGAACGCGGCGATATTGTCCTTGACCCAGCGCAGTGCCGCGATCTGGTCGGCCAGGCCTTCGGCGCCCGTGCCCGGCAGCCTGCCGCCGCTCGCATCGCGCAGGTTCAAGAATCCGAAGGCGCCTAAGCGATAGTTGATCGTCACCAGCACGATGTCGCCGCGCGGCACCAGGTACTTGCCGTTATAGGTGCCGACGCTGCCGGCGCCGGTCACGAAGGCGCCGCCATGGATCCACACCATCACCGCGCGCCTGGCGCCGTCGCAGGCCGGCGTCTGGATGTTGAGATAGAGGCAGTCTTCCGAGCGCGTGCCCGGCGTGCCGCCCAGAACGTCGCCTGAAGCACTCGCCACCTGCGGCGCGATGTTGCCAAAGCGCGAGGCGTCGCGCACGCCGGCCCAGCCTTCCGGCGCCTGCGGCATCCGCCAGCGCAAGGCCCCGACCGGCGGCTTGGCGAAGGGAATGCCGTTGAAACGCAGCACGCCGTCCCGGGCGACGCCCTGCAGCTTGCCTTGTGCGATCTCGGCTATAGCGGAAACTACCTGGTCCATTTTCATCCCCTCTTATCGTGGCCTTTACCCGGCCGACCCAGTCTTGGCCCGCTGGAACTCCTATGATCCGTGCGGCAAGGGCGCCGCGCAAGCCTGCCAGAGTTTAACGTCATGTTGACTGTCCAAATCCATAGTCCCGCCATGCCGGCTTCCGCCGACCTGGACGTCATGACGTCGTTCAACGACCGCGCAAAAAAGGCCGGTTGGGCCTTCACTTGCGGCCCGGCGCGGGATTTCGCCCATGCCGAGCTCGCCGGGGCGCACGACGTCTGGCGCGAAAAGGCGCAAGGCCGCACCATGCCGTTCCGCGCCGATCTGACGGCACGGGCGATGAAACCCTACCTGACCCATACGTCGCTGCTGGAGCGCGTCGCGGTTGACGGCAAGCCGCGCTACCGCATCCGGCTGCACGGCTCGGCCCTGGCGCGTTATGCCGGCGACAGCACGGGAAAATTCCTCGAAGACGCCGTCTCGGCGCAGCGGCTGGAAAGCTTCATCGTCTTGTACGACATGGTCATCAAGCTCGGCCTGCCGGTACGGATCGTCAGCTTCTACCAGGCGCCGGAGATCGACTATCTGATGGGCGAAAGCCTGGTCGCGCCGCTCGCCGTGCCGGGCTGCGAAACCCCGATGCTCTTGTCGGTGACCTACGCCAAGCCGCGCTCGGAGCTGAGCCGCTCGCCGTCGCTGCTTGCCAATGGCTAATCCGCGCTAACCGTGTCGGCGCGAAAGTTCCTTCGGCCGCGTTAAGAAATTGGCGACGGGTTGGGCACAGCCTATGGCGATGGAAGACCCGGCGAAACTGTTGAACGCCAAGTCGCAAAGGGAAGGCTGGTCCATGCGCTCGGACACGGCCCTGCAATTCGCCGCGCCCGAACTCAACGCGTTGCGCGACATCTGGACGGAAAAAGCCGGGCTGGCCGGCGGCCTGCCGTCACGCGCCGATTTCGACGCCCGCACGCTGAAACCGTTCCTGCGCCACGTTTCCATCGTCGAACGTGCCGTCAATCCCGCCGGCCGCTATAGCTATCGCTTTCGCTTCTACGGCAGCGCCCTGGCGCAACGTTTCGGCGAGCAGACGGGGCAGTTCATCGAGATGTCGATTCCGCCGGATCGCCTGCCGCGCTGGATCGCGGGCTACGACGCGGTGCTGGAAGCGGGAAAGCCGATGCGCTTCCTCAGCTATTTCGAAATCCCGCGCATCTCCTATCTCAACGGCGAAAGCTTTTCCGCGCCGCTCGCCAATGGCGGGCGCGCGCCGACCACCATCCTCGCCGCGACCTACTTCACGCCCAAGGTCGAACTGCAGGCCGACGTGGGCTGATCAGGCGCTCTGCACGACAAATCCGGCGCGCGGGAAATGCACCACGACCTCGCCGACCGCCGGATCGCTGCGCTTTATGGCGATCTCATGCGCGTTGCTGAACACCAGTTCGCCGGCGATGGGATCGCGGCCGTAATCGTCCGCCGACACCGTCACCTTGTCGCCCGGCTTGCGCCCGCCCGGATCGAAAGGATCGGCTGCCGGCTTGGCTTCGGACGTGGCAGCCTTGGCGACGGCCAGCGCCTCCTTCGGCGTCATGTCCGAAGAGGTGCCGTGGCCGATGGCCTTGACGCGCTCGTACCACGCCACGACCTTTGGAAATTCCTCCAGCGTCGCCTTGGCCCGATGCGGCAGCGCGCTGGCGACGAACCACGGATTCATGAAGGCATGGATGTCGGCCAGCGTCACCTCCGCGCCTTGCAGGAAGGCGCGCCCGTCATCGAGCTGCTCTTCGATGAAGCTGGTATGCGCGCGGTAGGCTTCGCGCATGAACGGCACCGCGGCTTTCAGCGCTTCGGATGAAAAACCGCCCCCGCTCATCGCCGCGCGGTCCTTCTTGAAATCCTCCGGCACGTGATCGCCGATCTCGCCGAAGATGATCGCGACGGCGGCCTGGAAGATCTGCCGGTCGGCCCAGAACCCCAGACCGTAGGACAGACCCTTGCCGCGCGGCACGAGGCTGGGCGACGGATAGCGCCGCTCGATCTCGCGCAAAATGATCTGGCTGTCGCAGAAAATATCCGCGCCGATCTGCATCACCGGAATCTTGCGATAGCCTCCGGTCAGCGGAATGAGATCGGGCTTGGGCATGATCACCGGCTGGATCACCGAGCGCCAGGCGAGCTTCTTGATCCCGAACGCGACGCGCACCTTCTCGGAGAACGGCGAGTTGGGATAGTTGTGAAAGATGATTTCGTGGGTCATGGCTATTGTTCCTCTCATTTTCCAAGTCGTCATCACCGTTCGTAGCGCCAGCGTACGAACCGTCCCGGTGATCCATACGCACTGCACTCAAATGTGAGTCTGAGGTGCATATGGATCACCCGCATTCGCGGGTGATGACGAACGAGGGAGTGCAAACCGATCCGTCAACTGATCTCGTTCGAAAACCGGATGTTGTTGTTCTTCAGGCCTTCCAGCACCACGTCCAGCCCGCCGGACCGGATCATCCATTCCAGGCGGTGATCGCGGTATTCGCGCTTGAACATTCCGCTCTGCACCGCGCCGGCGACGTTGGCCATCTGAGCCAGGACGTCGGCAGCCGCCTTCGACGCTTTCTGCACCGACGGCCTCCCATTGGCGCGCTCCAGCCACTGGCTGAGCTTGCTGCCCTTGTCCGGCGCGAAGCCCGAGCCCAGGGCGCCGTTCAGATAGGGCACGACCGACAGGTCGGCCCAGCCGAAGGTCTCGCCGTTGAACCACGGCTTGTCGCCCAGATGCCGCGTCAGCCAGGCATAGGTGCCGCGCGCCTGCTTGGCGGCATGCGCCTCGATGGTGCGGGCGCGTTCGCCTTCGGCGCGCTTGAACCAGCGGATCTCGCCCATGCCCCAGTTGATTGGCTCGAACAGCGTGTCCATCACCTCCTCGATGGTGCGCGCCGTGGCGCGCTCGGCCGGCGATTTGGGCAGCATGGCCGGCGCCGGCCATTTGTCCTCGATATATTCCAGGATGATGGTCGAATCGAACACCGAAAAGCCGTCGTCGATCAGCGCCGGCACTTCGCCGCGCGGATTGGCTTTGAGGAAATCCAGGTCCGGCTGCCCGCTGCCGATAGCGGCGGGCATCTTGGCTTCGTAAGCCACGCCCTTTTCATCGAGCGCTATCTTCACCTTCTGCGCATAGGGCGACAGCGGGTGTTCGTAAACGATGACGGTCATTTCTTGTCCTTCCACAATTGCGCCATCCAGCCGAACAGGGTGGCGGCATCCGATGGCGTGTCCTCGGCGCCGAATTCGCGGTAGAGCGTCGCGACGTTGACGGCGATGCGCTCGGCGTCGCCCCAGCCGGCGAAATCGTCGAGCGCGATGGAGCGCGCCGCTTCCAGCGCGCCCATGCCACTGTCATAGCGCTGCCGGGCCTCACCGTGGATATAGTCGAGATACTGCCGCACCCGGCCCACGCCCTTCTTGTCCGTCACCGGACCATGTCCGGGCACGATGGTCTCTACGTCCATGTCCAGGATCGCGTCGCAGGCCGCGATCCAGTTCTCCACCGGCCCCGCCCACATGATGGGATGGCCGTCGATGAACAGGATGTCGCCGGTGAACAGCGTCTTGTCCGCCGGCACATGGACCAGCGCGTCGCCGCCGGTGTGGGCGGGGCCGACCTCGATCAGATCGACGCGCTTGGAACCCACCTGCCGCGAGGTCTCGCCGGTGAACGTCGTCGTCGGTGCCCGCACCGAGCAATTGTCGAAATCGAAATCGCCGAAGCAGTGCACGAGATATTCGCCGGTCAGGCCGAGCCCCGGCGCCGCCTTCATGAACCCAGCCAACCCGCGCGGCGTCTCGTGCTTCATCGCCTCGGCCGCGCCGACCGTCGCGATGATCTCGCAGCCCTCGAGGCAGCCATTGCCGTAGCAGTGATCGCCATTGTGATGCGTGTTGACCAGCGTGCCGATCTTCGCGGCGCTGACGCGTCTGAACCCGTCCAGCATGGCGCGCGTGTGCGCCGTGTCGAACATGGTGTCGACCAGCAGCGCCTCGCCGCCATCGGTCACGAGGCCCGCATTGGAAAAACCCCAGCCGCCGTCCGGCTGCAGATAGGCGAACGAGCCGTTGCCGAATTCGACGACGCCCGGATCGTAGGACGCTTTGCGGAAACTCAGACTCATGCGGTGTTCTCCGCCGCTCGCGGTTTGAGGCCGATGACGTTCTTGGCCGCGTCGGTGTGCAGCTGGCCCTTGGACTGATCCAGGATGGTCAGCACATTGCCGAACGGATCCTTGACCACCGCGCACAGTCCGATGGCGATCTCGAACGGCGCCTGGAGGCCGGTGGCGCCGGCGGCCAGCAGCCTGGCATAAGCTTCGCGGACATCATCGACCAGAAGATCGGTCTCGGGGCCCACCTTTGTGTGGACGACGACCTCGGCGTCCGATTCCGGCAGCGCGAAACCGGCGGCGCTGTCGTTGCGCCAGAGCAATTGGAGGCCGAGCTGCGTGCCATAGAAATCGACCGCCGCGCCGAGGTCGGACGCCTTGAGCAAATAGCAGTCGATCTTGCGGAAAATGGGCTTGGCCATGGATGCCTCTTGACGCGATTAGGGCGCGCCTGCTTGCTGGACGCAAGAGCAAGAATGGACGGGGCGAAAATGATTGAAGCGGTCATCTGGGATTTCGGCGGCGTGTTCACGTCCTCGCCGTTCGAGGCCTTCGCCCGCTATGAAACGGAAAAAGGCATCCCGGTCGGCACCATCCGCAAGATCAACTCGACCAATCACGAGCACAATGCGTGGGCGCAATTCGAGCAGTCCAAGGTCGACATCGACGGCTTCGACCAGCTTTTCCTGGGCGAAGCCAAAGCGCTGGGCCATCACATCCCGGGCCGCGACGTGCTGCCGCTGCTGGCGGGCGACTTTCGCCCCGACGTGATCGAGGCCTTACGCCGCGTCAAGTCGCGCTTCAAGACCGGCTGCATCACCAACAACATGCCGCACAACGCCGCCGGCGGCCCCTCTTCTGGAGGAACCCCGGCGGGCCGTTCGCTCTACGCCACCGACATCATGAAATTGTTCGACGTCGTGATCGAATCCGCCAAGATCGGCATCCGCAAGCCCGATCCGCGCATCTACACGATGATGTGCGAGCAGCTCGGCGTCGCGCCGCCGTCCTGCGTCTTCCTCGACGACCTCGGCGGCAACCTCAAACCCGCCCGCGCCATGGGCATGACCACGATCAAAGTCGAAACCGGCCCGCAAGCCATCGCGGAGCTCGAAGCGGCGACGGGGATGATCCTGCGTTAGCCAAACCCCATGACAGCTTTGGCCGTTTACGCCCATTCCTTCGGAATCTTCGTCGCGCGCTGGTTGACCAGCAGCTTGGAACGCCGCGCCTTCTCCTCGTCCGAAATCGTCGCCGGATCCTCGATCGCCGATGGCGGCAGCGTCGCTTCCATCGCCGTCTTCACCGCAGGCCGCGCTTCCATCGCCGCCATCCAGCGCTTAACATTGGGAAACTCGTCGAGGTCGATCTTGCGCAGCTTGTAGCCGCTGGCCCAGGGATAGCAGATCATGTCGGCGATGGTGTATTCGCTCGCCGCCAGCCAGTCCTTCTTGTGCAGCCCCAGATTCATCACGCCGTACAGCCGGTGCACCTCGTCGGAGAAGCGCGTTACGGCATAGGCGAGATCGCCGTTGGCCGCGTTCTGCGAGGCACGGAAGAAGTGCCCCTGCTCGCCGAACTTCGGGCCCTGATTGCCCATCTGCCACATCACCCACTGGACGACCTCGTATTTCTTGTGAGTCTCCTGCGGAAAGAAGCGGCCTTCCTTCTCGGCGATGTACATCATGATGGCGCCGGATTCGAACATCCGGACCGGCTCGCCGCCGCCCTTGGGCGCGGTATCGACCAGGGCCGGCATGCGGTTGTTGGGCGAGAATTTGAGGATATCGGGA
This sequence comes from Rhizomicrobium sp., assembly GCA_036512455.1. Classification (GTDB taxonomy): domain Bacteria; phylum Pseudomonadota; class Alphaproteobacteria; order Micropepsales; family Micropepsaceae; genus Rhizomicrobium. Next base: position 76,318 of record DATCAT010000030.1, read on the forward strand.
TTGTACTGATCGCCGCGGCCGATATTCATCGGCACGATGGTGTGCGCCACGCCCAGCTCTTCCAGCAGGATGGTGACTTTCTTGCCGTTCGGCGTCGGCCAATAGTGCAGTTCCAGCATCGCTTTCTCCCGTTTCCCACTTGTCAAACCTTAGCATGACGGCGCGTGCGCGAACCGCTAAACTTCGCGCCGCTGCCATTCGAAAAACAAAGAGGAAACAAGAATGACCATTTCGATGTATCAGGTATCGGTGCCGGTCTTCATCCGCAATCTGACCGCGCTGAGCGGCGTGCTCGACAAGGCCGCTTCCTTCGCCGAGGCGAAAAAGTTCGACCAGGCCGTGCTGCTCGGCACGCGTTTGTACCCCGATATGTTCCCGCTCGCCGTCCAGGTCGGGCAGGTCTGCACCCATGCCACGCGCGGCGTCGCCCAGCTCGCCGGTTTGACGCAGCCCGATTACGGCCCGCCCGAAACCACCATTGCCGGCCTGAAGGAACGAGTCGGCAAAGCCCTCGACTTCGTCAAGAGCGCGACGCCGGCGCAGATCGACGGCACCGAGAACAAGGACATCGTCCTCAAATTCGGCACCCGCGAGATGCCGTTCAAGGGCGAGCAATTCCTCGTCGGCTTCACGCTGACGAATTTCTTCTTCCACTACACCACGGCCTACAACATCCTGCGCAGCATCGGCGTCGAGATCGGCAAGCGCGACTTCATGGGGTCGCCGCCGTCCTAGGCGGCGACGATGGGGTATCGCACCATCAGGCGAGCGCGGATCTAACCATGGTATTGAGCGCTGCGTCGTTGGATCGCCGCCGTCTTCTGCAGGGCTCGGCTGCCGTTGCCGGACTGGGCGCACTCTCCGGCTGCACTGCTCTTACCAAGCCAGGCGCGGCGCCGAGCGACGTTGCCGTCTACGACGTCGTGCCGCCTTTGGCGCCGGTGCGGGCGCGGCTCGACCGGCTGTTCGACATGACGGTTTGCCTGCGCCCGTTCCGCGCCGCCGGGCCGCGTCTGGACGTCGAACAGGTTGCGGGCACGACGGTGGTGCACAATTACGGTCACGGCGGCAGCGGCTGGTCGCTGTCCTGGGGCTCCAGCACCATCGCGCTGCACAAGGCGATGGAATCAAACCCGCGCGAGATCGCGGTCATCGGCTGCGGCGCGCTCGGCCTGACCTCGGCGATCCTGGCGCAGAGCGCCGGCGCGGCGGTCACCATCTATGCCCGCGACCTGTTGCCCGACACGCGCTCGGCGCGCGCCTCGGGCAGCTACACGCCGGATTCGCGCATCGCGCTGGCCAGCGCCGTTGCGCCGGGCTTTCCCGCTTTGTGGGAAGAGATGGCGCGCATCACCTTCAAGACCTATCGCCGCTATCTCGGCCTGCCGGGCAATCCGGTGGAATGGGTCGACCGCTACGCCCTGTCCGACCTGTCGCCACAGGAGCAGGCAACGCATCAGCCGCCGGATCCCTTGGGCTTCGTCGGCTATCACGACCGCATTCGCGACCTGTTGCCGCTGTCGCAGGCCTTGCCGCCCGGGGCCACGCCGTTTCCCACGCCCTATGTGCGGCGCAGCTCGACTCTGATGTTCAACATCGCTGACTACGGCCACACGCTGCTGAGCGACTTCCGCGCCGCCGGCGGCAAATTCGTGCGCGCCGAATTCCGCGAACTCGCGGACGTCGCGAGGCTCAGGGAAAAAGTCGTGATCAACTGCACCGGTTACGGCGCGCGCGAACTGTGCAAGGACGAATCGATCGTTCCGGTGCGCGGTCAGATCGGCTGGCTGATCCCGCAGCCGGAGGTGAATTACGGCGTCTTCTACGACGGCGTCAATGTCCTGTCGCGGACCGACGGCATCGTCATCCAGTCGCTCGAAGGCGGCGACATGCGTGGCTACAACGACGCCAACGAAACCGTCGACCGCGCCGAATCGGAAGACGCGGTGAAGAAGGTGGCTGAGCTGTATTCGAGATTCAAATCTTGAACGTCATGGCCCGCGAATGCGGGCCACCCAGGTAACGCCAAGCGCCAACGTCGCAGATCAATCACAGCCAGATTCTTGAACCTAAAACGTGAGCCCAACTGGGTGGCCCGCATTCGCGAGGGCTTTGCATAAGTTAGGTCTCGTGATTCAATTTGGCGAGGCTGAATCGGTGTTGGTTTGGATGTCGGAACGGAGAATCGGTCAATTGAGCTTTGCCGATGAAGCGGTGGCGGCTGCGG
>DATCAT010000031.1:0-103618 GCA_036512455.1 Rhizomicrobium sp.
GATGCCGTTGTCCATCAACGCCTCGATGGCGGCCTCGTGCGCGTCGGACAGCTTGCGCCCGTCGGGGCCGAAGAACTTGATGCCGTTGTCCTGGTACTGGTTGTGCGAGGCGGTGATCATCACGCCGATGTCGGCGCGCAGGCTGCGCGTCAGCATGGCGACGGCCGGCGTCGGCAAGGGACCGAACAGGAAGACGTCCATGCCCACCGAGGTGAAGCCCGCCACCAGCGCGGATTCGATCATGTAGCCCGACAGCCGCGTGTCCTTGCCGATCACCACCCGGTGGCGGTGCTCGCCGCGCGTGAAGATCCGGCCCGCAGCCATCCCAGCCCGCAGCGCAACCCCGGGCGTCATCGACCCCGAATTGGCCCGGCCACGGATCCCGTCCGTGCCAAAATATTTTTTGTCCAAACGCTACTCTCCCCTGACCCCACGCGGTCTTCAGACCGTTCTCTTCTTGAACTTTATCACAGACATGACAATCGGCGTGTCCGCCGAGAGTAAATTTCAAAAAAGCCATCAACGAACGTGACGGACCTGAAATTCTTATCGCAACATTCTTGCGTCAGGACGCGCTTGCGTCAATCCGCATGCTGAACATTTGGCGCGGAACCCGATCAAGCGCCGATCGCGAGTGGATCGTGTCGGATGTGTGACCGCGTGTGGTTAATCCCGTTCCAGCGAAAATCCCGGCGCCAAGGGTGGATATGCCGCCAGGACCACCACGCGTGGTGACGCAAACCGCAACATAACGTGTGTCGCCTTGCGGCCGGACTGGCGCTTAGAACCGCGCTCGCTTCATTTGGAGTTGGCCGTGTCCATTCCCTTCATCGATCTCCAGGCGCAACGCCGCCGCCTGGGCGAACCGCTCAACCGCGCAATCCTGGCAGCCGTCGAGGACGGGCAATGGGTCATGGGCCCCCAAGTCGGCGAGTTCGAGAACGAACTCGCCGCCTTCGCGGGCGTGAAGCATTGCATCGCCTGCGCCAACGGCACCGATGCCCTTTTGCTGGTGCTTCGCGCCTGGAATGTCGGTCCTGGCGATGCCGTTTTCGTGCCGGCTTTCACCTTCGCGGCTTCGGCGGAAGTCGTCGCCCTGGCCGGCGCCACCCCGGTCTTCGTGGATGTGCTCGAAGACACCTACAATATGGATCCGGCCAGCCTGGAAGCGGCGATCGCGATGGTGCGGCGCGAGGGCAAGCTGCGGGCGCGCGCGATCATGCCCGTCGATTTGTTCGGACAGGCGGCAGACTATCGCCTGCTCGAGCCGATCGCGCTGCGCGAAGGCCTCAAGATGCTTTGCGACACGGCGCAGGCATTCGGCGCCACGCTGGATGGGCGGCAAACCGCCAGTCTTGGCGACGCGGCGACGACCAGTTTCTTCCCCGCCAAGCCGCTGGGCTGCTATGGCGACGGCGGCGCGGCATTCACCAACGACGACCAGCTGGCCGACGTGATGCGCTCGATCCGCATCCACGGGCAGGGAAGCGACAAATACGAAAACGTCCGAATCGGCTTGAACTCAAGACTGGACACGATTCAAGCTGCGATCCTGCTCGAGAAACTCAAGATTTTCCCCGACGAGCTCGTGGCGCGCGAAAGGATCGCACGCCGCTACAACGAAGCCCTCGGCCAGTCGAACCAAATTCGGGTTCCTTATGTCATCGCCGGCGCGCAGTCGACCTGGGCGCAATACACCATCCAGGTGCCCAACCGCGCCAAGCTGCAGGAGGGCCTGAAAGCGCTCGGCATCCCGACCGCTGTTTACTACCCCATCCCCCTGACGGCCCAGAAGGGCTACAGCATGTTCCCTGGGGTCGCCGTGCCGATCAGCGACCGGATCTGCCGCACCGTGGTTAGCCTGCCCATGCACCCCTATCTGGACGCCAAGGTGCAGGATGACATTGTGACGGCCGTGCTGGATTGCGTTTAGCATATTTTATTGCAAAATAATGACTAACTGCAATCTTTTCGAACTTTGAGCAGGCTACAGGAATAATTTTCCGCGGCGGGAACCGATTGTCCGTTCGTTGGTATAGTATGCGGCGCGTTGGGACGGCCGCCCTTTTTTGGGCTGGGCGTGGGGTTTTTGGGATGCATGGCGACATGACACTGCAGGCCAGCGGGGCCATACTTTTTGGCGCCTTGATGGTCTCGCTGCTGATCCTGATCAACGCGCGCGCCATCGGCGAATTTCTCAATGTCATGGATCACCCGGACGCCGTCCGGAAGCGGCACGATCAGGTCACGCCGCTTGTCGGTGGGCTTGCGATCATGGTGCCGGTCCTGCTTTGGGCCGGGGCATCGCTGATCTGGAATCCGTCTCTCGACTCTCGGCTGATTGAAGTGGTTCTGCTGTGCGGCGCCGGCGCGACCCTGGTGGGCTACGCCGACGACCAGAGTTCGACATCGCCGTCGAGCCGGCTGCTGTCGCTGTTCCTGCTGTCGGCGATCGCCCTGGCCATCGATCCGGAACTTGTCCCCTCGGCGCTCAACTGGGGAAGTTTCCAGCCGACGGCGATTCCGCAGTGGTTCGCCTACATATTCGTCGCGGTCGGGATGGCCGGCTACGTCAACGCCGTGAATATGGCGGACGGACAGAACGGCGTCGTCACCGGAATGTTCGCGATTTGGGCCGGTTGCCTGATGATCGTAACGGGCAACAGCACCGCCGCGATCGCCGAAGTGATGTTCGCGACCGTGTTCGTGACGTTCCTGTTCAACATGGCGAGCCGCGTGTTTCTCGGCGATTCCGGTTCCTATGGCGTCGCCTTCGTTTTCGGAATTCTGGCGATCCGCGCCCACAATCGATGGGGCGTGTCGGCTGAAACGATCGTGGTCTGGTTCTTCATTCCGGTGATGGACTGCCTTCGGCTCATGGTGGCTCGGGCGCTCCAGGGCCAGGCGCCGTCGGACGGCGATCGCGATCATTTTCATCACCGGTTGCAGGATCGCATCGGCAAGATCGCCGGCCTGTGCACCTATCTGGGCGTCGTGGGCATCTCGTCGCTCACGGCATCGCTCGTGCCGAACCTGTCGCTGGTCTGCATGGTCGTGCTGGCCGCGTTCTATTTCAGCTTCGCGTGGCTGACCGAGACAGACGCGAGGACCGTCGAGAAGGACGATGCGGACGAACCGGCAACGCATGAGGCAGGCAAGAGCAGGCCGCGCCTGGTCGCCGCCGCCAATGTCGTGAAGTTCGACGGTAAAGATGCGACGGCTGGTCGCGAGTGACGACCTCGTCTTCCGTATTTCCGCCAGGCCCCATCGCGCGGCCGTCGGCGATCTCCGCGAGCGCGATCATCGTCGCGACCTATCGTTATGTCTTCGTCAATGCGCAGTTGGTGCTGGTCGCGCTCTATCTTCCGATCACGTTGGCCGCGATCATGCTTTGGATCCTGTTCAAGACCTATTTCTCGATGCTGTCGGCTTATCTGACCTCGCCCGACGCGCGCATGGCGAGTCTGACTCTGAGCGCGACGATCGCGGGCTATCTAATCTGGCTGCTGCTGAATGTGGTGGCGTCCGGACGCCTCGCGCGGCTGATCCAAGGCCAACCCACGCGTAGATGGTTCGACGTGAAGGACATGGCGCCGGAGGCCCGGCTGTACGCCGCGGTCCTGCGCTTCCTGCTCGTTCTGGTTCTTGCCGCCGCCTTCGTGACCTGGGTTGTGTGGCTTGTGTTGCCCTTTTTGCGGGGCTCGCAGGCCGACTATGTGACGGTGCTGAGCGGGATCGGCTTGGCGGCGTTCGGCATCGTTTTTTTTGTGCGCTGCGGTTTCCTTATTCCGGCGCTGGTCATGAACGAAAGCCGCGGCATTCTGCGCCGAGGCTGGCAGCTGTCGCGGCGCCATTTCTGGCCGCTCGCCGCCGTCTGGGTGGTGGTGATGGTGCTGCCGGCCCTGCTGTTGCAGATATTGGGCGATTTCCTGACACGGCCGCTCTCGAGCAATCCGGCCGAGCCTGGCATGAGCCCTTTGGCGGCGGGTGCCCACTTGCTGGCGACGGACGATATTGCGATCGTCGGCGTCGTGTTGACGCTGACGCTGTCCTCCGCACTCTGTCTTACCCTGACGACGATCGGCTCCTGCCTGGTGTATCGGAGCCTCAAGGAATGCAGTTAGCCGCCGCATTGCCTTAGCGCCGACAATTGGCTTCATCTAGCGGCCATGCGCGTCGACCAATTCGATTTTCATCTGCCCGACGAACGGATCGCCTTGCGTCCGGCGGAACCGCGCGACGCGGCGCGGATGCTCGTGGTGCGAAGCGACGGTTCGCTCACCCACGCCCGGGTTCGCGACCTGCCGCAATACCTGAATGCCGGCGACGTGGTCATCGTCAACGACACAAGGGTCATTGCAGCGCGGTTGCGCGGCCGGCGTATCGGGCGCGGCGCGGCGGAGCCCAACGTCGAGGTGATGCTTCACCGGCGCGTGGCGCCGGACGGTTTTCTCGCCTTCGCACGGCCGGCGCGCAAGCTGGAAGCCGGCGATCGTCTGCTGCTGGGCCAGGCGCTGCAAGCCGAGGTCGTGGCACGTGGGGCGGCGGGCGAAATCGAGGTCCGTTTCGCGCTGCACGGTGCTCGGCTGGATGCCGCCATCGCGGCTGAGGGCGAGACGCCCCTGCCGCCCTACATTGCCGGCAAGCGCGCCCTGGAGCCACGCGATGCCGCCGACTACCAGACGATGTTTGCGCGCAAAGACGGCTCGGTAGCGGCGCCGACGGCGGGCCTGCATTTCACACCGCAGTTGATCGACGGCCTCGCGGCGCGCGGCGTTGGCCGGGAGCAGGTGACGCTACATGTTGGCGCCGGAACGTTTCTTCCGGTGAGTGCGGACGACACGATGAATCACCGCATGCATCCCGAATGGGCAAGTATGGACGGCGAGACCGCGGACCGCCTGAACCGGGCACGCAAGATGGGTGGCCGGCTCGCCGCCGTCGGGACGACGACGCTGCGCACGCTGGAGAGCGCGGCCGCGGCGGATGGACAACTTCGAGCCTTTCGGGGGGACACGGACATCTTCATCACGCCCGGCTACCGCTTCCGGACGGCGGAGGTGTTGTTGACCAATTTCCATCTGCCGCGCTCGACCCTCTTTATGCTGGTGAGCGCATTTTGCAGTCTGGATGTCATGCGCCACGCCTATGAAGAGGCGATACGCGAGGGCTATCGCTTCTATTCCTATGGCGATGCTTGTCTGTTGTTTCGCCGCCCGTCACAAATGGATTGAGCGTGTGCAACCGCCCAGGACCGGCATCGAGCATCGCGCGAATTGTTTACAAGTACGAAGCGTCACTTTTCCGGTTTGCGGCATTTCGTTTCTATGCCGTTGCCATGCAGCCTCTCGACTCGCACGTCGATATCCGTCGCGCCGAGCTTCTCGAGCGTTCGGCGTATCTGGGCGGCCGACCTCCGATGCTTGTAGTGATCGGTCGTGGCGTCGTGCGTATCGAGGCGGGCCCAATCGTAATAGGCTGTCTTGCTGCTCAAACCGAGATGCGGATAGTAGAAATGTACCGGCGAAATCCGGCGCAGAACGCGCTGCGCCCATTTGCTGTCCTTGAATCGCCAATGCAAGGGAAACAGGCTTGAGACGATCGAGTCGGTGACGGGTCTTTGCAGGCGTTTCGGAAGTCGCTTGATTACCGCGCGATACCAGGGGACTGCGGTCGTCAGATGCAGCAAGCCCCAGTCATAGTGATCGAACAACAAAGTCCCACCCGGACGCACCATTTGCCATAATGCATCGATCGTTTGTTCCGAATTCGGAGTGTGCTGCACGACGCCGAGACAAATGACGAAGTCGTACCGGCTCTCGGGAAACGGCGGTGACAGGATATTGCCCTGAACGAGCGTAAGATTGTCGTTCGCGCCGTTGTTCTTGGCGTTCGCTTCCACCGCCATGCTGAAGTCGAAGGAATGTACGACGGCGTTGTATTTGAGCAAGACTTCCGTGAATCGGCCCGCTCCCGATCCTGCTTCCAGCACCAGGGCGCCATTGAGTACCGACAACGGCGCTCCCAACACGCGGGCGAGGCGGGACTCGGAGATGGGTGCCCCAACGAAGGAATCGAGTTGGGTTCGCGGAAATTCGTTCCACTGGATGCCAAAAGCAGCCGCATAGTTATCGCCGGACACGAATCGCGGAATTCCTCTGACGATCGGATATATCGCTCCGCTTTCAGACACCAGGCCTTCGGATTCCAAGGAAAGAGGCATTTTGGTGATCGGATCGACGCATGTCCGGTCCACATTGAGATTCATAACCAGTTCCTTATCGTCCAGCAGCTGAGGCCGGGCATTTTCCAAAATCACGAGCTTGGACGATCACGCACGACGCAACAATCGCGTTGCCGCTCATCGACGATTTCGCCAAATGGCAATACTTCAAAACATGTCATTGCGCAAAGCGATACGATTCTCACCAACTTCGAATAATGGGGTCTAGCGGTAGTGCTTTTGGACATCAGCCGACGGCACCGCGAAGTTCTTCAGCCAACTCCGGACGTCTGCAACCTCGGCAGGGGTCGGTTCCTGCGTAAGGTCCGACACGTAGAGCCAACCGGGACCAAGCCGCACCATTCGACCATCTCCCGACGGATAGAGATTGAATACGCCGGTTCTCGCACCGGCCCTGGTTATCGACAACAGGTAGCGCTTGGTTCTGTCGGAACGCAGCGCAAGCGTCGCGACCTCGCCATGCCCGGCGTTTGGCGACAGCATCGGCCTGCCGAAATAATCGGTTCCATCGATTCCGAACAGTTGCGCGATCGTTGCGGGCAGATCGGCAGAATAGAGCATCCGATTGGGCGCAGGCGGAAGGGCGCCACCAGAGCCGAAGATGAGAACGGGAATATTCAGCACCGCCCGGTCGACGTGAAAACCGTAATACATGTGTCCGCCACCGAAGACGGTACCGTGGTCGGCGGTGACGATTATCGTGGTGTTCTTGAGGAGGGGATCGGAACTCATCGCTTCTATGAGGTGCGCCGTGTTCTTGAGGACGAGGGCGGCGCCGTGCACAAAGCGCGCCTTCTCCATACGGGCGTCGGACTCCAATTGCGGCGGATAGTTGTAATCCTGCGCGCGCAGCAATGCCGCGAATCTCTGGCGTCTGCCATCCGCCTTCAACTCATCGAACGCCGCAAGCGAATCCGGGCTCGAACGCATGTGAATTACGGCAAAGGCTCGTTCGCTTCGTCCGAACAGCTCCTTCAGTTCCGGGATCAGTACCCGGTCCACCGTTTGCGGCGCGGCCGGATCGTCTTGTCCGATGCCGATGTTGTAGTCCAACCCCAGCAGGCGCGGCACCGCGGCGAGCGCGTGGTTCAAGGCGTAGGAACGCAGGCCGCGATAGTCCGACTGCGGACACCGGGTTGTGTCGGCGAAGCCGTTGCGATGAAACGACATCCAGCGCGTGACGACGCCACGCTGTTGCAGACGGCGCAGCAGGCTCGGGCGACGTGGATCGCAGTCAAGCCCCCCACTATAGAGCACACCGAAGAAGCCCCAGGTGTAGGGAAGCGCCGTTGTCGCAGTCAAAGATGCGTCTGGCGGCATCGCGGCGAATGGATCGTTTCGCGATCGAACTTGCGCCATCACATCCGCACCGAAGCCGTCGAGAACGACCAGCACCACGTGCCTGGGTGGTCCGGCGGATCGGTTGGATATGCCACCTGGCAGGACGAGCCAGCCCGCGACAAGGCTGAACACCGCGACCCCTAAGATGCCTCCGCCCAGAATACCCACGCGCCGGTGCATGTCATGCGCGTTGCGCGTCGCCCAGGCCAAGCCGATCAGAATTACGATGTCGATATATTCGAGGTATTGAATTGTGAAAATCTTGATCAACAGCCGTGTCGACGGTCCCAGAATGGCGCGGTAGACCTCCATAAGGTCGGACCAGAGAAGCGCCAGGCTGACGATGGTCTGAAATATGACGAGGAGCGTGGCGGCGGTCAGGACATTGATGAGAAGGGATGTCGCGATCCGCCGGCGCTCGACGCTCACAAGCCAGTACGGCGAGAAAACCACGCACACAACAGCCGTCAGCGCGACGATCATGAACCCGACATAGACGCAAAGCGTCGGAGAATCGGTCGTCAGCAGCAGCAGATCCCGGTTGTGGAGGTGAAAAAGTCCCAGCAGAACTGCGCCGACCAGGGCGCAGAGGCTGACATATTTCGCGACTTCACGGGTGAGAGGACTCACTTCTGGCAAATCAGCACCTTCCGCGTCGGCCGATCGGAATCCAGCACCTCGATATTCGGAAAGTTGTGCCGCAGAGCGTCCAAAACTTGCTCCAGCGCATAGCGCGGCGGCTCAAGGATATCGAGCCGGCGAACGTTTTCGTCGTCCGCGGAGATGAATTCGAATATGGCCACACGCTCGGTCAATGCGTCGAGCAGCGATGAAATCCGCGCAAATGGCTGTCTGCCCGTGATGTGCAGATGGTGCATCAGTCCCAAACACAAGCTCATCGAACTGCGCAACCGGGACCACAATGGCGGGTAGTCGCCCGTAAGCATGCCGGCCGGCAGGGGTGGCGCAATGAGGTCGCAGGTCACGGTGGAAATCGCAAGGCTGCGTGACTTGGCCATTGCGTAGATCGCCTCGGTGCAGCTTTGTGAATTGTCCACCGCCACCACGGTGCCCGCGTATTTTGCGGCTAGCGCGGAGAAGACGCCCGTATTCGCGCCGATATCGACGACGGTTGCCGGTTTGAATCGCTCGACGGTTTTTTCGACCAGCGATAGCTTCCAGGTTTTGTCGATGCCGGCGGGGATTGTCCGGTAGTACTCGTTCCACGTGTCTCCGGATTGGGGGAAGCGCATTGCCTCCAGCCGTGCAGCCTGGGACCGCAGGAATCGCCGCCGCAGCGGAGCACCAAGCTCCGTTCGCCTGCTACGAACCGATGCGATGAAATTCTGGCGGCGGGCAGGATCGTTTTGGATCCAGCGGGCGATGCGCGACGCCAAAAAAGTCCGAGGATGCGCGAGCTTGTAGCCAGGCGAGACGAGACCGCTGAATTCTTCCTCCGACACGCCGATGATGGGATTGCCCAGAAGATGGCGCGCCACTGTTCCCCGACCTTTTGACGATAGCAGGAGCGGCCGATAGAAAAGCGCCTCGAACTGCGATTGCGCCTTCCATAGGACATGCAGGTCCTGCGGAACGAAAGACGTGAAGTCCACGAAGATTGGCCGCCCGTTCGCAAACAGAACATTCCAGGGCGTCGCGTCCTGCAGCGTCAAGGCGATCGCCGTGACCTCGCCGGCAATATCAAGCGTGAGGAGGGCGGCGTCGCGCAGCGCCGAAGGCGTCCATTCCGAGGCGTAGGTAATGGGCCAAAGCTTGGGGTGCTCCAAGACGAGCGCGCCTTCGTGCTCTGGCGGTGCTTGCCTCGCGCGCCGGGCGTCGATGAGGGCGCCACGCCGCTGAAGGCTCTTGATCGTTGGATTGTCGACGAGGGAATCGTAGAATTCCCGGCTGTCCGGCCGGATGATCCGCAAGACCCGGTCGTGGCGATCCAGCACAAAGCCATGCGGGTCCATATAAGAATTCTGCTGGCTTGCCGTCGTGACCCCCAAAGCGCTTATTCCGCCGGCGTGGGTAGCGCGCGGATGCACGATGACGGTTGCTTACGAGTCACGGCTGGAGCCTTCGTCCGCTCTGGCGGTCTGTTCGCCGATTGAGTCGTCAGCCGGCCTACCCAGCCCGAGTAGCCTCTTGATGTATTTCCAGGGCGCGATCACCCAGGCGGCCATTGACCCGAATACGAAGGTAAACAGCCACTGCGCCACAAGTGACGTCACCCCGGGGTCGATATAGGCCTCAGCCGGCGATGCGTTGAGAAAGAACGCCAGGGCCATAAGAATGGCAGCCGTCGGAAGAACGGCTCGATAACTTAGTCCGAACATGGAGATTCTTTCGCAGACGGCAGGTTGCGCATCGTACCACATTTGTGCGGGGGCAACACTCGCCAATCTCTTTCGCGAGTCCATTAGCCGTCAGGCCCGGCACCGATGTTGACAGTCTGCTTGACGCGTTGCGCAGCCGGCTCTACATCGCGGTGCGCGTCGAGTACGTTGCCGGCCTCCGGGTAGACCGAGTACAGGCCGACAATCGATACTGCGGCGCTACACGAGCACTGTCAGCCAACTCCCTTCAGGACGCGGGACGTCAATTCTGGACTTGGCGATGACCGGCATTGGTTTTGAACTCCTGCACAGCGACGGGGCCGCGCGCTCCGGCGTCATCCGCACGCCGCGCGGCGACATCCGCACGCCTGCCTTCATGCCGCTTGGCACCACCGCGACCGTCAAGGCGATGCTGCCCCAGTCGGTCCGCGAAACCGGCGCCGATATCGTCCTGGGCAACACCTATCATCTGATGCTGCGGCCGGGCGCGGAGCGCATCGCGCGGCTCGGTGGCTTGCACCGATTCATGGATTGGGAGCGGCCGATCCTCACCGATTCCGGCGGCTTCCAGGTCATGTCCCTGTCAAAGCTTCGCAAGATCAGCGAAGAGGGCGTGCTGTTCCAGTCGCATATCGACGGCAGCGAGCAGTTTCTATCGCCGGAACGCGCGATGGAAATCCAGCGGCTGCTGGGATCTGACATCCAGATGGTGCTCGACGAATGTCCGGCCTTGCCGGCCTCGCAAGCCGTGCTCGAAAAATCGCTGGATCTTTCGCTGCGCTGGGCCAAACGCTCAAAGTCCGCTTTCGGCGATCAGCCGGGGCGTGCTTGCTTTGGAATTGTCCAAGGCGGAACGTTGCCGCATCTTCGGCAGCGCTCGGCAGAAGCGCTGCTGGGCATCGGCTTCGACGGTTACGCCATCGGCGGCCTGGCCGTGGGCGAGGGCCAGGCGGCGATGTTCGACACGCTTGACGCCACCATGCCGCATCTTCCCCGTGCGCGGCCGCGCTATTTGATGGGCGTTGGAAAACCTGACGATATCGTCGGCGCCGTATTGCGCGGCATCGACATGTTCGACTGCGTTCTGCCGACCCGCTCGGGGCGTAACGGTCAGGCCTTCACACGCTTCGGTACCGTGAATTTGCGCAACGCCCGCCACGCGGACGACGCCGCTCCGCTGGACGAACAATGCCGCTGCCCGGCGTGCAGGCGGTTCAGCCGCGCTTATCTGCATCATGTGGTCAAGGCCGGCGAAATCATCGCCTCCATGTTGCTGACATGGCACAATCTGGTCTTCTATCAGGACCTTATGAGCGGCTTGCGCGACGCCATCGCGCAAGCGCGCAGCGCAGAATATGCCTCGGCCATCCGCGACGCCTTCCGCAGGGACCCGATCTGAACTAGGCCGAGGCGCCGCGCAGCCGGCCGAGGCGCCGCCGCATCGAGGCGATCACCGATCCGACCGGATCTTGAAACGGCACGGTGCGGGGATCCAGGCCGTTCGCCACGGCGCGCTGCGTGTGGAGTCGAAGAAGCAGATAGATGCCCAGCAGCGTGACGACAAATCCCATCATGAAAGCGACCAGCAGTACGACGCGTCCCCGCGGCGCAACGGGCGTCGCATCGGCATTGGGTGGATCGATGAGATCGACCGCATAGAGCCCGTCGGCATTCAGCATCATCAGGCTTCGCTGTTGCTCCATCGCGACCGCTTGCAGGCTGTCGCGCAGGAAGAGTTCCGGGGACTGGCCCGCCGCCTGTTTCAGATAATTCATGCGGCGCGCAGCGTTGCCGAGGCGGTCGCGCCGGACGATGCCGTCCGCCTCGGTCAGGATCAGATTGAGAAGCCGGACCGTCTGCAGCCGGTCGGCGCCGTCGAGAGAGACGGTGTAAAGCTGCGTCTTGATGTCGATCAGACTTGCGCCCGGAATCTTCGTCACGTTCAACTTCTGCGCGAGCGCCTCGGCGAAGGTGCTCGCCGTCGGCGGAGCCCAGGCCGGCATCCCGATGAGCCCGCGAATGGCGCGGACAAGCGTCGGAAGCGGACCACTGGGCGGAATCCACTGGTGAGTTTGCTCGTTCCAGCCACCGAAGTTGTCCTTCATCAAGCCGTACTTCTTGTCGAGCACATCGGCGAGACGCGTGGAATGGATGACCTGCAGATACTTCATGAAGGTCGTCGAATCGCCGCCGAGGTCGATGCCCGCATAGACGGCGAGCGCGGCCGACGGGCCGCCGCCGAGAGACGGTGCACTGCTGGCGGGAGGCCCGATGACCGCTTTCGCGCGATAAACGGGTTGGGCGACGAAGGACAGATAGAGGATCGCTCCGACGAAGAAGATGCCGAGGACCGCGATCACGAACGTCCGCGCCCGCCAATAGGCGGAAAGGAACTGTCCGATCGAGAGTGCGCCGGACCGGCCTGCGTCCTGCGGAGCGGGGCCGGCGGCGCGCCTTGGAAAGTCGTCCTGATACTCACTCATTGGGCGTCCGCACGTCGACCGTCATGGATACTTATCCCAAGGCTCACGGGAAAGGCAAAGCTTGGGCGCGGCGGCCGGCGGCTAGAGCCCATAATAGGCGCGGTACCAGGTCACGAATTTCGGCAGCCCGACCGAAATCGGCGTCGAGGGCAAGAAGCCGAGGTCGCGCGTACTGGCTTCGATGTCGGCATAGGTGGCTGGAACGTCGCCTGGTTGCAACGGTTCCAGGCGCTTGACGGCCTCGATGCCGAGGGCGCGTTCCAACGTCGCGATGAAGTCCAGCAGCTTTTCGGACTTGTTGTTGCCGAGATTGTAGAGCGCGTGCGCCGGCTTGCCCCGGGGCGGCCGATCCAGTGCGCGGATCACGCCGTTCGTGATGTCGTCGATATAGGTGAAATCGCGCCGCATTTCGCCGAAGTTGAAGACCGGGATCGGCTCCCCGGCCAGGATCGCGCGCGTGAAGATGAAGGCCGCCATGTCCGGCCGGCCCCAGGGACCGTAGACCGTGAAGAAACGCAGGCCCGTGGCGGCGATGCCGTAAAGATGGGCATAGGTATAGCCGATCAGCTCGTCGGACCGTTTCGTCGCCGCATAGAGGGAATTGGGCTTCTCCACTGGCTGCGCGACGGCAAAGGGCAGGTCGGTATTTCCTCCGTAGACGGACGAAGAGCTGGCATAGACGAAGTGCTTGAGCCCCTTCAGCCGGCGGGCCAGTTCCAGCATCACAACCTGGCCCATGACATTGGACTGGATGTAGATGAAGGGGTCGATCAGCGAGTGCCGCACGCCGGCCTGGGCGGCGAGATGGACGATGCCGTCGACGGGTTCACCGCGGCCGGCGATGGCCAGCATCGCCTCGCGGTCCGAAATGTCCGCCTTGAGGAATTCGAAACCCGCGTTCTTCGTCAGCGTGTCCAGGCGCGCCTGCTTGAGGCGGACGTCGTAGTAGTCGTTCAGGTTGTCGATACCGAGCACGCGCTCGTCGCGCGCCAGCAGCGCGCGGCTGACATGCGAACCGATGAAGCCGGCGGCGCCGGTGACGAGTACGGTCATAAGATCGATCGTGTCCTAAAGGCTCCAGTAACGCACCCTGGCCGGCACCTGGCCGGGCTCCAGCGCCGACCGCACATCGACGACCACGCCGCCGTCGCGCAGCATCGCCCATAGCGCGCCCGGATCGCTGAGATATTGCGCGTGGGGTACCGCAAGAACGACGGCGTCGCAATCGCCGATTGCCGAGAACTCGGACAGCTCTAGCTGGTATTCGTGCGCGAACTCGCCCGGCGAAGCCAGGGGATCGTGCAACACCGTCGAAATGCTGAACGTCGCGAGTTCCCTGGCGATATCGGGGACGCGGCTATTGCGGATATCAGGAATATTTTCCTTGAAGGTGACGCCCAGGATGGCGACGCGCGTCTCGCGCAGAGCCCGTCCGCCGGCGCTCAGCGATCGCACCAGCCGGCGGGCGATGGTCCCACCCATCGAATCGTTGATGCGCCGTCCCGCCAGGATCACCTCGGGCAGATAACCAAGCTCCTGCGCCCGCGAGGTCAGATAGTAGGGGTCGACGCCGATGCAATGGCCGCCGACCAGTCCGGGCGTGAAGTTCAGAAAATTCCACTTGGTTGCCGCGGCGTCGAGAACGTCCTTGGTGCGGATGTTCATATAGTCGCAGATGATGGCGAGTTCGTTCATCAAGGCGATGTTGAGGTCGCGCTGTGTATTCTCGATCACTTTCGCGGCTTCCGCGACCATGATGCTGGGCGCGACATGGACGCCGGCGTGGACCACCGTTCCGTACAATTCGGCCAGAAGCTGAGCGGTCTCGCTGTCCTCGCCCGCCACGACCTTCTTGATCCGTTCGAAGGTGTGCTCCTTGTCGCCGGGATTGATGCGTTCGGGTGAATACCCGATCTTGAAATCCAGGCCCGGCTTGAGCCCCGATACCCGTGCCAGAATCGGGCGGCATACATCTTCGGTGAGGCCCGGATAGACGGTCGACTCGTAGACCACCACCGCGCCCTTGCGCATCGCCTTGCCGACGGTCTGGGAGGCACCCTCGAGCGGTCTCAGATCCGGCCGCCGGTCCTGATGAATGGGCGTCGGCACGCATACGATGAACACGTCGGACTGGCGAAGGTCGTCGACGCTGGCGGTGACGGTGAGACCCGATCGGGTCAGTTCGTCGCTTGAGATTTCATGAGTTCTATCGCTGCCGCGTTTGAGCTCGGCGATGCGCTTGGTGTCGATATCAAAGCCGACCGTTCCGGGAAATTTCTTCGCGAATGCGACGGCGACCGGCAAACCGACATAACCCAGTCCGATAACGGCGATGTGGCGTGCGATGGTCGTCAACTTGAACTCCGTCGTTCGAAAGCGCTTCTCAGTGGAGAGCTTGCCACTGTCCTTACTTTGCCTTTGGTAACCGGCAAAAAGAAGGGCTTAGGCAAGAACGCCGATAACGTCCCCACATGGCGCCAGCAACGCCAGCGCGGGGGCAATCAATCGGACCGTCAAGCCTTCGTCAAGGCGCGCGAGCGCCGCGCGCTTCGCCGGCAGCATGCGACGCGACGGCGCAACAGACGGCAATCCATTCAGTCGATTTCACGCCGTTGGGGCTCCGCTATCGCGTCTTCGGCGAGGCTCGACATCCCGGACGCGGGTTGCTATGTGGAGCTTCTGCCGTGGGCTGCTTGGCATGTCTTTACCAATTCAGAATCGCAAGATCCGCATCGCAATCGTCGGCTGCGGTCGAATATCCAAGAATCATTTCGACTCGATCGAGCAGCACGTCGCCGACCTCGAATTGGCGGCGGTTTGCGACGCGGACCCGAACGTGCTGCGGGAACACGCGGAAAAACACAAGGTGCCGGGCTACGAAAACCTTGAGGACATGCTCAAGCGCGAGAAGCTCGACCTGGTCGCCCTTTGCACGCCGAGCGGCCTTCACTCCAGCCAGGCCATCGTCGCCGCCAAGCATGGCGTCAACGTGATGACGGAAAAGCCCATGGCGACCCGCTGGGAAGACGGCGTGCGCATGGTCAAGGCTTGTGACGAAGCCGGCGTGAAGCTGTTTGTCGTCAAGCAAAACCGCCACAACGCGACATTGCAACTGCTCAAGCGCGCGGTCCGGGAAAAGCGCTTCGGCAAGATCTACATGGTCCACCTGAATGTCTTCTGGACCCGGCCCCAGTCCTATTACGACCAGGCCAAATGGCGTGGCACCTGGGAGTTCGACGGCGGCGCGTTCATGAATCAGGCCAGCCACTATGTCGATCTGCTCGATTGGCTGATTGGACCGGTGGATCGGGTGCAGGCCATGATGAGCACCACGCGCAACATCGAGGTGGAAGACACCGGCGTGCTCAATGTGCGTTGGCGCAACGGCGCCCTGGGCTCGATGAGCGTCACCATGCTCACTTACCCCAAGAACCTCGAAGGCTCGATCACGATCCTGGGCGAGAAGGGCACCGTGCGTGTGGGAGGCGTGGCCGTCAACGATATTCAGATCTGGGATTTCGCCGAGCCGCGCGACTATGACGAAAAGATCAAGTCCGCCAGCTACGAGGCGACGTCCGTCTACGGTCACGGCCATCCTTTGTACTACAAGAACATCATCGGCGTTCTGCGCGGCGAGACGGAAGCGGAGACGGACGGACGCGAGGGTCTGAAGTCGCTCGAAGTGCTGATCGCCACCTACATGTCGGCGCGCGACGGACGCTCGGTTTCCCTGCCACTGGAATATTGAGCGCGGGCGTGGCCGGACGTTTGACCCGCGCGAATTTTTGCGAACGGAATGTTTGATGAGCGACGCGACGCACGCCTATACCGTTCATCCCTCGGCGATCGTCGACGAGGGCGCGCGGATCGGTGAGGGCACGCGCATCTGGCATTGGGTGCATGTCAGCGGCGGCGCCAGGATTGGCGGCCGCTGCTCGCTCGGCCAGAATGTCTACGTCGGCAATGACGTCACCATCGGCGACAACGTCAAGATTCAAAACAATGTCAGCGTGTTCGACGCGGTGACGCTGGAAGACGATGTGTTCTGTGGGCCGAGCATGGTGTTTACCAATGTTTACAATCCGCGCGCGGCCGTGGTTCGCAAGGATGAGTATCGGCGTACCTTGGTTAAGCGCGGCGCGACGCTGGGCGCGAACTGCACGATCGTTTGCGGCGTTACCGTCGGCGTGGGCGCCTTCGTGGGCGCCGGCGCCGTGGTCACCCAGGACGTGCCCGACTATGCGCTCGTGGTGGGCGTGCCGGCCCGCCGGATCGGCTGGATGAGCGAGTTCGGCGAGCGCCTGGCCCTGCCGCTGGAGGGGGCCGCCGTCGCCGTCTGCGGGCACACTGGGGCGCGCTACAGTCTCGCGGGCGGCAAGGTCGCCAAGCTGCCGGCATAGCTGCGTTACGCCAACGGCATTGCTCGGGCCGAGGCTCTCGGGCGCACACTCGCCGAGTCATCCGGGCGTCTCAACCACTTAACGTATTTTCGTGCAGACAAAGTCGTCGGACATCGGCTATCTTCCCGGGCTCGTTCCGCCCGAGCCAAGGCCGGGGATTTCATGGAAAAAAGGCAGATAAATGGACTTGAACGGACGGAAACTTGTCCTGGTCGGCGGGGCCGGGTTGATCGGATCCCACACGGTTGATCGCCTGCTGGCCGAGGATGTCCGCGAAGTCGTCATATACGACAATTTTGTCCGCGGTCGGGTCGAAAATCTGCAAGGCGCCCTGAAGGACCCCCGCGTACGGATCTTCGAAGTCGGTGGCGATATCATGCAAACCGACATCCTGGAGGCCGCGTTCGAGGGCGCCGACGGCGTCTTCCAATTCGCCGCCCTGTGGCTGCTGCAATGCCATGAGTTCCCGCGCAGCGCTTTCGACGTCAATGTCCGCGGCACGTTCAACGTCATGGAGGCTTGCGTCAAGAAAGGCGTCAAACGCCTGGTTTATTCGTCTTCCGCCTCGGTGTATGGCGACGCCGTCAGCGAACCGATGGATGAGGATCATCCGTTCAACAACAAGAACTTCTATGGCGCCACCAAGATCGCGGGCGAAGCGATGCTGCGCGCCTTTCACCACCGCTATGGTCTGGACTATGTCGGCCTGCGCTACATGAACGTCTATGGCCCTCGCCAGGATTATCATGGCGCCTACATCGCCGTGATCATGAAGATGCTGGACGCCATCGACCGGGGCGAAAGCCCCACCATCATGGGCGACGGCTCGGAGGCGTTCGACTTCGTCGCCGTCGAGGATTGCGCGCTGGCCAATGCTTGCGCCATGAAGGCCAGCACAGCGGACCGGTTCTACAACGTAGGCACCGGAAAGCGTACATCGTTGAAGGAGTTGGCGGAGATCCTCGTCCACATGACGGGCAGCAACCAGCCGATCAAATACGCGCCGCGCAGCCAGGCGACCCTGGTGCGCAACCGCATCG
This sequence comes from Rhizomicrobium sp., assembly GCA_036512455.1. GTDB lineage: Bacteria > Pseudomonadota > Alphaproteobacteria > Micropepsales > Micropepsaceae > Rhizomicrobium. The sequence continues at coordinate 17,848 of DATCAT010000031.1, forward strand.
GCTCGCCCAAGCGCGCCAGCGAGGAAATCGGCTTCACCGCGAAGATCGAGCTCGACGAAGGATTGAAGCGCCTGATCGGATGGCGCGCCAGCCACAAGGCGGAAGTCGCGGCACGCCGCCGCGCCGTCGGATTACCGGATTAGGTCATGACCGTACCAAAGCGTACAATTCAAATCTCGGTGCCCATGACGGGCGAGGACGAGTGGCAGGCCTGCCGCGAGCCGTTGATGAGCGGTTGGCTGACCCAGGGCCCCAAGGTCGCGGCCTTCGAGAAGGCCTTCGGCGAGCGCCACTCGGTGAAGTATTCGCTCGCCACGACCAGTTGCACGACCGCGCTGCATCTCATTCTGGCGGCGATGGATATCGGTCCTGGCGACGAAGTGATCGTTCCCGCCTTCACCTGGATCGCAACGGCCAATGTCGTGCTGTATTGCGGTGCCATGCCGGTTCTGGCGGACGTCGATCCGCATACCTACAACATCGAGCCCGAGGAGATCGCCCGCCGGCTGACCCCCCGCACGCGCGCGGTCATTGTCGTGCACCTTTTCGGCCTCTGCGCCGATATGGACGCCATACGCGCCGTTGTTCCCGATGGCGTGAAGATCATCGAGGACGCCGCCTGCGCCGCGGGCGCGACCTACAAGGGCGTCTCCGCAGGCGGCCTGGGCGATGCAGCCGCGTTTTCGTTCCATCCGCGCAAGTCCGTCACCACGGGCGAGGGCGGCATGGTGACGACGAACGACGAGGCGCTCGCCAAGACAGCCGACATGCTGCGCAATCACGGCGCGTCGGTTTCGGAGGAGCAGCGCCATAGCGGCCCGCGGCCGTATCTGCTGCCGGATTTCAATCTGCTCGGGTTCAACTATCGCATGACGGACCTGCAAGGCGCCGTGGGCCTGGTGCAGCTCTCCAAGCTCGACAAGTTCATCGCCGAGCGCCAGGAAGGAGCCGAGTTCTATTGCCGCGAGCTCGCCGATCTGGGCTGGCTGCGCATGCCCGTCGTTCCCAACACCGGGCGCCATGCCTGGCAGGCCTTCGTCACCACGGTCGATCCCAAGACGGCACCGATGCCGCGCAACGCGCTGATGGAAAAGCTCCAACAGGCCGGTATTTCGACCCGGCCGGGCACGCATGCGCTTCACACCTCGGGCTATTACAGCAAGCGCTATGGCCTGACGCCGCAGGACTATCCCGGCGCCCGCGATTGCGACGCCAACACCATGGCGATTCCGCTGCACAATCGCATGACGGCGGAGGACTATCGTTACATCGTCGATACGATCAAGGCGATGAGCTAGCGCGACATGTGTGGCATCGCAGGCGTCCTGGAGCTGAATCGCGATCCGATCTCGCCGGTCATCCTGCGGCGGATGACGGACGCCATCGCGCATCGCGGGCCGGACGGCGAGGGGTTCTACAACGGCGAATTCGTCGGGCTCGGCCATCGCCGCCTGGCAATCATCGATCTTTCGCCGGCCGGGCATCAGCCGATGATCTCCGCCGGCGGCGACGTCGTGCTGAGCTACAACGGCGAAGTCTACAATTTCCAGGAATTGCGCATCGAGCTCGAAGCCCTGGGGCACCAATTCCGCTCGCGGGCGGATTCCGAAGTCGTCCTCAACGCCTGGGTCCAATGGGGACCGCAATGCGTCGTGAAATTCAACGGCATGTTCGCCTTCGCCGTTTGGGACAAGCGCGAGCAGGCGCTCTTCCTGGTGCGGGACCGCTATGGCGTGAAGCCGGTCTACTATGCCTGCTGGGGCAATACGTTTCTGTTCGGCTCCGAACAGCGCGCCATCCTCGCCCATCCCGCGGCGCGCCGGGTCGTCGATCGCAAGGCCTTGCTCGAATATTTCACGTTCCAGAACATCTTCACCGACCGCACGCTGCTGGAGAACATCAAACTGCTGCCGGCGGCCAGCGTGGCGCGCATCGCCGTCGGCGGCAACGGCACGCCGCAGATCACCCGCTATTGGGATTATCGCTTCCGCGAGCCCGATCACTCGGGCGATGTGCGCGAATACCGCGAGGAACTGGACCGGCTGCTGCGCCAGGCGGTCAGCCGCCAGCTGGTGACGGATGTGGAATTGGGCGCCTATCTCTCCGGCGGCATGGATTCGGGCACGATCACGGCGCTCGCAGCCAAGGAGCTGCCTTACATCAAGACCTTCACTTGCGGCTTCGATCTCAGCTCGGCCTCCGGCATCGAGCTTGGCTATGACGAACGGATGAAGGCCGAGGCGATGTCCGCGCGGTTCAAGACCGAGCACTATGAGATGGTGTTGAAGGCCGGCGACATGGAACGCAGCATGTCCAAAGTCGCCTGGCACATCGAAGAGCCGCGCGTCGGGCAGAGCTACCCCAACTATTACGCCGCCAAGCTCGCAAGCAAGTTCGTTAAGGTCGTGCTGTCCGGCGCCGGCGGCGACGAATTGTTCGGTGGCTATCCCTGGCGCTACTACCGCGCCACGTCATGCGCCAATTTCGAGGACTACGTCGATCAGTATTACTTGTACTGGCAGCGCCTGATCGACAATCGCCAGATCAAGCAGGTCTTCTCGCCGATCTGGGCCGACGTGAAGGATGTCTGGACACGCGATATTTTCCGCGATGTCTTCCTGCATCACGACAACCAGCTCGACCGCCCCGAGGACTACATCAACCATTCGCTCTACTTCGAGGCCAAGACTTTCCTGCACGGCCTGTTCGTGATCGAGGACAAGCTGAGCATGGCGCACAGCCTTGAGACCCGCGTTCCGTTCATGGACAACGACCTGGTCGACTTCGCCATGTGCTGCCCGGTCAACCTCAAGCTGAACAACCTCGCCGAGGTCGTGCGCATCAACGAGAACCAGCCTGGTGACAAGCAGGGTCAGTTCTTCAAGAAAACCAAGGACGGCAAGCAGGTCCTGCGCGATGTGATGTCGCGCTACATTCCGTCGGAGATCACCGAAGCGGAGAAGCAGGGCTTCTCGGCGCCGGACGCGAGCTGGTTCAAGGGCGACAGCATCGAGTTCGTGCGCCGCAAGCTGATGCATGGCGACGCCGCGATCTTCCAGTTTCTCGACCGCGGCGCCGTGCGCAGTCTGGTCAACGAGCATCTGACGGGCGCCGAGAACCGCAGGCTGCTCATCTGGTCGCTGCTCAATGTCGAGCAATGGCTTGAGGGTTTGGCATGATCGACGATCTGCTCGCCCAACTGAAGAGCTTATGGCGCAGCCGCCGCACGGAGATCGACGCCAAGTTCAAGCGGACGCTCTCGTTCGGCGACTATGTGGTCGACCGTTGGGAAAAGGCCGCCGCGCTGGGGTTCGGCGAAGGTGCCTCGATCTATGACAGTTCGATCGTGCTGGGCGACGTCAAGGTCGGCGCCAACACCTGGATCGGCCCCTTTGTCCTGCTCGACGGCTCCGGCGGCCTTCGCATCGGGAGCAATTGTTCGATCTCGACCGGCGTGCAGATTTACAGTCACGATTCGATCGCCTGGGCGATATCGGGCGGCGTCGCGAAGTACGAATACACGCCCACCGCGATCGGCGACAATTGCTATATCGGGCCGAACGTCGTCGTCGTGAAAGGCGTTTCGATCGGCGACCGCTGCATCGTGGGCGCCAACAGCCTCGTCACCTCCGATATCCCCTCCGGTTCGAAGGCGTTCGGCACGCCGTGTCGGGTGCATGGCAGCTCAAGCGACGCGGACGGCGCTCCTGGAGACGTCTGATGCTGCAAGACCGCGACTTGAGCAGCGCCAACGTCCGCATCTGCAGCCGCTGCATCTATGACGAGCGGGTCGACGGCATTGCCTTCGATGAGAAGGGCGTGTGCAACTATTGCCGCCAGGTCGACGAGCTCAAGGCGCAATACGGCACGGGCGGCGAACGCGGCGAGCGGACTTTTCACGAAATCGCCGAGCAGATTCGGCACGCTGGCAAGGGCAAGCGCTACGACTGCGTGATCGGCGTAAGCGGCGGAACCGACTCGTCCTACATGGTCCACATGGCGCAGGCATGGGGCTTGCGGCCGCTGGCGGTCCACTACGACAACACCTGGAACACGGCGATCGCGACGCAGAATATCCGCAAAGTCCTCACGCCGCTGAATGTCGATCTCTACACCCATGTTGTCGACAACAAGGAGGCCGACGACATCTTTCGCGCGTTTTTCCTGGCCGGGGTTGCCGAAATCGAAGCCGCGACGGACTTGGCGCTGGCCGAAGTGATGTATCGCGCGGCCTGGAAGAATGGCGTGCGCTACGTTCTTGAGGGACATTCCTTCGTCACCGAGGGCATCACGCCCGTCGGCAGGAACTATTTCGACGGCAAATACATCAAGTCGATCCACGGCAAATACGGCCGCCGGCCGATGAAAACCTATCCGCTGATGACGTTTTCGCGTCTCATGTGGTGGTCCTCGGTCGCGCAAATCCGGAAAATCCGCCCGTTTTGGTACATCGATTATTCCAAGGAAGCCGCGCGCAGTTTGCTCGAGGAGAAATATGGCTGGCAGTATTACGGCGGCCATCATCTCGAAAACCGGATGACCGCGTTCTACCACGGGATTTACATGCCCCAGAAATTCGGAGCCGACCTCAGAAACAACACGCTGTCGGCGCTGGTGCGAAACGGCAAGATCACGCGCGAGGAGGCGTGGTCGGAATACAACACGCCCCCGCAAGTGGAGGAAGAGCTCCTGGCCTATTTCAAGAAGCGTCTGGAATTGAGCGAGCAGGAGTATGAACGCATCATGGCGCTGCCGCCGCGATCGTGGCGCGAGTTTCCGACCTACAAGAAACGCTTCGAGCGGCTGCGTCCGCTTTTCGCGGTGCTCGCCAAGACCAATCTCGTGCCGATGAGCTTCTATCTGAAATATTGCTTCCCCGCCCATGTCTAAGCAGATCACCATCGTCGACTACGGAATGGGCAATCTCGGCTCGGTCTGCAACATGTTCAAGCGCGTCGGCGCGCGCGCCACCGTCACCAGCGATCTGGACGCCATCGCCCGCGCGGACAAGATTCTGCTCCCCGGCGTCGGCGCCTTCGACGCGGCGATGGTCCGAATTCAGGACGGTCCCTTGCGCGCCGTGCTGGACCGCAAGGCCTTGGTCGAAAAGATACCGGTGTTCGGCATCTGCCTCGGCATGCAGCTTCTGACGCGCGGCAGCGAGGAGGGCAAACTGGCAGGACTGGGCTGGATCGCCGCCGACACCAAGCGATTTCCGTCGGCGCCGGACCTGAAAGTCCCGCACATGGGTTGGAACATCGTCAAGCCGGGCGCCCCCAGCGCGTTGACAAAAGACCTGCCGGACGAGTCGCGCTTCTATTTCGTCCATTCCTATTACGTTCGGGTCGACCGCGACGCGGACTCGATCCTCAAAGCGGATTATGGCGTCGAATTCGACGCGGCCATCCAGCATGAAAACATCTACGGCGCCCAGTTCCACGCCGAGAAGAGCCACAAGTTCGGAATGCAGCTGTTCCAGAATTTCGCGGCGCTGTGATGCTGCGCACCCGAGTTATCCCGGCGCTGTTGCTACGCAATGAGAGCCTCGTCAAGACCAGGCGGTTCGGCGCCTTCACCTATGTCGGAGATCCGTGCAATACCGTCCGGATCTTCAACGAACTCGAAGTCGATGAACTCATCTTTCTCGACATCACCGCGACACGCGAACGGCGTCCGCCGAACCTGAAGGTCCTGGCCGACATCGCGAACGAATGCTTCATGCCGCTCGGCTATGGTGGCGGCATACGATCGCTGGACCAGGCCAAATCCGTCTTCGACATCGGATTCGAGAAGGTTGCGATCAACACCTATGCCGCGGAGGACCCGAAAATCATCGCACAAGTGGCCGAAGTCTACGGCTCGCAGGCGGTGATCGGCTCCATCGATGTGAAAGCGGACATCTGGGGCCGCAAGCGCGTCTATGTCGCGTCCGGCCGGCGGCAAACCGGATTGGATCCGGTCGCTTGGGCCAGGCAATTGGAAGCGATGGGTGCCGGTGAGATTCTCTTGACCTCGATCGATCGCGAAGGAACCTGGAACGGTTTCGACCTGGATCTGGTGAAAAGCGTCACCAGCGCCGTGAGCATTCCGGTGATCGCGCAGGGCGGCGCCGGAAACGTCGAGCACATCGAAGATGTGGTGAAGCGCGGCGGCGCGTCCGCCGTCGCCGTCGGCAGCATGGTCGTGTTTCAGAAGAAAGGCATGGGCGTGCTGGTGAATTTCCCCGATCAGCGAGACCTCGAGGCGCGTTTGAGATAGGCAGTAGCGGCGCCGAGCGCAATGTGACGGACCAAGTTTGACATGAAGATCGCCATCATCGGGAATATGAACAACAACGGGTTTTCCCTGTTGCGCTATTTCCGCGATCTGGGCGCCGACGCACATCTGTTTCCGTTCTTGAACGACGGCGCGGGAACCTTGGCCCACTTCACGCCCGAAGCCGACAGCTGGGACATCGAAAGATGGCGCCCCTATATTCATCAATTGGGCGTCGAAGACGGGCCAAGTGCCATTGTCGGTTGGCCGAAACGGTTCAAGCGACCGCCGTCTAAGCGCCACATCCGAAGATTGCTGTCGGGCTTCGACCGAATTGTCGGGTCGGGGATTGCGCCGGCATTGATGCGCCGTGCCGGCTTGAAGTTGGACATCTTCTATCCCTATGCGACGGGCATCGAGTATGTCGGTGTGCCGCAGGATCTGGGCCAGCCTGGCCGCATAGGACCGGCGAAGCGAATAATACTCGAAATCGTTCGCCGCGCCCAAATTGCGGGAATAAAACAGGCGCGGCATTGCATCAACGCGGAATTTTCCTTGACGAAAAAGATCTTCGAGGAGATCGGTGTGACCTTTCTGCCATGGCCCATTCCGATGGTGTATTACACCGAGCCGCCGGCTGTCGCGCCGGACGGTGGGCTGTCGCCGTTCGTCGATCGCATTCGGTCGTTCGAGTTCCGGATATTTTCGCACGCAAGGCTGATGTGGAATCGCGATCCCGCGCTGAGCGCGGCCGAATGGGAAATCTATAACAAGCATAATGATTGGCTTATTCGCGGGTTCGCCGAATTTGTCAAAGCGCACCCGGCTTCGGCTCTGATCCTGGTAGAATACGGACCCGATGTCGCGTCGGCCCGCGATTTGTGTCGTGACCTCGGGATCGAGGACAACGTCGTCTGGCTGCCGAAGATGTCGCGCAAGAAGATTTTCCTGGCCCTGGCGGCTTGCAATGTTGGTGTCGGCGAGTTCGTCCTTCACGAAGGTGCCATCTGGGGCGGCACCGGCTGGGAAGTGCTGGCGGCGGGCAAGCCGCTCTTGCAGAGCTTATGCTTTGGCGACGGGGCGTTCGCCAGACTGTTCGGCTATCCGCCGCCGCCGCTGCTGGACATACGATCCTGCGACGATGTCGCGGCGCACCTGTTCGCCCTCTACCGTGAGCGCGAACGCTGCGAGCAGATTGGCCGCGAGTCGCAGGTCTGGTTCAATCGCTACAATGGAATTGCCCTCGCCCGGAAATGGCTTAGGTTGCTTGAAGCGACTTCGACTCCAGCGAACGCGAGATGATCATCGTGCGGTCAAAAGCCGCTTCCGATGCATCTTCGGGCAAGCTCGACCGGGCGTCCGGCAACCGTTTCGTCAGCGAAGTTCGATCGAAAGCTCCGGTGAATAGTCAATGCTAAAGACAGGTATATGCACTCTATCGGAGTTGAAGAGATCGAATGCGGTGGCGGGTTTTGGGGGCGACGACAGATTGCCGTCAATCAGCCTGTACCGCGAAGCCGTCCTGGAAGATGACGGTGATCTCACGAACAGGATATTGGAGAGGTTTGTTGACGCCAGCGGCGCCTATAAACGGACCTACTCCAACAGGTTTCAGGACTTCGACACCGAAATTGTGAGGATAATCGAGGCGCATTTCGGCGGTTCGACAAGATTGAGGGTGCACGACGCCGCTGTCAGCGACGCCAGAACATCGTGCGATTTTTTCGATCGTTTGAGCAGCAAGTTTTCTGCCTTGTCCTATCGGGCCACAGATTTCTCAAACGCGATCAGGATCGTACGTCTCGGCGGTGTCGCGCTCACGTTCTCCGCTGACGGTGAGTTGTTGGAGGCGATGGTGCCGCCGTTTGTTCACGGCATCAAGCGCCCCGAGAGCTTTAGAAAGTTTCCCTTAAACCGCCTTCATCAACTTTTGACGGTGCCGATCTACTGCAAGGCGGCTGGTCTTCGGCATCGAAATGTTGAAGCCGTCCAGCTATGGTGTCGACGGGCGCTGAAGATCGCCCAATCCGATCCTCGGTTTTCCCTGGGTACGCACGATCTCCTCCAGCCGTTCGCTGCCGACGAACGCCATGATGTCATTCGTGCGATGAACATTCTGCAGCCGGGATATTTTTCGCCCGCACAAATCCGTCGAATTGCCGAGAACATTATCGACGGCCTTCGCGCCGGCGGGTTGTTCGTTCTTGGCAGAAACGAAGACGCCAACACACCGGTGCTTGGCGCGGTCTACGTGCTCGACGGCGATCGCTTTCGGGAGATTTACCGTTCGGGAAAGGCGGCGCCGGAATGCGCCGAAACAATTCTTGCGACGCGAAAAGAACCGAAATTGGCTTACGATGACTCTGTCCCTGGTCGCACATGATCGGCAAGATATCGACCGGCTTCGTTGATCGCTGTGCCGGACCATCGCTTTGATGTTAAGTCTTCGGCCGACTCGGGAGACTGCGCAATGACCGCCGATGACGCCTCGTCGCGCAATGACCTTTCCAGACTTTCCGTCGGCGGCCGACTGAAGTTTCTCTTCCGCGACTCCGTGCTCTATGGCGGCGCCAATGCGCTCAACAGGGCGTTCGGCTTGATCACGTTTCCGATCGTGGTGCGGCATTTCTCGACTGCCGAATACGGTACCTTCGACCTCTTCACCACGTTCACGACGCTTCTGACCTTCGCGATCATCTTCGGCCAGGACTCGGCGGTGGCCCGCTATTTCTACGAATATCCGGAAACCGAGGCGCGGCGGCAGGTGATCTCCCAGTCGCTGCTGTTTCAGCTTTTTCTGATCGCCTTGCTGATCCCGACCCTGTGGCTGCTGGCGCCGTTCCTATCGCGGCAACTCCTGGCCAGCACGGCGAACGCTCCGACGCTATTGCGCCTGATACTGCTTCAGGTGCCGTTCTTGCTGCTCAGCAGTTTCGCGCAGAACATCCTCAAATGGACCTTCGCGCGAACCCGCTACCTGATCCTGTCGGTCGGCACCACGGTGTTCTCGGCGCTCTTGCTGGTCGTCGGCGTGACCGTTCTGGACATCGACGTCGCGGGTGCCCTCAAGATGCTGTTGCTGTCGCAGATCGTGTTCGGCGGTCTCGGCCTGGCGTTTGTGTGGAGTTGGTTGAGGCCGCCCCAAGATTGGACGATTCTCCGGCGGTTGGTCGTCTATGCCGCGCCGCTCGGCGTCATCGCCATTGCCAGCATATGCGTACCCGCGCTGGAGCGGACCTTTATCCTTGCCTTCATGGGTCCAACGCCGCTGGGCTTCTATGTCGCGGGCGGCAAGGTCGCGCTGGTCGCGATGCTGCCGATGCAGGCGTTCCAGATCGCGTGGGGACCGTTCTATCTCTCGATTTTCCGCGAGCCCGACGCTGCGGCAACCTACAACTGGATCCTGAAAGTGTTCGCGCTCACCATGTGCACCGTGGTCATGCTGCTCACCGCCGTCGCCGAGCCGCTGACGGTCCTGCTGGCCTCGCACCGTTATTCCGGCGCCTCCATCGTCGGCTTTGCCGTCGCCATGGGCTATGCGGTGCAGGCGATCGGCTGGATCACCGGCATCGGGATCACGCTGTCGAAAAACAGCCATCTTAGCCTCTACAGCTATCTCACCTCGCTCATCGTGACCGTGGCTGCCATCTACATCCTGATCCAGACCGTGGGGCTGGTCGGTGTCGCCTGGGGTGTGCTGATCGGCCAGATTGCGAAGATGACGGTGGAAGCCTGGCTCGGCCAGCGCGCCTATCGGCTCGATTGGCACTACGCGGGCGTGGTGACGCTGACCGCCGTGACGCTGCTGCTGGGCCTCGCAAGCCAACTCGTCTACGCGGCGATGGGTCCGTGGTACGGCGCCGCAACCGCTGCGCTCGGCGTGCCGCTGGTGCTGGTGACCGGCTTTGCCACGACGTTCAACACCTACGATCGCCGCAGATTGATGCAATGGCTGCCCCTCCTGCGGTCCAGGGCCGCCTGAGTGCTCAGCCGCCCGAGGTGAAATAATAGAGGCCGAGCAGCAGCGAAATGCCGACCGCCCAGGTCGCCAGGACCAGCCCCCTGCGGTTGCCCAACGTCGTCCAACCCAGGGCAGAGAGCGCGAACATCACGGGAATGCCCGGCATGCGCCAGCGGGTCGTATCGAACACCACGATCGATTGGGCGAGAAACAGCGCCGTGATGAAAAACAGCGACAGGTAGAGCGCCTTCTCGCGGCTGAGCATCGCGCGCCAATTGCCGAGGAAATAGTAGGCGGACCATAGAAAAAGCGGCAGTCCGACATAGATCCAGGGCAGCGCGGAGAGACCCTCGATAATGTCGGCCGACAGGGGCCGGCTCAAGGCATAAAGCCCGTTCAGCGTGATCAGGAAGAACACCGGCACGATGAACAGAGGACTGCCTTGTGCCTTTTGCAGGTAGACCCCGACCTGGCTCGACAGACCCTCGTCGCCGAACGACCGCGTGCCGGCGATACCCAGGAGCTGGATGAATTCCGAATTCGTCACGATCACGTACAAAAAGGCCGCGCCCGCGATCATCCCGATGCCGACGACCACGCGCGTCAACGAGGCGTCTTGCCAGCGCGCGAACCAGACATGGCGGTAGAAAAACAAGACGCCCGCGACCATGGCGCCTTCGAGCAGCACCGCCGGCAAGCGCAGCATGACGGTCATCAGAAAACCGAAGAAAATGAGAAGCAGGTTCCGCCGCCGCTCCGTGAAGATGAAATCGAGCGTCCACAGCAACAGCGCCGTCTGGACGATCGTTATCGTCATGTCTTTGAAAAGAAAGAGAAAATAGTGCATCAGCGGCGTCGCGAAGAGCACCGCGAAAAAGAATCGCAGGGCGATTTTCCGGTTCGCCGTCAGGAGCCCGATCCGGTACCACATCAACGCGTCCAGCACGAACAGCGAAACGTTCAAGGCTTTCTTGAGATAGAGGCCGTGCACGAACAGGTCGACCACCATCAGCAGGAAGCCGTAACCCGGCTGCTGCGCATAGAACGCGATCACGCCGAATGCGCTTTCGATGGAGTCCGGTCCGATATTGGAGATATCGAAATAGAGTTCGTCATCGCCGCCGCCGGCGAACGGAATAGCCTCGTTGACGACATAGAGCAGCAGCAGGAAAGCAATGATCGCGACGCTGGTCGAAATTCCGAGAATAAGTTCGTGCTCGGGTTTTGCGATCCGGATCGCGTAGACGAGCGGCAACGCAAACAGGATGACCGTCACATAGAAAAAGACGCTCAGCTCATCCATTGCGGACTTCCGACCTGAAAAGCTGCATCGCGTTAGGAGGCCGCCATGCGGCCCGCGGGCAGCAGCGCCGGCGAATTTGCGAGACAAAACTCACGCCGCCAGACGCCGTATTGGAGCAGGGCCCAGAAGCGCGCGCCATAGGGCGCCAGAGCGCCGCCGTTGAGGAACGAGTTCAGGCTCTCGCGGACGGCGGCGATGTTCAGCGGCGCCATGGCGGCGGGATCGTTGAGCACGTCGGCCAACGTTTCGCGAAGCGGCCCTTTGAGCCAGCGGTTGAGCGGGATCGAAAAGCCCTTTTTCGGGCGGTTCAGGAATTCCTTCGTGAAGTAGCGTTCGGCATAGCGCTTGAGCAGGTATTTGCCGCGCCCGTTGTGGAATTTATATGCCGCCGGCAGCCGGGCGCAGAATTCGATGACCTCGTGGTCGAGAAGTGGTGAGCGCACCTCGAGACTGGTCTGCATCGAGGCGATGTCCATCTTGGCCAGCAGCGTATCGGGCAGATAGCTGTTGGAATCGATATAGAGCATGCGGTCGACCGCCGAACGCGCGTGTTCGGCGGCATGCAGCAGCTGTTCGCGGCGCCAGCGCAGTACGACATCGTCCCGGCTGTTCCTGTCGAGCAGCCGGCGCCTCTCGGCGTCGCTCCAATAGGACGTGAAGGTCACCGACGCCAGTTCGGGAACGGTTGCCCGCGACAGCCTGCGGATCACGCGGTCCCCGAGCGTGTGGTTGGTCGGCACGCGCGACGCCCAATTTGCGAGCTGCTCGGCGCTGAAGACGCTGTCCACGGCCCCGGCCAACACGCCCTCGACTGGTCCCACCCCCTGGTGCGAATAGCCGGCCATCAGTTCGTCGCCGCCGTCACCGTTGAGCGCCACGGTGACGTGCTCATGCGCGGCATCGCACACCAGGAAGGATGGCACGGCGGAATGGTCCGCGAAAGGTTCGCCGTAATGCCGCGCCAGGCGCGGCAACAACGCCTGGACGTCGCCGCGCACGATGCGCGGCGTGTGGTCGGTTGCGAACAGGTCGGCGACGATTTGCGCATAGGGAAGCTCGTTGAACTCCTGCTCCTCGAATCCGATGCTGAACGTCTTGACCGGCTGGCTGGTGATGCGGGCCATGGTCGCGACAACCACACTGGAGTCGAGACCGCCGCTCAGAAGCGCGCCGACGGGAACGTCGGAAATCAGGCGCAGGCGCACCGCTTCGGCCAGTTTTTCCCCGAACGCCTCGAGCGCATCATCGAAGCTCAGCGTCTCCTTGGGCTCGTAGGAAAGATTCCAGTAGCGCTCGATGCTGAAACCCTTGTCGCTCAGGACTGCGAAGTGCGCCGGGGGGAGCTTGCGGATGCCCTTATAGATCGTGCGCGGCTGCGGGATCGATTGGGTCTGAAGATAAAGGTCTAGCGCATCGAGGTCGGTTTGCGTGTCGACCGCCGGATGCTGCGCCAGCGGCCACAATTCGGAGGCGAAAACGATCCCCTGCGGTGTCAAGGCGTAGTGCAACGGCTTCTTGCCCAGTCGGTCGCGCGCCAGGAACAGGCTGCGCGAACGGGTGTCCCAGATGGCGAGCGCGAACATGCCGCGCAAATGCGCGAGGCACGCCGTACCGTACAGGCGATAAAGCGCAAGTATGACTTCGGTGTCCGACTCCGAGCGGAATTTGCAGCCCAGTTCGATGCAGCGTCGCCGCAACTCCTGATAGTTGTAGATTTCGCCGTTGAACGTGATGCTGGTGCCGGTCTCGGGATCGAGCATCGGCTGGTGGCCGCCCGGACTAAGATCGATGATGCTCAGGCGCCGGTGGGCGAGGGCGCACGTGCGATCGGGCGAAAGCCACAGCCCTTCGTCATCCGGACCGCGATGACGCAGGCCGGCGGACATCCGCTGCAGGACGTTCATGGAGATCGCGCCACTGCGGTTCACTTCGCCGGCAATTCCACACACTTCGGGGCCCCCAGTCTTGGAACGCGCGTTGAACGGCGATATTGCCCGTATTTTGATTCCAATGCATCCCGATTGGCCGTAGGAACCGCGCCGGGAGCGGGAGATCTTGGTCGCGGGCTGCGTACGCCGGCGGCCCGATCGTTCGGCTATACTGTCGCTGTGGCCAAAGGGTTAAGCCCGATTGGGATCGCAAGTTAAGGTAGACTTTCGGGTCCGCGTTTGCAATTGAGTTGCCTTCGTGCACGTCGCGCTCGGGTTGGCAATGACAGTCTCTGAATCACGGCCTCGATTTCGCATAGCGATGGTCTCGCCTCAGTTTCGGCCGACGGTGGGTGGCTATGAGCGCGCGGCCGAGCGGCTGTCGGCGGCGCTGGCGCAATTGGGCCACGGCGTCACGGTGCTGACCGACCGGCGCGAACGGGCCTGGGCGACCCTGGACGTCATGAACGGCTTTACCGTTCGGCGGCTTTTCAGCATCTGGCGTCCGGGGTTGCACGGACTCTCGCTGGCTGCTTCCTATGCGTTCTTTCTCCTCGCCCATGGCCGGCGCTTTCACATCGTCCATTGCCATCAATACGGCTTGATTGCCGGCGTGGCGCTGGTTCTGGGGCGGTTCAATGGCAGCAAGACTGTCATGAAGATCACCAGCACCGGCCCAAGCGGTATTGCCACGATGCTGGAAGGACGCTCGTGGCGCGCGCGCCTGCTGCGCTGGGCGCATCGCCTGCTCGACGGCGCCATCGTCACCAGCGCAGATGCGGAGCGCGAGGCCCGTGACTTTTTCCTGCCGCACACGCGGATTTGCCGCATACCCAATGGCATCGAATTGGGTTCCTTCGGACTGCTGACACCGCCGGAGAAGGCGGATCTCAGGGCGCGGTTGAAGCTGGGTGACGGTCCGGTTGCGATCTATGTCGGTCGGCTTCAGGAAGAAAAGAACATCCTGGGCCTCTTGGAGGCGTGGCGCGCGGTGGCGGCGCGGTTCACGTCGGCGCAACTCGTCGTCATTGGAGACGGGCCGCAACGCGCCTCGGCGGAAGCGATGGCGGCAAAGCACGGCAACCAGGGTTCGGTGCTGTTTTGCGGCGAGCTTCCTGATGTGAGCTCCTGGTATCAGGCAGCGGACGTGTTCGTACTCCCCTCCGTTTTCGAAGGTCTTTCCAACAGTCTGATCGAAGCCATGAGCAGTGGGCTTGGCGTGGTCTCGACCGATGTGTCCGGCAGCCGCGATATCTTTCGCGAAACCGACATCGGGGAGATGGTGGATTGCGGCGACACGAACGCCTTCGCGGCGGCACTGATGCGCTTATTCGACGATCCGCAGCGGCGCCGACAATGCGGCCAGCGCGCGCGCGCCTATGCCGAAGCGACATTCTCCCTGTCCGTCGTCGCGAGCCGGACGGAGGAGTTCTACGCAACTGTGCTGCGCCCGCGGCCCCGGCTGGAAAACAGTGCCCCGAAGCCCGGTCCGGTGGCCCTATGACGGTGGCCAGGTCAGCTGGGCCGCGCGTTCTGATGGCGGTTCCGCAATACCCCATGCCGGTGACCGGCGGACTCGAGCGGCAAGCCCATGAGCTGGCGAAGGCTTTGATTGCGATGGGCCTGGAGGTTTGTGCGATTTCCGGGACCATCGCTGACGGAAAACCCGGCCGCGAAGTCGTGGACAAGGTGGCGGTGACGCGGATCGGATGGCGCTCGCAGGGTCCGGGCGTGTTGACCAGCGTTCTGCGGCTGTGGACCCAGCTGTGGCGGATGCGGCGCGACTACGACGTAGTGCATTTGCACAATCTCAGCTGGTTCGGAACCGTTGTGAGCTTGGGTGCGGCCGCATTGAACAAACCGGTGTTGCTCAAGCTGCCGAATGTCGGCGCGTTCGGCATACCCGGCATTGCGGCGGGTACTTTGGGCAAGCTCAGGGTGTCGCTGTTCAAACGCAGCGCCGCCATCGTCGCCATGGCGGAAGAAAGCGTGCGCGAGTTGCGCGCCATCGGCTATCCCGAACGACGCATCCTGTGCATCACCAACGGAATCGTGTCGAACCTTGCACCACCGGTCCGCCGGGGCGGCAAAACACCCGTGCGGGTGGTCTTCGTCGGACGGATATCGGCGGAGAAGGGGTTGCCCGACCTGCTTGAGGCTTGGCGCGGCCTCGGCGACGGCAAGGCCGAACTGCTGCTCTACGGCCAGGGGCCGCAGGAGGACGAATTGCGCAAAGCAATTGCGGAAACCCAGTTGGGCGCGACGGTCAAGCTGTGCGGCTACACCAGCAATCCGGCCGAAATCTACCGCGACGCCGACATCTTCGTTCTGCCATCTCTGGCCGAGGGAAATTCGAACGCCATACTGGAAGCGATGAACGCCGGTCTACCGGTGGTCAGCACCGGCGTGGGCGGCACTCCGATCCTGGTCGGGCCGGCCGGTGCCGACTACATCGTCGCGCCGGGCGACCGGCCGGCGCTGGCGCGTGCCTTGCGTGAATTGATCGGCGACGAAGGCAAGCGGCGCGCGCTGGGCGCCGCCATGCGCGAGCGCGTGGCGCGGAATTTCGACATGGCGGAGATTGCCGGCCGCTATTGCCGCGTCTACCAATTTCTTCATTCGGGCCGGCGCGACGAAGTTTCGAGCGTCGCGTCGCCGCTGTTTCTCGGCGTCTGAGGCCGGCCAACAAAGGTATCGATCGATGTGCGGAATCGCGGGTGCATATCTCGGCCGGGGCAAGGATGCCGCCCCGGCGCTCCGGGCGATGTGCGATGCGATGATCAAGCGTGGTCCCGACGCGGCCGGCGAGTGGTTCGACCCCGAGATGGGCGCCGGCATCGGCAATCGTCGGTTGTCGATCATCGATCTGGACGTGCGCGCCAACCAGCCGCTGTTCTCCGATGACGGGCGCCATGTCATCGTGTTCAACGGCGAGATTTACAACTACCGCGTCCTGCGCGACGAACTGGCGCGTGAAGGCGTCGTCTTCCACACCCAGGGCGACACCGAAGTCATCCTCGAACTCTACCGCCGCCGCGGCGTGGCGGCCTTCGCGCAGTTGCGCGGCATGTTCACCATCGCGGTCTGGGACGGGCGCGACAAGACCATCATGCTGGCGCGCGATCCCTATGGCATCAAGCCTCTTTATATCGGCAAGACCGCCTCCGGCGTGGTGTTCGCATCGCAGGTCAAGGCCGTGCAGGCGACGGGATTGGTGTCCAAAGCGACCGATCCCGCCGGCGTCGCGGGCTTCCATCTGTGGGGCAGCGTGCCCGAGCCGTTCACGATCTATCGCGACATCACAGCGCTGCCGGCGGGCTCCCATGTCACCATCAGCGAGCGTGGCGTGTCCGAACCGGTGGTCTATGCCGACATCGCCGCCGCCCTGCGCGTCGCGCAAATGCAAGCTCCTGACCTCGCCGAGCGGGTCCGCGACGCCGTCGCCGGTTCGGTCGCGGCCCATCTGGTGGCCGATGTGCCGATCGCGGTGTTCCTGTCCGGTGGCATCGATTCGGGAAGCGTGTCCGGCCTGGTCGCCGAGCGCCACGCCGGCGTCGAAGGCGTCACGATCAGTTTCGACGAATTCGCCGGCACCGCCGAGGACGAGACCCCGGGCGCGCGGGCGCTTGCGGATCACTACGGTATCGCCCACATCACCCGCACGGTGGGCAAGGCGGAGTTCCTGGGCGACATCGACCGCATCCTCGCGGCGATGGACCAGCCGAGCATCGACGGCGTGAACACCTGGTTCGCCTCCAAGGCCGTCGCCGAGCGCGGCTATAAGGTCGTCCTGTCCGGCATCGGCGGCGATGAATTGTTCGGCGGCTATCCGACGTTCGACTCGGTGCCGAAACTCTATCGTTTGGGCCGATGGCTGCCGCGCGGCCGGATCGCATCGGGGCTGTTTGGCGTCTTGGCCAAATGCCTCAACACCCCCAAGGTAGCCGGAATTCCACAATTGGCTCCAAGCCTGCGTGGCTCTTATTTCCTGCGCCGGGGTCTTCATGTGCCGCAGGAGCTTTCGGCCTTGATGCCTCCGGACGCGGCGCGCGAAGGTCTCGCGCGGCTCGGCTTTGCCGATTGGCTCGAAGGCGGCAAGCCGGCGCACGGCAATCTTGGTGCGGCGATCTCGGCGCTCGAGTCGACGCAGTATCTACGCAACCAACTCCTTCGCGACTCCGATTGGGCCAGCATGGCGCACTCGCTGGAGCTGCGCACGCCGCTGGTCGACTGGCGCCTGCTGCAAGACCTGGCACCGTATTCGGAACAGATGATCGCCGGGCAGCGCAAGAAATTGCTGGCGAGCAGCCCCCGAACGCCGTTGCCGGACAGTATCGTCAACCGGCCGAAATCCGGTTTCGGCTTGCCGCTGGATCGCTGGCTCCAGGAAGCATTCCCGGATTCCACGCCGCCCGGCAGGCCGCGACAGCCTTGGGCGCGCCGCTGGGCCAGGATCGTCGCGAAGAATTTTGCCGTCGTTGCCTGAACGGCTCAGGTCCGCGCGTCGCGCCAGGCTTGCAGGATGCCGATGATCCGCTCTGCCGCGCGGCCGTCACCGAAGGCGCTGTGCTTCCGGCTCATCGCCGCATAGGCCTGGGGCTTGTCGAGCAGCGTCGACGCCGTCGTCACGATCAGGTCTTCATCCGATCCGACGAGCTTGGCGGTTCCCGCCTCGATCGACTCGCGGCGTTCCGTCGTCTCGCGCGTCACCAGCACCGGCACGCCGAACACCGGTGCTTCCTCCTGCACGCCGCCGGAGTCCGTGATGATAAGCGTGGCGCGGCTCATGAGCTGGACAAAGGGCAGGTAGTCCTGCGGTTCGAGCAGATGGACATTGGCGCGCGACGACAGCACGTCCTGGACCGGTCCGCGAACATTGGGATTCAGATGAACCGGAAAGACGATCTCCACATCGTCGCGCGCGGAGAGCCGCGCGATGGCCTGCGCAATGCGCTTGATGCCGCCGTCGAAATTCTCGCGCCGGTGCGTCGTCACCAGGATCATACGCTTGCCCTTCGGCGTCTCAGCGAGGCCGGGAACCTGGAAGGCGGTTTCGGCGAGGCGCTCGCGCATCCACAGCAGCGCGTCGACGACGGTATTGCCGGTGACATGGATTGCAGCGGCATCGACACCTTCGGCAAGGAGTGCCTGGCGCGCGGCCGCCGTCGGCGCCAGATGGATGTCGGTGATCGCCGCGACCAGCTTGCGGTTCGCTTCCTCCGGCCACGGCGCCTGCATGTTGCCGCTGCGCAGCCCGGCTTCGACATGGGCCACGGCGACCTTCTCGTAGAAGGCCGCCAGGGCGCCCGCGAACGCCGTGGTCGTATCGCCCTGGACCACAACGATATCGGGCTTGACCTGCCGGACGACGCCCTGAATACCGGTCAGGCACGCCGCGGTCAGCCCGCCCAGGTCCTGGTTCGGCTTCATCACGTTCAAATCGAAGTCGGGAACGATGCCGGAGAGCGACAGCACCTGATCGAGCATGGACCGGTGTTGCGCCGTCACGCAGACGAGGGCGGTCCAATCCCGGCGCAGGCGCGCGACATGGATAAGCGGAAAGAGCTTGATGGCTTCAGGCCGCGTGCCAAAGACGAATAAAATACGCATGGGACCTGTCTGGATAGCGCGCGACCATAGCCGCGGCGCAGGCGCCAGGGCAACACGAAATAGCCGTCAAACGCCTTTAGCGAGCGCCTCCAGCTGGCCGACGAGCGCTTCCTTGGAAAAATGGCGGCGAACATAGCTCGCGCCGCGCGCGCCCATCTGCGGCGCCTGCGCGCGCTCGGCGTGAAGGCGGCGCAATAGCGCTTCGACCTCGGCCGGCGCGTTCGACACGCAGCTGTAGCCGCATTGCGCGTCCTTGATGATCGCGTGCCCATCGCTTTCCTTGTTCAAGAACGCCGCGATCGGTTTGCCGCCGGCCATGTAGCCCAGGATCTTGCCCGGCACGACTGGCGTCTTGTTCATGGCGCTGAGGCAAACCAGGCCGACGTCGCACGCCGCCACCAGGTCGGGATAGTCTTCGCGCGAGACGAACGGCTTGAACACGACATTGTCGAGGCCTTCGGCGCGCGCGCGTTCTTCCAGCTTGGCCTTTTCGGTACCGTCACCGACGAACAGAAAGACCATCTGCGGCAAGTCGCGCAATTGCCGCGCCGCGTCGAGCACCAGATGCAGGGCTTGCGAGGGGCCGATGACTCCTGCGAACAGCAGCACGAATTTGTCGGATAGTTTCCATTCGCCGCGAAAATCGCGGGTTGCGGCGCGCCTGTCGTGCGAACCGGCGTCGATCCAGTTGTGCAGCACGGTCAGCTTGCCGGCGATGCCGGGGTTCTCGCCCAGGACGAAATCGCGGTTGCCTTGCGAATGCACCGTCACCGCGTCGGCGCCGCGATAGGCGCGCCGTTCCATCCAATGGAAGAAGCCGATGAGCGCCGGATTGCTCAGCACGCCCAGATCGATCGCGTTCTGCGGAAAGATATCCTGCACGTTCAGCACGAAACGGACGCCGCGGGCGCGCAACCTTTGTCCGACCAGGGCCAGAGGCAGGGGCGGGGTGTACACGATCGCGCAATCGAGGCGGCCGGCCAGGTGTTTCTTGAGCGCCGCAAGAAAGTAAAACGGCATCTGCAACTGGGCGAGGCCGCGCCGGATGAAGCCGACATTGTGATGCGCCGGTGTTCGGACGCGGATGACGTGGATGCCGCTCTCCTGCATCGACTCCTCGAATTGCAGGCTCTGCGCGGCGGCGTCGAGATTGTATTGCGGCCAACTCGTCAGCACATGCACCTCATGGCCGCGATCGCGCAATTCCTCGGCGAGTTCGACCATCAGATGCGAGGAAGAGCGGATTTCCGGCGGATAGGCGTCGGTGACGAGCAGAAGCCTCATTCCGTCTCCAGATCGACGGCTTTGCCGAGCGCCAGCGCCTCTTCGATCGCGAAGGCCGCCTGCATGGTGCGCACCATGTCCGCGAGCGATGGCGTGAGCATCGCCTTGCCGCGCACGCTGTCCACGAAATGCTGCAGTTCCTCGGCATAACCGGCCTGTGCGCCGCTGGTGCGGAACTGGGTCTGCTTGCCAGAGGCGGCGGTCAGGGTCGAGGATTTGAAATCGGTGCTGGTGATGGTCGTCCCGCCCGAGAAGATTTCGATTTGCTCGCGCGGCGTCTGGCGCGCCCCTTGCGCGGAATAGACCAGCGTCGCGACCGAACCGTCCGTCATCTCGAAGATTGCGCTCAGATTGTCGTTGCTGATGACAAGGCGACCGTCGCCCGACACCCGCGCCGCCTGGACGCGCCGGATGCGCGCACCCGTCAAGGCACAGATCAGGTCGATGAAATGCGTCATCTCGCCGACGATGCGGCTGCGGCCCTGGCGCTCGGAATGCACCCAATGGTCGGCCGGAACAAAGCCGGCATTGATCCGCAGATTCAGCACCAGCGGTGCGCTTCGCGTCTTCAGCCAACGCTTGATGGCGTCCGCATGCGGCGAATAGCGCCGGTTATGGCCGACCATGATGACGGGTGGGCTTGAATTGGCGGCCAGCGCGGTCCTGATTTTGTCCAGTTCCTCCGGCGTCGTGCAAAACGGCTTTTCCAGGAACAGCGCCTTGCCGGTGCGCAGGGCCTCCAGAACGGCATGGGCATGCTGGTCGTGCGGCGTTGCCGCCACGACGGCGTCGATGTCCTTGTTCTCGAAGATCGCCTCGGCGGTGGTCGCGGCTTGCTTGAAGCCGAAGCGCTTGGCGCTGTGCATCGCGCTCGCGCCCGACGCGGTCGACAGCACGTCCAGGGACACGCCGGAAAGCTTCGCGAGCGTCGGCAGCAGGATGGCTTTGCCGAACAGCCCGGCACCCAGCGCGCCGATGCGCACGACATCGGAGCCGGATTTGGCTTTCGCCGGACCGATCGTCACCAGCCGCTCGACCGGCGTATCCGCCGGATAGTCGAGAAGCACGCCGACGGCGCCGCCGATCGACCCGCCGATCAGGCCGGAATAGGTCGCGGCCGCGTCGGCGATCGGGAAACGGTGGGTGATGAGCGGCTTCAGGTCCACCCGCCGCGTCGCCGCCAGGCGCAGGAATTCCTCCAGATTGCGGTTTTGCGTCCAGCGCACGTCGCCGATCGGCAGATCGACGCCGTCCTGCTCGTAGAGCGGGTCGAGCGAGCCGGGACCGGCCGCCCGCGACACCACAAGCTCGATCTCCTTCGCCCACAATTCGTTCCGGTCGGGATGGATGTCGACGACCCCAACCACGACGATGCGGCCCTTCATCCGGCACAGCTTGACCGCGGTGTGGATCGGCGCATCCGACTTCGTCGCCGCTGCGATGATCACCGCATCGCAGCCGAAGGATGCGGTCTGCGCCGACACCGCCCCTTCCAGTTCGTCGGTCGATGCGGTCGCCGCGTCGGCGCCGAACGCCAGCGCCATCGCGACCTTGCTGGGGTCCGGATCCATGCAGATCACCCGGCAGCCATACGAGCGCAGGATTTGCACCGTGAGCAGGCCGAGCAGTCCAAGGCCCAGGACCGCGACCGACTCGCCGAAGGTCAGCTTCGCGCTGCGTACGCCGTGCAGCGCGATGATGCCCAGCATGCCGAACGCCGCTTCGTCGTAGGAAAGCGCGTCGGGAAGCTTGGCGGCGAGATTGGCCGGGATCGAGACGAACTCGGCATGGCTGGCAAAGCCCTGGCCGATGCAGGCGACGCGGTCGCCGGGCGAAAATTCCGGCGCGGCGGCTCCTGCTTCGATCACTTCGCCGGCGCAGCTATAGCCCAGTGGCGTCGGCGTATCGAGCCGCCCCATCGCCTCTTCGTAGGTGCGCTTGAGGCCGTCGCGCCGCGCCTTCTCGATGACGCGCTTGACCAGATCGGGCCGCGCTCGCGCCTTGCCCAGCAGGCTCTTGCGCCCCAACTCGATGGTCGAACGTTCCGTGCCCAGGCTGATGAGCGAGACCCGGTTGCGAACCAGGATGCCGCGCGAGCCGCAGCGCGGAACCGGAACCTCTTCCAGCTGAACAGCGCCGGTCCGGTAACTTTGGATGACTTGCCGCATAGGTGTGGACGATTGCCTTCAGCGGTTGCCGTGACTGAGCACGTAGTTCTTGACCGCGGCCGACATGCCGGGCGGAAACTCGGCGTCGCGCTGGATCTCATCCCAATGTTCCTTGAACCATTCGTGCAGATTGCCGATGCCGCTCTCGAACGACATCGTCGGCGCGTAGCCGAGCACCTCGCGGGCGCGGTCGATTGAGGCCAGCAGGCGCGACTTGGTATCCCACTTGCGCCGGTCGGTGAAGACCAGGCCGGCCGTGTTGCCGGTCACCTTGTTCACCATCTCCGCCATCTCGATGATCTCGATTTCGCGTCCGGACGCGATGTTCATCTCCTGGCCGATCGCGGATTCGTAGTATCCGGAGCGCAGCAGGGCGTCGACGATGTCGGTCACATAGGTGAAGTCGCGGGTCATCTTGCCCGAACCGGTGATCGGCAGGGGCTGGCCCCGCATCGCCCAGAACATGAAATTGGGAATGACGTTGCGGTATTGGCCGGGCACTTCTCCCGGTCCATAGGAATTGAAGAAGCGTGTCTTCACGACCGGCAGGCCGTAATGGTGCCAATAGAAATTGACGTAGAGTTCCCCCGCCATTTTCGAAATCTGGTACGGTGTCGTCAGATGCATGGAGACGAAGTCTTCCTTCAGCGGCAGCGGCGCCTGCGCGCCGTAGATCGCGCAGCCCGATCCGGCGTAGACGAAGCGCTTGATGCCGCCCTGCGCAATGGCGTGTTCGAGCAGCTTGACCGTGCCCAGCTGCGAGACGAGAAGATCGCGCTCGGGGAAGTCGACCGAATTCTGGTTGGCGAAGAAGGCGGCGAGGTGAAAGATATGACTCGGGCGCTCATGGAACACGCGCTTCAGGTCGATATCGTTGGTGATGTCGCCTTTCACGAAAAGCACGTTGGGAAGGTTGGGAATGCTCCATTCATACGACGCCGAAAGATTGTCCAGAATGACGACTTTCGCCGCGCCGCATTCGGCGAGCGCGCGCGACAAGGTCGAACCGATGGCGCCGGCCCCGCCGGTCACCAGGACGGTTTTGTTCGCGTAGGACTCGCGGTAATCACTGGTCATGTTCAGTTCCAGACTGTCGATTCACAAAATCGGGTTCGGCGAGCACGCCATCGGTACGGAGATATCCAGGATGCCGTCGATGGCGAAAGGCTGGCACTCCATAGCGGATTTTGTCACAGTTCAAAAGGCCGATTTGGCTGGGGCCGGCGAAGGCCACGGCAGCCGGTCTCGACACGATATCATGGCTGCAATCGTTCGATGCGGTAACCATCCGCGGAATTTCTTTTTTTGCGGGATGCGGCTATTGAGAACTGACCAGAGCAACCTTCGAAACGCTCCGTTCGCTCGCCGGACATCGAACTGACGCATGAACCCTAGCGCCCTGATCTTGTTGCGTCACTTCCTGCCGGGATATCGCTTCGGTGGCCAGTTGCGTAGCGTCCGCAACATCGTGTCGGCGCTTTGCGAGGATTTTGAAATTCGCATCGGCTGTCTCGACCGGGACCAGGGCGACACGGCGCCTTATCCCGGCGTCGCTCTTGGCGAACCCGTCCGCGTCGCCGGCGCCATGGTGAATTATCTGCCGCCGGGCGCCGGTCTTGCGATGCGGATCGTTCGGCTGTTGCGGCAGGCGCCCTACGACACCTTGTACATCAACGGCTTCTTCGATCCGGTTTTTTCCATCCTGCCCGTATTCGCCATCTGGCTGGGGTTGGCGCCGCGGCGGCGGGTCGTCATCGCGCCGCGCGGCGAATTCGGCGCCGGCGCCCTTGGCTTGAAGGCGGCGAAGAAGAAGACATTTCTGTGGGTCTCGAAGCTTCTTGGTCTGCACAAGGGCGTTGTCTGGCAGGCCACGTCCGCCGACGAGGCGGATCGCATCCGCCTGGTTGTTGGCGTCACGCCGCAGGCTGTTCGTCTTGTCGGGGTCCTTCCGGCTCTGGCGCCGCTCGACCCCAACCTGCTGCAGCGCGGCCGTTCCAATCTTCTCAAGCTCGTATTCGTCTCGCGAATCTGCGAAATGAAAAATCTGACCTTCGCGCTGCGGGTGCTGTCCCAGGTCACGACACCGGTCAGCTTCACGATCGTGGGCACCGCCGAAGATCAGCCCTATTGGACCGAGTGCGAGCGGTTGATCGGGGACATGCCGCCACACATCCAGGTTGTCTATGCGGGCGCCGTTGTTCCCGACGCGATAATGGGCGTTCTGTGCGCGCAGGACGTTTTCTTTCTACCGTCGCTGGGCGAGAATTTTGGCCATGTCATCTTCGAAGCGCTGAGCGCTGGATTGCCGATTATCGTCAGCGACCGCACGCCCTGGCGTAGTTTGGAGGCGGCGGGCGTTGGTTTCGACCTGCCGCTCGATCGGCCGCAAGCTTTCGTGGCGGCAATCGAACATTTCGCGGCGCTCGGCGACGCCGAATTCATCGCCGTCCGAACCTGGGCGCGCAGCTACGCGGCCCAATGGATGAAAGCACAGGATGCCGTCTCCGGAATGCGGGCGCTGCTCGCGGGCACCAATTAGTCCGCGGGCGCGGAGTTGCTCGGAGCACCGTATTTGCGTTGAATCCTTCGTATCCAGAGTGGAAAAACGAGGCCTCCGATCGCCAGCAGGCCGAAGAAAACGGCCCAATAGGGATTGAGCACATAGGAGCGAAGCGAAAAACCGTCGAGATCGCTCATTCCAATGGCCCTGAGGACAGAATAGAGCGCCCGCGACACCGCGCCGAACTTGTTCCAATTCGTGCCGATGACCCGTTGATAGTCGTATTTTCGATGCAGATGCGGCGGGGGCAGGAGTTCAAGTTTGACATGGCTCCAGTCCTTCCGCACTTCGTCGGCACTGAGCGGATTTCCCTGTCTGTCGGTCGGGGAAAAGTTGAGAATGGAATCCATCACGATCCACTTGCCGTTCAAGTCCACCTCGGTGATGACGTGACAGGAGGTGCCGTTGCGGCAGATCATTTGCATGAGCTTTGCACGCTCGCCTGAGACCTGCAGCAACCTGGTGAATACCAGCGCGAAATCCCCGCACGCCCCCTGCGCCGTCAGCAGCGCCTCACTGGGCGCGCGCGGCAGGAAACCGGAAGGTTCCGGCAAGGCTTGCCGCCCGTAGAAATCCAGTCGCGGTAACATCAGCGTTCGTGTGACGGACATCAGGCGCCTGAATTTGGCAAGGCCGCGCAGTTCGTTCGCCTTCGAGATGGTCACGATCTGGCGCATGACGAAATCGTCCTGCCGCGCCCACAGGAAGACGGTGACGAGCGCGCAGAAGAACACGCCAAAGGCGCAGCAGGCGAGCGGCAATTCGGCCCAGGCAAGAACACCGGGCAATGACCGAGGTCGGGATGGTGCCACGCTCATCTTCCCCATCGGCCTCGCCGCTGCGCCCGACGCCGCGCAGCCGTCAGGCGTTGCCCCTTACGCCGGCGCCTCAACCGCCGAGCTTCGCGACATACCGGTTGACGTCTTCGAGTTGGCGCCGCAATTCGACGAGTTGCCGGCGCAACTCGTCGACTTCGCTCTTGTCGGCCTTGAAACGCTCGAGCGACGCGATCTTTAGCGTGTGCGCGTCGGAGTCCGTGAGGCCGAGGATCCCGCCCTCGAACTTCTGCACCGCGCGCCAGCCATTTTCATTGGCCGGCGAAATCACACCGAGGGCCGCCTGCCAGTGCTGCGCGGCATAGCCGAACTGGGTCTTCGAATTCTCCTCGTCGATGCGGGTATACATGATCGTCGGAATGTCACGCACCGCCAAAAGCAGGTCGGCGCTGAAACTGCCGTCACCTTCCTCGCCGCCCGGCAAGCATGGCCCGGTCGCGGCATGGACGGTCTTCAGATTGAGATCCGACGTGGCGATCGTCGCGTTCGTCGCGTAGATCTGGCTGTTGACCTGCAGATTGTAGCCGCCGTTCGACGCGGTGTAGCCGATCAGCAAATAACCTGCGCTGGTGAGCTGCATCACGGGCGACGGGTAGCCCGTTCCATTGTTGCCGGTGAAGAACCTCAGCGTGCCTTTGAAGTCGGACGCAGTTGACGATTCCTTGTAGGCGTCTATCGCCGCGATCGGTTTGAACGCTCCGCCGCCATTGTATACGGCGCGGAACGAGATCCCGCCGCCGGTGCCGACCGCCAGCGCGGAGGTGTCGTCGACCGTGACGCCGAGCGTATTGAACGCCGTGGCGCTTGTGAGCACGGCCTTCGCATCGGCCACGTGAATTTTCGAGACCGGGCTTGTGTTGACGCCGACAGAGGTTCCGAAATATCCGCTGCGAAAGGCGAGGGACGTCGTACCCAGATCGCGCGAATTGTTGGCGTCCGGCTGGATGACGCCTGTCACGGTAACGCCGGCGCCGAAGGTCGCATTCTGGCTGCCGTCGAAGCCCAGCGCCTTGACGCTGTTGGAGGCGATGGCGGGACTGTTCGCCGCGGCGAGATAAAGACCGTTGCTGGGCACGGTCGAGCCCGCGGGAACGAAAGCGTTCGAATAGGTGTTTCGGAAGGCGGTGCTGGTCGTTCCGATATCGCGCGCACCGTTCGTGTCCGGCTGGACGACGCCGGTCACGGTGACGCCGGCACCGAACGTCGCATTCTGACTGCCGTCGAAGCCCAGCGCCTTGACGCTGTTGGAGGCAATCGCGGGACTGTTCGCCGCGGCGAGATAAAGACCGTTGCTGGGCACGGTCGAGCCTGCGGGAACGAAAGCGTTCGAATAGGTGTTGCGGAACACGACGCTGGTCGTGCCGATGTCGCGCGTGCCGGTTGCTTCGGGCTGGATGACGCCGGTCACGGTAACGCCGGCGCCGAAGGTCGCATTCTGGCTGCCGTCGAAGCCCAGCGCCTTGGCGCTGTTGGAGGCAATCGCCGGGCTGTTCGCGGCCGCGAGATAGAGACCGTTGCTGGGCACGGTCGAGCCCGTGGGAACGAACGCGTTCGAATAGGTGTTGCGGAACGCCAGACTCGTCGTGCCGATATCACGCGTGTCGGTTGCTTCGGGCGCAATGACGCCGGCGACAGTGAGCGCGCCGTTGTCCGTGGTCGTGCCGATGAGCAGGTGCATGGCGGAGTTGAGCCGCATGCCCTCGATCGGATAACCGACGCTGTTGCTTCCGACGAAGAAGCGCATGCTTCCCCGGAAGTCGGATACGGTCGCCGACTCCTTGTAGGCGTCGATGGCTGCGATCGGGATAGCCGCTCCGCCGCTGGTGTAGACGGCTCTCAGCGAGATGCCGCCGCCGGTGCCCACGGCTAGCGCGGTGTTGTCGTCGGCGGTGATGCCCAGCGAATTGAACGCCGCCGCGCTGGTCAGGGCCGGCTTGGTGTCCGCCACATGGAGTCGCGAAACGAGCGCGGTGCTGGTGCCGACACCGATCGCGGTCGAGAAGAAGCCTCTGCGAAAAGTTAGAGTGGATGACCCGATGTCGCGCGCGGCTGTGTTGTCGGGCATGATCTTGCCACCGACGGTGAGCACGCCGTTGTCCGTCGTGGTGCCGCCGAGCATCAAATGCCCGGTGGAACCGAAACGCGCGCCGATGGTGTTCGATGGACCGGAAGCGATACTGAGGTTGCCGTCGGTCTCCAAGCCGATCGAGGCGTTGGCGGCCGTCTTGCTCGCACCGCCCGGTTGATAGAAGCCGATGCGCGGCGAGTATTGACCGGACCCGCCATCGACATAGCCGATACGCGTCGCCGATCCATCGCCGGCGGGCGTGACGATCGACCAGGGCGCGGCGCTCGCGCCGAACAGTCCGTCCGCGGTATAGGTGGTCAGGAAGCTGCAATTTCCGCTGAAGACGCCCTGCGCCGACATTGCGGCGCCGGACTTCGTATAGGTGATCGAACCGTCGATGTCGTAGCGCGCGATGTTGGTCCCGCCCCAGGAGTCGGTGATCCGGAAGCCGGCGTTTGTGCCGGCCACGATGGCGGTCGCCGAGACGCTGTTCAGATCGCGGTTCATCTGTATGAAGAGCGGTCGGATCACCGTTAGTCCGTCCACAGACACATATTGTTGATAGCTCTCCATCAGGCGATAACCGGACGTCGAGAGGTAGTCCGCCTCCAGCGAATTGGTGTATTGCGGCTCACCGCTGTTGGTGTTCGCGTTGAAATTGTAACCGGAAATCATGGTCACGTCGTTGAGCTGAATGAGCTGGATCACCGCGCCGGAAACGGTTGCGTCGGCGGTGCGGTTGAGCGTCGCGCTCGTCGAACCGACGCCGGAAAGTATGAACGCCCCAAGGCAGCCGGCGATGGTGACATAATTGCCGTCCGCCAGACCGTGACCGGACGAAAGCGTGATGGCCGTCGATGCGGCGCTCGTCGAAGCGGTGGCGGAAACCGAGCCGGGCGTTCCATAGAACGAACCGACCGTCGTCATATCGAATCCGGAATGCACGACGTCCTGGGCGGCAAACGAATAGGAGCCCGTCGTTGTCCACACCCCCGCGATCGACGCCGTATCCGATGCGACAAGGTTGCCCGTGCCCGTCACCGCGTTGGATAGCGTGACGCCGCCATAGGTGATGGCGCCATCAAGCGTGACCGCGCTGCTGAGCGTGAGCGGGTCGGAGAACGTCACCGCGCCGCCGACCGTGCCGCTCAGCGTCGGCGATGCGGAAAAAACCAAATTGCCGCTGCCGGTCGGCGTGCCGACCGCGACGCCGGCAATGCTGGCGACTGTTGTCGAGAAAGAGTTGGCCGCGGCCGTCACGTCGCCCGTCAAGGCCGCGGTCTGTAGCGCCGATCCGCTGAACGCCAGTGTCGCGCCGAGGGCGATGTCGGTCGCATTCGCCGCCGAGCCGGTCGCGTTGCCGACCAGCGCCGACGCCGCGACCTGCTGAAACAGATCGTATGTGATGCCGTTGCTCGCCACCGCGAACTGATTGCCGGTCAGCGTGAGACCGGAGGCCGCGCTGTAGGTCCCGGCACCCGCGATCTGCGCGAAGGTGATCGGCGTCGTGCCGATTGTCGGGGGCGTCGTGTTTGTGTTGGTCCACTGGGTGTTCGCGGCATAAAACGTTCCGCCGCCCTCGACCATGAACGTGGCGCCCTTGATCTCTGCGCCGCTGTCGGTGTCGCTGGTTCGCGTCAGCGGATTGC
Organism: Rhizomicrobium sp.; assembly: GCA_036512455.1. GTDB lineage: Bacteria > Pseudomonadota > Alphaproteobacteria > Micropepsales > Micropepsaceae > Rhizomicrobium. The sequence goes on from DATCAT010000031.1 coordinate 47,470, forward strand.
CGGTGCCGTTGAAAAGGTAGACACCGTTCTCGGTGTCGGTCGTCTGATCGTTTAGAAACCAGCGCGACACGCCGGGGTCGCCGCTATGGCCGTCAAGAGACGCCGGCGCGCTGGAGATGTCGACATTGCCGGTCGACTTCGCGTCGACCGACGCCTTCCAGAACAGGCCGGTGACCGCGTTGTCGACATAAGACTTGACGGCGGACTGGGCGGCGATGCGCGTTGCGCTGTCCGCCGCCAGCGTCGGGTCGGTATCGACGACGTCGGTCGCGAACATCGCCGTGGTGACGTTCGTCAAAGAATTGGCCGCGGCATCGAACGCTTTGTTGGTGAGAGTCTGGGCGTCGGTCGTGCCGACGACGGCACCGGCCGGCACGGTGGCTGCCGCCCAGGCCGTCAAATTGGCATCATAGGCCTGGACGTCCGCGCCGATGACGAGGCCAAGCGTGGTGCGCTGCGCCGACGCATCGGCGTCCGCGATCAGCGCACGACCGGCCGCCGTCAGGGGAATTTCCTCGATGGTTCCGCCGCCGGCGGTCATGCGCCCAAGCACGACGTCGGTGTCGGAGGTATCCTGGATCTTCGAATAGCTGACGACGGCCGGCTGGATCTCGGTGGCGCCGGTATTGTCGATGTGGACGTCGCCGCTCATCGCGACATCAGCGGCTTCGTCGCTCGCGTCGCCGACGAAGATGTGGCTGTCAAGCAGAGGAACACTCATGGGAAATACTCCTTGGTCGGGCGATGAAATCGGGTACCGGCAATTGTGTCCCGCGCAGCCGCAACGCTGGTTGGACGTTTGTGCAAATTGGTCGGGATGGCGATTGGGCGCGGAAGCGCTGTCGGTGCACGCCAAGACGGCAACCCAAGCGCTTGCGCGATCAACGCGTCAACACAACCGTGACTGAACGTCATCAAGACTCGGAACGTCCTTTGCCCGGATTTAACCGGACAATGGCATGAAGCTCAAGTTGACAGCGTCTCTAGGCCGAATTCGAGGTGATCGCTCGATCGCCGCCGGCGAGTTGCTTTGCGTCAGGCCTCTGACCTAAAATACAAGCCTATCGAACATCGTGAGCATCTGGAATGATCGGCGAGAGGACGTTTGATCGTCGATTCTTTGTCTTGGCGCCGAGTTTCCACGGCGCCACGCTCCTGGCCAAGCTGTTGAATGCCCATCCCAAAGTTGTCTGCCTGGGCGATACCTATCCGAGCCACGCCTACGATCAGGTCTGCGGTTGTGGCCGTCTTGTCAGCGAATGCCCGTTTTGGCTGAACATCGGCGAGAAAATCGGCGCCGCGCGATACGCCGATCAACCGGAATTGTTGCCGAGTTGGCCCAGGCTGACCGGGACCGCGCTCGACGGACGCCTATACAGCAACCTTCCGATACCGCTTCTGCGTTTGCTCCGCGCGAAAGACGCGGGCGTTTTCCTGGACGACTATGACAAGTTCGTCGCCGCTGTTTATGCCCAGCATCTCGGCCGCGATCCCAAGGTGTTCATCGATGGCGTTAAATCCCTGGCCCGCGTGAAGGCGTTTGTCGCGTCGGGTGGCCGCGTCGATGGCGTCTTGCACGTCGTCCGCGACGCGGCCGACTACGTCAAATCCGCCACGAAAAATCACGGCGACTCCGTCGGAGGGCTCGCCAGGAATGCATTTTCGTGGCGCATGTACCATAGCCGGTCCAGCGCGCTTCGTCGTTACGTCCCCTATCTGAGGATCGGCTACGACCAGTTGTGCGACAGCACCGACGAAACCCTCGACTCGATCTTTCGGTTTCTTGGCGTGGCGCCACAGAGCGTGGCCGAGTTGCGGACGAATTTCGCTCGCGAGTGGCACTTCATGGGCAATTCGAGCATGTTCCATTTCGACGGGAAGATACGCCAAAGCCACCACGCGACGACGGCGCGCGAGCGGTTTGTCATCGACTTGTTCGCCGGCCGGCTCTCCTGACATTGCCGGCTGTTGAGACGTGCTTGAGGCCGATCTCGGTGTCCTTCTATCGCAACTCTCCGCGTTCGCGCATCCAGCGCACGGTCTGCGCGACGCCGTCGCCGAGCGAGAACGGCAGCGGCCCGACGACGAGTTGGGTTTTTTCGAGGGGATAATCGCCGCCGGTCATGAGGTTCTGCAGCCGAAAGCTGCTGAGCGGCGGATCCTTGTAGCCCAGGCGTTTCAGCACGTCGCCGGCCGCCGCCGCCATGCGCAGGGGCCACAACGGCAGCGTCAGGATCGGTCGCGATTTCAACGCCCGCTGCACGGTATCGGCCCAACCGCCAACGGTGGTTGCGGGATAGTCTCCCAGATAGAACGTCTGGGAGGCCACAAGATTGGATCCCGACGTCAGGATTTTCTCGAACATGTATGCGGTATTGCCGACGAATGTGATCGGCTTGATCAAATCCTTTCCGCCGCGGATATGCACATAGAGATTGCGTTGCACCATCTTGAAAAAGGTCTTGTACGAATGCTCGAACCAGGGTCCCCACACACTGGTGGGCCGGACAATGACCCATTCGCCGAAGCCCGATCGGCCGCGCACGATTTTCTCGCCCTCAACCTTGCTGGCGCCGTAAGCACCGGGCGGACAATAATCTTCGTCGCTTTGCGGAATGTAGCCGTTGCGGCAAACCAGCAGGCTGGAGACGAAAATCGTCCGCTTGACCGTGCCGGCGGCGCGGATGGCGTCGATGAGTGCTTCGACGCCGTCCATGTTGGTGTCGAGGTCCTCAAGTTTGAGATCGGGCTGGTCGGCACCCGTTTGGGCCGCGAGATTCAATACGAAGTCGGGACGAAAATCGCTGAGCGCCGCGCGAAGCCGTTGCGCATCGCGGATGTCGCACGCGACCCAATAGGCGCGCTGGTCTTCGATTTTCGGGGCCACAAGGTCGACGTTGCACACGGTCCACCCGAGATCGAGAAAATGGCGAACCGCCGTCGTTCCGATGAAACCCGATCCGCCCGTTATGAAAATCCGCATGTCGTTTCCGCTCGGCCAACGTTCAACGTTTCAAATAAGGATTGTCCAGATTGACCGCGTGTTCGCGCCGCCCTTGCAGATTGGTCAGGACGGGGTGATCGAAGACGTAGACGGCGAACATCTGGCTGATCCACACGGCACGCTTGAACAGCCGTCGCTCGCGCAGAAAATTGTAGGGCGCGATCTTTCGCATGGCGTGGCGTTCGTTGAACTCGCTCACGGCGAGCAGCTCGCCCTGCCAGGGCGTATGCCGCGGGTCCTGATTGTCGTCGAGATAGAGCAGCACATGCGGCAGATAGTTGCTTGCGGGGCCGGTAAACACCTCCAGGCCCGCCTTCGAACTTGAGTAATAGTCGACGTCGAGCGCCACATAGCCAAGCGGCTCGGCGGCCGAGAGCGATTTTGTGAACTCCGGAACGGTTTTCTCGAGCGCCCCAATGACCAGTTCGGCGCGCGGCGGCAGTATTTTCCGCAACGCCTGTTCGTCCATCACGAAGTCGCCGGGCCGGTAGAGGTCGGGATGGTCGCGAAAATCGATGGGATCCGGCATTCCGCTTCCGGTGTCGAAGCCGACGACGCGAATACCGATGTCCAACGTCCTTGAGATGCGTTCGGCCAGTTTGCACATATTGACGAGGCCGGCGCCCGCGGCGACGCCGAACTCGACAGCGACGAACGATTTGACGTTGGACTCTTTGGCAAGGAGGGCGGCTTCAAGCAAGCCAAAAGCATTTTGCTGCCGCACGAGCAGGTCGAAGTAGATCTTCGACCTCACACCGCCGAAGAGCGCGACGGGGATCGACAGCAGATTGAGGTGAATTGGCTCAGCAAGCCGTTCGCGAAGTAGCCGTTCCCAAATGCGCGACAACAACAGTTTTTTCCACAGTCCCGCCATCCGGTCCGCTATCCATCGGTTGAGAGCGTTCCTAGTAGTCGAGTTCAGGACGACCTTGCAAGTTCGTCTCGGCCGTCGTTGCGCGGGCGCTCGTCGTCGTCGATTCAGCGCAATGTGCCGCGAAAATTGCTGCATGCTCGGTCGAGGTTTGCACGGATCGAGAGGCACGGGCGCGACGCCGCCGCTCAGGGTGAACGGCCGGCGCGGCGAGTGCCGGTATCGATGTTGAACGCCGAACATCGCGGTCGGGGCAAAGGCTGCCGCCTGTCGCACCCGCGATATTTTCGCGGGCGCCGCAGCCGATGATTCCCGGGGCCGACTCAGCAAATTGTCCGCTTCACGGCGTCGTTGACCGCGTGGCCGCACTTTCCTAGTGTCCGCCGCTCTCGGGAGAGCCCGTAGCTCAGCGGCAGAGCATCTGACTTTTAATCAGAGGGTCGATGGTTCGATCCCATCCGGGCTCACCAATAATTTCGTGGAACGGTAGCGGTTTTGGGGCGTTTCAGGGCCGGGGAATGTGCCGAATTTCCCGGTGAATTTGTCGGTTGTTGTTGCCCGCAGGCAACAGTCAGTTCGGTGATTTCGTTGACAGAATGGGCACTCAAGCGCTAACTAGATCAAACTGGTCAGGAGGATTTTTCATGTTGCGGAACTTAGGTGCGGTGGCTTTGGCCTCGGCGTTGCTCTTCTCGAGCGGGACAACGGCTTTCGCCGCGTCAGATTCTGACCAGGCGGCTCTGGCCCCGGGCAAACCGGCAGGCGTGAAGCAAGCAGCGATGCGTGCACCGCTTTGGGTATGGATCGCAGGCGTCGGCTTCGTCGCGCTTGGCGTCGGTTTGGTGATGTCGGGCAGCGGCAGCGGACATTCGGGCGGTTCGACGACGAACACGCACCTCTAGTCCACGCGCGGGTCGTTCGACCAAGCTCTTTGAGATACAGTGCGCCCCTCGCGAATGCGGGGGGCGCATTTTTCATATGCGCGATCGACTGTTCGCTTTAGCCTGGGGTGACCGGCGGGCGCAGGATTTCGAGTTCCAGCGGGTCCATGTTGGGGTGGATATACTGCACCGAGCGCCACACTGTGCCGCTGCTCAGACTGACCCAGTAGATGTTGGTGAACGACCAGTCGAGCTGGTCGCTTCGGCAGGTTTCATCGACGCGGACGGTATCGAAGTCCTTGCCCAGAATCGTCGTCGTCTCGTGCCCGGCCGGCGTGTCTTGGCACACAATACTCACCGAATAGACGCCCAGATCGGACAAGTCGGCCGTCCATCTTACCCGATGCGGCTCGGACCAGGGCGCGCCCAGTCCGTCTCTCGCGGCCACCGCGGTCAGGTTCGCGGCGAATCCGGCTGTGCTGACGATGCGGCCGCCGCTGGTGGTTATCGCGATTCGGGCGGCCGAGGTCCAAAGGCGCTGCCCCCCTGAGTCGGTCGCCAGCACGATGATCTGCTGCGCACCGTCCCCAATCCGCACGCCCATGGTTGCGTAGGGTATCGATGCCGCCTCCGCCAATTCGACGGACGCGTTGCGATTGTCCCAGGCCTTTCGCATGACGTCGGCCATCGCCGTCCAGTCGCCGCCGCCATTGTCCGAACTGCAGCCGCACAGCGCGGCGCTCATCGCCGTCAACGCCGTCACGGCGCCCAGCCTTTTCAAGCCCCGCGAAAATCTAAGGGTTTGTGATGTCATCGAGATGCCGCCGGAGTACGCCGTAGCTGGTGGATTGAAGATCGTCATGGAGCGAATCGTCGTCTAGCAGCCGCTGTCCGCCGTCGCGGGTCAGCGACCGCAGCAAGAGGTCGTAAGACGACCGGCTGTGGAAGGGAAGGCCCCATTCGAATGGGATGCGAATCAGGATGCCCTTGTCGAAACTGCCTTCGCCGAAGACCGAAAAGGGCACGTTGGTGAACGTGGCGAAGGCTCCGATTTCGACGCCGGTGGAGAACCGCCGCGTGACTTCGATCGTCGCGCCATAGTCGCCCGCCAGATAGCGTCCGACATGAAGATTGAAGTTCAGGTCGTACCACGGCGAGGCATAATACAGCGAAACGTGGCCCGTCAACACATGGTATTTCTGGACCCCGAACAGGCGGTCGAAACTGCGCTGCCACACGTCGTACAGGTCGGCGCCGACCGCAATGCGTTCGCCGTCGGGTTGCCATAGAACCTGTCCGCCCACGCCGGCGAACATGCTTTCGAGGTAGCCCGCCTTGAGTTCGGCGTAGACGTCGCGCGTGATGCGGGTGCGGTAAACGGCGTCGAGCTTCGCGATGCCGTTGATGCCATGCCGGTAGTATTCCAGAATGTCGCTGCGAACATGCGGCAACTGGCTGTTGGCCGGCAGATTCAGATTGAAGTTGTTGTAGATGTTGGCCTCGACGCTGCCTTCGACATCAAGATAGGGCGTGACTTCGACATTGGCGTTGAGCGCGGCGAGCAATTGCACCTGGAGCGGCCGGTTCGGGTCGAACAGCCCCTCGGTGAGCGCGGGTTCGATGCTCCAATGCAGCCTGGGATAGCTGGTCGCCTGGCCGCGATCCAGCACCGGCTCGTTGAGGGGCGGCATGTTCAGGCTTATGGCTTGCCCCAACTCGACGGCGGACCCGGACGTCGAAGACGCCCGCTCCATGGCGCTGCGCGCTATCGTGAAATCGCGCAGTGAAATGCCGTGCCGGACGGAAACCAGATGAAAGATTTCGATCGACGCCGGTAGATCCGCCATCAGGATGCGAGTGATGCGTCCCGCCGCGGCGCTCTCCGAAAAGTAGTGCTCATTGTCGAAATAGAGCCACATCATGCCGGGTTCGAGTGAAATCCCCTCGACCGAAATGGATTGCGCCGCGACGTCGCCGCGAACCTTCGCCAGGACCGTTGCCGGATCGTCGACCTCCGGCGATCCTCCCGAATCGGCCTGTGTGTCGCTCGCGCTCAAACGCTCCGGAAACCCCGTGTCCGTATAATGCGCGATGCGGCAGATCGTGACGTTTCCGGAAGGATCGGAGACATCCGACAGCGCGACCGCGTCGACGGTGGTTGCCACGCCCGAAACGATCCGGGCATAGCCGTTGCAGGTCAAGGCCCCGTGCCGTTTGGCTCCGGCATCGATAAGCACCGTGCGCCCGATCACCTCGACGTCGCGAACGTCCTGGATTGTGCTCACGAGCGTCGCTTTGAGCGACGTGCTCGCTTCGCTGATCGGTGTCTGCGGAAAATCGATCCAAGCCGCGTCGCGCGGCAGCGGCTTTATTGGCGCCGATCTTTGCAACAGGACGGTGAGCGCTTCGATCTGGCCTTTGTCGGGTCTGGTCACGGGTTGCGGCAGGTTGGCTTCGAACCGCACCGGCGCGACGTTCGTGGTTGGGTCGGCGCTGATGGATAGCGTCAAGCCGTAGCTGTTGCCGTAGTACCAGCCGGCGGAAACCGTCGCCACGTCGAAAAAGTGATAGGACAGACCGAAATTGAGCGGGCTGTGCACTTTAAAAGTGTCCGTCTTGGCTTCGAGCATATAGCGGTCGGAGCTGTACTCGGCGAGGACGTTCAGGCCCTCGATCGGCGTGCGCCAGACGACTCCGCCAAAGAGTCCGACATTGGGTCCATGGAAGAATTGGCCGAACGACAGCGTTCCGCCCAGTCCGAAATTCGTATCGCGCGTTCGAAACGACGAAAAGAGCGACGCCAGAGGATTGGCAAAGGCGGCGCGTTGCGCAAAACGGCCCCATCCCATGCCCAAGGTCAGGTCGAAGTCGTCGACCTGTTTGGACGCGACGAGGTATTCGCCCGAGTAGATGCCCGTACCCAGCAGATCGCGAGCGCCGAGCGAGATCTGCGGGAAGTGGCGGCTCTCGTTTACCAGTCTGATCTTGAGCCCGAAGCTGCGGTCGAATTCGGTCAAGCCGCCGGCCAGCAATTTTGGAATTCGGCTGTAGCGAAACGAACCCTCGAGCCAGGGCAGGATCTGGAAACCCAAATTGTAGTGTTGAATGCCGTCCAGCACGCTGGCCGTAAACGTCAGTTGACCGTCGGGAGCGGTACGGGCGCTCGGCATCTCCAAAATGCCGATCTCTCCGTATGTGGTGCGAGGGCGATAGAAGTCTTGATCGGCTTGCGCGCCGGCCGTCATGGCTAACAGCGCGGCGGTCGTGGAAAACAACACACCCCAGCAATGCCGGCACGCGGTCACGCTTGGCAATCGGGCCATTAGGCGAATCCGGTTCGATTTGGAAAATTCAAACGCACAGTGCGATTGTGCCTCCGACCCGAAAACATCATTGCTTGGGCCCCACCCATTGGCAAGCGACGCCCGTCGCGCTGGCCGCGCTGCCGACGGGCTGCGCCAAGGCCGGCATTCCTCTCCGGCGGATGGATTTTCCGACATGTGTTCGGCCCCTGACTCGACGGGCGGAATTGGGCCAACCGCCGCAAGTTGCGGGGTAATCTCCCTTGCGCGGGATTGGTTTGGTCAGTATCTAATTGCCGATCCACCTTCGTCGCGGAACTTCGCGCCTGGCGCCATCGTATCGGGGTAAAATGTCAAAGGGCCTTTGGAGTTTTTCGAAAGGGCGTCGCCTCGCTTTCGCGGTCCTTGCGTTTGGCGCGCTGGTCGCGGCAGGCGGGCTTGCCGGCACGGTTGCTCTCGCACAGGATGTCACGCCCGATGCCCTGCGCGCCCTGCAGCAGCGCGTCGGTGGCGACAATCCTGATCTGAGACCGCGCCCAAACGAACCCGAGGTGCAGACTTATCAGCCGATCGTGCCAAGCGATGCAGGGTCACCGCCGTCCCATCTCGAAAAGCTGTACAAAGACCGTTCCGGCAAGACGCTGACGCAGTTCGGCTACGATTTTCTCGGTGTATCCGCGGCGGTCTCGATTGCCCAAAACGGCGCGATTGGCGAAAACTTCATCCTGGGGCCGGGTGATGAACTTGTCATCACCTTGCGCGGGCAGGAAAACACCAACTATCGCGTGAACATCGATCGCGACGGACTCGTAACGCTTCCCAAACTAAAGCCGTTGATTGCCGCCGGCATCAGGTTCGGCGAATTCCGCAGACGGCTGCAGGCCGAGGTCGGGCAAGCCTTCGTGTCCACCGAAGCCTTCGTCTCCCTGGGAGAAGTGCATCAGTTTTCTGTGATCGTCGCGGGCGAAGTGCGCACCCCGGGAGCGCGCATTGTCAATTCGCTTTCGACGGCGCTCGACGCGATCCTTCTGTCCGGCGGCATCAGCAAGACCGGCAGTCTGCGAAACGTGCAATTGCTGCGTGACGGCAGGCGCATCACGATCGATTTCTATTCCGTCATCGCGCAGGGCAACGCCTCGTTTCTGGGCACGCTGCGCGACGGCGATCGGCTCTACGTGCCGCCGTTGGGGGCGACCGTGGCGGTCGCCGGATTTGTTCGGCGCCAGGGAATATATGAGTTGTCGCCGGGCGCGCGGGGCGCAAGCGCGCAATCGCTTATTCGACTGGCGGGCGGAATCGAGATTGCCGGCGCCTACAATCTGTCGAAGTCGCACCTTGAGATTGATGGAACGACACGCCTGATCATCGTTCAGCCGGGCACCTTGATCGCCAGCGGCGAAATACTCTTTGTCGATGCCAACAAGAGCGCGATTCTCGACCAGGTCGCGCTGAAAGGATCGGTCGCCGTCGAAGGCACCCGTCCTTTGTCGTCCGCGCCCGACACCTCGGCGCTACTGCGCGACGCCAGCGATTTGACCGCAGACTCCTACACGCCATTTGCTCTGATTGTTCGCAGGGATTCGGTGTCGGATGCGATCTCGCTCGTCCCGTTTTCCGTGTCGGCCTCCATCGCGCGCCGGGTCAGAACGCCACTTCAGTCCTCGGACAGGGTTTATGTTTTCCGGCACGATGAAATACAGGCGCTGACGGCGGTCGTGACCAAGAATGTCAATGCCGCCTTCGAGCCCAATGGCGGCGGTCAGACAAGACCGGCGCTTGCCAGCGCACCCGGCGCCGGCGGCGGGCCGGACGTGAACAGCAATAGTCAGCCGGACGACAATGGCGATGGCGTGCCGGATGCCGCCGGCACCGCCGTGCCGCCGGGTTCGGGCGTGGCCGCCCCTCCACCGGCCAACCGGCATGCCCCCAGCGGCTCGGCCGAAGCGGCCGCCTTGGCGCAATCGGAAGACATACTTCGGAAGGAAACCGGACGCTTGGCGACCACGATTCCTCCGGCCATTCCGGTGCAGTCGGACGACGAGATCGTAGGCTACATTGCAAAGAACTTGGGAATTACGACGGAGCAACTGATCCGCATCGCCAGCGACCATCTGGTCTGGGTGCTGGACGAGGTCTATGCGCCCGGACCCTATCTCGCGGCGAGAGGGACGTCGTTGGCGGAGATGATCCAGGCTGCGGGCGGCGTTACACAGCGTGCCGATCTGTCGACCATCGAGGTGACGTCAACCGACACCAATCAGGCATTGGGCATCTCGCAGACCCTGCGCAGTTCCTATTCGTTCCGCGACGGCGCGGTCGCGAACGTCGTGGTCCGCTCCCAGGACGTCATCCGCCTGCGTCCGGTGTTCACGGACCGCGACGAAGGTACCGTCACGATCGCCGGTCAGGTACGCTATCCGGGGGTGTTCGATATCACGCGCGACGAGCGCCTGTCCTCCATATTGCAGCGCGCCGGCGGACTGACCGAAGTCGCCTATCCCTATGGCGCGGTCTTCACGCGCCAAAGCGCCGCCGTCAACGAGCGTCAGGGCAACGAACGCGCGGCACGCGAGATCGAAGGTCAAATCGCGACCCTGGCGTCTAGGCCGGGCGCCGATCCCAATACCACCGGCAATGTGACGTATTTGAACGTCATCGTGCAGCAACTACGCCAATTGCCGGCGCTGGGGCGGATCATGATCAACGCCGATCCCACGGTCCTCGCGATCAAACCCGAAGTCGATCCGATCCTTCAGCCCGGCGATGCCCTGTACATACCCAAGCGGCCTTCCAGCGTTTCGGTTTCCGGCGAAGTGCTGAATCCGGGCTCGTTTCAGTATTTGTCGACGCTGTCGCTCGACGATTACATTCGCCTGGCGGGCGGGCCGACGCAAACGGCCGAGGTTGGAAGCACCTTCATTATATTGCCGGACGGAAGTGCCGCGCCTCGCGATGAAGGTCTGTTGTCCTTCGGCGGAACGAACCGGATTCCGCCCGGCTCGACGATCGTCGTTCCGCGCGATCTCAACCCGTTCAATCTGTCGCAATTCCTGAAGGACTTCACGCTGATTGCGAGTCAGCTTGCCGTCACGGCCGCATCGCTGTCGGTGTTGGGACGGACGAACTAACGCCGCTGCAGCACCCGTTGCGAAGACGGCAGGCAATCACCGGCGCTCGACGGCCAAAGCCGCTATTGCGAGAGGGTGCCGAGGATTTTCTTCAGGGCCGGCGCGATGTCCGGACGCGACAGGCCGATCGCCAGGTTGGCGTGCAGGAACCCAACCTTGTCACCGCAGTCATAGCGCTCGCAATCGGGCTTCACCGCGTGAAAGGGCATGCGTCCGATGAGGCGCGCCATCGAGTCGGTCAATTGGATCTCGCCGCCGGCGCCTGTCTCGCGGCGTTCCAGCACGGCAAAAACTTCAGGCTGCAGGATGTAGCGGCCGATGACGCAAAGTCTCGAAGGGGCGTCGGCCGGTTTCGGCTTCTCGACCAGGCCTTTGACTTCGAAAGTGTTGCCGTGGACTGCGCCGATCGAAATGACGCCATAGCGTTGCGTTTCTTCGAGCGGCTTTTCTTCGGCCGCGATGACCACACCGCCGCCCACGCGATTGTAGGCTTCGATCATCTGCGCCAGCGCGCCGGGCTTGCCGATCAGCAAGTCGTCGGGCAGCAGCACCGCGAACGGTTCGTCGCCGACAAGGTGCCGCGCGCACCACACGGCGTGACCCAGGCCGAGCGGTTTTTGCTGCCGCGTGAAGGAAACGGCTCCGCTGTCCGGCAGTCCCTCCAGCAAGCCATCCAGCTCTTTGGTCTTGCCGCTATCCGACAGCAGCGATTCCAGCTCATAGGCGTGGTCGAAATGGTCTTCGATGATGTGCTTGCCGCGCCCGGTGACGAAGATGAACTGCTCGATGCCCGCTTCTTTGGCTTCCTCGACCGCATATTGTACAACCGGCTTGTCCACGACCGGCAGCATTTCCTTGGGAACGGCTTTGGTCGCTGGCAAGAACCGCGTTCCCAGTCCGGCAACGGGGAATACGGCTTTGCGTACGGGCTTGGGATTGGCCATAGGTCACCAGGTTGTGGCGCGGTCTTCTTGGCACAGACGCAAGGGTACCGTCCACAGAATGGCGCGTTCGAAACTTAGGGCATGTTTACGCGCGCCCGCGCCATGGGCACTGCGGTGAACGACGGCCAAGGTGGTGGATTGGTGGAGAGGGCTCTTGTTCATGGTCTATTGTCGCCCGGCGGGCGCGGGCGAGAGGAAGATGATGGGACCTGACAAATCGACCGGCCTCCGTCTGGCCCTGATGTTCTTGGCTTGGCCGGTGTTCTTCGCGTCCGCCGCCGCCGGACCTGTGTCCGCCGATGCGGCGAGCGTCGCGATGCATGCCGGCAACGCTTCGAACGCGGTGGCTCTTGCCACCCAGGCCCTGGCGGACCCAAATTTGTCGCCTCGCGACCGGGCGCGCATTCTGGTCGACCGCGGACTGGGCCATGAGATGCTCGGAGAGCGCGACGCGGCTCTGATCGACCTGACGGAGGCCATCAACGCGCGTGCGCTTCTCGGGCCGGAGCAGGCAAGGGCTTTCTACGATCGCGGTGTGACGCTCGACGAACTGAGCCGCACGGAAGACGCGGTCGGAGATTATTCCGCCGCCATCCTGCTGGAGCCCAAATTCGCCGCCGCGCTCAACAATCGCGGCAACGCCTATCGGCGGCTCAACCGACTGGCGGAGGCGCGCGCCGACTATCAAGCCTCGGTCGCTGCCGCCAACGCGCATCTCGAATATCCTAATTTCGGTCTGGGACAGGTCGCCGAAGCGGCGGGTCAGATCGACGAGGCGCGTGGCTACTATCGTGCCGCGCTCGCCGCCAATCCGCAATTCGAGCTCGCGTCGCAGCGATTGAACGCGCTCGGCAATGGCGCGCCCGCAACCGTTGCGCCGCCCGCCGACAACACCGTCCATCTGCACCCGCCCGGCCAGGCCGCGGCTAATGCAAATCCAACCGACGACGGCACGGTGCATCTGCGCCCGCCCCGCCGAGCGGGTGTCGATGCCGATCTGCCGGCGAATGCTGAAGTCCACTTGCGTCCGCCGGGTGAGAGGGCAATTCGCCTGCATCCGCCGCGGGCGGCGCGAGCAGCGCCTCCGCCCGGTCCGGCGCCCGGTCTCGACCTGAAGCCGGCCTTCAGCGAAGGCGGCGGCTCGACCGTAAGCCAGACGATTCAATTGGGCGCGTGGCGCAGCGAAGCGGACGCCGCCGACGCCTGGAACCGGATCAACAGCACCGGCGGCAATCTCCTGGCCGGTTTGTCGCCGCAGGTCGTTCCGGTCGATCTTCCGGGCAAGGGGCGCTATTACCGCCTGCGCGCCGGTCCGATCTATCCCGGCAACGCGCCCGGCCTGTGCGTCGCCCTCAAGGCCAAAGGGCTCGCCTGCGTCGTGGTGGCGGACTAGGCTTTCAGAAAAAGGACGTCGAGAAATGGTCGGGATCACCGCGTATGGCGCCTATATTCCAAGGCGGCGGTTGCAGCGCAAAGCGATAGCGCAGGCCAATGCCTGGTTCGCGCCGAACCTCGTCGGCGGCGCGCGCGGCGAACGCGCCATGGCCAATTGGGACGAAGACGCCGTAACCATGGCATTCGAGGCCGGTCGCGACTGCCTGCCCGCGGCCGATCCGGTAACGGACCGCGCGCATGTCGATGCGGTCTATTTCGCGTCTACGACGCTGCCGTTCTCCGATCGCTTGAACGCCGGCATCGTCGCGGGCGCGCTCAACCTCGCCGAGAACATTTCCTCCGTCGATCTGGCGTCGTCGCAGCGCGCCGGAACCTCCGCGCTGATCGTGGCGCTGGACGCGGTAAGGGCCGGTCGTGCCCGCTCGCCCCTGCTTGTCGTCAGCGACAAGCGCAAGGCCCGCGCCGCGTCGGCGCAGGAACTCGCCTACGGCGACGCGGCCGCCGCCTTCACGTTCGGAGCCAAGAACACGATCGCGGATTTTCTCGGCAGCCATTCGCTGACGCTCGATTTCGTCGATCACTTCCGCGGCGAGGGCGAGGATTTCGACTATGGCTGGGAGGAGCGCTGGATTCGGGACGAGGGCTACACCAAGATCGTTCCGGCGGTCGTCAAGGCGCTGCTCGAAAAGCTGAACGTCGCGCCCGGCGACATCTCCCATTTCATCCTGCCGTGCCCCTTTGCCAAGCTGGACCAGACGCTCGCCAAGCAATGCGGCATCGATCCGGCAAGAGTGCGCGACAACCTGGCGGCAACGGTCGGCGACAGCGGCGCGGCGCACGCGCTGCTGATGCTGGCGCACGCATTGGAACAGGCCAAGCCGGGCGACAGGATTCTGCTGGTGCAGTTCGCGCAGGGCGCCGATGCGCTGCTCTTCGAAGTGACGACGGACATCGCCGAACTCGCCAAGCGCAACGGCGTCGGCGGCTCATTGGCGCGCCGCAAGGAGGAAACCAATTATCTCAAATTCCTCGGTTTCAACGGTTTGATCGAACTCGAAAAGGGCATGCGCGCCGAAGTCGACAAGCGCACGGCGCTGACCGTTCTCTACCGCAAGAGCGACATGCTGTTCAGCCTGGTCGGCGGCAAATGCCGCGTCTGCGGCACAGCGCAATTTCCCAAGAGCCGCATCTGCGTTAATCCGAACTGCAAGGCGGTCGACAGCCAGGACGATTACGGCTTCTCCGAGCGCCAAGGCACCGTGCTGTCCTGGTCGGCCGATTTTCTGACCTATTCGATGGACCCGCCGAGCCATTACGGCATGATCACCTTCGCCGAGGGTGGGCGGCTGATGGCCGACATCACCGATGTGGAGCAGGGCCAGATCGACACAGGCTCCAAGGTCCGCATGGCCTTCCGCATCAAGGACTTCGATCCGAAGCGCGGTTTCGTGCGCTATTTCTGGAAAGCCGTTCCGGTCTGAACCTGCGTCATGGAAAAAGTCGATTGTCTTGTCATCGGCGCCGGCGCGGTCGGCCTGGCCATCGCGCGCGCCCTGGCGCTCGCGGGGCGCGAGGTCATCGTGCTGGAGCGCGAGAACGCCATCGGCACCGGCGTCTCCTCGCGCAACAGTGAGGTGATTCACGCCGGCATGTACTACCCGCGCGGCAGCCTGAAAGCCGGACTCTGCGTGCGCGGCAACCGGCTCTTGCGCGACTATGCCCAGTCGCACGGCGTGCCCTTCCGCATGACCGGCAAGTTGATCGTCGCCACCGGCACAGACGACGAGGCGCGGCTGCGCGCCATTCTGGACGCCGGGCACGCGAACGGCGTCGCCGGCCTGCACCAAATATCGGCTTCGGCCGTGCGCGCGATGGAGCCGGAATTGTTCTGTACCGCCGCGCTCCTCTCGCCCGATACCGGCATCGTCGACAGCCATGCGTTGATGCTGTCCTACCAGGGCGAAGCCGAAGCGCACGGCGCGAACATCGTCTTTCGCGCGCCGCTCGAGGCCGGCCGCCAGGTCGATGACGGCGCCGAAATTCAGGTCGGCGGCGACGATCCGATTGCGTTGCATGCCCGCACGCTTGTCATCGCGGCAGGCCTCTCGTCTTGCCGCGTGGCGACGATGCTCGGCATACCGGACGTTCCGACGCCTTATTTCTGCAAGGGCAATTACTTTTCGCTGACCGGAAAATCGCCGTTTGGGCGACTGGTCTATCCGCTGCCCACGAAGGATGGCCTCGGCACGCACTACACGTTGGATCTCGCCGGCCGCGGCCGCTTCGGTCCGGACGTGGAATGGATCACGCAGGAGAATTATACCGTCGATCCGCGGCGCGGCGACTCGTTCTACGCGGCGATCCGCAACTATTGGCCCGGCCTCAAGGACGGCGCGCTCGAACCGTCCTATTGCGGCATCCGCCCCAAGATCAGCGCCCCGGGTGATACGCCCGGCGATTTCCTGATCCGCGGCCCCAGAGAGCACGGCGCTGCGGGAGTCGTCGCGCTCTATGGCATCGAATCGCCCGGCCTGACCGCGTCCCTGGCCATTGCCGAACGCGTCGCGGCGATGCTGATGGCCGGCGGCTGACACACGTGCCGTTTCAGAGCAGTCGGCGCAACGTCTTCAGCGCGGTCCAGGCGGCGCCGCGGGTCAACACGGCGGCGCGATAGCCCGCATTGTCCATCATCGCGTAATACAGGTTCAGTGAATCGAACTGATCGCCGGGCCGCGTCGCGGTCATCGCCTCCGGATCGTCCAGGGCCTCCAGATAGGCCGCCAGGCGCGCATCGACCAACCGGCGGCCCGCCGGTTCGTCGAGCCAGGCCTGCATGGGGTCAAAGGAAATCTCGCCGAAGACGCAACGCAGAAGTTTGAATGTGGCTTTCACGGTGACGGCCGCTTTCATGCGTTCCGCCGTATCGGCGACGAGGGACATCTGCGCGGCATCCATGCCGCGCATGAGAGGCAGCAGGTCGGTCAGCCATTTCAGCCGAAACCAGCGGCTGCTGGCGCCGTGAATCAGCAGATAAAGGGACTGTCCGGCGCCGGCGGGCGGAATGGGGACGTCGAGCGCAGCCAGACTGAGTCTCGGCTTGAAGGCATCCGCCAGCGGCGCGAAGCGGGCCTCCTCGGTGCGGGCGAAGAACAGCCGCCGGTGAAGCTCGACGCTGATCCCGGATTTCGCCTGCCGCAGCATGATGTCCTTCGCCAGCGACCCCACGAGCCGTTCGACGATGTGTTCGGGATGCAGCGTCGTATTGACGATGACGAACCCGTCGCCCTTCAGAGCGCGCATCGCTCCGGCGAAGCAGTCGGGAGGCACGAGAATATCGACGTCGTTGGAATGCCGCCAAGCCGGCTTTGGGTAGAGTTGCCGCGCCAGCGCCAGGCCCTTGAAAGCCAGCCACGGAATGCCGGCCGCGGAATATAGCGAGGCAACGTTGCGCAGAAGGAGCTCCGTCGCCGCCACCTGGATCGCGTTCGCCCGATAATGCTGGGCGAGCTGCGCCAGGTCATCGTCGTTTGCGGCCGGGCGTCCGGACTGCAGCGCGATGTGGAGGAGGGGACCCACCCGGTGACGGCGGATCGCGAAGTTGACCAGCTTGGGATCGACATGGTCCTCCGGCACGCTCTCACCCAGGAGCGGCGCCCGGACCAGCGCGGCGAGACGCCGGAGTTGTTCTGACGGTGCGTGCGGCATGGCCGGTTGTCATACGCCGAATACCGATTCTGCGGCAATCCTGAGGCCTGCACGGGCTGGGGGGTTTGTGTTAGCATTCCTCAGAAGAACCGATGGAGCGTCCCGTGCCCTACGTCGAAAACCGCATTGTCCACGATGCCGACTCGCACCTGATGGAATTGCCGGACAGCCTGGACGCCTTTTTCGATCCGAAATTCCGCGCCGCCTACGATGCGCTGCCCAAGCTCCGGAAAAATCCGCGCGACGCCGGCTGGGTGCAGAAGGCGCGCGCCCTGCACGACAATCCCGATTTCCGCTCCGGCTCCGACAGCAACGTCCTGCTGCGCAAGAACTACGAAGCGCACGGCTCCTTCCGGCGCGAGGACCGGCCCCGCACGCTCGACAATCTGGGCTTCGCAAGCCAGCTCATCTTCACCACCTGGTGCTTGGGCAATTTTGGTCTCGACGAGGCTGGCCCCGCCGATTTCGCCTACGCCGCGGCGCAGGCGCACAACCGCATGATGGTCGATTTCTGCTCCGTCGATCGCCGCTTCCTCGGCACCGGCTACGTGCCGCTCGTCGATTTCGATCTGGCGGTGAAATGCGCCCGCGAGGCGATCGATCTGGGCTGCAAGGCGCTACTCATTCCCTCCAAGCCGCCAAAAGGACACTCCGCCAGTCACATCGCGCACGATCCGATCTGGGCGATGGCGCAGGAGGCGGGCTTGCCGATCGTCTTCCACGTCGGCGGCGAGGAGAAACTGAAAGCCGATTATTTCGAGAACGGCCTGCCGCGCGTCAAGGATTTCCACGGCGGCGAGGAAAATTTCACCTCGGTCAGCTACATGCCGATTCCGCATTCGGTCGAGCTGACGCTGGCGGCCATGATCTTCGATGGCGTGCTCGATCGTTTCCCGAAGCTGAAATTCGGCGCCATTGAACTCGGCGCGTCCTGGGTGCCGGGTTGGATGCGCAACATGGACTCCGCGGCGCTGGCCTTCGTGAAGAACGAAGAGCGCTTGCAGAAGCTGTCCCTCAAGCCGTCCGATTTCGTTCGCCGTCAGGTGCGCGTCACGCCCTATCCGCACGAGGACGCCGGCTGGATCATCCGCAACAGCGGCGACGAGGTCTGCCTGTTCTCGTCCGACTTCCCGCACGTCGAAGGCGGCCGCAATCCGCTCAAGCGCTTCGGCGAGTCGCTCGCCGGCTGTGCGCCGCAGCAGATCGAGCGCTTCTACTGCGAGAACTTCATCGACATGATGGGCGAAGGCCTCGCGGCCGATTTGCGCCGGCCCAAGCATCTCGCGGCCGCTTAAAAGCGATAGCGCAATCCGAAGCCGATGACGGATGCCTCCTGGGCGTCGTTGGTGTAGATGCCCCATACGCCGGAGCGATGATAGATTCGGAACACCGCGTCCAAATCGCGGCGCGGCGGAATTGCGAAGGCGAATTCGATGCCGAGGTAGTTGAGCAGGCTCTTGCGGCTGCCCCAGTAGATGCGCTGATAGGCCAGCGGCGGATTGAACGAATAGCTCGGCCCCATGAACACCGAAAGCGCGGTCGGCAGGCTCTTTTCCCAGGGGAAGTGGTGGTACTCGACGCCGATGCCGAGCGCGATGGCGCTGTAGTTGCCCGAACCTTCGATGAAGTCCTTCGAATCCCGGGCGGCGAACTGCTGGAACTGAGCCTCGCCGACGAGATTCCATCCCCAACCCAGATAGGCCAGGCGCCGATCCAGGGCGATGCCGAGCATGCCGCTGTTGAATCGCGCCTTGCCGTTTATGGTCTGGGTGAAAATCGTGTACGTCACCGGTCCGCCATAGACGGTCACGCTCCACGGGCTCGCCGACGCCGCGCCGCCTGACAACGTGACAAGAAGCAACGCCAGCACAGTGACTTTGCGCATCAATCCCTCAGCCCGCCCATCCCGATCGCGGCATCATCTAGATGGAACGAGTGTCGCGCAAGAACAGGCATGAAGTTGCCGCGCGGTTGCCCAAGTGCTTGGGTGAAATTGGTGAAGCAACCATCTTCTGGCTGGCTGCAATTGCCGGCCCCGGACGGTTTCCATTATCGCCGTGGTTTTGTAGATTGTATTCGCTGTCCTGATATGGGGCGCTGGGGACATCCGCGAATGACGCTTCGAACCGTGCTGTTTACCATTGCGGCGCTGGGAATGTCCTGGCTGTGCGCCCCCGCATCCGCGTCGCCCTGGGCCGAGGTCGGCGACGCCCAGCTGCGCTCCGATATCGAGATCCTCGCGGCCGCCGGCGTCATTGACGACATCACGATGCACTGGCCCCTGCCTTGGGCCAGCATCGTCACCGACCTGCACCGCAACGCCGGCGTGGGACAGTCCGCCATGGTGCGAGCCGCCGCGCAGCGCGTACTCGCCGCCAGCCAGCGCGCGATGCAGTTCGACACGCTGCGCGGCTCCGTCACCGTTGACGGCACCAATGCGCCGAGCGTCGTGCGCGGCTTCGACGGGCTTGGGCGCGAGACGGCGCAGGGCCAGGTCTCGCTGGAATACGTGATGCCGACCACGGCGGTGCGCCTGTCGCTCGGTGCCGAGGATCGCTATCACACCGGGCGCATCTCCATTGTGCCCGACAACAGCTACATCGCGCAGAAGATCGGCGGCACGGTGGTCTATGCCGGCTACCTCACCCATTGGTGGGGCCCGGGTTGGATCTCGTCGCTCTCGCTCTCGAACAACGCGCGGCCGTTTCCGCAGATCGGCATCGCGCGCGACGAGACCAGCGCCTTCGACACGCCCTGGCTGTCCTGGCTGGGGCCATGGCAGTTCGAGTTCTTCGTCGGTCTGCTCGACGGCCCGCGCATCGCGCGCAATACCGGCTATGTCGGCGCGCGCTTTGAACTCAATCCGCTGCCTGGGCTGCAGATCGGCCTGTCGCGCACCACCGAGCTGTGCGGCACCGGCCATCGCTGCGTGCCCGTCGCCGACTATTTCAGCACGCCGCTGCAGAGCCCCGGCCACCCCGACCACACCAACGACGAGAGCGGTTTCGACCTGCGCTACGACACGATGGCGGCCGGCTGGCCGATCGAGGTCTATCTGCAGGTGATGAACGAGGACAACGGCCCCTTCGTCCAGTCGGCGAGCAGCCATCTCTTCGGCGCCACCACCTGGATTCCGCTTTCGGACAATCCGCTGCGGCTCACCCTGGAATACACCGACAGCATCGCGACCCGGAACATCTTCAGCTTCGGCAAGGTATTTTACGGTGTCGCCTACAACAACACCGACTATCTCGACGGCATGCGCTATCGCGGCCGCACCCTGGGCTTCAGCCTGGACGGGGATTCACGTCTTCTGACGTTGCAGGGCAGCTGGCAAGATCAGGACGCCTGGACCTACGAGGTCACCTTCCATCGGGCGCAGATTTCCGATTCCCATGCCCCCTTGGGCTCCAATGTCGTGAGCGCGGGACCGGTCACCGTCGACATCGGCGAGGCGCGCGTCGCCATCCCGTTCAAGGATCTGAAGCTCGAGCTTGCCGCCCGCTTCCAGGACGATCAGCCGCGCCCGTGGGTGGGCTCCCTGGGCGCCTTCGAGGCCGCGATCACCTACAATTTCTAGACCGGGCCTTATCCAACCGCGCCCGGGTCGGGTTATACTGGCGGCAAGTCGCGCGGGCCCGAGGGGCAGGGGGCGTCTCCCCCGCGAGACTCGAAAACAATACGATGTATGCCGGCTTTGCCGACCTGCCGGATATGGTAGGCGTCAGGCCGACAAGGGAGATTTTCGCATGGCAACCGGCATCAAGGACAAGGTCGCGATCCTCGGCATGGGTTGCTCGAAGTTCGGCGAACGCTGGGAATCCGGTGCTGAGGAGCTGATGGTCGAGGCCTATCTGGAGGCGCTGCAGGACGCCGGCGTCGAAACCAGCCAGATCCAGGCCGCCTGGTTCGGCACCGCCATCGAAGAGCAGCATGTCGGCAAGGGCGGCACGCCGCTTTCGGTCGCACTGCGCCTGCCCAACATTCCGGTGACGCGGGTCGAGAATTTTTGCGCTTCGGGCTCGGAGGCTTTTCGCGGCGCGGTCTATGCGGTCGCGGCGGGCGCCTGCGATATCGCTCTGGCGCTCGGCGTGGAGAAGCTCAAGGACACCGGCTATGGCGGCCTGCCGCAGCGCGAGGGCGCGACGCTGGCCCCGCTATGGTCGGCCAACGGTTCGGCGCCGGGAAATTTCGCGCAGCTGGCGTCCGCCTATCGCGCCAAGCACGGCGTCTCCAAGGAAGATCTCAAGCGCGCCATCGCGCATGTCTCGGTCAAGAGCCACGCCAATGGCGCCAAGAACCCCAAGGCGCATCTGCAGAAGCCGATCACCGAGGAGCAGTGCCTGAACGCGCCGATGATCGCCGAACCGCTCGGCCTGTTCGACTGCTGCGGCGTGTCGGATGGGGCGGCCTGCGCCATCGTCACGACGCCGGAAATCGCCCGCGCCATGGGCAAGAAGAACGCCATCACGGTGAAGGCGCTGCAGCTGTCGCTGTCGAATGGGCTGGAGAGCCAGCACAATTCCTGGGACGGCAGCTATTTCCACACCGCGCGCATCGCCGCCAAGCGGGCCTATGACGAAGCCGGCATCCGCGATCCGCGCAACGAAATCTCGATGATGGAAGTGCATGACTGCTTCTCCGTCACCGAACTGGTGACTATGGAGGATCTGCACATCTCACGTGAAGGCGAGGGCTGGAAAGACGTGATGAACGGCTTCTACGACGCCGACGGACAGGTGCCATGCCAGATCGACGGCGGCCTGAAATGCTTCGGCCACCCCATCGGCGCATCGGGCTTGCGCATGCTTTACGAAATGTATCTGCAGCTTCAGGGCCGCGCCGGCGCGCGCCAGCTCAAGGACCCGAAGATCGGCATGACGCACAATCTGGGCGGCGCACCAGCGATGAATGTGTGCTCGGTGGCGATTATCGGAGCGCAGGGCGCCTGACGTTCACCGGTTGCATACGGCGTGGATGCCGCAAACGCCGGGCGTGTTACAATTGAAGGCCAGGCCAAAGAGTCGCCACGCATGACGGCTGTCGAGAATATCTATCCGGTCATCCTGTCGGGCGGCAGCGGCACCCGGCTGTGGCCGCTATCGCGCGCCTCGCTGCCCAAGCAGCTCTTGGCCTTGAACGGCGCGCGCACGATGATTCAGGACACGGTGCTGCGCGCCGGCGTGCCGAATGCGCAGCCGCCGGTGCTGTTGTGCAGCGAAGGTCATCGCTTTCTGGTCGCCGAGCAGATGCAGGCGATCGACGTCACGCCCAAGGCCATCGTGCTGGAGCCGATGGGCCGCAACACGGCGCCGGCCGCCGCCATCGCGGCGCTCATGATCGCGGCCGAGGATCCTTGCGGCATCGTTTTGCTGATGCCGTCCGATCACGTTGTCGCCGACGAAGCGGCGTTTCGCGTGGCCGTGGCGCGCGCCGCCGTCGCGGCCCGGCTGGGCCACATCGTGACCTTCGGAATCGCGCCGGACGCTGCGGAGACCGGCTACGGCTACATCCAGCGCGGCGCACCGGTGCCCGGCGCCGCCGGCGTCGATACCGTCAAGCGGTTTGCCGAGAAGCCCGATCGCGCCACCGCGGAGGCCTATCTCGCCTCCGGCGACTATTTCTGGAACAGCGGCATGTTCGTCTTCCGCGCCGACGTGCTGCTGGCCGAGTTGACGCGTCACGAACCGGGTCTGGTCGAGACCTGCAGGGCCTCGCTCGCCGCCGCGACACGCGACCTCGACTTTGTGCGTCTCGATGCTGCGGCGTTCGAGACGGCCAGGAACATCTCCATCGACTATGCGCTGATGGAACGGACGGACAAGGCGGCGGTCGTGCCCTGCGATCTGGGCTGGAGCGATGTCGGCGCCTGGTCGTCGCTCTGGTCGCTGCAGACGCGCGACGGCGACGGCAACGTCGTGCAGGGCGACGTCCTGATCCACGACTCGCAGGACTCGTTCGTGCGCAGCGAGAAGGGCCTGACCGCCCTGGTCGGTGTCAAGAATCTGGTCGTCGTCGTCACCGATGACGCCGTCCTGGTCGCCGACAAGCACCGGGCGCAGGACGTCAAGGCCATCGTCGATCGGATGAAGCTCGCCGAACGGCCTGAGTTGCTGGAGCACAAGGTCGTCTTTCGGCCCTGGGGCAGCTATCAGGGCATCCATGCGGGGGAGGGTTTTCAGGTCAAGCACATCATGGTCAGACCAGGCGGCCGCCTGTCGCTGCAGACCCATGCCAAGCGCGCCGAGCACTGGGTCGTCGTGCAAGGCACCGCCAAGGTGACGTGCGAGGACAAGGTCTTTCTCCTGCATGAAAATCAGTCGACCTTCATCCCGCTGGGCGCCAAGCACCGGCTCGAGAATCCCGGGAAACAGCCGCTGCGCCTGATCGAAGTCCAGTCGGGCTCCTATCTCGGCGAGGACGATATCGTGCGGCATGACGATGCCTACGGACGGACTTCCGAAAAGTCGGCCGCGAATTCATGAGCGTTCTGGTCACCGGCGGCGCCGGCTACATCGGAAGTCATACGGTCCACGCCCTTCTGGATCGCGGCGACGAGGTCGTCGTGCTCGACAATCTCTCGACCGGCATGCGCAGCCATGTCGGCGAGCGGGCGCTGTTCGTCGAGGGCGAGGTCTCGAACCATGCACTGGTCCGCGCGCTGATCGAAAAGCACGGCGTCGATTCGGTCATTCATTTCGCCGGTTCCATCGTGGTGCCGGAATCGATGGCCGAGCCGCTGCGCTACTACAAGAACAACGTCGTGGCGTCGCGCGATCTCATCGAGACTTGCGTGGGCGCCGGCGTGAAGCAGTTCATCTTTTCCTCGACCGCCACCGTCTTTGCCGAGGACGCGCCGCAGCCTCTGACGGAGGACGAGCGCAAGGCGCCGATCAGTCCCTACGCCAGGTCGAAGCTGATGACGGAATGGATGCTGGAGGATGTTTCGCGCGCCAGCGACTTCCGCCACATCGTCCTGCGCTATTTCAACGTCTGCGGCGCCGATCCCAAGGGCCGCAGCGGTCAGGCGTCCAGCAACCCGACGCATCTGATCAAGCGCGCCACGATGGTCGCGCTGGGGCGCATTCCCCATCTCGACGTCTTCGGCACGGACTTTCCGACGCCCGACGGTACCGGCGTGCGCGACTATATCCATGTCAGCGATCTGGCGAGCGCTCATCTGCTGGCGCTTGATGCCTTGCGCGCCGGTGCGGCATCGACGTCGTACAATTGCGGCTATGGCAGGGGTCTCAGCGTGCGCCAGATCATCGCGGCGATGGAGCGTGTCACCGGCCAGCCCTTGCCGGTCCGGGAAGGGCCGCGGCGCGCCGGCGATCCGGCGACGCTGATCGCCGATCCCAGCCGCATAAAATCGGCGCTGGGCTGGACGCCCGTGCATGACGACATCGAGGAAATCGTCCGCTCGGCGCTCGCCTGGGAACGCCGCTTTAACATCTAGGCGTCACCGTGCCCGCCGTCATGCAACCGATCAAGACCGCCATCGCTCTCGCCCAGCAATATGAGCGCCATCTGTCGGCGGCCTCCATGGTCGGCGGCTACGCCTTCGACAGCTACACGTTCGGGCGCATCGATCACGCGTCCACGCACATCGTTTTCCTGGCCTATCTCACCGTCGCCGGCGTCGCGATCGCCACGTCGCATCGGCTGGAGTCGCGGCCCCCGGAGCAGCAGCCGTCGCAGCGCACGCGCACGATCCTCACGGCGGCGACACAATTCGCGCTCGGCTGCCTGCTCAGCGGCTTTTGCGTGTTCTACCTGCGCAGCGCCTCGTTGTGGGCGTCGTGGCCGTACCTGCTGGTGCTGGCGGGGATCTTCATCGGCAACGAGTTCTTCAAGAAATACACCACGCGCTTCACGCTTTCGCTGCTGCTCTATTTCTTCGCGCTTTTGTCCTACGCGATCCTGGTCGTGCCGGTGCTGATCGCGATGATCGGCACGGTCGCCTTCGTCGCCGCCGGCATCGTCGCGCTTGGCGCGTTCTGGCTCTATGCCGACATCCTGGGATGGCTGGGGCGCGAGCGCTTTCGCAGCGTTCGCATCTATGTCCTGAGCGGCACGCTGGCGATCTTCGCGGCGGTGAACGTCTTCTACTTCCTGAAAATCCTGCCGCCACTGCCGCTGGCGCTGGCCGATGCCGGCATCTATCACGCCGCCAAGAAGGTCGGGAACGCCTATCAGGTCATCGAGGAGCCGCAGCCCTGGACCACCTTCTATGGCGTGCCGCCCCTTCTCCATCTGCAGGCGGGCGAGAAGCTCTATCTCTACGCTTCGATCTTTGCGCCGGGGCGGCTGGCGACCGGCACGGTGCATCGCTGGGAATGGTTCAACCCGGCGACCCGTAAGTGGGTGCTGCAGCAGGCGATCCCGATCGCGATTCGCGGCGGCCGCGACACCGGCTACCGGGCCTATTCCATCAAGTCCAAGCCGAAACCCGGCGATTGGCGGGTCAATATCGTGACAAGCGACGGCCGCCCCTTGGGGCGCATTCGGTTCGCGGTGGTGCTGGCGCCGCCGCTGCAGCCGCTGGTGCCCAAGGTCCTGAACTGAGAGCCCCACAAGCGAACGCCGCCGGCGTGCCCGCGGCGGCGTTCGCTTTGGTCGAGTTCTCGGCGGATGCAGCCGGCCATCTCCGGCCCGACCAACAAACACCTTTGCCTTCACCCCTCGGACCCTGCGGAGCGGGGACGCAGCCTTCCGGCCGGAAGGCGCGGTGGTTCCCTTTTTCCGCGTTTGCGCGTGGCGCGCAGAGGCCCTGTATGCAGCCACGAACTTGTCGATCTTCGGCCCCTAAGGCCTGATCCGGTATCTGAAGCCCAACATGCTTCCCTCCCATAGGAAAAGAACAAATAGGAAACAAAAAGCGGAGTTCAAGACCCAAGCCAAGATTTATTTTGGGCGCGGCCGGAGGATGGGTTATGGACGCCTCCCTTGCATCGCACAGGTACCCAGCCTATTTCACAGTAACTTTCCGGGGTCCAAGTTTTTGTCCACAAAGCAGCCTGTTATTTCTCATCTCAAACGCCTCGAAGCCGAGAGCATCCACATCATGCGCGAGGTGGCGGCCGAGTTCGCCAATCCGGTGATGCTCTATTCGATCGGCAAGGATTCGTCGGTGATGCTGCACCTGGCGATGAAGGCGTTCTATCCCGCCAAGCCGCCCTTCCCGCTGTTGCATGTCGACACGACGTGGAAGTTCAAGGAGATGATCCGGTTCCGCGACGAGACGGTGAAACGGCTGGGGCTCAAGCTGCTGGTGCACATCAACGAAGACGGCGTGAAGCGCGGCATCAATCCGTTCGACTCCGGCTCGGCGCTGCACACCCAGGTCATGAAGACCGAGGGGCTGAAACAGGCGCTCGACAAGTACGGCTTCGACGCGGCCTTCGGCGGCGCCCGCCGCGACGAGGAGAAATCGCGCGCCAAGGAGCGCGTGTTCTCGTTCCGCAGCGCCAACCACGCCTGGGATCCGAAGAACCAGCGCCCCGAGCTCTGGCGCGTCTACAACACGCGCATCAACAAGGGCGAGTCGATCCGCGTCTTCCCGCTGTCGAACTGGACCGAACTCGACATCTGGCAATACATCATGGCCGAGAACATTCCGATCGTGCCGCTCTATTTCGCCAAGAAGCGGCCTGTCGTCGAGCGCGACGGCACGCTCATCATGGTCGACGACGACCGCATGAAGCTTAGGCCGGGCGAGGCGGTGCAGGACCGACTGGTGCGCTTCCGCACGCTGGGCTGCTATCCGCTGACCGGCGCCATCGACTCGGACGCAAATTCGCTGGAAGGCGTCGTCACCGAGATGTTCACCGCGCGGACCTCCGAACGCCAGGGCCGCCTGATCGACTCGGACGAGAAATCGTCGATGGAGAAGAAGAAGAAGGAGGGGTATTTTTGATGGCGATAGCCCCTCAGCCACAACCGTCATGGGCGGCCTTGAGCCGCCCATCCATCGCACCCGCGTCTGCGGGCGTACAAGAATCTCTTCGGCGCGCAGACGCGCGCCGGATGGGTGGGCGGGTCAAGCCCGCCCATGACGGTGTTTGAATGAACGCGCCCTCCGACCTCGCCAAATTCCTCGCCGCGCAGGAAAAGAAATCGCTGTTGCGGTTTCTGACCTGCGGCAGCGTCGATGACGGCAAATCGACGCTGATCGGACGGCTGCTCTATGATTCCAAGCTGCTGTTCGAGGATCATCTGGCGACGCTGGAGAAGGATTCCAAGAAGCACGGCACCACCGGCGGCGACATCGATTTCGCGCTGCTGGTGGACGGGCTGGAGGCCGAGCGCGAGCAGGGCATCACCATCGACGTCGCCTATCGTTTCTTCGCCACCGACCAGCGCAAATTTATCGTCGCCGACACACCAGGCCATGAGCAGTACACGCGCAACATGGCGACCGGCGCGTCGAATTCGGAACTGGCCGTGATCCTGATCGATGCGCGCAAGGGGGTGTTGGTGCAGACGCGGCGTCACGCCTATATCGCCTCGCTGCTGGGCATCCGGCATGTCGTGCTGGCGGTGAACAAGATCGACCTGATGGGTTATTCGCAAAGCGTGTTCGACGACATCGTGCGCGAGTTTTCCACCTTCGCCGAACGGCTGGGCTTTAGCAGCATCATGCCGATCCCGATCTCGGCGCGGTTCGGCGACAATGTGATCGCCAGGAGCGCGAACACGCCCTGGTATCAGGGTCCGGCCCTGCTGAGCCATCTGGAAACCGTCGACGTCGAGTCGCCGCTGGCGGACAAACCGTTCCGCTTTCCGGTGCAATGGGTGAACCGGCCCGATCTCGACTTCCGCGGCTTCTCAGGCACCATCGCGGGCGGGCGCATCAAGCCCGGCGACACGATCGCAGTCGCCAAATCGGGGCGCACCAGCACGGTCAAGCGCATCGTCACGATGGACGGCGACCTGCCGCACGCCGCCGCCGGCGCCGCCGTGACTCTGATGCTGGCCGACGAGGTCGACGTCTCGCGCGGCGACGTGCTGTGCGCGCCGTCGGCGCGGCCGGACGTCTCCGAGCAGTTCGCCGCCCACCTGCTGTGGATGGCCGAAGACGAATTGCTGCCGGGCCGGCAATATCTGCTGAAGCTCGCCACCGCCTCAGTGCCGGTGCAGGTCACCGCGCTCAAGCACAAGATCGACGTCAACACGCTGGACCAGCACGCGGCCAAGACGCTGCAGCTCAACGAAGTGGGTTATGCCAACTTCTCGACCTCGCAGCCCATCGCCTTCGATCCCTATCGCGACGATCGCGACATGGGCGGCTTCATCCTGATCGACCGGTTCAGCAACGCCACGGTCGGCGCCGGCATGATCGATTTCGGGCTCAGGCGCGCCACCAACGTCCATTGGCAGGCGCTCGATGTCGACAAGCAGACCCGCGCCGACCAGAAAGGCCAGAAGCCGGCCGTGCTGTGGTTCACGGGCCTGTCGGGCTCGGGCAAATCGACCATCGCCAATTTGGTCGAAAAGGCGCTGTTCGCGGAAGGGCGGCACACCTATCTGCTGGACGGCGACAATGTCCGCCACGGCCTCAACCGCGACCTCGGATTCACCGACGTGGATCGCGTCGAAAATATCCGCCGGGTCGGCGAAGCCGCCAAGCTGTTCGTCGACGCCGGCCTGATCGTGCTGGTCTCGTTCATCTCGCCGTTCCGCTCGGAGCGCCGCATGGCGCGCGAATTGGTAGGGACAAGCGAGTTCATCGAGGTGTTCGTCGATACGCCGCTCGACGTGTGCATGCAGCGCGATCCCAAGGGGCTGTATGTGAAAGCCAAGGCCGGCGAGATCAAGAACTTCACCGGCATCAGCAGTCCGTACGAGGCGCCCGAGAACGCGGAACTGCACATCGAAACCGTGACGGCCGACGCGGCGACGCATGCCGCCGCCATCGTGGCCTATCTGCGCGAACGGGGCTTTGTGTCCTAGAGTTGGTTTGGTTTGAATTGAATCACCGAGACCTGTCATCGCCCGCCCCACGCTGCCGCTAGGGCTATCCGGGCGACCCATTTTGTTTTCTCGCAGCGAAGAAAATGGGTTGCCCGGACAAGCCGGGCAATGACGGAAGTGGTATGGGTAATTTCAAACCAAAGCCGCTTTAATAAATGCCGGGGATCAACCTTGCGGAGCGGGCCGCATAGGCTTCGTAGTCGGCAAAAGTCGCGCGCAGGACGGTCTCTTCGAAGGCCATGCGGCGGAATTGGAACGCGATCGTCGCCGCCACCACGAGAGCCGCCCAGGGCTGGCGAAACTGCAGCATGATGCCGAGCGTCGAGACGATTTCCATCAGATAGAGCGGATGGCGGATGTGGCGGTAGGGGCCGCCGACGACGAGCCCGCGGGCTTCGGGAAAGATGCTGAAGGCGCGGCCGAGATAGGCCAGCACCGCCACCGAGCCCAAAGTACCTCCGATCGTCAACGCGGCGGCGATATCGGCCCACTGTCCGCTCAAGGCGACGCGCGGCAGGAGCAGCAGCGCGAAATTGAAATTGGCGCCCAGCATGGCGGTGAGGCGTGGCCACAATCCTTGGGACTTGGCGAGCGGCAAGCGGCGGAACAGACACAGCGCGATCTGAAGCGCGAAGAACACGAGCGTGGCGGCTTCGTTCGCCAGGGTGAGTTGCGTGTTCCAGTCCCGCGCGTGGGACCACTGCCGGGCCATCAAGATGACGGTTCCGGCGCAGGCGAAGCCGTACAGCGCGATCAGCGGCGCGGCGCAGGCAAGATCGTAGAGCCTCGTGTGCGCAAAACGGCCGGCGCCGGGATCCATCGCGTTCGGCGACGCGGGCATGCTCAGGGCCGGGCGGCGGCGCGGCCGACACTGACATAGGTGAAGCCGGCGCCCGCCATTTGCTCGGGCTTGTAGATGTTGCGCAGGTCCACCATCAGCGGGTGCTTCAGCAGCGCCTTCATGCGCGGAAGGTCGAGCGCGCGAAACTCGTTCCACTCGGTCAGGATGACGACGCCGTCGGCGCCGGCGAGCGCGTCATAGGCGTCCTTGCACAATTCGATATTGAGCAGCTTGCGCGCTTCCTTGGCGCCTTGCGGATCGAAAGCGCGGATCGTGGCACCCATGGCCTGCAGATCGGGCACGATGACGAGGCTCGGCGCGTCGCGCATGTCGTCGGTATTGGGTTTGAAGGTGAGGCCGAGGATGGCGACGGTCTTGCCCTTCACGCCGCCGAAGGCCTTGGCGATCTTCTGCGCCATCGCCGCCTTGCGGGCGTCGTTCACCGCCACCACGGCCTCGACCAGCCTGGTCGGGGCGCCGACATCCTGCGCGGTCTTGCGCAGCGCCAGCGTATCCTTGGGAAAGCAGGAGCCGCCGAAGCCGGGTCCGGCGTGGAGGAACTTGTTGCCGATGCGCCCGTCCAGGCCGATTCCGCGCGCCACATCCTGCACGTCGGCGCCGACCTTCTCGCAGATGTCGGCCATCTCGTTGATGAAGGTGATCTTGGTGGCGAGAAAGGCGTTCGAGGCGTATTTGATCAGTTCGGAACTCTCGCGGCTGGTGAACACGATCGGCGTCTCGTGCAGATAGAGCGGGCGGTAGATCTCGCGCATGACGTCGCGGGCGCGCTCGGCGTCGCAGCCGACGACGACGCGGTCGGGACGGCGGAAGTCGTCGATCGCCGAGCCCTCGCGCAGAAATTCGGGATTGGAGGCCATGTCGAAGGCGGCGCCGGGCCGCAGCCGCGAAACAATCCGCTCGACCTCGCGGCTGGTGCCGACCGGCACGGTCGATTTGGTGATGATGACGGCGTAGCCGTCGAGCGCGGCGGCGATCTCCTCGGCCGCGGCATAGACATAGGTCAGGTCGGCGTGGCCGTCGCCGCGGCGGCTGGGCGTGCCGACGGCGATGAACACGGCGTCGGCGCCGCGCACCGCGCCGGCGATCTGGGTCTCGAAGGTCAGCCGGCCGGCCTTGGCGTTGGCCGCGACCACTTCGTCCAGGCGCGGCTCGAAAATGGGAATCTGGCCGTCGCGCAGGGCGGCGATCTTGGCCTCGTCCTTGTCGACGCAGGCGACGTTGTGCCCGAATTCGGACAGGCACGCCCCCGAGACGAGGCCGACATAGCCCGTGCCGATCATCGCAATGCGCATTTTTTACCCTTTGCTAACCAACAAAAGCCTGACCGGAGCAGGTTACGAAACCATGAAGGTTCGTACCATCAACAATTCGATCCAACTTAGAACCACTTGTTAAGGACGTTTGGCGAGACTGCAAAGGTTGAAAAGGACCCTTTGCCCATGAGCAAGTCTGCCGTCGCCCTGGCGCGCACGCAGTTTCCCGCGGAAAACCCGATGCCAGCGGAACCGCCGGCCCAGTTTCGCGATTTCTCCCAGCCCTGGCTCGATCTCAACGGCAAGTCGGTGCTGATCACCGGCGGCACCGGTTCCTTCGGCAAGCATTTCCTGAAGACGGTTCTCGAGCGCTACAAGCCGCGGCGCCTGATCATCTTCTCGCGCGACGAGCTGAAGCAGTCGGACATGGCGCTGGAATTTCCCATGGACCGCTATCCCTTCATCCGCTACTTCATCGGCGACGTGCGCGACCGCGACCGCCTCGACATGGCGCTGCGCGACGTCGACTACGTCATCCATGCCGCCGCGCTCAAGCAGGTGACGACCGCCGAGTACAATCCCTTCGAGTGCATCCGCACCAATGTGTTCGGCGCCGAGAACATCGTCTACGCCGCGCTGCGCCGCAATGTGCGCAAGGTGATCGCGCTGTCGACCGACAAGGCGGCCAATCCGGTCAACCTGTACGGCGCCTCGAAACTCGCCTCCGACAAGATCTTCGTCGCCGCCAACAACCTGGCCGGCGCCGATGGCACCAAGTTTTCGGTGGTGCGCTACGGCAACGTCTTCGGCTCCAGAGGTTCGGTCGTGCCGTTCTTCCGCAAGCTGGCGGCCGACGGCGCCATCAGCCTGCCGATCACCGATCCGCGCATGACGCGCTTCTGGATCACGCTCACCCAGGGCGTCAACTTCGTGCTCTCCAGCATGGAGATGATGCAGGGCGGCGAGATCTATGTGCCCAAGATCGCCTCCACCACGATCACCGATCTGGCCACGCTGATCAGCCCGCACCTCAAGCAGCACGTGGTCGGCATCCGTCCCGGCGAGAAGCTGCATGAGACGATGATCCCGGCCGACGATTCGCATTGGACCGTCGACATGAAGGATCGCTATGTGATCCTCGCCAGTTTCGCGACGGCGGCGCGCGAGGCCTATCTCGCGCGCGGCGCGGTGCCGGTGGCCGAAGGCTTCTCCTATTCGAGCGACACAAATCCCGAGGCGCTCGACGTGCGCGGCCTGCAAACCCTGCTGCAGATGGCCTATGCCTGACCGCGACGAGGCGCACGCCGCGCAGAACTTCCTGCCCTATGGCCGCCAGGAAATCGGCGATGCCGATATCAAGGCCGTGGTCGAGGCCCTGTGCTCGGATTGGCTGACCACCGGTCCGCGCGTCGGCCAGTTCGAAAAAGCCTTCGCGGGCTTCTGCGGCGCCGGTGAAGGCGTCGCGGTGAACAGCGGCACGGCCGCGCTGCATGCCGCCATGCGGGCGCTGCGGCTGGGCGCCGGCGACGAGGTCATCGTTCCCGCCATCACCTTTGCCGCGTCCGCCAATGCGGCGGTCTATGAAGGCGCGACGCCGGTGTTCGCCGATGTCGAAGCCGGCACGCTGCTGATCGATCCCGAGCGCGTCGCGGACTTGATCACGCCGAACACCAGGGCGATCGTCGCCGTCGACTATGCCGGGCAGCCCGCCGACTACGCCGCCTTGCGCGCGCTGGCCAAGGGCAGGGGCATCAAAATCGTCGCCGATGCCTGCCATGCGCCGGGCGCGACCTATATGGGCTGCAAGGTCGGCACGCTGGCCGACATCTCCTGTTTTTCCTTTCACCCGGTGAAGCACCTGACGACCTGCGAGGGCGGCATGGCGCTGACGGACGACGCGGCGCTGGCCGCGCATATGCGCCGCTTCCGCAATCACGGCATCAGCACCGACCACCGCCAACGCGACGCCGAAGGCACCTTCGCCTACGACATGGTCGAGCTCGGTTACAATTACCGCCTGCCCGACGTGCAATGCGCGCTGGGCCTGGCGCAGCTGACACGGCTGCCGCAATGGCTCGCCAAGAGGCGGCAGGTGGCGTCGTGGTACGAGGACGCGCTGCTCGGGATCGCGCACGCGCGACCGCTGCGCGTGCACGCCGACCGCACGCATGCCTACCATCTCTTCGTGGTGCGGCTGGACTTGGCGAAGCTCAAGATCGGCCGCGCCCGCGCCTTCCAGCACCTGCGCGCCAACGGCATCGGCGCCAACGTGCATTACGCGCCGGTCTATCTTCATAGCTTCTATCGTGCGCGCGGCTATGCGCCCGGCCTCTGCCCGGTGGCCGAGGCGGCTTATGAACAGATCCTCACCCTGCCGATGTTTCCGGCGATGACGCGGGCCGATGTGACGCGCGTGGCCGGTGTGTTGGCCGAACTCGCCGCGCTTTCCTGATCACCAGCGCGACGGCGTCAGCACCAGCTCGTCATCCAGCGCGCATGACGCCCAATCCAGTTGCGGCGCGGGCGTGTCCGCGGCGCGCAGGATTTCCTCGAACTCGCCCGGCGTCGTGACGCCGACGACGGCGACGTCGATTTCGGAGCGGTTCAGGGCGAAGGCGAGGGCGGCGGCCAGCGGCGATGTGCCGGCTTCCTGAAATTTCCGGCGCAGGGCGCTCAGAGGACCGGCGGCCGATGCCAGCTTCGGCGGCAGCTTGTCGTCCGGCAGGAACAGCAGACCCTGCAGAAACAGCGAGCGCGCATGGATCTCCACGCCGAGATCCTTGATGGCGGCGAGCGCGCCGCTTTGGATCAGCCGCTGGTCCAGGATGCTGAGCGGCACTTGCATCGCGGCAGGCCGGAAACGGCGCGCCAGGGAGACCGGATCGTCGGCGACATAGGCGGAGATGCCGATGCCGCCGAACAGACCTTCATCGCGGAGCGCAAGCAGGGCGTTCCATAGCGCCGAGCCGCCTTCGCCCATGAGATCGGCGGCCGAATGAACGAGGAGAAAATCCACCTTGCCGCGCCGCAGCGTGGCCGCGGATTGGCGGGCGCGCGCGGTCACGGCCTCCAGCCCGTTCTTCAGGGCAATCGTCTTGGTCACGATGCGGAAGGGTTGGGTGAGCTCCGCCAGCTCGCCGAGGACGGTTTCCGCGTCGCCATACCCCGCCGCGGTGTCGAGCGTGCCCAGGCCCGCCACAGCGGCGCGGCGCAGGATCGACGCGACGTCCTGGGCCGGGACGCGGCCCTGGGTGTTGGAAATGCCATAGGCCTGTCCAAACTGGACAGTGCCCAATCCGAGGCGGCGGTTCCTCCGAGTCATGCGCCATGATGGGTGAAGGCCGGAGCACGGGATAGAGGCGCCAATTGCAGCCGGAAAAGCCTCGTTTTCGGGCAAAAAACCGCGACCGATTCGGCTCCTGGGCACCTGCGTCCAGCTGCCGCACCTACACGTGCCGCAGCCTCGAAATCCTGGTTTTCGGCTCATCAAACGTTGAATTCGCGACGCGGCGGAAGCCAATCCGTCACCCGCGGGCGCTTCCGGACCGCGCCTAGCGCCTTGAAAAATAAGGCGGACCGCGGCCGCCAAGCCTTAACGGCGGCCCCATACTTAACATATAGTCATCCGGCTTCGGGGGCTGCGACCCAGTTTGGGTTGGACAAGGCCATAACTCGAAGGCGGCGTTGGGGTCGGTATGACGGGGGCTGTTCGGCGCGGGTGGCGTGCGGCCGCGCTGGGATGCGCGGGAGCAATCGCCCTTTTTGCCGCCACCGGCGTGTCGCGCGCCGACGACTTCTGGCAGGGCGGCACCAGCACCGACTGGTTCGACGCCGCCAACTGGTCCGCCGGTTCGGTTCCGACCGCCGCCGACACCGAGCATTTCGACAGCACCGCGACGTCGCTGACGATCAGCCTCGCCAACACGACCGACGGCCGAGTCGGCGCGCTGGTGTTCGACGCGACGGCGCCGGCCTTCACCTTCGAGATCGGGTCGGGCGGCAGCGCACCATCGTTCCTGACGATCACCGGCGCCGGCATCACCGACAACGGCGCCAACGCGCCGACCTTTACGCTCGTCGATGCCGGATTCGGCGAGACGCAGCTGAATTTCGGCGACCACGCCGTCAACGGCCTGGCGGCGCCGACCGCGGGCGACGCGATCATCAATTCCGACGGCGCCGTCGTCACGTTCAACGAGCACGCCAGCGCCGGCAACGCCGTCATCACGCAGACCGGTGCATCGGGCCTCAACTTCCTGCAGAACAGCTCCGCCGGCAACGCCACGATGAACGGCTTCATCCAGTTCGGCGATTCGGCCGACGGCGGCAACGCGACCATCAACGACATTGTTCAGTTGAACATGTCCGGTACCTCGTCTCTCGGCAACGCCACGGTCACGACGAATTCGGGTTCGATCAATTTTTTCGACAACGCCAATGGCGGCAATGCGACGGTCGATCTCGGCTCGGGCGCATCGCTCAATCTCCAGTTCCTGACCGCGAGCGGCATCTCGCTGGGATCGCTGACCGGCAGCGGGGCCGTGAATCTCGACAGCAAATCGCTCACCGTCGGCGCCGCGCTGGGCGCGAGCGACGTCGCCGAGTTCGGCGGCACGATCGGCGGCACCGGCGGCTCGCTTCTCAAAGACGGCGACGGGACCTGGATTCTCGACAATACGCCAGGCGCCTACTCCTACACCCATGCGACGACGGTCAATGGCGGCACGCTGCAGGTCGACGGCGACATCTCCAGTTCGAGCGGCATCTCGACCAATGGCAGCGTCACGATCACCGGTTCGGGCACCTTGCCGTACGCGGATATCAACAGCGGCAGCACGCTGGCGCCGGGTACGACGTCGAGCGTGGGCACGATCAACCTCGCCAGCGATCTCCACTTCCACGAATCGTCGATCTTCCTCGTCGATGTCGTCGGATCGGACGCCGACCGCGCGACTGTGGCGGGCGCCGTCACCATCTCCGCGGCCACGACGCTGCAGTTCGCGCCGGACCTTGCCGTCGCCGGCACCTACACCATCCTGAGCGCCACGGGCGGCATCACCGGAACCTTCGGGACGGTCGATTTCGGCTCGGGCTTCGGCAGCCTCAACGCCAGCGTCATCTACCAGACGAACGCGATCCTGCTGCAGCTCGACGAGCCGCCGCCGCCGACCTTCAACTGGACCGGCGCCTCCAGCAACGACTGGGACGATGCCGCAAACTGGAGCGACACAAAGCCGGGCAGCGGCCAGACCGGCGTGTTCGGCGCCACGGGCGACCAGACGATCAATTTCACGGCCGACGCGACGACGACCGTCGGCGGGTTGCAGTTCGACGTGGATGCCGATGCGTTCGATTTCGAGCTCAATCCGGGCAGCGGCGCCGGAACCAGGCTGGTGCTCGACGGCGACGGCATCGTCGACAATTCGGCGTTCTTCCAGATCATCGATGTCATCACCAGCGATGCGGCGCACCCTTCCGAACTCGACTTCACCAACAGCGCATCGGCGAGCGACGCCAGCATCGGCTTCGACGGCCCGCTCGCCATCATCCGCTTCCAGGGCAATTCGACGGCCGACATTTCGGAGATCGTTCCCCTGTCGCCCGACGCGGTCAGCGAGATCCACTTCGAGGACAGCAGCCACGCCGGCAATGCGCTGATCTTTGCGAACAGCCTGTACGTCTCGGGCACGGCGTCGCTGGACACCGCGGGCATCGAGATCGGCGAGAACGGCTTGATGCAGCTGGGCGGCGCCAGCGATGGCGCCCAGGCCGAGGTCTTCCTGGGCGACGGTTCGGTGCTGGACATCACCGGCCATGACCCCGGAACGGTCGGGCTGGGCTCGGTCGACGGCTCCGGCACGATCGAACTCGGCGACCACGAGCTTTCGCTGGACATGTGCGGCTGCTCGCCGCATTTCTTCGACGGCACGATCGAGGACTTCGCCGCCGGCACGCATGGCGCGATCGGCGTGGGCGGCGACGGAATCTGGATTCTCGGCTCCGCCGGGACCTATACCTATACCGGCCAGACCACGGTTTACGGCGCCGAGATCGAGGTCGACGGCGACATCTCCTCGTCATCGGGCGTGGCGGTCCAGGAAGGCGTGCTCTCGGGTTACGGCACGGTGCCGAGCACGACCGTGCACGCGGGCGGCACGTTCTCGCCCGGCGGCGAATTCATCGACACGCTGACCGTGCATGGCGATCTGACGCTTCTGTCCGGCGCGTTCTTCGAAGCGGACATCGACGACTTTCCGTCGTCCGACCTGGCCGATGTCAGCGGCGCCGTGGCGCTGAACGGCGAGCTCGACATCTTCCTCGATCCCTTCAGCACCTTCACCGCCGGCATGCACTACACGCTGATCCAGGGCGCCTCGATCGGCGGCGACTTCTCGTCCATGGTCGTGTACGGCAGCCTCGACGCGGGCCTTGGGATCGATCGCGGCGTCATCGGCGACACCTATGTCGTGCAGATCGCCGACGCCTTGACCTGGAAGATCAATCCCGGGAGCACGGCGTTCGGGACCGGCGCCAACTGGTTCGGCGGCGTCGTGCCGAGCTTTGGCGATGCCGCCGTGTTCGGCACATCGAGCGTGACGACGATCGATCTGGCGAACGGGGTCATTCTCGGGAGCATGACGTTCGCAGGCGACGCCTTCACCTTCAACCTGGCGGGCAGCAACGAAGGCTATGCCTTCACCGGCGCGGGAATCGTCAACAATGCATCCGGCCCGCAGCAATTCAACCTCACCGGCAGCGGCGCAACACTCGATTTCGACGGCGCGGCGTCGGCCGGCGATACGCATTTCGACATTTCGGCGCCGGGCGCCGCGATCCGCTTCCGCGCTACGGCGAGCGCGGACACCGCCGTGTTCGATGCCAGCGGCGCGGGCTCCTACATCGCGTTCAACGACAGCACTTCCGCCGCAAGCGCCGATATCACACTCGGCGCGGGCGCGACGCTTATCTTCTTTGGCGCCAGCGATGGCGGGTCGGCCACCGTGGAAACCGTGGCCGGCGCGCTTGTTGACCTGCAGCCGCACGACGCCGGGACCATAACGCTCGGTTCGATCAGCGGCGGCGGCGGCATCCACCTCGGCGCCAACACGCTGAGCCTCGGTGCGCTGGACACCGACATGAGCATCGGCGGCGCGATCGACGGCAGCGGCGGCCTGACCAAGACGGGTGCCGGCACGCTGACCCTGACCGGCGCGAACACCTATACCGGCACGACGACGATCTCCGACGGCGAGCTGGCGCTGGGCACCGGCGGTTCGATCGACGGCGACGTCTTGGACGACGGCGTGCTCAGATTCGACCGCAGCGACGACTTCACGTTCGCGCATGCGATTTCCGGCGGCGGCACGGTGCGGATCTCGGGCAGCGGCGTCACGACGCTGTCGGGCAGCAACGGCTATACCGGCGGAACCTATGTCGAGACCGGCGCCACCCTGTCGGTCCTGGCCGACGACAATATCGGTCCGGGCTCGCTGACCTTCTTCCCGAACTCGGCGCTCGTCTTCGGCGCCGGCGGCACCTACACGCATGACGCCCTGTTCGCCACCGGCGCGCCGGTGTTCGACACGGCGGGCAATACGGTCACCTATTCGGGCCAACTGAGCGGCGGCGGCGACCTCACGGTGATCGGCGGCGGCACGCTCATCCTCACCAACACGACCAACAGCTATTCCGGCGGCACGTTCGTCCAGGACGGCGCGACGGTGGAAGTCGACGCCGATTCCGAACTGGGCGACACGGCGGGCGGCGTCACGCTCGGCGACGGCACGAGCGCCGGCACGCTGAAATTCGACGCGAGCTTCGACCTCGACGGCGGGCGCAGCTTCACGGTGGAGGCCGGCGGCGGCGCCATCGACACCAATTCCTTCGACACGACGCTTGCCCAGGCCATCGCCGGCAGCGGCGACCTGGAAAAGCGCGGCACCGGCACGCTGTTCCTGACCGGAACGGGCGGCTATGGCGGCACGCTGAACGTCGCCGGCGGCACGCTGGATATTTCGGGCATCTATGCCTCGGCGGCGGTCGGCGTGAACGGCGGCGTGCTGACTGGCATCGGCGAAGTCGGATCGGTGCATATCGCCAGCGGCGGCACGCTGCAGGAGAACACACCCGGCAATGAGCTGACCGTCGACAATGCGCTGACCTTCGATTCGGGTTCGACCTTCGAGGTGACGGTCGACGGCGCCAGCCCGGGCGGCATCATCGCCAACGGCGCGGTGACGCTGGCCGGCGCGCTGGTCGTCAATGTGACGCCGGACATCTACACCGCCGGCGTGCCTTACGCGCTGATATCGAGCGCGTCGGCGGTGAGCGGCACATTCGACGAGGGCGAGACCTTCAACGGCAGCTTCGGTCACTTCGTTACGCACGTCACCTACAACGACCACGGCAACGGCGTTTTCCTGACGTTGAGCGAGGCGCCGTTCAACTGGGCGGCCAATCCGCCGGGGATCGCAAACTGGACCGATAGCGCGAGCTGGGACGCCGGCCTGGTGCCGGGGTCGGGCGATACGGCGGCGTTCGGTGCGACAACCAACGCCAATCCCATCGTGTCCTCAGGCACCGTCGTCAACCTCGCGGAGATGGATTTCCTGGCCGGCGCGCCGGCCTACACGATTGTGGTCGACGGCTCGGGCGGCGATGCGAGTTTCACCCTCGATGGCGGCGCCGGCATCGTCGATTCATCCTCCCAGGCGCTGACGATCGTGGCGCAGGGCGATGTCGCCGGGGTCGGCCAAGTCTATCTCCTGGCCGGCTCGCTCGGCGACGCGCATGTGCGAGTGCATGACGGCGGCTCTCTCACGCTCGATGCGGCGTCCAGTGCCGGAAACGCCGACATCGCCATGGATGGCGGCAGCCTTCAGTTTCTCGGCACCGTCGACGCCAGTACCGCGAGCCTCAAGCTCGACGGCGGCAGCGTGTCGGTTGCCACCGCATCGGCCCTGACCATCGGCTCGCTGGAAGGCGGCGGCGGGACCATCGATCTGTCGGCGGACCTGATCATCGCCAATGGCGGGAGCAAGAGTTACGGCGGCAGCATCACCGGCGCGCACAGCGTCACGCTGCAGTCCTTCACGCTGATCCTGACCGCCAGCATGGCCTATACCGGCGCCACCAACGTGCTGGGCGGCGGCGAGATCGATCTTGGCGACACCACCGGCGGACATGACGGCAATCTCGCCGGCGACGTCGCGCTGTCCAGCGGCGGCAATCTCAAATTCAACTGGGCCGCCGCTCACGAATTCGGCGGAGTCTTTTCGGGGCAGGGCACGGTCCTCGTCAACGGCGCCGGCAAGGTGACCCTGACCGGCGACAGCGCCGCGTTCGACGGCAACACCTTTGTCTTCAGCGGCGCGACGCTGCAGCTCGGCAATGGCGGAACGTCGGGCATGATCGCCCACAGCATATTCGGCGACGTGGATGCGACTCTTATCCTCGATCACGGCGTCGGCGGCCAGTTCGAGTTGCCGGGCACGGTCGGGCTCGGCACCGTGCACCAGGTGGGTGCGGCCTATGTCGCATTCACCAGCGACCTCATCGTCAATACGTCGCTCATCATCGACAGCGCCACGCAAGTGCGTATCGGCAATGGCGGCACGACCGGCACGCTGACGGGCAATGTCGCCGACAACGGCCTGCTCGTCTTCGACCGCAGCGATACGCTGACCTATGCCGGCAACATCACCGGCGCCGGCGGCGTCCAGATCGGCCTCAACGGCGCGGGCACCATCACGTTCAGCGGGACGTCGAACAGCTACAGCGGCAGCACCCAGATCGAATCCGGCGCGACGCTGAAGGCCGGCGCGGCGAACGTGTTCTCGGCCAATTCGCGCTTTGTGCTGTGCGATTGCGCCACGCTCGACCTCGCCGATCACAGCCAGACGATCGGCGGCCTGACGGGCGGCGGACATGTCCTGCTGGGCAGCGCCGCGACCACGACGCTGACCTTCGCCGGCAACGCCGCCGACTATTTCGGCGGCGTGATCTCGGGCGCCGGCAAGGTAACGCTGATCGGCACCGACACCGTGGTCTTCACCAACGCCAACACTTATGGCGGCGTCACGACGATCGGCAGCGACGTGACGCTGGTGCTGGGCGACGATCCCTTCAATCCGGTGCAGGGCAGCGTCGCCGGCGACATCGTCGACAACGGCGCGATCGCGCTGGAGCTCAGCGGCACGACCAACATCGCCGGCGCGATCAGCGGCAGCGGCGGCTTGTTCAAGCTGGAAGACGGCAGCGTCACCACGCTCGGCGGCGCCAACACCTATTCGGGCGCGACGGACATCCAGGCGGGCACGCTGCGCGCGACGTCGAGCAGCTCGTTCTCGGCCAATTCGCGCTTCATCGTCGAAGATATCTTCGGCAACTCGATCCTCGACCTGAATGGACACGATTCGACCATCGCGGGGCTCGGCGGCGACGGCGCAGTGCTGCTGAGCGCGCATCTGACCACCGGCACGAGCGGCGCGTCCGACCAGTTCGACGGCACTTTCACAGGCGGCGGCGGATTGACCGAGGCCGCCGGCGGCACACTGGTGCTGACGGGCAACTACAACGATATCGGCGCGACGACCGTCAACGGCGTCCTCTCCTTCGCAGGCACGGGCGCCCACGCGCCGAACGGTGGCGTCACGGTTTCTCTGGGCGGCGAGCTGATCGGCGCGGCCGACACTCTGACGCTCTCCTTCGTCACCGGACCGGGCGACTTCTCGGTCGAGGGCGGTCGCACGATCATCACCGACGTTGTCGACGGCACGCTGTCGCACGTCACGGTGCAGAGCAACGGCATCCTGCAGATCAGCGATGGGCCGTCCGGCGCCAATCTCGAAAGCAATGTCTTGCTTCAGGATTCGGCGAGCCAGCTGGTCTTCGCCCGCTTCGGCAGCATCAGCTATGACGGCGTCATTTCCGGCAGCGGCTCGGTCACGCAGTCGGGTCTTAGCCAATTGCTGTTC
Organism: Rhizomicrobium sp.; assembly: GCA_036512455.1. Classification (GTDB taxonomy): domain Bacteria; phylum Pseudomonadota; class Alphaproteobacteria; order Micropepsales; family Micropepsaceae; genus Rhizomicrobium. Next base: position 89,767 of record DATCAT010000031.1, read on the forward strand.
CGGAACAACAACACCTACAGCGGCACGACGACGATCGCGAGCGGCTCCCTCCAGGTCGGCCAGAACGGCACGACGGGTTCGATCGGCGCCGGCGATATCGTCGACAATGGCGACCTGACCTTCAGTCGCTCAAATGCCTTGACGGTCGCGAACAAGATATCGGGCAGCGGCACGTTCACGCAGAATGGCGACGGCGTGCTGACGCTGTCGAACGCCGCCAACAGCTACAGCGGTGGCACCTCGATCCTGGACGGCGTGCTGTCTGTCGCAACCGACAGTGCGCTCGGCGCTGCGAGCGGTGCGGTCCTGCTCAACAGCGGCACACTGAGGTTCTCGAACGCGGTCATCAGTTCCCGCAACTACAGCATCTTCAACAATGCGACGTTCGATGTTCGGGCAGACTCGCAGATCGGCGGCAATATCACCGGATCGGGACGCCTGACCAAGACTGGTTCGGCCGTGCTCGAGCTTCTGGGCAGCGGCAACAACTGGACAGGCGGCACGACGATCTCCGCCGGTACGCTGCGGATCGGCTCCGCCGGCACGATCGCCGGGAATGTCGTCGACAATGCGACCCTCGACTTCGCGACCAACCAATCGGTGTTCTTCGGCGATCAGATCAGCGGTTCCGGCGCGGTGACGGTGACTGGTGGGACGGTCTTCCTGACGAACACCAACACCTACACGGGCGGAACAACGGTTTCGGCAACCCTCGAAATCGGAAACAATGGAACCACTGGATCGATTGTCGGAAACATCGCGAACAACGGCACCTTGTCCTTCTTCCGGTCGGACGCTGTTGCATTCGGCGGCAACATTTCGGGAACCGGCATCCTGAACAAGCTGGCGGGCGGGACGCTGACGCTGACCGGCACCAACACCTATAGCGGCGACACCAATATCACCGGCACGCTGATCGCGTCGGGCGGCGCGGCCATCGGCGACGCCAGCGTGGTGACGATCTTCGCCGGCGCGACGCTGAACCTGGCGACGAGCGAAACCGTCGGCGCGATCTCCAGCAATGGCGGCACCGCGGCGATCGCGCTGAATGCCAATACGCTGACCCTGGCCGGCAGTTTCCTTACCCACTGGTTCGGCCAGATGACCGGCACCGGCGGCCTGACGCTGGTCAACAACGGCAACACGCATGTCCTGCTGATGGGCGGGACGAACGCCTATTCCGGCGCGACGCATATCGACAGCGGCGAAATTTCGGCCGACGCGGCAAACGGCTTCAGCCCGTTCTCGGCGGTGACCGTCGCGTCCGGCGCCACGCTCGACCTCAACGGCTACAACGAGACGATCGGCTCGCTGGCCGGCGCGGGCGCGGTGATGCTGACGACCGTCAATGGCGGCAACGGCGTGTTGACGACCAATGGCGACAACAGCGCGACGCTGTTCTCCGGCGCGTTCTCGGGCGTCGGCGGCCTGACCAAGGTGGGAACGGGCACGCTGACGCTGACCGGCGACAGCAGCTTCACCGGCAGCACCACCGTCACGGGCGGTACGCTGCAATTGGGCAATGGCGGCACGACGGGATCGCTAACCGGCGACGTCGCGGACAACGGTTCGCTGGTCTTCGATCGTTCCGACAACATCACCTTCGCCGGCGTTATTTCCGGTAGCGGCGCGCTCAGCCAGGCGGGCGGCGGCAATCTGATCCTGAGCGCGATCAGCGGCCTTTCGGGCGCCACGCATGTCGACAGCGGCACGCTGTCGGTCAACGGCTCGATCGCCGGCAGCACCGTCACGGTCGACGGCGGCGGCACGCTGGGCGGCACGGGCACGGTGGGCGCGACGACGGTGGCGAGCGGCGGAACACTGGCGCCGGGCAATTCCATCGGCACGCTGCATATCGGCGGCGACCTGACGCTGGCCCTGGGCTCGCACTACGTCGTCGAGGTCAGTTCTGCGGCCGCCGACGAGGCGCTGGTCGGCGGCGCGGTCTTCCTGTCGGGTGATCTCACACTGGTCTCGAGCGGCGCGCTCGCGGTCGGACATTTCACGCTGATCAATTCCACGGCCGCGCTGAGCGGCGTGTTCAGCGCGATCAATCTGAGCGGCGCCTTCACGGGCTTGACCGCCAATATCACTTACGACAGCCACAACGTGTTCCTGGACCTGGTCCCCGAAAGCTTCCAGTGGCAGGCCAATCCCGGCTCCGGCGACTGGAACACCGGCGCCAATTGGGTACCCGGCACGGTGCCGACCGGCGTCAACAACACGATCTTCGACGCATCGACGGTCACCACGGTTGCGGTCAACCAAGCGGCCGCCACCAACAGCATGATCTTTGATGCGGGCGCGCCGGGCTATACGTTCGATATCGCGGGCACGGCCGCCGGTGACGCTTCGCTCACCGTCAATGGCGGGATCAACGATGCATCGTCCAACCGGCCGAGCTTTTCCGTCAGCGGCTCCGGCGGCCACAGCGGCACGCTGACCTTTACCGACCTGACGTCCGGCGACGCCATGCTGACGGTCAACGCGCAAGGCACGATCGCCTTCACCGGCACGGCCGACGGCGCCGGCTCGCAGATCCATGTCAACACCGGCGGCACTTTGACGATCGCCGGCGTCAGCGACGGCGGCGCGAGCATCGGCTCGATCGAAGGCGTCGGCGGCACGGTCGATCTCGGCGCCAAGACCCTGACCGTCGGCGGGCTGAACACCACCACATTGTTCACCGGCACGATCATAGGCGCCGGCGCGCTGACCAAGACGGGCAGCGGCACGCTGATCCTCACCGGCGCCAGCACCTATACCGGCGGCACCACCATTTCGCAGGGCACGCTGCAGATCGGCCTCGGCGGCGCTTTGGGATCGCTCGCGGGCAACGTCGTCGACAACGCCACGCTCGCCTTCGACCGCTCCGACAGCTTCATCTTCGCGGGCGCGATCTCCGGCAGCGGCAGCGTGCAGCAGAGCGGCAGCGGCACGGCGATCCTGACCGGCGCGAACATCTACAGCGGCGGCACCACGATCTCGTCCGGCGTGCTGCAGATCGGCAATGGCGGCAGCGCCGGCTCGCTAAGCGGCAACGTCGCCGACAACGGCGCGCTCGCTTTCAGCCGCAGCGATCCGGTGGCCTTCGCGGGGCTCATCGGCGGTACAGGTTCGGTGCGTCAGATCGGGTCCGGCCAGTTGACGCTGACGAATGCCGCCAACAGCTACAGCGGCGGAACGTTCATCACGGGCGGCACCCTGGCCATCGACGCGGACGGCGAACTGGGCAGCGCCAGCGGGTTGGTGACCCTGGACGGCGGAACGCTGCATTTTATCGGCAATATCATCGCACCGGCGACGCGAGACTTTTCGCTCGGCTCGAACGGCGGCACTTTCGATACGTCCAATTCTCCCTCAATCAACGGCGACATTTCGGGCGCCGGTGGCCTGACGGTGACCGGTAGTTTCGGTCTCAACGGCACGAACACGTATACCGGCGGAACGGTCGTCGTCTCGGGCGGCGGGCTCGCCATCGGGCAGGGCGGGACGACGGGCTCGATTGTCGGCGACGTCGTCATCGGCGTCAGCGCGAGCACTCTTACACTCGGGTTCCAACGCTCCGACGACATCACGTTCAGCGGCAACGTCTCCGGACTGGGTTCCGTCGACCAGAACGGCTCGGGCGTCTTGACCCTCACTGGAAATAACACCCAGGCCGGCGGCACGGCCATCTCGCAAGGCACGCTGGCCGTCGGCGCGGACGCCAATCTCGGCGCTCTGGGCGCGGATTTGGGTTTTGTCGGCAGCGGTCCGGGTACGTTGCGGTTCCTGGCATCTTTCAATACCGCGCGGGCGATCGACGTCGCCTGCTGCGGCACCGCGATCTTCGACACGAACGGCTTTTCGGCGACGCTTTCGGGCGTCATCTCGGGCGTCAAAGCTGTCGTCAAGACGGGCGCCGGCAATCTCATCCTGTCGAACAGCGAAACCTACACCGGCACCACCTCCGTCAATGGCGGCACGCTGTCGGTCAACGGCTCGATCGCCAGCAGCACCGTCACCGTCAACAGCGGCGGCACGCTGGGCGGCACCGGCACGGTGGGCGCGACGACGGTGGCGAGCGGCGGCACGCTGGCGCCGGGCAATTCCATCGGCACGCTGCATATCGGCGGCGACCTGACGCTGGCCCTGGGCTCGCATTACGTCGTCGAAGTCAGTTCTGCGGCCGCCGACGAGGCGCTGGTTGGCGGCGCGGTCTTTATTTCCGGCGATCTCACGCTGGTCGCCAGCGGTGCGCTGGCTGTGGGTCACTACACGCTGATCAATGCGACGGGCGCGCTGAGCGGCACGTTCAGCTCCATCGCGCTGTCCGGCGCCTTCACGGGCTTCGCCGCCAACGTCACCTATGACGGCCACGACGTGTTCCTGGACGTGGTCCTGCAGGGCTTCCTGTGGCAGGCCAATCCGGGCTCGGGCGACTGGAACACCGGCGCCAACTGGCTGCCCGGCACGGTGCCGACCGGCACGGACAATACGATCTTCGACGCATCGACGGTCACCACGGTCACAGTGAACCAGGCGGCCGCCACCAACCGCATGATCTTCAATGCGGGCGCGCCGGGCTACACATTCGACATCGCCGGCACGGCCGGCGGTGACGCCTCGCTCACCGTGAACGGCGGGATCGACGACTCATCGTCCAACAAGCTGAATTTCGTCGTCAGCGGCGCGGGCGGACATGGCGGTACGCTGACGTTCAACGGCTTCACCTCGGGCGACGCGATCCTGACGGCCAACGCCTCCGGCACGGTGGCATTCACGGGCAGCGCGGACGGCGGCGCCTCGCAGGCGATCGTCAATGGCGGCACGCTGACGATTGCCGGCCTCAGCAATGGCGGCATGAGCGTCGGCTCGCTGGCGGGAACCGGCGGCACGGTCGATCTGGGCGCCAACACGCTGAGCGCAGGCGGCCTGAACGCCAGCACGAATTTCGGCGGCACGATCACCGGCAGCGGCGCGCTGACCAAGACGGGCACCGGCACGCTGAGCCTGACGGGCGCCAGCAGCTATACCGGCGGCACCACCATCGCGCAGGGCACGCTGCAGATCGGCAATGGCGGCACCAGCGGCTCGATCGCAGGCGACGTCGTCGATAACGGCGTGCTGGCCTTCAACCGCAGCGACGCGCTGACCTTCGCGGGTGCGGTCTCCGGCAGCGGCAGCGTGCAGCAGACGGGCAGCGGCACGACGACCCTGACGGGTGCGAACACTTACGGCGGCGGAACCGTCATCACCGCCGGCACTTTGCGAATCGGCAATGGCGGAACGAGCGGTTCGCTCACCGGCGCCGTCGCCGACAACGGCACGCTGGCGTTCAACCGGTCGGACACTGTCGCCTTCTCCGGCACGATCTCGGGTAGCGGCGCCCTGGTGCAAGCGGGCACGGGCGTCACGGCGCTGACGGCGGACAGCACCTATAGCGGCGGCACGCTCATCAGCGCCGGCGCGCTGGCGCTCGGCGACGGCAGCAGCGCCACAGGATCGGTCGCGGGCGGCATCGTCGACAACGCCACGCTGTCGTCCAACCACAGCGGCGCCTTCACGCTGGCCAATCTGGTGTCCGGCAGCGGCGCCTTCGTCCAGGCCGGCGGCACGACGATCTTCACCAACGACAACAGCTATGCCGGCGGCACGACGATCGCGGCCGGCACGCTGCAGCTCGGCAATGGCGGCACGAGCGGCTCGTTCCAGGGCGCCGTCGCCGACAACGGCACGCTGGCCTTCAACCGCTCCGATACGATCACCTTCGGCCCGGCTTCGGGCGGCGGCGCGCCGGGCAGCCAATTCGGCGGCGTGATCTCGGGCACCGGCAATGTCGTGCAAGCGGGCACGGGCACGACAATCCTGACCGCGGCCAACACCTACAGCGGCGGGACGACGATCACGGCCGGCACGCTGCAGCTCGGCGACGGCGGCGCGGTCGGCTCGATCCTCGGCGGCGTCGTCGACAACGGCACGCTGGCGGTCAAGCATTCCGACACGCTGATCATCGCCGGCGCCATTTCGGGCAACGGCGCCTTCGTCCAGAAGGGCAGCGGCACGACCGTTCTGACCGGCACCAACAGCTATACCGGTCCCACGACCATCGCCACGGGCACGCTGCAAATCGGCAATGGCGGCGCGACGGGCACGGTCGCGGGCGCCATCGCGGACAACGGCACGCTGATCGTCGATCGCGCCGGCGTCCTCACGCTGGGCGGCGTCATCTCGGGCAGCGGCAGCCTGGTCAAATCGGGCAGCGGCACGCTGACCCTAGCCGCTTTGGACACCTACACCGGGCCGACGACCGTCAACGCCGGGACGCTGTCGGTCGACGGCTCGATTTCCGGCAGCACCGTCACCGTCAACAGCGGCGCCACGCTCGGCGGCAACGGAACGGTCGGCACCACGACCGTCGCCGGCGGCGGCACGCTGGCGGCCGGCGATTCCATCGGCACGCTGCATGTGGCGGGCGATCTGACGCTGGCATCGGGCTCGCATCTGGTGGCCGAGATCGGCCCGGCGGCGAGCGACGAGGTGCTGGCCAGCGGCGCGGTGCTGCTCGGCGGCGACCTGACGCTGGCGGCGACCGGCGGCAGCTACAACGCCGGCCAATACACGCTGATCAATTCGGGCGGCGCCTTGAGCGGAACGTTCTCGTCGCTCAGCGTCGCCGGCTCGTTCGGCGGCTACGACGTGTCGCTGCTCTACGACGCCCATGACGTGATCCTGGTTCTGGACCTGAACGGGGTTCGCTGGAGCGCCAATCCGGGGTCGCAGGACTGGAACACCGGCGCCAACTGGCTGATCGGAACGGTGCCCACTGCCAGCGACAAGGCGTTCTTCGGCGCCTCCACGGTCACCACCATCGACGTCAACCAGGCGACGTCCATCGCCGGCATGAATTTCGGCGCCGGCGCGCCGGCCTACACCTTCAACGTCGCGGGCACCGCCGCCGGCAATGCTTCGCTGACCGTCGGCGGCACCGGCATCAACGACGGCTCGGGCAACCGGCCGGCCTTCGTCGTCGGCGGCGCGGCGGGCAACACCGGCGCGCTGACTTTCGCGAGCGCGTCCTCGGGCGATGCCATGCTCACCGTGGGTCCGCTCGGAACGGTCGTCTTCACCGGCGCCGCCAATGGCGGGACGTCGCAAGCGGTCATCAATGCCGGCGGCACTTTGAGCATCGCCGGTCTCAGCAATGGCGGCATGGCGATCGGCTCCATCGAGGGCGGCGGCACGATCCAGCTAGGCACCAACACGCTGACCGAGGGCGGCCTCAACAGCAGCACGCTGTTCAGCGGCGCGATCCTGGGCAGCGGTGGGCTGGTCAAGACCGGTAGCGGCACGCTGACGCTGACCGGCGCCAACGGCTACAGCGGCGGCACGACGATCGCGGCCGGGACGCTGCAGCTCGGCAATGGCGGCACGACGGGCGCGATCGCGGGCGACGTCGTGGACAACGGCGCGCTGGCGTTCAACCGCTCCGACGCGGTGACCTTTGCCGGCGCGATCTCGGGCACGGGCGACGTCCAGCAGGCCGGCAGCGGCACGACGATCCTGACCGGCGCCAACAGCTATACCGGCACGACCATCATCACCGCGGGCACGCTGCAGGTCGGCACGGGCGGCACGGCGGGAGCGATCGAAAGCACGGCCGCGGTCAACGACAATGGCGCGCTGGTCTACGACGTCGCCAACGACCGCACGCTGGCCGCCGCGATCACCGGCACCGGCTCCCTGGCGTTGACGGGTCCGGCCACCATCACGCTCACCGGCGCGAACGACTATGCCGGCGGCACCACGATCTCGTCGGGCAGGCTGCAGCTCGGCAATGGCGGATTCTCGGGCGCCATCACGGGCGCGGTGAACGACAACGGAGTCCTGGCCTTCAACCGTGCCGACCTCCTCATCTTCGATGGCGTCGTCTCCGGCAGCGGCGCATTGCAGCAGAACGGTCTGGGAATAACGGCCTTGACGGCGGCGAACACCTATACGGGCGGCACGACGGTCTCGTTCGGCGTATTGGTCCTGGGCTTCAACGGAACCAGCGGGTCCATCGCCGGCAATGTGCTCGACAATGCCCAATTCGCGATCTTCCGCTCGGACGTCTACACCTTCGGCGGCGTCATCTCCGGCAGCGGCCAATTCCTCGATGCCGGCACGGGCACGGCCATACTGACCGCCGACAATACCTATAGCGGCGGCACCTCCATTCTCCCCGGTGCCGGCACGCTGCAAATTGGCAATGGCGGCACGACGGGCTCCATCGTCGGCGACGTCGCCGACGAAGGCATTTTCGCCATCGACCGCTCCGACACGGTGACGTTCGGCGGCACGATTTCCGGCGGCGGCGCCTTCGCCCAGACCGGCGCCGGCAAGACGATCCTGACCGCGGCCAACAGCTATAGCGGCGGAACGACGATCGCGAGCGGCACGCTGCAGCTGGGCAATGGCGGCGCGACGGGTTCGATCCAGGGCGACGTCACCGACAACGGCACGCTGACCTTCGACCGCTCCGACATCCTGGCGATCACAGGCGTCATCTCGGGCAGCGGCGCGGTGCAGCAGATCGGCGGCGGCACGACCGTCCTGCTCGGCGCCAACACCTATACCGGCGGCACGACGATCGCGGCCGGCATCCTGCAGATCGGCAATGGCAACACGACCGGTTCCATCGTCGGCAATGTCGCCGACAACGGCTTGCTTGTCATTGCGCGCTCCGACGCGTTCGCGTTCGCGGGCGCGATCACAGGCACCGGTTCGCTGACGCAGGGCGGCAGCGGCGTGACCACCTTGAGCGGCGCGTCCACCTATAGCGGCACCACGCTGGTCGACGCCGGAACGCTTCAGGCCGGCGCCGTTGGAGCGTTCTCGGCCTCGTCCGCCCACACCGTCTCGCTCATCGCCACGCTCGATCTCAACGGGTTCAACGAAACCATCGGTTCGCTCGCCGGCGCGGGCCTGGTCACGCTCGGCAGCGCCACACTGACGGCCGGCGGCGACAACAGCTCGACCTTGTTCTCCGGCGCGATCGCGGGCGGCGGCGGACTGATAAAAGCCGGCACCGGCACGTTCGTGCTGACCGGCGCCAACAGCTATGCCGGCGGCACGACGATCAGCGGCGGCACGCTGGAATTGGGCAATGGCACGCCCTCGGGCTCGATCCTGGGCAATATCGTCGACAACGGCACGCTGTCTCTTCACCGCTCCGACAATGTCCTGTTCAGCGCCACGATCTCCGGCAGCGGTGCCCTGGTGCAGAAGGGTCCGGGCATGACGGTGCTGACCGCCACGAACACCTATTCCGGCGGCACCACGATCCAGGGCGGCATGCTGATCCTGGGCAATGGCGGGACAGTCGGTTCGATCGTCGGCAACGTCGCCGACAACGCCGCCTTTGCCTTCAACCGCACCGACAACCTGACCTTCGCCGGCGTCATTTCCGGCACCGGCAGCGTCACCAAATACAACGGCAACACGCTTATCCTGACCGCCAACAACAGCTACAGCGGCGGCACGACCATCGCCGGCGGCACCTTGCAGCTGGGCAATGGCGGCGCCGGCGGCGCCATCGTCGGCGACGTGGCGGACAACGGCACGCTCACCATCGACCGCTCCGACACGCTGACCCTGGCCGGCGTGATCTCGGGCGCCGGCGGCCTCAACCAGATCGGCACCGGCATGACGGTCCTGTCGGGCATCAGCCCCTATAGCGGGCCGACCTTCGTCACAGCCGGCATCCTCGACGTCAACGGCTCCATCGCCAACTCCGCCGTGGTCCTGAACGGCGGCACGCTGAAGGGCAACGGCACCATCGGTTCGCTCACCGTCCTGGGCGGCTCGAACGTCTCGCCCGGCAATTCCATCGGCACGCTCAACGTGGCCGGCAGCATCGGCTTTGCCGCCGGCACGACCTATGCCGTCGAGATCAACGCGGCGGGCCTGAGCGACCGCATCAATGCGAGCGGCCAGGCGATCCTTGCCGGCGGCACCGTCGTGGTGACCGCGGCGCCTGGCAACTACGCGCTGGTGACGACCTACCGCATCATCGACGCGGCCGGCGGCGTTAGCGGCGCGTTCAGCAGCGTCACCGTCGATCTGCCGTTCTTCGATGCGTCGCTGCTCTACGGCATGTCGAACGTCGATCTGGTCCTGCGCGCCAAGACCGTCGATTTCACCAATCTCGGCCTGACGCCGAACGAGCTCGCGGCCGGCGGCGGCGTCAACGCCGGGACATTCAACTCCGATCTCTACAAGGCGTTCCTGAACCAGCCCTCCACCGCTTTCATTCCGGCGGCGCTGGACGCCTTGTCGGGTGAGATCCACCCCACAATGCGCACCGCGCTGCTGGAAGACAGCCGCAATATCCGCCAGGCGATCCTCGACCGCCTGCGCCAGTCGAACAGCGGCGCGATGGGCCTGCGCGGACAGAACGATGCGCGGCCGCTGACCGACAGCGTCACCATGTGGCTGCGCGTGTTCTCCAATTGGGGCCAGGCCGACACCGATCACAATGCCGGCACGGCGGAGCGCAACTATTCCGGCATCGTCGCCGGCATCGACACCAGCGTCGTGGGCGCGCTGCGGCTGGGCTTCGCGGGCGGCTACAGCCATTCCGACGTCACGGTAACGTCGCGCGCCAGCAAGGCGCGCGCCGGCGGCGGTCATATCGCCGCCTATGCCGGCTGGAACGATGGCGCGCTGGCGCTGCGCGCCGGCGCCGAATATGCCTGGGGCAACGCCACCGTGACTCGGACCGTCCAGTTCCCGGGCTTCCTCAACAACACCTCCGACGTCGAACGCCAGCACAGCACCCAGGCCTTCGCCGAAGCGGGCTATGCGCTGACCATGGACCCAATCGCGCTCGAGCCGTTCGCCGGCTTCGCCTGGGTCAATGCCAGCACCGGCGCCTTCCACGAGACCGGTGGCATCGCGGCCTTGGCCGGCAACAGCACGGGCAATGCGGTGACCTACAGCAATCTGGGCCTGCGCCTGGCGACGGCGCCGATGGGTTCGGATGCCTTCGCCATCACGCCGCGGCTGACACTGGCCTGGCAGCATGCCTTCGGCGCGGTGCTGCCCGGCCAGAGCGTGACGTTCCAGTCGACCAACCAGAGCTTCCTGGTGCTGGGCGTGCCGCTCGACCGCGACGCGCTGGCGACGCAGCTGGGCGTCGACATTCAACTGACGCCGGCCGGTCATCTGGGCCTAGGCTACGAAGGCGTGCTGTCGAGCCGCGTGCGCAGCCACGCGATCCGCGCCGATCTGTCCTGGACGTTCTAGAGCATGATCGCTTCGCGTTGCATAAGATCATGCTCTAGATTCTTCGATTGGCGCGCAATTTACGGGTGAACCTGAAGTACGGTTCACCCGATTGCGCTCCCGACGCCGCTGTTTCGCCGGATTCAAAGGCGATAGGATGAGTCGCCGCGAACTGTTCCGGGCGCCATGATCGAAGTCGAAGATCTCGTCTACGAATATCCGACCGCGCGGGCGCTGCGCGGCGTCTCGCTGAAAGTGGCGGATCGGACGATCACGGCGCTGGTCGGGCCCAACGGCGCGGGCAAGACTACGCTGCTGCGCTGCCTGGCGGCGCTGGAAGACCCCTATTCGGGCCGCGTCGTCATCGACGGGCTCGACACCACGCACAGTCCGCGCGAAATCCACGCCCGCATGGGCTATCTGCCAGATTTCTACGGTCTCTACGACGATCTGACGGTGCGGCGCTGCCTGACCTATGCCGCGCGCAGCCACGGCATCGCCTCGGCGCTGACGGCAGCGGCGGTGCAGAAGGCGGCCGGGCGGGTCGGGCTCTTGGACCGGCTGGAATCCAAGTCGGGCGAGCTGTCGCGCGGCCTGCGCCAGCGCCTCGCCATCGGCCAGGCGATCGTACATGAGCCGCATGTGCTCTTGCTGGACGAACCGGCGGCGGGGCTGGACCCGCAGGCGCGGCGCGATTTGTCCACGCTGCTGATCGCGCTGCGCGACGGCGGCATGACGCTGGTGGTCTCCTCCCACATCCTGGCCGAGCTCGAAGATTACTGCTCGGAGATGATCATCATCGAGAACGGAGTGATCGCCGGCGGCAAGGCGATCAAGGTGCGTGACGACGCGCGGCCGCGCACCATGATCGAACTGGCCACCGCGCGCAGCGACCTGAAGGAGTTTCTGGTCGCGCGCGGCGCCGATGTCGTCGAGGCCGACCAGAACCATGCCCTCATCGTCTTCACGCGCAACGCCGGCGCGCGCGCCAAGCTGGTGCGCGAACTGGTCGGCGCCGGCTTCGACGTCGCCGGCTTCGCCGAATCCAGCAAGGCGCTGGAAGACGCCTATTTCGCACAGGTGGGGCGGGCGCCATGAACCCCGAATTCGAACGCAATCTGTGGCTCGAGATGACGTCGCGCCGCGTGGCGCTGATGGTCGGCTTGTTGGCGCTGATCTTCTTCGCCACCGCCCTGGTCGGCGACAGCTGGACGCCGTCGAGTGGCGCATCGGGGCTCTACTACCTGATCGTCGTGGTCTGGGGCTCGCGCAGCGCGGCCCTGAGCGTCGTCGGCGAGATCCGCGACCGCACCTGGGACGGCCAGCGCCTGTCATCGCTCGGCGCCGGCACCATGGCCTGGGGCAAGCTGTTCGGTTCGACGATCTACAACTGGTTCGGCGGCGCGATCTGCCTGGCGCTCATCCTGGTCAATGTCGTCGTCCATCTGGGCGCCGCCACGGCCGTCGTCGAGCTCTTCTACTACATCGGCATCGGGGTGATCGCGCAGGCCGCCGCCTTGCTCGCCAGCCTGATCGCCACCGGACGCCGCCAGAGCCATTCGCGCTTCGAGATCTTCGTCTATCAGACGGTCGGCCTCGTCGCCGCGCTGACGATCTATTACGTGTGGCGCGCTGCCGATCCGGTCGCCGCCATGCTGTCGCACCAGCCGGCAACGGAGTTCATTCCCTGGTGGGGCGTGCGAATCGACGCCCGCGTGTTTCTGCTGGCCTCGGTCGGCCTGTTCGCCGGCTGGACGCTGCTGGGCTGCTATCGCGGCATGCGGCTGGAACTGAAGATGCGCAATGGGCCGCTGGTCTGGGTGGCCTTCCTTGCGTTCATGGGCGTCTACGTCGCCGGTTTCGACGCCTGGCTGTCGCCAGACCTGAAGGCCTGGGATGCCGTGTCACTTCGCCTGCTGCTCGCGGGCACGACCTATGCGCTGCTGACCTATGTCATGGTCCTGCTCGAGCCCAAGGATCGCGTGCATTACCGCTGGATGGAGGGCCAGGTCCGTCACGGCCACATCGCCAACGCGCTGTCCGGCCTGCAGGCCTGGATGATGAGCTATGCCGCGGCGCTGGCGGTCGCGGCGGCGCTCTGCCTGTGGCTGATGCGCGATGCGCAGGCGGCGCTGGCGGGCCAGCCGCTGGTGTTGGCGACCATGGGGTTCATCACGCGTGACGTCGCGCTGTTCGTCCTGATGCAGACCTTGCCGGGCAAGCGGCGCGGCGATTTCGGCGCGCTGGCGATCCTGTTCGCGCTCTATGTGCTGGCGCCGGCCATCCTCACCGGGCTTCACGCCTTTGGCCTGCTGTTCCTGTTCTATCCGCAGCTGCCGTCGCCGAACTGGCTGGGCGTCATCGCGGCCTGGGCCGAAGGCCTGGGCGTGGCGGGGCTGGCGCTCGGACGGCTGGCGCTGACCGATCGCGAGGGACGGGTGGTGCCGGCTTAGAGCGCGTTCGCTATCACTTTCGGTGTCATGGCCCGCGAATGCGGGCCACCCAGCTGACGACGGCTTGTCCGTGAAGAATTGGGCTGTGCTCTCTTCGTGAAGCGCGACCTCGCGATCACCTGGGTGGCCCGCATTCGCGGGCCATGACA
>DATCAT010000032.1:0-13263 GCA_036512455.1 Rhizomicrobium sp.
AGCGATTTTTCGGCAACATAATTGTTTTTGGATTTTTCCGTACCCCCTCCCCCCCCCCCAACCTTGCGGGGATGGCGCCGGCGCGCGGCGGCGATGACGGGCGAGAGGTGCGGCGTGGAACGGGTCTGTTTCATGGCACGATCATAGCTGAGGATTCGCACCCTTGGATAAGTGCAAGTTGCATATCGAACACGCGGACGGCGCGCATGCAGGCGGAGCCTGAGATTTCGGGTCTGCCGACCGGGATAGCGATGGTATTTTCGGTCGGCCTATCCATACCCCTCGCGGAAGAAATTGACATCGTCAGCCGATGCAGGCCCCCAGCACCGCGCAATCGAAGAACAGCACCGGCAGGAACATGACAAACGGCGCGGCGACGCAGCTCAGGACAGCGGCGATCAACGCGCCGTCCGTGCCGGTGAATTTCAGCCGGCGGCGCAGCGCGAAGCCCAGTACAAAGCACAGCGCCATCGGGATCGCGAAATAGGATACCTCCGTCGAAAGGGCGCGCGCGGGCGCAAAATGGTCGAAGGACAGTCCGTAGGCGACATCCCAGACGAAGGCGAGCGCGAAACACAGGCCGGTGAACGCCGCCGCGCGCAGCCACGAACGTCTCGCGGGCGAGGCGAGTGCCACTATTGCAACCCTCCTGCTCCCGGTTTTGCGGCCGGGATATCGCACAAACCATAGCGGCCGGCGAACGCATCCGAAAACGCCATGCCGTTGAGACAGAGGCGACGGTTCAGCCGGCCGCGACGCCGCAAGGGACGGTCACGCGCTGTCCCGCAGGACATCGAAAATCCCAGACTACATCGAGATGCAATATGAATTGTTGCTGGGGACCTGGTCGTCGTGACCGGCGGTGCCAACGAGCGCGATCACCACGCAATTCAACTTATCCTTGGTGTCGATGAGTTGGCCGGTTCCCGGCATGATGAATTTCGTGGTCCCGCTGCCGGGAATAGCGAAAATCTGCAGCGGCGGCAAAGCGGCGAACGGGCCAAGCGGTCCGCCTCCGACATAGGTGCAGATCACCGGACCGGTCAGGGGCAGCGGGCCGGGCGGCGGAGCGCATCGCCAGTGCGGATCCGTAGCGCCGTAGCTGGTGAGGATCGAGCCGGTCGGAAAATTGTCGGTGACGACGAGACGTCTCAGGTCGGCCGCGGCGAGAGTGTTGGTGCCGACATTCTGGACCGTGATGACGAAGCCCTGGGACTGCCCGCCTGTGCTTGGAGGCGTCAGCGCCACCTTGGTGACGCCAAGATCGTATGCGGCATTGCCGGCGCAGACATAGATGTTCTTGAAGGCGATAAAAGCACCCGCCACTGGAGCCGATATCGTGACGGGATCCGGCGAGACCGGAATCCCAGGAGCCCAATAGCACCCATTGGCACCCACGCCGGCCGGCACCGTTTCCGTCACCGTGCATTCCAGGCCAATTGGAACGTTGGAGAGCGTCGTCAACGATGCGGCGGCCGAATGCGCGCTGGTGAGCGTCCCGGTTTGCACGACGTGCGCCGCCGCCGGGTTGGCCGGATTGCGGCAGTCGGCGACAAAATTGAACACGGCGCCGTCGGGAAAAGTCGACCCGACGGGATGCTCGTAAAGCTTGCCGACCAGAATTTGTCCGGTCGCGCATTTCAACGTATTGGTGACGGTGACGATCACCGTCTGGTTGGCGACGATGGTGACCGGCTGCGCCGGCGCGAAGGTCGCCGCCCAGGACGCGCTGCCGCCACCGCAAGCCGATGTGCTCGTCACCGGCGGCGGCGGCGTTTCGCTGACCGTGCACTGGCTGGCGGCCGCGATGCCCGATATCGGCAGGTTGGGACCGATGCCCCAGGGGATCAAGCGGAACGGAATATTCGGTCCGGACGGCGTGCAATTGATCGCGACCGGGAACAGCGCCTGTGTCGGCAGCCCCAGCGTGTTCACGACTTTCTTGTAGATCTGGAGCGAACCGGTCGGGTCGCACTTCAACGTGTTGGTGACGGTGACGATCGCCGTCTGGTTGGCGACGATGGTGACGGGCTGCGCCGGCGCGAATGTCGCCGCCCAGGACGCGCTGCCGCCGTTGCAGGCCGACGTACTTGTCACCGGCGGCGGCGGCGTTTCGCTGACCGTGCACTGGCTGGCGGCCGCGATGCCGGTTGTCGGGGGGTTCGGGCCGATACCCCAGGGGATCAAGCGGAACGGGATATTCGGTCCGGACGGCGTGCAATTGATCGCGACCGGGAACAGAGCCTGTGTCGGCAGCCCCAGCGTGTTCACGACTTTCTTGTAGATCTGGAGCGAGCCGGGCGTCGACAAACAGCCTAGAGCATTGGTGACGGTGACCGAATTGATGCCACTTTGGATCGTGACATCCTGGGCCGAAAAGACGGGGCCGTGCCAATGACAGTTATACGGCAAAATCGGGAGCTGCTCGGCCAGGTGACATTGGCTTCCCGGCACCAGGCTATTGATCGAAGCGCTGGCGTTGTTCGGCAGGTTCAAGGGGTAATTCGTCGAAACGTTCAGAAGGTCCTTGCAGGTCACAGCGATCGAAAATGGCGTGCCGCCAAAGAGTCCCAATGGATCCTGCAGGAGGACTTTCTTCACCACGAGTGAGCCCGGTGTCGCGGGGCAGAAATAGGCGTTGGTCACCGTCAAGTTGACAGCCGGGCCGCTCGACGTGGGGATGGTCCAGCTTTGCCCCGAATACACCGGCGCCGACCATTGCAAGGGAACCGGACAATTGCCGGTAAAGGACGCCGGAGACACTTCCGAGAGCGAGCATGCGGTGCCCGCCGGCGTCGAGGCGTCAGCCAGCAACGTCATCTGGTTGTTGCCGAGCACATCGTTGTTGCCCCATCCCAGGATACCGGGGCATGGCGTCTTCATCGTAAATGTGAGCCCGGACACGACCGACACGGAATTTCCAAAGACCGGATCGACGACGATCTTGTGAACGACCAGGGCCGTATAGAACTGCGCAAGGGCTGGTCCTGCGCCAAGGCCGAGCATGACGGCCGAAAGTGCCGCGCTCATGACGGCGCGGCGCACGGCACGCGCCAGACGTGCAAGCATCGCGATGCCCCCCTGATGCACAAGTCATCATAGTCCAGGTGACCGGTCTTGTCTCTAACTATTCCCCCGCTTCAGTAATAGAACAATTGCGGCAGGCCTTGCTGTAAGTATCCGTAATGCATCCTACAAAGCCAATTGCCCTGGCGGCGCGCCGTTCGTCACGCGAGGCCCCGGCTCCCCGGTTTGACGGCGGGGATGTTCTGCAGATGCGGCGGCAGGTTGTCCGCGTCCCAGGCGGGGACTTTGAGCGCCGTCAATGCGACGAGCTTGACGCCGACCTTGGCCTTGCCGCCGGAGCGGTCGATCAGGCAGCAGGCGGCGACCGGCTTGCCGCCGGCAGCGCGGATCGCCTCGATGCATTCGCGCGACGAGACGCCGGTCGAGACGATGTCCTCGACCATCAGCACGGGCTGGTTTTTCGTGAGCGTGAAATTGCGGCGCAGCTGGAACTTGCCGTCGACGCGCTCGACATACATCGCCGGCAGGCCGAGTTGGCGGCCCATCTCATAGCCCGGCACGATGCCGCCGACCGCGGGCGAGACGATGGCGGTGAACTTCGTCTTCACTTCGGCGCGGATTTTGTCCGCCAGTGCCTTGCACAGCTTGGCTGTGCGTTTGGCGTCCTGGAAGACCAGCGCCTTCTGCAGGAACATGTCGGAATGCAGGCCGGATGACAGGATGAAATGGCCTTTGAGCAGAGCGCCGGCTTTTTCGAACTCGGTGAGGACTTGTTCGGGGGTCAAAGATTCCACCTTCGGTGATTTGAAAAAACATTGTCATGGCCCGCGATCCCCCTACGCTGCTTCGCAGCTTCGGAGGACCGGCACTGAGACCCTCCGAAGCCTTGGCGTAGGAGGGATGCGGGCCACCCGGTTGAGGTCTTCGCGGACTGCGGCATTCGATCTCAACTCAATTCTGAACCCGAAGAGACTCTCGTCACCTGGGTGG
Source organism: Rhizomicrobium sp. (assembly GCA_036512455.1). Lineage (GTDB taxonomy): Bacteria > Pseudomonadota > Alphaproteobacteria > Micropepsales > Micropepsaceae > Rhizomicrobium. Next base: position 4,018 of record DATCAT010000032.1, read on the forward strand.
CCCGCATTCGCGGGCCATGACAGATGAATTTGGAGCGACGCCCTACGCGTGCTCCTGCTCGCGCACCCGATCCACCGACTCCACCGCCGCGTTCACCCGCAGCGCGCCGAGGATGTTCTGTAGATGCGGCAGGTCGCGGACTTCGATGTCGACGTTGAATTCGAAGAATAGCGGGTTTCGCGCCGTCACCTTCATGTTGAAGATGTTGCCGCCATTGTTGGCGATCACGCTCATGACGGCGGCGAGCGAGCCGGGCTCGTTCTTGACGCGGACGGCGACGCGCGCGACGGACGGGCCGCCCTCGGCGGCGTGCATGCCCCAGTTGACGTCCAGCCAGTCCTCCATGCCGGTCTGCGCCCGCTCGAGTTCGGCGCAGTCGATGGTGTGGATGACGACGCCCTCGCCCGGCACCATCAACCCGACGATGCGGTCGCCGGGCAAGGGATGGCAGCATTGGCCGAGCTTGTAGGAGATGCCTTCGGTGAGGCCGCGGATGGAGATCGGGCGCTTGGCCTTGGGTTCGGCGAAGGCGGATTGCTTGCGCCGCTCGGGATCGCGCTTCAGTTCCGGGAAGACCGCTTCGAGGACCTCGTGACCGCGTAGCGCGCCGCGGCCGACATCGGCATAGACGTCGTCGGCCTTGCCGGCATGCAGTTTCTTGGCGACGCCGGCGATGGCTTTCTCTGTCAGCTCGGCGCCTTCGTCGGCGAAGACTTTCTTGAGGATGTTGCGGCCGAATTTCACGTGCTCGTCGCGCTGGGCATGGCGCAGGAAGCGGCGGATTTCGGAGCGCGCGCGGCCCGTGACGACGAACTGCTCCCACAAGGGCGACGGGGTCTGCACATCGCTGCGGATGACTTCCACCTGGTCGCCGTTGCGCAAGGGCGTGTGCAGCGGCACATGCACGCCGTTGACCTTGGCGCCGACCGTCGAGTTGCCGATATCGGTGTGCAGCGTATAGGCGAAATCGATCGGCGTGGCGCCGCGCGGCAGCGAGATCAGATCGCCCTTGGGGGTAAAGCAGAAGACCTGATCCTGGTACATGTTGAGGCGGGAGTTCTCCAGGAACTCCTCGGCGCTGTCCTCCTGCTCGAGCAGATCGACCATGTCGCGCAGCCAGCCATAGGCGCGGCCGTCGCCCTCCTCCGCCACATGCTCGCGGTAGCGCCAATGGGCGGCGACGCCGCGCTCGGCGACGTCATGCATCTGTTGGGTGCGGATCTGGACCTCGACGCGCTGTTTTTCGGGGCCGATCACCGTGGTGTGGATCGAGCGGTAGCCGTTGGTCTTGGGTGTCGAGATGAAATCCTTGAAGCGCGCCGGCACCATCTGCCAGTTGGTGTGCAGCACGCCGAGCGCGCGGTAACAATCGTCCTCGGATCTGACGATGACGCGGAAGCCGAAAATGTCGGACAGGGTCTCGAAGTTGAGCTGCTTGTCCTTGAGCTTGCGCCAGATGGAGAACGGCCGCTTGGCGCGGCCGTAGACCCAGGCCTCGATGCCGTGCTCGGCGAGCTTGCGCTTGATCTGGTCGGCGATGCGGCCGATGCGGTCCCCGGACGAGTCCGTCAGGCGCGAGAGATGCGTGACGATGGAATTGCGCTCGTCGGGATTGAGCTCGGCGAAAGCGAGATCCTCGAGCTCCTCGCGCATGTTCTGCATGCCGATGCGGCCCGCCAGCGGGGCGTAGATGTCCTGCGTCTCCTGGGCGATGCGGCGGCGCTTCTCGGGCTTTTCGATGAATTGGAGCGTGCGCATGTTGTGCAGGCGGTCGGCGAGCTTGACCAGCAGGACGCGGATGTCGGAGGTGATCGCCAGCATCAGCTTGCGGAAATTCTCCGCCTGCTTGGTGCGCTCGCTGAACAGTTCGAGCTGCGACAGCTTGGTGACGCCGTCGACCAGGCCGGCGATCTCGTCGCCGAAATTGGCCTTGATGTCGTCAAAGGTGGCGAGCGTGTCCTCGATGGTGTCGTGCAGCAGCGCGGTGACGATGGTGGCGACGTCGAGCTTGAGGTCGGTGAGGATGGCGGCGACTTCGAGCGGGTGGGCGAAATAGGGATCGCCAGAGGCGCGGAACTGCTTGCCGTGCGCCTTCATGGCGTAGACATAGGCCTTGTTGAGCAGCGCCTCGTCGGCATCGGGATCGTAGGCCTTGACCCGGTCGACCAGCTCGGTCTGGCGCATCAGGCGGCGCTTGGCTTTTGCCGTTGGCGATAGTGGCGCGGGCGCGACGGAGTCGGCCGCCGGGGCAGACAGGTTCTGCCCCGCGGAAACGGGTTTGTCCGCGGTCGGTAGGCTCATGCGCTCAATATACGCTGGGAATTGGCCAAATCGTAAGTCGAATAAGGCTCGAGCAGGGCCGCATCGACCATGCGTCCCGGAGCAGCTAAAGTGAACGCGCGGGGACAACCCTATTGTAAGGAAGCTCGCATGAGACGGTCATTGTTTATCGCGACCACCGCGCTTGCCGGATTGCTTGCATTACCGACGCTGGCCGAGGAGCCGACGATCGGGAGCATCGCGCATTTTCCCGCGCCGAACTGCCCAGCCGGCTGGCACGTGACGGACGGCACCCTGATGCCGATCAAGGACAATTGGGCGCTCTTCACGGTCCTGGGCAAGAGCCGCGGTGGCGACGGCCAGAGGACGTTCGCGCTTCAAACCGTACGGTCGTCACCCATCGACGGCGTGCCGGTCGTCTGGTGCGTCGCGATGCAGGGACGTTTGCCTCCGGAAGCCGCATCCCTGACGCGGCAGAACTAAAGAAGGCCGACGCAGACCTCGCCGCTGTAGCTTGCGGGCGCGGGCTCAGTCGCGGTTGAAACTCAAATTGGGGAGTCGCGCGGGGATTTTGCCGATACCGCCCGTTACCATGGCCTCGCGGATGCGAAGATCCGCGATCCATTGGAAGGGGAGAAAAGTTCATGCGTAGAATGTTGCTTATGGCGGCGGTCCTTTTTGGAACATTGGCGTCCGCGCCGGCCTATGCCCAGGCCAACGACTCGGCTTATGCGGGCGAGGTCATGCTCGTCGCGTTCAATTTCTGCCCGCAGGGCTGGCATGCCACGGACGGCTCACTGCTGCCGATCCAGCAAAATGCCCAGCTCTTCGCGCTCATCGGTTCGGCCTATGGCGGCGACGGCAAGACGACGTTCGGGCTGCCGAAACTAAGCGGTCCCAAACCGGCGAACGGCCCGGCGCTGACGCATTGCATTTCGCTGCAAGGACCCTTCCCGCTGCATGCCGAGCACGCCGGCGGCAACATGATGGGACCCAAGGGACATCACTGAACACGCCTGAGAGCAGAAAGGCCGGGACTCGCGTCCCGGCCTTTTGGTCTTTGGAACGTGCGCAACGGCCGTTGGCTTGCCGCGTCCGGCCATTTGCCGTACAGTAGGCGCAAGGATGGTCGTCATGAGCCGTTCCACTTTACAAAAGCGACCCGCTACGCGCACCCGGCAAGAACGCCTGGAGGCGCGTATTTCGCGCGACCAAAAGACCTTGTTTCAACGTGCCGCCGCGCTTCAGGGGCGCACATTGACGGACTTCGTCCTGAACAGCGTCCATGAGGCCGCGGTCCGCACCATCGAGGAAACGCAACTCATCCGCCTCAGCGCGCAGGACAGCCGCGTTTTCGCAGCTGCCCTGATCAATCCCAAGAAGCCGAACGAAAAGCTTCGTGCCGCGGCCCAGCGCTATAAGGAGCGGTTCGGAGGCTGAGTGACCAAGCCCACCTGCGAACGCATCGAACCGCTCGGCGAGCAGCACGACCGGTCCGGATTTTCCTGCGGCGTCGACGCGCTCGACCGCTACTTTCGCACCCAGGCCGGGCAGGATAGCCGCAGACGTATCGCCGCCTGCTTCGTGCTGACGGCCGCCGATGGCACCGTGGCCGGCTACTACACCCTGTCCGCGACCAACATCCTGCTGACGGAACTGCCATCCGCGACGGCCAAGAAACTGCCGCGCTATCCCCTGATGCCCGCGACGCTGATGGGACGGCTGGCGGTCGCAAAAAAATACCAAGGCCAAAAATTCGGCGAGCTATTGCTCCTCGATGCCTTCGCCCGCACGCTGCGCAGCGAGATCGCATCTTTTGCCTTTGTCGTGGACGCCAAGGATGCCGCAGCCGTGACGTTTTACGAGCGCCTTGGCTTCATACGGCTACCGAGTACCGAACGGCGGCTGTTCAAACCTGTGTCGGAGATCGCGACGCTTTTCGCCTGATCCGAAAGAAAAAAAGGGCGGCGCCTTGCGGTGCCGCCCTTTTTCCAATTCTCGTCCGGCGACGGCTACTCCTCGTAGTCGGCCTCGGGCTCCGGCTGCGGCTCGGCGCGGCGCTGGGCTTCGCTGGTGAGGGCGCGCAGCAATTCTTCTTCGGTGACCTGGCGGGAAGCAGCGTCCTCGCGGCCGTCGTCGCTGTCGGGACGGGCCTCTTCGGGCTCGTCGACATCGGCATGCTTCTGCATGCTCTTGATGTATTCCTCCTTGGTCTCGTCGGGCTTGACTTCCTTGGCCGCGATCTCGCGCAGCGCCACGACGGGATTTTTGTCGCGGTCGCGGTCGACCATCGGCTCGGCGCCACCGGACAGCTGGCGGGCGCGGAAGGCCGAGATCAGAACCAGGTCGAAGCGGTTCGGGACCTTGTCGACGCAATCTTCAACGGTAACGCGGGCCATGGAAATCCTTGTGCTTCAGGGGCTTAGCGGCGCGGAAGGCGCAAATCGAGGCAAACCCTGTGAGAAGGCGGCGGACCATATAGAAAGCGCCAAGTCACGGCAAGGTCGGCTTGGAAGAAGGCGCCGACCGACCAATTCCGCGCGGCGCGCCGAGTTTTCCGTGCGTCGGTCCGAAGGGTTTGTGCGTCGCCGCCCGCGGCACGGTCGCGCTAGGCAAGACCGTCGGCACGAGCCAGAAGAACACGGCCAGCACCGTTGCGATGCCGGCAAGGACGAACAACGCCCACCATCTGTCCTCATTTCGATAGAGCGGCCGCTGAATCGTCCACTCGACGATCTGCTGCCACAGGCCCGGTTTGTCCGTTACCCAGCGCTGGTGAAGCCATGTCAGATTTTCGAATGCCGCGGGGCGTTTGCGCTTGATCTGTATCTCGGCGATGTACGGCAAGACAACATTGCACAAGCCGACAATCGTGCCGCGCTCCGTCACCATCAGGATGTGTTCGTGCAAATCGCCGCTGCGCACACCGGCCGAAATGAATTCATAATAGTTCAGAATAAACATCAAAGCCGTCATCACCGGCTTGTCGTTCAAGTCGGGGAAAAGTCCGGCGCCGATGGAGGCGCGAATTTTGCCCATGTTCTCGTGATAGAGCGGATCGAGACTGGTCTTGAGCAGTGCATTGAACGATTGCTGCGTGCGGCTGAGTTGCCTGCTGCGACGCGCCGCGTATAGCCAGCCGCAGGTCGCAAATATGATGCCGAGAAGCGCGATCGCCCCGGAATTCAGGCTGTCGAGCCATGCGAGGATGAGGTTCATGCCATGATCCTCAACGAAGAAAGCCGCCCCTATCAGGAAGCGGCTTTCTGCAATCTAGACGGGAACTTGGCCGACTTACCAGCCAAAGTCCTTTTCGATGCGAATCATTTCATACCTCCGTCAGCTTACGAACGCCTCGGCGCGTCCCCGCCAACTGCCGCTGGTGGTAGCACCGGCCCGGGATCGGCGCAATTGGGAACTTCCCACGACACCTTCGAGGCGCTCCCTCAGCAAACGTTAGATGGTTGATTGGGTTCCCTTTTTCAAGGCCACCCGACTTTCTATTTCAGCCACAGAATAATCTGCGTGCCGCGGAACAGGGCCATGAGCTTGCCGGGCGGTTCGGCCGAGATCGTCGCGTCCCAGACCTGGGTGGTGCGGCCGCCGTGGACGAGTTTCGCTCCGCACAACACTCCGCTCTCGCGCACCGTGCTCATGAAGTTACGTTTTAGTTCGGCCGTCGTGAAGCCGACGCCGCCGGGTGGCAGAATCATGCCGCAGGCGCAGAGCGTGTCGGCGAATGATAATGGCTCGCGCTCAGAGAAATCCGATCGGCGCAGGACGCAAGCAGGCATTCATTTCCCGTCGCGGCATCGTATAGTCTGACTGATCTCCCAACCGTAGCCGCGAGACATGCCGGACACTGACACTCCCGTCCACGCCTGCGGCGAATGCACCATGTGCTGCAAGGTCATGGCGGTGGACGAACTGGCCAAGCCGGCCGGCCGCTGGTGCGGCCATTGCGATATCGCCAAGGGCTGCAAGATCTACGAGTCGCGGCCCGGCGAATGCCGCACGTTCGACTGCGTCTGGCGCTTCGACGCCGCGCTGGGACCGGAGTGGCGCCCCGACACGGCGCATTTCGTGATGGCCTATGAGATCGGCGGCAAGCGGCTGACCTTGCGGGTGGACCCGCAGCGTCCCGATGCCTGGAAGCAGCCGCCCTATTACGCAAGACTCAAACAGATGGCCCGGCAGGCGATGCCGCGTGGGCAGTATGTCATGGTCGCGTCCCTGGGCCGCGCCATCGTCATTCTGCCCGAACGCGACATCGATCTGGGCACCGTCGGGCCCGACGAGCGCATCGCGACCCGCCTGTGGGGGCCCGATCCAGACGCCTTCAAAGTACACAAGAGCGATTCGCGGCTTCGCGAGGCCTGACATGCGCCGATTATTTCGGCCAGAGGATCATCCGCGTGCGTCGAAAGGCCGAGAAACATCAGGCCCAAGCGGCTCGGCACCTTGTCGACGCAGTCTTCAGCTGTAACGCGAGCCATGGAAAGCCTTAATCTTCAAGGCGCCACAGACCGCGCAAATCGGCGCAAAATCTCTGAGAAGGCGGCGGAAACCATAGGAAGGCGGCATGCGTCGCAATAGTCCACACCTCTGATCGTGCCCGCCTGGGCGAATCACATAAAAATGGAATACCTCTGATTGGGTCCGAGGCAGACCATGAAAATGCCGATCAAAATTGTATTTGCTGTTACGGCGTGGCTCTTCCTGAGCGTTTCTGCGTTCGCCGATGAGTGTGGCTGTGCATCAGACTCGGCAAATTCGGGGAGCAAATATCGACTTGGCGGGATTCCAGTTTTCGTGCCTAGAGATTCACGCGAGGCGCTCGCCTATGGAATTCCCATTTGTGTAAACGGGGAGGTGGGGATCTTTTGCTTTGCTGACACACAAAAAGTTTCACAACTTTCACACAGGCCGCGCTCAAATCCGCATCACACTCATAACCATAAGATAGCTTCTCCACTTTTGGTCAAACCAACGGTAGATGCGCCAACTGCGAGCTATACGGGTGCAGTCAATGCCGAGAGTGATGTCCAGACGACCAGCGTTCTGGCGAATATCTCTCGCTTTCTTGTTGCGTGCGGGAAGGTACTCAATAGCACCGGAGGCATTGCAGCATGGCTTGCCGTGATTATTGCGATCACGGCAATCGTATTGCCACTCAGAGGAAAGATAAGAACTACTTAGGCCACAGGATGATCTGCGTGCAGCGGAAGGCGGCCATCAGCTTGCCGGTTTCGCCGGCCGTGATCGTCGCGTCCCAGACCTGGGTGGTGCGGCCGCCATGCAGGAGCCTGGCTTCGCACAGCACCTTGCCGTCGCGCACCGTGCTCATGAAATTGCATTTGAGTTCGGCGGTGGTGAAGCCAATGGCGCCCGCAGGCACAACCGTGCCGTAGGCGCACAGCGTGTCCGCCAGCGTCACGATGCTGGGCGCGAAGAGAAAGCCGATCGGCGCCACCAGCGCCGGCGTCACCTGCATGCTGGCGCGCATCAGGCCGGGCTCGGCATGCGTGACGACCATGCCGACCATGCCGGGCAGCCGGTCCTGGTTGACGGCGTTCAGCCGCGCAACCCAGTCCGCGTCATTGGCCATGGGCGTCTGTCGGCGGAAGCTGGGCCGCCTTGTGCCGGGCGATCATCGGGCGGATGCGGATCATCATGTGCCCGGCCTGCGCCATGACGCGCGCGGCGACGAACAGCAGCGCGGCATCGGCGAGCCAGAGCAGCGTGCCGGCATGCTGCACGATGCGCCCGGGCACATGCGGCGGGGCGCCTCCGGGCCCGCCGTTCACGACGTATTCGATGGCGAAGCGCAGAATGAAGACGGCGGCGGTGAGGATCGTGCCGAATTGCGTCGGCTTGCTCATGATGGTTCCCGTCGCATCGTCGAGCGTGAGTTCCACGTGCTGAGTCGTGAACCAGCCGAGCGCGCCGCCGGCCGCGATGGCGGCGGCGAAATAGGCATAGGCCACCAGGTCCGGCGCGACGCCCCTGGACAGCGTCAGCAGTACCAGAACGGTGATGCCGAGCGGATAGATCCAAAGCCGGTTCGGCTTGACGCGCTTGGGCTTGCCGCCGCGCCGGAAGATGAAAAAGAGCGCGAGAAGCGGGCCGATATAGGGAGCGAGGTCTTTCATGGCTGTTCCGTGACGGGAATTTCAACCCCCGATCCGGGGATGCGATGTGCTTTGTACTGCGCCCGGCGCGCCCGCGACAGGGCTCCGGCATGCGGCGATACATACCGCCTCAAAAAAAAGCGGCCGCCGCAAAAAGAACGCGGGAGTTAACGCATCCGGTGGATTGCTTATCGCGCGGCCTTGCCTATGAGTGTATAGGCCGAGGGGCGAGATTTCACACAGGGGACGAAAATGAAGTTCAAGATGATTGCGGCCGCCGCCATGGCAGCCGGTCTGGCGCTGCTCGCGCCGCAGGCGGCGAGCGCCGAAGGGCGGCAAAATTTCTCGCTCGTCAACAACACGGGCTACACGATCAACGAAGTGTATGTCTCGACGACCAACACGAACAGTTGGGAAGAAGACGTCCTGGGACAGGACACGCTCGAGGACAGTTCGTCGGTCGAGATCCAGTTCCCGCATCACGCCGGCGGCTGCTATTGGGACCTGAAAGTGGTCTATGAAGACAAGACCGAGGCCGTGTGGAAGAACTTCAATCTCTGCACGATCTCGGAGATCTCAATCAGCTACAACGCCGACACCGGCAAGACCTGGGCGCACTGGAAATAGCGCGTTCCGGCCAGACGATATGGAAAAACCCGGGCAGGCTGCCCGGGTTTTTTCTTTGGGGGTGGGCTCGCTTCATTTCTCCATTGTCATGGCCCGCGAATGCGGGCCACCCAGTTAGAGACGACTCCAGTTCAAAAATTTAGTTGAGCCAAATCTTGCAGCTATGGTGTTCGGCGTCACCTGGGTGGCCCGCATTCGCGGGCCATGA
>DATCAT010000033.1:0-22828 GCA_036512455.1 Rhizomicrobium sp.
GCCGTGTTCGCCGGCGCCATGGCCAACTACACCATCGTCCAGGACGACGTGAACGGCCTGCTCATCGTCACCGACAATGTCGGCAATGACGGCAGCGACACGCTGACCGGCATCAACCGCCTGCACTTCGCAGACCAGACCATCGACGTCGTCGTCCCGGGCATAACCCTGGTCGGAACCGACGGCGACGATGCCCTCGCCGGTACCGAAGGCAACGACACCCTCTCCGGCGGCCTCGGCAACGACACCCTGACCGGTCTCACCGGCGACGACCTGCTCTATGGCGGACAAGGCAACGACACGGTCGACGGCGGCGACGGCAACGACACCATCATCGGGGGGCATGGCGAAGGCAACGACGTGTACAATGGCGGCGACGGCGTCGACACCGTCGTCTATTCCTCCGCGACGCAGGGGATCATCGTCGATCTGTCCCTGGCACATGACCAGGCCACCGGCAGCGAAATCGGCATCGATCAGATCTCGAACGTCGAGAACGTCACCGGCGGTTCCGGCAACGACCTCATCACCGGCAATGCGGCGAACAACAAGTTAAACGGCGGCGGCGGCAACGACACAATCGACGGCGGCGCCGGCATCGATACCGTTCAATTCTCGGGTGCGAGCACGAACTATGCGATGACCTACAATGCCGCGACGGGGAGTTACGGCTTTACCGATCTGCGCGGCGGCTCGCCGGACGGGACCGACACCGTGAGGGGCGTGGAGCTGCTTCAGTTTTCCGACGGCATCTTCACCACCGGCACAATCGGCACCACGAGCCAAACCGTTCACAACGGCGACGGCAGCACGAGCGTAACGCTGTCCGACACGGCGGATTTCCGCCCCTGGGCGTCGCAGACGACTTTACTCAACGCGCAAGGCAGCCTCGCCTCGCAAACCATCGTCAACGACAACGGCACGCATTGGGTGAACAGCTACGACACCGCCGGCGCGGCAGCCTGGTCGTGGACGACCGATAGCTTCGACGCGCTGGGTCGTCAGACCACGCAGGTCGGCAGCAACGACGACGGCACCCATTTCCTCACCCTGTTCGACGCGGCCAACCAATATGCCTGGATCAGCGCGACGCTCACCTTCGACGCCAACTGGAACCAGACCGGGCTCACCGGCACCAACGACAACGGCACGCACACGATCGCAGCGAAGGACATCGCCGGCGCGCTCGACACCGCGCTGTGGTTCGCCACGCCCTATGACGCCAATCATGACGCCGCGCCCGCGGACACCGTGCTCACCGGCGGCGCGGGCATCGATGTGCTCTACGGCCATGCCGGCAACGACACGCTGAGCGGCGGCGGCGGCAACGACTATCTCAACGGCGGCACCGGCAACGACATGCTGGTCGGCGGCGCCGGCGACGACCGCTTCGTGTTCCGGACCGGCGATGGGCTCGACACCATCACCGACTTCACGCCCGGCAATGCCAGCGGCGATCTGATCGACCTGCACGGTTACGGCGTGCTGACCTTCACGGCGCTGCAGGCCTTCATGACGCAATCGGGCGCCGACACCGTCATCGCCTTCGACGACCAGAACCATATCGTCCTGCACAATGTGACCATGGCGCAGCTCAACGCCGGGGATTTCGTGCTGAGCTGACGGCCGGTTGGGAACTCGCAAGCACCAACCAATCCGACCGCGCAATATTCGCGCAGCAACATCATCGCTCGGACACATATTGCGATTGTTGCCGACGGGAGAATATTACGCGATATTCATTAATCGCCGCGTGATGACTACCGCAACTGCGAGCAAGGGGCCCAATGATCAAGACGCTGCAAATCGCCGCCGACGAGACGTTTGACGCGGACTGGCGGCAAGACGCGTTACATCAGAGCTTCGGTCTCCCCGCTTTCGCAGTCCACACCATCGTTCTGGGCACGGCGCCCAACCCCCTGCCCGCGCCGGCCGCCATCGTCACCGGCACCGTCGGCAACGACTTCATCCACGTCCTGGGCGATGGCGAGGTCGCGCCGGCCGGCTATATCGACAATCCCACCGCCAGCTTCTCCGCCGACAGCATCGATGTCTCGCAGGGCGGCACCGACCAGGTCTTCGCCGGAGCGGGCAACGACGACATCATGCTGGGCGCCAGCCTGACGGCGGCGGACCATATCGACGGCGGCGCCGATTTCGACACGGTCTATCTGAACGGCGACTATTCCGGCGCCAATGCGCTGACGTTCTCGGCGACGACGATGGTCAATGTCGAGGACATCCGCCTCGGCGCCGGCCACAGCTACACGCTGACCACCGACGACGCGACGGTGAACCCCGGGCCCCAGGGCATGGTCGTCACCGCCGAGGCCTTGTCCGGCCCAGGCAGCGTCCTGCTGTTCAACGGTTCGGCGGAAGCGAGCGCGCCCTTTCTGGTCATCGGCGGCGAAGGCAACGATCAGATCCTCGGCGGCGGCGGCAACGATCAGCTCATCGGCGGCATCGGCAACGACCTGCTCAGCGGCGGCGGCGGCGACGACATCCTGTTCGGCGGCTATGGCGACGACACCTTGAACGGCGGCCCCGGCAGCGACACGGCGAGCTATCTCGACATGCTCGACAGCGTCACGATCAACCTGTCGGATCCCAATCCGCATGTGGTCGGCGGTCTGGGCGGCACCGACACGCTGATCAGCATCGAAAACCTCACCGGCTCGCAGGCTTCGGATTCGCTCACCGGCGACAGCGGCGACAATATCCTGAACGGCGGCTATGGCGGCGACGACGTGCTGAACGGCGCCGGCGGCATCGACACCGCCAGCTACGAGAGCGACAACGCGGCGACGGTCGATCTGGCGCTGTCCGGCCCGCAGGACACCGGCAACGGCATGGACACGCTGATCAGCATCGAGAACCTGATCGGCTCGGGCTCCGGCGACACGCTGAAAGGCGACGGCGGCAGCAACACGATCTACGGCGCGCAGGGCGACGACACGATCGACGGCCGCGACGGCAGCGACACGCTCGACGGCGGCAGCGGCAGCAACACGATCTTCGGCGGCGACGGCAGCGACACGATCAACATCGCCTCCGGCTTCAACGACACCGTGCACGCCGGCGCCGACAACGACACCATCACGGCCGGGGCCGGGCTGCGCGCCGGAAACCAGATCGACGGCGGCAACGACTTCGACAGTGTCGTCCTGGACGGCGATTATTCCGGCGGCCACGCGGTGACCTTCAACGCCACGACCATGATCAATGTCGAGAGAGTAATCCTGACCGCGGGCCACAGCTATTCGCTCACCCTGCATGACGCGACGGTGGCGGCCGGGCAGTCGATTCAACTGGACGGCTCGGGCCTGGGCGCGGCGGATGCGATGACCGCCAACGCCGCGGCCGAGATGGACGGCACGGTCACTCTCACCGGCGGCGCCGGCAACGACACGCTGACCGGCGGCAACGGCAGCGACCACCTGGTCGGCGGCGCCGGCAACGACGTGCTGCATGGCGGCGGCGGCGACGATTTCATCTATGGCGGCATCGGCAACGACACGATCGACGGCGGCACCGGCTGGGACCTGCTCATTTCCGACAACGACACGGCGGGCTTCACCGCCAACATGGTGACCGGCACGGCGAGTGGCGCCGGCATCGGAACGGACACCTTCACGGGAATCGAACAGATCGTCGGCGGCTCCGGCAATGACGTCATGACCGGCGATGCCAACGCCAACCTGCTTTACGCCAATGGCGGCACGAACACGCTGAACGGCGGCGGCGGCGATGACGGCCTGCAGGATAGCGGCACGGGCGGCAGCTTCGACGGCGGAACCGGGATCGACTTCCTGGCGCTCGACCGCAGCGCCATGACCACCGACGTCTCGCTGGTGTTCACGGTCGGCTCGAGCACGCCGGTGACCCTGGCCGACGGCACGACCTTCAAGAACATCGAGTCGCTGCTTCTCGGCACGGGTTCGGGCAACGACAGTCTCACCCTGGAAAATCCGCAGCACCCCGCGCCGATAAACGCGGCCGGCGGCGTCAACAGCTGGGATGGCGGCGCCGGCAACGACACGCTGACCGTGGATATGTCCGGCTACGACTCGCCGGTCGTCGCGGCGATCACCGGCGATCACTACACCGTCATGGGCGGCGCCGATCCGGTCATGTGGGCCTACCATGTCGAGAACATCCGCATCTTCGGCAGCGAGCACGACGATACGTTCGCAAGCAGCCCCGGCAACGACTTGTTCTACGGCGGTGGCGGCGTCGACACCGTGCAATTCACGGGCGCCAGCACCGATTACCACGTGACCTACGATGCCAGCGCCGGGACCTACACCATCGCCGACCAGCGCGCCGGCGCGCCCGACGGCACCGACACGGTCAAGGACATCGAGCGCTATCATTTTACCGACACCGATCTCACCAGCGCGAACATCGGCACCACCACCCAGACCGTTCATCACAGCGACGGCAGCACGACCGTGACGGTGACCGACGCGGCGAATTCAAGGCCCTGGGCGACCGAGGCGACGACCTATGACGCCAATGGCAGCATCGCGGAGCAGGTCACCGCGACCGACGCCGGCTCGGAATGGTTCAACGTCTACGACACCACCGGCACGAATGCCTTTCTGTGGCAGACCTACTACGCCACCCCGAGCGGGGGGCATACGTCCAATGTCTCGGTCGTCACGACCAATGACGACGGTTCGCATTTCCTCGAGTTCGACGATCCGGCGCAGCAGTATAGCGCGTGGTCGACGCTCTATTTCGGCTTCGATGCGAACTGGAACCAGAACTACTTCAACGGCTACGACGACAACCTCCGGCCCAACCATGTCGCCGTCAACGACACGATCGCGGCCCGCGATACGATCCTCTGGTTCGCCGCGCCCTACGATCCCAATAACGGCGGACCCGCGGTCGATACGACGCTGACCGGCGGCGGCGGCGTCGATGTGCTCTACGGCTTTGCCGGCAACGACACGCTGAACGGCGGCGGCGGCAACGACTATCTCAATGGCGGTCACGGCAACGACACGCTGACCGGCGGCGCCGGCGACGACCGCTTCGTGTTCCGGACCGGCGACGGCCTCGACACGATCAGCGACTTCACGCCCGGCAATTCCAGCGGCGATCTGATCGACCTGCACGGCTATGGCGTGACGACCTTTACGGCGCTGCAGGCCTTCATGACGCAATCGGGCGCCGACACCGTCATCGCCTTCGACGACTTCAACCACATCGTGCTGCACAATGTGACCATGGCGCAGCTCAACGCCGCGGATTTCGTGCTGAGTTGAATGATCTTCCCGGCTTGCCCGCCGCCGGCAATTGCGCGACAGTCGCGCCAAGTCCGCGTGATAGCCGACGCCAGGTAATGGCAGGCGAGTAGGGACCACCATGACAGCCATCGTGCAATTTGATGACGGCGACAACATCGACGATGCCGGTGCGAGGCGCGACGCCTTCGGCGGCCCTACCCTGAAATTCACGGTCTCGCCCAGCGAAGCGCGGTTCGACGCCACGTCCGTCATCCTGCGGATCGGCGCGACAAGCGAAACGTTCGCCGGCCATGACCTGCAGGCGCTGCCCTTCGGCGGTCCTTCGCCCGATGCCGATCCGTGGTCACACGTCTTGGACAAAATCGTCTTCGCCGATGCCGCGCTCATGCCGCTCGCCGTCCAGCCCGAGACGATGATTCTGTCGCCCGCCGCCACCGTCACCGGCACCGGCGGCAACGACTTCATCCATGTCGCGGGCGACGGGCTGGTGGCGCCTGTGGGTTACACCGACAATCCCGGCGCCACGTCGGGCGACGACGATATCGACATTTCGCAAGGCGGCACCGACCAGGTCTTCAGCGGCGGCGGCAACGACTTGATAACGTTGGGGGCTACCCTGACCAGCGCGGACCATATCGACGGCGGCGATGGCTCGGACGGCATAACACTCGACGGCGATTATTCGGGCGGCCATGCGCTCACCTTCTCGAACACGCTGGTCAATGTCGAAGCAATTTACCTGCGTGCCGGCTACCAGTATGTCATCACGACCGACGATGCCGCGGTGACCGCCGGGCATCAGCTGTCCGTCAGCGGTACCTTTAGCTACAACCTGGTCTTCGACGCTTCCGCCGATCCGGACGGCTCCTACGAGGTCCTTGGCGGCGGCCACGACAACCAGATCACCGGCGGCGGTGGCGACGACGCGATTTACGGCCAAGGCGGCAACGACACTCTGAACGGCGGCGGTGGCAACGACAATCTCTACGGCGGTGGTGGCGACGACACCTTGAACGGCGGTTCCGGCAACGACACCGCCGATTTGGGCGCCGCACACGGAAGCGTCACGGTCAGCCTTGCGGACCCAAACCCGCAAAATATCGGCGGCGACGATGGCATCGTTACGCTGATCGGCATTGAAAATCTCAGCGGCGGAATCCACGACGATTTTCTCACCGGCGACGGCGGCGACAACGTCCTGACCGGCCACGAGGGCAACGACACGCTCACCGGCGGCGGCGGCAACGACACGTTGAACGGCGGCAGTTCCGTCACCGCCTACATCGATACCGCCGTCTATTCCGGCGCCCATACCGACTACACGGTCACTGCGAACGTCAATGGCTACACCATCGCCGACCAGCGGGCCGGCGCACCGGACGGCACCGATACGGTGGCAGCCGTCGAACAGTTCCAGTTCACGGACGGGCTGTTCACCTATGACGCCCTGGGGCGGGTGGCGACGCAGACCGTCGTGAACCAAAACGGCACGACGACCGTGACGCAGTTCGACGCGGCGGACACCGCGCCGTGGGCGACGGTGGCGACGACCTATGCCGCCAATGGCAGTATCCTGGAGCAGGAGATCGCGACCGACGGCGGCGCGCACTGGTACAACGTCTACGACACCGCCGGCGCGAACGCCTGGCTGTGGCAGACCTATTACGCCGTCCCGATCGGGCCGCATCTCTTCAATGTCTCGGCCGTCACCACCAACGATGACGGCTCGCATCTCGTCGAGTTCGACGATCCGGCGCAGCAATACAGCGCGTGGTCGACGCTCTATTTCGGCTTCGATGCGAACTGGAACCAGAACTACTTTAACGGTTACGACGACAACGGCCGGCCCAACCATGTCGCTGTGAGCGACACGATCGAGGCCCGCGATGTCATTCCGTGGTTCGCCACGCCCTACGATCCCAATATCGGCGGCCCCGCGCTCGACACCACCCTGACCGGCGGCTCGGGCATCGACGTGCTCTACGGCTTCGAGGGTAACGACACGCTGAACGGCGGCGGCGGCAACGACTATATCAATGGCGGCCATGGCAACGACACGCTGACCGGCGGCGCCGACGACGACCGTTTCGTGTTCCGGACCGGAGACGGGCTCGACACGATCACCGATTTCACGGCCGGCGATTCCAGCGGCGACGTCATCGACCTGCACGACTACGGCGTGCTGACCTTCACGGCGCTGCAGGCCTTCATGACGCAAGTCGGCGCCGACACGGTGATCGCCTTCGACGACTTCAACCACATCGTGCTGCACAATGTGGCCAAGGTGCATCTCAATGCCGCCGATTTCGTGCTGACCTGAAGGCCGGCCGCGCTCACTCGCCTTCGATCAGCTTGCCGATGGCTTCGAGATAGGCCGCGAAGGCCTTGCGCCCGGCCGGCGTCAATCGGGCGCGGGTCAAGGGCTTGCGCGCCAGGAAGCTTTTCTCGATTCCGATATAGCCGGCATCCTCCAGCTTGCGCAGATGGATGGAGAGGTTGCCCTGCGTCGCCTGCAGCACGGCTTTCAGCGTGGTGAAATCGGCGACTTCGGCATTGGCGAGATAGGCCATGATCCCCAGCCGCAGGCGGCCATGGATGACATCGTCGAGCCGTCCGATGTCGAAATCGCTCATCGCGTCAGGCGGTCGGCTTGGCTTGGCGCAGCATCAGCCAGCCCGGCAAGGCCATGCAGCCCCACAGGCCAAGCCCGCCGAACAGGATGAACCAGCCGATGGAGAAGATCGACAGCGCCATCGCGATGGCGCTGACATACCAGCCGATGGCGACCAGGACGAACCAGCTGCGCCGCCGCATCATGAAGGCGAACAGCCAGGCCGTGCCCTGCAGCACGAACACGCAGCACGGGAAAATCAGCCAGATTTGTACGCTGCGCTCATGCAGCGCGACCGAGCCGATGATGGCGATCAGCGCGAGATTGGTCAGGCCGATGGCGCCGAACACGGCGCCGATCGCTCTGTTGACGGTGCTGCCGGCATTGTTCATCCAGCTGCCCCAAGTGATCGCGATCAGGACCGGAATGAAGACAACCGTCGGACCCAGGCCGATCGCCAGGCTGAACAGAGGGGTATTCGGAACGAGACCCAGCGCCTGCACCGCATGCAGGATCATCTGGCCGCCATAGATCAGGCCGCTGACGAAATAGACCTTGCCGAAGGACCGCATCTGCAGGCTCTCGTCATCGCCGACGATGGCGCGCAGGAAGGCGAGGTCGTCGCGGGCGGATTGCGCATCGGGGCTCATCGGGCAGGCTCCATGACGGTCGCGGGTCGGCGGCCGGGCGCCTTCGATTCGCGCCGTCCGTTGAGAATGGCGCCAATGAAGCTGGTGCGCACGAAAAGATGGTAGCTGGCGAACATCAGCGGGAAGGCGACGCCCAGAATCACCGGGAATTTCACCCACCAGGGCCAGGCCAGTTGCGACACCGCCACCTGCAGCGCCATGACCAGCGGCACATGGATCAGATAGAGCCAGTAGGAGGCGTCGGCGATGTAACGGCGCACCGCGCTGTAGCCCGACAGGAAGCGCAGCGCCATGCCGATCACCGCGGCCGTCCAGGTCCAGATCGCCATTGTGTAGGTGGCGGCATACAGCGCGGTCTTGCCGTCATGCGGCGCCGGCGCCAGCAGCGGCGCCAGGCCGGCGATGGCGAGGCTCGCGGCGGTGAAGCCGAGCGCCAGCGCCAGGTTGAGCAGCCAGCGGCGGCGCCAGACGTCGAGCAGCCCGCGCTGGCGATGCACCAACCAGCCCAGGCCGAACGCGGTGAAGAAACCTACCGCCGCGCCGGCATTGGGCACCAGTGAGGAGTCAGGCGTCATGATGCCGAACCATTGCAGCCATGGCAGGCTGAACAGCGTGACAGCGGTCGGCGCGGCGAGCACGACAAGCCCGGCGGGATTCTCCACCAGCCGGCGCACGATGCCGTCGACGCCAACGCGCAGGCGTCCCTTGCGATCGACCAGCGCGATGAGGCCGCGCAGGAGCAGCGTCGCCGCGTAGAGCAGCAGCAGCACGTAGAGAAACCACAGATGCGTCAGCGGAAAGGCCGGGAAGCCGGGATAGGGCGGCGGCGGCGGCAGCTTGCCGCCATGCGACATGACGACCGCGCCATAGATCGTCGCGCCGAGGATCAGCGCGAACAGGATCGGCCAGCCAACCACCAGCGGAATACCAATGCGCTTCAAGCGATCCTTGATGAAGGCACGCGCGCCCTTCTTGTGAAAACTCATATGGGCGAAGAAGCCGGCGATGACGAAGAACATCGTCATGCGGAACATGTGCAGCACGTAAAACGCGACGGCGAGCGCCAGGCTGCGCGAATTGTCCATCACGATCCACAGCGGCACCGGCGCCGGCAGGAACGAAACCGTGGCGTGAAAGACGATGCCGAGCAGCAGCGCAAAGCCGCGCGCGGCATCCAAAGCGTGCAGGCGTTCCGAGCCGGTGTCGTTCATGACCAAATCTCCTCGTGCGGCGGTGCCAGGGCACCGCGATCGATTACCGGATACGACAACTAGTTTGAAATATAAACTAGTTTTCTACCTCTTCGATCGAGGAAACGCTATCCTATTGAAATAGCTTGAGTATCTCCGGCGGATTTCTTGAAGAACCGCAGCGGAGCTCTCCAACCCACCTCGATCCGTCATGGCCAGCCACAGCGGGCCATCCAGATGACGCGCGCCGAAATTGGTTTGTGACGCGAACTTTTTTGCTGGCGCAGGCGAGAACCGGGAGACCGGCTGTGGCGGGCCATGACAACGGTACTTTGCGATGAACACGCCTCCGAAATATTTATTTGCGCAGCAAGAAAATATCGTTCGCCGCATCGCACACACGCGCCTATCCCGTGCCGCGAATTATTTTCTCCGCGTCCTCCGCGACGCCACGTGGATCGTCTCAGGGATAAGAAGTGGCAAAATTTATTTTCGCGCACCTCTTGAACCGAGTCGGTCCAAGCCCCACTTCCCGTAAATCCCCACAACTGCATCCAGACCGCGCCGCCGATTTTCGGCGGGCGTTTTGGTGCGCCAGCAAAGGAGTGAGCCGACAGAAATACGCGATATGACCTCGAAGTCCCGATTCAACGAGCGCCCGGACTCCGTCCGCCGTTAGCCCGGCACCGGCGCGTCGGGATGGATGAGGCCTTCGGTTTTGAGGTCGCGCCACAGCGCGGCGGGCGTCTCGGCTTCCAGCAGCGCGACGTTGCCGTCGATTTCTTCCGCACTGACGGCGCCGGGAATGACGCTGACCACCAGCGGATGGGCGGCGACGAATTGCAGCGCTGCGGCACGCAGTTCGACACCATGCGCGAGGCAGACCTGGGTCAGCTTCTCGACCCGCGATGCGACATCGGGCGGTACGGCGGCATAGTTGAACGTCCTCTTGCCGGCGAGCACGCCGGAATTGTACGGCCCGCCGAGCACGATGCCGGCGCCCGCCCGGGCACATTGCGGGAACAGCGTCTCGAGCGGCGCCTGCTCCAGCAGCGTGTAGCGCCCGGCGAGCAGAAACAGGTCCGGATCGGCCAGTTCGAGCATGCGGGCGCAAGGTTGCCATTCGTTGACGCCCAGGCCGATCGCCGCCACCGCGCCGCTGCTACGCAGTTCATCCAGCGCGCGCCAGCCGCCGGTTTGCATCAGCTCCTGGATGCGGTTCTCGGATGCCGCGCGGCTGCCATGGGTGAAGCCGTCGACATCGTGCACGAAAAGGATATCGACGCGGTCGACGCCAAGCCGCTTCAGGCTGGCCTCGAACGACCGCATCACGCCGTCATGGGAGTAGTCGTAGACATATTTCAGTTCGGGCGATGCCATGAAGACGCCGGCATTGGACTCGCCGGGCGCGCAGGGTTCCAGCAGCCGGCCCACCTTGGTCGAAAGGAGAAAATCGCCACGACGCTGCCGCTGCAAAATGCGCCCGACCCGCGCCTCGGAAAGGCCGAGACCGTAGAGCGGCGCAGTATCGTAATAACGCAAGCCCCGTTCCCAGGCGCGGCCAAGCGTCAAGTCGCAACTGTCTTCGGAGAATACCTGTCCCAGATTGCCCAGCGTCGCCGAGCCGAAGCCGAGCAGTGTGAAGGGCAGCGACATGCCGCGGCGCGTGACGAAATTGCGGACGGGCGCGAACATTCAGCTTTGCGGCGCCGCGGCGACCGGCTTTCGCGCGAGCAGCCGGGTGATCTCCAGACTGTTGGGATAGCCGCCCGGCTGATAGGAGTAGAGCAGCGTCCGGCGATCCGCGCCCGACCTGTTGTGCAGCGAACGGTGCACCAGGAAGGCGCCGAAGAACACGACCGTGCCGGCCCTGGCTTCCACCGGGATCAGGCTCGCCGCATCGAACTGCGTCTCGTCCATCTCGTTGGAGCCGAAGCCCTCGACGCTCTTGGTGCCCCGGCACATGCCGTCGCGATGGCTGCCCGGCGCCACTTCGAGGCAGCCGTTCTCGACAGTCGCGTCGTCAAGATAGATCAGCGCGGTCATGATCTTGTGGCAGACCTTGGTCATGGGCCGCCAATAGGGATAGTCCTGGTGCAGCACGATGGGGCCGCCGGTGCGGGCGCGCTTCATCGTGATCTTCTCGGTGAAGAGAGCGATGTCGTCCTGCCCGACCAAATCCTTGGACGGATTCCACAGGCGCGGATCGCGGGCCCAGCGGTGGAGCGGCTTTGAGATATGGGCGAACGGTTCGACGGCCTGCACCACGTCGGGATGGTCCGGCTCCCATTTCACGATCGAGCCGAGTTCGCGCTGGACCTCGAACATGTAGCTGCCGACGCTGTGCTTGGTGCCGCGCTTGGCGGCCAGCAGGTCGCGTTCCAGCGTTTCCACCGCCTCGGCCATGGCCGCGCATTCGTCTTTGCCGAACACGCCTTCGCGCACGACATAGCCGTCTTCGTTCAGCCGGTTGCGTTCTTGTGGCGTCAGGCGAAAGGGTTCGGACATCGGCGCCGGTTCTGAATTGACATGCCAGCATGGGAAAATTTCGCCACATTCGCAAGCGTTGACGCTGGGAAGCGGCGATCCTAACATGTTACACCGCTAGCAGGACTCTCATGGCCTATCCGCGCGCGTCCGCCGAACAGATCGTTTTTTTTGCCGAGCACGGTTGGCTGGTGGTCGAGGACGCCATCCCGCAAAGCGACCTCGACGAGCTTGAGCGCTATTGCGACCTGATCCTCGAGAAGAAGGAAGAGATCGCCTTCGACTGGGCCTGGGATGCCAAGGAAGAACGCGACAAGCGCTCGTTCCGCATCGTCCAGTCGTCGCCGTCCTTCGTCTGGAAGGAAGCCATGGACGCCGCCTACCGCAAATGGCTGGTGGAATTCGGCGCCGCGCTGACGGGGCTGAAGCTGGAGTTCTGGTACGACCAGTTCCTCGGCAAGCCGCCGGGCAAGAGCGCGCCGACCAACTGGCACCAGGACGAAGGCTATTGGGGCCGCAACCTGCGCAACAAGGGCGCCACCTGCTGGATCCCGCTGATCGACGTGGATGCACAGAACGGCTGCATGCATTTCATCGACCGCGCGCACAAGGGCGAGGTGTTGAGCCATCATCCGGTCGAAGGCATGGCGTCCGATCTTCTGACCTGCGATCCCGACGAGACGCACATGGTGGTCTGTCCGATTCGGCGCGGCAGCGTGACGTTCCATCACTCGAACATGCCGCACATGACGACGGCGAATATGTCGACGAAATGGCGCAAGGCGGTGTCGAACCACATGCAGGAGAGCGGCGCCGGCGGCGAAGGCGACCACTATCCCTGGAAGTTCTACGTCAACCAGCGCACCGGCGAGAAGATCGTGCCCAAAAGCCGCGCCGACGGCGTGCCGCAAGAACTGATCAAGCGCAAGTGAACGCGATGCCTTATCCCGCGCCGACCGACGACGACGTCGCGTTCTTCCGCGAGCACGGCTTCCTGGTCGTGAAGGATGCGATTCCCTCCGCCGATCTCGATTTGATCGAGGACAAGTGCCAGGTCTTCATCGACCACAAGGAGCGCCTCGCCTTCGACTGGGCCTGGGACGCGAAGGAAAAACGCGAGGAGCGGACCTTCCGCATCATCCAGTCGTCCCCGACCATCGTCTGGAAGGAGGTCGGCGAGCAGGCTTACCGCAAATGGCTCACGAGCTTCGCGGCCGAACTGATGGACAAGAAGATGGAAGTCTTCTTCGACATGTTCCTCGGCAAGCCGCCGGGCAAGAGCGCGCCGACCTATTGGCACCAGGACGAAGGCTATTGGGGCCGCAACCTGGAAGACCGCGGCATCACCTGCTGGATTCCGCTGCACGATGTCGATGTCGAAAACGGCTGCATGCATTTCATCGACCGCGGCCACAAGGACGGCATCCTCACCCACCGCCTGGTCGAAGGCATGGCGAGCGATCTTCTGACCTGCGAGGTCGACGAGCAGCGCACGGTCGTCTGTCCGGTGAAGCGTGGCGACGTGACGTTCCATCACTCGAAAATGCCGCATATGACGCCGGCCAATGTGTCGGGCGCCTGGCGCAAGGTGGTGACCAACCATCTGCAGGAAGTCGGCAGCGGCGGCGAAGGCGGCCACTATCCGTGGAAAGTCTACGTCAACCAGAAGACCGGCGAACGCACGATCCCGGAACGGCGCTGACGCACACTTCTTCGCTGTCATGGCCCGCGAATGCGGGCCACCCAGATGACGACACGCGCTTAATTTAGACATTGTTGCGCAGCCAATTCCTGCGATAGCTATTATGTCTTCAACTGGGTGGCCCGCATTCGCGGGCCATGACAGCAAGGATTGGATTTCGCCATGCTGAAGCTCAAGGATGAGTCATTGCTGCGCGCCGACGCCTATGTCGACGGCGCCTGGACCGGTGCGGGATCGGGCGAACGCTTCGCCGTCAAGGACAAGGCGACCGGCGAAATCCTCGCCGAGGTCGCCAATCTCGATGCGCTCGATGTGCGCCGTGCCATCCAGGCGGCCGACACGGCCTGGCCGGCCTGGCGCGCCAGGACCGCCAAGGAACGCGCCGGCCTGATGCGCAAATGGTTCGACCTCATCATGGCCAACCAGGAAGACCTGGCGCGCCTGATGACGGCCGAACAGGGCAAGCCGCTGGCCGAGACGCGCGGCGAAGTCGCCTATGGCGCCAGCTTCATCGAATGGTTCGCCGAAGAGGGCAAGCGCATCTATGGCGACGTCATCCCGAGCTTCGCGGCCGGAAAACGCATCCTGGTGTTCAAGGAGCCGATCGGCGTGGTCGCCGCGATCACGCCGTGGAATTTCCCCAACGCCATGATCACGCGCAAATGCGCGCCGGCGCTGGCGGCGGGCTGCACCTTCCTGATCAAGCCACCGTCGGAGACGCCGCTGTCGGCGACGGCGCTGGCCGAACTGGCGCACCGCGCCGGCATTCCCAAGGGCGTATTCAACGTCGTGACTTCCAAACAGGCGGCGAAGGTCGGCAAGGAACTCACCGAGAACCCCCTGGTGCGCAAGTTCAGCTTCACCGGCTCGACCGAGATCGGAAAAGTCCTGATGGCGCAATGCGCCTCGACCGTCAAGAAAGTCAGCCTCGAGCTTGGCGGCAACGCGCCGTTCATCGTCTTCGACGACGCCGATCTCGACGCGGCGGCCGACGGCGCGATGATCTCGAAGTTCCGCAACATGGGCCAGACCTGCGTCTGCGCCAACCGCCTGCTGGTGCAGGACAAGGTCTACGACGCCTTCGCCGCGAAACTCGCCGAGCGCGTGGCGAAGATGAAAGTCGGCAACGGCATGGACGACGGCGTCAACCAGGGTCCGCTGATCAACATGGCGGCGGTCGAGAAGGTCGAAGGCCTCCTGGCCGACGCCACCAAGAAGGGCGCCAAGATCGCGGCCGGCGGCAAACGGCATGCGCTCGGCGGCACGTTTTTCCAGCCCACCATCGTCACCGATGTGACGAACAGGATGGAAATCTCGGCGGAGGAGATTTTCGGACCGGTCGCGACGCTGTTCCGCTTTGCCGACGAAGCCGAGGCCATCCGTATGGCGAACGACACGCCTTACGGCCTCGCCGCCTATTTCTACACCCGCGACGTCGGCCGCGTGATGCGCGTCGCCGAGGCGCTGGAATATGGCATCGTCGGCGTCAACGAAGGCATCATCTCGACCGAGGTCGCGCCGTTCGGCGGCGTCAAGGAATCCGGTATCGGCCGCGAGGGTAGCAAATACGGCATCGAGGATTTCCTGGAGATCAAATATGTGCTGCTGGGCGGGTTGGCTTCTTAAGCCACTCACGCGACCCAAAAAACAGTTGTCATCCCCGGCGAGCCGCGCCCTTCGCGCGGCGAGGGACCCTGTAGCGACAGCGTACAGGGACCCAGGATTGGCAGCGCCTCAGGCTCTTGTAATCCTGGGTCCCCTTCCCTTGCATTGCTAACACAATGCTCGCCGGGGATGACAACGTGTTTGCTGCAAACAGAGAGCCTATGGAATCAACACGCCCTTCGCATTCTTGCCGTCGTGCATGTCCGCGAGCGCCGCGCGCAACCCCTCCGCCGTCAGCGGATAGGTGCGCGTCACCATTTCGTCGAGCTTGAGTTTCTTGTTCGCATAGAGCGACAGCAATATGGGAAAATCAATGGACGGCCGGCACTGGCCGTAGAGCGGCGTCATGTAGAGCTTGTCGAACTCGAACAGCTGCATGTCGATGGCCACGACCTGTTCGATGCCGCTGACCGCGATGGCGGTGCCGCCATTGCAGATGAAGGCGAGCGGGGCTGCCCCCAGCTCCGGCACGGCGGTGCATTCGAACGCGTAGTCGGCGCCGCGGCCGACGAGTTTCTTCACCTGCCTGGAGGCTTCGATCAGGCCGGCGTCATCTTTGGCGGCGAGAAAGCTGTGCGTCGCGCCGAACTGTTTGGCGAGTTCGAGACGCTGCGGATTGATGTCCACGGCAACGATCATCGCGGCGCCGGCATGCGCCGCGCCCTGGATGCAGGAGAGCCCGACGCCGCCGGTGCCGAGCACGACGACGGAACTGCCGGGCTTCACCTTGGCCGCGTTGGTCACTGAACCGAAACCGGTCATCACACCGCAGCCGAGCAGTGCGGCGGAGGCATACGGAATCTCGACGTCGATCTTCACGACGGCCTGCCTGGGCACCACGGTGTGCGTCGCCATCGTGCCGAGGCCGAACGAGGGATAAAGCGGCTTGCCGTTCCAGTTGCGCCGGGCCGTCGGCACGTAAGGGCGCTTCTCGCAGATGTTCTCGCGCCCCAGCCGGCATTGAAAGCATTCGCCGCAGGGAATCGCCCAGTTGAGGATCACCCTGTCGCCGGGCGCGACGTGTTCGACGTTGGCGCCGGCGGCGAGCACGACGCCGGCGCCTTCATGGCCCATGACATGGGCGAAGCGGCGGTTCAGCATGTCGAGATCGGTGTGACAGACGCCGCTGGCTTTGAGTTCCACTAGCACTTCGTTCGCTTGCGGATCGCCAAGCTCGACCTGCTGCAGCGAGAACTGGGCGTCGCCGGCGGTGACGAGCGCGGTGGACATCACGGGCATGGGACGGTCTTTCGGAGGAGCGATGCGTCAAGTCTTGCACGGGCCTTTGGCCCTAGCTAACATTCTAGCTATGAGCAAGCCGATGTTCGGGCCGCCGCCCGCGATCCCGTTCGAACTGACCCCGCGCCGGGAAGAGATCGAGTTCTTCCGCGACAACGGCTTTCTGAGCGTGCAGCGCATCACGAGCGACGAGGAAGTCGCCTGGATGCGGCAGATTTTCGAATACCTGTTTTCGGAGGACAACGCCGGCAAGCCGGGCGCGCCGCTCGACCGCTCAGGCACGCCGCTGCCGGGCCAGCCACCGGCGCGGCTCGCCCAAGCCTTCTTTCCGGAAATCTATTTTCCCGAGTTGATGGAGACGCAGTTTCGCCGCAACGCCAAGCGCTACGCCGCGGCGCTGCTCGGCGTCGAGGAGAGCGATCTCTCGAGCTGGGGTCACATGATCGAGAAGAAGCCCGGCGGGCGCGCCGTGTCCTGGCACCAGGACCACGCCTATTGGCAACCCGAGCTCGACTATTGCGCGCTCGGCGTCTGGCTGCCGATGCACGACGTCTCGATCGAGATGGGCGCGATGCAGTTCATTCCGGGCTCGCACAAGAAGGGTCTGGTGCCGCATGCCCAGGAAGACGAGCCGCAATACAACGTGCTGATGGCGAAGGAGCCGGTCGACGCCTCCAAGGCGGTGCCCTGCCCGCTCAAGATGGGCGGCGCGACGTTCCATCATTCCGAGACGCTGCACCGCACCCAGCCGAACGCGACGCAGCAGACGCGGCTCGCCTTCCCGATGGAGTTCCAGCTCCCGCCCAGGCGCCGCGCGGTGCCGGAAGTCATGCCCTGGGTCGACGAACACCGCGCCGCGACCGGCGGGGCAAGACCGTTCGTGTATGTCGCGGACGGGAAGATGATGAAGGTCTAACCACCTCTCCCTCAAGGGGAGTTTTCATTGAAATAAT
This sequence comes from Rhizomicrobium sp., assembly GCA_036512455.1. GTDB lineage: Bacteria > Pseudomonadota > Alphaproteobacteria > Micropepsales > Micropepsaceae > Rhizomicrobium. The sequence continues at coordinate 17,753 of DATCAT010000033.1, forward strand.
ACATTGTTTCATAAAGCTAAAATGGCGGTGAAATGTCCTGTGTAGAAGCTGTGTAGCTAATTTGCCGAAGAACGCTGTTCGACGTTTCCCGACCACGAATGCGAACGCTGTCCAGATTCGCACATCGCAGAAGTTATTCCATACATACTCCACCCGAGGATCAAGTCCACCGGAAAGAGGTAAGGTACGGGGACCGCGCTAGAACAAACTCAACTGCCGATTTTTCGGGTCCTGTTCCAGCCATTCCGGCTTGGCCGCCTCCGCGTCGAGCCACGCGCGAACGTATGCGAGCGGTCCGCCCCTCTCGGCGATCTCCGCCTCGCTCTCGAAGTGCGACCGATAGCCTGTCCCGGTAATGGGTAAGGAATAATGCTTCGTTCCCCGAACCTGAATGGTGAGGTGGGCCATGCCCTCCATCCCCAGATACTCCGATTGGTAAGACACTGACAGAACGATCCCCTGCCACTCCATCAGGTCGGTGATGATTGGATTTTCAGTTTTCATGGCTTTCTCCCACATGGTTTGCGCAATGCAAACCGAACTAGCCAAGCGGCAATGAGCGGGGAGAGCCGTCACAGACCGCAGCCAAGTGAACTGGCGCGGGCCGGAGCGAAGCGACTACACGGTCACCTGGATGTGCTCGTCCTGGTCTTGACGGCGATGGGGCGCAGCCCCCAAGAACTCGTACACCGACTATAAAGCGGCCACCTCGATACTTCGCCGCTCGACCCGATGATCCTCATGGGTGACAAAGAGCGGCCTATGGCGCGACGGACGAGGAAGCGTTTGGGAAGGGTCACTAGTATCATTTGTCATACTCTCCAGCGAAATCGTTGATGGCGCGCGAAGGAATGTCGCAAAAAGCTGCTACCAACAGCATTGCAACAGCGGCCAATTGCTTGACCGCCGGCAATTTCGAGCCCAAAAATCCAGGCGCTCGCGCATGTATTGCGCAGATGTGAGCTATCGCCACCGCACCTTGGGGCATACTCATGTCTGTTCGCGATCCGGCCCGGACCACGCGGCCACTCAATGGCGTTCATGCGAAAACTGGCTGGCTGGCAAGAAATCGAAAGCCATCGCGACCATCAAAGCCAAGATGGGAAGGTCTCCATCGAATAATACCATCGATCGCATTCATCTTGGTCGTCCTGCAGTTTGAGGGCATCCAGGCAGTGAGCGCCGCGCCGGCGATGATTGTGCCGGGTCAGTTCAATGTCGGCGCCACTGGCGCCGCGAACTATTCGATTCCGATCTCGGTCCCGCCCGGCACCGCCGGCATGGTGCCTTCGCTGTCGCTCGATTATTCGAGTCAAACGGGCGACGGGTTCGTCGGTTGGCAGTGGTCTTTGGGCGGACTTCCGTCCATCACGCGCTGCTCGCGCACGGTCGCGCAGGACGGCGTGCAAGGGGGCATCAACTATGACAGCAACGACCGCTTTTGCCTGGGCGGTCAGAGGCTGATTCTGATCAGCGGAACCTACGGCGCCGACGGCAGCGAGTATCGCACCGAGATTGAAGGCTTTTCCAAGATACTGGCGCACGGCACTGCCGGTAGCGGCCCCTCATGGTTCGAGTTGCACGCCAGAACCGGCCTGACCCTGGAGTTCGGAAATACAACGGACTCACGCGCGTTGGCGGTCGGCACGTCCACGGTCCGTCTATGGGCGGTCGACAAGATCACCGATACCAAGGGCAATTATCTCACCGCGACGTATACGAACGACACGACCAACGGCCAGATATATCCCACCCGCGTCGACTACACGGGCAATGCGGGCGCCAGTCTATCGACCTACAATTCCGTGCAATTCACCTACAGTACGTCGCGAAGCGACGTGACGCCGACCTACCAGGCGGGCTCGTTGCAGCAGACGACCGCCTTGCTCACGCATGTGAAGACGTATCAGGGCGCCAACCTCGTCCTGGACTATCAGCTCGCCTACCGCGCCGGCACGTTATCGCTTCATTCGCGGCTTACATCCGTCACGCTTTGCGACAGCGGCGGCAGCAATTGCCTCGCTCCTACCACTTTCGGCTGGCAAGGCGGATCCGGCCTGCCGACGATGACCGGCACGTCGATCAGCACGACACAGGGCTACACGCTGCTCGCCGGAGATTTCACCGGCGATGGGCTGACGGATGCCGTGTCGCTGAACAACACCTGCCCGAGCGGCGGCGTGATCTATTCCGGCTCCAGCGGCGGAAGTTTTTCCGCCGCCAGCATGACGGCGACGTATCACTACTACCAGATGATCGTGCCCCCATGCGCAGGTCGCCTATAGCAGCACCGCGTGCTTCCTGCAGACGACCGGCGCGATCCAGTTGGGCGACATCGACGGCGATGGCTTCAGCGACGTGGTCACGACTCAGAAATTTTGGGTCGGTCTGGGCGGCAATTCCTACAATCCGCAGAACTATACCAACGTCATGAAAAACAGCGAGGCTGGGGCGCTCAACCAGGTCGTGACGGACGGCGATCTGGACCCCAACGAGTTCCTGGGCGACTTCAATGGCGACGGGCGAACCGATCTCTTCGATCAAAACAGCACTTCGACGGCCGCGCTGTTCAGCAACGGGGACGGAACGTTCACCAGCGACGGCGGCGATTCGAGCCTGGCCACCGGCACGCTGGTGCCGGCCGATTTCGACGGCGACGGCTGCACCGACATGCTGGCACAGGGCGCCAGCAATCTGATCCATTATTTTTGCAGTCCGGCAACGACATCCGTGTCGGTCACGAACTTCACCGGCTCGACCATCGTGCTCGGCGACTTTAACGGCGACGGCAAGAGCGATCTGCTGGTGATCGGCGCCAGCGCGGCGACGATTTATCTGTCGACCGGCACGGGCTTCACCAGCGGCCACACGGTTACGAGTTCGTCGAGCTGGCACAACTACAAGGTCATGGCCGGCGATTGGGACGGCGACGGCCGCGCCGACGTCGTATTGTTGTCGCAAGCCAGCGGAACAGCCCATACGGTCTTCCTGTCGACGGGGACCGACTTCACCCAGGTCACCACCATCTCCAACAGCGACACCTCGGTCAGCGCCGTGGTGGCGGACTGGAACAATGATGGCGGGCAGGACTTCTGGATGAAGAAATCCTCCGGCGACATGCTGTACACCTTCGCGTTCGTGCCCGAGGCGATGACCAGCATCTCGAACGGCATCGGCGCGACGACGACGATCACCTACGATCGCCTGAACAAGAACGGCTCGCTCTACGCCAAAGGCACGGCGACCTATCCGCAGATCGCGCTGGACGGCCCGGTCTATGTCGTCTCGCAGGTCTCCGCCAGCAACGGCATCGGCGGCAGTTACACGCAGACATTCGCCTATTCCGGCGCGTTCGGACGTTTCGCGACGACCACATACGCGCAGGCCGTGGGCGGGCATACCAACTCCGCCTACTCCGGTATCACGTCCGCCTCGACCGCGGCCGCGCTGTTCGGCTTCGCGCAGGTCGTGATGACCGATTCGCAAACCACCATCGTGCAGACCACCAATTACCGCACCGATTTCCCCTATGTCGGCCGCGTCTCGTCCCAGACCAGCGTCCTCAGCGGCGTCACGCTGCGCTCGGTCAGCAACACCTGGGCCGCCAGCAATCTCGGCGGCACGCGCAATTTCGTCTCCCTGAGCGAGAGCGTCGTCAGCGGTCACGACGCCAACGGCGCGACGCTGCCGACGACCACGACCGACTACACCTATGACAGCTACGGCAACGCGCTGACGATCACCGCGTCGGTGAGCGACGGCTCGTCGAGCACCACGACCAACACCTTCACCAACGACACGACGCATTGGATCCTGGGCGAGTTGGCGACGGCCAGCGTCGACAATGTCGTCGGCTCCTCCAACATCACGCGCAGCGCCTCCTTCGCGCACGATTCGACGTCGGGCCTGCTGACGCAGACGATCGTCGAACCGTCCAACTGCGAATACAAACTGCAGACCGACTACACGCTGGACGGTTTCGGCAACCGCACCGCCGCGCAGGTGAGCGGCGCCGGCTGCTCGTCGGACAGCTACCGCACGGCGATCACCACGCGCACCAACGATGCCGGCTACGACACGGCCGGCGAGTTCCAGACCTCGACCACCAACGCGCTGTCGCAAGCCGACAGCACCGCGTTCAGCGCAAGCTTCGGCGCGCCGACCAGCCACACCGATCTCAACAGCCACACCACGAGCTGGAGCTACGACAGCTTCGGCCGCATGACGCTGGAGACGCGGCCGGATTCGACCAAGACCGCCATCTCCTTCGCCTTCTGCTCGGGCGTCAATGGCGGCTCGGCGAGCTGCCCGACCTACGGCGCTTACCTGAAACAGACCGAGGCCTTCGCCTCCAACGGCACCACGCAGATCGGCCCGATCGTCACCGTCTATTTCGATGCACTCAACCGCGTCATCGCCCAGGACATGCAGGCCTATGACGGCAGCGTCAGCCGCACCGCCACCGTCTACGACTCCTATGGCCGGGTCTCTGAGACCAGCCGGCCTTATTTCGTGGCGATCAACTCGCCCAACTACACCGTCAACACCTATGACGCGCTGGGGCGCGTGACCCGCCAGGATTTCCCCAACAGCAGCGGCTATTACACGATGTCGTATAACGGCCTGACGGTCTCCAAGACCAACGATCACAGCCAGACGACCTCGACGACGCTGAACGCGCAGGGGCAGCCGGCCTCGGTCGTCGATGCGGCCAGCCACACCACGAGTTACGTCTACGACGCCTTCGGCCGGCTGCTGACGGTGACCGACCCGTCGAGCAACACGATCACCAACGCCTACGACCTGCGCGGCAACAAGACCGATTCCTACGATCCCGACATGGGCCACTGGACCTATGTCTCGGACGTGCTGGGCGAGCTCAAGAGCCAAGTGGACGCCAAGAGCCAGACGACGACGCTGACCTACGACCTGCTGGGCCGGCCGACCGAGCGCGGCGAGTCGGGCCTGGTCTCCGACTGGGTCTATGACGGCGCCACCTATGGCGTCGGCCTGCCGCAGAAGGCCTGCACCTCGGCCAGCAGCAATTCGACCTGCACCTCGGCGACCACCACAAGG
>DATCAT010000034.1:0-3716 GCA_036512455.1 Rhizomicrobium sp.
TTATACCAACGGCCTTAAAGAATGACCGTTGCCCATGATCGGGTTGTGATGGACGCGATGCGGTTTTGGTCGTTGGCGAAGAATGTCCAGGCATCGCATGCCTTGTCGAGGATGTCGTCGTAACTGTCGAATACGGTAATCGCGAGCTTGTTGCCGCGCAGATATTCCCAGACGTTTTCGATTGGGTTGAGTTCGGGCGCGTAGGGCGGCAGGGGGACGAGGGTGATGTTGTGGGGGACGGCGAGATCCTTGGCGACGTGATAGCCCGCACCGTCGAGGACCAGAGCGGCGTGGCTGCCTGGAGCGACCTGACGACCGATCTCGGCCAGATGCAATGACATGACTTCGGTGTTGGCGGCTGGGACGACGAGGGCTGCCGTAGCGCGGCGCTGCGGACAGACGGCGCCGAAGATGTAGGCCCATTCGTAGCGTTGGTCGCGCGGCGCGCGCGGCCGCGTTCCACGCCTAGCCCAGACGCGGGTCAGCGTGCCTTGCTGGCCGATGCGCGCCTCGTCCTGGAACCAGATTTCAACGGGCTTATCTTTGGCATGGTCGGGGAGCCGCGCGACGACCGTCGCGGCGAAGTTTTTTTAAATGCCTCCTGGGCTTCTTCATCCGTCTGCGGATGGCGCGGGCGCACAGAGAGCCGGCAGTAGCCGAGCTTCGCCAGAACCTTGCCGACCGAGCGTTCGTGCAACGCGACGCCGAAGCGCCGTTGCAGCTCGTCGCGCAAATCCACGCGCCGCCAGCGCACCACCCCGTGACGAGCCGGGTCGGGGCCCATCTCGACCAGCCCGGCCAGCTCCGCCTGCTGTTCGGCCGTGAGTTTCGGCTTGGGACCCGGTGGCGTCAGATCGTGCAGCCCGGTCAGGCCCTCGGCGTTGTAGCGATGCACCCAATCCCGCAAGGTCTGCCGATCCATGCCGCAGGTTTCGGCCGCCGTCTTGCGATCCGCCCCGTCGAGCACCAGCGCAAGCGCCAGTATCCGCCGCGCTGCTGCCCCGTCCTTCTCCCGGCTCGCAGCCGCCCGGAGAGCCGATGCCGTCATATCAAGCCGTCCGATCGCAACCGCTGCACCCATCGATGCTGCTCCTCTTTCAAGAGCCAGCATCGAGTCAGACTTTCCCTGATTTGGGAATCCCTCAATGAGTCAATATTCGGGGCCGTTGGTATTACCTCTCCCCGCACGCGGGGAGAGGTGAAATTACGCGCGTCCCTATCTTTCGAACTTCCCCACCATCTCCACGTGGAACGAATAGCGGAACTGATCGACCGGCGTGACGCTCACAAGCTTGTAGCCGCCGTCGACCAGAATGCGCGCATCGCGCGCAAAGGTCGTCGCATCGCACGATACCGCGATCACCACCGGCACGGCGCTTTTGACCAGTTCGCGCACCTGCGCCTCGGCGCCCTGGCGCGGCGGATCGAATACCACGGCATCGAAGCCTTTGAGTTCCGCGGCCATGAACGGGCGGCGGAACAGGTCGCGCGCTTGCGCCTGCACCGGTTTGAGGCCGCTGGTGTTGGCCGCCGCGCGCTCGAGCGCTTTGATCGCGCTCGCCTCGCTGTCGGCGGCGGAGACGCGCGCGCGCTCGGCGATTCTCAGCGCAAATGGGCCGATGCCGCAAAACAGATCGGCGACGCGTTTTGCGGCACCGACATGGTCGAGCACCAGCCGCGCCAGCGTTGCTTCGCCCGCGGCTGTCGCCTGCAGAAACGCGCCCGGCGGCAGCGGTACCTGGGCGCGCCCGATTTTCAGCAGCGGCTGCGCGTCTTGCGCCACCAGCTCGCCATGACGGGTGATGCGTGCGAGCTTGTGCTTTTCGGCGACGCCGGCGAGCGCCGTCGTGCGTCCGGAGTTAAGCGGACCGGAGCCGCGCACGTCCACATCCATGCCGGAATCGGTCGCGGTCACCTGGATATCGAGCGGCTTGTCCGCCGGCTTGAGGATTTCGGCGATCGCCCAGGCCGCCGCGATGGCGCCGTTTAGGCCGGGTGCGAGGATCGGGCAGCTATCGATGGCGACGATGTGATGCGCGCGCGGCGCCGTGAAGCCGACTTCCAACAGGTCTTTGGTGCCGCGCCGCGCATGCAGCACCGCGCGGCGGCGGCCTTGCCCATGCGCGTCGATCAGCGGCTCGAGCGGCGCGACCAGCCCGGCAGCGCTGAGCGCCTCCGCCACCAGCCCGCGTTTCCATAAGTGATATTCGGCCAGCGACCAGTGTTGCAGGGCGCAGCCGCCGCATTGGCCGAAATGCTTGCAGATCGGGATGGCGCGCTCATGGCTCGGCTTGTCGACATGATCCAGATGCCGGCGGTCGGGATGGCCGGCGACCGGCTCGACCGTCACCGTCTCGCCCGGCAATGCATAGGGTACGAAGACCGGCCCGGCCGGCGTATCGGCAACGCCGTCGCCGCGATGCCCGAGGCGCGCAATAATGAGTTGTTCGGTCACTTGGCGGCTCCGAGCAGAAATTCGGCATTGCCGTCGCCGCCGGCGATCGGTGAGGGGATAATGCCTAGCACACGCCAGCCGAGCGAGGCGACGAAGGCCGAAATGTCGTCGCAGACCGCGGCATGTACGGCCGGGTCGCGCACGATGCCTTTCTTGGCCTGGGCGCGGCCGGCCTCGAATTGCGGCTTGATCAGCGCGATGAGTTGCGCGGGCGGTTTCGCCAAGGCAAGCGCGGGCGGAAGCGCCAGCTTGAGCGAGATGAAGCTGACATCGACGGTGACCAAATCCGGCGGCTCGTTCAATTGGGCCGCGGACAGCGTGCGGATGTCGGTCTGCTCCAATGACACGATCTCAGGTCGCCCGCGCAGGCTTTCATGCAACTGTCCGTGCCCGACGTCGACCGCGTAAACGCGCTTGGCGCCGCGTTCCAACAAAACTTGCGTGAAACCGCCGGTGGAGGCGCCGACATCGAGGCAGATGCGTCCCTGCGGATCGAATTTGAAATGATCGAGCGCCGCGGCGAGTTTCACCCCGCCGCGCGACACGTAAGGATGTGCCGGCGTCGCGCTCAACGCGGCGTCCACCGCGATTTCTTCCGACGCCTTGCGCACCGGCGCCGCGTTAGCGGTGACCAGCCCGGCCGCGATCGCGGCCTGCGCCTTGGTGCGGCTCGGAAACAGGCCGCGCTCGACCAGCAGTCGATCGGCACGTTGGCGGGTGGGCATATAGCGCAGATCTTACGCCAGCTTCACGGTCTCGGCGGCGGCGTCTCTGCCGAGCGCCTCGAACACCTTGGCGACGATGCCGCGGGCGTCGAGGCCGGCCTTGGCATACAGCGCGGCGGGCGTGTCCTGGTCGAGAAACACGTCGGGCAGCACCATGGTGCGCACCTTGCAGCCGGCATCCAGCACGCCGTTGTCGGAGAGCGCCTGCAAGACATAGGAGCCGAAGCCGCCGACCGCGCCTTCCTCGATGGTCACCAATACCTCGTGCTCGCGCGCCAGCCGCAGAGCTAAGTCGACGTCGAGCGGCTTGGCAAAGCGCGCATCGGCCAGCGTGGTCGACAGGCCGAGCGCGGCCAGTTCGTCGGCCGCCTTCAGGCACTCGCCGAGCCGCGCGCCGTAGGACAACAGCGCCACCTTGTGGCCTTCGCGCAGGATGCGGCCCTTGCCGAGCTCGAGCGGCTTGCCCTCCGCCGGCAGCGGCACGCCCAGGCCCTCGCCGCGCGGATAACGCAAGGCGCTCGGCCGGTCGTCGATGG
>DATCAT010000035.1:0-183742 GCA_036512455.1 Rhizomicrobium sp.
CCGCCGCGCGCCGCGAGCTGCTCCTCGAAGAAGGCGCAGGCCGCCTCGATGACGTCGTAGAGCGATTTCTTCTTTTCCTCACGGGCTTCTTCCTCCGGCGTCCATTTGGGCAGTTCGACACCGGCCTCGCCGGCGAGGCGCTCGACGCTTTCGGGGAAGGTGAGGCCTTCGGTTTCGACCAGCCATTTGAAGGCGTCGCCGCCGGCGCCGCAGCCGAAGCATTTGTAGCGGCGGCGTTCATTCTCGACCTTGAAGCTGGCGGATTTCTCGTTGTGGAACGGGCAGCAGCCCCACAGCGTGTTGCCCTTGCGGGTCAGCTTCACGCGCCGGCCGACCAGCTGGACGATGTCCGTCCGGCGGAGGATTTCTTCGAGAAGGTTGGGGCCGTAGCGCATGGGGGGTAATGTAAGAGTGTTGCCGTGGTAGCAACAGTGCCGCTTGTTGTGTTGCTACCACGGCAACAATTATCCACAGCTGTCATTCCCTGCCGAGCGCAGCAAGGCGAGAGGGGAGCCGGTGCGGGGCGTCCCCCCTCCGTCTTGCCCGCGAAGTGCGGGCAATCCACCTCCCCCGTAACAACGGGGGAGGAAAATAATGCACATCCACCTTCCCGAACTCTCCGGCATCATCCTCACCTATCTGCTGGTGTTCTCGCGGACGGGGTCGATGATGATGTTGCTGCCGGCGCTCGGCGAAGGCGGCATTCCGGCACGGGTGCGGCTGGTGCTGGCGCTGGCGGTTTCGGTGGCGCTGGCACCGGTGGTGCAGAGCGCCTATCCCGCCCAGCCGCCGGCCGACGCGATGCGGCTCGGCCTGTTGATCGCCCAGGAAGTCACGAGCGGCATCCTGATCGGCGGCATGTCGCGCATCATCATGAGCTCGCTGCAGACCGCCGGCTATCTGATCGCCACCCAGACCGGCCTTGCCTATGCCCAGACGGTCGATCCGACGCAGCATGAGCAGGGCGCCGTCATCGGCAATTTCTTCGCGCTGCTCGGCGCGGTGCTGATCTTCTCCACCGACCTGCATCATATCGCCATCGGCGCCATCGCCGGCAGCTACAAGATGCTGCCGCCGGGCGCGGCGCTGCCCACCGGCGACATGGCCGAACTGACGATCAGGCTGGTGAGCGCGGCCTTCGTGCTCGGTTTCCAATTGGCCGCGCCGTTCCTGGTCTTCGGCTTCGCGCTCTATGCCGCGCTCGGCATCCTGGCGCGGCTGATGCCGCAATTGCAGGTCTTCTTCGTCGCCATGCCGATCAACATCATGTTCGGTTTCGTGCTGATGGCGCTCTTGCTCGGCTCGATGATGACGCTGTTCCTGAATTTCTATTCGGCGCAGATGGCGAGCTTTTTGTAGGCCATGGCTGACGATCGCGATCCCTCACAGCAGACCGAGGCCCCTACCCCCAAAAGGCTGGCCGACGCGCGCGAGCATGGCGACGTCGTCAAGAGCCCGGAAGTTTCGACCTTCGTGCTGCTGCTCGGCGGCACCATGGCGATCATGATGTTCGGCGGCTCGACGTTGAAGGGCCTGACCAACGCCATGCGCATCTTCATCGAGCAGCCCGAACAGATGGGCGTCAGTGGCGGCGAACTCATGGCGCTGGCCTGGCATGTGGCGATGACGCTGGCCGGCATATTGGGTCCGGTGTTCGCGGTGATGATGGTGGCGGCGATCGGCGGCCACGTCCTGCAGGCCCGGCCGAGCTTCACGCTCGAGAAGATCAAGCCGGATTTCGCCAAGCTGTCGCTGATCGCCGGCCTCAAGCGGATGTTCGGCCTCGAAGGCCTGATGAACCTGGTCAAGGGCCTGTCAAAGATCGGCGTCGTCGGCTTTGCCGTGTGGACGCAGATCTGGCCCGAGCGAACCATGCTGCAATCGGTGATGGATCAGTCGCCGATGGGCGTGGTCGGCGATATGGGCCACCTGCTCTACAAGGTGCTGATCGCGGCGCTGGCGGCGCTCGCGGCCATCGCGGCGGCCGACTATGTGATGCAGCGCTATCGCTTCCTGCAACGCAACAAGATGTCCAAGCAGGAGATCAAGGAAGAATACCGCCAGAACGAAGGCGACCCGCAGATCAAGGCCAAGATCCGCCAGATCCGCCTGGAGCGGGCCAAGAAACGCATGATCGCGGCGGTACCGACGGCGACCGTGATCATCACCAACCCGACGCATTATGCGATCGCGCTGAAATATGAATCCGGCAAGATGGCCGCGCCGATCTGCGTCGCCAAAGGCGTCGACGCGCTGGCCCTCAAGATCCGCGAAGTGGCCAAGGAACATAACGTTCCGATCATCGAGAACCCGCCCCTGGCCCGCGCCCTGCACGCCACCGTCGAGGTCGACGAAGTCATTCCGCAGGAGCACTTCAAGGCCGTGGCCCAGGTCATCGGCTACGTCATGCGGCTGAGCGGCAAGATCAGGGCAAATTAGAATACCGATCCAGCGCCGCGACGATATTTTCGCGCATGCCCGGCGTGCGCGTTTCGTGGCCCGCCTCTTCGACGACTATCAGTTCGCTGCCCGGCCAGGCGCGCGACAATTCTTCGGCGCCGGAGAGCGGCGTGCCCATGTCGAGGCGGCCATGGATCAGGACAGCCGGAATGCCCTTCAGGCGGTGCGCATCACGCAGCAATACGCCATCCTCGAGCCAGGCATCGTGCCGGAAGTAATGCGTGACGATCCGCGCAAAGCACATGCGGAATTTCGGATCGGCGTAGCGCGCGCCGGGCTTGCGGTTCGGCGCGGTGGAAACCACCGCATCCTCCCAGTCGCACCACGCCCGCGCCGCGGCTTCGCGAACGCCGGCATCGGGATCGTTGAGTAGGCGACAATAGGCTTCGACGAGATCGGGCGCGTTGCCCGCATGGCCGGCGAAGCGCGACCAGGCTTGCGGAAAGAACTGTCCGGCATCGTGATAGAGCCAGCGGATGGCGCTGCGCCGCTGGGTGCCGACGGCGAACAGCACCATCTGCGAGACGCGGCTGGGATTGGCCTCAGCATAGGCGAGGCCGAGCGTGACGCCCCACGAGCCGCCGAGCACAAGCCAGCGTCCGATCTTCAGATGCGCGCGCAAGGCCTCGATGTCGGACAGCAGATGCCGCGTGGTGTTCGCCGCAAGATCGGTCGCGACGTCGCCGGCATGCGGTGTGCTGCGTCCGCAATTGCGCTGATCGAACAGGACGACACGATATTTGTCCGGATCGAAGAAGCGGCGCATGTCCGCCGTGCAGCCCGAGCCGGGGCCGCCATGCAGGACGACCGCCGGCTTGCCACGCGGGTTGCCGCAGACTTCCCAATAGAGGCGATGGCCGCCGCCGACATCGAGCATGCCGTATTCGGTGGGCTCGATTTTCGGGTAGAGGTCCGGCATGGCGAAAATTTAGCACGTCTCAACGGCAGAGCGAGTCGAACGGCAGCACCTGTACGACGCGCGGCACGAAGGTGACGCCGCGCGCGGCCATCGCCTGTTCAAGCGTCATGGGAGCGTTCGGCGCGGCCGGGTTCATGGCCGGCGCATAGAACGGATCGGCTTCGGCCTGCTCCAGCGAAATGAGCGTCACACCCTTGGCGCGATAGAGCGCCAGCAAGCGCGGCAGCATGCGCGCGTCGAAGGCGCCCAGATGCATGAGCAGGACATAGGAAATGTCGCGGCCGTAGAGCTCGTGCGAAAGCGCCGCATAATAGGCGAGGCTCGTTTCGGCGGCGGCGAGCCAGGCATTTTCCATCACGGCGATCGTCTTGGCGTCGCCCTTGGCGACGCACCGCGCGTATGGCTCGTTCCACAAATAATCGTCGAAACTCAGAGTCACGGCGGCGATACGATAGCCACGGCTCGCGAGAAAGGCCCGCGCCGCGTCATGCTTGGCGGGCGTGTCGCCCTCGGCGAGATAGGGGTAACGCAGCCAATGCCAGTCGCCCTTCAACGGCGCCAGCACGGCTTCGTTTTTCGCCGTGTCGGCTTGCCATTCCTCCGCCGTGTGCTGGTTGAGATTCATGTGTGACCAGGTGTGGTTGCCGAGCGGAAATCCCGCGTCGCGCCACAGCTGCAGCACCGGGGCGGACGCCGGATCGTCTTGCAGCCGGATGCCGTTGACGAAGCCGTAGACCGGCGGGGTTTTCGCATCTTTCAGCGCGGCGATGATCTGCTTGGCGACATCGACGCGCGTTTCGCCCGCCGGCAGCGCGCTGTGCGACGGCAGATCGTCGAAGCTCAGCGCGATCTGTTGCGCCGCGGCCGGCGCGGCGAGTGCGCAGAACACCGTGGCGAGAACCACGTGTCTCACCGGTGCCTCGGCTTGCGCGGCCTGGCGGTCACGGGCGGTGCGAACAGCGCGAGCGGCACGGAATCGGCCATCGCCTGATAGCCGACAGGCCCGGGGTGCAGGTGATCGCCGGAGTCGTAAAGCGGCAGCAGGGCATCGGGGAAAACGGGATCGCGCAACGCCAAGTCGAAGTCGATCACGGCATCGAAGTTTCCCGGCGCGCGGATCCAGGCGTTCACCGCGTGACGATCGGCCTCGTTCTGCGCGTCCGGGTGGTAATAGGTGCTGCCGAGATCCGGCAGCAGCGTCGCGCCATACACCTTGATGCCGTGGGCATGGGCGCGCGTCACGATCTGCTGGTAGCCGGCGATGACGGCAGCCACCATGGCGGCGTGGGCTTGCGGTGTCGCCGGCGCGTCGCGGGTGAGCACGTCCAGGTCGTTGATGCCTTCGAGCACGATGAGCCATTTCACGGTTGCGGGGCCAAGCACGTCGCGGTCGAAGCGCGCCAGCGCACTGGGACCGAGCCCGTCGAGCAGAAGGCGGCCGCCGCCGATGCCCTTGTTGAGCACGCCGACACTTGCCCAGTCCGGCGACATCCGCAGGCGCCGCGCCAGCGCGTCCGTCCAGCGGTCGTTGCCATTGGTGGTCGCGCCATGGCCGTCGGTGATGGAGTCGCCGAGCACGACCACGGCGCCGGCATCGCTGAAGGCGATCACATCCACGCCTTCGATCTGAAACCAGTGGTCGACCGCGGTCGCGCCCACCAGACCTGCGTCGGCGACATGATCGCCGGGCGCATAGAAACTTGTGGCGCGCGAGCCGGGATGGCTGGTCTGCTGTGCCGGGGCTTCGTCGTAGTGCAGCGTGATCGCCAGATCGCTGAGCGGCAGCGCCCGGAATTCGACCGGATCGGAGATGTAGTCCGCGCCCGCCGGAACGGTCACGTCGGCGCGGCCGGAAAAGCTGAGCGCATGATCGCTCGCGACCTCGATGCTGCCCGGCGTCGCACCGGGCCTTGCAATATGCGCCGCCGCGAGGTGCAGCGGCGCAATGCCGAAGACGTTGGAGATGTGGATGCGCAGCGTCCCGCCGCCGAGCGACAGGTGCACGACCTGGCGCAGCGTGGCGTCGTGCAGCGCCGTGGGCGGCAAGGCGTTCCTCGCTTCAGGAATCTGCTGCGGCGTCGCCCAGCTTGCGACCCAATGCGGGTTGGGTGGCGGCACAATGATGGTGAGCGCCTGCGCCCCGGCCCCAGCCATCGCAAAGAGAGCCAGCGTCGCCAGCCCGAGCCGCCTCATGAGTTCTGTCCATTGCTATTGGTAACGCTATCATAAAGTGTAGCGGAGCCTTGCGATTCGTCAAACGGGCGGCGGCGCGGCCATGCCAATTTCCGAACAAGTTCTTGCCCGCAAGGACAGCAAAACCCACTTGCCTCGGTTAGACTCGCGAATCAGATGATGGCGACACGCTCCCTCGGTACCAGTCTTGGCATTCCGGCCGGCGCCTGGCGCTGGGCGGCGCTGGGATTCGTGTTCCTGGCGCTGGCCTCCGCCGGGCTCGCCGTGACCTCGGCCGACAAGGTCGGCTGGGCCGGCGTCATGCTGCTGGCCGCCATCGGCGCGGTGGCGAGCCTGTTTCTGTTCGCGGTCTGGCCGAAGGAAAAACTGAGCACCGCCGATGCGCGCCGCGTCGCCGAAGCGGCGGCGCGCGCCAATGTCGCCTGGGCCATCACCGGCGGCGACGGCGCCGTGCTGGACTGCAACGACGTCTACCGGCGCATGTCGGGCGCGGGCGAAGGCGAATCCGCGCCGCCGCCGGAACTGGCGCTGGCCGGCGAGCCCTCGGCCGCCGTTCTCTATCGCCTGACGCGCGGCGCGGCGGAAGGCGTGGCGCGCGAGGAATCCTTCACCGTCGGTCCGGGCATCGAGATCGTCGCCGCCGTGCGGCCGCTGTCGGGCGGGCAGACCGCGTGGTGGTTCACGCCGCGCCTTGCCGCCGGCGCGCAGACCAAGGACGTGGCCAAGGCGCCAACCGCAGCGCCCGTGCCCGGGGCGCCGGCCGCCATCGGCGATGTCTTCCGCGACGCGCCGGTCGGCGTGGCGTTCGCGTCGGGAGATGGCAAAATCGTCGACGCCAATCCGGCCTTCGCGAAATTCTTCGGCGTGTCCGGCGCCCTGGCGGGACGCAGCGTCGGCGAACTGGTCGAGAGCGCCGACCGCATGCGCGTCGTCGAACTGATCGCGCAGGCCGCGCAAGGCGCGCACAGCGTCGCCAGCGCCGAGCTGCGCGCCGCGGGCATCGACGAACGCACGGCCGAACTGTTCGCCAGCCCGATCAGCGGCGGCCGCGCCATCCTCTATCTCGTCGACGTCTCCGAACAGAAGGCGCTCGAAACGAAGTTCGCCCAGAGTCAAAAGATGCAGGCGGTCGGCCAGCTGGCCGGCGGCGTGGCGCACGACTTCAACAACCTGCTCACCGTCATCATCGGCAATTCCGAGTTCCTCCTGATGCGGCACCAGGCCGGCGATCCCTCGTTCAAGGAGATCAACGAGATTCACCAGAACGCGCTGCGCGCCGCCACGCTGGTGGGACAATTGCTCGCCTTCTCGCGCAAGCAGACCATGCAGCCCAAGGTGCTGGCGGTGCGCGACGTGGTCGGCGAACTGGCCTTGATGTTGCGCCGGCTGCTGCGCGAAGGCGTCGAGCTCAAGCTCGAGCACGGCGCCGACGTCTGGCCGATCCACGCCGACGAAGCACAGCTCTCCAACGCGCTGATCAACCTCGTCGTCAACGCGCGCGACGCCATGCCCAAGGGCGGCACGGTGACGATCCGCACCGCCAACGAAACCGTCACGACCGCTTCGGCCTTCGGCACCGCGACGATGCCGGCCGGCGATTATGTGCGGATCGAAGTCGCCGACACCGGCACCGGCATCGCGCGCGAGCATCTGGGCAAGATTTTCGATCCCTTCTTCACCACCAAGCCGATCGGGCAAGGCACCGGGCTCGGCCTCGCCACCGTCTACGGCATCGTCAAGCAGACCGGCGGCTTCATCATGGTGGACAGCGAAGTCGGCAAGGGCACGACGTTCCGCATCTATCTGCCGCGCCACCGCATCGATGCGAACGCGCCCGTCGTGGCCGAGCCGGAACGCGCGGGCCTGCGCGACGTCACCGGCCAGGACACGATCCTGCTGGTCGAGGACGAGGAAGCGGTACGCAGTTTCGCGGCGCGGGCGTTGAAGATGCGCGGCTACAGCGTGCTGGAAGCCAGCGGCGGCGAAGAGGCGCTGGAGATCGTCAAGAATTCCAGGGTGCCGATTCATCTTCTCATCACCGACGTCGTGATGCCCAACATGGACGGTCCGACGCTGGTGCGCGCCGTCAAGCGCCTCAAGCCGGAGATGGCCGTGATCTTCATGTCCGGCTATGCCGAGGAAGCCTTCCGCCGCAACGACGAGAAGGCCGAGGATCTGCACTTCCTGCCCAAGCCGTTCGGCCTCAAACAGCTCGCCGCCAAGGTGAAGGAAGTCCTCTCCGGCGCGCCGGCGCCGAGGCGCGTGGTGGGGGAATAACTGTAAGCCAGTGGTTGACATCCGTAGACCACCGGCTTACACTTTCGGAACATGATCCGCTCCTTTCGCAGCAAGGCGCTCAAGCGGTTTGCTGAAAATGGCGATCCGTCGAGGCTGAGCGTGCAAAACAGCAGTCGTGTTGCGCGTATTCTCTTGCGCTTGAATCAGGCGCGGTTGCCGGACGAGATGAACGCATCCGGGCTGAGGTTTCACCCACTAAAGGGACAGGACAAGGGACGCTGGGCCGTTTGGGCCACCGGTAATTATCGCATCACTTTCGGGTGGAGCGGCAACGATGCAATCGATGTCGATCTTGAGGACTATCACTGATGGCAGGCAATCCACTTCTCAGAGGTCTCAGACCGATTCATCCCGGAGAACATCTGCGCGAGGATATCTTGCCGGCCTTGGGCAAGCCGAAGGCGGAGATCGCGCGGCTGCTCGGCGTGTCGCGTCAGACGCTTTACGATGTGCTCAACGAGAAGCAGCCGATCACGGCCAATCTGGCATTGCGGATCGGCAAGCTCGTCGGCGGCGGGCCCGAGATCTGGCTGCGCATGCAGCAGGCGTACGATCTGGAGATCGCCGAACGCGCCTTGGCCGAGGAGATCAAGCGCATTCCGACGCTCGAAGCGGCGGAGTAGACGACGAAGGAAACTGAGATGGACGCAAGGCCGATCCCGACGCGCAGGCTGCCGGCAGGTTACGATGTGCAGACGCATACCGAGCGGCTTAAGACGCTCGGCTACACCATCATCGAGAACTACATGTCCGCCGAGCAGCTGGCGCGCTTCCGCGAGGGGCTCAAGGGGCATCTGGGGACCTATCGGGGGCGCAATTCCTTCGAGGGCCTGACCACCGAGCGCGTCTACACGCTGGTAGGACGCGGCGAGGTGTTCGAGGAGATCGCGGAGGATGCGCGCCTGCTCGCCTTGCTCGATCGCTGGCTGCTGCCCAATTACCTGCTCAGCGCCAATCATGCGATCTGCATC
Organism: Rhizomicrobium sp.; assembly: GCA_036512455.1. Taxonomy (GTDB): domain Bacteria; phylum Pseudomonadota; class Alphaproteobacteria; order Micropepsales; family Micropepsaceae; genus Rhizomicrobium. The sequence continues at coordinate 8,842 of DATCAT010000035.1, forward strand.
TATCCGGGCGAGAAGCAGCAGAGCATCCACTGGGACGACAGTTTCTATCCCTTCGCACGGCCAAGGCCCGCCATCAGCATGAGCACGATCGGGGCCATAGATGCCTTCACCGCGGAGAACGGTGGAACCGTGATGTATCCCGGTAGCCATCTGTGGAACAACGAACGCGTCGAGGCGCTGCGCATGGCGCTGTCGAGCGGCGCCAATACCGCCGACACAAAAAGCGTGTACCACCTGACCATGCCGGCGGGCGCGATCTGTCTGTTTCAGGGCACGCTCGTCCATGGCGCCGGCGCCAACCTTAGCGAGAAGCCGCGCCTCGCTTACACCAACCATTATTGCGAGCCCTGGGCGCGGCAACAGGAGAACTTTGTCCTCGGCGTGCCGAAGGACCGCGTCGCCAGCATGAGCCGCACGCTGCAAGCGCTGCTCGGCTACGAACTGCGCCGTCCCGGCGACATCATGGGCCAGGTCGGCGGCTATCACCCGGCCAAGACGCTCGATCCCGATTGGGTGCTTCCGGTGCTGCGGACGACGCGCGAGAACCCTTGAGCATCCCTGTCCTCGACATCGCGCCCTTCCTTGCCGGGACCGATTCGGCGCGCGTCGCGCAGCAATGGGACGCGGCGATGCGGCAGACGGGATTTGCGGTCGTCGCGGGACACGGGATTTCCGAAGACTTGTTGAACGGCACCTATGATCAGGCGCAGACGTTTTTCGCGCGGCCATTGCACGAGAAATCCAGACTGACATTCGCGGACAAAGGCCGCGGCCAGGGCTACCTGCCGCTGCGCAGCGAGACGGTCGGGATCGGACGCGATGCGAAAGCCAAGCCCGATCTGTGCGAGTCGCTCACCTTCGCGAATCTGCGTTTCGATGCAGCCGGACCGGACAACGAACTGGACGCGCGCCTGTATCGCGCCAATCTGTGGCCCGACGACATGCCGGGCTTTCGCGAGAGCGTGCGCGACTATATGCGCGCCGGCCGCCAGCTGGCCCTGACGCTGATGCGCCTGAGCGCGGCGGCGCTCGCGCTTCCGCAAGACCACTTCGCGCCTTGCTTCGACAGGATGGAGCTCAACCTGCGCTGCGTCCTCTATCCCGATCAGGTGGCAGCGCCGAACGAGAACGAGATGCGCTATGGGCCGCACACCGATTTCTCCGGCTTCACGATCCTGCGCCAGGACGAAGCGCCGGGCGGGCTGCAGGTGAAATCAGGAGACAATTGGGTCGATGTGCGTCCGATCCCCGGCACGCTGGTCGTCAACGCCGGAGATCTGATCCAGCGCTGGACCAACGATCGTTGGATCTCGAATGTTCACCGCGTGGTCAACCCGCCCCGTGACATGCGCAGCGGCACGCGCCGCCTTTCCATCGTGCTCTTCACGGGCCCGAACTCCGACGCGGAAATCTCCTGCCTGCCGGGTTGCGGAACGGCGAAATATCCTCCCATCATCGCAGGACTGCACTCCGAACAAAGGATGCGCCAGACTTATGGGACGCCTTAGCTTCGCCATCGCGCTGCTCGCGTTCGCCACGGCCGCGCACGCCGCGCCGTCGCGCGAGGCACGGGTCGCGGCGATCATCGCGCGCCATGCCGCTTCGCCGCCGCAGTTGCGCATCCTGCTGCAGCCGATGCCAAAGGGCGGCGATCTGCACAATCATCTCGACGGCTCGGTCTATGCCGAGGATTATCTGAAATGGGCCGATGAAGACGGCTTCTGCGTCGCGCGCGCCGGCCGCGCACTGACGCCGCCGCCCTGCAGCGCAACGCAGGTCCCGGCGCGCGACCTCGTCACGCGCGATCCAAAATTCTACCAGGAGACGATCGACGCGCTGTCGATGCGCAATTTCGCGCCCGGCCTGGGCACCGGCGAAGTCAGCGGCCATGACCACACATTCGCGACCTTCTCCCGTTTCGGCGCGGTCGGCGCCGCGCATCTGGGTGACATGCTGGCCGTGACGCGGCGCATCGCGGCGGGCGACAACGTCGCCTATATCGAGCAGATCACCGATCCCGGCGCCGCATTCTCGCCCGACGTGATGGGCTTCGCCGGCGAGCCGAACGATTTCGAGGGGAGCTACGCCGCCATCGCGCCCAGACTTCCGGCGCTGGTCGCGGCAGCGCGCGCCGAATACGACGCGGCAGAGGCGAAGATGCGCGCGCAGCTTCACTGCAATGGCATCGTCGCGGCATGCGCCATCAAGGTGCACTACCTGTACTTCGTGCTGCGCACGCTGCGGCCCGCCCAGATCTTCGCGCAGATCGCGCTCGGCTATGCGCTGGTGGCGGCAGATCCGCGTTTCGTCGGCGTCAATCTCGTCGCGCCGGAGGACGATCCGGTCAGCTTGCGCGATTTCGAACTGCAAATGCGTATGTTCCATTTCTTCAGCGCGCGCCAGCCGGAGGTGAAGCTGTCGCTGCACGCCGGCGAGTTGGCGCTGGGGCTGGTGCCGCCGACCGAGCTTGGCTTTCACATCCGCGACACGGTGGAGATCGCCGGCGCGCGCCGCATCGGACACGGTTATTCCATTCCCTACGAGACCGATGCGCTGGCCCTGTTGGCGGAAATGGCGCGCAAGCGGATCGCCGTCGAGATCAACCTGACCAGCAACGACATCACGCCCGGCATCAGAGGCGCGGAGCATCCGCTGGCGCTCTATCGCGCCGCCGGCGTGCCGGTAACGCTGTCGGCCGACGACGAAGGCGTTTTCCGCATCGATCTCAGCCACGAATATGTGCGCGCCGTGCTGGAGCAGAAGCTCGGCTATGCCGACCTGAAACAGATCGCGCGCAACGGGTTGGAATACAGCTTCATGCCGGGCGCCAGCCTGTGGCAGAAGGGCGATTATCGAACGCTGAATCCCGCCTGCGCCGGCAATGTCCCCGGCATGGCGCCCAGGACCGCATCCTGCGTCCACCTGCTGGGCGGCAGCGAGAAGGCCGCGCTGCAATGGGATTTCGAGCGCGACATCGCGGCGTATGAAGATGCCGTGCTCGCCGGCCCCTTCGCGCGCGCCGTCAGCCGGTGAGAATGGGCACGTAATAGTCCACCGTCGCGCCCGTCTTCAGCGGCGCGAAGTCTTCGGCGTAGTCCTCGAAGTCGGGGCCGTTGGCGAGCTTGTACGGCGCGTTCGGCAGAATCCTGGACCAGATCGCTTCGGTCGCGGCGCGCATCTGAGGGTGAATTTCGCCGCCGTCCAGCGTCTGGCGGAAGACGAGATAGGTCTGCGCCGGCACCGGCCAGAGCTCCAGCCCTTCGGGAAGCGTTGCGTCCGGCGCGACTTCGACGCCGGCCATGTAGCGGAAGCTGCCGTCGCTGGCGAGGCCGCCCCAGCTCACGCCATAGGTGTGATAGCCGCGCTGGCCGGCGAGCGGCAGATGCCGGATCAGCTTGGGCCACAGCAAGGGGATTTGATTCTTGGTATCGTCGTTGAAGCGCGCCGAGGCTCCCGCGACGGCGAAGGCGGCGCGCTTCACAGGTTCGGGCTGCTGCACCAGATCGAGCTTCACGTTCGCGGCGGCGGTCATCACTCTCTCCCGTTCGATGCGGATGGTTTTCGCGTCGCGCTTGAACTGGCCGGGCGGCGCGCCATAGGCGCGGCGGAAGGCGCGGGTGAAGGCCTCCTGGCTTTCGAAGCCGCTGTCGAAGGCGAGTTCGGTGAGGGCTGGCGGATTGGGCGCCTCCAGCCGCTGGGCGGCATGGGCAAGACGCAGGCTGCGGACATAGCTCATCGGGCTTTCGCCAAAACGCGCCGTGAAGGCGCGGCAGAAATGATAGGGCGAGAGACCGGCGGCGACGGCGAGCGAGGCGACGCTGAGCGGCTCGAACAGCCGCGCCGCGATATGCGCCTCGATGCGCTCCCAGAAGCCGTTTCTATCCGCTTGTCTTTGTGCCGCGCTCATCTTGGCCCTGAGAATGCCGCAGCTTTGCCGCGCCGTCCTGACCGCGATTGCGATGCCCGCAAATGCGATGGGGCGCCCGCCGGCGGCCGCGATAATGCATGGCGGAATTTCTCTCTTGAATAATAAATTATCGTTCTATATAAATAAATCGCGAATTTATGCCAAGCTGATGTTTCAGACGAGGTTTCGGATGACTGATCTGACCGACCCGACGCCCGGCTTCGCGCAAGCCCGGGGCCTGAACCGGCAATCGGCCACGTCGAGCAGCCTGCGGTGCGCCCTGTCCATCGTCCTGTGGTGCTTGCTCGCCTTGCCGGCGGCCGCCGCAGACCTCGGCACCGTGCTCGCCTCGGCCATGCAGGGCACAAATGTGCCGGCGATGGGCGTCCTGGTGATGATCGACGGAAAGGTGGCGGGCGAGGCCGTTCGTGGCGTTCGCCGCAACGACGGAACCGATCCCGTGAGACGGAACGACGTCTGGCACATCGGCTCCGACGCCAAGGCGATGACCGCGGCGATGATCGCGCGCCTGGTCGAGCGCGGGGTTCTGTCATGGACCACGCCGCTGGAGCAGATGCTGCCCGAGCTGGCTGCGTTCATGCGGCCGCAATACCGGCCAGTGACATTGCTGCAATTGCTGTCGCACCATTCGGGCCTGCCCGCCGGTCTCGACGATGGAAAGATCGCCTGGAAAATTTCCGATATGGGCGGGCTGTCGCTGTCGCAACGCCGATTGGCCTATATCAAGGGGGAGCTGCAGGATGCGCCTGTCGGACCGACGACCGATTTCAACTATTCCAACATCGGCTACATCGTCGCTGCGGTCATCGCCGAGCGCGCCACGGGCACATCCTATGAAGCGCTGATGCGCCAAGAGGTGTTCTCGCCATTGGGAATGAGCCATGTCGGCTTCGGGTTCACCCATCGCGGTCAGAATGTCGGCCATCATCTGGGTGGTCCCGTCACGCCCACGGATGAATTGCCGCCGTTCACCGCGCCGGCCGGCGACCTCTACATGCCGCTGCGCGATTGGGCGCTATTCTGCCTCGACCAATTGGGCGGCGGCAGACTCCTGACGGCCAAGAGCTACGCGCTGATGCAGACCGCTCAGCCGGATGGAGCCTACGGATTGGGATGGGCGGTGCAGCCGAGCTTTGGACCGCTGCGGGGTCCAGCGCTGATCCATGCCGGCTCCGACGGCAACTGGCTGGCGCAAGCCTTCCTGTTTCCCAATACCAGATCCGGCTTGCTGGTGACGGCCAATGCCGCGGACGATATGGGAGCGAAGAAAGCCGAAGCCGCCGTCATTAAAGCTCTGATTTTTCGCTTGAGCCCGCCAGCACCAAAGTTGGCGTCGCCAGCCAAATAGGCGGCGGTGTCGTATCGGTGAAGAGGAGCCATCTTTCATGAGACCCAACAGGAAATTCAGGCGAGGTGCCCGATGAGCGGCCAGACATCCCCCAGCCCCGTCCTGTCACCGGGCTTCGAACGGGCGCGCCGCCTGAGCCGGCTGCTGTCGGTGATCTTGACGGTTGCATTCTGGCTTACAGCGCTCCTGCTTCTTGCCGCGCCGGCCGTCCTGTTGCTGCCGCAGGCGCTGACATTCACGCTCAACGGCGTTGCGGTTCATGTCGCGCAAGGAGCGCTGGGCCGTCGCGCGCTGATCGCGGTGGCGGTGGTCCTGTTCGCCGTTCCGCTGCTCTTCGTCCTGCATAACGCCCGGCGCGTGTTCGGGAAGTTCAGCGTCGGTGAGGTGTTCGCCGAAGAAACGATTGCCTGCATCCGCGCGGCGGCCTTGTGGCTGATGCTCGCCGCGCTCGCCACGACGGTGGGTGAAAACCTGCTCGACCTCGCGGCCGGCGCGCAACCGCCTTACGCTCATGGCGGTCTCAAATTTTCCTGGCTCATTTTCGGAGCCGTTACCTATGTCGCCGCCTATGTGATGGCCGAAGCGCGCCGCATGGGAAACGAGAATGCGGGTTTCTTCTGATGATCGTGATCAATCTCGACGTCATGCTGGCCAGGCGGAAGATGCGTTCCAAGGAACTGGCGGCGCGGATCGGGACCAGCGAGACCAACCTGTCGCTGTTCAAGTCCGGCAAGCTCAAAGGCGTGCGCTTCGAGACGCTCGACAAGATCTGCGCCGTGCTCGAATGCCAGCCGGGCGACCTGCTGGAGCACCGCGCGCCGGCCTGACGACCTCGCTGCCGCCCGGAAGACATGGCAAGACCGCAATTCTGAGAGGGAGAATCGCCCTGCCGAATTCGCCCGGATTCGATCGGCGGGGAGCTTTGTTCTCATTGCTGGAACGGTATGAGAACGATATCTGGTATATGTCATCTTTTTCAATACATTAACCAGTGTCTTGCCAGTGAGAACAAATCGTGTACTTTATGCGTCTCGTGGCGGCGGCTTGGGTTTTCCGTGCCGCTCTGAAATAAGGAGGCGGTTCTCATGTCACAGGCGGCATTGCGGGTAGTGGCCAAGGACGAAAAAGACAACAGCGAGAAGAAGCGGGCGCTGGAAGCGGCCCTGGTCCAGATCGACCGGGCCTTCGGCAAGGGCTCGGTCATGAAGATGGGGGCCCGCGATTTGGGCCTGGCGACCGACGCGGTCTCGACCGGCTCTCTGGGCCTCGACATCGCGCTGGGCATCGGCGGGCTGCCGCGCGGCCGCGTCATCGAGGTCTATGGCCCCGAATCGTCGGGCAAAACGACGCTGGCGCTGCACGTCGTCGCCGAGATCCAGAAGAAGAAGGGCATCGCCGCCTACATCGACGCCGAACATGCAATGGACCCGGGCTACGCCAAGAAGCTGGGCGTCGACATCGACGAGATGCTGATCTCCCAGCCCGACACGGGCGAGCAGGCGCTGGAAATCTGCGACACGCTGGTGCGCTCGGGCGGCGTCGACATCGTGGTGATCGACTCGGTCGCGGCGCTGACGCCCAAGGCCGAACTGGAAGGCGAGATGGGCGATTCGTTGCCCGGCCTGCAGGCGCGGCTGATGAGCCAGGCCTTGCGCAAGCTCACCGCCTCGATCGCCAAGTCCAACACCATCGTGCTGTTCATCAACCAGATTCGCATGAAGATCGGCGTCATGTTCGGCAATCCGGAGACCACCACCGGCGGCAACGCGCTGAAATTCTATGCCAGCGTGCGGCTCGACATCCGCCGCATCGGCGCGATCAAGGATCATGACGAGGTGATCGGCAACCAGACCCGCGTCAAGGTGGTCAAGAACAAGGTCGCGCCGCCCTTCAAGCAGGTCGAATTCGACATCATGTACGGCTTTGGCATTTCCAAGACCGGCGAACTGCTCGATCTGGGCGTCAAGGCCGGGGTGGTGGAGAAATCCGGCTCCTGGTTCTCCCATGACGGCGACCGCATCGGTCAGGGCCGCGAGGCCGCCAAGACCTTCCTCAAGGCCCATCCGGAGATCGCCGACAAGATCGAGGCTTCGATCCGCGGCAATGCCGGCCTCCTAGCCGCCAATCTGGCGCTCGGCGGCGAGGCCAAGGACGAGGCCGAAGAAGAGGAATGATCGTCCTTTTGAAACAGCGTTCGTTCCTTTATTGGCATGAGGGAACGACTCCGGCGAAGGGGCGCCCCCGCCACGGGGCGCCCCTTCGTTTTCCTGCCCGCCTCGCGGGGCCGCCATTCCCCGCCGTGGGATGACAACGCCGCCCGGCGAAGGCTAAAAGCGGACCATGGCAAGCCTTTCCGACGTCCGCACCTCATTCCTGGATTTCTTCCGCGACCGGCAGCACTCGGTGGTGCCGTCCTCGCCGCTCGTGCCGCGCAACGATCCCACACTGCTCTTCACCAATGCCGGCATGGTGCAGTTCAAGAACGTCTTCACCGGCGCCGAGAAACGCGCCTACAAGCGCGCCACCTCGGTGCAGAAATGCGTTCGCGCCGGTGGCAAGCAAAACGACCTGGACAATGTCGGCTACACCGCGCGGCACCTGACCTTCTTCGAAATGCTCGGCAATTTCTCCTTCGGCGATTACTTCAAGGAAGGCGCGATCCGCGACGCCTGGGAGTTGGTCACCAGGGATTTCGGCCTGCCCAAGGACCGGCTCCTCGTCACGGTCTATTCCGAGGACACCGAAGCCGCCGCCTTGTGGAAGAAGATCGCCGGCCTGCCGGACGAGCGGATCATCCGCATTCCGACCTCGGCGAATTTCTGGTCGATGGGCGACACCGGTCCCTGCGGCCCCTGTTCGGAGATCTTCTACGATCACGGCCCGCACGTGGCCGGCGGGCCGCCGGGTTCGCCCGACGAGGACGGCGACCGTTTCGTCGAGGTCTGGAACCTCGTCTTCATGCAGTTCGATCAGATCGACGCCGACACGCGCGTGCCGCTGCCCAGACCGTCGATCGACACCGGCATGGGATTGGAACGCTTCACGACCGTTCTGCAAGGCGTGCACAACGTTTTCGACATCGACCTGTTTCGGCATCTCATCGCGGCGTCGGTCGACCTGTCGGGCGCGAAATCCGAAGGCGATGCGGTGTTCAGCCACCGCATCATCGCCGATCATCTGCGCTCGACCTCGTTCCTCATCGCCGACGGCGTTCTGCCGTCGAACGAGGGCCGCGGCTATGTGCTGCGCCGGATCATGCGCCGCGCCATGCGCCACGCGCATCTGATCGGCGCCAAGGATCCCTTGATGCACCGGCTGGTGCCGTCGCTGGTGGCCGAGATGGGCGGTGCCTACCCCGAACTGAAGCGCGCCGAGACCCTGATCGGCGAGACGCTGAAGCTGGAGGAATTCCGCTTCCGCGATACGCTGGCGCGCGGCCTCAAACTGCTCGACGAGGCCAGTAGCGATTTGCGCAAGGGCGACAATCTGGCCGGCGAGGTCGCCTTCAAGCTCTACGACACGTTCGGCTTTCCGCTCGATCTGACGCAGGACGCGCTCAAAGCCAAGGGCATCGGTGTCGACACGGACGGCTTCGACGCCGCCATGCAAAAGCAACGCGCCGAGGCGCGCAAGGCCTGGGCCGGCTCCGGCGAAGCGGCGGCCGATACGCAATGGTTCGCGGTGCGCGACGAATTCGGCTCGACCGAATTCTTCGGCTACGACACCGAAGAGGCGGAAGGCAAAGTCCTTGCGATGTTCAAGGGCGGCGCTCGCGTGGCGTCGGCCTCCGAAGGCGATACCGTCCTGCTGCTCACCAACCAGACGCCGTTCTACGCAGAGTCGGGCGGCCAGGTCGGCGACCGGGGCACGATCGCGGCGCCGAAAGGCGAAGGCATCGTCGAGGACACCGAGAAGAAACTCGGCAGCCTGCACGTCCATGTCGTCAAGGTGACGAAGGGCGTGTTCAAGATAGGCGACGCAGTGGACCTCAAAGTCGACGGCGAACGCCGCCGCGCCACGCGCGCCAACCATTCGGCGACGCATCTGCTGCATGCCGTGCTCAAGCGCGTGCTGGGCGAGCATGTGCAGCAGAAGGGCTCGCTGGTCGCGCCCGACCGCCTGCGCTTCGATTTCAGCCATCCCAAGCCGGTGACTGCGGAAGAACTCGAACGCATCGAGCAGATGGTCAACGACGTCATCCGGCAGAACTCGGATGTTTCGACGCGACTGATGGCGACCGATCAGGCCGTGGCCGAGGGCGCCGAGGCGCTGTTCGGCGAGAAATATGGCGATGAGGTGCGCGTGCTCACCATGGGCAGCGATGCCGAGAAAGCCTATTCGGTCGAACTCTGCGGCGGCACGCATGTGCACCGCCTGGGCGACATCGGCCTGTTTACGATCCTGTCGGAGAGCGCCGTCGCGGCGGGCGTGCGGCGCATCGATGCGCTGACGTCGGAAGGCGCGCGGCGCTACCTGTCCGGCCAGGCGGAAATCGCCCGCGAGGCCGCCGCCGCACTGAAGACCAGCGCGGCCGAACTGCCGGCGCGCGTGGCGCAGCTTTCCGAGGAACGGCGCCGGCTGGAACGCGAACTCGCGGACGCCAAGAAGGCGCTGGCACTCGCAGGGCCGGCGCGCTCGGGCGAAGGCGACGGGGCCAGGGAGATCGCCGGTGTCAAAGCAATCCTGCGCCTGGTCGAGGGCGTCAGCGCGAAGGACCTCAAGGGTCTCGCCGACGATGCCAAGGCCAAAATCGGATCCGGCGTCGTCGCCTTCGTGGCGGTGGCGGACGGCAAGGCCTCTCTCGTCGTCGGCGTGACCGGCGATCTGACGGCGCGGATCAGCGCGGTCGATCTGGTGAAGCTCGGCGCCGAGGCGCTGGGCGGCAAGGGCGGCGGCGGACGTCCCGACATGGCGCAGGCCGGCGGCCCAGACGGCGCCAAAGCGGCGGACGCCTTGGCCGCCATCGAGAAACGGCTCGGCGCGCCAACGCCCTCCGCTTAAGGCGTGAAGAACACCGCGATCTTGTTGCCGGTGGGATCGCGCAGATAGGCGCCGTACCAGCTTTGCTTCTCCGGCGGACGGTATCCGGGGGCGCCTTCGTCGCTGCCGCCATTTGCGAGCCCCGCCGCATAGGCTGCCTTGACCGCGTCCGGCGAAGCCGTCTTGAAGGCGATCATCATGCCGTTGCCGGAGGTGGCGGGATTCTTGTCGAAGGGCGGGCAGACATAGACGCTGTGCTCCTCCTTGCCCTTGGGCCCGTAACCGATCCAGCCACCATCGGCGAATTTGCGTTCATTGCCGCAGGCGCCCAGCACCGCATCGTAGAACTTGCCCGACGCTTCGCTGTCCTTGGCGCCGATGGTGACATAGCCGATCATGATCCCTCTCCGTATTTGGCCGGAACCATACCCTGTCCTTGAGAACATATCAAGAACACTTTTGCGGACGGGCTGTGCAGCGGGTGCATGCGGGTTGCTGACAGGACTCGGCCTCAACTTGCCGGTCGCATGGCCGAGGACACCGTCTGGCCAACAGCTGGAGCGCGTGGACACGCGATCGGCAGCGTAAAGGAGAAGATCGTTCCGCCGGGCAGATTTGGCGCGGCCCAAATCTGTCCGCCATGCGCTGTCACGATCTCGCGGCAGATCGAAAGCCCCAGCCCCATGCCCGACGATTTCGACGAAGTGAACGGCTGAAAGAGATTGGCGGCAACCGCCGGCGCGAGACCAGAACCGCTGTCGGCGACGTCGATGCGGAGCATGTTCTCCGCCTCGAGGAAGACCGCCGAGATGCGCACCTCACGCGCGCCACCCTGTTCCATCGCTTCGGCGGCATTGATGATCAGATTGACCAGCACCTGCTGTATCTGAGCCCGCTCGGCCAGCACAGGCGGCAACGCGCTGCCACTGGCGATACCCAGGATTTTGACGCCGCGTTCGCGGATCGCGAATTCCGACAAGACGACCGCTTCGCGCGCGATCTCCTGAAGATCGTCGGGACAGGGCTGTGTGCGCGTGCCCGTCAGGAAGCCGCGCAAGCTGGAGACGATCATGATCGCGCGATCGATCTGCTGTTCAATCTTGACCAACGTTTCGTCCGCCCGCACCGAACCGGTCGGTTGCGCCGCCACGAGCATGCGGCGCAGCGCTGCCGCGTAGTTTTTGGCCGCGGTCAGCGGTTGGCGCATGTCATGCGCGATGGTCGCGCTCATCAGCGCGATCGAATTCAGGCGCGACAGCTGAATCAACTGCTCGGGCAACTTTTCCAGACCTGCCAGCTCGCGATTTGCGTCCCGCAAGGCTTCGACGACGGTACGCTCGGCGTGTTGCAGGCGCGCCTGCGATTTGACGGACGGGCCCTCGAGAACCGCATCCGTGACGTCGTGCACGCGATGGATGATCCAGCGCACGCTGCCGTCGGCGCGCAGCACTGGCACGTTCATTGGGCTCCAATACTTCTCCTCGAAGACCCCATTGCTACAGCGCACATCGTAGCGTTGTACCGGCATCGCATCGCGGCGGCGCAACATCAGCACGCGCTGGAGCGAGGCACTCAGATTGGCGACGCCATTGGCATCTGGATCGTCGGGATTGTCGGGAAAGACGTCGAAGATATTGCGACCGACAATCGCCTCGCGGCTCGTAGAGGTCAGCCGGCAATAGGTATCAGTCGCCGCGAGAATCGTGAATTCGGGATCGACGACGAGATAGCGCCCAGGCGCCTTCTCGAACAGATCGCGGAAATCGATCTCGTTTTTTTGAGCATCCGCCATACGACGTACCGGCATTCCAGACAGGCAATCTCAGCATAGTCACGGACATCGCGACTGTCTGGGATCGATAGCCGGTCAACAAGATGCCTAAACGCTGTGCAGGGAAATACGCATCATTGCGTATGCCCAGCGTGGGCTGAGCCCGAGCGTCATGCGTTTGGTCGGCTTGCGCACGGCATTTACGCCATCGCTTTCTTCAAATTCTCATCGACCTTATCGAGAAAACCTTCGGTGGTCAGCCATTTCTGCTCGGGGCCGACCAGAAGCGCGAGGTCTTTTGTCATGAAGCCCTGCTCGACCGTGTCGACGCAGACCTTCTCCAGCGTGTGCGCGAATTTGTCGAGCGCGGCATTGCCGTCGAGCTTGGCGCGATGCGACAGGCCGCGCGTCCAGGCGAAGATCGAGGCGATCGAATTGGTCGAGGTCTGCTTGCCCTTCTGGTGCTCACGATAATGGCGCGTCACCGTGCCGTGCGCGGCCTCGGCCTCCACCGTCTTGCCGTCGGGCGACAGCAACACGGAGGTCATCAGGCCGAGGCTGCCGAAGCCCTGCGCGACGGTGTCGGATTGCACGTCGCCGTCGTAATTCTTGCAGGCCCAGACATAGCCGCCCGACCATTTCAAGGCGCTCGCCACCATGTCGTCGATCAGGCGGTGTTCGTAGGTGATGCCGGCGGACTTGAACGATGCTGCGAACTCCTCGTCGAACACTTCCTGGAAGATGTCCTTGAAGCGGCCGTCATAGGCTTTGAGGATGGTGTTCTTGGTGGAGAGATAGACCGGGTATTTGCGGTTCAGGCCGTAATTCATCGAGGCGCGCGCGAAATCGCGGATCGAGTCATCGAGATTGTACATCGCCATGGCGACGCCGGCGCCGGGCGCCTGGAACACCTCATGCTCGATCACCTTGCCGTCGCCGCCGACGAACTTGATCGACAGCGTGCCCTTGCCGGGAAACTTGAAATCGGTCGCCTTGTACTGATCGCCGAAGGCGTGGCGGCCGACGACGATGGGCTGGGTCCAGCCCGGCACCAGGCGCGGCACGTTCTTGCAGATGATCGGTTCGCGGAAGATGACACCGCCGAGAATATTTCGAATTGTGCCGTTGGGCGACTTCCACATCTTCTTGAGCTTGAATTCCTTCACCCGCTCTTCGTCGGGCGTGATGGTGGCGCATTTGACACCGACGCCGTGCCTGGCGATGGCGTGCGCGGCGTCGACCGTGACCTGGTCTTCGGTGGCGTCGCGATGCTCGATGCCGAGGTCGTAATATTCCAGTTTGACGTCCAGATAGGGCAGGATCAGCTTCTTCTTGATGAGATCCCAGATGATGCGGGTCATCTCGTCGCCGTCGAGCTCGACGACGGGGTTAGCTACCTTGATCTTGTCCATGTCTGGTCCCTGGAAAATGGCTCTTCGAATGCAGGCTGGGGCAGGCTATAGCGAGGCTTCGCAAACCCGTCAAAGCCACAAATGACCGCCCCCAGCATCATCCTTTCCCGGCCCCAATTGGGCGAGAATATCGGCGCGGCGGCGCGGGCGATGAAGAATTTCGGGCTGTCGGATCTGCGCCTCGCGGCGCCACGCGACGGCTGGCCCAACGAGAAGGCCGTCCACATGGCGGCGGGCGCGGCCGACCTGCTGGCAAGCGTGCGCCTGTTTGACGACGCGCGCACCGCGCTGGGCGACCTGCAGCTGGTCTTCGCCGCCACGGCACGCGAGCGCGGCGTCGCCAAGCCGGTGGTCACGCCGCCCGAAGCCGCGCGGCAGCTTCGTGTCGCTGTTTCGAAGGGCATCCGCTGCGGCATCCTGTTCGGCAACGAGCGCTCCGGGCTCGACAATGACGAGGTCTCGCTGGCGACCTGTGTCGTGACCATTCCGACAGCGGAGTTCTCGTCGCTCAATCTGGCGCAGTCGGTGATGCTGCTCTGCTATGAGTGGTTCCAGATCGCCGACCAAAGCCCGGCCACGCGCATCGATCACGGACCGGTGGCGCAGAAGGCAACGCGCGAAGAGATGTTCCAGCTCTTCGAGCATCTGGAGAACGAATTGCTGGCGAGCGGCTTCCTCTATCCGCCGAGCAAGGAAACGCCGATGATCCGGCACATGCGGGCGTTGCTCAACCGCGCCGACCTGACCGACCAGGAAGTGCGCACGATCCGCGGCATGATCGTGGCGCTGGCCAAGGGCAAGTTCAGGCGCAAGCCGGGGGGAGGCGCTTGAGCGTTCTGGCCTACATCATTCTTGCCGCCGTGGCGGCCCTTGCCTGCGCCTTCGTCGCCTGGCCGATTCTGGCCCAGCGCCGCGAGCGCGGCCGCTTGCTGCTCGGTGCGGCGGCAGCGCTCTTCGTGCTGGGCATCGGCGGCGGCCTGTATGTCGAGTTCGGCCATCCGGCGCTCGCGGTGCGGACGCTCGAAGGATCGCAGGCGCGCGACCTGAATGCGCTGATCGGGCGTCTGAATACCGCGGTACGGGCCCATCCCGACGATCCGCGCGGCTGGGCCCTGCTCGGCCAGGCCTACTCCACCGCCCACGACCCCGAGGATGCCGCCAAGGCCTTTGCCCGGGCGATCGAGACGGCGCAGGCGCAAGGGTTGAACCTTTCCTTCCTCTATTCGGCCTATGGCGAGTCGCTGGCCCAGGCGGCAGCCGGGGCTGTGACGCCGGAGGCCGAGGCCGCCTTCACCCAGGCGCTGGCCATCGATCCGAAGGACAAGGCGTCGCGCTATTTCCTGGGGCTGGCGGCGGCGGCACGGGGCAATAACGGCCAGGCGCTGCTCTACTGGAACAGCCTGATGGCCGACGTGCCGGCCAATTCAGCAGTGCATGCCGATCTGGTCGACCGCATCGCGGCACTGACGGCCCGCGGCGGCGGCGCGGCGCCGAACGTCGGCGCGATGGTGGCCGGCCTGGCGGCGAAGCTGAAGGCCGACCCCGACAATGCGCCGGGCTGGCAGCGCCTGATCCGCGCCTATGCCGTGCTCGGCGACAAGGACAAGGCGCACGCCGCGCTCAGCGACGCCCGCAAGGCGGCGGCCGGGCGCACCGATCTGCTCGACGCGCTCGATGCCGAACAGCGGGAACTAGGCCTTTAGACGCAAGGCGCACTGCAATGGATCCCGGGTCTCGCTGCGCTCGCCCGGGATGACACGCGCGTTGCGCGTGTCAATTGTTCGCGTGCTTGGGGCGGATCTTGGCCCAGTCCTCGTCGTTCTCTTCGACGACGATGGTGATGTAGCAATAGTTCATCACATATTTGAACAGGCGCGAGCGCACGCGGCCCTTGAGCGGCACGTTGCGCATGCCCGGATCGTCGCCCGGGATGTCGACATAGTCGCCGACATTGGGAATCAGGGCGAACTGATCGTGATCGACCTCGACATCCACCGGCTGGGTATTGTCCACCGGCGTGGCGCCGCCCTTGGGCAAAAAGCGATAGTCGATTCCGTATTTCACCTGCGAGTCTCCATGTCAGGGCTGACGCGCATACTTACCGCGAGCCGGGCCAAGTCAAGCCGGGGTGCGTCACAAATGAAAACGGCAGCCTTTCGGCCGCCGTTTCAGACCCCATCGGGGCGATTTCAGCTGGAAACCCGGCCCTGCCAGACCGGCCAGCAATTGGTCTTTCCGGCGCGTTTTTCGTCATTGTAGAGCTTCATCTGCGCGTCCGCCGCGCTGGCGCCGTTCTGCATGGCCATGAAGTCCGAGCCGCCCGCGCACCAGACATAGAATTGATGCCGCCCGGCGGCGAAGAAATCGGCCTGTTTGGAGGAGGTGAAATTCGCCGCCAATGCCACGCCGGCCACCGCCACCATCACGCCGCCGACCGCTGCCCCCAGAACGCGCTTCATGGTCATTTTTGTTCTTCTCCCAGGTCCAAAACGGCGTCACGAGCCCTCGCGCGGGCCCAGTCCTTTCATCGGAGCCTAGTGGCCCCATCTCATCGCAGTTTTCCGCCCCATCGGGGCATGCCGTACATGCGGCACGCCTCTTTCCGAGGCAAAACGCTACACAAGGCGAGCTGCCTTGTCATGCTTAATGTCTGGTAAACCGGGCCCAATCTTAAAAATAGATTAGACGGTTACCCGGGTGCCTTCTGCGCCCAGATCGCGAAGCAGGGCCTCGATCTTTCGGGCCGCGGTTTCGACCTCTTCTGCGTCACGCCCGCGCGCGACCAGCTGAACGCCGGCACCGTCTTCTCGATAGTATGGATAACTGCCGATTGCGACGTCTTTATGGTCGCTCTGTATTTTCCCGAGCCCTTCCGCGATTCGCCCTTCGGGAACTTTGGCCTGCACGGTCGCGACATGAACGACGGCGCCGCGTTTCAGGCGCGGTTCGATCGCATCCATCATGGCGCGCATGATCATCGGCACGCCGGCCATGACGAAGACATTGCCGATATGGACGCCCGGCGCCGTGGAGACGGAGTTGCGCACGAGTTCCGCGCCCACCGGGATCAGCGCCATGCGCTTGCGCGCCTCGTTGAACTCGCCCGGCTTGTAGCGCGCCGCCATCGCGGCCATGGCTTGCGGATGATAGTAGACGCCGACCCCGAAGGCGGCGGCGACCGCTTCGAAGGTGATGTCGTCATGGGTCGGCCCGATGCCCCCGGTCGTGAAGACATAGGTGTAGCGGACCCGCAGCGCGTTCAGCGCCGCCACGATCTCGCCCTGGATGTCCGGCACCACGCGCGCCTCGCACAGATCGATGCCCAACGCGCCCAGGAATTTGGCGATATAGCCGGTATTGGTGTCCTGGGTGCGGCCCGACAGGATTTCGTCCCCGATGACGAGGATGGCGGCGGTGACGCGCTCGGTCTGGCTCATTGGGTCGGGCCGGTGTAAGACATAATTGAGTTCCCAGACCCTACAAAACACGGGGTTTGCCCCTACATCAAGCCGCCGAAATCACGGATTGCCCATGATGTCCTTCATGCCCGACACCGAAGCCTTCGAAGCTACGCGCCGCGCCCATTTTGCGGTCACGCTGCACAATCCCGGCGACTTCGAGGGCATGCGCCGCGCCGGGCGGCTGGCGGCGGAGGTTCTCGACCTGCTGGTGCCCGAGGTGAAGCCGGGCGTCACCACCGAATATCTCGACAAGCTCGCCTATGACTATGTCGTCAGCCATGGCGCCGTGCCGGCCTGCCTGGGCTATCGCGGCTATCGCCACACCACCTGCACCTCGATCAACCACGTCGTCTGCCACGGCATTCCGAACGACAAGCCGCTGCGGGACGGCGACATCGTCAACATCGACGTGACCGTGATCGTGGACGGCTGGCACGGCGACACCAGCCGCATGTACCTGGTCGGCGACGTCAAGCTGAAGGCCAAGCGGCTGGTCGACATCACCTATGAGTCGATGATGCGCGGCATCGCGATCGTCAAGCCCGGCAACACCACCGGCGACATCGGCCACGCCATCCAGAGCTTCGCCGAAGGCCAGGAACGCTGCGCCGTGGTGCGCGATTTCTGCGGCCATGGGCTGGGCCGCATCTTCCATGCGCTTCCCAACATCGTGCATTATGGCAAGCCGGGTCACGGCATCGGCCTGAAGCCCGGCATGTTCTTCACCGTCGAACCGATGATCAATCTCGGCGGCTATGGCGTAAAAGTCCTCAATGACGGTTGGACGGCCGTGACTCGCGACCGTTCGCTTTCCGCCCAATTCGAACATTCCGTTGGTGTGACCGAAGATGGCGTCGAAATCTTCACCCGCTCGCCCAAGGGCTGGGACAAGCCTCCCTACATCTGAGCCGGCCGCCGCGCTGGCCGACATGGGGCGTCTGTTCACGCCGGCGCCGACGCCGGAGCATCAACTCGGCCATCGCGAACGTCTGCGCGAGCGTTTCGTCGAAGGCGGCGCCGCGGCGATGCCCGACTATGAGCTGATGGAGCTGGTGCTGTTCGCCGCCATCCCGCGCCGCGACGTGAAACCTCTGGCCAAGGCGCTGATCGCGCATTTTGGCGGTTTCGCGGAAGCCATCGCCGCGCCGCGCGCGCGCCTGCTGGAAGTGGACGGCATCGGCGAGGCGGTCGTCGCGCAGTTGAAGATCGTCGAAGCCGCGGCGCTGAGGCTGGCGCGTTCGCAGATGCTGAACAAGCCGGCGCTGAGTTCCTGGGCGGCGCTGATCGACTATTGCGTTGCGGCGATGGCGCGCAGCAGCCACGAGGAATTCCGCGTCCTGTTCCTGGACCGCAAGAACATCCTGATCGCCGACGAGGTGCAGACCCGCGGCACCGTCGACCATGCGCCGGTCTATCCGCGCGAGATCGTCAAGCGGGCGCTGGAGCTCGGCGCCAGCGCCATCATCCTGGTGCACAATCATCCCAGCGGCGATCCGACGCCGTCCAGAGCCGACATCGAGATGACCCGCGAAGTCAGCGCCGCCGCCAAGGCGCTGAAGATCGCGGTGCATGACCATCTGGTGGTCGGGCGCAGCGGACATGCCAGCTTCAAGGCGCTGGGATTGCTTTAGAGACGCGCGGGCCTTGCACGCGCGCGCTCGATCATGGGCAGCGCTTCCTCAACCACGTTAAGATAGTCGCCATGGGTCAGACGGCCGTGCGGATCAAGCCGAAAAGCCTTGATGATGTCCGGAGCGATTTTCAGATATGCAACATGATCCAGCGCTATCGCGGCGGCGCCGGGTAGAACCGGCCCACTCCTGCGATTGGCGTTCAGCCAATTTCGTACGTGCGCCATAACCGATTTCGCATCGTTGGCATGCGCCTCGATATCCATACCTGAGATGTCGGAGAGCATTGCGCCGTACCGGTGTTTTTCGGCATCCAGAATCAGGGTTTTGCGTCTACGTTGCTCAACGGGTCCGGCCAGTCTCAAACCCAGATCCGCGCCAAGTTCGAGAGGCATATTGAAGCGGGGAAGCCTGGATTCTGCGTCCAGTTCCACGCGCGATATGTCATGAATAGACAGGCCGCATTGCGTGATGAGCGAAACTATCTTCTGGAAACGAATGCTCCCGCTATCGCTGAAATCGAGCGCGCACCGGGGTTTGTAGCCGCAAGCCAATGCGGTAAAGCATATGGCGCGCAACAAAGGCTTATAGGGTTCGTCAAAAGGGCAGTTGATGAAAACGGAACGCGCCCAAATCTTCGGTCTATCGAATCTTCGAGATCGCTTCGGCATTCTTGGCGATGGCATGCTTGATCGCCCTTTTTATCTGGGCATCCGTGAAACGCGACTTCGCAAAGGGACGCAGAAGGGTCACACCACGGTAGGTCGCTTTACCTCTGGCAGCTTTTGGGCGGGATTTAGTTGAGACGGCCATATATCGAATATGGGGAAATTCGACAGCGAATTCAATTCACGATTTTGGCGGAAAGGCCTATCGGACCCGCCAATCCTCGTTAGGGCTGCTTTAGGCTTTCGCCTGCACCTTGCCCCGCCAACGCTGATATAGTCCGGCGCAAATCGGGGATTTCATGCTGCGTTTTGTGTCGCGCGAGGCTGGGAGACTGGCGCTGGGGCTGCTGGGCTCTGGCTTGCTGGCGGCGGCGATTTCGGCGCTCGCTTTGCCGCATGCCGGCGACGGGCTGATCGCGTTCTTGATCGCCTGGGGGCGGACGCTGGACGCATTCGGGCACCTGAATTTCGGTCATAGCTCGATCAGCGGCGGCGCGGCGCTGGACGAACTGGCGGCGCACCTGCCGCTGACCATGGGGCTGGTGGCCGAGGGTTTCGCGGTGGCGCTGATCGTCGGCATTCCGGTCGGCTTTCTGTTCGGCGCGGGGCCGGCGCGGCGCGCCGCCGCGCCGCTGATCCAGATCGTCTCGGCGGCGCCGATCTTCTGCGCCGGCCTAGCGCTCGCCTATGCGGCGGCGAACCTGCTGCATTGGCCGGTGCCGACGGACAATGGGATCAAGACCGGACTGAGCCTGTGGCCGCACAGCGCGGCGGAGTTTGAGACGCTGTTGCTGCCGGTTCTGACCGTGGGCCTGGCCGGCGCCGCCGCCACGCAAATGGCGCTGCGCCGCGCCGGTTCGGACGGCGCGCGCGAACCCTGGCGCGCGCAATTGCGCCGCATGGGTTTGTCGGCCTGGGAAGTCGAGGGCGTCTATGGCGTGCCGCAGATTCTCGCCGGCCTGCTCGCGAGCCTGGGCGAAGTCATGCTGGCGCTGCTGTCGGCGGCGGCGGTGGCGGAGTGGGTGTTCAGCTATGCCGGCGCGGCGGACCTGTTCGTGAAGTCGGTCGCCCTGCGCGACTGGGCCATCGTCGCGCCGGTGCTTTTGAGCTTCGCCGGCCTGACGCTGATCGCCGATTTCATCGGCCGCTGCGCCGCGCGCCCGCTGGCCGATCCGGGAACGCCGCCATGACGCGCTCCAGCACGCAATCGCTGCACGCCATGCTGCAGGTCGCAGGCTGGATCGGGCTCGGCCTGATCGCGGTCGCCGTGAGCCTCTCGGATTTTCTCGCCAGCGCGCCGGCGGATGCGACCGGCATCGGGCCGCTGCTGGCGCCGCCATCGACGCTTCTGCACTTCGGCAGCGATATCCTGGGCCGCGACATGCTGAGCGAGACGCTGCACGGCCTCAGCGCCACGGTGCGCAGCGCGCTTCCGGCAACGCTGGTCACCCTGGTCGCCGGCGCGCTGTTCGGATTTGTCGCGGCACGGCTGCCGCGCGCCCTGGCGCTGTCCTTGCGCGGTTTCATCGGCATCCTGGCGTCGCTGCCGGCGCTGCTGCTGGCGGTGCTGGTGATCGGGCTGAGCGCGCGCGGCTGGGCCGCCGTGGCGGCCGGATTGTCGGCGGCGCCCTTCGCCTTCGTGCGCGCCTTCGAGCGCGCAAGGCTGCAGGAGCGCGCGACGCATTCGGAATATGCCCGCGCCACTGGCATTTCCGGCGCCACGCTGCTGCGCCGCGACCTGGTCTATGAATTCAGCGATACGATCCTGTCCGCCGCGGCGCGCGCGCTGGCAGCGGTGTCGATCGTGCTGTCGACGGTGAGCTTCCTCGGCTTCGGCGCGGTGCCGCCACATCGCGATCTGGGGCTGATGATCGCAGCCTCCAAACTCTACTTCCTGCACGCCTGGTGGACAGCGGCGTTTCCGGCCGCCGCGCTGACGATCCTGATCCTGTTCGCGCGGCTGGCGGCGGGCCTCGACGAGGGCGAACGAGCATGAGCGAGGCGCGCCAGATCGTCGAGGTCAGCGAACTCGGCGTCGCGTCGAGCGGCGTCAGCGAGCTCGACAACCTGTCGTTCAAGCTTGCCGCGGGCGAGGCGCTGATCGTGCTGGGCGATGCGGCGAGCGGCAAGGATGCCCTGCTGCGCGTGCTCGACGGCACGACAAGGCGCAGCGACGAGATGTCCGGGACGATCCAGTACGGCGACGGTCCAGCGCTGCCGGCCGCCAAGCGCGGCAAGCCGGGCATCCGCGTGGTTTATCTCGCCGGCGCGGCCGATGCGCCGCTCAATCCTTACACAAGCGTGGCGTCGCAGCTGGCGCGGGTGCTGGCGCGCCGGCACGGCAGCCCGCGCGCCAGCGCACTGGCGGAATTGCGCATCGCGCTGGAGCGTTTTCCGGCCGCGCCGGCTTTCGCCGCGCTGAGCGGCAAGCCGGGCGAACTGGACGCCATGGACCTGACCTGGGCGCTGCTGGCGGCCGCCATGGCGCAAGCGCCGGATCTGCTGATCGCCGATCATGCCTTCGCCGATCTGACGCCGACTTCGATCCGGACGATCGTCGCAGCCCTGATGCAAGAGCAGAAGCGGCTTGGTTTCGCGCTGATCTATGCGGCGCGCGGCCTCAAGACCGCGGCGCATCTGAAGGGCCGCATGATCGTGCTGCGCCAGGGCCGCGTCGTCGAGGAAGGCACGTTCGACAAGCTGGCGAGCGGGCAGAGCCACGCCTATACGCGCACCCTGTTCAAGGCGCTGCCGAGGCCGGCCGAGGCGGCGCCGGCGCGTAGCGCGACGCGCGGCGAGCCGCTGCTGCAGGTGCAGGCGCTGGATCTGCGCAGTCCCAAGGACATACGTAGTGCGAAGGATGGGGGCCCGCGCACGCGCGACGGGATTTCCTTCGAGCTGCGCCGCGGCGCCGCGCTGGCGCTGATCGGCGAGGAGGGATCGGGACGCCGCGCGCTGGTGCGCGCGCTGCTGGGACTTGAACGCGTCGCCGGCGGACGCGTGGTGCTCGACCAGGTGGACATGGGCATCCTGTCGGCGGCGATGACCTCGCGCCTTCGCCGCCGCATCGCCTTCATCACCGGCGCCGACGACGCGCTCGATCCGCGCATGACGCTGTGGGACGTGGTGGACGAGCCCTTGCGGGCGCATCTGCGGCTGCCGCGCGAGATGGTGGCGGGCCATCGCGAGACCGCGCTCAAGCGCGTCGGGCTGGCGTCGCATGACGGGCGGCGCGCCGTCGCCACGCTGTCGCCGTTCGACAAGCGGCGGCTGCAGGTGGCGCGCGCCATCGTCAGCGCGCCGTTCCTGGCCGTGATCGACGAGCCGCTGCGCGGGCTGGACGCCTTCGCGCAGTCGATCATGACCGAGCTGCTGGAGGATTTCCGCCGCCAGGAAGGCCCGGCGTTCCTGGTCATCACCGCCGATGTCGGCGTCGCCCAGGTGCTGGCCGAGGACGCGATGTTCTTCAAGGACCGCAAAGTGGTCGAGCGCGGGCCGTTGCGCGACATCCTGCGCAATCCCAAGGACGAGGAAACCCGCAAGATGATCGAGGCGTCGCTGCCCGCGAGCCTGTGACCAATCGCGCGAATCCATGGATTTGACCGGTCTTTGGACCTATAAAGCGCCGTAACGCACCGGTCGCATCCGATGATTCCCCGCTACGCCAGGCCTGAGATGGTTTTACTCTGGTCGGACGAGACCAAATACCGCATCCATTTCGAGATCGAGGCGCATGCCGCCGACGCGCTGGCGGAGCTAGGCGTCATTCCCAAGGACGCCGCCGCCGAGATCTGGCGCAAGGGCAACGCCGCCAAGATCGATCCGGACCGCATCGTCGAGATCGAGAAGGAGACGCGGCATGAGACCATCGCCTTCACGACCCATCTGGCGGAGCTGATCGGACCCGAGGCGCGCTTCGTGCACCAGGGCCTGACGTCGTCCGACGTGCTCGACACGACGACGTCGGTGCAGCTGGCGCGGGCGACCGACATCCTGATCGCCGACGTCGATCTGCTGCTGGCCGCCTTGAAGCGCCGCGCGCTGGAGCACAAATACACGATCACCATCGGGCGCAGCCACGGCATCCATGGCGAACCCACCACGTTCGGGCTGAAGCTTGCCGGCTTCCATGCCGAGTTCGCCCGCAACAAGGAGCGGCTGAAGACGGCGCGCGAGGAGATCGCGACCTGTGCGATCTCGGGCGCGATGGGGACGTTCGCGAATATCGACCCGCGCGTCGAAGCGCATGTCGCGGCGAAGCTGGGGCTCAGGATCGAGACTGTGTCGACGCAGGTCATCCCGCGCGACCGCCATGCGGCGTATTTCACCGCGCTTGCGGTGGTGGCGAGCTCGCTGGAGCGGCTGGCGACGGAAGTGCGCCATCTGCAGCGCACCGAAGTCCTGGAAGCGCAGGAGTTCTTCGCCGAGGGGCAGAAGGGCTCGTCGGCGATGCCGCACAAGCGCAATCCGATCCTCAGCGAGAACATCGTCGGGCTCGCCCGCATGGTGCGATCCTATGCGATGCCGGCGCTGGAGAACGTCGCGTTGTGGCACGAGCGCGACATGTCGCATTCCTCGGTCGAGCGCTTCATCGCGCCGGACGCGACGATCACGCTCGACTTCGCGCTGGCGCGCATGGCGGGCGTGATCGACAAGCTTCTAATCCGCGCCGACCGCATGAAGCAGAACCTCGACTCGACGCAGGGCGTCATCCATTCGCAGCGCGCGCTGCTGGCGCTGACGCAAGCCGGCATCGAGCGCGAGGCGGCGTACAAGCTGGTGCAGGGCAACGCAATGCGCGCCTGGGCCGGCGAGGGCACGCTGCTCGACCTGCTCAAGGCCGATCCGGATGTGTCGAAGGCGGTGCCGGCCAAGGCGCTGGAGGCGATGTTCGACAACGACTATCACACCGCGCAGATCGATACGATCTTCCAGCGCGTGTTCGGTGCCGCATGATCTCGGCGAAGCTGGCTTATCGCATCAGTCTGGGCGGCGCGGTGGTCGTGTTGCTGCTGACGCTTTACAGCCTGTTCCAGCCGCCGCTGACGGCGTGCGGCGTGCCGGCGCCGGGCTATGCGCCGGTGATCGCGGAGGAACTGGCGCGGGGCACGAGCGATCTGCAGGCGATCTTCGGCGCGGTGCCCAGCATTTGCCGCAGCGCGCTGGCGGCGAAGCTCAACTTCATCACCTGGGCCGATTGCCTGATCTTCATTCCGGCCTATGGCGTGTTCCTGCTGTTCTTCTTCGTCGGCATGGCGCCGCGCGACGACCGTTCGGCGCTGCTCGGCTTCATCCTGTCGGGCCTGGCGGTCGTCGCCGACTATCTGGAGAATGTCTGCCTGTTCCAGCTGACCGCGGCGCCGGACGCGGCCGGCTTCTCGCTGGCAGTGCTGCCTTTCGCAACGGGCGTGAAGTGGCTGGCGCTGGGCTTGGCCGGCGCGGTCGGCGGCACGATCCTGATTCGGTCGGGGCGTCTGAATTATCCGGCGGCGGCGCTGTGCGCGCTCGGGTTCCTCGGAACGGTGCTGGGCATCGCCAATCCGCATCTGTTCGGCGCGTATATTTCCGGCGCGGTGACGCTGTCCTGGCTCGTGTTCCTGATCGCCGCCATCCGCCAGTCGCTGCCCGGCAATGGATCAGCCGTAACGCAGCTTGAAGTAGAGGATCGTGCCGGATAGCACGAAGGTGACGCCGTTGGCCGCGATCAGCGGCACGTCGGCGATGACCACGCCATAGACCAGCCAGAGAAATATTCCGGTCGTGAAGACGAGGAACATCCACAGCGAGATGTCCTTGGTCGAGCGCGTGCGCCAGGTCTGAACGACCTGCGGCAGGAACGCGATCGTCGTGCAGAACGCGGCGGCGAGGCCGATGAGGGTGATGGGCATTAGGGCTTCTTTCAAAACACCGCTGTCATCCCCGGCGAGCGGCGCGCCCTTCGCGCGACGCGAGGGAAGGGGACCCAGGCGGTGACGACAAGCCGATTTCCACGATGTGCCCCATGCGTTCTTTTCTACCTTCGTCACCTGGTCTGTGTCACCGCCTGGGTCCCCTTCCCCTCGCATCGCTTCGCGATGCTCGGCCGGGGATGACAACGGTGTTTTTACGCCGCTCTAATCTTATACTTTACCGGCAACGTTTTCAGGCCGCTGACGAAGGTCGACTGCACGCGCTTCGACGGGCCGGTCATTTCGATGGAGTCGAGGCGACCGAGGAGTTCCTTGAAAAAGGCGCGGATTTCCATCTTGGCGAGGTGCTGGCCGAGGCACAGATGGGCGCCATAGCCGAAGGCGACGTGGCGGTTGTTCTCGCGGTCGACGCGGAATGCGTTCGCGTCGGGCCAGACCTCTTCGTCGCGGTTGCCGGAGATGTAGAGCAGCTGGACCGCGTCGCCGTGTCTGATGGTCTTGCCGCGCAGCACGTAATCGTCGCCGACATTGGTGCGCATGAAATGCTGCACCGGCGTCACCCAGCGGATGATCTCATCCACCGCGCTGTTCAACAGATCGGGATTGGCCTGCAGCTTTTTGAGCTGGTCGGGATTCTCCATCAGCGCGCGCAGGCCGCCGGCGATGCAGGAGCTGGTCGTATCGTGGCCGGCGGTCGCGACGATGATGTAATAGGACGCGGTCTCGATCGGGCCGAGCGGGCAGCCGCCCACCTGGCCGTTGGCGATGACGGTTGCGAGATCCTCGCCGGGATGGGCGCGGCGCGCCTGCGTCATCGCGTTAAAATACATGAAGAAATCGGCGATGACGTTGGTGTTCGGGTCGCGCTCCTTGCGCTGCATGTCGGGATCGCCGCCGCCGAACAATTCCTGCGTCAGCTGCAGCATCTTGGGCTCGTCCGATTCCGGCACGCCCATGATCGACATGATGACGTGCAGCGGATAGTAGACCGCGATGTCCTTGGTGAAATCGCATTCGGGGCCGATCGCCACCATCTTGTCGACATAGCGCCTCGCCAGCTCGACGGTGCGCGCTTCCAGACTCTTGCGCAAATTCACGGGCATGAACCAGGACTGGGTCAGGCCGCGATAGGCGCGATGATCCTCGCCGTCCATGTCGATCAGGGTGCGCAGCGGCGAGACGCGGCCGGTCTTGGGGTCCGGCCCGCCCCACATGGCGGCGAAATGCGCCTCGGCCTCCTGGTTCATCAGCACCGAGCGCGGCTCGTTGTGGAACTGGTCGTTGAGCATCTCGAGCTTCAGGATGTCGGCGTGCTTGGCGATCGACCAGAAGGGACGAAACCCCTCCGGCGCGGTCCAGTGCACCGGATCGTCCTTGCGAAGGCCCGCGAGCAGGCCGTGGATCTGAACGTCGTCACCATAGGTGGCGTTGGAGACGAGCGCATTGTCGAGAGCGGTGGCCATGCAAGTCCTCACGGAAATCGGCGCGCTTGAGTGCGCCAAGTTCCGCGACGGAAGTCAATTCGCCGGCCTTCAGGAACCTTCACTCGTGCGCCAATGGGCGGCGGCGAGCGCGGCGAGCAACTCGGTGGCGAGGTCGGCGGTGTCCGGATTCTTCCGGGTCTCGGCGATGAGGCTTGCGAAGACGCGGTCGTCATGGTGGGCGAGCTTGCCCGGCCAGTTCCGCGCCAGGCGGCTCGCGGCCCGCGCCGCGTCGGCGTAGTCCTGCAGCGCGAAGGAATCGTTGAGGCGAAACTCCCAGTCGGCCGGACCGGCCTGCGGCATTTCGCTGGCGCGCCGGATCGCCGGCCGCGCCAGCGCGAACTGGCCGCTGTTGAAGAGCGCGCCGGCATAGGCGAGCCAGGCGTAATGCTGCTCGGCCGGGATCAGCGTCGAGAACGCCGTGTCTTCCACAACGACGCGCAGATGCTGCGCGATCGCGGCGTAGTTCGTGTCGCCCTGGCGCAAGCGCTCGGCGATCTGGCCCAGCGCTGTGTGCTCGCGGTCGTGCACGCTCCAGGCGTTGGGCAGGCTGGCATTGTCGTCGGGCGCCTCGGAGGTGTCGGCGATCGGCCACGCCGAAGCGGACGGCGCGCCGCCGAGCACGACGCAAGCGAAGAACGCGGCAAGGACCTTTCTCATGGCGGCACCGCAAATTGCCGCGCGATAATAGTCCGCGCGGGATTTTTGTCATCCTGTGCGTCGCCGCGGCGGCGGGCGCTTGCGGGACGCGGCAGGACGGCAACGCCGCGCCGCGCGCGATTGCGGCGAGCGCGGCGCGCAATCGAAGTTCCAGCCGCGCCAGCGCCAGGACCTTGGCGTTTTCCTTGCGCCAGACCCAGACGCGCGCCCGCATCTGGCGCATAAAGGCGCTGTGGCGGCCGGTCTTGCGTGCGTTACGATTGCCGGGTTGTCCGCCACGGCGGCGCTTGGGCGGGGCGGTTTCTTCAGCCATTGCCGTGGTTTATTCGTTTTCGACTTTTCGCCGACCCCTCCCCCTCCGGTGCGTTCGGTTCGGCGTATTCCACGATCATGCGGTGCCGCGATTCCGGCTCGCCCTTCTGAAAGCGCACCGCAACGGCGGCAAGCGTCGCGCTCGCAGTCATCATTCGGGCGATGGCATCTCCGGCGTTCATGCATTCCTCCATGGGTACGCTGGGCGAATGCACCCAGTCGGTGTAGTCGCGCATGATCTTCAGCGCTTCGCCCAGCTGCGCGTCGAGCAGCGACTGGGTGCCGACCGGCAGCGGTGCGTGCGGCGGAAACTTCGCAGGCTGCGGCGGTGGCGGTGCATCGGCGGTCATGTCCGGCTTCGCCTTTATCTGCGCGACCAGGTCCTCCCGCAATTTTTGCAATTGGTCATCTGTACTCACGGTTACCTCCTTTTTTTGGGGCGTGCATTATGCGCCCGGTTTTGGACGCTTGGATAAGGAATAGGCGAACGCCTTGGTTTGCGCGGAAAATGCCCCGCGCTATCCATGACGGTTTTTGAAAAGCTTGGCGCGGGGGCGCCACATGACGGTAAGATCGTGCTCGGAGCGCGCCGATTTCCGCGCCCGAAGTCAATTCGAAACGTTTCGATCGCCCATCAACGTCGCGGAGAAGATTCAGAGTTCACATGAGTCAATATTTTTGTCGCTAGAGAGCGAAAGTCTTCATATGCTTGCCTCACAGCACCCTGATGGCCTCCGATAGCACCATCAGCAGGGCGCAACGAGAACATCGGCTTCTTGGCTTCCTGCGCCATAGGCATCAGCGACCGATAGTCCTTCAATTGTGCCAGACAAAACGGGTCGTTAGTGACGTCAAGGTTCGGGCTTGGGGCAGGCTCCGAAAATGAACTACGATAGACAGCAGGCATGCGATCAATCCATCGTTGAAATGCTTTAACCGCACCTCCAGAAAGAACCGAATGTCGGGATACTACATATCCAATAGCGCGCATTTCGCCACGGGGGAGCCGAAAATCTAAGCTTGGCGCACGTTCCCTGCGCTCCCTCCAACCCTCACTCCAATCTCTCAACTTCGGCCCCACGTTCTCAAGGCCCTGCATCGAAAACAAATCTGGAGTAACTGGAACTATTACAATATCTGCACTTAGTAGCGCGGCCCGATTGATTGCACCGAAATTTGGACCAACATCAATAAGAGCGATATCCGAACCATGTTTCGTTGCAGCATTGGTAACAACTCGCTGAAGCGCTGTTGTAACGCGAAATGCTCGTTCGTCGCGGTCCAAACATTTTGGCCATTGCTGCGAAAGATCGTCTTCGAATTCTGAAAGCTGCAGATCACCAGTAATCAAAACCACCCTACTTGATACCGGTTCGGCAGTAATCTCCGCGACATCGGCTACGCCACGTTTAAGTCGATCAATCGCGCCATAGACGGTCTGCCGTGGATTCATTTCCCAGAGCGTCTCTAGCCGCTCATCTCTAAGACACATGCTTGATAAGTTCGCCTGAGGATCGAAATCAGCAAAAACGATGCGCTTTCCCATTTCGGCGAACATGAAGCCGAGGTGATAGAGCAGGGAGGTCTTACCAACCCCGCCTTTATTGTTAAAAAAAGCGATTGTTTTCATGTCTTGCGTCTTACCGTTACATGTACGTGTTGGTCTTCAATAACAAACTCGGGCGGGGGGTTTCCGTTCTTTGCCAAGGCGTCCCGCGCTATGGCAATGCCAACACCAAACCTCTCAACGTAGCTAAGATTCCTTAGCGCTTCGGCGATCGTGGGATTCCTATAGTCCGTGACGCCGGTCTGACCAAAATTGGCCTTGGTTACCTGACCGTATGGACCACCCGGGCTCTGAATTTCCACTCTATCTGAGTACCACGTAATTCTTATTGGCGCATTTGTTCCCTCGTAGGATCGATGCAACACCGCATTACGAACCAATTGACGGAGCGCGACTGGTGGATAATCTTCCGAATCTTGTCTAACGACCCCACCGACAGTTGTTCCACGCTCCACATTGAGATCAATTAGTTCGTCGAGGGACTTAATCTGATCGGCGATGGGCCCATCGATTAACCTTTGATTTTTGATGGGGTTGATAAGTTCGGTACCTTCGATCCTCAGAAATTGAATATAGGCACCCGGTATCCATGCTCTGGGATTTTTGCCAAGCAACAGAATCGCGGTGGTTGTCGGGATATTGTTTTGCTGAACCAGCCGTAGAGCCTGTAGCTGCTGCTCGCGCGAGCGCCCATTTTCTTGAAGAATTTCAGCAGGGATTGCAGCGGGCAGATAGACCTTCTCGAAGTAGTCCATATCTAAGTCAGCTAAACTACTTCCAATAACTCCCTGCGCGTCGAAAGAAAGGTTGCCCCACCGCCTTTTCTCCAAAAGGCGCCTCTCTTCCTCGGCTGTTGCTATTCCGCGTCGCGGACCAACCCGAATCCAGATTCGGCCATCGATCTTCGTTGGCGGATTGTCCGTTGGCTCAACTATAATAGCAGCAACGATACATCCGCTTATCGTCTTCCGATCAACTCGCATAACGGGAAATGGAAGAATTTTCCCGTCCGAGCGCCACCCCCCAAGCCGCAACAATAGCCTGTCGTCGATCGGGAAATTCGCGCAGCTCCCATCGTTGCGTTGCCCAACAAAAATCACCCCCGGACGCTGGTGATTGGGCAAATCGTTAGCGAACGCACAGATTGCTTCCCTTATTCGATCATCGTTTGCCGCACTCTCTTTGCGCTCGACACGATCGGACTCCATGTCGGAAAAAAGTAATTCTAGCTCTTCATTTTCTAACGTCATTCGACAGTCCGGTGGCTCAATAGTCCTGAGATTCCACCTTAAAGCGCTGGCAGCGCAAACGCCATCACGGTGTCGCCGTGCTTGGTGCCGGATTTCTCGTGGCCGCCGGCGGCGATGACGACATACTGCCGGCCCTTCCAGATGTAGGTCATCGGCGTCGCCTGGCCGCCGGCGGGCAGGCGGCCTTTCCACAATTCGGCCCCGGTTTTGGCGTCGAAGGCGCGCAGGTAATTGTCCAGCGCGGCGCCGATGAAGACGAGACCGCCAGCGGTCGAGATCGGTCCGCCGAAATTGGGCACGCCGACGGTGCCGAGCAGATATTGGCTGAACGGCACCAGATCCTCCGTCGTGCCGAGCGGCACGGCCCAGAGCTGATGGCCGTCATGCATGTCGATGGCGTGCAGCAGGCCCCAGGGCGGCGGATTGCAGGGCAGGCCGAGCGGCGACAGCAGCACGTCGCGCCGCATGGCGAAGGGCGCGCCGGCCTGGGGCGAAATCTCGTGATGCGGATTGGCGGCGCGGTAGCTATGGAAGTCCTTGGCCGGAATCAGCGTGATCATGTGCACGGCGTTGGAGGTGTTGACGTAGACGACGTCGCGCGCCGCATCGAACGAAAGGCCGCCCCAGTTCATGCCGCCGCCGGTGAAGGGATAGAGGATGGTGCCGCGCGTCGAGGGCGGGGTGTACCAGCCTTCATTGTGCGCGGCGGCGATGACATCCCGGCACTTGCCGCGATCCCAGAAGGTCACGCCATAGGCATCGCCGGGCCCGATGCTGTGGGGGCTGAGCGGCGCGGGCGCGAGTGGAAAGGGCTGGGTCGGCGAAAGTTTTTCGCCGGTGGCGCCGTCCTGCGGCACCTTGCGCTCGATCACCGGGATGAAGGGCACGCCGCTGTCGCGGGCGAGCGTGAAGATCAGGCCCTGCTTGGTGCCCTGGATCACGACGGGGCCGGTGTGGCCATGCCAGGTGACCGTTGCGAGCGTCGGCTGCGCCGGGATGTCGTAGTCCCAGACATTGTGATGCACGGTCTGGAACGACCAGGCGAGCTGGCCGGTCTCGATGTGGATCGCGACCACGGCGCCGGCATTGTGATCGTCGCCGTTGCGCAATGCGCCGTAGAAATCCGGCGACGGGCTGGAAGTTGGCAGGAAGACGAGGCCGCGCTGCTCGTCGATCGACATCGGGGCCCAGACGTTCGCCGAACCGGCGCGGAATTTCGCGCCGGCCAGAGGATCGAAGCTCCAGCGCGGCTTGCCGGTCGCCGCGTCGAAGGCATGCACCGTGCCGGGCAGTTCGTGGACCCGCTGATTGTCGTCCATCGAGGAGCCGACGACGACCACGCCGCGGGCGACGACCGGCGGCGAGGTAATGCCGATCTGGCCGGGATGTTCGAGCTTGCCGCCGGGATCGATGGCGATGGTGCCGCTTTTGCCGAAATTCGCGCAAGGCTTTCCCGTCCCGGCGTCGAGCGCGATGAGGCGGAAATCGACCGTGCCTAAGAAGATGCGCGAGGCGCAGGCGCCCGTCGCGTTCGGCAGCTGCGTGTAGGCCACGCCGCGGCAATTGTAGGAATTCGCCAGATCGAGATCGCGGCTGACCTTGGGATCGTAGCGCCACAGCTGCTTGCCGGTGCCCGGATCGAGCGCGATGACATTGTCGAAGGACGAGCAGACGTAGAGCCGACCCTCGGCAAGGATCGGCGTGTTCTCGAAGGCGGCCTGTTTGATTGCCGGATCCGACAATTCGCCGGTCGAATAGCTCCAGGCGACGGCCAGGTTCGTCACATTGGCAGTCGTGATCTGACGGGCGGCGGAGTAGCGCTGACCGCCCTGGTCGCCGCCATAGGCCGGCCAGCCCGGCTGCGGATCGGCGGCGAAACACTTCGTGGCGATGAGAAGCAGTATCGCGGCAAACAGCGATGTTCGGCCCTGTTCGCGTATCATGACCGCTTCGCCAGCCGCGTGAAACCGTCGGCGCTCCAGTCTTCGCTGCCGACGCCGTGATGGCCGAAGAACAGGCCGGCCGGATCGTACTTGTCTTTTACCGCGCGCAGCTTCGCATAGTTCGCGCCCCAGAACGCCTGGCGCCAATCGGCGTTGAAATAGTTGCTCTCCGAGACATAGGAGCCGGCATGGGGAACGATTTTGCGCAGCTCCGCCGCCGCCAGATCGATCGCCTTTGCCTCTTTGCGCGCGGTGGCGAGATCGAGCGCCGGGCGCGCCTCGCCCGGATAGGCGGCGCCTTCGCCGTCGGCGATGATGACCAGCGCGAAAGCCTCGGCGACCGCCGGGTTCGTCGCGGTGTCTCTCGTCGCCGCGACGGCGGCGGCCGGCGCCCCCGCGATGCCTTTGTTGAGATGCAGCCCGACCTGCTTGTAGCGGCTGGCGGCGAACAGCGCGTCGGTCAACGTCTTGCGGCGCGCGGGCTCGAGCAACGACGCCGGCAGCCAGAGCGAATCGTAGCCGTAGAGATAGGCGCCGACCTGGCCGGAATCGCCGTCCCACCAGGCATGATGGGCCGGCGCGCCGGCACGCGTGTCGCGAACCAGCGAGGGATTGACCCCCACCGACCACCAGATGCGCGCGGGGACGGCAATGGTGCCCAGCGGCTTGCCGACCACGATGCCGGGCGGCGCGGTCGCGACCCAATCGGCGAACGGCTTCCACGCCGCATGGGCAGAATCGTTGTCGAGGCCCTGGCACACCAGCGAGAATTTCAGCGTGTTGCCGGGGCCGATGGAAACCTGCTCACCCCAATGCGCGTTGAACAGATTGTGCGCATAGAAGTCGAAGAAGCGCGCCAGCAGGGCGCGGAAGGCGTCGTCGGTGTCGGCCTTGAGCTCGCCCCAGGCAGCGCCGAAATTCTGCGGCAGGTCGTGCGTGCGCAGGGTGAGTCTGGTGACGACGCCCCAGCTGCCGCCGCCGCCGCCCTTGAGCGCCCAGAACAGATCCTTGTTGCTGCAGGCATTGGCGATGCGCACCTGGCCGTCGGCGGTGACGATCTCGGCCTCGAGCAGATGCGACGCGGCCGAGCCGAAGCCTTTGGAGAAACTGCCGAAGCCGCCGCTTTGCACCAGGCCGGCGACGCCGACATCGGTGCAGCCGCCGCCCTGGACGTAGCGGCCGCCTTCGATCGTCACCGCCTGATAGAGATCGATCCACACCGCGCCGGCCTCGGCGGTGATGGCGGGTACGGGGGCCGTGCCGGCGCAGCCTTGCGGCACGAAGGCGTCGTGCAACGTCACCTTGTTCATCGGCCGCAGCCAGATGAGCAGCGAGTCGGGCGCGTTGGACGTGCCCTGATAGCTGTGGCCGGCGCCTTTGACGACGAGCCGCAGATTGTTGGTCCGCGCGAAATCGACCGCGGCCGCGACATCGGCGGTGCCGTGCGCGGCGACGGCGTAGGCGCTGGGCGCCGCTGTCCAGGCATCGAGCCAGCCGGAGACCTGGGTGCCGCCGGGCTGGTCGCCGATGAAGAAGGGGTTGTGGATGTTCTGCGTCGTGTCGCGGCATTCGGCGCCGTTCGGTTCGCTGCCGCAGGGGCCGAACAGCGAATGGACCTCGACCAGATTGCCGCCGACGGCGTCTTTCAGCTTCGCCCATGCCGCAGGCGGGGGCCAGCTTATGTCGGTGGGGCGCACCCGCCGCGCGGCGCCCGACGCGGCCTGCGAGAAACCGGGCCAAGCCGGCGCCAGCAGGGCCACCGCAGCGGCAGTCTTGAGCAATCCTCGCCTGTCCATGCGCACCTTCTCCCTTGTGGCCGCTGCACCTATATTGGGCTGGCGTCTTCGCCAAGAGAACCAGCCTGTCCGCGACCGTCGAACACGAAAAGTCTTCCAGATCGGCGCCGCAAGCGAAAGCCGAGAGGGGCGGTGCGCGCCGGCTGGGTGACGTCTGGCAAAGGCTTGGGATGAGCGGCGGCTGTGCCGGGACGAGCGGCACGGGCTGGCGCAATTTCCTCTATTCGCTGGCGCTGGCGGCGGTGGTGGTCGGCACGGTCAACATCGTCGACGTGATGACGATCCATCACGAGCATCCCGAATACCCGCTGGCGGCGCCCATCATCTGGGAAGGATCGAGCTGGCTGACCTGGCTGGCCTCCATGGGGATCGCCTGGGCCGCGTTCCGGCTGGCGCCGCCGCGCGGCAAGCCGCGCTGGCGGCTGCTGGCCGTCCATCCGGCCGGCGCGGCGCTGTTTTCGCTGGCGCATGTCACGGGCTTCGTCCTCCTGCGCAAGCTCGTCTATGGGCTGGCCGGTGCGGTGTACGACTTCGGCCCGTTCTGGCCGCATTTCGCCTACGAGTTCGGCAAGGACGCCTTCGGCTATGGGCTGATGATCGGCGGCTTTGCCCTCAACGAGCACCTGCTGGCGCTGTCCGGCCGCGCCGCGCCGGGCAAGCCTTCGCTGTACACGATCCGCGACGGGGCGCGGATCACGCGCGTCGCGATGGTCGACATCCTCGCCGTCGCCTCGGCCGGCAATTACGTCGAGTTCGTGCTGCGCGACGGGCGCCGGCCCCTGATGCGCACGCCGCTCAGCGCGCTGGAAGCGGAGCTGGGCAGCCAAGGCTTCGTGCGCGTGCACCGCTCCTGGCTGGTGAACGCGATGCAGATGACGGGACTGAAACCGGAAGGTTCGGGCGACTACACGGTCGAACTCGGCGAGTTGTCCGTGCCGTTGTCGCGGCGGTTTCCGGAAGCGCTGGCGAAGTTGAGAGCGGGGTAGATTTTTTGCATTCAAGTCGGGCCAATCCACCGCTTGTCATCCCCGGCCGAGCATTGCGTCAGCAATGCGAGGGGAAGGGGACCCAGGATTAGCAGCGCCTCAGGCTCTTGGAATCCTGGGTCCCCTTCCCTCGCTACGCTGCGCTCCGCTCGCCGGGGATGACAGCCGATTTTTTGATTTTGGATAGCGGGCAAAAATTTCGCCGTTACTTCTTCACTTCGCCCTGGACCTGTTCGGCGGCGACGTCCAGGAGTTCGGCCATGTGGTGGCGGATGGTGTGGTCGGTGATCTTGGCGGCGTCGAGATCCTTGCGCACCTTGCGGAAGACATCTTCCTCGCCGGGCTCTTCCATGTCGGCGGCGACGACTTGCCTGGCATAGGCCGCGGCGGCGTCGCCCGACTTGCCCATTTCGCCGGCCGCCCACAGGCCGAGCAGCTTGTTGCGGCGGGCCATGATCTTGAACTGCATCTCGGCGTCATGCGCCCATTTGGATTCGAACCCCTTGCGCCGATCGTCGAATGAGCCGCTCATGTATAACCCCTTGATAGTGAACAATTTAACCGCCATTCCGCGGCGCGCCTGGCCCACGCCAGCGCGAGGCTTGTGGACAGCACAGAGATAGGGGCGTATGCGCCCTTTCGCAACGTTGTAGCATGATGGACGCAACGCTATTTTGCCGCTTCGCTTAGGCGTCAACAAGGACACACAGATGAAGCGCCGGCGCATGATCTATGAGGGCAAGGCCAAGATCCTCTATGAGGGGCCGGAGCCCGGCACGCTGATCCAGTATTTCAAGGACGACACCACCGCCTTCGACGCCACCAAGAAGGCGGTGCTGGACGGCAAGGGCGTGCTCAACAACCGCATCAGCGAATATCTGATGACGCAGCTGAACGCGATCGGCGTGCCGACGCATTTCCTCAAGCGCCTCAACATGCGCGAGCAGCTGATCAAGGAAGTCGAGATCATCCCGCTCGAGGTCATCGTGCGCAACATCGCGGCGGGCTCGATGTCCAAGCGGCTGGGGATCGAGGAAGGCACCGTGCTGCCGCGCTCGATCATCGAGTATTGCTACAAGAACGACGCGCTGCACGATCCCTTGGTCAGCGAAGAGCACATCACGGCGTTCGGCTGGGCCTCCCCGCAGGATCTCGACGACATCGTCAACCTCACCATCCGGATCAACGATTTCCTCTCCGGCCTGTTCCTCGGCGTCGGCATCAAGCTGGTCGACTTCAAGGTCGAGTTCGGGCGGCTGTGGGAGAACGACTATATGCGCATCGTGCTGGCCGACGAGATCAGCCCGGATTCGTGCCGGCTGTGGGACGTGACGACCAACGACAAGATGGACAAGGACCGCTTCCGCCGCGATCTCGGCGGCGTGGTCGAGGCCTATTCGGAAGTCGCCAAGCGCCTGGGCATCATGCCGGAATCGATCCAGGGCGAGAGCAAAGGGCCGCAGCTGGTCCGATGAGAGCCCGCGTATTCGTCACTTTGAAAAACGGCGTTCTGGATCCGCAAGGCAAGGCGATCGGACATGCGCTGAACGGGCTGGGCTTCGCCGCGGTGGGCGAGGTGCGGCAGGGCAAGGTCATCGACCTGGAATTGTCGGAAAGCGACGAAACCAAGGCGCGCGCCGCGCTCAAGGAGATGTGCGAGAAGCTGCTCGCCAACACCGTGATCGAAAAATACGAGATCGAGATCAGAGCGTCATAGGAGCGGACATGCTGCATCGGACCGTTATCGCGCTGGCCGCGACTCTGCTCATGAGCTGGCCGGCGCGCGCCGAGGAGCCGGCTGCCGACACAACGCCCGCTCCGGTCTGCATGAAGAACGGCGCGCCGGTTTCGGACGCCGATCAACAGGTCGCCCGCGACATCCTGATCGCGACCAAGGCCACCGACCGCGTCATGATGGTGATCGACGCCATGATGCCCACCATGCTGGATCTGGTGCAGAAGGCCTCCCCCGGCCTGACCGACGAGGCCGTCGCCGCCTACAAGGCCGCGCTGCGCGACGAATTCATCAAGAGCATTCCCGAACTCGTCAACGTCGAGGCCTGCATCTACACGCAGCACTTCACGCCGGACGAATTGAACCAGCTGGCCCTGTTCTACAAATCGCCGCTGGGGCAGAAAGTGCTCGCGGAAAACAACCCGATCGTCCAGGAGAGCATGGCGGTCGGGCGCGCCTGGGGCGAACGCGCGGGAAGGGCCGCGGTCGAGCATGTGATCGCGAAATTCAAGAAGGACGGAGTGAAGACTTGAAATCCGCCGTCATCGTCTTTCCCGCCTCCAATTGCGATCGCGACGCGGCCGTCGCGCTGGAGCAGATGACCGGCAGCAAGACGCATATGGTGTGGCATCAGGACAGCGACCTGCCCGACGTCGACCTGGTGGTGCTGCCCGGCGGCTTTTCCTATGGCGATTATCTCAGATGCGGCGCGATGGCGGGCCAGTCGGCCGTGATGCGCGCCGTCAAGGCGCATGCCGACAAGGGCGGCGCGGTGCTGGGCATCTGCAACGGTTTTCAGGTCCTGACCGAGACGCATCTGTTACCGGGCGCGTTGATGCGCAATGCCGACCTGAAATTCGTCTGCCGCCCGGTGGGGCTGGAGGTGGACGAGACGCAATCGGCCTTCACCCGGAAATACGAGAAAGGCCAACGGCTGAGCTTTCCGGTGGCGCATGGTGAAGGCAATTATTTCGCGGACGAGGAGACGCTGGATCGGCTGGAGGGCGAGGGCCGCGTCGTGTTCCGCTACCAGACGGGGGACAACCCCAACGGCTCGGCGCGCAACATCGCGGGCATATTGAGCGAGAAACGCAACGTGCTGGGCCTGATGCCGCACCCCGAACGCGTGGTCGATCCGCTGCTCGGCGGAACGGACGGGCGGGCGCTGTTCGAGAGCTTGATCGAGACGCTGTCGTGAAGACTGCTGTAAACAAAATTGCCCTTAACGGCGCTTCATGGATCTCGAAAGATGATTTCTACAACGCGCTGTTGCCGGCACTGGGTGCGCCACCCTTCCACGGCCGCAATCTTGACGCTTTGGAGGAAACCCTCGCTAGCGATGACTTCAACGAAGTTCGTCAGCCGCTTGCAATTACGATCTTCGGCGCAGACCAGATGTCAGTCGATGCTCGCGGTGTCGTTGATCGTTTTTCCCAGTTGGTCACTGACCTGAAGGCTGATGGCCACAAAATTACTCTGGCGCTAGAATGACAAAGATTACATCCCCCCTCATCAAAGAACACGGTCTCACGGACGACGAATACGCCAACATCAAGCGGTTGCTGAATCGCGAGCCGAGCTTTGTGGAGCTGGGCATCTTCAGCGTGATGTGGTCGGAGCATTGTTCGTACAAATCCACGCGCATTCATCTTGCCCGCTTACCCACCAAAGCGTCGTGGGTGATCCAGGGGCCGGGCGAGAATGCCGGCGTGATCGACATCGGCGACGGCGACGCCTGCATCTTCAAGATGGAGAGCCATAACCATCCCAGCTTCATCGAGCCCTATCAGGGCGCGGCGACGGGCGTCGGCGGCATCATGCGCGACGTCTTCACCATGGGGGCGCGACCGATCGCGATGATGAACGCGCTGCGCTTCGGCGAGCCGTCGCATCCCAAGACGCGGCATTTGGTTTCAGGAGTCGTCTCGGGCATTGGAGGCTATGGCAATTGCATGGGCGTGCCGACGGTCGGCGGCGAGGTCAATTTCCACAAGAGCTATAACGGCAACATCCTGGTCAACGCGATGTGCGTCGGCCTGGCGCGCACCGACAAGATATTTTTGTCGGCGGCCAAGGGCGCGGGCAACCCGGTGGTCTATATCGGCTCCAAGACCGGGCGCGACGGCATCCATGGCGCGACCATGGCGAGCGCCGAATTCGACGACGCGTCGGAGGAGAAGCGCCCGACGGTGCAGGTCGGCGATCCCTTCACCGAGAAGCTGCTGCTGGAAGCCTGCCTGGAATTGATGGCGACCGATGCCATCGTCGCCATCCAGGACATGGGCGCGGCGGGGCTGACGTCTTCGTCGGCGGAGATGGCGGACAAGGGTGGCAGCGGCATCGAGCTTGATCTCGACAAGGTGCCGCAGCGCGAGGCGAACATGACCGCCTACGACATGATGCTGTCGGAGAGCCAGGAGCGCATGCTGGCGGTGCTCAAGCCCGGGCGCGAGGCGCAGGCGCAGGCGATCTTCAAGAAATGGGAGCTGGACTTCGCGGTCATCGGCATCACGACCGATACGGGCCGTCTGGTCGTCAAGCATAAAGGCGCCGTCGTCGCCGACATGCCGGTGACGGCACTGTCGGACGAGGCGCCGCGCTATGAACGGCCTTACGAAATCCGTCCCGCCGCGACGGGCACGCCTGGGTTCGATGCGGCGCGGCCGGTGATGGCGTCGCTGAAGACGATCCTGGCCTCGCCCGACATGTGCTCGCGGCGCTGGGTGTGGGAGCAATACGACCACACGGTGATGATGGACACGGTGCAGGTGCCGGGCGGCGACGCCGCCGTGGTGCGCGTGCACGGCACCAAGAAGGGGCTCGCGATCACCACCGACGTCACGCCGCGCTATTGCAAGGCCGACCCGTTCGAGGGCGCCAAGCAGGCGGTGGCCGAGGCCTGGCGCAACCTCACCGCGGTCGGCGCGCGGCCGCTGGCGGTGACCGACAATCTCAATTTCGGCAATCCGCAGAAGCCAGAAATTATGGGCGAGATCGTGGCCGGGATCGACGGCATCGGCGAGGCCTGCCGCGCGCTCGACTTCCCGGTGATCGGCGGCAATTGCTCGCTGTACAACGAGACCAATGGCGAAGGCATCTTGCCGACGCCGGCGATCGGCGGCGTGGGATTGATGAAGGACGTCGCGAAAATGGCGACGGTCGCGTTCAAGCGCAACGTCGACGTGATCATGCTGGTCGGCGAGACCAAAGGGCATCTGGGCCAGTCGATCTACCTGCGCGAGATCGAGGGCAAGGAAGACGGCGCCGCGCCGCGCGTGCACCTGCCAGCTGAGAAGCGCAACGGCGATTTCGTGCGCCTGCTGATCGAGGCCGGCGGCATCGACACGGTGCACGATATTTCCGACGGCGGATTGCTCGTCGCCCTGGCCGAGATGTGTATGGCGGGCGGCATGGGCGCGAACATCGCGCTGCCGGCGGGGAGCGATGCGATCCCCTTCCTGTTCGGCGAGGACCAGGCGCGCTATGTCGTGGCCTTTCCCTCCGCGATGACGATGCGCGTGTCGGAAACGGCGCGCAATCATGGCGTGCCGCATGTCCTGATCGGCTGCACCGCGCCGGACAAGCTTCTGCTCAAGGGCGTCGGCGAGATCGCGGTGGCGGAGCTAAAATCCGCGCATGAAAGCTGGTTTCCGCGCTATATGAGCGGCGAAAAGGACTAGGATCGCGCCATGGCCATGAAAGCCGCCGAGATCGAGAAGTTTATCAAGGACGCGTTCCCGGACGCGGACGTGACGATGACGGACCTTGCCGGCGACGACAATCACTGGGCCGCGGTCGTCGCGTCGGTGGCCTTCAAGGGCAAGTCGCGCGTGCAACAACATCAGATGGTCTATGCCGCGCTGAAAGGGAACATGGGCGGCGTGCTGCATGCGCTGCAATTGACGACGCAGGCGAAAGACTGAACAGTCGCGGATCCGGTGTGTTGCGTTCGACCTCTTGAAGGAGACGGCGCATGCCCAGACGCATCATCATTCTTCGCCACGGTGAGAAGCACGATGCCTATCGGCTCTGCTCGACGGGCGCGCTTCGCTCCCTGGCGCTGGTGACCAAATATCTCGGCAAAGGCGCGAGAGAGTCCCTGTTCATGGACGGCCCACCTGCGGCCTTCTTCGCCATCACGCTGCATACGCTAGAGCTTATCGGACCCATTGCGGCAACATGGAACCTGCCGGTGCGGATGTACGCGGCCTTGCCCGAACCCAATGACGATGCGCATGGCGCCGAACTCGACCAGCGCACGCTGGAAGCGGCGGCAGACGCGCTCTACAATCCAGCGTGGGACGACAAGACGATCGTGATGGTGTGGGAGCACAAGCGCATCGCGAGCAGGACACGGACGCCGACGCTTCGCAAATTGTTGAACCTCAATAGACGCGGTCTCAAAGTACCCACGATGTGGAAGGAGGAGAACTATGACTTTTTTTGGATCGTGGACTATGCCAACAAAAGATATCCCAAAAGGCCGACGAGGTTTCGCCGTCGCAAGCAGGAATTCGACGCCCCGTTCAAGAATGTCCCGGCCAATAGATGGGGCAAGGCCGCGACACTGCCGGCGGATTGCAAGGGCTGAGCGGTGCCAGATGGCTTGTGCCGCGCTGAAAGGGAACATGGGCGGCGTGCTGCATGCCCTTCAGCTCACGACTCAGGTAAAATAACGGAACGAATCACCCGGCGGAGTTGCCGGCCTTGTCAGGAGGTCGCGACATGCGCACGCGTCTGGCTTTGGCCATTTCTCTCATATTCGGTCTTAGTTCGCCGGCGCTCGCGGTGCCGGCGAAGATCATCATCCTGCGCCATGGCGAGAAGCAGAACGGCTACGCGCTCTGCTCCGTCGGCGTCGCGCGTTCGCTGGCGCTGGCCGGGCAGTATCTCGGCCAGAATAGCCAAGACCCCTTTTTCCCGCCGAGCGAACCGCCGGCGGCGTTCTTCTCCATCACGCTGCACACGCTGGAACTGGCGAGCCCGGCGGCGCAGAGCTGGGACATGCCGCAGACGCTTTTTTCCGCGGTGCCGACCGGCAACAACAGCACCTACAACGACTCCACGGCCGTGCTGAACGTCCGCACACAGCAAGCCGCGGCCGATATCCTGACCAATCCGCTTTACAACGGCAAAGTCGTGGTGGTGGTGTGGGAGCACAAGCACATCGCCAACAAGAAGCTGGAAGCGGCCTATCCGGGCGTGAAAGTCACGCTGCGCCAGCTGCTCAACCTCGACCAGCTCTCGACGCCGCCGCCCGACACCTGGAAGGGCGACAATTACGACTATTTCTGGATCGTGACCTACGGCAACGTGGGATCGCCGATCCCGACCGGGTTCACCTCGACGAAGCAGACCTTTGCCAAATCGTTCGGCGCTATCCCGCAAAACGACTGGGGCAAGCCGGAGAAGCTGCCGCCCAAGTCGGGGTGCAAATCCTGAGCGCTTAGAGCCGCATTCACATTATTTGAATCGGAATGCGGCTCTAGGTCTTTGAATTGTCGCGCAATCTGACGGCGAACCGCTCACACTTCGCCGGATTGCGCTTAGACGAGATCGCCCCATGCGATGCGGCGCAGGCGAGCAAATGTTTGTTTGTCGCGGCGCGCGACGATGCGATTTTCCAGGCCCTGCGGCGTGCAGAGTTTCAACGTGATGCCGGGCTTGGAATCCTTCGGCGGCGCGAGGATGCGGGCGCGGCCGGCATTCGCCGATTGCCGCGCGCGGCTGACGGCGAGCCAGGCGTAGCGCT
Organism: Rhizomicrobium sp.; assembly: GCA_036512455.1. Classification (GTDB taxonomy): domain Bacteria; phylum Pseudomonadota; class Alphaproteobacteria; order Micropepsales; family Micropepsaceae; genus Rhizomicrobium. The sequence continues at coordinate 51,432 of DATCAT010000035.1, forward strand.
CGTCCTCGTAGGGCACGGACGCACCCTTCGCTTTCATGTGGTCTCGGCTGCGCGGCAGGCGTTGCGAGAAGTGGCACCAGTCGGGCGAGGTGATAGGGCACGCATTGCTGTGCGTGCATGGCGCCAACACGTGCGCGCCCTGCCCGATCAGCTGCGCCCGCGCCGCGCGGATGCGTTCGAAGCCGGCGGGCGTGCCCGGTTCGATCAGGACCAGAACGTCGCTGGCGGCGGTGAAGAGCTTGTCGATGGTGCGCTGCTGCGCGCCGATCTCGGCGAGGACGAAGCTCGCGATCACCAGATCGGCGCGCGGCAACTCGCCGGCGTGACCAATATCGCTCGCAACGAACTCGGCACGGGCGAGGATTTCGTGCGCCGACGCCAGCGCTCGCGCCAGATCGAGGAAGGACGGATTGGAATCGCTCAGCGTGAGCTGCGCCAGCTCCGGCCAGGTCTCGAGCGCGGCCCAACTCGCGGTGCCGGGGCCGGCGCCGGCATCGAGCAGCGTCGCGGGACGAAAGTCAGGCGCCGCGGCGGCGACGGCGGCAAGCGCGGCGGCCGTGACCGCGTAGGTCGCGGGCAGCCGCGCGACGAGATAGGCGAGCGCGTCCTGGCTTGACGCGATGGCGCGCGCGGAACTTTCTCCGGCGCGGTAGCGGCCGGACATGGCCGCGGCGCGCACGCCCAGATCCTTGCGCGAAACGCCTTCGAGCAGGGCGTCGGCGGCGGATTTGAGGCGCGGCGGAAGAGCAGGATTCATGCGCTTTTCTGGGCAGTTGAGGCGCCGCGCGCAAGGCCAAACCTTGACGCGCTGCAGCATCGGACATACATCGACATGAGCCAAACATCGCGAGGTCCCATGACCGACGTTCACCAGCGCATCGACGACGAAGTGAAGGGCAATCCCGTGGTGCTGTTCATGAAGGGCACGCCGGTTTTTCCGCAATGCGGGTTCTCGGCCGCCGTGGTGCAGATCCTGTCGCAGCTGGGCGTCAAGTTCAAAGCCATCGACGTGCTGAAAGACCCCGAGATCCGTTCCGGCATCAAGGATTATTCGCAGTGGCCGACGATTCCGCAGCTGTACGTCAAGGGCGAGTTCGTCGGCGGCGCCGACATCGTGCGCGAGATGTTCGAGAACGAGGAACTGGGCGCCTATTTCGCCGATAAGGGCATCGCGCTGGAGAATGCTTGAGGCATGCTTCGGGCATGACGCGCTCTAAGCCAACCCCGAACTCTTGATCACCGATTCCAAAGGCCGGCGCGGCGAGAGTTGCGCCGGCTTTTCCGCGTAGCCCAGGCGGAAGGTGAAGGTCGGCTGCCAGCCAGGCGCTTCGGCGGCCTTGACCAGCGCCGCCTGGTAGGTGTCGGGCCGGCCGAGCTCAGCGTCGCGGTCGACGCACTCCACCGGCTGGTTGAGCGGTTGCGCCGCGATGCCCAGATGCGTCGCCGCCAGATGCAGACGCTGCCAGGCGCGCCCCGCGGCGATCGCCTGCGCCATGTCCAGACGGTCCTTGACCAGGATCACGCCGAGCACGGGCGCATGCACCTGGATGTCCCTGGTGTTGGCGAGCCAATAGCTGTCCTGCGTCGCTGCGCCGAGATCGGGCATCAGCTTGCCGAACATCACCGTTGCGGGCGACAGGCCGGCCGCGTCGATGCTGATGCCGTCACGATGTTCGAGGATGTCGCGCCGGCCGGTGCGGATCCAGTGCGCGCTGGCGGCGGACATCTGCGGATCGTCGACGATGCGCTGCGTCGCCGCGACGATCAGCGCGGCCATGTCGCGCCGCGCCGCCGGATCGACGAGAAAGGCGATGCGCACGGTGTCGGACGACACCAGATCGGCGAGGCCGCGCAGGGCGGCGGACGAGACCGGCTTGTCGAGATAGACGCCGCGATTTGTGTGGCGGTCGGGGATGGCCTCGTACAGCAGATCGCGGCCCGGCGCGCCGGGGTCCATCGTGATGTGGGCGGCGATGACGGGTTCAGGGTCCGGCGAATTGGTCAGCCGGCCGGCCGTGGGTCGGACATAGGCGGTGTAGCCGCAGACGCCGGCGGCGCGCACCAGGTTCTCGATCGCCGCGCCGAGGCCCAGATGCATCTCGCGCCGGAAGGGATCGAAGGCGCCGAGATTGCGGGCGCGGTCGGCATGGACGGTGATGGACTCGTTGCGCACTTCGAACAACCAGGGCTGGGTGTCGTGCGGATTGGCGGCGAGGATGGCCGCGTGCAGCGGCTGCGAGATGCCGTCGGCGATGGAGCCGCGCCAATCGGCCCAGGGCGCATAGGCGGGGCCGCCCGGCCCTGAGAACACGCCGCGATCCCAGACGCGATAGCCCAGGCCCGCCACGACGGCCGCGCCCGCGCCGCCCGCAATCATCATCCGCCGCGAAACCATGACGGTCTCCCCGTTTGGCCAGCGCCGTATATAGCGACGATCCGTCAGCTGCCAAAGTGACGAGCCCAGACGGGCGCGATTTTCGGGCGTTCGGACACCGCGGCGGCGAGCGCGGTGACTTTCTTGAGGTGCTCCTCGCGCCATTCCTTGCCGACCGACCAGCGGCTGAACATGGCGGCATAGATGTCGCAAATCGAAAAGCCGCCGGCGAGCAGGAAGGGGCCGGCGATCGAGCGTTCGATCAGCGCCATGCGCTCGCGCACCCGGTCGCGGGCTTTCGAGCGCAAGGCCTCGGCCTGCCCGCCCCGCGGCGCAAAACGCTCGGGATAATCGACGATCTCCACCATCGGATAGATTTCCGACGCCATGTAGGCGAGCCAGCGGAAGGCCTGCGCCCGCGCGAAGCCGCCTTGCGGCGGCAACAGCCGCGCGTTGGGGAAATGATCGGCGATGGTCAGAAGGATGGCCGAAGACTCGGTGATGACCTCGCCTTCGGGCAGGCGCAGCGCCGGGATCTTGCCGGATGGATTGATGGCGAGGAATTCGGGCTTCTTCTGCTCGTTCTTCTCCAGCGAGACGGAATGAAATTCATACGGCGCCCCGGCCTCCGCCAGCACCGCCTCCGCCGAAAACGCGCCCGAACCCTTGTCGCCGAAGATCGTGTAGGTCATGACGCCATCTGTGCCAAAGGTCCGGTCAAACCTAGGGTGCCGCGCGGCGATTTCAATTGAAAAGGTAGCAAGGCAGACCTGCGCCGATGGGTCCGTCAGTTCCACCTAACGGGAACAGCGCCCGCAGTTTGGAGTCCCGAAGCCATGGTCCGCTCTGCCATCCGCCAAATATGCTGTCACCGTCTAACGCACGCTTTCCGGCAGCGGCTTGAGCATGACGGGAAATTCCACGCCGACATCACCTTGGCCCCGCGAAAACAACACAGAGTCTAGTGGCTTACCCTTCTTATAGTCAGGAATGTAGAGCAGGAAGGTTTGGGAATCAGGTGGGGAAAATGTGTGCCTCATGACGTCGTTGTCGTCGGCATCTCGGCTTGTCAGTATGGGATTCCCCTCACCGCCGTCATTGGCGTACATGCAGCACGTGGTGACAGCAGTACCGTCTACTCGTGTCGCATGGGACCGATTTTCTAAGTTGGTCACGGTTATTGTTCGTTTGGGTCTCACCGTAAACGCGCAGATAGCCCAATCAGCTTGCGAGTAGCAACCTTCATACCGCACATCGTAGTCACCGCCATCCTGAAAGGCGCTAGCAATCTCGACTGCATGAGAGCCTTCGTACTTTATAGTCAGCTTGTGCGTTGGATTTTCTGGCCGAGCGACGATCGGCGCTGATGGCACTTGAGGAGCCGGTCGCGACAGTTGTGCCTGCTGCTTAGCCGCAAGGACCGCAGCGTCCCTCGTGGCTTGAGCTTGCAGTTCGGCCGCCAGCAAGATGAAGACTCCTGCGACGATGCCTCCTAGTATTGCAAGCAATAGCGGATGCTTTAGCCAGTGCACCTTCAAGACAAAGCCTCTATGTCCAAGAGCCGTCCTCTTGATCCATTGTCTGGAATGTCAGCGCCTTTTCAAGCCCGCTGAGTAGACACAGCAGGGCAACGCCTGGGCCTGCGCAAAACAAAAAGGCCGCGGATTGCTCCGCGGCCTTTTGAACTCGGTGCTGCGCCAAACCTACCTTGAATAAAACTCCACGATCAGATGCGGTTGCATCTGGCTGGCGTAGGGGACGTCGGAGAGTTTGGGCGTGCGCAGGAGCTTGGCGGTCATCTTGTCGTGGTCGACATTGACGTAGTCGGGCGTGTCGCGCTCGGCGCTCTTTGTCGCTTCAAGGACCAGCGCCATCTGCTTGGCCTTGGCCGACAGTTCGATCGAATCCTTCTCGCTCACCTGATACGAAGCGATGGTGACACGGCGGCCGTTGACCTTGACGTGGCCGTGGCTGACCAGCTGGCGCGCGGCGAACGGCGTCGGCACGAATTTGGCGCGATAGACGACGGCGTCGAGGCGGCCCTCGAGCAGGCCGATCATGTTCTCGCCGGTGTCGCCGGGGCGGCGCGAGGCCTCGGTGTAATATTTGCGGAACTGGCGCTCGGTGATGTTGCCGTAATAGCCCTTGAGCTTCTGCTTGGCCTGCAGCTGCGTGCCATAGTCGGAGAGCTTTTTGGCGCGGCGCTGGCCGTGCTGGCCGGGGCCGTAGGAGCGCTTGTTGACCGGGCTCTTGGGACGGCCCCAGATGCTCTCGCCCATTCGGCGGTCGATCTTGTACTTGCTTTCGGCGCGCTTGCTCATGCTTCGTCCAGGCTTGGCGGAGACATCCCCGCGAGGGTTGGCGGGCTTGCCCCATGAGGGGGTCCGCGAAGGCGGCGCACTATAGTCAGGGACTTGCGCCTGTCAACCAGTCGTGGCACGGCCTTAAGCCTTGGAAAGGCTTGTCTTTTCGCGACCGACTCAACCTGCAATTGAATCCGGTTGTGCTATTTTCCGCGCCGGTAGGAGAGGATTTGGAAGAGCAAGGCGAGCAGGCCGACCACAAGGCCGGCAATCGCGACGGCGCTGCCCATGGAATGGCCGTGCATGGCACGCAGTCTCCCGGCGGACCCGCGCAAACCTAACGCCAGGCGCCGCCGCGCGGCAAGATGCTCGCCTTGACGGGCGCACAAGCACCTCGCAGTTTCGCCACCATCACACGCGGCCCCGTGGCGGAACTGGTAGACGCACCGGACTTAAAATTGATAGATATAACAAAAATATCAATTGAAACAACGAAGTAACTCTGATACTGTCTAGCGCATCCCTAGCACAAGCGACCTTTTTAGCGCAGACGGACCCCATGGAATCGACACGTCACTCATTGCTGGACAACAAGGTTCAACTCTATATGCGGCCGGGCACGCCGCACTGGCAGTGCGCTTGCTCTATCGGTGGAAAGCAGCGCCGTTCCACGACCAAGGAAGAGAGTTTGGCGCGCGCAAAAGATGTCGCGCGCGATTGGTATCTAACCCTGCTTGGCAAATATCAGGCTGGCGGCTTGCGAGACGGCAAGACATTCTATGAGGCCGCCGACCGCTTTATGGACGAGTACGAAACTCTCAATCGCGATCAACGCAGCGCCATTTACATCAAGGCGCACCGCGACCGCCTCAAGAACCACCTCAAACCGTTCTTCAGCGAGATGGTCCTCTCGGAGGTCACCGCCGGACGGGTGCAGGACTATCGCATTCACCGGACAAAGACCGGCCTGTCCCGCATCGATCAATTTAAGCGGGCGAGTTGGGAGAAGGCTAAAGCGAAAGCAGTCGAAGACGCAAAGAAGCGAGGGGAAAGGCCGCCGGTCATCGAGCCTCTGAAGGAAGACCATAAGCCACCGTCGCGCAGCGCCTTGCACCAGGAAATCGTTTGCCTTCGTCAGGTGCTCAAATTCGCCAACCGGCACGGCTGGCTCGAACACCTGCCCAATATGTCCTCCCCCTACTCGGCTTCGTCGAAAATCTCGCATCGCGCGTGGTTTTCGCCGGAAGAGTACAAAACGCTCTACACCAAGACCGGCAAGCTGGCCGACGAGCCGCCGAGCGAGCGGCTGCGCTGGGCCTATGAGCAACTGCACGACTTCGTGCTCTTCATGGCCAATACCGGCCTTCGGCCCGACGAAGCGCTCCGGCTTCAGTTTCGCGATGTGGAGGTCGAGAAGGACGAGGCGACGAAGAAGACCATTCTCGTCATTACGGTTCGCGGCAAGCGTGGCGTCGGCTACTGCAAGAGCAGACCGAATGCAGTAGAGCCCTTTAGGCGCTTGGAGAAGCGCCGGCGTCCGACGCGGGTCCCTGAATTGTCGAAGGAGAAGTCCGCCGACAAAGCGAATGCGCCGAAGGGACCCGTTCTAACCACTCCGCAGCCAACCGACCTCATCTTTCCGAAGACACATCGCGACCTGTTGAGGGACATCCTCATCGGCCTAAAGCTGGACGAGGACCGGGAGGGCAATCCCCGCACGAGCTACAGCCTTCGCCATACCTATATCAGCATGCGCCTGAGCGAGGGCGCCGACATCTACCAGATAGCCAAGAACTGCCGCACCAGCGTCGAGATGATCGAGAAATATTATGCCTCGCACATCAAGAACCAGCTCGATACGGCGGCTATCAACGTCGAGCGGTCCAAGCCTAAATCATCGAAGCGCAAGGCTAAGAGCGAGAGCGACGAGGCCCGGCCCTAGTCCCTGTTTTCAGTTTGTTCTTGGCGACTCATTGGCCTGCCGTTATAGACTTGGACCACTAGCGGGCGTGGCGGAATTGGTAGACGCACCGGACTTAATTCGACCTTGAGTGCTCAGCGGGAAACCGCCGATGCAGAACTGCTCAAATTCGGGGAAACCTTTCAAATGGCAATCCCGAGCCAAGCCCCGCAAGGGGAAGGTGTAGAGACTAGACGGGCAGCACCTACGGCTAACGCTACGGTGAAGGGATAGTCCAGACCACGAATTTTCGGGCGCAAGCAACCAGCGCTCCGAAAAGCGGCGAAAGCCGAAGTGGTACGAAAATCCGTAGGGCCGAAAGGCCTGTGCCGGTTCGAGTCCGGCCGCCCGCACCAGTTCGATTGTTTACCAACGCTGGAAAATCGAAAGCCGGGAGGGGAACCAAATGAAAATTGAATCTGTCCGCATACGAAACCTAAGATCGTTTGCCGACGAGACAATTACATTCAACGACTACACATGTCTCGTTGGACCAAACGGCTCCGGAAAATCGACAATTCTTTGTGCTTTGAACATATTTTTCAGAGAAACAGCCAACGTCACCACAAATCTGGATCAGCTCGATCCCGAAGATTTTCACCAGAAACAAACTGACAATCCAATTGAGATAACCGTAGTCTTTGGCGATCTAAATCAACAAGCCCAGGAGGACTTCGCCAACTACTTTCGACACGGCAAGCTGATTGTCTCCGCCATCGCCGCTTTCGATAAAGCTTCGGGTAAGGCGGCAGTCAAACAGTATGGCCAGCGCCTTGGAATGTCAGCGTTCAAAGATTTCTTCAAAGCCGAGGGTGATGGCAAAAAAGTTCCCGAATTAAAAGAGCTATATGCTGGGCTACGAAAGATAATCGAGCTCCCTGCCCCCGGTTCAAAGGATGCAATGATAGAAGCTTTGCGCGCCTACGAGTCGCAGCATCCCGAACAATGCGAATTGCAGCTAAGCGAGGACCAATTCTATGGCGTATCGCGAGGTGCGAACAGACTCGCCAACCACATCCAGTGGATTTACGTTCCCGCTGTAAAGGATGCGACGACAGAACAATTTGAAGCTCGCAATACCGCGTTGGGGAAATTGCTGGCGCGAACCGTGAGAGCCAAGACAACTTTTGATGATAGCGTCAAAGCGCTTCGAACAAACATGCAAACGCAGTACCAAGCATTGCTTGACGAGCACCAGCACGTGCTGCAAAGCCTCTCTGATTCACTTAAAGCCCGTCTAGTGGAGTGGGCGCATCCTGAAGCTACTATCAAACTTGAATGGCGACAGGACCCCGACAAGTCCGTTCGTGTCGAGGAACCATTCGCGCGCATCATCGCGGGTGAAGGAGCGTTCGAAGGTGATTTAACCAGGTTTGGTCACGGACTTCAGCGCTCTTACCTTCTGGCCCTGCTTCATGAACTGGCCACGATCGATGATGTCGCAGCGCCGCGCTTAATTCTCGGATGCGAAGAGCCCGAGCTTTATCAGCACCCGCCGCAGGCACGCCACCTAGCCACTGTGCTTCAAAAGCTCAGCAGCGGAAATTCCCAAATCGTTGTTTCGACACACAGCCCATTGTTTGTTTCGGGAGAAGGATTCGAGGACGTGCGAATGGTGCGCAAAAGCGTCGCCGACAAGTGTTCCACCGTTGCACATATGTCCTATGCAGATATAGCTGCGGCCGTTTCAGCGGCTACAGGCGAGCAAGCGAAGAAACCTGAAGGTGTTCTAGCGAAAATTCATCAAGCTCTCCAACCGTCGCTGAACGAGATGTTTTTCTCAACACGGTTGGTTCTGGTCGAGGGCCTTGAAGATACAGCGTACATGTCCGCCTATCTTCACCTTATGGGTAAGTGGGACGAATACCGCCGTGCAGGCTGCCATCTCGTTCCCGTCAACGGTAAGAGCGAGTTGATTCAACCTCTGGCAATTGCAAAGAAGATTGGAATTCCCACCTATATCGTCTTCGATTCTGACGCGGACAAGCCGGACAAGAATGGCAGCCGAGTGAAACATGAGAAGGACAACAAGGCACTCCTATCTCTGGTCGGAAAGGCCGGCGAGAATCCGATGCCCGCAGCGACGCTCTGGGGCACCGGCTTTGTCATGTGGCACTCGGACATCGGATCGATAGTTCAGGCCGAAATCGGTGCAGCCGATTGGGCTACATATAGCGGTGAAGCCGATAAGCAATACGGCCACGTGGGAGGTCTTCAAAAAAACGTTCTGCATATCGGGGCCGTCATGGCACTAGCATGGAATGCTGGAAAGCGTTCCCCCAGTCTTGAACGCCTGTGCACCGAGATATTGGATTTGAGTCTCAGCGTAGCCTAGCCAAATCGCACGACATTGCCGCGCGGCCCTGCGGCACGTGTCAGATTTCCTCGTCTTCGGCCGAAACTTTTTTGAACACAGTTACGTCGCGCTCAATGTCTGTGCCATCGACACTGCCGACCACTCTGGTTTCGTCTTCCTCCGAAACTTCGTCCCACGTTTCCAAGATCAACTTTCTGACTCTCGTAGCAACATTCGACTCACCCTCACGCGCTTCACCCGTCACCGAACGAGGCCAAGAGGCTGTTCTTGATTGTATGATTGAACCATCATGTTTCTCGACAATCGCAACGTCATCACTTAACTCAAAACTTTCTTTGAATTCGCGTGGATGAACAGAGTCTGTGTCTTCGTCATATCGAAAATCACCATCAAAACTAATCAGCAGTTCGTCCAAGGCTGGAAGACGCGCTCGAAGTTGTTCGCTGGAGAGCCATTCCCCACGCCATTTAACAATGGCTAGATCTCCAATGTCCCCACCGCATTCAAGTACGACCTCGGCAGATCGTGCCTGCTGCTCTTCATCCGCAACCTCTGTTGCTATCAGCGAGGCTTGCTCACTCGCCCAGGCAGACAGTGCTTCCTTCGTAGCAAAAGGTCGGGCAGTGTCTCGTGCAGCGGTAACAGCTTCGCCCATCAGCACGCCTTCGACATTTGACAACCTATTTGCGCGCAGGCCCGATACGGTCACGTATCCGCCCCCGTTTTCGAATGAATATCGCTGCGGCTTGATAAATGCCCGACCATAAAGCTCGCCATCGCTTCCATAGATCGGACGCATCATCGCTCGTGCCGCTTGTCCTCCAGCAGTGCCTGTAGCATCATCGAGCGACGGGTTGAGCCGATGAAGAAGCGCAATATCAGGCATTGCGAGCCAATCTCGTGGTTGGACTACCTGTTGCGACGTACCATTTTCGTTGACTGATATTGCAGTTTCCAAATTCGGTGCGACTGCCGCCACTACGCGAGCTAGAGGAAGTGCCAACTTGGAATATCCGCCTCGCCAGAGCAGACCACTTGGTCCGCGAGGGTCTCTCGTCAAGCACACTTCAACTTTGGTGCCGCCATCGATGGGTGCCTCGCCGGGGAGAGTTGGCGACAAGATAGGTCGCGTCGCCGTGCCGCCCCGGAACTCAAGGCATCGAGCGGTTTCTTGCCCCCGATCACAGCGCCGGGAAATTACCCGAACAACCCTTCCGAGCATGAACACCGAAAAAAAGCCGATGCCGAAACGACCAATTGCGCGCATCCCGGAAGCAATAAGGCCAGGGAACTCTTCTGTGGCCAAGGCGGAGCGCCAAAATGACGTACCGAAATCAAGTAGAGGCCCTGTTAGGACCTGCTCTGACATGCCGATACCTGTGTCTTCAACAACAAGCCAGTCGTCGTCGCCCCGCTTATCAATCGAGACGTGAATCTGGCCCCAATCGTCCGATCTACGCTCGAATCTTCTTCGCGCCTGAACGGCGTCGGCGGCATTCTGAATCAATTCGCGAAGAGCAACTGTCGGATCATCACCATAAAGCTTTGAACCACCTAAGCTTTCAACAATTCGAGGAACGTCAGAAACTTGCAACCTCGCGTCGACGGGGCGCCAGTCCCTTGTTTGAACGGTCTTTGCTAAAGCCTCAGGTGAGCCCGCCCCTTTTACTCGACGTGCTTTGAGGACTTCACGACCACGACCCTGCAACAACAAGTCAACGTCTCGTAGTTCGCGATCAACGGCGTTGAGCGTATCGTACGCAAGCCACCATGCTTCTGCTTCAGCGCGCCCGAACGGTTGGCCGGATGTAAAGACGATAGCGTCTAATTCCACATGTGGGCGCGCAAGTCTTTCTTGAAATGACCAGTGTAGAGCCGAAAGGCCTTCGGGATTGGTAATCGCTCTCAGAAACCGTGGCGCACGACGTTGATCCAAATGCAATGCATCTGCCACACGCAGAAGACAGGCCAATTTTATTCGATCAATGATATTACGAGTATGCTGGGGAAGTGCGCCAAGGTCTTGAGCCAGCTCCTCCTCAAGGCGGTGAACTGTCCACCAGTGGCTATGCGCAATTTGGCCAATCGAGGTTCCATAGAAGAACCGCACATCGGAATCATCAATTAGAAATAGATTTTCGCCGTTTGCAGCCTTCCATCCCTGTTCGGCGAGAACGGCCGCCTGTTTCGCGTGCAACCGACGTAACACCTCCGGTACGATGGTTCTGACAATCGCCTCTGGAACATTTGCGACGTCAAAACCTTCTGCTCCACTTTCCTGTCGGGAAAGGGCCACGCGCGCGACAGCGTCTTTCCACTGGATGGTCTTTTTTATATCTTCTAACCCGCCTGGATAAGCCGCCAAACTCATAGCAGAGTCGTGAAGTAATATGCTTGCACCCAAAACAAATGCCTCGGCTGGGTTTACGTTGATCGCACCCTCCGCAACCAATGAGGCAGTCTCCCACAATGCGTCCAGATGTGTCAGGTCGTGAACCGTCATGCCGGGCATATCGACGGCAATTCGTGATACAAGCTGCTCTACTTTGTCTCGCATCGATAAATATCGACCGCGAAAGAACTCCTGTTCCTCGGTGGTCGCGTCGGAGCGCGGATTGACAAATGAATGCCGCCACAACCACGTCTGCCTAAAATCGGGTCCTGTCGGCAACGATCACTCCAAGCTAGAATTTCGCGCGAATACCAACGTCACTCAGCATTACTCTCTCACCAGTCGAAAATCACAAATACGACTCTTAGTCTACAATATTGAGCGCGATTTGGCCAAGAAGCTGACTCTCGGCTCAATATGATTCCTGCGCAATCGATTCCTACTCGCGCACATAGAACTGCCGTTGCCCTAGCAGCCGCCGGATCGTGTAGAGGTTGATGAGCGCATTGCGGCGCTCATCGGACCCTTCCGCCAAATGCGGCACTTCGTTTTCGATGGCGCGCAGCAGGGTCACAAGCTGGACCCATGTATAGCGCGTCAGTTCGCATGTCGTGAGCGGTCGCATGATGCCCCCGCTCAACGAGTGCGAGAGGGGCGTTGTGCCCGGCGGGCGCGTTCGCGGTCGGCAAAGCCGGTGCGAAGTCGGTCAGACCCCAGCAGCTCAGACAGGAAATCAGCGGCGATTGCGCTGAGCAGGATCATGACCCCGAGCCATGTGCAGCCTTCTAGGTCGATTGTCGTCAGTGGTTCCATAAGTACTCCTCCGTTTCAGCCGCATCATCGCGGCCGTGCGAAGAGCCTTGCGCCGAAGAAGGCGACTGCATCAGTACGACCGAAACGCAGAGGAGGAGCGGCTTGCCGCTTGCTGCCCCAGCCGCCGAAGGTGCCTCTCATCAAGCAATGGCTGCGATGGGCGCTGAAACGTCTTGAAGGCTTGGACCGCTGGCCGATGAGACCAGCCAACAGTACCGGCTCGACTCTGCCCTAACCGCTCGATTGCCTCAGGTGGCCGTCACGCTCCTGGCGGTAGGTCGCCGCACAGCGTCCTCGTACCATTTGCGCAACCTGGAGCCTTGCGCGTCAGGTTCAACGACAATCATCCCCTGGCCTGTGGCCATTCCTCGCGAACGCTGCGCTTCAAGATTCTCGTACATCCTGCGGAATGATCCTGCCGCGCCAGCGGCTCCTTTTGGTGCGCATGCGAGGCCGCATAAGGCGGCTTCCTTAAACCGCAAGGAGACTACAATGACGACCATCGGCACATTCACTCGCGAAGGCGACACCTTCACCGGCACCATCATGACGCTGGCCCTCAAGGCCAAGGCAGCGATCAAGCCCAACAACAAGACGGCAGAACACGCGCCCGACTATCGCATCTATGCTTCCGGTGCCGAGATCGGTGCAGCGTGGAGCAAGGTCAGCGAGGCGAACAAGCCATACCTCTCCATCAAGCTCGACGATCCGAGCTTCGCCACCGCCATATTCGCCCGCCTTATCGGACGCGACGATGGCAGCCACGTCCTCGTATGGAGCCGCTGACGAGCAAAGGGGCGGCCTCGGCCGCCCTTCTTCTCATCTAAGCGATTGAGTTTCGACAATAAGCGTCGTCACAACCGACGCGCGAATTTCGCTGTCCGAATTGCGTCAATTTTGATATATTAACAGCATCACGTCGAAGAGGTCTTTATCATTCCTAACGAGAACAGAGCTTCCAAAAAGTCCGAAGCACCCGATAGCGAAGCTGCTATCAAAGCAGACCTCCTGCGCCAGCTTGAGACCGCCAGCAACGAATTATCGACGCAGCTAGACGCTTTGCGTCGTTCCACATCGCCAGAAATGAGAGCAGCGCTCGACCGGGGCGAGTCCCGACTGTCGATGCTGAGCGCATTGCGCGACCAATTGGTCGGCGGCGCGAAGGGCGTAGAAGCCCTCCGCGCCGACATCTCGGCCGCTATCGCGGCCACACACGCTTATACATCCGAAGCGCGTGGTGCAGCGACTGAGTCACAAGGTGCGGCGAATACCCAGGCTGCCTTGCGGCAGGCCAGCGTCGCAGCGCGTACGGCGACCGCTGGCTTCGCCGGCGATTATTACGAGAAGCGGATTTTCGATCCCTATCTTCAGTTTGCATCCGCCGAGGATGAAGAAGAATATCGCCGCCGTGAGGAACAGCGCCACCTTGCTATCGAAAAGGCGCTGGCGGAGAACACGCCAGAGGGAAATTTGCGGGCGAACCGCCTTGCGATTGACCAGTTGAAGGACGCGGGTGCCCATGGGGCCGAGGCCAGTCCGGCCTATCAACGAAACCTAAGCAGCCTGACCGGTTCCGAAGCAAAGCTTTCGGCACTTGTGGAACGCCAGCCAGCACAAACACCTTCACCCACAGCGAAGCCAGTTGATATCCTGTCCGCCATGGACGAAGTGAAACCCGACCAAGCGAGTGCCGAGAGCGCTATCGCCGGCTTACGAAATGCAGGCGTTGTCGTGTCGGAAGGCAACGGACATGGTGTGAGCCATCGCAGCGCCGCTCGCGGACCGGACAACTTGCGTATACCTACATAAGTCCAAGCGCCTTACAGGTGGCCACAGCTTTCAGGAAATAGCTGTCGTCCGTCACCATGGGAGGCAGTTCCCGAGTCTGTGCCAACGCAAAGTCCTGGTTGATACGGTCATCAGAGAAGCCCAGCAGCCGACCGAGCTTTTGCGCGGTGTCGAACGACTGCCGCGCCTTTGCCTCGGAAAGCGCGGCCTTGGCTTCGTCGCCCGCCCGCTTGCGAAGGCCAATTGCGTGACCATTCGCCACGAAGCATTTCATGCTCGCCTCGTAGGCCATCGCATTGGCGCGGGCGACTGCATCGTCGGTGCTATTGGCTAATGCCGAATCGGCTGCGGTTAGTGTCAGGGCAACCAAGCCGAGAAGAATGACCTTTCGCAGTTGCATCTTTTCCTCGGTCCAATGATGCGGGCTAAGGTTTTTGTAACACTATGGGGAATTCCGTTGCGGCGCGGGCCTTGGTAGATCAAGCGTGTTCGCATGCTTATTGCTGGTGCAGATTTTGAAATGAGTCCGAACGTCGCGGCGGCGCTGCATTTCGCGCACCAGCCTTGCAACACTATTCCCCATAGTGTTTCACACACCGAGTTGCGGCGCTGATGAAAAGCGCGACGCAGTGGACGTTGTTCAACCCCGCAGGCAAGCGCAAATACCTCTGCGCCAGCGAGACGCCGCGCTTCCTTAAGGCGGCAGCACAGCGCGATACCGCAACCCAACTCTTCTGCTACGTGCTTGCCTTCACCGGCTGCCGCATTAGCGAAGCATTGGCGGTCACGCCCTCACATCTCGACGCCGAAATAGGCCGCGTCATTTTTCGCACGCTGAAACGGCGATCATTGATGTATCGTGCGGTGCCCATCCCGCCCTGGCTGATGACTGCCCTCATCCGGCTCGCGGCCGATACTTCGGCGGAGACCCGCATCTGGCCGTGGTCTCGGCAAACAGCTTGGCGGCGCATCAAAGAAGTGATGGCGGTTGCCAAGATCGAAGGACCGCAAGCCGCGCCGAAGGGGCTGCGCCACGGATTTTGTGCCGCCAATGCGGAAGCGGGTGTTCCCATGCCTACCACCCGCGATTGGGTCGGTCACGCCGACATCGCGACCACGGCCATCTACCAGCAGGCGGTGGGGGAAGAAGAAAACGCGTTTGCGCAACGCTTGTGGCGCAAGTGGCGGGCCAGCTTGTCGCCTTAAGCCGGCAATACCCGGCAATCGCCTCAGGGCTGGGCCAAGGCAATGGTGCGTCCCGTAACCGCGCGGAACCGCGCCGTCAGTCACCCCATAGCAAGCTGGAGACCTCAATGAGCGAACATCTCACCCACCATGCCGTCAAGGGAATCGCCGAAGGTGTGCGTTCTCTTGCTCCGTTGCCCGAGGAGAAGAACCCTTTTGTCGCCTTCCTCCTTGGCATCTGCCTCGGCGCCCTCGGCGTCGCCATCTATTTCAAGAGCGCGAAAGACTTTTTCATTTGCATGGGCTGCTTCATTGCGCTGACCATGGTCATGCCGTTCGGGCTTGGCGAGGTCATCGGCTGGCTATTCGCTCCGGCCTACGGGGCCTGGCGGGCTCACACCTCAAACGAAAACCTCCGCCTCGGCCGCTAATGCGCTGTTATCGCCACGCGCCGGAGAGAATGAACGGGGCCCAATAGTGCGGATGGGCCAACTTCGTTGGCTCCGGCGCGGCTGGCGGTCGATTTTCCCGCCCGCTGTGTCCGGCGAGCCGAACCCCATAGTGGACCTGTTCCGCCGAGAGTTCACTAGCCATGATCGCGCGCTGCGCATCTGCATGCGCCTGCACCCGCGAATTACCGGCTAAAAGCCCCCTCACGAGCGACTCGGTATAAAGCCGCCCGACCAGATCGTTGATAGGCCATAAGGTTGCAGCAACTGCGCGTGCGCCACCGGCGAGACACAGGCTGACAAGATTTGTCTCGTCGTCGGAAAACCAGTCCATGCTCGCCACGCTGGCACAACTCGCAAGCGTTAGCAGGTCGGCTCCAATCAGTGAATCTAATACCTTCGCGAAGGGAATGAGCTCCCCGTTGCTGGCTTCAAGCAACGTTCGCGCCGCGCCGCTCGGGTCGGGCCAAGTATGCGTGGAGAGCACGGCAATCCCGGGGCTCGACACAAGCCTTCCGAACAACTCGGCATCCCACGTTGTCTCGTCGCTCAGGTCGGTGACGAGCGCGCCTAGGTTTCGATAGAAGCCGCGCTCGAGCGTCGATTGCTTGAGGTTCGTATTGATCAGCACGCGCACCTGCCGGTCGTCGATCAGATCGCCGCCGGTGAGCGCGTCGGCATCCACATAATCATCGGTATTGTCGCCCCGAAGAATGGCTGCTTGCGTGACATTGAACCGCTCGATCAAATAGCGGGAGCCGTCAAACAGCGCGGAGAACGGAAGCTGGGCCAACACGCCATGCGTGGCGATTACCAATGTAGGCCGTGCCTCGCTGGGCAAATCCGTCCGGTCCAGAATATCTCTAAGCAGCAGGTCGTAAAATTCTTTCAGTTGGGAATCCGCTTCGGGACACGGTTCGTGCCGATGAAGACAGCGCATCAACTCATACACCTTGAGAGCCAGCATTCGCGGGCCGAAATGGCTATCGATCTCCCTGCGAGCCTCATCGCCCAACTGCTTTTCCAGCCCCCAGAGATAGACACGACGTATCTTCTTTCGCCTGCCTTTATAGAGCGACGAAACTTCCAGAATCGCGGTGCTGTAATGAATGCGGATATGGACCGCCTCCTGCGACGATGCCCCGGCTATGCGCTTCCAATACGGCTCGCTGATCGCGATGGCATGGCGCTGCAGACGCATGAGCGCGCCGTCCTTTAGCCGTGCATCCAATCGGCCGAGCCGGTTGCGCAACTGGCGCGCCGACCATGCCTTACGAACCTGATCGCGTGTCCGAAGGGCAGCCGCGCGAATTGCATCGAGCTCGGAAACGAGCGTCGCGGCGCTATACCAACGATCCGTCCAGGGCAGGTTCCATCGTCTCGCTGGCAACCTGAGGCCAGTACCAAGTAGCTGCACGGTGCTGGCCTTGAGCGACTCGTCGGCGTCAAGTTCGCCCGCTTTTGCAGAACTTACTGTTTTGGAATAAAGCGACAGCGCCAGCGCGTGGTTGATCCGGTGATTGAGCACCAGCGACCGTTCGAGGAATTTGTCCAAGTCGCCGCCAAAAACGGCATCGAGCCGATCCGGCCCAAGTTCGCTCAAACCCGAGACGCACAGCAGCGATAGATAGTACCAACGATGCTCACGACAGAGCAGAAACACACCGGTGAGAAGGTGTTGTTTCCAGCGCACCTCGTTGAGATGAAGTCCCTCGTCGATGAGATCTGCCGCGAGACGATGCAGGACAGCATCGTCGCTCAAGGCTTGTTGACCACCGCATAGCTGCCTCGATAAAGCCGAAGCGGCGCATCGGCGTCGGCGGGAATGGCTTCTCCGAGCCGTGCCGCTTTACTTTTCGCCTCGACTGCGCTTTCAGCAGCGCGCCTGACATAGGTGACGAGCGCCATGGTCTTGGCGTAACCGGGCGGCCAGTCGGCGGGGGCGTCCTTGATGAGTTTCCGCATAGGCTCCGGCAATTGGTCTTTGTTCGCCAGCGCGCCGGCATCGACGCCGACAGCCTGCACCCAGAAGGTGCCTGTCTCGCTGGCCACGTCCGCGTCATGGTCGAGCAAGTGCCCCGCTTTCCCCGCCATTTGATGCTTCGGCCCGTGCCAGTTTCCGGCCTCGGGCCATGGCTTGCTCACCACGCTATCGTCGGTACGCAACTCGAATCCCATCAGTTGCTGGTCCTTCTCGGCGGGAGGGATCAGGAATTGAATTGTGTCCTTCGGTCGAAACGGCATCTGCTCGCGCGACGGCTCGCGCGCGATCCGGTCCTCGCCGGGAAGTCCGCGGCCAGGCACGATCTTGATCGGCAACGCCCGGTCTTCCGGCAATGCTTCCGCCAATTCTTGATGCAGCCGCTTCGCCATCAGCTTTCGGAAATAGGCTTCTCCCTTGTCGCCAAAGTCGGCGCGCTGCCGCACGAAACTGACCAGCGCATTGGCGAAATCAGAAAACGTCCCAGCCAGGGCGTCCGGCCATAACTCCAGTTTTCTCGCCCGCGCCTCGATGTACCTGCTCACGCTTTCGCGGCCAAGCCGCCGAAAATCCTCCGACGGACCGTTGAGCGCCAGGTATTCAAGCGTGGCGCCGAGGTAGAACAACTCGTCCGCCGTTCGGATGTGGTTATCCCCGGCAATCTGCTTGTTGAACTTGAACGCCGTGGCTGTGCTGCCGGAGATGCATTCGCCGAGCGCCTGATTGGTGATCCAATCGATCCGGCTGCCTTCCGGCAATATCGACAGGGCCAATGCCCGCTTTAGCCATAGATCAGGGATGCGCATTTGGCTGGCAATCATGACATCCCTGCAAATGCCTGTTCTGCCGCACAGCATAGGCAAGAATGGTGTTGATGGTCGAGGTCCCTGAATTAACGGCTCGACTTGTCTAGCCTTTGGCCTCCCGGTGCAGCCAAACCTGCCATGCGGGGTCAAGGCGACCGACGCAGTCCGCAATATCGCGGTCGTGCTGCCCGTCGATTGGCTGGACGGCGATCTCGGCGACGCGAGGCTTCTGCACCTTTACCGGTCGCTGGAATACCTTCTGAAAGCCTCCCACGATCCAGAAGCAGACCGATACGATGAAGAAGATGGCCGCTGTCCCTGGCCGGCTGGCCAAGGCGAACAGCCCAGCGAGTGCCATCGACCATAAAACAAGCCCACGCATACTGAAAATTCGAGGCATGCCAAATACTCCTATTGTCGAAACGTGCATGGAAGCCAATGCGCCTTGGTCGCCGCGAAACGGCGGCCACCCTGAACGATGATCCCATCCACCAAACCGCCATCGGCGGCACCGCCTTTGCGCAGGCAAGCGGCGAACTCTGCCGGCTGGACGGTGTAATCGACCTGTTCTGTCCAGCCGCCCCCTGCCGTCTGCCCGAGGCTGACGCTATCCCCGTAGGAATAGCCGCCACCGTCCGAGCGCGACCAGTTTTGCCCTTCTTGGCCGCCCGAGTTGCGGCCGTGACTGCCATTGACCGAGAAGTGACCCTGGTTGTCCGCCGAACTCCCGATACTCGAATTCCGCCCCCAACTCTCTCCGGTTGAACGGCCCCGCTGACGACCCCAATTGCTGCTATTCGTCTCAGAGCTTTGCGCCGTGTTACTGCTCGACCAATTGCCGCTACGTCGCCTCTGGATGCTTTTGCCAATCGCGTCCGCCGCGTGCTGGTTCGTCGTCGGGTCTGTGTTGGCGTGATAAATCTTTGTCTGGAAATTGCCCAGTAGGCTGTCGGCGGTCGCTCTCGGGTCCCTGCCCGGCAATTGCGCATAGTAGGTCGGAAGGTTCTGCGTGATATAAACCGTTGCCGTGCATGAGCTGCGAGCCGTGCTCTGAAACTCGGCGTCATATTCCGAAAGGTAGAACTGGCACTCGTCCGCGAACAGGAATGTAGGGCGTGTGTACGGCCCCACGCGCCGGCGCTCCATGGCGCGCTGCCACTCGTACTTGAAGATATGCGCGGCAACGACCGCCAGCGCTCCCCAGACCTTGACGGGGAAATCGAGCAGGAACACCACGCCTTGCTGCGACATCTCAGGAATAACGTTCGTGTTGGTGCAGAAGCGGTCATGCAATATACCGCGCAGAAATGGGCTGATGGCGCTGGTTAGCGTCGCCACGATGTTCGAACGCGTTCGCGAATCCAAGCCCGCGAATGTACCGAACCAATAGTCGGCGCTCGCTTGGTGCGCATGGATGGGCAACGGCGCGCCCGCCGGATTGTCGTAGGCCTTGCGCAGAATGTGATAGCAATAGGAATTGGCCTTCCAGGCGTCGCTAAACGCCTCCTCGCGCGATTTGGGCGCAGAAATCACCATCCGCATCGCATCTGCCAAGCGAAACTGCCCGGTTGCAGCGACCAGCGGCTCTATTACGTTGGTCAGCTTCTCCCGCTTGGACAGCGGCCAGAAGGGCGAGCTTTCGCTGTTGCCGGAGGTCCCGAGCGTCCGCGCCAGCGCGTCCATGACCAGTTCCATCAGCACGACGAGGTTGTATGTTTGACCTCCGCCGCCGTCGGGCCGATGAATCTCGTAATCAACGAAATTGAAATTGAACGGTCCCTGTGGCGTCATCCGAACGATATGGGCGGTACGACCGGTTGCCCGAGCATATTTTTCCCAGCGATCCGCCTCGTCCGGTTTGGCGCAAAGGACGAGACCGCCCCATCCCGCGCTAAGCATCGCCAGCGCTATTTCCTTTGCCGATCCGCTGCTCTTGCCCGAGCCGGTCGCCCCGAAGATCTGCACGCCCTCATACAGATCGCGGACGCGCAAGGCATCCCCATAGTGGTTCAGTTGAACCATTTCCAGGTCGGGATGGGCGTAAAAGCCGACCGGAGAACTGGCCCGCGCAGTGGGCGCGGCTCGAAAGGGTGCAAGGAAGTTCATGCCCCTTACTTTGTTCGATTGAGGCGACTTCGCCATTGCCGGTCATTGCTGCGCAATAGCCGGCAATCGTCACTTCGCCGTTTCTCGCCGATCTATAGGTAGACGCAAACGGGCAGCCAACATGAATACGAAGCGCCACCCAAACCTATCCGACACGCTCGCAAACCTCATTGGCGACGTGATCGTCGATGCCCGCCACAAGCTAATTGACGAAGCGTGGTTCGGAAGACCCACACGTAGCGACACTCCTAACCACTACGAAAGCTTGTGGGAGCGATATGGGCATCCCAATGACTTGATTCAGGACGAGCCGCCAGACATCGACCGCTAGCGATGGCTGACTTAGTCTTATCTTAATCGATAAATTTCGTCCTCAGCGACTTCGGACTTCCTCCGAGGGCAACAAGTCATTTGCGGGGATCAGACCTGCCGGATGTTGTATCGGACGGCCGGTTTCTTTCCCTTTCCTCTTGTTGATTTCGTTTATCACCACTACCGCCCCTATCAGGACCGAACCACCAATCAATAATACCAAAGGGGTCCGGCATTCTACTAGCGAACGAAGGTGAGTTCGCCAGCTCCCTTCGCCTGTCAATTTCTCGAATTCTATCTTGAGTAGAGATGTTTTTTTTTGAGCCGATTCTGGTGTTGTTCCGGCATTAGGACGCTTTATAGCCTCCTTCCAGTCCACTACTGGATTGTCAGTAAATGCTGTCGGGTTGTTGTATCGGCCAACTTGGATCGCCTCATGGCCAATGACATCCAACGCCTCAGGCTGATGGTGATATTCAATGGCTTGATCTTCGGTGTAGCGAAAAGCAGATTTGTCCGCCTGCGAATCATCTCGATCGATGTCGAGATGACGATGAAAATAGGGCTCCACAAACCGATGTACAGCATCGAGATGCTCTACCCGCACGGAGGTGTTAGCGAACGGTTTCCTTATGGCGAACCCTTCGTGCAGCAGAATATCTCGCCCGAAACGATCCTTCATGAGGTTACCCTGACTATCTTTGGCCGGGATTGCTCGAAATATGATGGTGTAGGCGCCATCCTCCGGATGGAATACTTCCTCTCGAAATATTTTTCCGATGTTCTCATCGTTTGACAAATCAACGCTAGCGCTAACGCCACCTTTGAATAGATCGCGTGCGGGCATTACGAACGTTGAGTGGTCATGGTGAACAGTTCGCGCCACTCCGAAGGGGTATAAGCGAAGCGTTTCCATGCTAGCTAACCCTGGAGAAAGAAATCTCAGAATCCGGGAAGCGGTCATTCAATTGCGTCGCCAATCGCTTGAATGCAAGCGCCGCAACATGAAACGCATCGTCACGCCCCTGGATGCCCGACACAATGCTGTTTTTTTCGCGCTCCAGTTCAGCCATTTGCGCTGCCGCTTCTTCTCGACTCTTCGCGGCCGGACGCGCAAGTAGCTCAAGCAACTTCTGAGCTCTTGGACCTTCGGCGATCCGGGGTGGAAGCAGCGTACGCCCGGCCCTGCCAGCGAAATCCAGCACCTTTCTCCACCATAAAAAACCAGACTTGACTCGAACTTCCGTGTTTACCTTCTGTGCTTCGGCGAGTTCGGCATCGACTTCACGTTTGAGCACCGAAATATAGTCAGGAAGTACACATGCAAGCGGCATTTCCACCTGGAACGGCTTGGGTTGAGCGGAAGGCTCGATCACCATCTCAAACTTCATCGGGTCATTCCCCTGCCGGATTTTTGCGAATCCTTTCCCGACCGCCGACACCGGAATAAGTCGTGCCGTCGCCCCCGCTGGATGCAATTCAAGGCATGAGCGGAATTTCTCAACTGAAAGCAGCAACTTTTTTACTTGCGATAGCGTGACTCCCGCAGTTTCCAAAATATCCCATTTGCTGATGACAAAATGGATGATTGGTTGACCTTCATTCCGCTGGATTGCCTCCACGATAAGAGGCAGGTCGGTGTAAAGAAGTTCACTGACGCCTTTGCGAATCGCATCCGGTCCTACAATAGTTGGAGGCGAGATGGCGTAGAGGAGTTTTTGTCCGTCAATCATGCCCAGGATTGAATGTGCGTGGCCGATGCTGTCAAGCAAAGCACGATGTGCTTGTTCAGCACGAGCAGTCTCATTGGGTTTGTCGCCGGTAAATTGGCCGCCGGCATAGTCATAATAGGTGAATCTACAGGCATCATAGGTGCGGCCTCCTCCGATCACTTTTGTTGTGAAGACCATCTCCGCCCACTGTTCGTGTTCGGTTGGCGGCGGAAAGGTGCCATTTCTCAATTTATTGAACTCTCGAACCAATAGCGGAGTGTGCTCGCCACTTTCAGTCAGAAAGAAGCCTGTTTCAGGCCTAATAGTTGATAGGTATTCATACATCGCGGCAAGGAAAGTGGTTTTTCCACTTCCCGAAGACCCGGTCATAAGTACGCGAAAATCATCGTGTGCCTGTGTGGTCATGAGCATTACCCTTGGTGACAAGGAGATAATGGCAAAATTCGACCGAATAGAAAGGTCCCCAGGCTTGCCGGTTATTGCCCGAGTACGAAGAAGGGACTGCAAACGCTGAATGCCGGGGCTTGCGCACTCCCTCTCGGAAATACGACTGCCGACATCGAAAAGCGAAACTGTTCTGGCACAAGTCATTGAACTAATTGTCACCTCCATTCTAACTCGAATTCTGGTGCTGAATGTTACACTTGCGAGAAGATTGGGTTGGTCCTCCACCCATTTTGGAAGCCAGAGAAAAGTGACTAACCCTCACATTTGGCTGGCCTATTGTCTGATCGGAGGCGGCTTCTGCGTCGGGGTCATTGGCGACCGGAGTCGGGCGTTTCGCCCGGATAAAGGAGCCTAATCTTGGTGACAATCGGTTCGCCGTCCGGCGGCTTCGGCCAGACGCGCGGATTGAAGGCTTGGATGAAGGTTACGCGACCACGCATGACGCGCTTGCGCAGATCGTGAAGGTGCTTTCCCTCGATGGCTAGGATGCAATCGCTCAGTATCAAATGCAGCTGATCGTCTCCGATGTAGGAGGCGCGAATGAGAAACCGGTACGCAATCTGCTGGCCTTGCGGCACGTCGCCGACCAGCCACCAAGTAATATCGCAGGTGTCCAGGTCGTCGGCTGGCGTGTAGCCATACGGCTTGTACGGGCCGCTGCCGACGATCTGCTCGCCGTCCGGCGCGTTGGGGCGCACGTCGTTGACGCGCTGTGTCCAGGCGCTTGATCGCTGGAAAATATCGTCGAATTCATTGCTCATGGTCTACCTCAGGGCCGGTGGCAGGGGTGGGACGTGGGCGTTGTCGCCAGTGATCGAGCACGCCTTCGGTGAAGGCGTGGATGGCGGCAATGTCGCGGGTGAATTTGCTGGCGTCGCGCCATTCGTAAGGCTCGAACGCCCGGTAAAGCTCATTGCGTTTCAAGACACTTAGCCAGTTTGAAACACGCTCCTTGAGTGCCGAATAGGCTCGCTCGATATGGGGCGTGATATGGCGGGCGAGGCCCAGGTGCGGCTGGGCCTCGCGCCGGATGCCCTGCGCCTCCAATGTCCGGTGGTCGATGCGAGCCGCCGCGTCGGCGGCGGTGAGCGCGCGGTTGGCGTGTTCCGCCCAAGCCGCGCGCCAGACATTGATGTTGCGTAGCGCATCAAGGTCGGCGATCCGGGCGGCCAGGTCCGGCGTTTCCGCCTTGCGGAATTCGTCCTTCGCCGTGCGTAGGGCATCTTCGACGGCGGGATCTTCGTTCCAATCCCGGGCCTTGGTCTTGGCGAAGCCCGTCGCGGTGGAGGCATCCAGCCGCCGCATCGTAAGCATGATATGCGCGTGCGGCTGGGGCTCGGAGTTCACGTCCAGAGGCACATGGATGGCGATATCCACCACCATGCCCCGCGCTACGAATTCCGTTGTTACGAATTCACGGACGAGCTCTATCCGCTGTTGCGGCGAGAGCTCCTTGGGGAGCGAGACCTCGATCTCACGCCCTACCTGGGCGTTCGACCTGGTCTCGGCCGCCTCGGCCCGATTCCATAGTTCGTAGCGGGAAGCCACCCATTCCGGCGCACCTGTCGGCGCGACGATCTCGGAATAGACGACCTCCGGTTTGCGATAGGAGAATGTTTTGCCTAGCCGGTCATCTCGGAGCCGCTCGCCATGGCGATAGCTCGCGGATTTGACGGCTGACTGTCCTGCGGAGCGCTGAATGACTTTCGCCCGTAAATGATAAATCGCCATAAGACCACCTCGGAGTTCGTTCCGGTGGCCTGCTTAAAACCCATCTTGAGAGTGGGATGTGCACTTATACAAACTGTACCAGTTTGTGCACAGAAACTCAAAGATTATATGGCTTTAGCAGGTGTCCGGTTGTGCAGGCATCGAACCTGCTCAACCAGATTGGCGATCCACATCGGTGGCGCGATTGCCGATTATTGCACACGTCGCCGCGTCGATCGGAGGCCGTGTCGGCAACAGTCTGTTTCCGTCTCCCGCCCTCGACGGAGCGGGGCAACGCCGCCCCGCACCCTGCGCTCAGGTTCAGGCCACCCGAGACCGGCCGACTTCGAGGATGGCGAAGCCAGCCAGGCGCACTCGGTCCCGCCGCTACGCGGCTCCTGCGGATGCGCCACTTCGTGCGCCTAACGGCTGGCTGGCTGGCGACCCGGCGCGTCCCGCCCGCGCTGGCGCGCGGGCTCCTGGCAGCCTCTGGTCAAAAGATCGGTAGCAGCTTCTTGGCCGGACCCGGTATCGGCACGACGTGCCACCGAACCGATACCGGGCCGACCGTCACCGCCATTCCTTGCGGCACTCCGTCTGCGCTCGCGCTTCGACGGACGGGACCGGTCCCGTAACCCAGGTCAGGGGTTTTGCGCACCCCCGACGCGCCCGCGCCCCGTGCGGTGAATTGGTTTAATTGGGTGACTTATTGGGTGTCAGTCATCGGGCTGATCGAGGAATTTCCACAATTTGGAAATGCGGTTGACAGACCGAGGTAGTCTCAGGCTTCGTGCTTGCATGAATTTTCAAGTAAAATGCTTGCAATTTTGGCAAGGTTCCCCTATGTTGCAAGCATGAGCAAGCTAGAGGAACTCAAGAAGCAACTGCGGCCTGGGCAGGTCTATCGGCGCGAGGATTTGGCCAAATGGTCGAACGCCGTTGACCGGCACCTCAAGCAGTTGCTCGCAGATGGAACGCTCACCAAGCTGTCGGGCGGGGTCTACTATTATCCCAAGAAGACCGTCTTTGGTGATGCCCCCGCCGAGGACAACAAGCTGGTCGAGACCTTCCTGAAGGACCACCGCTTCTTGGTGGCCTCGCCCAATGCGTACAACGCCCTGGGGGTGGGTACGACCCAACTCTACAACGAAACCGTGGTCTACAATCGCAAGCGGCATGGCCGCTTCGCACTTGGCGGGCGCACGTTCGAATTTCGGGTGAAGCCGGACTTTCCCAAGACACTGAGCCCCGAGTTTCTACTGGTCGATCTCGTGAACAATCTGGACCGGCTCGCCGAGAACCAGGACCAGGTGCTGGAGCGCGTGAAGGCAAAAGCCGCCTCCTACGACGGCCCCCACTTGCAGCGGGTTGCGCGGGATTACGGGACCGTGCGGGCCAAGAAGTTCTTCGCGCACCTGCTCGCAGACACAACGGCACATCATGCCGCGTGATTATCTCCATAATCGCGCGGACTTTGCCGACTTGATACGCATCGTTGCGGCCGGCCCGGTCGTTACGGGCAGCAAGCCGATCGATCCGGTCCTCGTGGAAAAAGACTACTGGATCATGCACTGCCTCTACGGCTTGCAGCAGTTGAAGATGCGCTTCGAGTTGAAGGGTGGAACGTCCCTCTCCAAAGGCTTCGGAATCATCAACCGCTTCTCCGAAGACATCGATATTCGTATCGAGCCTCCCGAGGGCCGCGACGTGGCCGCCGGAGCTAATCAGAGCAGTCCGGCGCAGGTGGCAAGCCGCAAGGCCTTCTACAACTGGCTGGCCGACACCATCCACATCGATGGCATCGATTCCGTCGTGCGTGATACTGCCTTCGATGATGAAAAATACCGCAGTGGCGGTATCCGCCTCAATTACCGCAACGCCCTGGGCTCGCTCGCGGGCCTCAAGGATGGCGTCTTGCTGGAAGTCGGATTCGACGACGTAACGCCGAACCAATCGCGAGACATCAGCTCCTGGGCGTATGACTATGCAGCGCCCACCGTCGAAATCATCGACAATCGCGCGATGGCCGTGGCCTGCTACGACCCCGGCTATACGCTGGTCGAGAAGTTGCAGACCATCTCGACGAAATTTCGTAAGCAACAAACGGACGGCGCATTTCCCGCCAATTTCATGCGCCACTACTACGATGTTTATTGCCTGTTGAAGCGGCCAGAAGTTCAAGCCTTCATCGGCACGGAGGCGTATCAGGCGCATAAGAAAAAGCGGTTTCGCTCAGGTGACAATCCCGTTATCGCCGAAAATGACGCATTCCTGCTAAGCAATGCCGAGACGCGCAGGGCCTACGAAGCCGCCTATTTGGAAACGCGCACACTTTATTATCGTGAGCAGCCCGCCTTCGCTGACATCCTCGCTGCAATCAGCGCCGCCGCGTCACGCCTATGAGCGGCGCGAGCATCGCCTGAATTGGTGATCGGCCATCTGTCGCAACGTCAGCGGCTTTTCTCGTCCCTTCGCCGTGCCACTTGCACTGATCGTGCATCCATCAGCGCGTCCCGACACGCGCTGACGCCGAGTCTCCTGGCAGCCTTTTGGCGACGGTCTCGTGCCGCTGGTGGGACTTGTCCGAGGCGACGTGCCACCGCCTTAGCCGAGCCCTAAGGGCGGCACGAGACAAAAGGATGGTTTAGTAGTTCAGAAATCAGTCAAACAGGGCTTTACAAATGGGCCAATTTATAAACTTGAATTTGGTTTGAAACCATGCCATAATGTCAAATATGGCTGGACAAAATAGCAGTCTTATAAACCGTCTTGAGCGGGAGTTTCCCGAGGGGTTGCTCGCCGATACCGCTTGGTTCGGCAAGCAGGGCTTTTCGCGTCAGTTGCTGAATCACTATGTGAATACGGGCTGGCTTGAACAACCCGCGCGCGGCGTCTACCGCCGACCACGCGGTGCGCTGACCTGGCAGCAGGTCGTTATCTCGCTCCAAACCCTCTTGCAGCTTCCCGTCGCGGTGGGCGGACAAACTGCCTTGGAGATGCAGGGCTATGCCCATTACCTCTCCTTCAATCTGCGGGAGGTGCATCTCTACAGCGCAAAGGACCTCCCCAAATGGGTCGGCAAACTCGACTTGGCCGTTCGTTTCGTACGGCATGAGGACAAGCGGCTCTTTCGCAATGAGCCGATCCATCGGGCGCTGACCAATCTCAGCCTCAACCTCAAAAGCGGCGCTGCGATGAACACTGATCCGATCCACGGCAACTCCTTCAATACCGTGCCGTGGGGGCAGTGGGACTGGCCCCTCACCCTTTCCACGGTCGAACGGGCCTATCTCGAATTGCTGGACGAAGTGCCGAAGCGAGTTAGCTTCGATCTTGCGGACAAGCTTATGGAAGGCCTTACCAGCTTGAGCCCAAGGCGGCTGCAAAAGCTCCTGGTCGATTGCAAGAGCGTGAAAGTCAAACGCCTTTTCTTCTTCTTCGCCGACCGTCACGAGCATGCATGGCTGAAACATCTGAAGATGGACGCAATCGATCTAGGCAAGGGCAAACGCATGCTTGCCACGAACGGGCGGCTGGATAAGACCTATCAAATCACCGTACCCGAGGAGTTGTATGCCGCTTCTTGAGAAATACCGGCAGCAGGTCACGCTGCTGGTACGCACCCTGCCGCTGCTTACAGTGGAGAGGGAGTTCGCACTCAAGGGCGGCACTGCCATCAATCTCTTCGTGCGGGACATGCTGAGACTGTCGGTTGACATCGATTTGACCTACACCCCGGTCAGCTCGTGGGAACAATCACTCGCCGCAATCGATGCCGGCATGAAGCGAATCGCCGCGAGCATTGCAAAGTCGATTCCGAACGCTAAGGCCAGTTTAGCAAAACGCACCGAGAATGCCGTCACGCGGATCATCGTCAACAACAACATCGCGCAGATCAAAATTGAGGTAACACCCGTGCTGCGCGGCTGCGTTTACGAGCCGAAGATGCAGTCGGTAAATACCGCTGTCGAGGAGCAGTTCGGCTTTGCCGAGGCGAACCTTGTCTCCTTCGCGGACCTCTACGGTGGCAAGATCGTAGCGGCGCTCGATCGGCAGCACCCCCGCGATCTATTTGACGTGCGCGAATTGCTCGCCAATGAGGGTATGACAGACGAACTTCGCAAGGCATTCCTCGTCTATCTCATCAGCCATGGCCGCCCGATGCATGAGGTGCTGGCACCGACGCTCAAGAATATCAGCGCGGTCTTTGCCAATGAGTTTGAAGGTATGACCGATGCACCGGTCACCGTCGATCAGTTGACCGACGCGCGCGCTGCATTGTTGAAAGCCGCAGTGCTGCAAATGCCGGACGGCCACCGCCAATTCCTTATCGGGTTTGAGCTCGGCGAGCCGAATTGGGAGTTACTGGATCTGCCGCACATTGCGCAATTGCCCGCCGTGCTTTGGCGGCAGAAACACCTCAACACCCGCAACACGGAACAGCGGGCTGCGTTGGTTGCCAAGTTAAGGACCGCACTCTCCGGCGGCTAAGTATCCCACCCGCTGTCGGCGATAAGATTTTTCTGATTGTGAAGCGCGATTGCCATAAGAAATTTCTTATAGCTCGCACTCCAATCGCGGGCGATCGCCGGTAACGAGCGAAGGAGATCGTATGAAACATAAGCCTATTCCAGTTGAAAAGAGCTTTGCGAAATGGCGGAAAGACCCCGCCTATCGCGCAGCTTATGCCGCGCTGGACGAGGAGTTCACACTGGCGGCAGCGCGGATCGAGGCACAGACGAAGGCCGATATCTCCCAGGAGGAGATCGCCAAGCGCATGCGTACGTCGCAGCCGGCTGTCGCAGGGCCGGAAGGCGCCAAGCGCAATCCTCGCTCAAGACGCTGAGGGATGTAAGTGCTGCGAATACCCAGCGCCCAGCGGGAACCTGCTCCTCAGACCGCCTACGAAGATCAGGATTCCATGGGAAGTTGGCCACTCCGGCCGCTGCCAGTTCCACGTCATGATCAATAGAAGTGTTTCTATTAATCAGAAAAATCACGTTTTATGATCGATAGAAAGGAATCCATCGATCAGACGCCGCGATTGGGTCGAATTGGGTGCTGTTCTGGGTATGCGACTTACGGGCGTTCATCTTCCCGAGCGGGAATATCGATCCGGTTCGAGCTTTATCGCAGTCGAATTATTCCCGATCGGGAATAATTCTAGTCGGCGCATATGCGCCCGCTGAACGGCCCCTCTAAGCCGGACACCATTCGCGGAATCCAGATGCCGTCGCTTTGAGTATTGGCCTTGGGTCATCGCAATTTTCGGTGGAAAAATATTCTGTTTTGCTTGCGGCCGTTGCCCGATTTGCTTCGATACGCCCATGACGGATACAGCGCAGCTACCTGCCCTTACGCAGCCGACATCTTCCGCCGCCGAGGAACGTGCCAAGCAGCTGGTGTCTGCCCTGCTCGATGCAGCCCGCGAACGGGGCTATGCCATCGGCCACGGTCGCATGCATCCGGGGCACTGGAAATTCGTGATTCAGGGAGCCGACGTTGAATGGCTCGTCTACGAGCGCTCCGCCCAGCGAAAGGTGCCGCTGACAAAGAAGGAAAAGAAAGACTGGCTGTTCTCACACATTGCTGAAAGAGGGTGGAAGCGCGTTCTTGTACCAAGCGGCTGGCTGGTGCTGCTCGTGAGCGGCGACTATCAATCGCAGCAGAGAATCGAAGAGAAGCCGCGCTTTCCCTTAGTCGCTTCGGATATTTTGGCGCGCTTTGAGCAAATGGGCGCATATGGAGCTGCCGAGCGGCAACGCCGAAGAGAAGAGGAACGTTTGCGCGCAAAGCGGGCGACAGAGCGCTTGCGGTCGCGGCGGGTCGAAGACAGTCGCTGGAATGCCATGAACGACATGATCGCAGCAGCCGAACAAGCGCAGCGACTTCGGCGCTTTATCGACATCATCGCCACCCGCACTCCGCTGCGGCCGGATCAGGAGCGCAGGGTACGAAAATTCGTGAGATGGGCGCGCACGCATGCAGACGCGATCGATCCGATGACCAAGGATTTCGATATTGTCCTGGCGCGGCTTGGTTTGCACAAGCGGTAACCCACCCCGTTTATGCGCAGCCATTTCGCTGTGGTCAGGCAGCCAACAGCGCCCGACGTTCAATGACTTGACCGACTTCCCGCTTCACCACCGCAGGGAGGTCGAAATTTCTCCACCGTCCAGTTGAAAGCTGAGTCAACAACTGCTGCTCAGTTAACGCGTCGTTTGCGAGGAATTCGTTGAGGGCTACTGCGCTCGTTCTCGACAATCCAAGTCCGATCAGCGACAGGAGTGTCGGCGTCGCCACCCCAAATTCCAGATAGAGATCAAATCGCAAATTTGATGGAAACAAGTTAGCCTTCCCGATCCGATCCAAATGAAACTTGAGGACATCCAGATATGCCGCAAGATACTTCGGCGCTCTGAATCGCGCGATTTCCTCCACATCCTTCATCGTCTCGCGGATCACGGTCGGCAGTTTATATGGGCGCTTTGTGCGCACCAGATAGGCAATACGCGCGCGGATAATCTGGCCCAAAGGCTTTCCTCGCATCCATTCGAGTGTAACCAGCGCGTAGACGGGAATTAGCTTGGGAAAGAACGCCGGGAAAAGATTACTGTTGATTCGCTTGAACACTGCGATCAGGCGGCTGTGGGCATCGTCGCTCTCGGGAGCAGACGGCACCAGTTCTTCAATCGGCTTTCTCCGGGTGACAAAGTAATTCAGCAGAGATTGTAGCGCGACGGCGCTGACTCCCGGATGACGGCTGATTATGTCTGAAGGCAATTCAACCTTGTCGAGCAGAAGGGTAAGGCGGTCCTCAAGCGCCTGCGCATAGTCAGGCGTCAGGCGCGAAGCAGCAGGAGACAGCAGGAATGACCCGGTCCGCGCCCTCCACGAGAGAAGGTACGCCGCTACCTGTTCTAGCTGGGGATCAACCGCACCGGTCTCAAGGCTCTGGCGACCGTCAAGGTACTGAAGCATATCCGATTCACGGCGTAGTACCGTGTCCGTTTCGCGAGTGATGGGATAGCGCGACCGTTCCGGCGTGCCGCCGGGCCAAAGATCGAGGCGGTTGACGTCGATGCAAACAATATTTCCATGAAAATCTTGGCCCCAACGCCCTGCCCGTCCCGCAAGATTCCAAAAGTCATGCGGTCCCATCGGCTGGTTGTTACCCTTGCGCGGTCCGCGCACGAGGATGGTTCGGCATGCGAGATTGACCCCCTCAACGAGTGTGGAAGTGCAGACGAGGAATCGCAACTTGCCCTCGCGGAAAAGTCGTTCGATCTCTCCGCGCAGCAATGTCGGCATGTTGCCGTAGTGAAATGCGACACCGCGCTTCACGAGTTCGACCAACTGAAACTCGGGGTGGATCGTATCGCGGGCGAATTCGGACAGCTCTCTCAGTTCGCTGTCGAGCGCGATCCCTTCCGGGTAGTCATCGTCTAGTGCATTGAACACCTGCCAGGCGATTTTCTCCGCTTCGGCTGGCCCGTTTGCATAAATCAATGTGCCGGATTGTGCCCGTCCCAATGCAAACGCAATGTAGGAGAGACGCTTGGTTTGGCTATCCGGGCGGGCGTGCAGATCGATGTCACCGACAAGCAACGACTGTCCATCCCGACGAAGGCAAAGGCTCCATCGTTGGGCGTTGCCCGCGCCCTGTTGTGCAATGATCAGATTTTGGGTCACGGTCGGCGTTTCGTTCGGGACGACAGCCGTCCGGGTTTCCTTCGGAGCATCCAACAGAACAGTTTCTGGATTTTGTGTGAGCGGACTGAGAAAAACAAACCGTGCCGCTTTGTTGGAGCGCGCGATCCTCTCCACGGCGTCTTGCAGGATAACGCCGCGCAATCCGTCTCCGAGCTTTTGGACCTCATCAACTATCGCAATATCGATAATCGGAGCCGTCTCCAGCGTATTGAGGAAGACGTGCAGCCGTTCCTGGGTAAATACCAAGATCGTTGGGCGCGAACGATCACCAAGGTCGGAGAGAGGCAGCGATGCCACGCGCAACCCTTCGATTTGATGTTCGACGGCCAGATCGAGCAGCTGGCGCTCTATCTCACCGACTAAGGCTCGTGTCGGCGCAAGAAACACTGCCAGCTTGCACCGTTGGCTGACGAACTCATTGAGCAGCCATCGCAACACAAGATAGGTCTTCCCGGATGCCGTCGGCGCAGACGCCGAGATCCACGACGCATTTTCCAATTCGTCCCAAAACTGGCGTTGGAATGCGTTGGTTTGAATTGTGCTGCCGCGAGCCAAAAACACCGACTGTGCGAGCTCCCGTCGCGCGGCAAGGATTCCTTCGGTCGCCCCAAGCCGTTCGTCCAACCCCTGCCGAATGAGGCCACGAAGTAGCGCCAGATCGACCGCCCTTTGGTTAGCGAGCTGTAGAAGCAGAACGGCACTGGCGTCCTGAATTCGTTCGTTCTTCGAATACAAGACGCCGGCATGGGCAACCATCAGGGCCGCTTCGGCGTGTCGCGGCACTGAGCTTTTGGACAAAACGCTGGCAGCGAAGATCAGCCTTGGCCAGTCGGGCTTGTAACCGCTCAGGTCGAGGGGCGTTTGCACCAATCCGAGGCTTTGAGCCGCTGAGTATCGCGAAATCAGCTCCACTTCGGCCTTCATGCCTTGCTCGGAAACGATCCAATCCTGCAGCTGCTCAAGCTTCATCGGTCACACCCATGAGGCCCAAGAAATACTTTCTGAACTCGCTAGCGGAGCGCAACGGCACGCAAATAAAGTGAATGTCGATTTGTTCCAATTTTTCGTGCGCAACGCGAGTGCCCACGGTTTCTGTCCAGCTGGCTAGCTGGCTCTTGATTGCTTGCGCGATTTGTTCAGCGGTGTTCTTGGGATCGTCCTTGGGATATGCGTCGCAGTCGAATCCGATCAAGGCGACGCCGCAATGTCGCGTCTTAAGCGACGCCGGATCATCCAGATCGAGATACCGCTTCAATCCATCGACAATCCGCTCGTCCCCAAAATTCGCAAACTCATTTATGAGTAGAATATCCTGATGGCGCGCCGAGTCAGCGGCGTCAGGATCAATCAGGTAGGGTGCCAATGATGTCAAGCATTCCCGTATCGCCTGCTTCACGTCGCCGTGGACTTTTGATTCACCCCAATACAGATCGAGCCCGCCGTCTGTTCGTGCTTGTGCATAGACACCGTCGGAGCCGTGATAGTGAACGGCCGTTGATGTCTTGAGTGTCATCTTACAGATGATCTGTGTCAGGCCGAAAATCGCCTCTGCCATTGCGAACAGCAGAAGTTCGCCACCCTCTCCCGACTTCGCCAGATGCGTGAAGAGTCCTTTGGCGCGTTCGTGCAGCTTGGAAATCGGTGCCATCGATCCTGAGCGAGACGCTTGCTCCTGCGCCTCTTGGATCGTTTTGCGGGGGATGGCGTAGTCGATGACTTGATCTCTGAGAAATTCAGCCAGCGGCTTTACCCGGACCCGGCCATTCGCATCTAGCGGCAGGAAGTAACAATGCAGGCGAGTCTTTGTAGCGCCTACGATGATGTCCTTCTGAAGCTCGACGAGATGCGTGTTGATTTTGGTGGTTTCACCGCGCAGAGCATTTTTCAGGGCAGCGTCAAGGTCGAGCGAGGACAATTTGTTCTTGTCCTCCGCCGCCGCGGTAGCTGGGTCTATTGTGTCAGTACCCGACACCGGCGCTCCTACGCCGCCTGTTAATCCGTGTACGCGGCATTTCCAGCATTAGTACGATTCTGGCCGGATACAACCAGGATTTGAACTGCTAACAGAACTTCGCCAGCTGCTGCCAAACCGAAATTGAGATGGGTGTTCCGGCGAAGGTGGCCGACCTGGATGGAAGGTCTTCGAAGCGTATAGGATTCAATGATTTAGTTGGAAGTTTGAACGTACTGAGGGCTCATCCCTCGCGCGTGCAAGGAGATGCGGGCAGCTACACCAACGGTCGCGTACCTGAGTCGTCTTCAGACAGTACCGGCCCGATACCTCGGCTGGTCAGCAACGAATCAAAGATTTTCACAGTCAAATCGCTCAACTCTCGGAGGGGCGACGCCCCTTTGCCATCAAGACCAAGACGAGCGCATCGCGTGACCGGGTAGTCGCTTCGCTCCGGCCCGCACCAGATTCACGCGCTCCGGTCTGTGACCGCTTAACCCCGCTCATTGCCGCAGGGCTAGTTCTGGTTTCCGGTGCGCCGAAAACCAACCTCGTCGAGGTTTTCAAGTCATAGGTACAGGTACACGCGTCTGCCGTTCGCTGCGGCATCCGTCTCGAGCACTTCTTGAATTTCAGTACAAGGGTCAGTAACCGCCAGTCCCTTCGTATTTAGCTGGTAAAGGGCGGGCACAGAGAGCGTGGAGTCGTGTGGCCGGACGAGATGAACCATATCCGCTTCCTGCAATCGCGATAGCAGGCTCTGCATAGCCCTGTGCCGTACGCCGCTTGCGTTGGCGATCTCTCGCCAACTCCACGCCCTCCCCGTCCTCGCGCGTTCAAGCATGACCGACCAAGCCGCGTCGAAATTCTGCGATCCGTTGATCCAAAAGCGACCACGCTCCATGGGCCGAATCTCTTCGCTTACCCCGATAGGCTAGCGCTTTCGGCGTTTCGGCGAGTGCTTTGGAACCGTATTTGCGTGCAGCTAGCATGAAATTCAGCACCTAATTAGCGCACCGTGACTTCCGTTCAGAATTCGCTAGATGTGTCATGTACTTATGAGTAAGTATTCCAGATAGGTCGTCCGTAGCAGGTGCGGTTTTTATCCGGTGCCGCTCGCGGGTCGAAAAGTCGCGAATTAGCACAGATGCTAGCACAAAGAACAAAATCATAAAAATATATCTAATAAATACAATAACTTAGTATAAATAAATCAGGACTTAAAATCCGTAGTTCCGAAAGGGACGTGACCGTTCGACTCGGTCCGGGGCCACCACCCTTCGCTGCTTCGCAGCTTCGGGTGGCAGGCCACCCTATTTGAATTCAGCGAAGGGTGCCCTCCGAAGCCTTAGCGTAGGAGGGCTGTAGACGGCTGGGCGCAGCTGCGAGCACTCAAAAGCAATCCAGCGTCGGAAATTGCGCTCCGCCATCGATGCAGGCTGTGAGATAGAGAGCCAGACCGAGGTCGCCCGTCCACAGCGAGAATTTGCGTTGGCCGTATTGCGCGCGTGCGGCGTCGCTTTGCTCGATCGCATGCATCGCGAAGCGGCGGGCGCGGGCGAGCCACTTGGCGTCGCCGCTGCGGGCGTGGAGCTTCAAGAACGCCAAGCCGTTGCCGGGGGTGCCGTGGCAGAGGACGGGCATCTTCGTCAGCGGACCGGCCTGCCAGATGAGTTCGCCGCTTTGCAACAGCAGGTCGTCGATGGACGGCGCCACATCCTTCGGATAATCGCCGAGAACATTGATGACACCCGCGGGGCCGTTGCAGTGCTGGACGAAGAGGCGCGGCGGATCGGCCGGCTTCAAGGACTCGGCATTGTTCGGCCAATTGCGAAAATCGCCTTCGCCGATCGCGGTGGCGCGCAGCGTCTGCGATATCCGGCGCTGCAATTCCAGCCGGCGGTCCGGCGGCAACAGGTGCCGGCCGCGCAGCAGCGGCGCGACATTGGCGAGAAAGCCGTGCAAGGCGCCGAGCCGCTGTTCCACCAGGCGATAGAGATCGCTGGTCCACAGATGGCAATGAAGCCCGGGCCCGAACAGCCAGCGATCCC
The DNA here is from genome assembly GCA_036512455.1 of Rhizomicrobium sp. Taxonomy (GTDB): domain Bacteria; phylum Pseudomonadota; class Alphaproteobacteria; order Micropepsales; family Micropepsaceae; genus Rhizomicrobium. Next base: position 87,823 of record DATCAT010000035.1, read on the forward strand.
ACAGCGCATCGGCATGGCGAAGATAGAGATCGCGCCAGCGCTCGCCTTGCGTGCGTTCATGCAAGAACAGGGCGGCGAGCATCGCGCCGGCGCCGCCCCAGACCAGGCCGCGCACGTCGCCGATCCTGGCTTCGATGGCGGCGTGGAGCCGGTCTTCGATTTGCGCCGACGGCGACAGTTTCCATTCGAGCAGGTTCAGACCCGTCTCGCCGAACAGATAGGCGCCCTGGTCCTGGCCGATATAGTCGCGGACGCCGGCATGCTTCGCGACGTCCGCGCGATGGCGTTTGGCCAGATCGCGCGCCGTGGGCCCAAAGTCGCGCGGCAGCGGCGCGAAGCCCAGTTCATGCAAGCGGTGCAGCGCCCAGATCACGCCGGCGGCGCCATTGTAGAGCATCTTGAGGCAATCGGGCGGCCGCTCCGGCGAAACGTCGAACGGATGGATCGGCCACAGGCCGTCCGGGCTGAACGCCGCATCGGTGTCGGCCACGATGCGCGCCAGCGCGGCGCGGGCCCGCTCCTCGCTCCACTGCGTGGCGGTCAGGGCTTCATGACGTTGCGGATCGAAGAGCGCCATTGCGGAAACCTGGAACGAAAAACGGCGCGATCTTCCGACCGCGCCGCTGTTCCATTTTCAGCGCCCGATCAGTGCGCCGCGGGTGTCGCGGCGGCGACCGCCGCGACATGGGCGGCGCTGCGGCTGTGATGCCAGCGCCACAAGAGGTAGCCGAAGCCCGCCGCCAGCAGCAGGATACCGCCGCCGACCAGCGGCCGGAAGGCGAGCCAGGCGATGGCGATGGTGACCAGCGTCACCGGGATCGTCAGCACGAAGGCGAAGAACGCCGTGGCGCCGCGCACCAGCGACCCCAGGAACGGCAGGACGGACGCCAGCGTCGCGATCGGCCCGAAGAACATGGTGAAGCCGATGAACATCACGACCGCGCCGACGGCACGCAGGATCCAGGTCATCATCGCCTCGGCCTTCTGCTGATCGGAGATCATCAGCGCGGCGGGCGCATTGCCGCTACGGGCGAGATGGATCTGATAGCCGTTCGAGGTGGTGTAGGGCGCAAAGCCGTCATGGCTTTGTCCCGCCAGCACCGACACTTCGGTGCCCGACGGCAGGCTGGTGTAATGCACGCGCATGTCGCCGATGGCCGGCGTCGCGGGATTTTCGCCCTTGTAGAGATTGCCGCCGCTCTGGGTCCAGCCGTCCGGCGCATCGGGCTTTAAGGGGTTGGAGGCGTCGATCATGCCGAGCGTGGTCTCGTCCAGCGCGAAGCCGCCAAGCTTGGCGTCGCTGGCGGCAAATTTGTGCGAGGTGAACGGCATCTGCGGATTCTCGTGGCCCTCGGGATGGGCGAAGCTCGAGGAATCGATGGGCTCGTCCGACCAGGCCTGGCTGTAGGTGTAGGTCGTCGTCGTGGTCTGGCTGCCGCCGGTGTTGTCCTGCGTTTTCTCTTCCTTCTTTTCCTTCCACAGATACATCTCGGCGGTGCGGTTCACCGCGACCTGATCGGCAAAGCTCAAGGTGAGATCGGAATCCTCGATCGGACCGGCGGCTTCGGCCTTGCCGACGACATGCACGAGCTTGCCTTCATTGCCGGCGTTGACGGCGTCGGCGGGAGCTTCGACGACCGCGCCAGCGGCTTCGCCCAGGCCCCTTATCGCCTGCACCGCGCGGCCCTCGTTCCAGGACAGCAGCACGATGGCGCCGACCACCAGGACCGGACCCAAGAGAATTCCGACAAAGGAACTCATGATCCGCGAGAAGAAACCCTGCGTCGAGGATGTGGTGTAGACGTTCGGCATTGGCGCCCCCTGATTTGCCCGCGCGGCAGGTTAGCCAACAAATCCCGGCAAGACCATGGCGAGGCGCGGGTCCCGCGCCTAACATCGGGTCCATGAAAGGCAGGCCCCATGACCGAGCCCCTGATTGTGATCGACACGCCGGCGCCGCTGGTGCGGCGGCTGACGCTGAACCGCCCCGACAAGCGCAACGCACTGTCCAATGCGCTGCGCGGCGAGTTGTTCGCGGGGCTGGAGGCGGCCGACCGCGACGCCGATGTCCGCGTCACGATCCTGCGCGGCGCGGGATCGTGCTTCTCCGCCGGCTATGACCTGTCGCGCGAGGGCGCGATGCAGGAGCTGCCCTACCAGACCGCCGCCGGCGCCGGGCAGTGGGCGCGCCATGTGGTGGAGGGCTGCTTTCGCATCTGGGACCTCGCCAAGCCGGTGATCGCGCAGGTCCATGGCTGGTGCCTGGCGGGCGGCTCGGAGCTGGCGACGGCGTGCGATCTGGTCTACGTCGCGGAAGACGCCCAGATCGGCTATCCGCCGGTGCGCATGATGAGCCCGCCCGACAACCAGTTCCACGCCTGGCTATGCGGCCTCAGGCCCGCGATGGAGATGATGCTGACGGGCGACGCGATCAGCGGCAGCGAGGCGGTGCGTGTCGGCTTCGCCAATCGCGCCTTTCCGTTGGAGAAACTGGAGGCCGAAACCCTCGCCATCGCGGCGCGCATCGCCAAGATTCCCAGCGACGTGCAGCAGATGAACAAACGCAGCGTGCATCGCGCGATGGAAATCATGGGCCTGCGCGCCGCGATCCGCGCCGGTACCGAAATCCAGGCGCTGGCGCTGACGACGCAATCCTCGCGCGAGACCTTCGCCAAATTCCAGGGCGGCGTGACCAAGGGGTTGGACGCCCGCGACGCGGCGTTCAGCGACTACCGGACGAAGAAAGATTGATCCTCCGCTCGATGCCAATTGCGGCGAGAAAGTCCTCGTCATGGCTGACGACGACGAGCGCGCCGTCATAGCCTTTGAGTGCGCCTTCGATCGCGGCGATGGAATCCAGATCGAGATGATTGGTCGGCTCGTCCAGCAACAGAAGTTGCGGCGGATCGCTGCCACCCAGGACGACCGCGAGCGCCGCGCGCAGCTTCTCGCCGCCGCTCAGGCTTTGCGGATCGCGATGCGCCGCCTCGTTGCGGAACAGGAATGTGGCAAGCGCGGCATGGGCGGCGTTCAGCGTGCTGGCCGGATTGAAGCGCAGGAACGCATCCAGCAGCGTCTCGCAGGGAAGGAAGATCGCGGCATGCTGGTCGAGCAGGGCCGACTTGGCGGGACGCAGGACCGAACCCAAGGACGGCGCAATCTCGCCGGCCATCAGCCGCAGCAACGTCGTCTTGCCGGCGCCGTTGGGCCCGGTGACCGCGATGCGTTCGGGTCCCACGATCGAAAGCGATAGCGGCGCGACGATGGCGCGGCCAGCGGGCGCGGTCCACGCGGCATTGTCCAGTTTCAGGACCAGCTTGCGCGAGGACAGGCCGGTCGAGGGCAGATCGAGCGCGAGCATCCGCACGCGTTCGACCTTTTCGCGCGCCGCCTCGAGCGCTTCCGCCGCTTCCACTTTCAGGCGCGAGGCGAGATGAGACTGGCGGCCGGCGCTGCCCTCGGCGCGCTCGGCCTTGAAATCCATCGCCAGCTTCGGCGCATCGCCCTTGGCGCGGGATTTCTTGCCTTCGCTGTCGCGCCTCGCTTTTTTCTCCTTCTCCTTCTGCAGGGCGCGATGGACGCGATCGGATTCGCGCTCCGCTGAATCCAGCTCGCGCGCCGCGCCGGCGCGCTCGGCCGTCTTGCGCTCGGCATAGAGATCGTAATTGCCGCCATAGAGTTTGGCGCCGAGCGCTGAGAGTTCGATGACGCGATCCATGCGGCGCAGCAGGGCGCGGTCGTGGCTGGCGACGATCGCGCCGCCCTTCCAGCGTTCCAGCACGGCGATGACGGCGGCCCGGCCCGCCGCATCGAGATTGTTGGTCGGCTCATCGAGCAACAGGACATCCGGCGCCGCCAGCAGCAGGCGCGCCAGCGCCAGGCGCGTGCGTTCGCCGCCGCTGAGGCTGAGCACGCCGCGCGGCAGATCGAGCCCGCCGAGGCCGACATCGCCGAGCGCTTCGGCGAGGCGCGTTTCCAGCGTCCAGTCGGCGCGCGCCAGATCACCGTCTGTGCCGCTGCCGGCCAGGACGCGCGCTTGAATCGCCAATTGCTCCGATGCGCCCAGACATTGCGCGACCGTGTCGCCGGCGCCGGCTTCGAGGTGTTGCCGCAGCAGACCGACGCTGCCGTGGCGCGTCACCGCGCCTTCGGACGGCGGCCGCACGGCGGCGATGATCTTGAGCAAGGTGGTCTTGCCGGCGCCGTTGCGTCCGACGAGCGCGGTGCGTTCGCGGCCGAAACTGAGATTGAGATTTTCGAAAAGTGCGCCGCCGTCAGGCTTGCGGGCCGATATGTTGTCGAGCGTGATGAGCGAGAGCGGCATGGAGCACCTGCAAAAGGAGAAGACCAGCGATCGGGATGCGTGCTGTCTTCTGCATTGCGGCCACTCCTCAAGATTCGAGAACGCCTCATTTAGACGGGTAAGCCCGCCGTTTCAAGCCGCTCACCAGACGCGGACGCGCGCCTCGGGCGCCAGATACAGCTTCTCGTCCGGCGTGACGTGGAAGGCTTCGTACCAGCCGTCGATGTTGCGCACGGCCTGGGCGCGGTACATCGCGGGCGCGTGGCCGTCGGTCATGATCTGCTGGCGCAGCGTCGCCTCGCGCGTCGCCTGCTGCCGCGTCTGGCCGTAGGCGATGAAGAAACGCTGCGCGCCGCTGAGGCCGTCGACCACCGGCGCCGGCCTGGCGCCCAGCGAGGCGCGCCAGCCGTCGAAGGACGCCGACAATCCCGCCACGTCGGCAATGTTCTCGCTCAAGGTCTGCTGGCCGTCCACGAACAGATCGGGGAACGGGCTGTAGAGCGAATATTGCCGCGCCAGCCGCGTCGCCGAATCGCGGAAATGGGCGAAGTCCGCCGGCGTCCACCAGTCGATCAGACGTCCGTCGGCGTCGAACTGGCTGCCCTGATCGTCGAAGCTGTGACTGATCTCATGGCCGATCACCGAACCCATGGCGCCGTAGTTGAAGGCGGAGTCGGCCTTGGCGTCGAAGAAGGGCGCATCGAGGATCGCGGCCGGGAAGTTGAGCGCGTTCTGCAGCGGCAGGTTCACCGCGTTGACCGTTTGCGGCGTCATGCACCACGTGCTGTCGTCAACGACTTTGCCCAGGAGCGCGACGTTGCGGGCATATTCGAATTGTTCGGAGCGTTTGAAATTGCCGAGCGCGTCGCCGCGTACCACGTTCAGCGCGCCGTAATCGAGCCAGACATCGGGATAGCCGATGCCGACATAGAGCGAGACGAGCTTGGCTTTCGCCTTGGCCTTGGTGGCGGCGCTCATCCAGTCGAGCGCGTCGATGCGGCGAGCGAAGGCGGCCTTGATGTTGTCGACCATCGTCTGCGCCGCGATTCTGTAGGCCGGCGGGAAATAGCGCGCGACGTAGAGCTTGCCGACGGCCCAGCCCAATGCCGCATTGGTCGCGGCGACGGCGCGTTTCCAGCGCGGCTGCTGCTGCGGCGTGCCCGACAGCGTCTGGCCGTAAAACGCGAAGCGTTCGTCGGCGAAGGCCTTGGGCAAGAGGCCCGAATAATGGTTGAGGAGATGGAAGGTCAGATAGTCCTTCCACACCTCCAGCGGCGTCGCGGCGACCGCGGCGGCAATGCCCGGAACGGCGCCTTGCTGCCAGACCGTGATGTTCGCCTCGTCCGAAAGCGCGGCGCCGTCGAAAAAGGCGTTCCACTCCAGACCCGGCGCCTTGGCCAGGAAATCGGCGCGCGTCCAATGGTTGTTGGCTTTGAGCACGTCCTCGCTGTCGGCGCGATCGCCGTGTGCCCGGGCGATGCGGGTCTCCAACGCCACGATGGCGGCGGCCTTGTTGTCCGCATCGGCGATGCCGGCGAGCGTCAGAACCTTAGACACATGCACCGTGTAGGCATTGAGGATCGCAAGGTTCTTGTCGTCGCCGCCGATATAGTAGGCGCGATCCGGCAGGCCGAGGCCGCCCTGAAGCAGATAGGCCGCGTAGTGCCTGGGATCGTTGAAGCCCGGCGCGACCCAGAGGCCGAAGACGTTCTCGGTGTAAAAATTTGTGTTGTTGAGGGCGTCGACATCGGCGCGCACGCTCTTGCCCAGCGCGCGGGCCAAGTCCTGTTTGTCGGCGATGGCGGCGATGGCGCCCAGTTCCGCCTTCAGGGGTTCAAGCCCTTTGGCTTCGATGCCGGCCTCGTCCATGAAGCCGGCGTAGAAATCACCGATCTTCTGTTCGTTGGAGCCGGGCGTCGCGGGCGTCTTGGCCAGATCCTCGATCAGGTCGGCGGTGCGCTTGGAGGCCTTGTCGCGCAGCGTCGAGAACGAGCCCCAGGCCGCCTGGTCGGGCGGAATGACGGCGGTCTTCAGCCAGCCGCCATTGACGAAAAGATTGAAGTCGTCGCCGGGCCGCACGGAGATGTCCATGTTGGCGCGCTTCACGCCATGCTCGACGACAGGCTCGGCGGCGAGCGCGGCGGCCGCGCAGGCGAGCGGAAACGCAAAGAGAAGGGCACGGACGGACATGGATGTCTCCCCTGTTGTCCGCTGTTGTCCGCGGATTTCGGCCCCGTCCTAGCACAATCGGCGAACAGGCGCGCCGGGCCGACTTCACGTCCGCGCGAGGCCAAAAACAAAGAAGGGCTGCCGTGTTAGGGCAGCCCTTCCATTGTCTTACTGCGGTCCGTGACGGGCCGCGAGGCGTCGCTTACGCGGCGCGGACCTCACCAGAGGCGAGGATCCAGTGCGCGGCCTTCGACGTCCGCAGGTAATGACAATGAGACACCGGATCACCTCCTTTTCTAGAATTGTTGCACCGCAGATATAGGGGAATTCGGCGGACTTTGTAAGAGGCCCGCTTGCAACAATCCGGCGGAAAGTGGCAGCCGGCTCGTTAATATCCGGCAGGCGAAGCGAGGACAATAAGATGCCGTGGCACGATTCGATTCGTTTGATGCTGACGCTCGGCGCGTTAACACTCGGCATGGCGGTGGCGCCGGCGGGCGCCGAGAGCCGGCTGGAGACAGGCGAACTCGCCACCAGGCTGGTGCCGGGGCCGGTAAAATACACGGTGCTCCTGCCGCCCGGCTACGACGCCAAGGGCCCGCCCTACCCGCTGCTTTTGCTGCTGCATGGCGGCGACGGCGACAACGGTTTTTTGAGCAAAATGAAGCCGACCATCGACGCGGCCTGGGCGGCCGGCGACCTGCCGCCGCTGATCGTGGTTACGCCGGACGCGCAGCGCTCGCTCTACATGGATTATCGCGACGGCTCGCAGAAATGGGAGACCTTCATCGTCGGCGAATTCCTCAGTCACATCCGAAGCGCCTACCCCGTATCGCCGGACCGCGCCAGGACGGTGGTGTCGGGAATCTCCATGGGCGGCCTCGGCAGCCTGCGGCTGGGCTTCGATCATCCGGAAATCTTCGGCGGACTGGCGGCACTGGAGGCCGGGATCGAGCCGGCGCTGTCGTTCGACGCGATCAAGGTGCGCAATTCGTTTCAGCGCAGCCCGTCATTCTTCAGCGAGCGCTTCGGCGATCCCGTCGACAAGGCCTATTGGCAGGGCTTCAATCCGGCGAACATCGCCATCGCGCGGCGCGATGCGATTCTGAAGTCGGGCTTGCAGATCTATCTCGAAGTCGGCGATGCCGACATGTTCCATCTCGACGAGGGCAACGAGTTCCTGCACCGCGTGTTGTGGGATCACGGCATCGCGCATGAGTACCGGCTGGTGCACGGCGCCGACCATCTGGGGCGGACGATTCCGGCGCGCCTGCGCGATGGGTTTCGCTTCCTCACTCTCCATGTCCTCAATCCGCAGCCGCCGGACAATTCCTACGCGGCCGGCGCCGCCATGGTCCGGGGCCTCAAAGTGCTGCGCGGCGTCGACGATTCCGCGCCGCGCCCGCCGCTGCCGCCGACCACGGCGAAGTGAGGCTATTGCGGCGAACACATCGACGCGTCAGCCTTCCGCCGGGCTTGTCCGTGGGAGCGGCATGAAACCAATTCTCGTTGCTTTTCTGCTGATCCTGGGCGCCGCCGGCGCGAGCGGCGCGGAACAGGCCAAGCCGCCGCATCCCGCGATCTGGAAGGTTCAAGGCAGGAACAGCACGCTGTACCTCCTGGGGTCGGTGCATCTTCTGTCGGCGAACGCGGCGTGGCGCGACGCGCGGATCGACAGCGCGATCGACGCGGCCGACACGTTCTATTTCGAAGCGCCGCTGGAAATGGATGCTACCAAGCGCTTCATCGCGGCCGAGGGATCGCTGCCGCCGGGCCAATCGCTGCGCGCCTCGCTGCCACCGGATTTTCAGCGCGAACTCGATGAAGACCTCGCTTCGCTCGCCATTCCCGAAGCGAATGTCGACGGGCGCCGGCCATGGCTGGCGATGGTCCTGATGCTGGGGCTGCAGTTTCGGCAGGCGGGACTTTCGTCCACAGGCGTCGATGTCGCGCTCATGGCCGAGGCCAACGCGCGCGGCAAACCGCTGCGCTATTTCGAAACCCCCGAACAGCAACTGGCGCTGTTTGCCCTGGACGATCCCAAGCTGGAGCTGGAGAACTTCGAGAGCTTTCTCCAGGACTTCAAGGGCGAGACCGCCGACATCGCACCGATGATGAACGCCTGGGCGGCGGGCGACCAGAAGAAATTAGAGGCCATGCTAATGAAGGACTACGCGCAGCACCCGGCCTTGCGCAAAGCGATGTTCGACGATCGCAACCGCGCCTGGGCGACGACGCTGAAAGACGTCCTGGATACGCAGAGCGGCACGTTTCTGATCACGGTCGGCGCCGGCCATCTGGTCGGAGAAGGCGGCGTGCCGGCGCTGTTGCGGCGCGCGGGCTACCGCGTGACGGAGCTTTAGCGGAACTGCGCCGCCACCGCCGCGCCGGACGACAGCAGCGCCTCGTCGGAGGTGACGACGACGAAGTCGAAGCCCTTGGCGATCATGGCCTTGGCATAGGCGACCGATTTGCAATAGATCGCGGCGCGCTTGCCGGCGGATTTCGCCGCGGCGAGGATCTCATCGATGGCCGCAACCACGACCGGATCGGTCTGGTCGGCCTTGGGCTCGCGCCCCAGCGACAGGCCAAGATCGGTCGGGCCGATGAAGATCACATCCAACCCTTTCACCGCGGCGATTGCCTGCACGTTCGCCAGCGCCTTGGCCGATTCCACCTGCGCGATGGTGAGCAGCGTTTCGTTGGCCTTGCTGAGATAATCCGCGCCGCCATAGAGCATGGCGCGCTTGGGACCGACGCTGCGCGTGCCTTGCGGCGCGTAGTGGCAGGCGGAGACGAAGCGCTCGCATTCCTCGGCCGTGTCGACGTTCGGGCAGATGATGCCATAGGCGCCGGCGTCGAGCGCCCGCATGATGTCGCCCGGATCGTTCCACGGCACGCGCACCAAGGGCACCGCATCGGTGGTCGAGATCGCCGTCAGCATGGCGCACATCTGGGCGTAGTCGGCCTGGCCGTGCTGCAGGTCGATGGTCAGGCTGTCCCAGCCCTGATGGCTGAGGATCTCGGTCGCCAACGAGCCGGGCAGAGTCAGCCAGCAATTGGTGACCGCGCGGCCCTGAGCCCAAGCCTGGCGCAGACGATTGGCGCGCATATGCAGATGCCCTCGATGGATCGATGTGGAACCATAGCGCAGCATTTCCGCCTTGGCGACTTGAGCCGGGCGCGCCGCGCGCCTAGCGTCGCTGCGTGGAAAATCTTTCGACTCATTGCGTGATCGCCGGCGGCGGACCCGCCGGCTTGATGTGCGGCTTTCTTCTCGCCCGCGCCGGCGTCGACGTCTGGGTGCTGGAAAAGCACAAGGATTTCCTGCGCGATTTTCGCGGCGACACGGTGCATCCCTCGACGCTGCAGGTGATGGACGAACTCGGCTTGCTGGACAAGTTCCTGCAGCTGCCGCACGTCGAAGTGCACGAGATTTCGGCCGAGTTCGGCAAGGAGAAGTTCAAGGTCGCCGACATGTCGCGCCTGCCGACGCGCGCCAAATTCGTCGCGCTGATGCCGCAATGGGACTTTCTCGACTTCATCGCCGCCGAGGCGAAGCGCTATCCGACCTTTCACCTGGCGATGGAAACCGAGGTCACCGAGCTCCTGGCCAAGGGCAAGCGCATCGTCGGCGTCAGGGTCAAGACGCCGGACGGCACCGGCGACCTGCTGGCGCGGCTGGTGATCGGCGCCGATGGCCGCGGCTCGCTGGTGCGCGCCAAGGCGAAGTTGAAGGTCAAGGATTTCGGCGCGCCGTTCGACGTCCTGTGGCTGCGCCTGCCCAGCGCGCCGGACGATCCCAAGCAGCCGGTGGGCCGCTTCGTCGGCGGCAGCCTGTTCGTGATGCTCTACCGCGGCGATTACTGGCAATGCGCGCTGCTGATTCCCAAGGGCGCCTTCGCGACGCTGAAAGCCGAAGGGCTCTCCGGATTCCTCGCCCGGCTGCGCACGGCGGCCGGCTTCGCGCGCGACCGGGTGGAGACCATCAAGAGTTTCGACGACGTCAAATTGCTGACCGTCATGGTCGACCGGCTGACGCGCTGGGCGCGGCCGGGATTGCTCTGCATCGGCGATGCGGCGCATGCCATGTCGCCGGTCGGCGGCATCGGCATCAACCTCGCCATCCAGGATGCCGTCGCGACGGCGAATATCCTGAGCCCTATCCTGGCGCGGCGTCCGCCCTCGCTGGACGAATTGAAGCGCGTGCAGAAGCGGCGCGAATTTCCCACCAGGGTGGTGCAGCGCTTCCAGGTGCTGGCGCAGAACGCGGTGCTGGCGCCGACCATCCGCAGCCAGGTGACGCCGAAGCCGCCGCTGCCGCTTTACCTGCTCGATCGCTGGAAATGGCTCAGACAATGGCCGGCGCGCTTCATCGGCATCGGCGTGCGCCCGGAGCATGTGCGCAGCAAGGCGATCAGCCTAAGCGATAGCGCGCCCAGTTGATGCCGAAATCGTCGGTGCCGAGGTCGTCGAGCCCGGTCATGCGCTGCCAACCGGTGGCTTCGTAGAAGGCGATGGCGCGGCGGTTGGGGACGTCGAGCTTCAAGGTCAGCGGCGCGTCCGCCACGCGGCGGACATGCGCCACCAGCGCGCGCCCGACGCCCAGATGCTGCGCGTCCGGATCGACGTAGAGGCAATGTATGAAATTCTCCGGGCGGAAGATCGACAGCGTGCCGACCAGCGCCTCGCCCAGCAGCGCCAGCCAGACTTCCTCGTCCTGTGCGAAGAGACGAAAGTCTTCGACGCGAAAATGTTCTTCCGGCCGCCAGGTGAAAGCGGCCCGGCCGCTGCGGACATAAAGCGCGGCGGCGTCCTCGATCTCCGCCGCCGTGCGCGCGGTGCGGATGATCAGGCTGAACGTGGAACAGGCCGGCCGCGTCACGGTCACCTACATCTGCATGGTCCAGCCCTCGACGCCCATCGCGGCCTGGCGGACGGCCTCGCTGAGGGTGGGGTGGGCGTGGCTGGTGCGGGCGATGTCCTCCGACGAGGCGCCGAATTCGATGGCGAGCGCGGCTTCGGCGATCAGGTTGCCGGCCTCGGCGCCCAGGATGTGCACACCGAGCACGCGATCGGTTTTGGCGTCGGCGAGGACCTTGGCGAAGCCGTCGGTCGCGGCGATGGTCTTGGCGCGGGCGTTGGCGGTGAAGGGGAATTTGCCGATCTTGTAGGCGATGCCGGCGGCCTTCAACTCCTCCTCGGTCTTGCCGACCGAAGCGACTTCCGGCGCGGTGTAGACGACGGCGGGAATGGCGTCGTAGTTCACATGGCCGGCCTTGCCGGCGATGTTCTCGGCGCAGGCCACCGCTTCGTCTTCGGCCTTGTGCGCCAGCATCGGGCCTTCGCGGCAATCGCCGATGCTCCAGATGCCGGCGACATTGGTGGCGAAACGCGCATCGGTGACGACGCGGCCCCTGGCATCGAGCGTCACGCCGGCCGTGTCGAGGCCCAGATTGTCGACGAAGGAACGCCGGCCGATGGAGACCAGAAGGATGTCGGTCTCGATGGTTTTCTGCTCGCCGCCGGCCGCCGGTTCGACGGTGACGAGCAGCGCGTCGCCCCTCTTCTCCACGCCGACCACCTTGGTGGAGAGCTGAAACTTCATGCCCTGCCTGGTCAGGATGCGCTGGAACTGCTTGCCGATCTCGCCGTCCAGGCCCGGCGTGATGCGGTCGAGGAATTCCACCACCGTCACTTCGCTGCCCAGACGCCGCCAGACCGAGCCGAGCTCGAGGCCGATATAGCCGCCGCCGACCACCAGCAATCGCTTGGGCACCTGGGTCAGCGCCAGCGCGCCGGTGGAGGAGACGATCTGTTTTTCATCGATGGTCACGCCGGGCAGGGCTGAGACATCCGAGCCGGTGGCGATGATGATGTTCCTGGCTTCGATGACGCGGACCGCGCCGTCCTTGCCTTTCACGTCGATCTTGCCGAGCGCGGCAATGCGCGCCGCGCCGACGATGGCCTCGGATTTGGCTTTCTTGAGCAGGAATTCGACGCCCTTGGTCAGCTCGCCGACCACCTTGTCCTTGTGCGCCATCATGGTGGGCAGATCGAGGCTGACCTCAGCCTTGATGCCGAGCTTGGCGAAGTGACCGCCCGCCTCCTCGAACAATTGCGATGCGTGGAGCAACGCCTTGGAGGGAATGCAGCCGACATTCAGGCAGGTGCCGCCGAAGACGCCGCGCTGGTCGATGCAGGCCGTTTTCAGGCCCAGCTGGCCCAGCCGGATCGCGGCATTATAGCCGCCCGGCCCGCCGCCGATGACGACCGCATCGAATGAATCCGCCATGAATCGTGTTCCCGAAAATCGATGGAACGCGTTATGCGCCAGCCCGCTGCCGGAGACAATCTCGCCGTATCAGGCGCCATAAGTCAGGTTTCGTCCGGCGCCGGCTCAGCTTCCGGATCGCGGAACTCCACCGCGACCGTGGTGCCCGTGCCGGGCACCGACTGAAGCGACGAGACGCCGCCGATCTGGGTGCCGAAATTCTTGATCAGCCGCGAGCCGATGCCGGTCTTCTGTGCCGACTCGTCGAAACCGATGCCGTTGTCGGAGATGACGAGCCGCAGCTTGCCATCCGCGACGGCGGCAAGCTCGAGCGAGATGACGCCTTCGCGCCCCGGCGGAAAGGCGTATTTGAATATGTTGGTCAGCGCTTCGGCCGCGAACAGGGCCACGGGCACCGCGACCTCGCCGGGGACTTCGCGCTGCACGAACGTCTCCTCGATGCGCACGGCCGTTTTCTCGCCGCGCATACCTTCGGTGATCTGATGCGCCAGTTCGTGCAGCAGGCGGCCCAGATCGATCGTCGTCTGGTCCTCGATCTCGTGCAGGATGCGGTGCACCAGCGCCAAGGCGTTAATGCGCACCTGAGCCTGCATCAGCGCCTCGCGCGCGGCCGGATCCTTGAGCTGACCGGCCTGCAGGCTGAGCAGGCTCATGACGATCTGCAGATTGTTCTTTACCCGGTGATGGATCTCGCGGATCAGCAGCGATTTCTGATTCAGCGCGTCGCGCAGCTTGCGGTCACGGTCCTGGATCGAGGCCGCCATGTCGGACAGGTCGTCGCCCAGCGCGCGGAATTCCCGCGGCGCGTCGTCGAGCTGGGGCCGGATCGTGTAGTGGCCGCTGCGATAGGCCGCCGAGATACGCCGCAAATAAGCGATCCATTGCGTCACTTGGCGCTCGGTCGCGAACCAGATGCCGGCCCAGGCCAGGCCGATCATCAGGATCGGCATGAGAAAATTGGCGCCGACATGCAGATAGGTCGGCTGAAACAGGCTGGCCTCGCGCATGGCAAAGGCGACATCGATGGCGCCGCCGCGCAAGGGCGCCGAAGCATAGCTCCAAGTCACGCCGCCGCCGTCTCGCGCCGAGCGCAGCGTCTCCGCGGTCGCTTCCCCCATCGTGGATTCGATCAGGGCCGACGCCACACCGGCGTTGTTCGTCGCCAGGACGTTTCGCTCCCGGTCGTAGACGAACACGACGGCGCCCGGCGGCAGGTTGCGGGCGCGGACGAGAAAGTCCAGCCAGTGCAATTCCAGCGCGATGGAAACGACGCCGTCGAAATTGTTCCTGGCATCCTTCAGCGGCAGCATGCCGGCGATAACCGGGCTTTTGAGCACGGCGCTCTGCATCTGGCCGCTGACGACAAATCCGCCGGCATGGCGGGCGCGCTGATAGATCGGCCGGCCGCTGGCGTTCATGCCCTTGGCCAACGGCAGCGCGGAACAGACGACGCGGCCGGTCCGATCGATGCGCGTCAGGCTGCTGAAATATTTCACGCCGATCAGCGCGTCGCTGAGGACGGCGTCGCAGGCGGGCGTCATCTTGCGCACATCGGAAATGTTGGCGAGCGCCCGCGCGATCTGTTCGGCCGACGCAAGCAGGGTTTCTTCGTCGCCCGCCGCGGAAATCGCCGATTGCCGCAGGCGGTCATGCACTTCGGCGACGTCGATGCGGGCGCGTTCGATGCCCTGCAGAATGCTGACGACGGCGATGGGAAGCAGGGCGACGGTTACCGCGGCAAGCAGCGTGAGCCGCAGCGGCCAGCCGCGTTCAGCCGCTGGATTCTTTTCGTCTGCGGCGGGCTGCGTCGGGGCCGTCCTGGGGCGCCAGCCGATCCAGTTGCGCCATGATCTCACGGGCGGCTTCTCCTTCGGGCGGGCGGTCGGATGGCGGCAATGCTTCGTCGCCGTCGAGGATGGCGATCAGCGCCTTTCGCGCGCGCGCCACCCTGCTCTTCACCGTGCCGACGGCACAATTGCAGATTTCCGCGGCATCCTCATAAGAGAATCCGCCGGCGCCGACCAGGATCAGCGCTTCACGCTGTTCGTCGGTCAGCGCGCGCAGCGCCCGCGCCGTGTCGGACAACTCGGCCGACCAGCCCTGATCCTGGCCGCCGCCGGGAATCTTCTCGGCCGCGTCCTGATCCCAGGGCGCCTGGCGCCAGGCGCGCCGGCGGTCGGAATAAAACTGGTTGCGCAATATCGTGAACAGCCAGGCCTTGAGATTGGTGCCGGGCAGGAACGAATCGCGCGACTGCCAGGCCTTGACCAGCGCTTCCTGCGCCAGATCGTCGGCGCCTTCATGGCTGCCGCAAAGCGAGCGGGCGAAGGCGCGCAGGAATGGCACCAGACCGAGCAGATCGGTCTTGAAGTCGCCGGTGTCCTGCGACGATTGATGATTTTGCGCGTGGGCGGCGTGCGGGACGGTCATGACGACTTCTTCCCAGGTTCGTCCTTGGCGTCGATCTTGCGCAGCAGGTCGAGAAACTCGTCCGGCACCGGCTCCTGGGCAACGCCGTCATAGATGCGGCGAAGCTCGCGGCCGATGACGCGCTGGCGCGCCCGTATGGCGCGCGCCTTGTCACGGTTTGGGTTCTGATCCTTGGACACGTTCCTGTCCCGCTGTTGCGGTGCGCCTGACAAAGCCATTCTCCGGTTGGGCCAAAAAACCTAGCCTCTTCAACCCCTTACAACGACTCCCGCGCCCGTCTGTTCCCTTACATTGTGCCAACGTCTCGCCGTGGCAATGGTTCCTCGAAACGGGAACTTTTCGCCGGGGCCGAGCATTACATCGTGGTAGACGCCATTATAGCCCCGTCGAAGGAGCGCGCCTTTCATGAGCATGTCTCAGACGCTTGCCCCGCATCTGCCCTATCTGCGCCGCTATGCCAGGGCGTTGTGCGGTTCACAGTCCAGCGGCGACACCTATGTCCGCGCGGCGCTGTCCGCGCTCCTGGCTGGCGATCAGACGCTGGTCGAGGGCGTTGCGCCGCGGGTGGGGCTCTATCGCGTCTTTCACGCCATCTGGTCTTCGGCCTCGGTGCGGGTCGACGAAAACACGCTGCGCAGCATCGACGCCAAGCCGACGCCGGAATCGCGGCTGAACGCGCTGGACTCCAACAAGCGCGCCGCCCTGCTGCTGACGGCGGTGGAGGCCTTCAGCCTCGAGGAAGCCGCCTTCATCCTCGACGAAACCTCCGAAGAGGTGGAACGCTCCATTGTCGACGCGCAGCAGACGATCGACCGCAATCTGGCGTCGCGCGTGCTGATCATCGAGGACGAGCCGATCATCGCGCTCGACCTGGAAAATCTCGTCACCGAGCTCGGCCACAAGGTCGTTGCGACGGCGGCGACGGCGGCGGAAGCGGTCGCCAAGGCGCATTCGGAGCGTCCGGGCCTGGTGCTGGCCGACATCAATCTGGGCGAAGGCGGCTCGGGCATCGACGCGGTTTCCGAAATCCTGAACAGCTTCGACATTCCGGTGATCTTCATTACCGCCTATCCGGAAAAGCTGCTCACCGGCGAGCGGCCCGAGCCGACCTATCTGATCGCCAAGCCGTTCCTTCCCGAGACGGTGCAGGCGACGGTCGGGCAGGCGCTGTTCTTCCATTCGACGGCGAAAAAAGCCGCGTAAACGCCGCCTGGAGCATGATCACACGACGTTGAAACGGATCGTGCTCTAGATCCTTTGATTGGCGCGCAATTTACGGGTGAAGCAGAAGTACGCTTCACCCGATTGCGCTCAAACGAAAGTTCCCTTACCCGAAACTTTGAGGCATTGTGGGACGTTCCCCCATTGCCCCCAAGAGCTTTGGGTCACACGGAGGATAGCCATGGCCGCCAAGAGCGCCACGAACGACATCGACACCAGGTTGTCGGCATTGCGTACCGATCTGGACACGCTGCAAAAGGATTTGCGCGCGCTGGCCGGCGACGTCGGCGGCGTCGCCTCGGCGCAAGCCAAGGACGCGCTCAAGAAAGCCGAAGGCGTGGCCGAGCGGGCTTACGAACTGGCCGAGGAAGCCGCCGCCCAGGCGAGCAAGACCGCGTTCGAAGCCGCCGAAGACATCGAGGAATGGGCGGAGGAAAACGCCGAGACGCTGCGCGCCACCGTGCGCGAAACGCCGCTGACCGCGCTGGCGATCGCCGTCGGCGCGGGTGCCTTCCTGGCGCTTCTGCTGAAGCGCTGACCCGTCATGGGGGCTCGGATTGCAGCGACGGCGGTGCTGGCCCTGATCGGCATGCTGCTGATCATTTTCGGTGTCGGTTATCTGGCGATGGCGCTGGACGCGGCGTTGACGCCCGCGCTCGGCGCCGCCGGCGGGGCCGCGATCACCGGCGGCATTTTCGTCGGACCGGTGTTCCTGTGGGCGATCATCCTCCTGCTGCTGCGGCGCGCGCCGCCGGCCAAGTCCGCCGCGGCGCCCAACGGGCTCTGGTTGGCGCTGTTCGCGGCGATCGCCAAGGAAACACCCTGGATCGCCATCGTCGGGGCCGGCCTGATGGCGGGGCTTGAGATGTTTTTGGCACGCGGCAAGCGGAAGTAAGAGGGCGGCGGAACCCGGCTTTTACAGTCGCGTTTCTTTCTCAAGCGGGAAAGGAATCGCCTCATGCTTGGTTACGCCCTGATGTTTTTGCTGCTGGCCGTGGTCGCCGGCTATCTCGGTTTCTTCGGACTGGCCGGCCTGGCGGCAACCATCGCCAAGATCCTGTTGATCGTTTTCGTCATCCTGCTGATCGTCAGCGCCTTTTCCGGCGCCTTGCGCGGCAGACCACCGGTCTAGCGATGCACGCCCCAAGCCCTTTGCGCGAGCACCCCTCGAGAGTCTCATCGCCGCGGCCCTGCTGTTGTCGCTGCTGGTCGGCGTGTCGGACGGCGCAGCCTCGAAACCTCAACAGAATCAACCCGTTTTCGCCTGTCCGGCCGGAAATTGCGCGGCCCGGGCGGCCGGATAAAATAATTTAATGGACGTGCAACCCACTTTGGGATGCCGCGTTATTACCTGCGAGCGGACGTCCGATCCGGAACGCCCCAGCCCCTTCGACAGCCCGCATTGGGTGTCCGCTCAGCCTTTCCCCCAAAAAAACAGAGCGTTACGGCATCCGGCCCAAAGCCGGACCATGCCAGCCGGCAACGCGATAGATCAGGTAGTGCGCGATCGGCACGCCACGGCGTAGCCGATCAAAGCCGCCGACTTCCCGGACCGAAGCGAAATGCGGCGCCAGCACATCGGGTTTGGCCAGCCGCTGCTCGACGACATAGAGCAACGGTTGCGACAGCAGCGCTGGTTGCGGAATCGCGGCATCCGGATAGCGCTGCGGCTCGTTCAACTGAATCACCGGCCCCGGCAGATAGAACGAGAACCAGGCCGTCGAGGCGTAGTCGGTGGTCACAATGGCGGCGGCGCGATTGTCCGCGCGGGCCTGCGCGACCGTCTGGGCGACGCCGTCGAAGCCCACGCCCAGCAACCGCGCCAAAGGATCGCCGCGGCCAAACGGGATGACGCCGAACAACGCTTGCGCATAGACGGCCAGCAATAGGACGGCCGCGACCGGCGTCGCCGCACGCCGTGAAAATCGCCATACCGGCGCGGTCCAGCCATGCCACTCCTGCAACGACCAGGCTTGTGCCGCGGCGATGGCAAGCGCCGGATAGAGGAAGGACGGCCAGTTGCCCTGGATGCGGTCGTGCAGCGAGTGGATGAGGAAATAAAGCGCCGACGGAAAGACCAGCGCGGCCAGCAGAAACGTCGTGCTGTCGCGGTCGCGGGCCCGGAAGGCGAGCGCCAGCGCGGCCAACAGGAAAATGAACGGCGTCGCGAGCAGGATCTGCGCGCCGAGAAATTCAAACAGGAAGCGCAGCGTGAAATGGCCTTCGGCGATGCGGCCGAACTGGAAGGCGAAGGTCAGCCAGCCATGCGATGCGTTCCACATCAGGTTCGGCAGGAACACGAACAGCGCCAGCGCGCCGCCGAGATAAGGCCAGGCCGTGAACAGCCATGCCCTCGCCTTCGGCGACAACAGCAGCCAGACGAAAATTCCCGCGCCGAGGAAAAACCCGGTGTATTTGGAAAGCAGTCCCAGACCCGCGGCCAGGCCGACGGCGAGCCACCAGGCGCCCTTGCCCGTCCGATCCACTTTCGCCAGCGCATAGAGCACGGCGGCGGCGGCGGCGACCGCCGGCGCATCGGGCGTGGCGGCGAGAGTCTCGACCGAGACCATCAGCGTGAGATTGAAAAACAGGCAGGCGCGGGCGCCGGCGGCTTCATCCTGCAAAAGGATCGCCCCGCCGCGCCAGACGAGAGCGCTGGCCAATACCGACAGCAGCAGCGGCCCGAACCGCACGCCCAGCGGCGTGGCGCCGAACAGCAGCGTGCCGGCGCGGATGGCATAGGCGATGGCGGGCGGGTGATCGTAATAGCCGGCGGCCAGATGGCGCGACCACAGCCAATAATAGGCTTCATCCGCCGACAGCGGCAGGAGCGCGGCGGCCGCGAAACGCAGCACGGTCAAGGCGGCGATCGCAACGAGAAAGCGGCGCGTCATCGCGTGCGCCAGACGAAAAGGCTGGACATGGCGTAGTTCCACAGCGCGCCCATGACCGCGCCGGCGGCGCCGGCGACCCACCACACCGGATCTTCCGAATAGAGCCAGGACGCGACGCCGACATTGGTCAGCGCGCCGACCGAGCCGATGGCGCAAAAGCCGATAAAGCCCCATAGCATCGACCAACCCTTCAAGCGACGGTCGCGATAGGTCAGCTCGTTGTTAAGCAGGAAATTGCTGCACAGCGCGACGAAGGTGGCGATGGTCTGCGCGATCGCGAAGGTCGGCGCGGCGGCCAGCAGGGCCAGCTTGAGCGCGACCAGGTGAACCGCGAGGCCGATGGCGCCGACCAGGGCGAAGAAGATGAAGCGCGGATCGACGAGATCGCCGGTGAGCTTGGCCAGCAGGAGCCCCAGGAATTCGATGCCGATCTGGATGTTGAACTTGCTTTCGCCCTGTTCGCGCTTGCCGAAAACGAAGGACTGCTCGGCGACGCGCAGCGAGGGGCCGGCGGTCGCCACGATGTCGAGCAGGATCTTGAAGCCCGCCGGCGACAAGCGGCCGGCGATGGCGTCGAATTTGTCGCGCCTCAGCATGAAGAAGCCGCTCATCGGATCGCTGAGCGGTACCGACAAGACCTTGGCCGTGATGGTCGTCGCCAGGCTCGACAGCCTGCCGCGCGTCTTGTTGCTCAGGCCTTCCGCGCTGCCGCCCTCGACATAGCGGCTGGCGGCGACGAGATCGGCGTCGCCGCTGCGAAGTTTGGCCAGCATCGGCAACAGCGCGGTTTCGTCGTGCTGCAGATCCGCGTCCATGATCGCGACGAACGGCGCCGCGGACGATAGGATACCCTCGATGCAGGCGCCGGCGAGGCCGCGGCGGCCGACCCGGCGCAGACAGCGGACGCGCGGATCGCGCGCCGCGATCGCCTTGGCGGCCTCCGCCGTGCCGTCGGGCGAATTGTCGTCGACAAAGATCGCTTCCCAGGCGACGCCCGCCAGCGCGACATCGAGCCGGCGCACGAGTTCGGCCACATTGTCCCGCTCCTTGAAGGTGGGCAGGACGATGGACAGTTCGATGGGGGAAGCCGAAGCGGCGGGCACGCAAATCTCCTTGCGCCGCCTTGGTGGCAACAGCCCCGCACGGCGTCAAGGCATGGGGCGCCCGCGCGCCTTACATGGCGAAATATATATAGAGAACGACGCCGGCGACGGCGGCCAGCACCAGGCTGCTCGCCAGCACATAGCGCACATGGCCGGTCGCCTCCCCCTGGCGCGACTGCTGCGTGGTGACGACCTGCGGCTGGGTATGCTCTTCGACGCCGGGATAAGCCATGTCCATGCTCCTGTGGCGAGGCCGAGTATCGCTTACAATGTTGCGCCGCGCGGCTGGCCGCGACGTTCCATTTCGTGCCTTGCGTCGCTGACCAGCTGCAGCCTTTGCGGCTCGCCCCCGCCGTCGGCGGCGCGGATTTCGCGCTCCCACGCGCTCAGAATCTGTAGCCGCTCCGAATCGCTGAAGCGCCGGTCGCGGATCACATCCAGCGGCGCGCGATGAAAGCGCGACGGATCCTGGACGATGTCTTCCAGGAGTTTTTTCTTGGTCATCGAACGTTGCTCCACGTTCAGAACCGGCCGACGAGCACCAGGACCAGGACGACGACCAGGATCAGGCCAAGACCACTGCTCGGGTAGTAGCCCCAGCTACGGCTATGCGGCCAGGACGGCCAGGCGCCGAACAGCAGCAGCAGAAGAACAATGATCAAAATCGTGCCAAGCATCGAAATATCCTCGATTGGTCGCTGGAATGGGAACACGCCGGATGCGGCGAAGTTCCTTGTTCCCGCTAGTGGCGCTTGCGCGTGGCGGCGGCCTTCTTCGCAGAGGCCGAACGCGCCGCCGCGGGGCGCCGCGCGGCGGCCGCACCGCCGAGCCGGCCGCCCTTGCGCGACGGCGCGTGATTTTCCTTGGTGCCGCGGCCCGAGCCGCTTTTCTTGCCGCCATGGGTTTCCGCGTTAACGGTGGCCCAAGCGCGGCGCTCCGCTTCTTTCTTCACCGTGCCACGCTTTTCGTTGCCTTCTTCGATGTGCTCGGCCTGGCGTTTTTGCTTGCCGGTGTAGCTGGACTTGTCGCCGCGAGACATTTTCGACCTCCGTTTTCTTGAAAACGTGATGGCGGGATGCGAGTTCCGGGAACCGCGCCGCAATATGGCCTTGGTTTCGGCAGGAACGCGGCATGCGGCGGAGTCGTTGAATAGGTGTCCGACGAGCGCAGCTTGCCGGTTCCCAAACCGTCAAAGGAGTTCCCATGACCATCAGAAGATTCGCATTGGGCGGCGCGGTCGCACTCGCCGGACTTTTGAGCGCGGCGCCAGTCTACGCGCACACCAGCCAACCGGCGACGCCGGAAGAAATCCAGCAGACCGATGCGCTGAACGCACAAGCATTGGCCAATGCGCAGATGGGCACCAAACCCAATCAGCCGACGGCCGCCGTCTCCACCACCACCGAAGTGACGCCATCGACTGTCACGCCCGACACCAGCGCGGCGCCCGATGCAACACCGTCGAGCGGCGATGTGCCAGCCAAGCCAGTCACAGCGACCCCGGCGGCGCCTGCAATGCCCGCGCCGACACAATAATCGAAAACAGCGGGCTGGTGCGCATGCGCCGGCCCGTCTTGTTTATCTGTGTCCCGGCCGGTAGTCGGCTTCGACATGGCCTCTGAGTTCGTCTTCGGTGAACCAGACCGGTTTCATCTGCATCTTCACGAACAGCGGCGACTGGTCGGCGTAGTGCGGCGAAGTTTCGTCGAGCGTCGCCGAGCCGAACTGATGGATGCTCTGGGACGACAGCTTGCCGTTCTTGTCCCAGGTGACGAACATAATGAGCGTATCGCCATCGACGGCCGTGAGCGTGCCGTCGTCCTGCTGTTTGCCGTAAACGGCGCGATAGACGTCCGGCCCGCCGTCGACCGGCACGTCGAGCTTGCCGCGCCGAAAACGGTTGACCTCGCCCCACTCCGGATCGAGGCGGCCGAAATGGGTTTTCAGAATCGTTATCGCTTCCTTCAGCGCATCCAGCGGCGGCTCTTTCCACGCCCCGCCGGGCTCCTGCGGCGCGGCCCGCACGCCCATCAGAACCCCCAGCGCCGCCCCGCGGTTGTGCATGTCCGTCCGCCGATTCCAGTTCTTCAGGATCGCCTGCGCCTGTTTGAGATCGGCATCGGCGCCGGGATTGACCGCGATCACCTCGGCGATGAGCCGTGCGATGTCGGCATGCGCGCTGTAGCTCAGGTCGAACTTGTAGGCGCGGAATTCGTCCGCCGTGATCGACGTGTCGGCGCCGAAGGTCTCGAGCGCGCGCCAGGCGCGGTTGGTCATGTTGGTCTGGATGCCGAGCGTCGGCGAAAAGTCGGACGGCTTCAGGTCGTCTTCCGGCGCCGTCGCCTGGAACGGCGTGTTGTTGGAATTGAAGACGAAATCCGATTTCGGATTCCACAGCTGCGGAATCTTGTCGAACGGCAGATAGGCGTGCCAGATCAGGTCGGAGCGGTCGCCCGGCAGGAAGCCGCGCCAGTTGAAGCCCTCCTTCCGCACCGGGAACTGGCCGTTATAGACATAGCCGATCGTGCCGTGCTCGTCGGCGTAGATGTAGTTGATGCTCGGCAGCGCCTGCAGCCGCATGGCGGCCTTCCATTCGTCCAGATCGCGCGCCTTGTTGAGGCGATAGTATTGCAGCACCTGGCGGATCTCGTTCATGCCGGCATAGCGGATGGCGAAGACGCCGTGATCGGTCTTGAACACCGGTCCCTGCGCCGACCACAGAACGTCGCGATGAAAGGTCCAGTACAACGGGCCGAACAGCTTGACGCGGATGGCGGCGTCGCTTTTTTCGAAATCGCGCCACGTGCCGTCGAGCTTATATTGATTGTCGTTCGCCGGATTGATGGTCAGTTTGTAGATGTCGGCCAGATCGGGGTTGTTGACGGTGTTGGCCCAACCCAGATGCTCGTTATGGCCGTGCAGCATGAAGGGCGAACCGGGGAACAGCCCGCCGGCGACATGCCAGCCTTCGCCGGACTGCATCACAGCCTCGTACCAGGCGACGGGCCCCGCATAAGGCTGATGCGAATTGACGAGCAGGCGCGTCGCGCCGTCGGCGGAGCGATGCGGCCCGACCGCGAGGCCGTTCGAGCCGATCTCCGGCAGCGGCTTGCCGCCGGTCTCGACGTTGAGTCTGCGCAGCATGCCATCGAGGCCGTAGAAGAACGGCGTCTTGAAGACGAAACCGGCCACGACATCCTTGCCGGTCAGCGGCAGCAGCTCGCCCTTCACCTTTTCGGGATGCAGAGCGGCATAATAGTTGACGCCATCGGCATAGGCTTCGGCCACACCGCGCACATCGGCCGGCAGGTCCTTCTCGTAGCGCGCATTGACGTTTTCCCAGACGCGGAAGAGGTGCACCAGGAAGTCGGTGGTCGCGCCGCTGAGGCCGTTGGCGGCCGCGAGCGTGCCGCGGCTGGCCAGCGCCACGTCCTGAATGGTCGCAAAATCGTCTTCGGAATGCGCGAAACCGATGCCGAAGGCGACATCGGCATCCCGCTTACCCCAGATATGCGGCACGCCCCAGCTGTCGCGGCGGATGTGGACATCGTAGCGCGCGGCCCTGGCGATGAACGCGGCGAGGTCGGGCGGCGCAGGCCGCGCCAGCCGGTCGGAGACGATGACGAAGCCAAGTCCCAGAACGACGATCGCAACCAGCGCGATCGCGCCATATTTCAGGTACCGCATGCATTCCTCCCGCCCGCTATTGGCGAGCACGCTAGTGGTTGGTGACGCTGGCGTCACGTTGTAAATTCAGCGGCGGGGTATACAAAATGGGTACAGGGCCAAGCGTTCGGGGGAAAATCATGAAGTGGATGCTGTGCGTCCTGGGCGCGGTTCTGATCCTGGCCGGCTCCTATCTCGCGAGCGCGATTCAGACCGCGGGCGGCATTCGCGTCGAGGACATCCGCTTCACCGGCACCGGCGGCCTGCAGATGAGCGCCCTGCTTTACGTGCCGCGCAACGCCACGGCGGCAACGCCGGCGCCCGGCGTGCTGGCGGTGCACGGCTTGATCAATTCGCGCGAGATGCAGGACGGCTTCGCCATCGAGTTCGCGCGGCGCGGCTATGTCGTGCTGGCGCTGGACCAGACGGGCCACGGCTACAGCGCACCGCCGGCCTTCGCCAATGGTTGGGGTGGGCCGGACGGATTGCGCTATCTGCGCAGCCTGCCCTTCGTCGACAAGGACAATATCGGGCTCGAGGGCCACAGCCTGGGCGGCGCGGCGATCCTGTCGGCGGCGCGGGCGCTGCCGGACGGCTATCGCGCCGCGATCTTCGCCGGCTCCACCACCGGCAGTCCGATCGAAGGCAGCGCCAGCTTCCCGCGCAACACGGCCTTCGTGCTCGGCCGCTATGACGAGTTCACGCCGGCGATGTGGAGTTCGAAAGAGTTCTACAAGCCTTCACCTGCCGCCAATGCGCTGCTGGCCAGGGACGTCGGCACGACGGCGAAGATGAAGCAGATATTCGCCAGCGCCACGGACGTGCAGCCCGGCAGACTCTACGGTTCGGTAACGAACGGCACGGCACGGGAACTCTACATGCCCGCCGTGACGCATCCCGGCGAACACATCTCCACCGCGGCGATCGGCGATGCCGCCGACTGGTTCGCCAAGACGCTCAAGGGCGGCACGCCGCGCGGCGATCAGATCTGGTACTGGAAGGAATTCGGCACGCTGACCGGCTTCATCGGCCTGATCGTGCTGATGCTGGGCGTGTTCGACGTGCTGCTGGAACTGCCGTTCTTCGGCACGTTGGCGCACGCCGCCGAGCCGGCGCGCGCGGCCCGCGACCGGCAATGGTGGATCGCGCTGATCGCCGGCGGGATGATTCCCGGCATCGCCTTTTTGCCGTTGATGATCCTCGGCGGCGTCCTCATACCGGCATCGCGCTTGTTTCCGCAGACTTTCACCAACCAGGTGATGGCCTGGGCCATCGGATCGATGCTGATCTCCTTCGGCGCGCTGTATTTCTTCCGTGCCAAGACCGTGACCTTCACCAACAAATGGCTGCCGTCGCTGGCCATCGGCCTGGCGACCGTCGCCATCGGCTACCTCGCGCTGCTATTCGTGGATGCCGCGTTCCATGTCGATTTCCGCTTCTGGGTGCTGGCGCTGAAGCTGATGAGCCCGTGGCAGTTCAAGGCCTTCACGCTCTATCTGATCCCGTTCGGCGCGTTCTTTTTCGTGACGCTGCGCGGCCTGCAAGCGGATCTGGCAGTAAGACGACAGAACGCGCTTTGGCACTACGCCGCGACGATCAAGGCGATGGCCGGCGGCGTGACGATCCTGTTGCTCGCGGAGTATCTGCCGATGGCAACCAGCGGCCACCTGCTGGTGGCCGCCGACCCGCTGCATCCCATCATGGCGCTCCAGTTCGTGCCCATATTGGGCGTCGTGGCGCTGTTCAGCACCTTCACCTACCGCCGAACGAACTCCTATGTGCCGGGTGCCGTGATCGCGAGCCTGTTCGTCACCTGGTATGTCGTCGCCGGCAGCGCGACGATGATTGCCTGAGAGGGCGCGATAGCACATCCTGAAATCATGGGCACCCCGCAAACACGTTATCTGGCCAAGCGCGACGAGATCGTCGCCGCCGCGACCGACGTTCTCAACGAGGACGGCGTCAGCGGCTTCACGCTGGCGGGCGTCGCCAAGCGCATCGGCATGCATCCGGCGAGCCTGGCCTATTACTTCAGGAAGAAGGAAGACCTCACGGCGGTCTGCCTGATGTCGGCGCTGGACCGGTTGCAGGCGCTTCTCGGCGAGGCGCTGCAGGCGGGCACGCCGCAGGCCCAGCTCGTGCGCTTCATCGAATCGACCTTCGAGCTGCGCCGCCGCGTCAAGGCGGGCGAGGAGCTGGCGCTAGCCTCCTTCAACGAAATCCGCCTGATTGACGAGCCGCATCGAACAGCCGTCATGGCCGGATTTTCCCGCCTGTTCGACGGCGTCGAGAAAATCTTCACGGGCATCGGCTGGATGAGCGACGACGCCCGCAAGGCGCGGGCGCGCTTCGTCATCGAGCAGGCGATGTGGGCGCGGGTGTGGCTGGAAGCGTACGAAGAGGCCGATTACGGGCGCGCCGCGGCGCGGCTGTGCGATCTGCTGATCAACGGCATCGCCGCGGCGGGGCATAGCTGGAGCGGACCGCAGACGCCAAGTCCCGAGCTGGTGCACGACGCCAAGGAAGTCTCGCGCGAGACCTTCCTGATCGCGGCCACCGAGCTGATCAATGCCCTGGGCTATCGCGGCGCCTCGGTCGACCGGATCTCGGCCGAACTCAACGTCACCAAGGGCTCGTTCTATTATCACAACAGCGACAAGAACGACCTAGTCGTCGCCTGTTTCGAGCGCACCTTCCGCGTCATGGCCGAGGCGCAGACCAAGGCGGCGGCCAAGGGCGGCACCGGCTGGGACCGGTTGTGCCACGCGGTCGGGCGGCTGGTCGCCGACAACGCGTCGGGGCGCAAGCGCCTGCTGCGCACCCATGCCTTGAGCGCGCTGCCGCTTTCGATGCGCGCGCCCATCGTGCAGACCTTCGAGCGCACGGCGCACCGCTTCGCCGCGGTCATCAGCGACGGCATCGCCGACGGTTCCATCCGGCCCGTCGATCCCCTGATCGCCGCCGAACTCGTCATGGCGACGATCAACCTGTCGGCCTATGTCGATATCTGGGCCAGGGGGATGACGGGGCAGGAAATCTTTTCGATTTACGCCGTGCCGGCGCTGACGGGCCTGTTCAACCGGCAAGTCGCGTCATGAGTGAACCTTCGCAAGGCCGCGCGGCGGCCTTCGGTTTCATCTTCGTCAGCGCCGTCGCCTGCGCGATGTCGATCGGCATCATGGTGCCGGTGCTGCCCAATCTGCTCAAGCAGTTCAACGGCGGCAATACGGCGGACGCGGCGGATTGGAGCGTCACGTTCAATGTCTTCGGCGGCCTAATGGGCTTCTTCGCCGGCCCCATTCTCGGTCTGCTGTCGGATCGTTTCGGGCGGCGACCGGTCCTGCTGCTGTCGATTTCCGGGCTTGGTCTCGACTTCCTGTTCATGGCTTTTGCGCCGACCTTGAGCTGGTTGTTCGTCGGCCGGCTGATCAGCGGCATGACGTCGGGCGTGTTTTCCACCGCCAACGCCTATGTCGCCGACGTGACGCCGCCGGAGAAGCGCGCCCGCGCCTTCGGCTGGATGGGCGCAGCCTTCAGCATCGGATTTCTCGCCGGTCCCGCCATCGGCGGATTGCTCGGCGACATCAATCTGCGCCTGCCCTTTCTGGTTGCCGCGGCGCTGACTTTGGTCAACGCGCTGTATGGATTGTTCGTCGTGCCCGAATCGCTGCCCGAGGCCAAGCGCACGACGGCGTTCCATTGGCGGCGCGCCAATCCCTTGGGTTCGCTGCGCCTGTTGCGCTCGCATCACGAATTGCTGCCGCTGGCGAGCGTCGGATTCCTCAACCAGCTCGCCAACATGGTGTGGCCGAGCGTGTTCGTATTCTACGCCGGCTATCGCTTCCACTGGACGCCGGGGCTGACCGGCATGTTCATGGCCGGTACCAGCGTCGTCGGCGTCACCGTGCAGGGCACCATCGTTGGACCGTTCGTGCGGCGCTTCGGCGAGCGCGCCTGCCTGATCGTCGGCGCCACGGCGCCGATCATCGGGCTGGGCTGGATCGCCTTCGCGCCGAACGCCTGGCTGTACCTGATCGGCATTCCCTTCAACGCATTCTGGCAGTTGCTGGTGCCGGGCCTGCAGGGGCTGATGACGCGGCGCGTCGGCCCATCCGAGCAGGGCCAGCTTCAGGGCGCCAACCAGAGCATGATGGGCATCGCGTCGGTCATCGGGCCGGTGCTGTACGGACTGTCCTTCGCCTGGGCGGTACGAAATCCGCAATGGCATATCCCGGGCCTGCCGTTCCTGCTGGCATCGCTGACCATGGCGCTATGCCTGGGCATGGCGATCTGGGCAGGGCGTTCGGCCGCCTCTCACGCGATGCGCGAAGCCGCCAAGTAGCTCGCCGTCGCGGCGAGCGCGGTGACCAGCGTGCCCCAGGCGATGTCCATCGCCGCCAGCCAGGCCGGCCAGGTCTTCAGCGTCGCCATGTTGGTCAGGTCGTAGGTGATGTAGGCGAAGAAGCCGAGGGCCGCGCCCAACGCCAGCGCCTCCATCCAGCCGCCGCCGCGCAACGCCGGCGACACGGCGAACAGCACGATGCCGCCGACATACAGCACGTAGAACAGAATTGCGGCGGCTGTGTTGGTCTTTTCGGCCAGGAGCGCGCCGACGGCCGGCTCGAAGAACGCCTTCGCGGCATAGCTGAGCCAGGCCAGGTCCAGCACCGCCATCACGGCGGCCGCCGCCAGATAGGCAACCAGATAGCGCGCCAACGGCCTTCTCCTGTCCGCGCCAATACGGGCCCGCCTCCGGCTCGGATCACCGCCAAAGGCCAAATATTGCGGCTTTGATCCAGGATGCGCCGCCTGCCGTACCAGTTTCACAATTGGCGGGCAGGCACATGGCGAAGATCGCGATTATCGGCTCAGGGATTTCGGGACTGGGCGCGGCTTATCTGCTGGGCCGATGTCACGAGGTGACCGTCTATGAAAAAGCCGCGCGCATCGGCGGCCATAGCCGCACCGTGACGGTCGACTATGACGGCAAGACCATCCCGGTCGACACCGGTTTCATCGTCTTCAACGAAAAGAACTATCCGCAGCTCAGCGCGATGTTCGCGCATCTGAACGTGCCAGTTCACAGAAGCGACATGACCTTCGCAGCCTCGATCCGCGACGGCTGGCTGGAATGGGGCGCCAGGGACGTCAACGCCGTGTTCGGCCAGCGGCGCAATCTCTTGCGGCCGAAATTCGCGCTGCTGATCCGCGACGTCTTCAAGTTCAACGCAAGCGCCGAAGCCACGGTCGCGCGCCATCCCGATCTGACGCTGGACGGATTGATCGAGACGCTGGGCTTGAGCGATTGGTTTCGCCGCTTCTATCTCTTGCCGATGGCGGCGGCGATCTGGAGCTGTCCGCCGCGCGAGATGCTGCGCTTTCCGGCGCTGACCTTGATCCGCTTCATGGCCAATCACCATCTCTTGAGCGCCAGCGGCCAGCCGCAATGGTACACGGTGACCGGCGGCGCCCAGGAATATGTCAGGCGCCTGACGCAATCCTTCGCGAGCCGCATCCGCGTCGGCTGCGGCGCGGTGTCCGTGACGCGCGAGGCGCAGGGCGTCAGCGTGCGCGATACGAGCGGCGAATGGCGCAGCTACGATCATGTCGTGTTCGCCAGTCACGGCGACGAAACCTTGCGCCTGCTCGCCGACGCCGGCCCGCAGGAGCGCGAGGTGCTGTCGGCGTTCCGCTATCAGAAGAACGTCGCGGTCCTGCACCGCGATGCTTCCGTCATGCCGAAGAACAAGCGCTGCTGGGCGAGCTGGAATTACACCTCGGACGGCGACCTGAACGATCCGGCCCTGTCGGTGACGTATTGGATGAACCTGCTGCAGGGCATTCCGCACCGGACACCCCTGTTCGTCACGCTGAACCCCAAGACGCCGATCGCGCCCGACAAAATGTTCGACAGCCACGAATTCGATCATCCGGTGTTCGATTCCGGTGCCATCGCCGCGCAGTCGCGCGTGCAGGCGATGCAGGGCGCGCGCAACACCTGGTTCTGCGGCGCACACTTGCGCAATGGGTTTCACGAAGATGGCCTTGCCAGCGCCGTGCACGTCGCGAGGCTGCTGGGCGCCGAGACGCCCTGGCAGGCACCGCAGCTGGGTTTTGCCGAGCCTTCCTGGAACCGCGCGCCCGCGGATTTTCCGCAATCGCGGGCTGCCTGAGCCCGTTTCGAAATCTCTAGGAGCCGATGATGGGTTTCATTCCGACTTTCGTGATCGAAAAGAAATGGCGCGCGGCGACCGCCAGCCTGCAATTCGGCAGGCTCGACTTCACGACGCCGAACGGCGAGACCGTCACCATCAAGGGCGAGCGGCCTGGTCCGCACGGAACGTTTCGCATCCACGATTGGGAGGTGCTGGGCCTCGCGGTGGCGCGCGGCGATATCGGCCTGGGCGAGGCCTATATCGACGGCATGTGGGATACCGACGACATCGAGGCGCTGATCTCGCTGTTCCTGCTGAACATGGACAGTTTCGAGGGCTTCGCCGACGGCGGCCTGGTGCAGCGCATCGGCTTTGTGATCCACAACGCGCTGCTGCGGCGCAATTCCATCAAGGGCTCGGCCCGCAACATCCAGGACCACTACGATGTCGGCAACGATTTCTATTCGCTGTGGCTGGATCCCAGCATGACCTATTCGTCGGCGCTGTTCGCCGGCGCGGACAAGGATCTGGAAACCGCGCAACGCTGCAAGTATGAGCGCATTCTCGCCAGGCTGCCGGCGGCGAAGTCCTCGATCCTGGAAATCGGCTGCGGCTGGGGCGGCTTCGCCGAGCGCGCCACGGCGCACGATCATCGCGTGACCGGTCTCACCGTCTCGCCGTCGCAGCACCGCTATGCCAGCGAGCGGCTGGCCGGCCGGCCGGCCGAGATGCGGCTTGAGGACTATCGCAAAGTCCGCGGCATGTTCGACGGCATCGTCTCCATCGAGATGTTCGAGGCCGTGGGCGAGCACTACTGGCCGGCCTATTTCTCCACCGTCGCCGAACGCTTGAAGCGCGGCGGCCGCGCCGTGATCCAGACCATCACCGTGCGCGACGAGCTGTTCGCCGGCTATCGCACGCGCAGCGACTTCATCCGGCATTATGTGTTTCCAGGCGGCATGCTGCCGTCGCTGGCGCGCTTCGGCGAGGAAGCCGGCAAGGCCGGCCTGAAAGTCGCCGGCACGTTTTCCTTCGGCCAGGACTATGCGCGCACCCTGCGCCAATGGTCGGCGAACATGCGCGAGCGGCGGCACGAGATCGCGGCGCTCGGCCACGACCAGAAATTCTTCCGCAATTGGCAATTCTATCTGGGCATCAGCGCGGCGGCGTTCGCCGTCGACCGCACAGACGTGGTGCAGGTCGAACTGGCCCATGCCTAGAGACTAGACTTCGTCCGCCGTCCCGGGGCCCATCGCCGACCGCTTGATGCGGCGCATGAAGGGCAGCACCAGCAGCGACAGCGTGAACAGCACGCCGATCACGATCCAGGCCTCGTTGAAGGACTGCACCAGCGCGGCCTTGCGGACGAGCGGCTCGGCGAAGGCGCGCATGGTCTCGTTCACCGGACCCATGTCGTGGCCCTGAAAATATTCGGCCGGTAAGCCGACGATGCGCGCGGCGCCGGCGTCGCCGGCCTGCAGGCGCGTCGCCAGCGCGGTGGCGTGGGTTGGCGTGCGCTGCTCCAGAATCGTGTCGACCAGCGCGATGCCGATGGCGCCGCCCAGATTTCGCATCAGGTTGAACAGCGCGCTGCCGTCGGCGACCTGACCGGGCATCAGTGTGTCGAGCGCCAGGCGCGTCGCCGGCAGGATGCAGAGCATGACGCTTGTGCCGCGCAACACCTGCGGCCAGAACAGGCCGTCATAATCGGTCGTGGTGGAGGTGAAGCCGTTGGCGATCAAGCCGCCCGCGAACAGGCTGTAGCCGGCCGCCGTCAGCCAGCGTGGATCGATCCGGGATTCCAGGAGCGCCGCCACCGGCGCGGTCAGCAATTGCGCCGCGCCGGAGACGATCATGATCGTGCCGATTTCCCAGGGTGAATGCTCGCGCACGATGCCGAGGAACAGCGCCAGCAGATAGACCGAGCCGTACAGGCCCAGGCCGAGCACGAAGCTGAGGACGCAGCCGAGGGTGAAGGTGCGTTCGCGGAAACGATGCAGATCGAGGAATGGATGCGGACTGTAAAGGCTGCGCCAGATCGCGCCGGTACCCGTCACCAGGCAAATCAGGATGCAGGCGTAAACAAACGTGCCCTGCCAGTCGTATTTCGGCGCTTCCTTGAGCACGAGTTCCAGCGTCGCGAGGAAGACCGCCGCCAGCGCGATGGCGCGGTAATCGATGCGGCGAATCTCCGACAGGTCCGGCGCGCCGAGGCGGACATACATCGCAACCAGGAGCGAGACGAGAATCCCGGGGCCGAGATTGATCAGGAAGATCCAGTGCCAGCTGTAATGCTCGGTCAGATAGCCGCCGATCGCCGGGCCGATGGTCGGCGCGATGACGGCGAGCGTTCCGGCCAGCGCAGTGGCGGCGACGCGATGGCGCTCCGGCATCATCACGAAGACCGAGGTAAAAACGCCTGGGATCAGCATGCCGCCGCAAAAACCCTGCAGCACGCGCAGCGCGATGAAGGGCGGCAGGGCGGTGCACATCGCGCAGGCGACGCTGGCCAGCGTGAAGCCGAGCGTGGCGGCGGCAAACATCCAGCGCAGCGAAAAGGCGCGCGTCAGCCAGCCCGTCAGCGGAATGGCGATCACCTCGGCCATCAGATAGCCGGTCTGAATCCAGCTGAGCTGGTCGGGCGTGACGTGAAAGGATTTCTGGATGGTGGTGAAGGAGCTGGCGACGATCTGGATGTCCAGCACGGCCAGGGACATCCCCAGGCACATGGCGACGAAACCGATCCAGGTCCGCAAGATACTCTGCATTCGGAGGGCTGCTCTAGGCGGGCGCGTTGCTGGGCGCAGTTTGCAGCCTTTGCACCGCCGGGTCCATGACGCGCCGCCACAGCGGCGGCACCAGCGCCAGAAGGATGCTGCCGGCATAGCCGGCCGGCAATTCGGGCGCCACAGCGACCCACTTCAAACTCTCGTAGGACGCGGCCGGGCGGGCGTGATGCCAGGAGTGGCGGCCCATATTGAAGATCAGGGTGTTGGCGAGGGCGTTGCTCGAATTCCAGCTGTGCCGCGCCGTGAACGGTTCGTGCCCGGCGCCGGTGGCTCTGCGCTGCAGGCCGTAATGGGCGATGTAGTTGAAGAGTTCCAGCACCACGATGCCGATCGCGCTCTGACTTGCGAACAGCGCCGCGCCGCGCGTGCCGGCGAAGGCCGCGATCGCAAGATAGACCAGCAACATCGCGACGACGTCGCGCGCGATGCGATTGCCCGCCAGGCCGCCGCCGCGCGCGGCAAGGCGCCGCCGCTCGATGGCCCAGGCGTCGGTGAACTGGCCGGGTAGGGTGCGCGCCAGGAAGCCGTAAAAGCTTTCGCCCAGCCGTGCGCTGGCCGAATCGCGCTCCGTCGCAGCCCAGCGATGATGGCCGAAGACATGCGCGACGCGGAAATGGCGATAGGTCATGCCGGTGAGCATCGCGAGGCCGAGCGCCTGCTCGGTCTTGTTGTGGCCGTGGACCAGTTCATGCGCCGCCAGCACGCCGAACACGCCGGTCGTCACGCCCACCGACAGCGCCAGGGCGGCGAAGCCGATGCCATCGCCGTGGCGCACGACCGCCACCGCCCAGACAATCACCGCCAACTGCACCGGCACGTAGAAATTGGGCAGAAGCCGAAACAAACGCGCGCCCTCGGTCGCGGAAGGACCGTCGCCGCGCGCCGAGATCCATTCGGCGCCGATCAGCGCCGCCAGCAGAAGCGTGACGGTCAGGAATGGCGCGGCAGGACCGATGAGATAATAGAATAGCGGAATCGACACTGCGAAGGCGAAGGGCCCGGCGAAGCGGATGGCGCCCGGCCGCATGGCGTCAACCCGCGTTGGCCGGCAGGCGGGACCGGCGCGACGACAAGGCGGTGTCTTCCTGGCGGATGCGCCAGGCGAGCATGGCCGCGTTCAGAACCGTGAACACGATCGCAACCGCGATTTCTCCGAAAGCCAGTGGGAGCATGGCGATCTCGCCCGCGACCACCAGATAATTGGGATGACGCACGAAGCGATAGGGGCCCTTGCGCACCAGCGGCGCGCCTTCCAGCGTGATGATCCGGGTCGTCCAATAGGGCCCCAGCGTCGCGATCACCCAGACGCGCGCCAGCTGCAGCATGACGAACAGGACGAGCGGGATCCAGCGGATCGCGGCATCGGCCGGCAGCAGCAATACGATCGCCGCCAGCCAGGCCGCGTGCAGCGCGACGATCAGCGGATAGTGGGCGCGGCCCACTTCGACCGCGCCGCGCGCCAGCAAGGCGCTTGTGTTGCGCTCGGCATAGGCGATCTCGATTAGCCGCTGCAGCGCGACCAGGGCGAGAATGGCGTAGATCGCCAGTTTCACGGTTCCCCGATCATCAAAAAGACGGCCGAGAAGCCGGGGCCCAGCGCCGTCATCATCGTGCGGCGCTCGCGCCATTTCATGCGTTCCAGCACGAACAGCGCGGTGACCGCGGACATGTTGCCGTAGTCGCGCAGGATCGCCCGGCTGTCGACGAGGGCGCCGCGTGCGATGCCGAAAGCGTCTTCCAGCGCGTCCAGCACTTTCGCGCCGCCGGGATGGCAGGCGAAACCTTCGACGTCGCCGAGCTTCAGATC
Organism: Rhizomicrobium sp.; assembly: GCA_036512455.1. GTDB lineage: Bacteria > Pseudomonadota > Alphaproteobacteria > Micropepsales > Micropepsaceae > Rhizomicrobium. The sequence goes on from DATCAT010000035.1 coordinate 122,655, forward strand.
GTTGGCGTGCAGGAAGTTGTAGAGGATCGGCTTGAAGTCGTTGGCGACGAGCGAGGGAATGCTTTGCGAGAACACCGCCTTGAGCCCGTCTTCCTCGACATCCCAGCCCATGATGCCGAGCGAATTGGGCCAAGTGTATTCGCCGCCGGGGCCGATCGCCGGACCCTTGCCCTCGGTCGACAGAATCGCGCCGGCGGCGCCGTCGCCGAACAGTGCGGTGGCCACGATGTTGCTCTTGGAAATGTCGTTCTTGCGGAAGGTGAGCGCGCAGAGCTCGACCACCAGGAACAGGACGCGGCTGCCCGGATGGGCGGTGGCAAGCTCGGCGGCGCGGGTCAGGCCGACGACGCCGCCGGCACAGCCCAGTCCGAAGATCGGCAAGCGGCGAATGTCCCGGCGCAGGCCCATTTTCTCGACCACCAGCGCGTCGAGGCTGGGCGTCGCGATGCCGGTGGTGGACGAGACGACGATGGCGTCGATCTCGTCCCGGCGCAGGCCCGCCTCGTCGAGCAGCGCCAGCGTCAGCTTCTCGAACAAGGCGACGGAATTTTCGATGTAGAGCGCGTTGCGGTCGATCCAGCCATGCGGCTCGCTGTACCAATCGATCGGCACGCAGGAATAACGCCGCTCGATGCCGGTGTTCTCGAATACCGGCATCAGGCGGGTGATGTCGCGGCCGCCCTTGAACAGGGCCTGGGCCCGCACCGAAACGTCGGATTGATCCAGGATATGAGGCGGAACGGCACTCTTCAGCGCCAACAAACGCGGTTGCATTCTCACTCCCGAGATCGGCCGCGGACGCATATCCGCAAGCGAGTATAACTCGCGAGATTTGAAAGGCTATCGGCCCCGATTTACGGCGTATTGGGCGGGATCGAGAGCCGCAACCGCGCTACTCTGCCGCGGCGAGCGGCTGCGGCGGCGCGTCGAACGGAGCCAAAACCAGCGGATCGCCGGCCGGCGCGCCGACGTAATCGACCTGCGCTTCAGGAACCTGCAGCGCCAGGCGCACGGCATCGAGCGCCGCGCGGTCGACCGTCACGATAACAGCGATTTGCCAGTCGCCGTTCTGATCGGCGGGCATGCCCAGCGGCTTGATATTGAGGCCGATCAGCAGGAGGTCGAACAACAAGCCGGTCGGCATCAGCCAGGTGAATTTTTCGTAGCCGGCGCGCAGGCAGAACTCGAACAGCCCGACCGTCAGCCGCTTGCGCGCGGTTTCCCGTGCCGGCGTGTCGAGGCCTTCCTCGTCCACGAAGCTGCGCGTCAATTCCAGGATTTTCTCGCCGCGCTGGACGCCGCGAACGTCGCAGCACTCGGGTGCGACATCGGAAAAGAAATGCGGACCGGTGGTCGGCAGCATGCGATGCGCGCCGATGACCATGCCGTCGTCCTCGGTCAGCAGCAGATAGAGGGCATCTGCCGTATCGAATTGATCTTTGTCCGGACGCGCCGGCTCCCGCCAGCCATTCGCGGCCTTCGCCAGGCTGCGATGCCGCAGACGAAACATGTCCTGGAGGGCGTCCTGGTACAGGAGCGCGTTTCGGCTGGTGACCACTTCGATCATGGCGCCCTCCTGATCCAGAGCGGCGGGAAATTCGCGCCGCCGGCTGGATAAGTCATCCCCCCGGTATGAGGGGGAGCCAGATTTCCGCGGGCTTCAGGGGCGTCTGCCGACGCTCAAAGGGCGATCTGCTTGGTGAAGATCGCGACGGCGACCGCCTGCGCGCGTGTCGTCGCGTTCAGCTTTATCAGGGCATTTTGCACATATTCGTGCACCGTCTGTTCGGCGATGCTCAGAATCTGCGAGATTTCCCAATCGGTCTTGCCGGCCGCCACCCAGGACAGGCACTCGCGTTCGCGCCGCGTCAGACGCGGTCCGCGCGGCAAAGGCGGCGCCGACCGCGCCCGCTGACGCTCCAGCGACGCGTGCAGATAGATCGACGCAATGTGCAGGCAGGTTTCTTCGGTCTTGCCGAGTTCGTAGTGCTCGGTGCCCATCGACACCACGACCGACAAGCCGTCATGGCTGTAGACCGGCACGGCGAAGCCGGCATTCATGCGGAACTCGCCGGCCTCCTCCAGGATACGCGTCCCGGTCTCGTCGCTCGCGCCCTGCGTCGGGCTCCAGCGCAGCGGCAGGTTCTGCACGCGCAATTGCTTGACGATGGGATCGACAAGCAGGTAGCGCGAGCGCCAGCGGTTGAGCCATTCCTCGGGCCAGTTGGTCGCCCACAGATAGTCGTTATACGGCAGCATCGGCGGGCGCGGGTCGCCAACCACGAAATAAAGGATGCCGAATTTGGCGATGAAATTCTCGAACGACGCGATCAGCGACGCGGCTGTGCTCTGACGATCGATCTCTTCGATGAATTCAAAGGTCGCATCGGTAAGCAGCATCACTCAAGAAATCTTCCACATGCCGCCGCGGGAGGTTCCCGGCAGCGCGGCGCTCCGCACGTCCCCCTGCTGTCATGCACCGGGCCCGGGGACACGCTGACGGGCCTTGTACGCGACGACCTCCGCGACCTGATGCGGACGAAGGTCGTCTACCGCCTGAAGATATTCCGGAACCTCCCCGCGCAGCAACACGGATGGACATTGGCCCTCGTAGTTCCCGACATTCGGCCGATGCTGCTGGTAGCCGACCAGCGCCGCGAGTTCCGGCGAGAAGTCGCGCGCGACCTCAGGTGGATAGACCAACCACTGATTCTCATAGGGCTTTAACCACCCCAGCGTGTATCCCGCGACCATTCCGGTACGCGGCAGCGTTGTGCGATTGGCGCCGGCCCCGTGCAGGGTCGAGCCCAGAAAGAGCAGCGCCGAGCCGGGATCCATCTCCGCGAAAATGGCCTGCTCCCGGTCGAGATAATATTGGTCCTGACAGCGATGACTGCCGGGCCAGATCAGCGTTGCGCCGTTCTCGGCGCGATAGGGCGTGAACGGCCACATCACGTTGAGCAGGTATTCGGTCTTGCCTTTTTCGCCGCCCCACATGTCTTGATCGCGGTGCGGCGTCTGCTCGAGTTCGCCCGGCCAGATCTCGAGCCCTTGCGAGAGATTGAGCTGGAAACGGTCGCAATGGTCCCCCAGAAGCGCCTGTGCGATCTCCAGGATCAGCGGATGCTGCACGAACTCCGCGGCGTGACGGGAGCGCTTCAAGAGAGCGCCGAACCGCTTGGTCCGGCGGCCGTAGAAATCGCCGTCACTGAACGGCGTGCGCGCGAAACGCTCCTTCAGATCGTCGTGCAACGCTTCGATCTTCGCCTTGGGCATGAGGCCCGGAATGATGCAATAGCCCTGGTCCAAGAGCGTCTCGGTCCAGTTCGGCCGGACCTCGGGGCGTTGCGCAAGAGCTGTGGCTGGCATGTGTGTTGTCCCTAGAAATGATCGAGAGCGCCGGTTTTCAAGCGGCCTTGGCGATCGCATCCAGCTCCAGGACCGGGTGGCGCCAACCCATCTTCATGCGGAAGAGCTGCAAGGTTGCCGGCGTGATGTTGATGACCAGTGCGCCGACCGTCTCGCCGTTCAGTTCCTGGGGCAGGCCCAAAGGCTCGCATTCCCAGCCGACCGCCATGATCGAGGACAGCCACGACGTCTCGGCGACGCAGGTGTATTTGTTGATGCCGTAGAGAAGCGCGAACTCGACCATGCCGACCGCGAGATAGCTGCGCGCCAACCAAGCTTCGCGGCCGCGCAGATGCGGCGCCGTGCACAGCCGCGTGATCTCCCAGATGTCTTCGCCGCGGGGCACGCCCTGGTCGCAGAGCATGGGGAATACGTCGCCGAGCAGATGCGGCTTCGTCGACGGCAGGAGCCGGACGGAACCCAGATGGGTCTCCTTCTTGGCGTCCAGGGCGAGAAGATAGACCGCGTCGGCGTTGTCGAACTGATCGATTTCAAATTTGCCGTCGACGACCGGAATGTCCCATTTCAGCGAATCGACGAATATCCGCTTGCGGTCGGTATGCATGGCATCGACCATGCCGCTGAATTTATGACGATTGTTGGCAGTAACGACGTCGACCATCGACTCTCTCCTGATAAAACCAGGAGTAGAGTTGCATCGAACCTCTCGCGCGGCATTCCCCTAATCGGGGGATAGTCAATTCATCAGATCTGCGAACGCCAACTGGCTGTCGAACAGCGCGCGCACGATGAGCTGCATGCGCGTCGCAACGTCGTAGCGGCGCTTGGCGTCTTCCATGTGCTGGTGAACCGTCTGGTCGGCGATGCCGAGGATTTGTGCGATGTCCTTGTCGCTCTTGCCGCGGCCGGCGAGCACCACGCAATCAAATTGCCGGCGCGTCAGCTTGGGCCTCGCCGCCCCCTTAAGCCGCCCCCCCTTTTTTGCCGCCATGCGTTGCACCACCCGGCGCGCCGCCTCGAAGGCGAAACTGCCGACATAATGGGCCGCGGGCAGAGAGGCGAGCGGCACCTCACGCCCGAAGCGCGTGCTGAAGGTGCAGGAGCCAGTATATTCGCCCGGAACATGAATGGGCACGGTAAAGCCGCCGCCGAGGCCCGCCGTCTTCGCCGCCTGCAGCATCTCCTCCTGCCGCGTGGTCAGCGTAATCAGTCGCGGAACGTCGGCCCAGGTGAAGGGCGTGGCGGACTTCTGGCAGGCCACATGTACCGGGTCATCGGTAAAATAGCCTTTGCGATCCACCAATTCGGTCCAGGCCGGCGGAAAGTCGAACAGATAAACGACTTCGCCTCTTGTTTGGTAGATGTTCACATGGTGAACGAGAGCGAAATAGTCAAAGCCAAGTTCTCGAACCGTGCCCTCGAGAAGAACTTGAAGTTCTTTGATGTCCGATATTCGATTGGCTTCGCGGACGAATTCCTGCACGTTTTGAACCAGACTCATATACGCCTCCACCAAGCTCATGGGACCATGCGGTGTTTCTCCATCGCTATGACGTCCAACGCGAGCCATCCCCATGAACGCACTATATGCATCGCGCGCAGCCCAAGACGAGTCATTTTGCCGGACAGGGGTGTTCCTTATCCTTGGCTGTGAATAGCAAGGTGAATCATGGATTTAAGGCGCAAGGGCGCCCGAACCGGAACGGCGGTCCGATCTCCATCTCAGGGAATTAGCAGAACGCGGCCCACTGCCTTGCGGCTCTCGATGTAGGCATGCGCGGCCGCGGCCTCGGAGAGCGCGAAGGTCTTGTCGATGAGAACCGTCAATTTGCCTTCCGCCACTTCGTTGACCAGCGTCTGGATCAGGTTGTGGACGCGATCGGTGGCAATTTCCGCACCGAGGAAGACGCCCGACAGGCTGCGATTGCCGCCCATCAGCGAGCCGACATCGACGCGCATCGGCTCGCGCCCGGCGGCGCCGACCATCGAGACGCGGCCGCGATAGCCCAGCGACAGGATGCTGCCCTGCAGCGTCGAACCGCCGACGGAATCGACCACCAGATTGACGCCCTTGTTGTCGGTGATTTTCATCACCGACTGCACGACGTCGCCGGTCTTGTAGTTGATGCCGTGGTCGAGCCCCAGCGGTTTGAGCCGTTCCAGACGCTCGTCGCTCGAGGCAGTGGCCAGGACGCGCGCGCCGGCGCGCTTGGCGAGCTGGATCGCGGCAACGCCGACGCCCGATGCACCCGCCTGCACCAACACCGTCTCGCCGGACTTGAGATGGCCGAATTCGAACAGGCAGTCATGCGCGGTGCCGAACGGCACCGGCACGGCGGCCGCGAGTTTGACGTCGCAGCCGGCCGGGATCTTCCAGGCGGTGCGGGCGGCCACCGCGCGCAACTCGGCGTGGCTTCCATTAAAGCCGGTGGTGACCGCCTTGTCGCCAATTCTGAAGTCCTTGACCTCGGCGCCGACGGCGACGACTTCGCCAGCGGCCTGATAGCCGACAATGTGCGGCGTGGTGAACAGCGCTCCGCCCTGGCGGTTCAGCGTGTCGCCGCCCTCGATCGAGACGGCTTCGACCCGGATGATGATGCCGGTCGGCGTGAGCTGTGGATCCGCGACCTCTTCATATTTCAGGACCGACGGCGGACCGTTTTCGTAGTAGACGGCGGCTTTCATGGACGTTCTCCGGACGGCTTGCGCGCGGACGCTATCGTCTCACGCGGAGCCCGGGAAGCGCCGAATATTCTACACCGCGCATTCGTTTTTGAGTTTTGCGGACCCCCTCCCCCCCCATTGCCGACAAAACGTTGCGGCGCAAGGGCTTATGGAGCAGAGCCGGTTGGATAAGTAGGGCAAGATAGGTCTATTCTCAAGCCCTGAGGCAAGGCGTGGCCATCGATCGGGTGTGACGATGAAGATTCTGAGCGTTACAGTTTCACTACTCCTCCTCGCCGGCGCGGCACATGCCGCCGATGCGCCAGTGCAGGTGACGCCCGTCACGCGCAGCAACATGACGATCACGGGTCAACGCATCATCGTACCCGCAAAGCCGGACGTCATCGTCGCCGCCGCGGTGTTTGCGCCGGGCGCGAGGCTGCCGGTGCACAAGCACCTCTATCCGCACTACGTCTATGTGACGGAGGGCACGCTGACGGTGGTGAACGTCGAGACGAAAAAGACGTACGAGATCCAGGCCGGCAGCTTCGTCGCGGAGCCCCTGAACACCTGGCACTATGGCGTCAACAACGGGACGGTGCCGCTGAAGGTGATGGCGATCGACCAGGTGCCGCGTGGCGTGGCGAAAAACATGGTCCTGAAGACACCATGAACGGTGTCGTTGCTAGCGTTTCGTGCGATAGCGAACACAAGTTCAGCAAACCGCCATGGCCGAGCATCCGCCTGATCGAAGGCCTGGGCGTTGAGGGCGACGCGCATCTGGGCGTGACGGTGCAGCACCTCTCGCGTATCAAGCGCGATCCGACGACGCCGAACTTGCGCCAGATTCATCTCATCCACGCCGAACTGCACGACGAATTGCGTGCCAAGGGGTTTTCCGTCGCTCCGGGCGATATGGGTGAAAACGTCACCACGCGCGGCATAGACTTGCTCGGCCTGCCGGTGAACGCACGGCTGCACCTGGGCGCGAGCGCCATCGTCGAGGTGAAGGGTTTACGAAATCCCTGCTTCCAACTCGACAATTTCCAGAACGGCCTGATGGCAGCGACCTTGGACAAGGATGCCGACGGCGATTTGATCCGCAAGGCCGGGGTCATGGGCGTTGTGGTGGCCGGCGGCACGGTCAAGCCGGGCGATGCGATCCGGCTGGTGCTGCCCGATGGACCGCATGTCGGTCTTGCAACCGTCTGATGGAGGAGCCAGACAAACCCGACGACGCGAAACACTCACCAAGCGCAGGGACGCCGAGGCCGCGGCGCTATCTTCGTCACCTGTGGCGGGCGCCGCTCCATGCCCTCTATCACCCACATCAGCGCTTGTGGAACCTGTACAGCGCGAGACTCTTCCGGATGGCCGGCGCGGAGCGGCTGCTCGCCGGGCTCGATACCATCGCTTTGCGCTTCGAAGCGCTTGTTCGCCGCGCCCGACGGCTGGGCATAACGCAGTTGGGCACGTTGAAACCGCTGGACCGCAGGATCGTCTATCTCGATCTGGGCCTGCACAAGCAGGCCGTTCAGATCGCTCTGGTGCTCGATTGGTTTGCCGATTGGCCGAATTTTGCGGTCTATGGCTTCGAAGCGCATCCGGACTATGTCGAACTTTGCCGAAGCCGGTTTGCGAACGACAGCCGCGTGCAGCTGTTCAACCTGGCTCTTGTGGGCCCCGGCCATGAAGGCGAGACGGCGACGCTTCATGTCTCGGAAGGGTCGGGCAAGGGCAGCAGCCTGTTCGCAGCGCGGGGCAGGCGGACGATCACCGTGCCGGCGAAGCGCTTGTCCGGGTTTCTCAAGGAGAACGGCATCGTTTCCGCGGGCGACGTCGTACTGCTGCGCATGAACATCGAAGGCGCGGAAACCTATGTCATCGACGACCTCGTCGATGCCGGCATGGCCGGGCTGATCGACGGCTATTACGGAATGTGGGACGATCTGTTCAAGATCGACCCCGAACTCGACGACGGCTTCCGCCAACGCCTCCGGCGCGCGCATGTGCACAGTTTCCCGTTCAACGATCGGGACAGTTCGGGGTTGGCGGGCCCGAGGCGGCGGAACATCATCCGATACGATCTGATCACGTCGATTTATGCCGGCGCGAAACGAAAAGTCGCGCCACATGGCGAGCCGGGCAAATAAAAAGCCGGGCACCCCTGTGAGAAGCCCGGCTCTTTTTCACGTCCTGCGCAGTCCTCAGTAGCCGAGCAACGCGGCGTAGCGGTCGCGGTGATAGGACGAGCCGCCGAAGGTCGCTTCCTGGGCGCGGGCGCGCTTGAGATAGAGGCCCGCGTCGTGCACGTCGGTCATGCCGATACCGCCATGCATCTGGACCATTTCGTTGGAGACCAGGTGCACCGCGTCGCCGACCTTGGCCTTCGCCAGGGAGGCGAGTTGCGCCACGTCGTTGGCGTCGCGGTCGATCGCCTGCAGCGCGCCTTCGACGCAGGAGCGCGCCAGCTCCAGATCGGTGAACATCTTGGCGGCGCGATGCTGCAGCGCCTGGAAGGTGCCGATGACCTGGCCGAACTGCACGCGGGTCTTCAGATAATCGAGCGTGACGTCGAAGGATTGCGCCGCCTGGCCGAGCATTTCGGCGGCGAGGCCGGCGCGGGCGCGGTCCAGCGTCGATTCGAGGACGCCGAAGCCCTGATCGGCGGCGCCGAGCACTTCGCCTTCGACATCCTTGAACGTCAGATTGGCGTAACCACGGCTGTCCACCGTCTTCAGCTTCTCGCGTGTCAGGCCGCTCGCCTTGCCGTCGACCAGAACCAGCGTGATGCCGTTCTTCTCGCCCGGTTTGCCGCTCGTGCGTGCCGCCACGATGATGAGATCGGCGGTGCCGCCATCGAGCACAAACGTCTTCTTGCCGTTGAGCTTGTAGCCGCCGCCGGATTTCTCGGCCTTCAGCGCGACCTTCTCCGGCGCATGATGGGCGCCTTCGTCGACGGCGAGCGTGGCGATCGTCTTGCCCTCGGCGATGGTGGGCAGGTATTTCTTCTTCTGCGCGTCGTTGCCGCCGAGCAGCAGCGCCGTCGTCGCGGTCAGCGCGGTGGAGATCAGCGGCGACGCGGTCAGCGTGCGGCCCGTCTCCTCCAGCACCAGGCCGAGCGTCATGTAGCCGAGCCCCGTGCCGCCGAATTCCTCCGGAATGAGGATGCCGGACCAACCCATCTCGGCCATGTCCTTCCACGCCGCGCGGTCGAAGCCGTCGGTATTGCCGCTGTCGCGCAGCTTGCGGAAGGCGGTGACCGGTGATTTTTCCTGGACCCACGACTTCGCGCCGTCGCGGATCATCGTCTGTTCTTCGTTCAAGACTGCCATGTTGGTAACCCCAGTGATGTCTATTTATTGGTGATCGAGAAGGCCAAGGATGCGCTTGGCGATGATGTTGTTCTGGATTTCGGCGGAGCCGCCGAAGATCGTGGTGGCCTTGCCGCCGAGCCAGCCGCGGACGGTGTCGACCTCGTCCTTCGTATAGCCCTCGCCTTCCCAGCCCAGGCCCTGGTGGCCCATGATCTCGACCAGCAGCTCGGCGCGGTCCTGGCCGATCTTCGAGCCGGCATTCTTCATGATCGAGGTGGTGGTGGACGGGCCCGAATTGCCCTTCGCCTCCAGCATGGCGCGCTGCACGGTGAGCATGAACATGCGCGTGTCCATCAGATGGTTGGTGACGCGGACGCGCAGATCGGCATCGGCGATGCGGCCCTTATCGTCGGTGCCGACATAGGCCTTGGCGACCTGATCGAGGCTGCGGGTTTCGCCGCCGCGATTGAGGCCGCCGCCGCCGACACCGCCACCGAGGCCGGCGCGCTCGAACTGCAACAGGCGCTTGCCGATGGTCCAGCCGCCGTTCAGCGGGCCCATCAGGTTTTCCTTCAGCACCTTCACGTCGGTGAAAAAAGTTTCGCAGAACGGCGAGTTGCCGCTGATCAGCTTGATGGGCCTGACTTCGACGCCCGGCGACTTCATGTCAATCAGCAGGAACGAGATGCCCTCATGCTTTTTCGTATTGTCGGTGCGCACCAGCGCGAAGCACATGTCGGCGAATTGCGCGCCCGAGGTCCAGACCTTCTGACCGTTGACCAGGAAGTGATCGCCCTTGTCGACGCATTGCGTGCGCAAGCTGGCGAGGTCGGACCCGGCGCCGGGCTCGGAATAGCCCTGGCACCACCACACTTCGCCCTTCACGATGCCGGGGACGTGCTTTTTCTTCTGCTCCTCGCTGCCGTATTCCAGCAGCGTCGGACCGAACATCATCACGCCCATGCCACCGATCGGATTCCAGGCGCCGATGCGGTTCATCTCCTGGGTCAGGACGCGCGACTGCGCAGTCGAAAGGCCGCCGCCGTCATATTGCTTCGGATAGGTGGGCGTGCCCCAACCCTTGTCGCCCATGGCTTTCTTCCACTTGCCATAGTCGTTGCCGGCGGCCGGGCCGTCCTCGCCCATCATCATGCCGGCGCGGCCCTTCAAGGACGGCGGAAAGTTCGCTTCCAGCCACGTCCGCGCTTCGGCGCGGAAGGCCTCCAGGTCGGTGTCGACTTTTTCTGCTGCGCTCACGCCTTGGTTTCTCCGCTTTGCCTATTGGTGGTCGAGCAGGCCAAGAATGCGTTTGGCGATGATGTTGCTCTGGATTTCGTTGGAGCCGCCATAGATCGACTGCGCCTTGCCCGAGAGCCAGTTGCGCGTCGCGTCGATCTCGTGCTGCGAATAGGTGTCGCCGTCCCAGCCGAGGCCCTGGTGGCCCATGATCTCGATCAGGAGTTCGGCGCGATCCTGGTTTACCTTCACATTGGCGTTTTTCATGATGGATGTGACGGCGCTCGGCCCCTGGTTGGAGCGCGCATCGTCGTTCATGCGCTGCACCGTCAGGCGCATCGCGGTGACGTCCATCATGTGGCTGGCGACGCGGGCGCGCAGGTCGGGATCGGCGATCTGCCCCGAGGCGTCGGTGCCGACATAGGCCTTGGCGATCTGATCGAGACTGCGCAGATCGGCGCCACGGAAGGATGCGCCGCGCGCATTGCCGCCCTGGCCGTCGCGCTCGAATTGCAGCAGGCGCTTGCCGACGGTCCAGCCGCCGTTGAGCGGCCCCATCAGGTTTTCCTTGGGCACCTTCACATCCGTGAAGAACGTCTCGCAGAACGGCGAGTTGCCGCTGATCAGCTTGATCGGGCGGGTCTCGATGCCCGGCGTCTTCATGTCGATCAGGAGGAACGAGATGCCTTCGTGCTTCTTGCTGTTGTCGGTGCGCACCAGGCAGAAGCACCAATCGGCATATTGCGCGCCGCTGGTCCAAATCTTCTGGCCGTTGACGAGGAAATGATCGCCCTTGTCGACCGCCTGCGTGCGCAAGCTGGCGAGATCGGAGCCAGCACCCGGCTCGGAATAGCCCTGGCACCAGCGCACCGTGCCGTGCGCGATGCCCGGCATGTGTTTCTTCTTCTGTTCGTCATTGCCGTATTCCAGAAGCGTCGGGCCGAACATGCCCACGCCCATGCCGCCGATCGGATTGAAGGCGCCGATGCGGTTCATCTCCTGCGCCAGCACACGGCCTTGCGCCTTGGAGAGGCCGCCGCCGCCCCATTGCGCCGGCCAGGTGGCGATGCCCCAGCCCTTCCTGCCCATCGCTTCCTTCCATTTGAGGAAATCCGGCTCCTTGGAGCCGAAGCCTTCCATGAAGGCGAGCGCGTTGGCGCCCTTGAGCGACGGCGGGAAATTGGCTTCCAGCCAGGTGCGCGCCTCGGCGCGGAAGGCTTCCAGATCGGTATCGAGAACGGCAGCAGCTGACATGGGTGGCCTTCCGCTTATTGATGATCCATCAGGCCGAGCACGCGCTTGGAGATGACGCTGAGATTCACCTCCGAGGTGCCGCCTTCGATCGAATTGCCCTTGGCGCGCAGCATGCCGCGCATCGCGGCGATCTCACCCGGCTTGAAGGCATCGCCTTCCCAGCCCAGCGCCTGGCTGCCCAGCGCTTCGACCATCAGTTCGGTGCGCTCCTGATTAATTTTCGCGGCCGCGTATTTGATGATCGAGGTCGCGGCCGAGGGACCCTTGCCTTGCTTTGATTCTTCCTCGGCGCGGCGCACGGTCAGCGCGAAGGCGCGTGCTTCCATCTTGTGCGTAGTGATGCGCGAGCGCAGGTCGGCGTCGGCGAGCTTGCCGTCTTCCTTGCCGAGATAATCCATCGCGGCATGCTCAAGGTCGTAAGCGCCGCCGCCACCGCCGCCGAAGCCGCCGGCTGAGATGTTCTGGCGCTCGTATTGCAGCAGGCGTTTGGCGATTTCCCAGCCGCCGTTGAGCTTTCCAACAAGCTGCGATTTGGGAACCTTCACATCGGTGAAGAAGGTCTCGCAGAACGGCGACTGGCCGCTGATCAGCTTGATCGGACGCGGTTCGACGCCCGGCGATGTCATGTCGAACAGCATGAAGGAGATGCCTTCGTGCTTCTTGGTGTTGTCGGTGCGCACGAGACAGAAAATCCAGTCCGCCTTGTCGGCGTACGAGGTCCAGATCTTCGAACCGTTGAGCAGATAGTGATCGCCCTTGTCGATCGCCTGGGTGCGCAGGCCCGCGAGATCGGAGCCTGCGCCCGGCTCGGAATAGCCTTGGCACCAGCGGATCTCGCCTTTGATGATCTGCGGCAGGAATTTCTGTTTCTGCTCTTCCGTGGCGTATTCGAGCAGCACCGGACCCAGCATCCAGATGCCGAACGACATCAATGCCGGCCGCGCCTTGATCCGTCCCAGTTCCTGCGTCAGGACGCGGCTTTCGGCGTTGGAGAGCCCGCCGCCGCCATATTCCTTCGGCCAGGTCGGCGCCGTCCAGCCCTTGGCGGCCATGCGGTCGAGCCAGAGCTTCTGTTCCGAATTCTTGAAAGTCGCCCGCTTGCCGCCCCAGATGGAATTGTCGTCGTCATCCATCGGCGCATTGCCGCGCATGCTGAGCGGGCAATTGGCCTGCAGCCACGCGGCCGTCTCGGCCCGGAACGTCTCGATATCGCTCATGGTCCTCACCAGTCCGGGCGCTAAAACGGCCCGTTACGCTTCAACTGTAGCGGTGAATGTGGCTAGCGCAACGGGGCCCATACCGGCCTTTCGAAGTAGAGGCGGTATCACGCGCTTTGGCCCCAAGTCCATGATGCCGCAGCGATAAGTGCTAAAATACGGCGATCTTGCTGTGAATAGTCAATGCGGCAGCGTCAGCGGCGCCAGCCCTTGCGGGACCACGACCAGCAGAAAGGCCTTGTCGTCGTTCAGCCATTCCCGGGCCGCCTTCTGCACGTCATCGGCCGTGACGCTCTGCAGGTCCGGAATGGTGCTGCGGATGATGTCCAGCAGCCGCGGATCCTGCTGCGACCCCGCCAGCAGCGACAGCCAATAATCATTGGTCTGGCGCTGCTTCTGGATGTCCTGGATGCGCGGTCCGCGGGCGCGCTCCAATTCCGCGTCGCTGACTTTCGTCGCGGTCAGATCGTCCGCCACGACGGCGACCTCGGCATAGAAATTGGCGATCTTGTCCGGCGGGACCTGCGCCAGCGCGTAGACGAAGCCGTAGTCCGGCGAGACGAGCGAGGAATAGGTCGCGGCCCCCGGCGTATAGGTGATGCCTTCGCGGGTGCGCAGTTCGTCGAGCAGGCGCTGCGCGAAAATCTCCGACATCACGCGCAAGGTCCGTTGCAGCTTCATGTCGTGGAAGAAGCCGGCGGTCGGCCAGGCGATCGCCGCGACCGCCTGATTGGCCGCGCCGTGATGCGTGAGCACGACCGGCTGCGGAGTGCCATGCGGGAAATGCTCGTCGCCCGCAACCGGTGGACCAGGATCGGCTCGCCGCGGCAGTGCGCCGAAGGTCGCGGCGACGGACGCGATCGCCTGATCGACCGGGACGTCGCCGACCATGGTGATATCCAGGGGGCCCGAGTTGAGCGCGGGCGCGAGAAGCGCTTTTTCGCCGTCCACGGTGGCCGCGGTGATCTCCGGCAGGGTCGGCGCGCGCCAGCGCGTGTCGCCGCCATGCAGTACGCCATAGAGTTCGCGCGACAGGATGCCGGCCGGCGAGGCCTCCGTCTCCGCGTAGTTTCCGGCCGTCGCGATTCGTATCTGATCGAAGGCTTCCGGCTGCCAGGCCGGATCGGTGACGTAGGCGGCCAGCACCTGAAGCTCGGAATCCAGGTCGCCGGCACGCGCCTGGCCGGCGAGGGTGAACTCGTCGTCGCCGACGCTCAGCGAAGCGCCCCAGAACTTGTCGGACATGCGCTTTTGCAGATCGTCGATGCTGTAGCGGCGCAAGCCGCCCTGCACGAAAGCGCCGCTCAGCGCCCAGGCCGGCGCCACAAAATCGCGCGGCAGGCCGATCCGGCCCTTTCCGACGCGGACGTTCATCAGCACCTGGCCGACGCGCAGCTGCGTCGGCTTGACGGTGAGCGTCACGCCGTTGGCGAAACGGACATAGGTGACCCCAAGATCGTCGACCGTGCGTTTCGACGCGACCGTTCCGGGCGTGCCGAAATTCGCATAAGGCCAGGGCGGCAGCGCGACGGAGGCGCTGGCGCCAAGCGGCGTGGTATCCGCTTCGCTGAGCGCCGCCGTGACCGCGGTCTCGCCGCCAGGCAAAGGCGCCGGCGCGCTGACGAAGACCAGCGGGCCGCTGCCGCCGAAGACGAATTTCAAGGCTTGCGAAACCTGCTCCGCCTTGAGGTCCTTGACGACGTCTTCATAGAGCGCCAGGTCCGACGAGGGCGCGGTGAAGACCGTCTTCTCGTCCACCGAGCGCAGCAAGCTGTTGATCACCTGGACCGACGGCGTGGTGTCGGCGGCGGCGGCATTGCCCTGAAAGAACGTGCGCAACTGCGCCACGACCTGGTCCACTTCGTCCTGACGGACGCCGTGCAGGACGGCGTCGCGCCAGGTCCGCTCCGCCGCCTTGATGCCGTCGAGCGCCTGTCCGGCCCGATAGGAGACGAAAAGCTCGGTGACGTCGGCGACATTGTCCATGTGGTTGTGGTTGGCCGAGGCCGAGGTAAACGGCGGATTGGCGCCGTGCGCCAATTGTGCCAGGCGCTGATTGAGCACGCCGAGCGCGATGAAACGCAGCACATCGCGCGCCTCGTTGGCCTTGTTGTCGGGCGACGCATCATAAGGCGTCAGCCAATTAAAGATGACATAGGGCTGCGCCCCTTCTTCGGCGAACAGTTTGACCGTCGCCGGATGCTGCGCCGGCGCAGAATAGACGCCCGCGGCGCGCGGCGGCGCCTTGGCCTTCCAGTCCGCGAAACGCGCCTTGATCTTCGCCTCGAGCTCCGCCGGGTCGATATCGCCGACGATGACCAGCGTGGCGCGCTCCGGCCGGTACCAGGCCTCGTAGAAGTCGCGGATCAGTTTGGGGCTTGCATGTGCGATGATGTCTTCGAGGCCGATCGGCGTCAGCGCCGAGGCCGCGCGGCCGCCATAGAGGAACTGCAGATCGGCTTTGCGCAAATGCGAAATCGGAACGTCGCGCAGATGCGCTTCGGCGAGCACGACATTGCGCTCGGTGTCGAGCGCGGCCTGCGTGATGTTGAGTTCGCCCGCGATCTCGCGCATCAGCATGAGCGCGGTGTCGACCGACGCCGCATCGTTCTTGGGCATGTCGAACGAGTAGACGGTCTGCGTGGACGCGGTGAACGCATTGGTGTCGGCGCCGAAGGTCAGGCCGAGACTCTGCAGGGTCTTCACCGTGTCGCCGTCGGCGACATGGGCCGAGCCGCGGAACGCCATGTGCTCGAGCACATGCGCGATGCCCTGCTCGTCGTCGCGCTCCATCAACGAGCCGGCATCGATGCGAAAGCGCAGCGAGACGCCGCCGGTCGGCGTGGTGTTCTTCTTGATCGCATAGCGCATGCCGTTGGGCAGCGTGCCGAAGCGCACCGAGGCGTCGGCCGGAAGATCGCTGCCGGCCTGCGGCCAGGGCGTCGCTGCCGCAGCCGGACTTGCGGCCAGCAGCAGAGCCGTTGCGGCGGCAAGCATCCAACGCGAAAGCAATGTCATGAAGGTTCCCTGGGGCAGATGGCCGCCTATGCGATGCCAGCCTAGAGCATGATTTGGTGACGTCGAATCAAATCATGCTCTAGATTCTTTGATTGGGGCGCAATTTGCGGGTGAAGCTGAAGTACGCTTCACCCGATTGCGCTCTAGCGATTGTCAGAGGCGGGGGTGCGGGGTCAAGCCCGGCAAGGTAAATAGCACGTCAGAATACGGCGTTAACGCGGCAACTCGCTCGCGCCCATGAGGAACGCATCGACCGCGCGGGCGGCCTGGCGGCCCTCGCGGATCGCCCAGACGACGAGCGACTGGCCGCGGCGCATGTCGCCGCAGGAAAAGACTTTCTGCACGCTGGTCTTGTAGTCGGCCATGTTGGCCTTGACGTTGCCGCGCGGATCGAGCGCCACGGCGGCTTGTTCCACCAGGCCGCTCTTGCGCGGACCCAGAAATCCCATCGCCAGCAAGACCAGATCGGCCTTGAGCTGAAACGCGCTGCCGGCGATCTCGCGCATCGCCAGGCGCCCATCGGCGCCCCGGGCCCATTCGACGCGGACGCATTCCAGCGCCTCGATCTTGCCGTCCTTGCCGATGGCGCGCTTGGTCAGCACCGACCAGTCGCGGTCCGAGCCTTCTTCCTGGCTCGACGAGGTCCGCAGCTTCAGCGGCCAGTCGGGCCAGGTCAGCGCCTTGTTCTCCTTGTCGGGCGGCCGCGGCATGATCTCGAGCTGCGTGATCGAGGCCGCGCCGTGGCGGTTCGAGGTGCCGATGCAGTCCGAGCCGGTGTCGCCGCCGCCGATGACGACGACGTGGCGGCCCTTGGCGCTGATCGTACCCGATGGCGCGGCCTTGCCTTCGGCATCGCCGGCGACGCGCTTGTTCTGCTGGGTGAGAAAATCCATGGCGAAATGGATGCCCGAAAGATCGCGGTTCTCGACTTCGAGATCGCGGGGATATTCGGCGCCGCCCGACAGGACCAGCGCGTCGTAATCCTGCAGCAGCATCGCGACGGGCATGCCGGCGCCCACCTCGACGCCGGGCTGGAAGGTGACGCCTTCGGCTTCCATCTGCCGCATGCGGCGATCGATCAGATGCTTTTCCATCTTGAAGTCGGGAATGCCGTAACGCAGCAAGCCGCCGATGCGATCGCTCTTCTCGAACACCGTGACGCGATGACCGGCCCGCGCCAATTGCTGCGCGCAGGCAAGGCCGGCAGGACCCGAACCGACGACGGCGACGTTCTTGCCGGTCTTGGCGAGCGGCAGCAGGGGCTGGATCCAACCCTCCTCCCAGCCGCGATCAACGATCTGGCATTCGATGGTTTTGATCGTCACCGGATTGTCGTCGATGTTCAGCGTGCACGACGCTTCGCAGGGCGCCGGACAGACGCGGCCGGTGAATTCGGGGAAATTGTTCGTCGAGTGCAGCGTTTCGAGCGCGGCGCGCCACTGGTCGCGATAGACCAGATTGTTCCAGTCGGGGATCAGATTGTTGACCGGACAGCCGGTGTGGCAATAGGGAATGCCGCAATCCATGCAGCGCGACGCCTGCTTGCCGACCTCGGCATAAGGCAGCGGATGGACGAATTCGCGATAATTGTGAACGCGCTCCGTGGGCTTCTCATAGCCGCGATCCAGCCGCTCGACTTCCAGGAAACCGCTCGGATTGGCCATGACTATTCCGCCGCCACGGCGCGCAGAGCCGTCTTTTCACGATTGAGATCGGCCAGCGCCTTGGCGTAATCGGTCGGCATCACTTTGAAGAAGCGCGTCAGCGCGATGTCCCAATTGTCGAGCAGTTCGCGGGCCCGCGCGCTGCCGGTGTAGAGCAGATGACGCTCGATCAGGATGCGCAGGCGTTCGGCATCGAAGCGCAGGGGGTCGCCCATGCCGCTGTCGAAGACGCTGAGCGAACGTTGCCGCGGCGCATCGACATCATCGCCGCCGGCCGCGGCCGCGATGGGCTCAAGCCGCACCATCGCCATGTTGAAGCGTTCCTTGAAGGTCTCGGCGCTCATCTTGCCGTCGACATTGTAGACATAGGCGATGCCGCCCGACATGCCGGCGGCGAAATTGCGGCCGATGCGCCCCAGCACCGCGACGACGCCGCCGGTCATGTATTCGCAGCCGTGATCGCCGGTACCTTCGACCACGGCGACGGCGCCGGAATTGCGCACCGCGAAGCGCTCGCCGGCGACGCCATTAATATAGGCCTCGCCGGCAATGGCGCCGTAGAGGCCAGTGTTGCCGATGATGATGTTTTCGGTGGCGAGGCGCGTTGTCTGGCGCGGCTGGCGCACGACGACGCGCCCGCCGGAGAGGCCCTTGCCGACATAGTCGTTGCTGTCGCCGGTGAGTTCGAGGCTGACGCCCCGCGCCAGGAAAGCGCCGAAGCTTTGCCCGGCCGTGCCTTCGAAGCGCACGACGATGGTGTCTTCCGGCAGCCCGGCGTGACCGTGGCGGCGCGCCACCTGGCCCGACAGCATGGCGCCGACGGTGCGATCGACATTGCGGATCTTGCGTTCCAGACGGACCGGCTGGCCGCTTTCGATGGCCGGCCACGCCGCCTTGATCAGATCGTGATCGAGCGCGCCTTGCAGGTTGTGATCCTGCTTTTCGCTGTTGCGGATGGCGACGCCGGGTTTGGGCGCCGGCTGATAGAGAAGGCGCGTGAGATCGATGCCCTTGGCCTTCCAGTGTCCGATGGCCGGGGCCATGTCGAGCTTGTCGGCCCGGCCGGTCATTTCGGCAAGCGTGCGCAAGCCGAGCCTGGCCATGATCTCGCGCAATTCCTCGGCGACGAAGAAGAAATAATTGATCACATGCTCGGGCTGGCCGGTGAAGCGCTTGCGCAGCACCGGATCCTGCGTCGCGACGCCCACCGGACAGGTGTTGAGATGGCACTTGCGCATCATGATGCAGCCCGCCGCGATCAGGGGCGCGGTGGCGAAGCCGAATTCGTCGGCGCCGAGCAGCGCGCCGATGGCGACGTCGCGGCCGGTGCGGATGCCACCGTCCACTTGGACGGCAATACGACCACGCAAACCGTTGAGCACCAGCGTCTGCTGCGTCTCGGACAGGCCGATTTCCCAGGGGCTTCCGGCGTGCGTCAGCGAGGTCAGGGGCGAGGCGCCGGTGCCGCCTTCATAGCCGGAGATCGTCACATGATCGGCGCGGCATTTGGCGACGCCGGCCGCGACCGTGCCGACGCCGACTTCGGAGACCAGCTTGACCGAGATACGCGCCTCTCCGTTGACGCTCTTCAGGTCGCGGACCAGCTGCGCCAGATCTTCGATGGAATAGATGTCGTGATGCGGCGGCGGCGAGATCAGGCCGACGCCCGGCGTGGCATGGCGCACACGAGCGATATTCTTGTCGACCTTGTAGCCGGGCAGCTGACCGCCTTCACCGGGCTTGGCGCCTTGCGCCATCTTGATCTGGATGTCGTCGGCGTTGACGAGATATTCCGTCGTCACGCCGAAGCGGCCCGAGGCGACCTGTTTGATCCGCGAACGCATCGAATCGCCGTTGGGCAGCGCCACGTAACGATCGGCTTCCTCGCCGCCCTCGCCGGTGTTCGAGCGGCCGCCGATGCGGTTCATCGCGATCGCCAAGGTGGTATGCGCCTCGCGTGAAATCGAGCCGAAGCTCATCGCGCCGGTGGAGAATTTCTTGACGATCTCGACCGCCGGCTCGACGTCGGCGAGCGGAATGGCTTCCTTGGCGAATTTGAATTGCAGCAGGCCGCGAATGGTGAGCAGCCGTTCGCTCTGCTCGTTGATCGTGGCCGCGAAGGCGCGGTACGCATCGGGCAGGTTGCCGCGCACCGCATGCTGCAGCGTCGACACCGATTCCGGCGTCCAGGCATGATCCTCGCCGCGCAGGCGATAGGCATAGTCGCCGCCGGCGTCGAGCATATTGCGATAGATCGGATTGTCGCCATAGGCGTCGCGATGCCGCCGGACGCATTCGCCCGCGATCTGCTTGATGCCGATGCCTTCGATGGTCGTGGCGGTGCCGGTGAAGTATTTGTCGACGAAGGCGCTCGCCAGCCCGACCGCGTCGAAAATCTGCGCGCCGCAATAGGACTGATAAGTCGAGATGCCCATCTTCGACATCACCTTGAGCACGCCCTTGCCGATCGCCTTGATGTAGTTCTTCTGGACTTCATAGGGCTTGAGCGCCAGGCCGCGCTGCACGCGGATTTGCTCCAGCGTCTCGAAGGCGAGATAGGGATTGATGGCTTCGGCGCCATAGCCTGCCAGGGCGCAGAAATGATGCACCTCGCGTGCTTCGCCGGTCTCGATGACGAGACCCGTCTGCATGCGCAGGCCCAGCCGCACCAGATGATGATGTACGGCGGCGGTCGCCAGCAGCGCCGGCATCGCGATGCGGTCCGACGCCACGGCGCGATCCGACAGGATGAGGATGTTGGTATCGAGTAGAACGGCGTTGACGGCCTCGCTACAGACGCGCTCGACCGCGCGCTCCAGCCCGGCCTCGCCCTCCGCCGCATCCCAGGTGATGTCGATGGTCGTGGTGCGGAAAGCACCGTCGATCAACTGCTCGATGCTGCGCACTTTCTCGAGATCGGCGTTCGTCAGAACGGGTTGCGAAACCTCGAGCCGCTTGTGCGTGCCGGCCTGGCGGCCATAGAGGTTGGGGCGCGGCCCGATCATCGAGACCAGCGACATCACCAGCTCTTCGCGGATCGGATCGATCGGCGGGTTGGTGACCTGTGCGAAGTTTTGCTTGAAGTAATTGTAGAGCAGCTTGGGCTTGTTCGACAGCACCGCCAGCGGCGTGTCGGTGCCCATCGAGCCGACCGGATCGTCGCCGACCTCGGCCATCGGTTCGAGGAAGAACTGGATGTCTTCCTGGGTGTAGCCGAAGGCCTGCTGGCGATCGAGCAAAGCGGCCGCGTCGTTCGACGGCAGCGATTGGTCTTCGGGCAGATCAAGCTCTTCGAGCTTGAACTGCGTCTTCTTCAGCCAATCCTCATAAGGCTTGGCGTCGGCCAGGGTGCGTTTGATCTCCAGATCCTCGATGATGCGGCCTTCTTCGAGGTCGATCAGCAGCATCTTGCCGGGCTGCAGCCGCCATTTGCGCACGATCTTCTCGTCGGGGACCGGCAGCACGCCGGCTTCCGACGCCATGATGACGAGATCGTCGTCGGTGACGATGAAGCGCGCCGGACGCAATCCATTGCGGTCCAGCGTGGCGCCGATCTGACGGCCATCGGTGAAGGCGATGGAGGCGGGCCCATCCCACGGCTCCATCAGCGCGGCATGATATTCGTAGAAGGCGCGGCGGCGCGGGCCCATCAGCTTGTTGCCGGCCCAGGCTTCCGGGATCAGCATCATCATGGCATGCGCCATCGGATAGCCGCCGGCGATCAGCAGTTCGAGCGCGTTGTCGAGGCTGGCGGTGTCCGACTGGCCGTGCGGAATCAGCGGCCACATCTTGTCGAGATCGGGTCCCAGCAGATCGGATTCCATCGTGCGGCGGCGCGCGTTCATCCAGTTGACGTTGCCGCGGTGCGTATTGATCTCGCCATTGTGCGCGATGAAGCGATAGGGATGCGCCAGCTTCCAGGATGGGAACGTGTTGGTGGAGAAGCGTTGATGCACCATCGCGAGCGCGGATTTGGTGAGCGGGTTCTTCAGATCGAGATAGAAGCGCCCGACATCCGGCGCCAGCAGCAGCCCCTTGTAGACGACGGTGCGCGTCGAAAAGGACGGCAGGTAGAATTGCGCGATGCTGGGCAGCTTGTGTTTCTTCGCCAGCGTCTGCAGCGGATTCTGGGTCTGCTTGCGGATGACGAGCAGCTTGCGCTCGAACGTGTCCTGGTCCTTGACCTCGGGCCCGTGCGCCACGATGGCCTGGCGGATCAGCGGCATCTGATCGAGCACCGTCTTGCCCAGACCGGTGGGGTCGGTCGGAACGTCGCGCCAGCCGATCAGCCGCTGACCTTCGTTCTTGATGAAACGCTCGAATTGCTTGACGACGATGTCGCGCGCCTTGGCCTCCGGCGGCAGGAAGCACATCGCCACCGCGTAATGGCCCGGCTGCGGCAACTCCACGCCGGCGCCCTTGGCCCAGTCGCGCAACAGGGCATCGGGAATCTGGATCAGGCAGCCGGCGCCGTCGCCGACCAGCGGGTCGGAGCCAATCCCCCCACGGTGATTGAGGTTTATGAGGAGCTGCAGGCCCTGGGCGATAATGTCGTGGGATTTTTCGCCCTTGATGTTGGCGACAAAGCCGACGCCGCACGAGTCATGCTCGTTGCGGGGGTCATAGAGACCCTGTTTCGGCGGTGGACCAAACATCTCGCTTCACACCCAAACCCGGACTATTGAGCAATCAATGTGCTCATTCGGAGCCTAAGTAGACCATATATTGCCGCAGCGCCAAGTGCGAAATGCCGCGCTGCAACACATAGCTGTTGATGGCAGGGCGCAGGCCTAGGCGACTTCGCTGGCCACCAGGGCATGCCGGGCGAGCCGGACCGTGACCCTTGTGCCCTGACCGACGGCGCTTTCGATATGCAGCGAGCCGCCATGGAGCTCCACGAAACTCTTGGCCAGGGGCAGGCCAAGACCGGTTCCCTCATATTTGCGCTCCAGCCTGTTGTCGACCTGGCCGAAGGCGGTCAGCGCCACCTGGACATCCTGGGGCGACATGCCGATGCCGCTGTCGGCGATGGTGGCCGAGACCGTCTGGCCGTCGCTGGCGGCGCACAGCTCGATGCGGCCGCCGGCTTCGGTGAATTTGATCGCGTTCGACAACAGATTGAGGAAGATCTGGCGCAGCTTCGCCGCCTCGCCGAAGACCGGCAATTCACTCTCAAGCCCCGACACCTGAAGCTCCAGCTTGGCTTCGGCGCATTGCCCGGCCACCATCCGGACGCAGTCGGTCAGCACGTCGGCGAGGTCGATGGCTTGCGGTTTCAGCTCCATCTTGCCGGCCTCGCTCTTGGAAAGATCGAGCACCGAGTTGATGACGTCGAGCAGATGGCGGCCGGAACGCAAGATGTCCGCCGTGTAGTCGATGTAGCGAGCACTGCCGAGCGGGCCGAACATCTGGCCGGACAGGATTTCCGAAAATCCGATGATGGCGTTGAGCGGCGTGCGCAGCTCGTGGCTCATATTGGCGAGGAAGCGGGACTTGGATTCGCTGGCCGCTTCGGCGTCCTGCTTGGCTTGTTTGAAGCTCTCTTCGCGCTGCTTGATCTGAGTGAAATCGCTGACGAAGACGATCTTGCCGTTCTCGCTGGTCGGGCTGATGGAAATGCGCACCCAGCGTCCGTCGCCCAGGCGGTGTTCGCCGTTTTCTTCCAAGCTGCCGCGCAGGAAATCGTCCTGCCCGGCAAACTGCGAATGGATCAGCGCGCTGACATAACGGTAGTGCGCGCCCGGCAGCAATTGCTCGGCCACGCCGGGAAAGAAGCTGCGCAGACGGTTGTTGAGAACCGCGACATAGCCTTCGGCGTTGACCAGTATGACGCCTTCGTCGGAGGTCTCCAGCGCATCGGTCAAACGCACTTCGGCCGATGCGGCGCGTTGCGTCTCGCGCGCCATCATGGCGCGGATATTGTCCTGCATCACCGTCATCGAGCGCAGCAGCGTGCCGGTTTCGTCCGCGCCGCCGGTCGGAATGGTCGTCTCGAATTCGCCGCCGGCGATGCGATCGGCGACGGAGGCGGCTTGGCTCAGCGGGCGGGCGATGCGGCGCGTCAGAACCACGGTGATCAGCAGGGCGATCAGGATCGACGCCGCCAAGCCGCCGATCAGCACATAGCGAAAATGCGAGATCGCCGCGATGGCTTGGCGCCGGTCGATAAAGCCGTGGTCGGTGTTGAACTCGATCAGCAGATCGAAGGCGTCGTCGATGCCGCGCGCCAGCAGGTCCATTCGCGCCGTGTCGCCGGCATGGCGCGCCGCCGTCCATTGCTTGACCAGCGCCTTGATGGTCTCGATCTGGCCATGCTCGTCGGCTTCGGGCGAGCGTTCCTCGGCGACGGCAAGATCGGACTCGAACGTCGTCGCCAGATCGTCGATGGCCGCGTCAAGCGCGGCGCGATCCTTCTGTGACGCGCCTGCGCGCAGAAGCAATTTGCGTTCGATCTGGGCGAAATCGAAATTCGCGGCACGGGCGTAGTTCACCGCCATCAAGGGGCGGTCGTAGGTGTCGACCACCATGTTGCCGGCCGCCGACAGAACGCTGTAGCCGTAATAGCCCTGCGCCACGATGATCACGCTCATCGCGAAGAAGGCGCCCGACAGCAGCGCACCGATGGATTTGCGAAATACGGACATCCCGGCAAGGGCCCGCAACACGGGCCCACTCATAGTTTTCCCTTAGGGATTTTCGCATCCGCGTGGTTGCCGGAGGCTTAACCAAAGCGCCGCTTAAGACTTATTTTACGTGAACGGTCAGCGCCATCTTGGGGTGGATATGACAGCGCACCTGGAAGGTTCCCGCGGCGGTAAACTTGACTGCAACATCCTGACCGGGCGGCTGCTCGTCAGAGTCGAACGTCATGGCGTCGGATTTGACATAGACCTGGTGGATGAATTCATCGCGATTGCTGAAGGTCAGCGTGTCGCCGCGCTGGATCGTCACCTCCGCGGGATGAAAGGCCCGGCCAGTCTGAACGATGGTGTGGCCGTCCTCGGCAAACGCGGCGCCGGCAAGGGCCAGGACCACGACGACGATCGGGAGGGCGCGACTCGAGGCCATTGCGGCAACAATATCACGGTGCGGCGGCCCTGCGGCCCCCCGAGCCGGAGGCTTGCCATTTTCATTTCCCAATCGATCAATTGAACCCGGCCGGGCACGCCAAAAGCCTTGCCGCCGGCCGAAAAAACCGGGGGTGGACAGGGTAAAGGCGATGGCCTATATCCGCGCACCCTTCGCCACGGCGAAGGCCATGACGCGGGGTGGAGCAGCCCGGTAGCTCGTCAGGCTCATAACCTGAAGGTCACAAGTTCAAATCTTGTCCCCGCAACCAATGAAAACAACGGGTTAGAGGATTCCTCTAGCCCGTTTTTTCGTTCAGAATCCCTCACACACGACTCACACATTCTCGCACGCAATTTCGGCGAGGGACTGAGGGATTTTCGATGGCTGAATGGCACGACCTGATGGGCGGCAAGCTCCACGTCTACAAGCGTGGCGACGGTCGCTACTGGCAATGCTCCACCTACCTCAAAGGTAAGGAGTGGCGGCAGAGCACCAAGCAGGACAGCTTGGGCCTCGCCAAGGAGTTCGCCGAGGACTGGTATCTGAGCCTTCGCGGCAAAGATCGCGCTGGCATTCTTTCGACGGCCAAGCCCTTCCATGTCGCAGCTGATCAGTTCGAGCGAGAGTACGAGGTCATCACCGAGGGCGAGCGCAGCCCCAAATGGGTCGAGGGACACAAGGCGCGTCTCCGTCTCCATCTCGTCCCCTATTTCGGGAACATAGCGCTGACCGACATCACCGCAGGCACGGTGCAGGAATACCGAATGCACCGCGTGGCCGAAGCGAAGGCCGCAGCAGAAGCGAGGGCGAAGGCAAAAGCCGAGGCGGCCGCAGAAGCAGCCAAGAAATCAGGGAAGCCAGCGGAGCCGCCGGCGAAGATCAAACTCCTCGCGCGCAGCACGCTTCACGATGAAGTCGTGACATTGCGGCAAGTCCTCAAGACGGCAATCCGGCACAAATGGCTCGACCACCTTCCTGATCTCTCGCCACCATATAAGAGCCAGGGCAAGGTCGTGCATAGACCGTGGTTCAGCCCGGAAGAATACATCGCGCTCTATACGGCAACCGGCGAGTACGCCAAGAAGCCCTTCCATGAACGCGATCGCTGGTGCGCCGAACAGGTGCACGACTACGTTCTCTTTCTCGCTAACACGGGCCTCCGTCCCGACGAAGCGAAGAACCTTCAGCATCGCGATGTTGAGATCGTTCTTGATGAGGCAACCAAGAAGCGCATTTTAGAAATCGAAGTGCGCGGCAAGCGGGGCGTCGGATACTGCAAGAGCATGCCGAATGCGGTGCATCCGTATGAACGGCTCTTACGGCGCGCGAAGCCCGCACCACGCAAGCGGGTCAAAGGAAATAATGACAAAACATCCGGCGAGACCAGGTTTCCGCAGCCGACCGATCCCGTATTTCCTGGCAACCACATCAAGCTATTCAATGGCGTTTTGCGTCGCGCGAAACTCAAGCTTGATCGCGACGATAACCGCCGTACCGCCTACAGCCTAAGGCATACCTATATATGTATGCGCCTCATGGAAGGGGCAGACATTTATCAGATCGCGAAGAACTGCCGGACTAGTGTCGAGATGATCGAGAAATTCTACGCGGCGCACATCAAGAACACGCTCGATGCGGCTGCGATCAACGTCCTCCGTGCAAAGCGTCGGCGGAACACCACACCAGACAATGTCGCTGCCTAGCGAGGCTTGGAATAGCCCGCGACATTATCGGGCCTGTGACAACCTCACCCCGCTCTGTTGCTGCGTGCTGCGTGCGGCTCCATTGTCTGACCGATTCCTATTTTCCTGCACTATCGTTCTCACCTGGCTTGCTAGATGGAATTCCAAGCACTTCCTCCAGCGATTTCGCGTCGAGTATTTCTTCTAACTTTTTCAGTACGATCGGAGTACCGACGGCACGGGCAAGGGCGGAAGCCGTAAATCCTGAGGTGGAAACTAGCAATCCAGCCGAAGCGCCCATGTCGGTGCATATTTGCGCCAGCTGGCTGACTGTCGCAACTGATACTCGACTTTGTCTGCTGTACTTCTTGAGTTCAACTACTATTCGATCTCGACTACCGGGTGCCGTGACTACGAAATCGACCCCCATGTCACGAGTGGGGCTTGTCATCGTGAAGGTATAGCCGCGCTCCTGGAACAGCTCAGCGACTAATCGCTCGAATACATCGGGGGCAAGCGATTCCAAAAAAGCAGGGTCATTAGCAGCTTCTCGAAGAATTGCCTCAGAGGATTTCCGTGCCACCGCCCTTGGGGGAGGAGGCCCACCGAACTCTCTGATCCGTCGAGCAATCGTCTGAGTATCGTGGTATGCGTCACCAGTCAGTCTAACGTATGGAACACTTCCAAGATCTGCCGGAATGTTCTCTCCTGGCTTCGCTGCAACGAGAATTGGGATATTCGCACCGGCAGCAAGTCCCAGCTCATAAAAAATATTTGAACTTGGACTGGTTACCAATCCTATGAAGATGTCCGCTGATCTAATCGCTGCAGATATCCGAGAGAGAGCCGTTTCGCCAAAGATTTCCTGCGAGGGCTCATAAACGTTCTGACCGTCGCGCTTGAGTTGCTCGATAACGTCAGCAACAAGTTCGCGGTCGCGGGCCGAATGGGCGATGAACACATTCATGTCCCGTGCTCCAGCGCGCGAGATATAGACCAGAACTCAAACAGGAGCCGCTCCTTGTCGTCCTGTTCCTCCATGGTCTCGGCCCCATACGTCGTTAGCGTCTCGAGAGAGGACCGGCAAGCGACTAGACGTTCACGCAAGAGACTAACTATTTCATCGCGGGTCGTTTCTATCGCTCTGCTAATCCGCTCAGAAATATCCGAGGGCGAAACGCCTAAGTGCTGCCTCTCCAACTGAACATTCCATCCGTTACAAGTTGTATGATTCCACAGCCCAACTTCTGGCCGGTATGTCGTCGCACCAAGATTGTCTAGCAGGCGGACTACTATTTTTCGAATGTCTTCTCTACTCCACGGAACAGCGCCAAGCTCGGGCGGCTTAATTCGTTCCATGTCATATACGAAGAGCGTTCCATTGGGGCTCAATCGCTCAAGGCAATGCGCGAGTAGCATAGCAAGTCGGCGCGGCTCAATTTCGTGCACCGTGTTTGTCAGAGTGATAAAATCGAACGTCTTGTTGGCCGGAAGGATGTTGTTGAATTGCGATAGGTCGCCCACGCGCGTGTCAACCGACGCAAAGCCCAGTAGCTCAGAACTTCGACTCGTTTCTCTCGCGTAACTGTGGTTTAGGTCGTAGCCCCAGTACTCGATTTTTGCGCGCGCTTGTAGAGATAGATTTCTGTCAAGGGATGCGATGATCTGACCCCGACCGCATGCCAAGTCCAACCATGACAACCGCCGTGTTCCGGGCACCGACAATCGGCTTTGTAGCAGAGTCAGCGCCGCCTGATGCTGCGGCAATATTCGATCAACGAGTTTCGCAGCCGACGAGTCTGCAATGCTCGTCATCTGCTGCTCCGCAACCTAAATCGTGTTGACTTTGCGTGCATGGCCAGCGCTTGAGAGTTCCATGCGGTGATCTTGCTCTGAATGGCAGAGGAATTGAAAGCGTGCAGCGAAGTCCGATTCCAGGGCTGTCCTCGTCCTTATTTGGTCAATAGGGCTGTGCCAAGGTGTCTCCAATCGACCCGCCAATTATGAATTGGCTGGGTTGTTCGCCTCGGAATGCTCGCAAAGCCGTTGCTTCGCAACGGAAATTCCCCCCGCACCCGTCGGGCGATTACGCCCGACTTCGACCGTTCCCCCGCCGCTTATCGCATGTACATGCTCTGCGGGAGGGCTCACCAACGCTCATCGGAATGAGCCTTGGTTCGGGGTTCGTGGCTACCATCTAAGGGTGACGCCACTCTCCCGAAACGCTCGAAGTCGGGCCTCTCGCTACCGCAGCCAATCGCCGGTGCGAGGACGCACAGACGGCTCTTGGGCGGATAGCGGCGCCGACGGCTGCGGGGGTTGGGATAGAGCAAATCGTTCGCGCCAGGTCGCGAACGAGTTTCGGAGGCCGCCTCTGGCGGCGGGGCATCGCGGAGGCGATGACCTCGGTTGGCAGACGCGAAGGCGTCAGCCTCCTTTCTTCTGCGCCGCCCGAAGGGGCGCGCAGCTTTGGCGAAGGCCCTAGGTTTCTTTGTCTTCGTCTTCTATGCCGAACTTTCGCTTTAGGTCCTGCTGGTTGTCGGCAATCTCGGCGTTTTGCCGCTCAAGTTCGGCCCATATTCGATCAAAGCCTTCGGGGTCTTTGGAGCGCCCGAAGCGTTTTAGGTCAGCTACGCCCTCCTTCGACATGCGAGCGACTATTTCTCGTAGTCGGGCGATTGAGAAGTCGCGGCGTTCCTTTGCGGCTTCTCTCTTAATTCTGGCGTCCTTAAACAGCGCGAACGCCACCGCAAGATCAGCGGCGTCTGGATCGGGAGCGGACTCCTCTCCCTTTGGCTTCTTTCTGCGCCAGCCTTCAAAGAATTTTTTCAGAAATGTGGGGCGCCGCTTGGCGTACCCATATCGTAACCTACGGTTTAGCCTTCGGAAATTGTTTTACGTCTACCTGTGCATTTCGTCAGAAAATGCAGATGACGAAACAACTTCCGATTGTCACAATCTGTTCAGCGGGGGTGATTCGGAAGGCGTTTATGTACGCTCGAATACTCTCGTGCTTACTCGCAACAGCAGTCGGTCTATTCGCACAACTCGGTCCTGCGACTGCGGCATCTCCCCAAATGTTACCGCTTGATGGGGCCGGTTTTGCAACCTCCGAAGCAATCGTCGCTGCGGTTGGGATACCGCACTATGACTTCAGCTGCGGCAAATCCACCGGGACATGGCCGGTCCCGTACGTAGCGGACGTGGCGCTTCCGAAGCGAGGGATTTCTGAGCCGGGCGTAGCCTCAGCGCTGGTGCGCAATGCAATGAGTCTGCTTTGGATCGCATGCAGTTTGGACGACCCGCGCATAGGATCGACAGATTCCAAAAACCTTGTCGGGTTCGTAACACTACAAATCAACGTCTCCCAACCAAGTGAGGATATGGCTGACACCGAGTCAGTCCTTACAGTGTCCGACTTCGATTTCTTGAGCGGGAGATGGGGTAGCGTCTTCGGTTCCTGGCAGCCGTTTGTACCGCTCCCACAGGGGCCGTCTCCGTCTGCGCCTCCCACCGAGCCTGTTCCATCGGCCTCACCGCCGCCGGCTGCTGTAGCAGTCCAACCTCAACCCGTGTCAGAGGCGCCGCCCTCTCCTCCACAAGTAGTTGCTCCAAAGTCTGATTCCACACCTGAGCAAGACGCCGATGCAGCAAAGCTCGTCAACTTAATTCTCTGGTTTGTAATATTTGCCGTGCCATTTGGAGCGCTACTTTGGATTATCGACGGCCTTGGACGCTTGGCGGACCGCTTCTATCTCCTGCGTCCTCTTCCCATCGAGCGAGAAGTGCGTCGTGCACTCAGGCACGGTACCGACTTCGATGGACCTGAGTTGGCACGCTTGCTCGGCCGACCACCTTCGTACGACCCTGAAGAAGCGCGACAGCGAATATCTCGAAGTTCCGGTCTTGCAGCACAGCTACGGCGGTTCGCGGCACGAGATCGCAGCGCGGCTGAGCAACATGAATCCGAGGAGGAGCTTTCGGACGCGTTTGTTGAATATGCGAGGGCGGTGGCTGCGCGAGAGGCGCGCGAAGATATTGAGGACGACTGAGCATGGCAAAACACGTATCAAAATATGAAGTACTGCCACCCGAACATTCGGCCTATTCGCGACCGATCGGGACACCCTTTGGTATTCCGCTCCTTGGAATTGCGCGCTTCAAGGCAATGAGGGAATTCTTTGAGCAAGCCACACCCTCCATGCGCGCTGCACAAGACTACGTCACCGCGACGGCTGAATACATTGAGGCTCGCACACGGCGCGTGGTCGCGACAGTCCACCACGCCGAAGCCCTAGAACGGTTGAGGAACGTCGCTATCATTCGCGACAACGTAAAGATGCGCATTTTGTTGGAGCATCATGAACTAAGACACCGTCTCCAGGCGGTCACTGCCGACTTGGAGGAGCCTCGCTCGGAGCGGCGCGAGTCCATCGCGAGCGCCGTGAACGATCTTGATGCGCTTCCTGTTGTTGCGCGCGCAGCGGCCAGAGCGAAAGCCAAGATCATTCGTGAAGCCGGGGGTGAAGACAGGCTGGGCGCCGGCGAGCGCAACATGATCGATGCCATCGACGCATTCCTGACTCATTCGGTGAGCAGACAGATCGAAAAGCACTTGCGCTGATGGTTGAGATTGGCACCTCCGCGACTGGCGAGCATGTCCGGCTCTCAGACGACGAACGGGCGCGGCACGTTCACCTCCTAGGGAGCATCGGAACCGGAAAGTCTCGACTACTCGAAGGTATGGTTCGGCAGGATATACGGGCGGGGCGCGGTCTCTGCCTCGTCGATCCACATGGCGAGTTGGTAGCCGGGATCGAGCGCTGGTGCGCGACGCGCGGCCTCGGGCGCACACGCCGTATCCATCTCATTCGCCCGGGCGACCCGAATCAGATTCCAGGATTCAATCCGCTACGAGAAGTACCCGGAGAAGAAGCAAGCGTCCGCGTCGATTACATGGTCGCCGCATGTGCGCAGGCGTGGGGTGTCAAGAACCTGAGCGAGACGCCCCGGCTGGAGAAGATTCTGCGTGCACTATTCTACGTGTTGCGCATTCACGGCCTTACTCTCGCCGAGGGTCCTGCGCTCCTTCGGGCGGCTGATCCCGACGGCATCAGACGTGCCCTAACAGAACATTTGCCCGGCGAGGACTTTCAAATCATTTGGGACGAACTCAATGGGCTCTCGCGAAAGGATTTTGCAGAACACGTCGAAAGCACTATCACCCGTCTTTCCAAATTCCTGACCTCTCCGGCCATTCGCCTCATCGTCGGCCAGAGTACGCGCTCAATCGATTTTCGAGCAGCCATGGACAACGGCGAAATTGTTCTCGTTGACCTCGGTGCGTCACAGGCATTTTCGCGCGAAAGTGCGAGTCTGCTTGGAGGTCTCCTCATCAACGATCTGTTTCTCTCAGCCCTTGGCCGAGACGTGGAAGTCGCCAAGCGGCGCCCGTTCACGCTGTATGTCGATGAAGCGTACCAATACCTCTCGGGCGACGTTGAGCGGATACTCGATGAAACGCGGAAGTATGGCCTCCATGCCGTGCTGGCCCATCAGAGACTTGGACAGCTCCGGTCCAAAGGCGAAGCCATCTACAACGCGGTAATGGGCTGCACGCACACTAAGATCGTGCTTGGCGGTCTGAGTGACGACGACGCGAGCATCATGGCGAAGGAGATAATGCGAGGCGATATTGACCTGTCAGTACCAAAGTCCGGTCTTACGATGCCCGTTGTTGTTGGCGAACAACTGACTTGGCTTCAATCTGAAAGCGCAAGTCGTGGAACGGCCGAGACGACGGGTACGAACTCAAGCTCCGGCACGGCTTTCGGGTCAACATCGTCCGAAGGTTCCTCGGGCGGTGTCGATGGGCAAATCGTCCAGTTGTCCTCATCTTCCGGCATATCGAGCGTGCAGAACGAGAGTTTCGGCACGAGCGAGAGTTACACGACGAGCGAGAACAGCTCTCATGGACGGTCCCAGTCCTTTAGATCGGTACGCGAGGAACGAGCGACTCAGCTCTACTCCTTGGAGGAAAGCTTCCATCTCGCAACGCTTCGGATACGAAATCTTCCTGACCGTACCGCAATCGTGAAGCGGCGCGGTCGTAAGACTGTTCAGATCAGAACGATCGACGTGCCGTCCGCCCTCGATGTGCCAAATATCATGCGACGTTTTCGAGACCGAGCGGCATTGGAAAGCTCTTGTATATCGAGTCGTGCGGACGCTGAGGCGGAGATTATGATGCGCCGACAACGCCTCTTGCCACACTCGGCGGTTCGCGAGGACACGTTCTGGCAACCGGAAACGTAGCGACGCCCTGGAATGGTATAAGGCAGTGGGAAACATTCGGGCGTCATATCCACGATTCAAGCGCGCTGGCGAAACTCCGCGCATCGAGCTGACCGCCGACGATGTTGCAATCCTTCGCTGTGTCTATCGCCATCGGTTTGTGCGAGCCGACGACCTCTATCGGCTGTTTGGCGAACGCAGTCCTGACAAGCTCTCCCGTCGCTTAGTGCGCCTCTATCGCAACAAATTCCTTGACCGACCCATTGCTCAGATCGACCGCTATCACGATGGCGGGTCCAAGGCGCTGGTGTACGGCCTTGATAACAACGGCGCGCGATATCTCAAGGACACTCTCAGCGTTCCTATTACATCGTCTGACTGGCGCGGGCGCAATCGCTCCTACACCCGCGAGAACCTCGACCATACGCTTGCTATTTCGCGCTTCATGATCGACCTGGAGCTTGCGTGTCGGGTGCGCGGGGACGTCGCTCTCATTCCATTCGAGGAGATCCTTGCCAAAGCGCCTGAAGCGACCCGCAAATCCTCGCACCCTGGGCGATGGGCGGTGCCCGTCCAGTGGAACGGATTGCGCGGGACCGTGCACGTCATACCGGACGCGATATTTGGCTTGCGGCGCGTACGAGAGGGTGCGCCGGCGCTCGTCAGTTATTACTTTCTCGAAATCGACCGCGGCACAATGACGATCGCGCCCTCCAAGCAAGTGCAAGAGAGCGATGCATTTCTCTATCGAGCTACAATCCTACGGAAGCTGGTGACTTACGCGGAGAGTTGGCGTCAGAGTCTCCACGAGAAGTGTTTTACGGTTCACGCGCCGAAAGTGGTGACTATCACCACAAGTCAAGCTCGTGAGGTATCCATGCGACAAATCTCAACCACGGTTGCGGATAAGCTTCGCGTACCGAGAGCGTTGTTTGCCTTCGATTTCGAAGGCAACAAAGAATGGATTCTTGGTCAACTAAATCCGCCGGACATCGCAAACGCTCAAATTGATAGTGTCCGGCTAGATTGTTCCACTACTGGCTCTTAGAAGGCAGCATGTTGCTTCTCAGACAGTTCAACCGTCCCAATCCTCCCAATTGGTGAACCAATCATGTTTTGTGGTGTAGTTGCGCGTGCCGCCCATTTCAGCGATCGCCATGAGATCGGCCTGCTTTCTTCCTTGAATTGACGGGTCATATGCTGGGAGCGGCGGTTCGACAGGCACGTCAAGCGAAACGGCAAAGTTTAACAAGAATGGCATCGGCATTTTCGGTTCCTTCCACGCTACTGCTGATAGGTAGGTAAGCCGAGGCCCATTGCGAGGTCGGCCCAAGCGTCGACCAAGCCAAGTCCTGGAATCTCGTATTCAAGCCACATAAACTGGCCGTTCGGATTGAGTTCAAGAAAGACAATATCTGAGTCTGGGGTCACGACAAAATCGAAACAGCCAAAGTTTAATCCATATTGGGCCAACATCGCCGTGCACTTTGCCAGAATTGTGCCTGGCAGTTCGACGCGCTCATGCTTTAAGCTAAGACCGGCTTCCGAAACAAACTTGCGCCAGTCATCTTGAGACGCCGCATGTTCCTGGCTGCAAATTTTAGCGCTCACCGCCCTCGCGCCGAAAAGTGTCGCTCGAATCTCATAATCTTTTTCGATGTAACTCTGAAACATCGTGGGACAGTATCGAACCCCTTCAAGTAAAGCTTCGACGTAGTCGGGTGAATGTTTCGATAGATTGAC
Organism: Rhizomicrobium sp.; assembly: GCA_036512455.1. Taxonomy (GTDB): domain Bacteria; phylum Pseudomonadota; class Alphaproteobacteria; order Micropepsales; family Micropepsaceae; genus Rhizomicrobium. Next base: position 157,184 of record DATCAT010000035.1, read on the forward strand.
CGTGTACACTGCCCCTTCGAAGTAGCCAATCTTGTCGCCCCGAGCTGCCTGTTTTGCCGCAACACGGAATTTGTGTTTTCTGATGAAATCTCGAGCTCGCGATGGATCGTTGGTTACAAGAGTATCGGGAACGCAGAAGCCGAGCGCCGATGCATCTCTTAACTGACGCGGTTTGAATTGTGCTCGCCTGATGTTATCGGGGTGGGATATCCAGATTGGACACCGATCCAGTGAGGCGCGTAGCACGCCTTGCACGGTGAGCAATGCGTCATCGCCCACGGCCGATACTGTCTGCGCAGGCATTTGTTTTAGTTCGTCGAACTCAGCTCTTTCTGGTCTCCGCCAAATGACTGAGGTTACCTTTGCAATGTCGAGGACCCTGCCAAACTCGGTAATTGCACAATCGTTCAATTCCCAACTAAGCGTGGCGTTCTTACCCATAACATTCGTATTGAGCCGAAAGTGATCGCAACCGCGCGTTCGAAGTTCTGCCACCAGCGCGTCCGCGTGCAAGTCGTCGGTATTCGTGACGATCAACGGTAACGCAGCCATCTTAGCCACCGTAAAAAATGAACAACGACCCTCGGAGAGAAGGACGAGGGCAGAAGATATCTGATTCTACTCATGTTTATCACTGAGCGTTTTCTTGCGTGGTACTTGAAATCATGAGACGATTCTTTGATGTATGGAGGGGCCAGGTCGCTCGAATAACAAAATTGCTCAAAATCGTCTGGAGGAGCGCCTTTTGAGCGGCGGTATAACTACCTCTGCATTCCTTGATGATCTGCGACGCCTTGAACTTGAAAGCCCCACTCGCGATGCAGCTGCTGCGGATGCGGGGACGCTTGGCGGCGAAGGCGTCCGAGCCCGTTTTGTTAACACTCCCCAATATTTCGACTATTGCAATTTATTGTCACTCTCGCTTTTTCATTGCGGGCAGCTTGAAGCGGCTATGGCTCGTGAAAGGGCGTTGGACTATTTCAGTCAAGCACACAGGTGGGCGAGCGAGGCCGAGGCGCTAAGCGCTGCCGACACAGATTATGCTCAATGGACGAGTTATGTGGGCGCGACAGAAGCTTATTTTAGACGAGACGAACAAACACTTCGCGAGCTAGTCGAACGTCTTGAAGTTGGCGACAACCGGACAATCACGGAAAACCTGTTGCGTGGCCTCAGTCGACGTGGAGAGCCGGACTACGAGGCTGACTACTCGCGCTTTCCCCAGGCTGAATAATAGAGAGACACCTATGAGTGTGCGCGCTATCCGTCGGCCCGATTTGTGAACGCAAGAAAATCTCTTCCTATTGCCTCGATGTCGCCAAGGAAAAACTCGCCGCCAATACTCCTAAAATTTGTCCGAAATCGCTGCTTCAGTGCGGTCTCAGCGATCACGGCATTTGGTGCGCTATCGAACTCCGGTGACTCAGCTTGTAGGAACCACTTAGTTAGGCTTGGTGGTGGCAGACTCCGATTAAGCCCAGCACATCTCGCCTTTGGGTCGTTAGATATGCCGACCTTAACAACGGTTAATTCCGCAATCTCTCCGAACACATCGCCAAGGAGCCCTTCGCTGGAGCCGCTCCATCGCATCAAATAGAGGTGACACGGTCCGTCAATAATCGTGAATGAGCGTTGTCCGCTTGATGGTGGAAAGGCACGACTGGGCACGAAACCGTCGATCAGGCTTACATCTCTTGTGGCTTCCTGTCGTTCTGACTGGAATACGTTCACTTCGACCACGTCGAGTGCCAACGCGCGTTTGACTTCGCTAGCTTCGAGCAGTTCACCGCGCGTAGCGATGTGTTGCGCAAAGGCGCGCGTATATGTTCGATGAGCTATGCGTTTTAAGACGCTACCAGCCTGACCAGGAACAACGCGCCAGGCGCGCACGACAGGAACGGCGAAATTCCACTTTTCCGTTAGCCCGTTTAGAACACGCCAGTCGTGAGCAGCGGCAGACATTCGTTCCGACGCCAAAATTCGCTGTTCTGTGATTTCCAAAAATCCCAGCGCCTTCCCTCTATCATGCCAGTCAGTCTCATTGCTTGAAGTGCCATAGATCAGCACCAAATCCCCGGGCACATACGAGCGGAGAAGTCGATCACGGTCCCCGGACCTCGTGTAGCCGAGAAAGCCCTCACTCTCGGGATCAAATCCCCAAAAACCCTTGAGCCAAATACGTTTCCCAATACCACTACGAGACGCAATCTCACCCATGCTGGTCATTGACATTCTCCTGATCGGGGGGGGGGTGCGGAAGCTGTCTAGACAGGGAGAAGTCCAGTATTCAACTGATGACAAGCTGGACAGCTCAAATCGCCAAAGAGGCAAGACGTCATTGTCCTTGATCAAGGTTCTGATTCGAATGGAGTTGTGGTATATCTGAGAAATACTGGGGGCACGATGGCTGATAGCTCTGCATCGCAATCGTTGGACGAATTACTATTCTCAGTTATCGACGGGAACACTTCGATAAGCTGGGACGAGGCAAACCGCCGCTTCTCCGGCCTTCTTATTAGGGCAATTTACAACGTCGTCCGTTGCGACGAACTGCTTAAGTCAATTCAGCCAAGCTGCATGAAGCCCAGCGACCACGAAATACTTGTTGCCTATCTACGTGATAGGACGACAAGCAGCGAGACGGAGCTGGAGAACAATCCTGAGTGGAAGCTTTGGACGATAAGCTGCCTTATTAGCGATGCGCAGCATCGAATAGCGGCCACATTTGATCGGTGCATTGCCAACTGGTTGCTGCATTTTGATCCGGACCTTGTTGAAGAAGAAAGATCGCTTCGTATCGCGACAGAAGGTGCTCTTACAGTTTGGGTAGGTACAAAGATTTTTGCGCTCAGGGCAATTTTGACCGTATTGGCTCATGGGCATAAATCTGGAAAGGGTACATTTCGTGCTCATGACTCAGAAGCTCTAGATCAATTCAACGCTGCCATCGAACTCATGAAGCACATTCGCAAAGCGATTGAACTGGTCGACACCAATGCAGCCGCTCGAGCACTACTGCGAGCCCACCGTTCGTTTCGCGCTTCAATGAAAAAGACTGATCAGAGCAATGAGCCAATGTCGAGCTGCGAGCTTCTCGACAGACTTCACGGAAAGAAGCAGAGCATTCTGACGGACGAAGAGTGCCTGACAATCGTGCTCGGGCGAGTGAATGACTTCAAGCATCGAGCGACCGGCGCCAAATGGGAAGCCCAATTCGCCGGCAAACTCTATATGCGTCACATTGAACTCGCAGTCACGACGCAAGCTCTACGGGTGGTCATTCGCTTTTTTAAGCTCATGGCCTCTCTTACAAGAGACGCCACCGCAATAGCGGAGGACATAGGCAGTCGTGGTCAGAAGGGAGAAGAATCTCCTCCTGATGCTTTGAAGAGGGCGTGATACTTTTTCATTACGAGAGGCGACTAGTGCTTCGTGAGATCGATTGCTAGGTCATGCTGGGTGTGCGGCTTTGCGACACTCATGTGCGCAGTCTAACCTCGGCCCAGGCGCTTTAGCTTCTTCTTGGCTCCATTCGTTTCGTCCGAATTGATTGCCCTTGAATTCGGTGTCGAGTCTCCATTGAAGCTGTTCAGCAAATGCGCTTCGATCAGCGTGAGTCTGCGCTGGATATCGAGCATCTGGCGAAGGAGTTCTGGGTTCGAACTGTTTATGACAGCACCCTCTACGCGCCCAATGCGAACAGAAACATCATTGAGATCGCCGCCCAAATCTTCAACGCGAGTGGAAAGCACTCCGAGCCTGTCAAACGAAGTGACACACTTCACATAGAAGCCTGACAGGTTGGAAATCCATTTCACGGTATTTTCGTTCTACCTCACGCTCGCTGAATCACATCAACACACTTGTTCCGACTTCGTATTCACCATCACACAAAACAACTAACTCCTTCTGCAACAGCACTAGGTCGTAACAGGCATGTACATAAGCATGTACATAACAAGTCCAAGTTGAAGCGCCCCCTAACACACGTACAGAAGTCCCCGTGATCGATCATGCGGGCAACAATCCACCTCTCACGCACGTTCGTGCGCGTTTTTTCCTTCAAAATCAGGAGTTTCTAACTGCTACAGCCTAAACGCTGGTCCCAAGCTCAGCTTGGTTTATTTGCAAACAGACTCCTGGTTGTTCGCCATCTCCACACACTCAGCAAACGCGCAACATCATCAGTCGTTGTCACATAATAACATGTGACCCCACTTAATGAGAAATTATATCCCCCCGAGAGCATGCGATCTCATGAGATCAAACGGGCAATATCCGGCAGTTTCGGGGCAAATTTGGTCGAAACAAAGGGGGGTTAACAACGGTAGTAGTGCCGTCAGTTATACCCATGCCCCCTGAGTCCGCTGAGCGGTGATGACAGACAATGTCATTAGATAGAAACAGATAGTATCGGGTGTATTATTACAATGAAACGTTATGCCGAATTTTGTTGCAGATTGGATAAGCAAGTCAACTCGCAATATTGGACGAAAGGTTAGACGAGCCTTCAAAAAGCGAGGTATGCAGGAATACTCGCTCTTCGACGCCCGTGGCCGCCGAAAATACCTTGTTCCGGTAGAGCGTAAACGCTTCCTCAAAGCCGCTTTGGAATGTCGAGGCAGGGTTGCCACCTTCTGCGCCGTCCTCACTCTGACCGGAGCCCGAATATCAGAAGTCCTCGCGCTCACGCCCGAGCGTATTGACCTCGGAAACTGCGCGATTAATTTTGAGACCCTGAAGCGGAGAAAGCGTGGGCTAACGAGAGCAGTCCCCGTGCCCGACGAGCTCATGGCCTATCTTGAGGCAGTTCACCGCATAAATGACGCGCAGCTCGATCCCAAGAAGTCGGACAAGCGGCTCTGGACGTGGAGTCGCGCAACCGCGTGGCGGAGAGTGGTGGCAGTCATGAAGCTGGCGGCAATCCCGAGCTACGTATCTCAACCGAAGTCGCTGCGGCACGCGTTTGGGGTAGAGGCTGCTTTGGAAGGAGTTGTGATCACGATGATCCGCGACTGGCTCGGCCATGCCGATATGCGAACGACAATGATCTACACCACGGTAATTGGGCCGGAGGCGAGGACGCTTGCCGAGCGGACATGGCAACAATTGACCGAGCTTTTCTGAACGCAGCTACCACCACAAGAGATGGCTCATTCCCAGCAGCCAAAGGAATACAAGTACCAAATAGGTGAACACGTCGATGTGCCAGTCCTTGAACGGGTAGCCGAAAATATTGGTTGCCAGGGTCAGCAGCCATGCGCCCTCTTCCTTGTTGTGCGGGTCGCGCCACTGCCCGCTGCGCATCAACGACTCGATATTGTTAAGCACGCAGGAGTTCTTGTTGAACTGCCACTGGATCGACACCGCCGGCAGAAACGCTAGATAGAACGTTATTCCGATATACGAAGGGATTGCCCAACCAAGGAAGAGATAAATCACACAGGCGAAGTGCAAATAAAAACAAAAACTGCCAAGACCATCACGTTTTTCGGTGGCTTCACCGAATACGTTGCTGTCGCTAGTAAGCGAAATAACATCGGCCGTAGCTTGACCATTCATTAGGCGATCCAACTCAGAGAAGGAGCCAAAAAAGGCAAAAGCGGCCGCGTTCCATAGTCCGGCACCTTGAGCTGATGAACCCGAGGTCCCCAGGCTACGGTCATGCCGGTTTGAATGTCGAAAGATTAGCTCCCATCGCGACGCCCATGGCGTGAATTCACTGAAGGTTGGTCTTTCGTGGTAAGCCAAAATGCTGCGAAGTACCAAGTATCTCATGAATCTCAGCCAGAGTGTTCGCGCCAAATAGGTGACAACACCGATGACGCAAACAAACAGAGCAATCTTGGTCATGCCGGTCGCATAGATGCCTGCAGCCAATACGACAAATAGCGCCGGTACAAACGCGTACAACGCATAGACGAAAAGAAGCCGACCGAACCGCGTTCTTATGTTGAGAGCGTCAGTGGCCATCGCGCACCCAATAACTTACGATGACGCGATACACCCCATACGTCAGAAATCCTCCCAGCAGCCCGAGGTCGGCTGCGTCGAAGACAAATCTTAGTGGCAGTACACCGAATAATGACATCGCGTGCGGCCACCAGAGATATGTCACAACCTCTTCAACAACCCGAATTCCTACAAGAATGCCAATCACCACCAAGCAATGTGAAGTCCATTCCGCTAGAGCATGACGCGCCCTGAGGTATGGAGCGTACCACTTCACCGCGGCGCTCTCTGCGGCCACACTGGCTGCTGCATTTTGACCGGTCGTTGTGGTCTCTCCTACCAACAATCATGTCAAACGAATTGGGTGAGATTACAGAAAATGTAGCTAGGAGCCAAATATCCGCCCCCTCCGTACTTTGCCGCCCAAAGGGCGAATTCCTAGGTTGAAACAAAATTCGGCATATTGTTTCAATTCTGAGGCTGGCCATGGGACGCGGCACTATTTCGAGGCGCGGGCTGCTATTGCCGCTCACCCTATCTGTGGCGCTTCTCAGCTTCGGAGCCGCCCCCGCGCTCGCCCCTCGTGACGGACAGGACATCGAGACTGCACTAAAGGCTTACTTCGCACCCAGGGGCATGCCGCTTCTGAGGCCAACGGTGCGTCTGGCGGTGAACCGCAAGGGTGCTGTCGAGTCGACGGACAACACGCGATGCGCGATGACCGGATATACCGACAGCTCTGTCGTTGAACACCCCTCCATTGGATACGTGCCGTGGATCAAGTGGGCTGAGAAGAACGGCATTGTTGAATATCAGACGGTCGGCACGTTGAACGGCGCTCCCTGGCGCTGCCCGTTCGTCGTTGAGCAACAAGTCCTCACTGACTACCGCATGATGTGGGACGGGAAGCCGGGCCTCGTAATCTGGCTCAGCATGGGTGGCAGCTGGCAGTTTGTTGGCCTCAAGCAATCTGCCGTCACGGTTGGCGGCGTGCCGAACGTGCCGGCGTTCGACCTCACGCTCGATATCACGGCAACTTCTCAATGGCCGGGCATCACACTCACACCGAGCGCCACACACAGCACGGTGCGCCTGATCCGCGACCCCAAGACCGGAAAAATGGTGGTTGTGAAAGCGGACCTCCACATGCCGACCGTCAAGCTAGAGGAGTGAGGGAGCGATGATGCGATTGACGAAACTTGCTACTCTCACAATCGCGCTTCTCGCCCTTGCGGCGTGCGACCAGAAGAAATCAGCACCCGCGCAAAGCGCTCCGCAAGCCGCTCCGCAAGCTGCCCCGGCCGCGGTGGTAGCGCCAGACCCTAATCGGCCGCCGACCGATGACGAAGTGCTTTCGGCGCTCCTTGGCTTTTGGAGAGACCGAGGCGCACCAGGACAGATGTTCCAACCGGGCGAGTACTTTCGTCTCGTGACGCCGATAGGTGCGGCCCAGGGTGACAATGTGATTACGCAAACTGTCATGGGCACACGGATACGTACGGTGACGGTGACGTATACGTTTCGTGCGAATGCAGACCTTACCTATATGTGCATTGGCGCCATGGGAAAGGTTATAGATGCGATCTCGGCGCCGAGCGGCCCCGAATTCACGCTTCCCAATCCCGCAAGCGCAGGCAGCGCGTTCTCTTGCGCCGAGACAGTGGAGGCCGAGAGGGTCGAGGAAGGCTGGAACCTGCGCCCGGTGTCGGGCGATATGATTTCATATCTGTTCAAGCGGTAAGCAGCTTTGCGCGGTGAACTTTCCGCACATTACATTTCACCCGAGCGTCGATAGGTGCAGGAGATCGTCACCGAGACCGGGCTGCGGCACGTCTTGCAGAAGAAGCCGGGTAGCAACGTATCAAGCGGTGCCTTCGTCAGCCGCTTGTATTTCGAGATGAGATTGTATGGGTGCATCTGCCTACCCGTTTCGCATTGGTCGCATTTTACGATGACAAGATAGTTCGCTTCGACCGAATCCGCGAGGGTTTCAACCTTGCCGTGGAAGTTGCGCCGTCCCATATCAAAGACGATCCTGGTTGCCCAGTTGCGATATTTTGTTCGCCAGCGGCGTGGCACGAGCTGCGCATCATTCGGCAGCGTGTTCTTCGTTCACCTGCGCGCGCTTCCTCTTGAATTCGACAAGCCGTATCGCCGCGAAGCCCTTGAGCCTCCCATCGACTGCCTGCTGCATGAGATCGCGCTGCGCATCGGTGCGTTTGATATAGGTCGACCTGATCGGCTCGGGGCTGCACTCGGGACGTTCGATGTCCGTTATGATGAGCCGCCAGCCGCTTTGCTCCTGCTCGAAGTGATAGCCATACCCAGCGAAGCAACAGACCTGGGCGAATGCCTGTTCAAGCGTGCCAACGGCACTGCGCTCTAGATCGGCGGCCTCGTCCAAATCCTCCGTCACCACCACGTACATCGGCTGTACTCCTGCCAATTTCACGGGTAGAACATATAGAGAACAAAAAGGCCGAGTCCAGCCACTAGGGCTTGTATTCGGCCCGCTGACAGGCCGCGCGCCGGACTGCAACTTTTCCTGACTGAAGCACCGTTATCGAAGAAGGGGCGGCAGATGGATTTTGAACACCGGATTCACCTGCCCCCCTTAATCGAAACGACGAGGAAGCACATGGCGCAGAACAATCACAATGCGCGACTGGCTTTATGCATGCGCAGACCATTCACTCATGAAGAGCTCAATGCGTATGAGCGAAAGCAGATGCAGAGGGCCGAAGACCTAGGCATCGACGAAGGACTCGCGCGGAGGATCACCAGCATCTTCATGGAAAGTCTTAGGAATTGGGGGCGATAGAACGGCTGGTACCTATAACTACATGACGGCACATGATATTGTGCCGTCCCTTTTTTGGGCGAGCTGATTCGGGGAAAATGTGGCGCGGCGTCTGCCAGACACAGACTACACAACGATTTTGCGCGAGTGCGTGAAAGCGGTACGCGAAACACAATCCTCAATACGCAAGACGTTTGCAGAATTAGAACTGCGTCCTGAGTCTGTAAGTGCGAATTTTGACAAGATTGTCCGCAAATCGGGAGACCGTACGAAGGCAATGTTGCACATCGACGCTGCCGGCGAAGATCAGTGCATGCGACTTATCCAAAATGTATTTCCCAAAGGACTCCAGATCGTCGGCGAGGAGTCGCTTGCCGACTTCAGTGGCTGGCGCGAACCGACTGGCCTATTGCTGGACATGATCGATGGTAGCGACTTGGCGGAAATGTCCATTCCCGTTTGGTGCAGCGCCCTTGCGATCTATGATCGCGACAAGCGCCGGATCGTTGGTTCGATTGTCGCTTTGGCAACTGGCCAAATTTATTCGGCTGTTGATGGAGTTGATGAGGTGCGAGTCGAGATTGAGGGCCAACCAGCTTCAATGGTTTGGGGTTGCTCCAATACGACAAGTCTTAGAGATGCGAGAGTTGCTCATTACGGTCAAAAGCCGAAAAACGCGCTTGCTACCTACAATAATCCGTTCTTCTCAGATTTCCTCGAGCGCATGAAGCAAGACAATGAGGCGCAGTTTCGCCTCCTCAATTTCGGCGGCAATCCAATGATCGTTCGCCTCGCGGATCGGGTGAAAGTCGAAAATCGCGGGGTGGTCACCGCCGGAATAGATGCCGTTTTCGAATGCCATGGCCAGCAACTACATGACGTGATCCCTGCGGCGTACATTGCCAAAAGAGCGGGCGCCTTCTTCTGCGATCTCGACGGTTGTGAATTTACCGATGAGATCATCGGGGAGCTCATGCAAAATCCCAAGACCCGGATTACGTATGTTATAGCCGCCACCAAAGACCTTGCGCTTGAACTGGTCTCGGTATTGAAGCCGAAGCGTACCATTGTTCCAAACGTCATAGGCGCTTCGAGAAACAAGAAGCTGCCGCGCAAGAAGCCCGAGCAACTGCAATTCGACAGCCTATTGCAATAGTTCTAGGACACGCGCGTCGTTGAAGCGCCATCAAGGCGATCTATTCTTGACCTAACTCGCAAACAAGGACCCCGGCAATCGCCAGGGTCCAAGTAGAACGCCTATCCTATTTTCCTTGCTCCGCCGCCAATGATCGCAGATATTCAACTGCCTCCTGCGCCATGCCAGCCGCAGTGAAGATCGCGCGGTTGTCTTTCCCGAGGATTTCAAGCCAGTGCGCGATGTAGGCCGCATGGTCTGGCCTTGGCTCATTCACGATCCCGAAGGCAGAGCAGAGAAACGCTGCCCCGAGTTCGGCAACCAACTCCTCGAACGCGTAGTCCGCGTCTCCGAAGCGTTTGCCGAATGTACGGTCGATCCGGTGAGGCGCGCCGGACCAGTGCGTGAGTTCATGGAGAAGGACGGCATAATACGCTTCGGTTGGTGAGCTGGTCGGCGTGCCACGAAACGCTTCTCGCCAGGGCATGTCGATGTAGTCGGGCTTGCGGCGGTAGCAAGCAATCGCTGAACCGTGGCGAATGTCTGCCTTGGTTGCTGCGACGAACGCCTCGATCTGCGCATTCGTCTCGACCTCGGACTGCCGCCTGGGTTGCGGCAACCCCCAACCTTCGACCTGCTCGGCGTTGAACACATGCGACGAGCGTATGACGAAGCGCCGTGTGTCCTGATCCTCACCTTCCTGTTTGGAAGGATCGGCGTCGAGCCTCTTGTAGAAGATGATGAGGGAACCACGTTCGCCGCGACGGACGTTTGCACCGAGCGCTTGCCACTGCTTGTAGCTGGCCCAGTATCCCGTGACGTAGCGATGTGTGCTTGCAGCGGCCCACAGTGCGACGACGTTGACGCCGTGGTACGGCATCTCGGTCACGGCATTGCGCGGCATCATCATCGGCACGACGCCGGCGTGCCAGGGCATCACGCACCTGCCCGCTCCGGCTTCGATTGCCGCCACAATCTGAGCCGTGACGGCCTCGTACACATTCGATCTTGAAAGAACTGCGCTCATAGACACCTCCCGTGCACAGCGGGAGCGCCGGACTATTCCGACGCTCCCAAATGCACGCGAAGAGGCTCACTGAGGCTCGCTGGTCTTCGCGAAATACGTCAGGGCAAGCGCAGCGGCATCGAAGAGCGCCTGGTGATGCTGTTCGCCTTCATAGGCGCGACGCTTTCGCGGGAGACGATGGTCGAAGGCTTCAATTTTCGATGCAATGAATTGAGCTATTTCATATTTCGTTGTTGCGCCCACATGCGAGAAGTGTTGGGCGACGACGTGTTGCGGATAGGCTGCTACGTCCACTCCGTTCAGCAACGCCAAGTGCACAAAGTCTTGGTGCAATCGCAGCACTTGCTCTGATCGTCCGCAACGTCGGATTGGATCTTCGACCACGAATACCGACGGCTCGTGCCGTCTTAGAATTCGCTCGAAGCGTCGAACGAGGCGGGCGTTGCGCCCCGTTTTGGCGCTGGCGACACCCCAATCCACTGGCGAGAGAGGGTCACTGAACAAGACCCAGCCAAATCCGCGCGAAGTTGGATACACCGCGAGAACAAGACGCTCATTGCCGATCTGACTGTAGGTGCTCATAGATCGATAGGTGAGGTCCGCTTTGCCATCGCGGAGAGAAGCGCGAGCTTTTTTTGCGAGAGTGCATCGGTGCGGTCCCTCAGCCTCTCGTCGAGTTCAGCGGCACGCTGGCCGAGGTCTTCCTGCATGGTGTTGTACAAGTAGGGATAGAGCTGCTCGGCCGACTTGCCGAACAAGAGCATCGAGCCAAGCACAAATGCGAGCGAAGGTTCAGTTCGGCCTATTTCGACATTCGACACCACGTCTTCGCCCACCCCAAGAAGGCCAGCAAGCTCCGACTGTGATAGGCCGGAAGACAATCGGGCTGTTCTGAGATAGTGGGTTTTGCGACGTGGCATAGATGTAAGCGCAATCGTCGCAAGCGAAGGCCAACGAGAAAAGACGGGATATCCGTCTCGATTGCGGGAACAGGTATGTAAATAGCGTGCAACCCGACCTTACAGAAGTGAGATGGGGAGAAGCTCAAATCTCCATCAGATATTTCTAAACAGGGTCATTCAGAGCCCGTACCTATGCGCTAGTCCGTCGAGTTTCGGCGTCTCGGTCGGTGGCACGATATAGACGCCGTTGCTCTTTCGCGTTTGGAGATGCAGGCGCTTGCGCAGCACTTCGCCAATCCAGCGCGGCGGCATAGGACCACCATAGTCGGCCCTATGTTCCTTGTTGAAACGGTCGGTAATCTCGCTGACCGAGGCGGCGCCGGCGCCGTTGTTGGCGGCGAACGTGGCAAGAACCGCAGCCAGCACCCGCGCTTCGGGTGCCTCCTGGCGGGCAAGAACGGCTTCGGTGTCCGCAGCAACAAGTGAGCGTTGGATATCTGCGCGTAGGCCCGCGTCATCAACCAGCGACAAGAGGGAGAGAGCCGTCTGATTCAGCCGCGGCTCAACGCCCTCCATGAGCGCCGTCGTGTCGGTCTTGATGTTGAAGAATTCCGAGAACCGGAAGTGCAGGAGGCGATTGCGAAGCGCGAGCGCCTCGGCCTTCCACTCCTTCGGTAGATGGATAGGGATATCCACGCGAAGTGGCCGCGTACCCGTTTCCTCGGTGAGGAAGCGGCTTTCAAGCGCGCGATCTTGGAATGGCTCCCGTGTCGCGATGATCTTCGGCCCGAACACCTTGAATGCCTGCGGGTTGAACTCCTTGTCTTTGGTGACGATCGTGCGAAGGACCGGCATTCCCTTCACGGTCCCGTTGTTGAGGATTTTGACGAGTTCTGCCTTGGCGTCGCTATAGGGCAAGTCAGCTTCGTCCAGGATCAGCGTGCCGCTGAACGCATCGAGGGTGTGAAAGATGGGAGAGACGGTTGAAGCGCCGGAAGCAAAGAAGCCACGATAGCAGAGCGAGCCGATGACCATGAGGGCGCGGGTCTTGCCTGTGCCGTAGTCCCCGCGAAGGCGAAGATATGGCAACTCGCCGAAGGCGTCATGTAACCAGGAGAGGAGGACGTAGTACGTCGCTATCTGCTCGAAGAGCGGTGAGAGATCGACGTAGCGGTGAATGAACGCCCTGATATCGGCAATGAGTTCGGCCTTCAAGCCGCATTCCACGGGAGTTGACGGCAACAGCACGCACTCGTTGGCGATGAGATTGTTTGACGGCGCATAAGGTACCAAGACTTCGCCGGTCTCGATCTTCACCTCCTGCTCGATATTCCAGAGACCGCCGAAGCGCGAGACGGCGAGTGCGGTGGTGCGCTTGGGGCGGTCATAGACGAGTTCGATTAGGGTGTCGGAGGTGATGCGGGAGACTGTTGGAATGCGGCCTCGGTTCTTTTGCATAACGCTAACGATGCGGCTCAGGTATCGCGCTGACTAGTAGTGACATTCCGCGCGAGTTGCGGGCTGCACAGTGACGTAGGGACGTTGGGGACGTTGGGGACGTTCATGCGGTCGCTCCGTCACCGCTAGTCCGCAGCCGCAGCGGAAAGCTCCCTCTACCTCAACTTCCTCACACGCACGAAAATAGCGTCGCATGACGCCTTCGGAGTTTCGCAACTTGTTACCACCACGCGCTCGCGATTTAAGCGACGAGGAGGCGGCACGAATACAAGCAAAGCTCGATACGGCAGTTTCAGCGCTGTTCGAATGGTGGCTCAAGAAGCGAAACAGAGAGCGACGAAATACCGATTCGCGCGAGCCGCACCCGATGCGGTAAAATGAAGCCTCTCTATGAACAATTCACGAAATGCAACAAGTTCCCGTGTCCCGGGCTGCATTGTCCATGTTCGCGTCAGCACGTCTAAGCAAGCGTACCAAGGCGAAAGCCTCGATATGCAATGCGAAATCTGCAAACGCATTGCCGATAATCGAGGGTGGAAGCTTGTGCATGATCCTTGGCGCGAGGCGTACAGTTGGCGGAGCGCCGACCGTCCCGTGTTTGAGGAAATACTTGCATTCATCGACGCGCACCCCGGCGAGGTTCAATACTACATATTCCGCACCATCGACCGCTTCACGCGCGCGGGAAGTCTCACGTATCAGGAGATGCAGCGAGCGTTAGAGAAGCGCGGTGTCGAGCTGATCGATACGTATGGCATCATTCAGCCGAGTATCAACACACTTGAGCACCTAGGCGTCGAGTTCGTATGGAGCCGAACGCGTCCAAGCAAGGTCGCGGAAATCGTCGAGGCCGAAAAGGCCAATCAAGAAATCACCACCATACTGACCCGGCTCATCGGACAGGAGATCGCGCTGCGTCGGCGCGGGTACAAAGTCCGAAGCCCTAACGACGGCTTTGTGAATACGCGTATCGAAGTGGGCAACAGAAAGCACGTCATAGAGACGCCCGATCCTGAACGCGCGAAATATTTTGTCGCTATGTTTGAGATGAGAGCAAGCGGCGGTCTGAGCGACCAAGAAATCTGCGACCGCCTTAACGCCATGGGCTACCGTTCACGTTTTCAGAGACGCTGGGACGCAACGCGCGAGGTCGTCGTTGGACGGCAGGGCGGGAACCCTCTAAGCCCCAAACGCCTCCAAGAAATTATCAAGCGCCCAATCTATTGCGGCGTTGTCTGTGAGCGGTGGACAAATTGGAAGCCCATTCGTGCGGCGTACGACGGTCTCGTCTCCATCGAGACATTCAACGCGGCCAATCGCGGCACAATCTATCTCCGAGAGACTGATCAAGGTCTTGAGCTTCTAAAACACTACGACGAACGGCGAGCATTGAAACTCAGCAAGAACAATCCGCAGTTTCCGTTCAGAAAAGTCGTCTTGTGTCCGCACTGCCATAAAGCCTTCTACGGCAGTTGCCCGCGCGGGCGAAGTGGTCAGCGATTCCCGACATACCATTGCGCACGAGGGCATGACTATTTTGGCGTATCGAAGCGTGAGTTTGAGCAGGAGATTGAGGTGTGTCTTGCAGCCGCGAAATTCGACACGGCCTCTCGTCCGGCCATACGCGCACGCGTCATGGAACTGTTTGCCGCTCAATGTGAGCGCGCACGAAGTGCGGTTCGGGATATCAGCCGCCGACAAGAACAGATCGCGCTTCAAAAAGCGGAGATCGTACGCGCGTTTCCCCTCGCCACATCGGACGCCATGCGACGCGGCCTTGAACAGCAAATGGACGCGCTCGATGTCGAGGCTGAAAAGGTAGTTGATGTCAGCAACGATTTGGACATCACCCAGGAGGAAATTGAAGCGTTCCTTGCAGAGGCGACAGAAATTCTCGAACACCCAGCGCTTTTGCTCAAAGAACAAGCGAATCCCTTGCCATTTCAGGCGCTCTATAATTTTGTCTTTGAGGATTTGCCGACCTATGAGGAAATCCAATCTCGAACACCAAAATGGGATTGGTTTTTCTCGCTATCTTCGGCGTCCGAGACAAAGGAATCCGTGTTAGTGCGCCTACGCGGACTAGACTGGAACCATATCGAAAAGTCGATACGCAAATGGAAGGTGTTGAGATATTTGGTTGCGCCGCTCTTGAACACCGACGCCGGCAGCAACGTCCCCAATGTCCCTACATCCCCAGCTGCATCGATGCTCGCAACCAATGCGGAAAGTGACCACTGTTCGTCCTAGCAATCATTTCCGAAAATGGCGGAATGCCTTCGGCCGACTATTTGCATTTCGCTCACACCAACTTCCGCAACAAGCACCGTCTCGTTGGCATCAAGCAACCAGATCGTCTCTTGCATCTCTACGTCATCGGCAAAACGGGTGTCGGCAAGTCCACGCTTCTCGAAACCCTCGCTCTTCAAGACCTGGAAGCAGGTCGCGGCTTCGCGCTCATAGACCCACACGGGGACTTGGTTGAACGCATAGCGGCAGCGGTGCCGCCGGATCAGCGACAAAGGGTCGTCTATCTGAACGCTTCCGATGCGTCCCAGCCATACGGATACAATCCGTTGCGGCGTGTGCGGGAAGATAAGATACCACTCGCCATCTCCGGCCTCATCGAGACCTTCAAAAAGCTTTGGCCTGATGCCTGGGGCGTGCGTATGGAGCATGTCCTTCGCAACACTCTCTATGCGCTTCTTGAGAAGGACGGCTCAACGCTGCCCGATATTCTCCGCATGTACGCGGATGAGACCTATCGCAAAAGCATCGTGCGGGAGATGCGAAACGAGACCGTGCAACGATTTTGGCGGCATGAGTTCGAGAACTATCACTTCCGGCAGCGGGCCGATGCCGTCGCGCCGATACAGAACAAGCTTGGTGCGCTTCTCTCAGACCCAACACTCCGCCGCATCCTTGTTGAACCCAAGATCGGCTTGAGCTTTCGATCTCTCATGGACGAAGGAAAGGTGTTGCTCGTGAACCTCGCCAAGGGAAGGCTTGGCGAGGAGAGTTCAACACTCCTTGGGAGCTTAATCGTCTCGACGCTTGGTCTGGCTGCATTCAGCCGCGCGGAGATCGAGGGTGAAGCACGCCGTCCGTTCTTCGTCTACGCGGACGAATTCCAAGCCTTTACGACACTCATGCTCGCCAACATGATGAGCGAGCTACGCAAGTATGGTGTTGGCCTGACACTCGCGCACCAACACCTCCACCAGCTCGAGCCTGATATCCGACATGCGGTTCTCGGAAACACTGGCACGTTCATAAGCTTCCGTGTTGGAGCAGAGGACGCATCATATCTAGCGAAGGAATTTCAACCAGTCTTCGACCTGCAAGACCTCATCAGTCTGCCGAACTACAATATCTATTTGAAGCTCATGATTGATGGAGAGCTAAGCAGTCCGTTCAGCGCCAAATGCGTTTTGAGCTTCGATCCCGCACAGATTTCGAAGACCAAAGGGGCGGGAACAGCTAAGAATGATGAGGTATGCGAAAGACATTGTGCCTCTGACTTTGTAAGCAGATGACCGCAGGGGTCGTCGGCTCAGTGTGATGTTGCTCCGACGAATGACGCCTGAGAGTCGGTGCACCTTTTGCGTTGCCTAATTCCAAAAAAACATGCAAAAGCGATGGGGTCTGAGACAAGTAATTGGCCATCAGCGTTCCGCCTCGTCGGAGAAAATCGGTGATAGATACTTGGTCGTTTATAGAAGTTCGGATTGCGAAGATTGTAGAAGAACATCTGAACGTTGAGGCCGATAAGGTAAGACTGGACGCCGACGTCACCGCCGATCTGGGAGCGGACTCTCTCGACAAGATTGAATTGGTCATGGCCTATGAGGAAGAGTTTGGCGTCGAGGTGCCCGACGATGCTGCTGAGACGATCCAAACACCTGGTGATGCGATAGACCGCATTTTTTCTATCTATTCGAAAGGTGAGCAGGTTATCGACGTCGGCGCGGGCGTCATTTCATTTCGCGTTCGCGAGGACGGAAAGATCGAAGCTGGGCTGCAACAGACAGACGGTTCCTGGGTATTTGCGGGCGGCGCTGGTAGGCTGCCCTGCGGGATTTACATTGCCGCCTTTAACAAGTGGTCCGCAGTGCTGAGGGAATTGGAAGAACTCGTCAATGACCAGAGAATTAGAGAAACGGACCTTCAACGATTTTTCGAAAAGCATCCTGAACTATTGAAGGGGGACGAATATGACAGGATTGTTCCACAAGCGGTAATCGCGCCCGATCATCGGAAGGTGAATTGGCGAGCAGATTTCGTGCTTCATCCCCACAGTCAGACGGACTTCTGCAAGATCATCGAACTCAAGCTTCCATCTGTGCCTGTTGTAAAAGCCGAGAGGTCTGGACACCGAGATTTCTATAGACATCTGAATAGCGCAGTCCAGCAACTCCGAGATTATGGCGAGGCATTCGCAAATGCTGATACTCGGGAGAGGTTCAAAGGCGCATACGGGATGGATGTTTTCAAACCGGATTTGCAGCTTGTGATTGGGAGAAAATGGGATGTTGCTCAAATAGGGGTAATGCTCGAACGGCAACGACGAGACTCTCTTGGTATTGTCGATTGGGACACGCTAGTCGACAAACTTCGTCGCAAGTTCACTTAGGCCTGATGCCCGCATAGGGTCTAAAGTCGCTCACGTCCAATCGTTGAAATGCTCGCGGGCGGACGTGTGCTGGTGCTTCTCGACGGACCATGTACCACCTCGACGGCAACTACACCTCCCGACAGGAATAGCGTGGCTTGATGACCTGATTCAGGTAGGTGCCTTTGGATGGTGCGTTCCGAAATTCGTCGAAAACTTCCTGGGAGGCCGGTGAGTATATGTAGTGCCGCCCGTTCTTGAATATGACGTGAATTTCACCAGCTTGATCGTCAAATCCAATCTGCTCGACGTTGCTTGAGTCGATAAAGATCATTTCCATTTCATCTAGTCCTTTCGCTGATTTCTCCAATTTCGCAGTGCGGTGCTATACAGTTTCGGATCGGGCCGAACCGCCTGCGTCCAACGGACTTTTGTATCCGGATCTCCACTCTGAGTCGGCACCGAGGAATGCCTAATCCGAACGCGCGACGGGACGTGCATCGCCTCTCCCACGAATAACCCCTCTCCGGTCCGAAGCGAGGGCAGTAGGTCAACGAGGCTTCCAAGATCATCGGGAAACGAGGCGGAGACTCGTTCTCTATCCTTCGGGCTCGTTGTGCGAAGCGAAATCATTGTTCCGCACTGACTAAGAACTGTTCCGTCAATTTCGCTTGGGCGTTGTGTCACGATCATTAGACCGACTCCGTACTTTCGGCCCTCCTTCGCGACGCGGGTGAGAATTCGGTGCGAACTTGTATCCTTCCCATCCGGCAAAAATCTGTGCGCCTCGTCGAGAACAATTAAAAGGGGCTGCCGCCGCCCGCCAATAGCGAGACCTGCTGCCCAAAACAGAGAGTCGTACACGATCCGAACCAGAAGCCCGACAACATCGGACGCGACTTCGGATGGAATGTCGGAAACGTCCAGCAGCGTCAGTGTCGACTCATGCCCGATCCATGACGCAATAAGGCCGTCGAGATCGCTTTGAACTTGTCCCTCAAGTGTGGGGGTATATTCTGCGCTTGGATTGAACAGGAAGCTGTATCTAGAGTCAGTTAGCCGGCTTCGCGTCAGTTCGAGTTGCTTCGAGAGCCCGCGCGGAGAAGGGTTTTTGTAGGGCTCTTGGCTTCCTGGCCTGTACGGTTCATAGACATTAGACGACAAGGTACTGGCGTCGCCTGGGGTCACGATTTTAGTCGCCACGCGAGCGGTGCCAGTTCCGCGAAATGTTTGGCGCTCGAAGTCGTCAAGCTCAAACCACAATTGATGCAGACTAAACGGAATCGGACTGTCTGCGGTAATCGATTCGATCAGCGGGACTTTCTTCAGTTTGAGGGCGGCTGCGCGCTTCAACTCCTGCACGCGGTCTCTTACCGCCGCCTCGTTGGATGGCGACATGCCGCCGAACGTAATCGCCAGCAGTTCGTCAAATGGAAGCGCCCAGAACGGAACGATAAGACGGCTTTCGCCTTCAGCCGGGTTGATGCGGAACACCTTCGACTTGTCACGCGCGACCGCTGAGTATTCTCCGTGAGGATCGATTACCAAGACTCTTGCGGACGGAAATTGCTCGGAACTCAGTGCCTCCAAAAGCACCGAAACGAGATTTGACTTTCCCGCGCCCGTTGAACCAACAATGGCGGAGTGGCGACTGACGAGCTTGTTCAAATCCAATTGCGCCGGAATTCCGTTCGAGGAAGCAATTGTTCCGACCTTCAACGCGTTGTCGGTTGAGCTGCTGTATATGATTTCAAGGTCGGATTTTGTGACGAAATGTACTTCGTCACCAACGGTGGGGTACTGCCCGACGCCTCGTTCAAATGTTTTCCCCACGGACTCGCCAAACAGAACGACCGTCATCCAGCGATAACCTGCCAGGCTGTCGTCCATCGCTTGATCGCGTTCTAGTACCGGCATGGCCTCAGCGACCGCGCCAGGCACGGCGTCGGCCCCCACTTGGGAACAGACGGCATACAATTGCGTATATCCAATCGGCATCCGGAAAAATCCGCCGATTTGACCGACGCGATATGACTCTCCCTCCACTAACACAAGTGTCGTTGGCATATCGCGGCGCAGCCTCACTCTGACCGTTCCGCCGACCACAGATGCAACTTGGCCGACAAATGTGGGATCGGAACTCGCCATTAGAGCGCTGGCCCTGTCAACGAAGCTAGAAACTGCGAGAACTTCACAAAGTCGCCCAAGAGAAACTCACCCTTGAGCGATGGCTGCTCACCATCAGGCGTGACATCTAGTGTGAAAGCACCATCCAAAAATGGAACTGCACTATTGTCAGCTAACGCCCAATCGCCGGTCTTGCCACCGATGATCGCAGAGCGCCTCGCCAACACCATGAAATTCAAAAATCGGGCAGCACGCTCAACAATCACATTGGTTTGCTCGGGATCGGCGTATTGCAAGGCAATGATGTGTGGACGCTGTTTCGCTTCTAGCGAGTCAAACAGAATTGCGTTGATGTGCTCGTCTGAGAAACTGTAGCCGCACGTAATCAAAATCGTGTCGTCGCGTTCCAGCACACGGGTGAGCCGATCCAGGAATGCAGAATATGGCTGCTTGCGGGACTCATCGTATTTGTGATGCGAGGGCATGATCATTTCGCCCTCGTTGTTGGGTTGCGTACGAACGACGCGCTTGTGTCCTCTGACGGTGTCGATCTGCCAATTTATCGAGCCATGAACCTTCCATAGTCGAGCCCAGGCCGCACCCGGCGCGCTCTCCGGTCGGACCAGGCTCTCGTGGCAAAAGAACGGACGATTGCAGCCAACAAATCCGTCGAACGCCGAAACACGTTCTGCCTCTAGAGCGGTTTCTAAAAGCACATCGTAGTTGGTCGTGAATATCTCAACGGGATGCTGTCTTGGCATACGTGCAATCCAACGCACAAGGTCCTCGTGCGGCAAGCGCTCAGGAAAGTTGGACTTGTCTGGATTTACCTGGGCAGCAATTGTGCGCCTAATTGTTGCTTCAAGTAGCTCCAGATCGTCGCGACTCAAACCGACGAGTCTGTCGTTGTTTCCGATCGCATGAAGTTTCCTGCGCACGCAGGAAAGAATGTCTTCGATATTGGCTGTCCGACCGGTTGGCTGGGCCTCCCCTTCAACAAGTTCGAGCGCGCTTGCGAATCTCTTCGCCTCTCCCTCGGGATCGAGCTTTCTGATTTCCCGGTTGCATATGGCAGTGAGTTCAGCGACGTTGGGGATCAGTGCCCGTTCCTCAAATGCCGGATCGTTCGGGCTGCCGTCATCCTTATTGGGGAGTGGAACTCGAATTCGAACCGCCGACGACGTTCCCGCACCAAACAAGAAGGCGATATGGGTCTCAGGTTGGGTGAGATGGTCTCGGAGTGTCTCTAGCACTTGGCGTGGATTATGTGTTCCCATTGATCTCTTTCAAATCTCGCGAAACGCGCACTCCTTTCTACTTGAAATTTCGGACAACAGATACTCAAAGTTGCGAGATCCCATACTGTGCGACCTATGACGTGAATGCACGCGCAACCAGCGCTGCGCTCAACGTCAATGCCTGTTTCGCTTCGTTTCGCGTGAAGTATCCAGGACCTTCTGGATCGCCGGGGTGATGCGCCAAGTGAGTGTAATTTCGGACAGCCGATATGATCACAAATTCTCGTTCTTCCCGTGTCATATTCCTTCGGTCTTCCGACGTGATCAGTTTTTTCATCGTCTCGATGTGTTTGTTCGCCAGAACAGGGTCCGCCTCAATAGCGTCCATCACGTCGCGGCATCGCTGCACACATTCGGGGTAGTTTCCTTCCAGAAACATTTTCTGGGCGCGCCGCAGAGACCCGATCATCGCCCGCTGTTCGGGTGGTGGGTCCGAGACTGGCATCGGCACTTCGAAAAGGAGAATGTCGAGAGCGGCGGCCGAGCGTAGCTGTTCGACCCAAGCCGAACGCGGCACCATCTTTGAGAATGTCTCGTACAGGTGCGAACGCCCTTGCGGTCCGCCGCCGCCCTCACCGATGACGCTCAGCTCGAATGTCATATCTTGATCGTGGCAGAGGTCCTCCATCGCGGTGATCTGATGGGGCTGAAGGGTCAATTTGAATTCCACCGAAACATGCGCCCCATAACCGCCCGCATGAGTTCGGAAAATCTGTCCTGCCGTGGCGATGCCAAGGCGTTTCTTGATCCCAGCCACCGAAGAAAGACTGACATGTGCTCCAGTAAGGGTGAACCAGTACAACTCGGAAACGTTGTTGAGTGCCTTGCCTATCAGTCCCAGCGAAAGTTCATATGCGCCGAGCAGCGGTTGCAGACTGATATTCTTGATTTCGAGTTCGGCAACTCCCTGAGAAACAACCGTCAGCATTGTCATTCGATCTATCCACAAACTAGCTCGACGCCGATTCACTTCGCATGATGACTTCTACCATGGGTTGTCTGTAGAATTGATCTGGGCCATCGAATTTAAGCGAGTGCATCGCTCCAGCAAAAGCTTCGCGCCTAATTTCGATGATTGGGCGAGGCGGGAGGAATGATCCAATCGGGCAATGTGCCGCCCAACCAGCCTCCTGCAATGCCGCCCATCATCTCGGCCACAATGGGAGCGGCTGGCCGTGGGCGGTCCTTGTAGCGCCTGTGGGCTCGAACTCCCGCATAGGCGCCGCCAGCAACCATTCAAACGGGACGGTGAATGTCTCTGCTCGGCATAACGCACCTCGACTCAGCGGTGCCGTTCAATCGGAATCTCGTTGACCGATCCTGCTCAAAACAGACCCGAAAATGCGCGTCTAAAGCGCACAGTATGGGCGCAATAGGGCTCGATTTTCTCGCACAGCGCGTCACACACTCATAACAGCGACGTCATTTTCAATTGTAATTACAATTAGATAGATATTCGCCTGTTAGTCTCATAACCTGAAGGTCACAAGTTCAAATCTTGTCCCCGCAACCATCGTGAACTCACGATCTTAGGCCCGGCCCTTCGCCGGGCCTAAGTCGTTTTTGGGCGAACGATGCCCTCCGCGAAGGCGGAGGGCCTGTGATCGCGAGGCCCGGCAGCGGCGAGCCACATTTTCAGACGTCGGCTTGGGAAGTTCCACACCGCAATCTTAACTTGCATCGCCCGCATGACATCGCTTCATTGCCGCCGGGGGACCTGAGTAATGCGTATGTCAGACGGCGAACCTGCATCCGGCCCTTCGGTCGAAGAGGCCTCGCTGCCGGCCGTGCCGGACCCGCCGCCCAATGTGCGGGCCATTCTGCGCGTCGGGGCGGACTTCTTTCTGCGCAGCATCGACTCCATGGCGCGCATGGCGAACGACGACCTCATTTTGGCGCTGGTCTACACGGCGATGTGGACCGCCAACGTCAAACACATCACCAATTCCTCAGCGAATATCGCCTATGGCCATTTGGAGCAGGTGCCGCCCGATGCGGCGCGGGCGCCGGTCAGCGCCATGGCGCTCTCCAACTCTCTGCGCATGCCCTATGAGACTGTTCGCCGCTATGTCCACACATTGCTCAAGGCGGGGCTCTGCGTGCGCATTGGCCACAAAGGCTACATCGTCCCGGCCGAAGTCCTTCTGCGCCAGGCGCAACGCCAGGTCATATTGGAAAACCTGCCGAGCCTGCTGCGCTTCTTGAGCGATCTGAAGCGCGCCGATTTCAATTTCGAGCCTTATCATCGCGTGCTGCCCACCACCGTGCCCATGCCGCCGGCGGGCGAAACGCCTTCGAACATCCGCTCCCTGCTGCGCGCCGGCACCGAACTGATCATGCGCGGCATCGACATGCTGGGCCGGCTACGCGGTGACAACCTGCTCGACGGCCTGGTGTTCACCGCGCTCTGGACCGCCAATGTGCAGCACATCACCAACTCGCCGGAAAACCTGAAATATGGCGGCTTGCGCGAATTGCCGCCGGACGAGCTGCGCCGGCCGGTCACGGTCCATGCCTTGGCGAGCGCGTTGCGCATTCCCTATGAGACGCTGCGGCGCACGGCGAACAAGCTGGTGCGGCAGGACGTCGCCGTCCGGATCGGCAACAAGGGCCTGATCGTTCCGCGCCTGCAACTCGCCAAGGTGGAGAGCTACGACACCGTGCGGCGCAGCTATGGCAGCATCGTGCGGGCCGTCGCCGATCTGCACCGCGCCGGCTTCGATTTCCGCGAATATTGAAGGCACGCCCGCTCAATTGTCTTGGTCGCGCGCCTGTTCAGTGTTGCAGAGGCGTGAGCTTCAGGGCGTAGGGAATATAGAGCCCCAGATCGAGCGGCCCTTTCTGGTACCACGACACCTGGTGTTCCAGCCCCTCGATCGATATCCCGTAGCCCGATCCGAACAGCTCCGCACTGTGGCGCGCGTCTTCGACGATCAGTTTGAGAATCGCGTCGCGATACTGTTCCGGCCCGACGATCGTGAGGTCCCAGCCGCCCTGGCGCAGGATTTCCGTGCGCCCAGCCTTCGGCACGTCGTTGACGAATGCTGTGATGCGGGCGATGGCCGCGTTGAGCGTATCGTCGGCCGCGACCTTGGTTTTGATGATGACCACCGCATGGCTGGTGTCGGCGCGGCTGTCCGGCTCGATGATCGAATCGAAATTCGATTCGCTCAAGTCGCCGACGATCTGGTCGCCCAGGCCAAGCGAAATCGTGGCCGTACCGCCCGCAGCGCGGATCATGTTGCGCAGGGTTTCCTTCAGCTCGGCGCGGCGCAGGCTCAGTTCGCGCGTATCGCAGGTGACATTGAGGTGCGTGATGACGTGATCGGCGCGCTTGATGAAGACCAGATGCGGCGCCTCGTTTTCGTCATGAAGACGGGCCCCGGTGACGACGACGGTTTCGACCTGCGCCTGCGCCGCGCCGGCGAACGGCAGGCAAAAAGCAATCGCGAGATACAGGCGTGAGAGCCGGCTGGACATGATCCCCCCTTAATCCAAATACAAGACGATCTTAGCGGAATGCCGGCCGCCGCGCCGGATATGACTTTCAGTCACGGATCGATATTCGCCTTGACGACGCCAGGCACCGCGCAGCCATGGCGCGGCGGCATGGCTGGTGCCGTCTTTCCGCGCTGACAAAGCCGGCCCGAAGCCGTAAACCTCGTTGCCCAAGACAACGGAGCCGCCATGCCGATCGCCATTCGTTTCGCGACACCCGATGATTACACGCAGTGGCGGCCGCTGTGGGACGGCTACAATCGCTTCTATGGACGCCATGGCGCGACGGCGCTGCCCGAAGAGCTCACGGCCGCGACCTGGCAACGTTTTTTCGACTCGGCCGAGCCGATGCACGCACTCGTTGCCGAGCAGGACGGCAGACTGGCCGGCCTGGTGCATTATCTCTTCCATCGCAGCACGACGCTGATCAATCCCATCTGCTATCTGCAGGACCTGTTCACCGACCAGAGCCGCCGCGGCGGCGGCATCGGACGCGCGTTGATCGAGGCGGTGTACGAACAGGCGCGCCTTGCGGGCAGCGAGCGCGTCTATTGGCAAACCCACGAGAGCAACGCCGCGGCGATGGTGCTCTACAACCAGGTCGCCGACCGCTCGGGATTCCTGGTTTATCGCAAGCAGCTCTGAGCGCCGCGCCATACAAAATATAATATCCGCGCCACGAACTTCGCCAATTCCTGTCTAGAGCGATTTTGGCATGAGATTACGCATAGCCGGCATGCTTGAAGAAATTCGCGCACTCGGCTTGTGAGAAGGTGGCAAGGATCGCGCCGATGCGATCCCAGAGCGCCGGCATGGAGCGCTCAGCGGCTTTGCGCAGATGAGCTTTGAGTTTGGCGAAAGCCATCTCGATCGGGTTCAGATCGGGAGAGTAAGGCGGCAAGTATAGGAGCGTGGCGCCGGCTGCTTCGATGATCTGGCGCACATCTTCGCCCTTGTGGGACGACAGATTGTCCATCACGACGATGTCGGCTGGCTTGAGGGTCGGCACGAGACACTGCTCCAGATAGGCCTTGAAGATCGCGCCGTTCATCGGCTGGTCGATGACGAAGGGCGCGGTGATCGCGTCGCAGCGCAGGCCCGCAACGAAGGTGGTGATCTTCCAGTGGCCGTGAGGGACCTTGCCGATCAGCCGCTCGCCGCGCCGGCAGCGGCCTCTGGCGCGCGCCATGTTGGTGCTGGTGCCGGTCTCATCGATGAAGACCAGGCCAGAGCGATCAAGCTGCTTTTGGACGGCCTTCCAACGCTCCCGTGCCGCCGCGACGTCGGCGCGGTCCTGCTCGCTGGCGTAGACGCTTTTTTTTGAAGCTGATGTCGTGCCGGTCGTAGAAGCTCCACACTGTCCACAGGCTGACACGAACCCCACGCTTCTTCAGTTGCGCACGGATCTCCTCGAGCGTCAGGTCGGTCTTGGTCTCGATGACCTCAAGAAGCCAATCGGTATGGCTCTCAAGCAGTTGGCGGCGGTGGCCTCGAACCGGATCAGGAGCAACGCTCCCTTGCCGCCGCCAGCGCTGCATCCATTTGATCGCAGAGCTCTCGCTCACCCCGAACACCTTGGCCGCCGCTCGGGCCGATACCCCGCCCTCCACGTAACGAACCAGGCCAACACGAAAATCCAGGGAATAGGGTCGCGCCATCCACGCCTCCCGAATCAGCCGCGGTCCCAGACTCGCCTATCGTGCCAACTTTGGGAATCCGACCCGAGTCAGTTCATTCCAAAACTGCTCTA
>DATCAT010000036.1:0-135481 GCA_036512455.1 Rhizomicrobium sp.
CTCGCTGCGCTCGGCACGTCCCCCGTAACGACGGGGGAGGAAAGTTTAATACGCCCGCTCGACGCAGAAATCGGCGATGTCGGCGAGGGCTGAGCGGATGTCGCCGGGCGGCAGGGGGCTGAGCGCGGCGACGGCGTTGTCGGCGTAGTGCCGGGCGCGGGTCATGGTTTCCTGGATGGCGCCGGTTTCCTCGACACAGGTGATGGCGCGTTCGAGGTCGGCTTCGCTTTGCGGGCCGCCTTCGATGACGCGTTTCCAGAACATGGCGGCCTGGGCGTCGGCGCGGGCATAGGCGAGGATGACGGGCAGGGTGACCTTGGCTTCGCGGAAATCGTCGCCCACCGCCTTGCCCATCAGCGCCTGGCGCCCGGAATAATCGAGTGCGTCGTCGACCAGTTGGAAAGCGACGCCGAGACTCTCGCCGTAGCTGCGCAACGCTTCGACGAATTGCGGGCCGCGGTCGCACAGCGTCGCGCCGGATTCGGCCGCCGCGGCGAACAGCGCCGCGGTCTTGGCGCCGACGACCTTCAGATAATGCTCTTCGGTGGTGCCGAGGTTGCTCTCGGACTTCAGCTGCATCACTTCGCCTTCGGCGATGATGGCGCTGGCGCCGGCCAGGATGTCGAGCACGCGCAACGAGCCGGTGTCGACCATCATCTCGAAAGCGCGGGAGAACAGGAAGTCGCCGACCAGCACCGTCGCCTTGTTGCCCCAGACCAGGTTGGCCGCGACCTTGCCGCGGCGCAGGGTGCTGGCATCGACGACGTCGTCGTGCAGCAGTGTGGCGGTGTGGATGAATTCGACGGCGGCGGCGAGGTTGACGTGCTTGTCGCCGGTGTAACCGCCCATCTGCGCCGCAGCCAGCGTCAGCATGGGGCGCAGGCGCTTGCCGCCGGAATCGATCAGGTGCTTGGCGAGGTCCGGAATGAGATTGACCGCGCTTCCCATGCGGGCATGGATCATCTTGTCGGTCGCGGCCATATCGGCCGCCACCAGCGCATGCAGGCGCTCGACCGGCGAAATGCCGTCGCTGCGGGCCTTGCGGGTGTCGGGTTTGAGCATCCTGCGGTCCTTGCCGGTTGGACCCGGCATTTGCGACATTGGAAGCGGAACAGGATGCGGTCAAGCTGACCAAAGCCCGCACGGGGCACCCCGCCAACACGAAAAAGAGAGCCATGCGCGTCCTGCTCAAAACCAACGATCTGGTACTGCTCAGTTTCGCGCAAAGCCTGCTGCGCGAGGCCCAGATCGAAAGCGTGGTATTCGACGAGAACGCCAGCGTGATGGACGGCAGCTTGGGCATTATGCCGCGCCGCCTGATGGTGGCGGACGACGATGTCGAGCGCGGCAGGCAGGTGGTGCGCGAGGGCCTGGCGCGGCAGGAATCGCCGCCCGAGATCACGCAAGATAAGTTTCTCGGCGGCAGGCTGACGGTGCGCCAATTCGCCAGGGGCTTTCGCGCCGGGCTCGATGCCGTGATGCTGAGCGCCGCCGTGCCGGCGCGCGCCGGCGAGGAGGTTCTGGAACTGGGCAGCGGCGCCGGCACGGCCAGCCTGTGCCTGGCGGTGCGCGTCGACGGCATTCGGCTCGCGGGCGCGGAAATCGAAGGCGCGCTGGTGGCGCTGTCGAACGGCAATGCGACGGCGAACGGCTTGGGCGCGCGCGTGGTGTTCGTCACGGTCGACGCGCTCGACCTGCCGTCCGACATGAAGCGCGACTATGACCATGTGATGTGCAATCCGCCGTATCACGGCATGGACGGCGAGCAGTCGGGCGACGCGATGAAGGCGGGCGCGACGCATGACGACGGCCAGCTCGCCGAATGGCTCGGCGTCGGGGTCAGGCGCACCGCGCCGGGCGGCACCTTCACCTGCATCCTGCGCGCCGACCGGATGGGCGAAGCGCTGGCGGCGCTGCCGCAATTGGGCGTGAGTGTGTTTCCGCTGTTTCCCCGCACCGGCGAAGCCGCCAAGCGCGTCATCATCCAGGTGAAGAAAGGCGCGCGCGCGCCCTTCGCGATGCTGGCGGGACTGGTGCTGCACGAGGCGGACGGCGCCTACACGCGCGAGGCCGATGCGGTGCTGCGCGGCGAGACGGGGCTCGCACTGTGAGCCGGATTTTCGGGAAGGTCTGCCAGAACGGCTATGTCGTGCGCGACATCGAAGCGGCGATGCGCCACTGGACGCAAGTGCTGGGCGTCGGGCCGTTCTATTATATCGAGCGCGTCCAGATGGACTGGTTCCGCTATCGCGGCGAGGCGTCGGATGCCGAGGTCAGCATCGCGCTCGCCAACAGCGGCGAATTGCAGATCGAACTGGTCCAGCAGCGCAACGACGCGCCCAGCATGTATCGCGATTTCCTTGACAGCGGGCGCGAGGGCCTGCAGCACATGTCCTACTGGACGACGACCTATCAGGAGGATTTCGAGCGCTACGTGTCGCTCGGATTCAAAATCGGGCAGGAGGGTCAGATCGGCGGGCCGCAGGGCCGCTTCGTCTATTTCGACACCGAGACGCATCCGGGCACGGTGATCGAGGTCTCCGACATCTCCGGCAGCAAAGGCGCGTTCTTCGAGCGCATCAAGCAGGCCGCGGCGGATTGGGACGGCAGCCGCGCCATCCGGCCGGTGCGCGGGTGACGCGAACCGGCGTGATGCTGCTTGGCATCTTCTTCTTCGTAGCAACCCTTATTCTCATTGCCGCCGGCTCGGCCCTAATGTGGCCCCATACGTTCCTGGAGGTCGTGTGGAAAGTGTACGAGGCGCGCCGAGCACTGTTGATGCCCTATCGCCAGATCGCCGGTCCGGGCTTCCTGGCGCTGTCGCTCGTGATGGCCGTCGCCAGCGTCGGCTGTTTTCGGCGGCGCGAATGGGGACGGGTTCTGGCCATCGCAATTTTCGCCGTCAATGGCGCCGGCGATGTTGTGCAGTTGCTGCTCGGTCACTGGCTGGAGGGCGGCATCGGCGTGACGGCGGCGGGACTTTTGATCCATTGGCTGACGCGGCCCGCTGTGAAGGAGGTTTTCGCGTGAGGCGGCTGTTGCTGACATGCCTGCTCCTCGCGCCGGGACCGGCATTCGCCGGGCCGCCTTATGTCACCGACGATCCGCAGCCGACCGAGCTGGGCCGTTACGAAATCTACGCCTTCGCTGGCGGCGTGTCGGCGCGGGACGGGTCGGGCGGCATCGACTTCAACTATGGCGCAGCGCCGGATCTGCAACTGACCGCCGTGATTCCGGTTGCCTGGGACCGGCCCAGCGGCGCCGCGTCATCGGCGAGCCTCGGCAATATCGAGCTCGCGGCGAAATACAAGTTTCTGCATCAGGATGATGTCGGGGTCGACGTCGCGTTCTTTCCGCGCGTCTTCCTGCCGGCCGGTTCGCCGGACGTGGGCGAGCGGCATGTCTCCTTGCTGCTGCCGATCTGGATCGGCCGGTCCTGGGGCCATTGGTCGAGTTTCGGCGGCGGCGGCTGCACGCTCAACCGCGGCGGCGATTCGCAGAGTTTCTGCCAGCTCGGATGGACGCTGACCAACCAGGTGACGCCGCATTTGCAGCTCGGCGCGGAAATCACCCACCAGACGGCGGACACCAGGGGCGGCCGCGCCAGCACGGGCATCGGCTTCGGCGCGATCTATGATCTGAGCGACACCTATCACTTGCTGGCGTCGGCAGGGCCGGGAATTCAGAACGTGAACGAGACCGGCCGCTATACCTGGTACGCCGCGCTGTTGTTCACGTTCTGAGGGCCGTTCATCGCTGGTTCATGCCGCAGCGGCAATCGTCTAGCATCCAACGTCCTTCCGCCAAATTTGGGTCTCATGAACAATTCGTCCAATTTGAGCAAAGTTCCTGCCGTCACGCTGACCTTCTGGATCGTCAAGATACTGGCCACGACGCTGGGCGAGACCGGCGGCGACACGGTGTCGATGACGATGGGCCTGGGCTATCTGGTGGGAACGGCGATTTTCCTCGCCGCGCTCATCCTGCTGGTGGTCTGGCAGATCGCGGCGCAGAAATTCCATCCCTTTCTCTATTGGGCGACGATCATCGCCTCGACCACGGCGGGCACGACCATGGCCGATTTCGCCGACCGCTCCTTGGGTATCGGTTATCCGGGCGGGTCCATGTTGTTGTTCGTGCTGGTGATGGCGTCTCTCGCGCTCTGGTACCGCTCGGAGGGATCGGTGTCGGTGCAGACCGTGAACACGCCACGGGTCGAAGCGTTCTATTGGCTGACGATCACGTTTTCCCAGACGCTCGGCACGGCGCTGGGCGACTGGATCGCCGATGCCGGGCTTGGCTATGAGGGCGGCGCGCTGGTGTTCGGCGCGGCGCTGGCCGTGGTCGCGGCGCTGTATTTCTGGACCAGGGTCTCGCCTGTGCTGCTGTTCTGGGCGGCGTTCATCCTGACGCGGCCGCTGGGCGCGACGGTGGGCGATTTCTTCGACAAGCCGCTGGACAAGGGTGGGCTGAACGTCAGCCGGCCGCTGGCGTCGGCCATCCTCGCCGCAATCATCGTCGCGTGCATCCTCGTCTTCCCGCAGCGCCCGGGCGAGCACCCGGGCGAATCCGCGGCCTGAACTATTTCCCGTACACCACCAGCCGGAAGCTGCCCGGCGTGATCTTGTAGGCCGGGCGCTGGCCGGGATTGGGTGTCAGGTCGGCGGTGGCGCTGAACAGGCGGTGGGTCGCCGCGTCGTAGTCCAGCGTGCGGGCGCCGAATTGCGTGACGGCGTTTTCCACCAGACGGTATTTGTCCGGCGCGTCCTGGTGGATGACGGAGAGCTTGCCTTCGCCGTTGGGGATGAGCACGTCGCGGGTGCGCGAATCGAAACCGGCGCCGTCGGCGCCTTTGCCGGTCGGCACGGTGGCGACGACTGCGCCGGTTTTTGCGTCGACCACGGCCATCATCTGGTTTTCGCAAGCCGCGAACAGCCGCGCATGCGCCTTGTCGAAGGCGAGGCCGGACGGGCTCTCGCACGGGCTGAGCTTCCAGCGATGGATCACCTCCATGGTCTTGGCAT
Organism: Rhizomicrobium sp.; assembly: GCA_036512455.1. Classification (GTDB taxonomy): domain Bacteria; phylum Pseudomonadota; class Alphaproteobacteria; order Micropepsales; family Micropepsaceae; genus Rhizomicrobium. The sequence continues at coordinate 5,025 of DATCAT010000036.1, forward strand.
CGATCTCGGCGATTTCGGACGTGTCCTCGATGTTGTCGAAGATGTGGCCGGCGCCGTCGGCGACCGCGAATTCGGGTTTGCCGCCGAGCGGGACGGTGCCGTCGACCGTGCCGGAGGCGACGTCGATGACGGTGGAATCCTTGCTGCCGGCGTTGAAGGTGAAGACGCGGCGGGTTTTGGGCTCATAGACGATGCCGTCCGGGCGCGTGCCGACGGGAATCGTGCCGCTGACCTTCAGCGTCCTGGGATCGAAGACAATGACGCTGTTCGTCGTGCCGGAGGTCGCGAAGCCCTTGGCCGGCGCGATGGCCACCTGGTGCGCGCCGGTGACGTCGGGGATGTCGCCGACGGTGGCGTAGGTCCGGCTGTCCAGCACCACGACATGGCTGCCATGCGTGACGAAGATATGGTGGTTCGCCGCGTCGAAGGTGATGGCGTCCCAGAACGTGTCGCCGCCCAGCGTGACGGATTTGAGCAGGTGATAGCCGGGTGCGGCGGCGGCGGCGCAGGCGATGGCGGCGCTGGCGGCGCAGGCGAGCAAAAACGCGCGGCAGGTCTGCATGGGACGTCTCCTTCAGGCGGGCGGCTTGTTATGGGGCGGGGCGGATTGTAGCGTCCGCCGCCTCTTTTGATACAGGCCGAATCGGTGCCGAAAGCCAAGACTTTCCAGGATTTAATCCTGACGCTGCAGAACTTCTGGGCGTCCAAGGGATGCTTGATCCTGCAGCCTTACGACGACCAGATGGGCGCGGGCACGTTCCATCCCGCGACGACGCTGCGCGCGCTGGGGCCCAGGCCGTGGCGCGCCGCCTTTGTGCAGCCGAGCCGGCGGCCGAAGGATGGGCGCTATGGCGAGAACCCCAACCGGCTGCAGCACTATTACCAGTTCCAGGTGATCATGAAGCCGGCGCCGGCCGACATCCAGGACATGTATCTGGAAAGCCTGCGCGCCATCGGGCTCGATCCGGCGCTGCACGATATCCGCTTCGTCGAGGACGATTGGGAGAGCCCGACGCTGGGCGCCTGGGGGCTGGGCTGGGAAGTGTGGTGCGACGGGATGGAGATTTCCCAGTTCACCTATTTCCAGCAGGTCGGCGGCATCGATTGCGATCCGGTCTCGGGCGAGATCACCTATGGGCTCGAGCGCCTGGCGATGTATGTGCAGAATGTCGAGTTCGTCTATGACCTCGCATTCAATGAACACTTCCGCTACGGCGAGGTGTTCCACCAGGCCGAGCAGGAATTCTCCGCCTACAATTTCGAGATGGCCGACATCGAGATCCTGTTCCAGCATTTCAAGGATGCCGAGAAGCAGTGCGCCGAGCTGATCAGCGGCAACAAGAAGCTGGCGCTGCCGGCCTATGACCAGTGCATCAAGGCGAGCCACACCTTCAACCTGCTCGACGCGCGCGGCGTGATTTCGGTGACCGAGCGCGCGGCCTATATCGGGCGGGTGCGGACGCTGGCGAAGGCGTGCTGCGAGGCGTGGCTGGCGACGCCCCAAGGAGCTTATGAACCACGCGACTACAAGCCGAGGTTCGGCTGAGCCATGGCTGACCTGCTGCTCGAATTGTTCAGCGAAGAAATCCCCGCCCGCATGCAGGCGCAGGCGGCGAAGGATCTGGAGCGACTGGTGGTCGGCGCGCTGTCGGATCGCGGCCTGCTGTTCGAGGGCGCCAAGGCGTTCGCGGGGCCGCGGCGGCTGACGCTGGCGGTCGCGGGCTTGCCGGCCAAGCAGCCGGACGTCAGCGAAGAGAAGAAAGGGCCGCGCATCAACGCGCCGGCCAAGGCGATCGACGGATTTTTGCGCTCGGCGGGTGTGACGCTGGAGCAGTGCGAGAAACGCGACGACGGCAAGGGCGAGTTCTACGTCGCGGTGATCGCGCGCAAAGGCCGCGCGACGGCGGATGTGCTTAGCGAAATCCTGCCGGAGTGTTTCGCCAAACTGCCGTGGCCGAAATCGATGCGCTGGCCGCAAGAGACCAATGCGCCGGTGCGCTGGGTGCGGCCGCTGCATTCCATCCTGTGCACGCTGGACGGCGAGATCGTGCCATTCCACTTCGCCGGCATCGGCTCGAGCGACCACACGCGCGGCCACCGCTTCCTGTCGAGCGGCCCCATCGTGGCGCGGCGCTTCGACGATTATGTGAAAAAGCTGCGCGCGGCGCATGTCATCCTCGACGCCGAGGAGCGCAAGGCGATCATCTTCGAGGGCGTCAAGTCGGCCGCGTTCATCCACGGGCTGGAACTGATCGCGGACGAGGGGCTGCTGGACGAGGTCGCGGGGCTGGCGGAATGGCCGGTCGTGCTCGTCGGCAGCATCAAGAACCAGTTCATGGACGTGCCGCCGGAAATTTTGCAGACCGCGATGCGCGTGCACCAGAAATATTTCGCGCTGCGCGATGCCAGGAGCGGAAAGATGGCCAACCGCTTCGCCTTCGTCGCCAACATGGTGGCGGAGGACGGCGGCAAGCAGATCGTTGCCGGCAACGAGCGAGTGCTGCGCGCGCGGTTGGCGGACGCGAAGTTCTTTTGGGACCAAGATCGGAAGACGCGGCTTGAAAATCGCGTCGCGGCGCTGGGCAGCATCGTGTTCCACGCCAAGCTTGGGACGCAGCTGGAGCGGGTTAAGCGCATTGAAATGCTAGCAGCAGAAATTGCTCGCATTATCGGAGCCGATGTTGCGAAGTCATGTCGTGCGGCACGATTAGCCAAAGCGGACCTGACAACCGGGGTAGTTGGAGAGTTCCCCGAGCTGCAGGGCGTGTTGGGTCGCTACTACGCGCTCAACGACAATGAGGATTCTGAGGTTGCGGACGCAATCCGAGATCACTACAGGCCAGCCGGACCAAACGATAGCCTACCAGATGGGAAAGTGTCTCTCGTCGTTGCGCTAGCGGACAAATTGGACGTCCTGACCAGTCTCTTCTCTGCCGATGAACGGCCAACGGGATCACGAGATCCGTTTGCGCTACGTCGTGCGGCATTGGGGATAGTTCGGATAGTTTTGAGCAATGGCCTCCGAATACCAATCGGAGCAGTTGCCTTTGGTTGTTTGAACAGGCTTCAGGATCAACTCCGCGATAGGGAGATGTCCCGCCTTCTCAAGGAGCCGGACGCCGTCATCAAGGCCGAGGTCAAAGCGCAAGACACGCTACGCGGTTCCAGAGTCGACAAGGCCTCGAGGGAATTCGGCTTACGTGCGCACGAGATTGCTCGCGAGGTTGCTGCTTTTGTAGTCGACCGGTTGCGCGTGCAGCTTCGGGATGAAGGCAAGAGACACGATTTGGTTGAGGCAATTCTAGAAGTGCAAAAGGCGTCTGAAGTTCCCGAATTTAGAAGTGCGATAGTCTCGCGCAATACGAGTTGGGACGATGTCCTCATGGTCGTAAATCGCGTCGAAGCTCTGCAGGCGTTTCTCAAATCCGACGACGGCGCCAATCTGCTTGCCGGTTACAAGCGCGCTGCGAATATCCTCAAGGCCGAGGAGAAGAAGGACGGGCAGGGGTATTTCGGTGAGGTCGAGGAGAGCCATCTGGCCGAGCCGGCGGAGAAGGCATTGTTTGCGGCGTTGACGGCGTCGAAGGTTGCGATTGCTCCGGCGCTGGAGAAGGAAGATTTTGCGGGCGCGATGCGGACGATGGCGGGGCTGCGCGCGCCGGTCGATGCGTTCTTCGACAAGGTGAAGGTGAATGCCGACGACAAGGTCGTTCGGGCGAACCGGTTGAACCTTCTCGGCGCCCTGCGCGCGACGCTGCATCAGGTTGCGGATTTTTCGAAGATTGAGGGGTAAATACCTCGCCCGCGAAGCGGGAGAGGTCGGCGCGCGAAGCGCGCCGGGTGAGGGCCAGCACCGGCGCTCCACGCCTGCGCCCCTCACCCAGCAAAATCTAACGCTTAGCTACGCTACGCGCTTCGCTAAACGTAAGATTTTGCGTCCCTCTCCCGCTCGCGGGAGAGGTAAGTCACGCTCCTTCCTTCTCCGTCGTCGGGTCGATCATCTTGCGGATCTCGGTGATCTTGGTCGCGGGGAAGCCGCTGAGTTCGGCGTGCTTGCGGATGATCGCTTCGTCCTTGGCCAGATAGACGCAGAACGTCTTGTCGGCGGCGACGTAGCTTTCCTGCCACTGGATGTCTGGGCCGAGCTCTTTGAGGACCTTGTTGGACTGCGCCGCGGCGCCCTTGAGCTGTTCGCGCTCGAAGGAGCCGACCGCCGGGATGTCGCGTTCGATGATGAATTTGCGCAAAGCCATGTCTGTCTTCCTTGTTGATTGCAGCCTGCGATTTATGCGGTACACGCAAGGTCGGCAATGTGCGAACGCGCATGGCCGGTTTGCGCGGACTTTCTGGCGTAAAGCGAAAGCCGGCCCGTGAATTCTACTGCACCATCATGGGAAAGAAAAACTTCAACCACAGGCCGACCAGCACGAAATTGCTCACCGCGAACGCCGTCAGGCGGTGGATGACGTTGTTGTAGGTGATGTGGATCAGCGTCTGCGCCAGGCGGAAGCCGACATAGACCCAGGCGATCTCGAGGGTCAGCGGGCTCACCGAGCTGGTCACGAAGAACATCAGGCAGACGACATAGAACAGGACCGGCAGCTCGAGCAGGTTCATCATGGCGCGGTTGGGGATGGTGACATGCCCCGGCACGTTGCTCGATTCGCCGTATTTGAAGTCGTCACGGGTGATCTGGCCGGCGAACCCGGCGCGGAAGCGGCGGAACGGGATCAGCAGCAGAACCGCAAAGGTCCAGAAGGCGAGCACGCCCACGGGAAGGAAGATGGCGGACTGGGACATGGCGAATCCTTTGGGACGAGCGGCACCCCACTCTGTCATGGCCCGCGAATGCGGGCCACCCAGCTGACGACCGGCTTTGCTGGTTCCCGGATTGCGCAACATGTCTTATGTGATGGTGGACCGGTGCTCTACGATCACCTGGGTGGCCCGCATTCGCGGGCCATGACAGCATTATTTGTTGGCATGGATCGCGTTATGGAAAAGTGGGTTTACAGCTTCGGCGACGGCAAGGGCGAGGGCGATGCCTCGATGAAGGACCTGCTCGGCGGCAAGGGCGCCAACCTGGCCGAGATGAGCAATCTGGGGCTTCCCGTTCCCCCGGGGTTCTCGATCACGACCGAGGTCTGCACTTACTATTACGCGCAGGGCGAGGCCTATCCCGCCGAGTTGAAGCCGGCCGTCGAGGCTGCGCTGGCGCGGATCGGGGACCTGGCGAACGGTGCGCTGGGCGACGCGGCGCGGCCGCTGCTGGTGTCGGTACGCTCGGGCGCCCGCGTCTCCATGCCGGGCATGATGGACACGGTGCTCAACCTTGGGCTCAACGCCGAGACGACCGAGGGGCTGGCCCGGCTCACCGGCGACGCCCGCTTCGCCTACGACTCCTACCGCCGCTTCATCCAGATGTATTCGGACGTCGTGCTGGGCGTGGAGCACGCGCTGTTCGAGGAAATCCTGGACAGCGAGAAGGAGGACAAGGGCTACGACCTCGACACCGAACTGACGGCCGAGGACCTGAAGAAGATCGCCGGCCTGTTCAAGGCGCGGGTGCACAAGGAATTGGGCAGGCCGTTTCCCGAGGACGTGGCCGAGCAGCTGTGGGGCGCGATCGGCGCGGTGTTCGGTTCCTGGCACAGCCCGCGTGCCAAGACCTATCGCCGCATCCACAACATTCCGGAAGGCTGGGGCACGGCAGTGACGGTGCAGGCGATGGTGTTCGGCAATCGCGGCGAGACGTCCGCCACCGGCGTCGCCTTCACCCGCGATCCGTCGACCGGCGAGCATCTGCTCTACGGCGAGTTCCTGATCAACGCGCAGGGCGAGGACGTGGTCGCCGGCATCCGCACGCCGCAATCGATCTCCAAGGCCTCGCGCGAGCGCCAGGGTGGCAAGAAGCTGTCGATGGAAGAGGCGATGCCTTTAGCCTTCGCCGAACTGAGCGCGATCTGCAAGCGGCTCGAGACGCATTACCGCGACATGCAGGATCTCGAATTCACGGTGCAGGAAGGCAAGCTCTTCATGCTGCAGACCCGCGGCGGCAAGCGCACGGCGGAAGCGGCGCTGAAGATCGCCGTCGACATGGAGCGCGAAGGCCTGATCGACAGGCGCGTCGCGGTCGGCCGCGTCGATCCGGCGGCGCTCGACCAGTTGCTGCATCCGACGCTCGATCCCAACGCGGCCAGGGAGCAGATCGCCATCGGCCTGGGCGCCTCGCCCGGCGCCGCGACCGGCGAAGTCGTCTTCACCGCCAACGAAGCCGAGAAGCTGGCGGCCGATCACCACGACGTCATCCTGGTGCGCGCCGAGACCAGCCCCGACGATATTCACGGCATGCTGGCAGCCAAGGGCATCCTGACGGCGCGTGGCGGCATGACCAGCCACGCGGCCGTCGTCGCCAGAGGCTGGGGCAAGCCCTGCGTCTCCGGCGCCGGCATGATCAAGATCGACATCGCGGCCGGCACCATGACGGCCGGCAAGACGATCGTGAAGCGCGGCGACGTCATCACCATCGACGGCGCCAGCGGCTGCGTCTTCAAGGGCCGCGTCGAGTTGCGCCAGCCCGAGCTGACCGGCGATTTCGGCGTGCTGATGGGCTGGGCGGACGAGATCCGCACGTTGAAGGTGCGGACCAACGCCGACACGCCGGAGGACGCGGCAGTGGCGCGCAAATTCGGCGCCGAAGGCATTGGCCTGTGCCGCACCGAGCACATGTTCTTCGACGCCGACCGCATCATCGCGGTGCGGCAGATGATCCTGGCGGACGCCAGGGGCGACCGCGAGGCGGCGCTGGCGAAATTGCTGCCGATGCAGCGCCACGACTTCGAAGGCATTTTCGCGGCGATGGCGGGATATCCCATCACCATCCGCCTGCTCGATCCGCCGTTGCACGAATTCCTGCCGCAGAAGGACGAGGACATCGCGCAAGTGGCGCGCGCCGCAGGCAGCGATCCGGCGAAATTGCGGGCCCGCGCCATCGCCCTGCACGAATCCAATCCGATGCTCGGCCATCGCGGCGTGCGGCTCGGCATCACCTATCCCGAAATCTACGAGATGCAGGTGCGCGCCATGCTGGAAGCGGCGCTGAATGTCGAGGCCGGCGGCGGCGCGCCGGTGCAGCTGGAAATCATGGTGCCGCTGGTCGGCTTCAAGACCGAGCTGGACCGCATCAAGGAGCGGATCGACGCCGTGGCCGCCGCGGTGAAGGCCGAACGCGGCAGACTGCCGGCCTATCTGGTGGGAACGATGATCGAATTGCCGCGCGCCGCGCTGCAGGCCGCGCAGATCGCGCAGACGGCACAGTTCTTCTCCTTCGGCACCAACGATCTGACGCAGACCACGATCGGCATCAGTCGCGACGACGCCGGCATGTTCCTCGTCGACTATCTCAACAAGGGCGTCATCGCGCGCGATCCGTTCGTCACCATCGACATCGACGGCGTCGGCGAATTGATCAGGATCGCGGCGCAACGGGGCCGCGCCACACGCCCCGATTTGAAGCTCGGAATCTGCGGCGAGCATGGCGGCGATCCGGATTCGATCCGATTCTGCCACGACTCGGGACTCGACTACGTCTCGTGCTCGCCGTTCCGCGTGCCGGTCGCGCGTCTCGCCGCGGCGCAGGCCGCGTTGACAAAGCGCAACGAGGACAATTGATCCTTGTACGGACGACGTAGGGAAACCCTAGGTTTTTCTACGTCAAATGACGCGGTGTCACGAATCTGAAATTTTTAATTTGACGATTCGGATTTTGGCTGGCTACAAGCCCGCACCCAATCGGGTGAGGGCGGGGGACTGTTCGGAAATTGCGTTGCTGAAATTTTGTAGAAATCCGAAAAAGTCAGAGAGCCAATGACCATGAAGACCAAAGATGCACTTTCGCGCTCCGATCGCGTACTCGTCGCCGCGCTTGCCATCGTGCTCGCGACCGCGAGCGCGGCCGTCGGCGCCTCGATGAACGCTCGTCCGCATACGGATCAAGTCCGCGTCATCAGGCTCGAAAAGCCGGTCGTGCATGTCGTCCAGGCGCCGGCGATCCCCGCCGCGATCGCGTTGCGCGGCGCCGCCACCAATGTCGTGCTGGCGCGCCTGCTGCAGGAACATGAATGCCTCTCCGAGGTGATGTATTACGAAGCCCGCGGCGAAGGCGAAGACGGCCAGAAGGCCGTCGCCGAAGTCGTCTTCCACCGCATGAACAACGGCAATTACGGCCATTCGATCTGCGCCGTGGTCTATGAGGGCGTCAACACCGGTACCTGCCAGTTCTCGTTCGCCTGCGACGGCAACCGGCAAGCCAGCCATGAACCCGCGCCCTGGCGCGAGGCGCAGGCGCTCGCCGCGAGGATCATGGCCAATGAGGAACAGCTCGACAATTCGACCGGCGGCGCGGTGAATTTCCACACCACGGCGGTGCAGCCGGAATGGTCCGGGCATTATGTGAAGACCGTGCAGATCGGCAATCACATCTTCTACCGCCGCGGCCATGCCCGGCTCAGCGGCGCCTAATATCGGGGGTCTCGAATAGAAAACGCCGGAGCGCGCAAAACGCTCCGGCGCTTTTGTTTGCGGGTTCCGCGTCTAGAAATTCACGCGCCGGCTGATCGCGCCGTCCACCAGCATGTTGATGCCGGTGGTGAAGGACGAGGCGGGGCTCGCCAGGAACACAGCGGCGTTGGCGATGTCCTGCGGCGTCGCCATGCGGCCGGTCGGATTGCGCTCCATCGCGCCCTTGAAGACGTCGGGCATGCCTTTCTCGATCTGGTTCCAGACGCCGCCTTCGAAATAGACCGTGCCGGGCGAGACGACGTTGGTGCGGATGTGCCGCTTGGCATGCTGGCGCGCCAGACCCTTGGCGTAGTGGATCAGCGCCGCCTTGATCGGGCCGTAAGAGCTGGCGTTGTCGGTCTCGGCGGCGGATACCGAGGAGATGATGACGAAGGCCGCGTCGCCGTTGGCGGCGGCGGCTTTTTCCAGGAACGGTTTGGCCGCGTCGAAAGCGTTGACCATGCCGAGCACGTCGAGCTTGAAGTTCTGCTCCCACGAGGCCGGGTCGCCGCCCTGTGCCATGGCGCCGGCGTTGGAGACCAGGATATCGATGCCGCCGAGCTCGGCGCCGGCGGACGCGATCCAGGCCTTCAGCGCTTCGCCGTCCATGATGTCGACCGCGGCGCCGGTCGCCTTGATGCCCTTGTCCTTGAGCGCCGCGACGGCGTCGCTCACTTGCCCCGCATTGCGCGCGCAGATGCCGACATTGGCGCCTTCGTGCGCCAGCGTGTCGGCGATGGCGCGCCCGATGCCGCGCGTGCCGCCCAGAATGACGGCGTTCTTGCCCTTGAGATGAAGATCCATCTGCACGTCCCCTTGAAAATCAACTGATGGTATTTTATATCTCAGTTGATAACAAGGTGATCGGGAAGATGAAATTTGCTGCAGCCGGCATGGGATTTGCGGCCAAGAAAGCGCCCAAGAAATACAAGGTCGCTTTCAAGGCAAGCAAGAAGGTCAAGTCTCCCGTTCGTGTCTCGTTTGTCGCGCGAGCCGGCGGGCCGCTCCACATACTTGGCATGAAGGACGAGATCGGGGGCAACTACATGAAGTTGGCCGAGATGGTGGAAGGGGGCTTGCCGGTCGGTGTGATCGACACGCTCGCGAATGTCGTGGCACCGGAGGATGTGGGTTTCAGCAACAAGATCGTGCCTCCGGCGACGCTGGCCCGGAGGCGGAGCGGCGAGAGCGGCCTTCTTTCCAGTGAGGAGAGCGCACGCGCCGTTCGAGCGGCGCGGGTCTACGATCAGGCTATAGGGGTTTGGCAAAACGATGTAGACGCTCGACGTTTTCTTCGCAGTCCCCACATGCTGCTCCAGGAGCGTGCGCCGCTGGACGTCGCCATTAGGACCGACGAAGGCGCAAGGGTCGTGGAAGAAATACTCGGCAAGCTCAAATACGGTTCGGCGGCTTGATCGCGCAAAAACTAGACCGGGTCGTCGCTTGTTACAGGATCGGAGATCCGGACGGAGGTTTTCCGATTTTCGATCCGGAAGGCTCCCGACTGCAGCCGGGCCGCTGGAACGCGCCGGAGACGGCTGTGATCTATGCCTCGCTGAACTACGCCACGGCGATGCTTGAGAAGCTGGTTCACGGTAGCGGCCGGTTGCCACCGAACCAGCATTATATTGAGATCACATTGCCGACCGGTCTGAGCTACGAAACGGTCACCAAGGATACGCTGCCGGGCTGGCAGGACGCCGACCAACGTACGAGTCGAAGCTTCGGAGCAAAATGGATGAAAGAAGGACGTTCGGCGGTTCTTTTCGTGCCGAGTTTCGTCGCGAGGATCGAGACGAATGTGTTGATCAATCCGCGGCACGCCGAGTTCGGAGCGATCGCGAAATCTCTACATGTGCCGGTGTGGTGGGATCAGCGATTGTTTCAGCCATAGCCGCTTAGAAATCCAAACCTAGGTCCAGGCTGGGCGCGCTGTGCGTAATCGCACCTGACGAAATATAGTCAACGCCGCTCTCGGCGATGGCACGGACGCTGGCGAGCGTGACATTGCCCGAGGCCTCGAGCGTGGCGCGGCCCTTGGCGAGCGCAACGGCTTGGTTCAGCATTTGCGGGGCCATGTTGTCGAGCAGGATGGTGTCGACGCCGAGCGCCAGCGCCTCTTCGAGCTGGGCCAGCGTGTCGACTTCGAGTTCGATCTTGGTCATGTGGCCGAGGCCGGCGCGAACGCCTTCGATCGCCTTGCCGATGCCGCCGGCGGCGACGAGGTGGTTGTCCTTGATCAGCACGGCATCGTCGAGGCCGAAGCGGTGATTGAAGCCGCCGCCGCAACGCACGGCGTATTTCTCCAAAAGGCGCAGGCCCGGCGTCGTCTTGCGGGTGCAGACGATGCGCGCCTTGGTGCCGGAGACGGCGTCGACCAGGGCGCGAGTCGCGCTGGCGATGCCGCAGAGATGGCCGGCGAAATTGAGCGCGACGCGTTCGCCGCTCAGCAGTGCGCGCGCCGGACCTTCGATAAGCGCCAGCACGGTGCCGGATTGCACCGTCGAGCCGTCGGGCGCCTGCGCTTCGAATTTCAGGGCGGCGTCGACCAGGCGGAACGCGGTCTCCGCGGCGATCAGTCCGGCGATCGTGCCCGATTGGCGCGCCACGAGCCTGGCTTTGGCCTGCGTATCCGCCGGCACGGTCAACTCGCTGGTGATATCGCCAGCGCGGCCGAGGTCCTCCTCCAGCGCGCGGCGGACGATGGGTTCGACCAACAGTGCGTGCGGCGGGCGCGTGAAGGGCAGGGCGGTTGTCGTCATCTGTCGGGATTCACGGGTGAAGCAAATAGGATGAGATCGCGCATGCGATCAGCAGCGCCAAATAGGTCAATATGACGTTGGCGTAGCAAGCGGCAATCGCCAATTCACGACAGCGGTCGTAAAAGGTCGTGCTGAACGAACTGGCCAACTTCGGAGTTTCGAAATCGAACGTCGTCTGCCGCGCGGCATCTTCGCTGAAGCCGGACGACCTCAAATAGGCTTCTATATCGAGAGAGCGCCTGATGACGCGATGCTGAAAGCTCTTGAATAGGGCATCTATCAGCCAGAAAAGAACTATGGGAATTGCCGCATACGGAATCAACCAAGGTTTTGTCGCTGTCGCCGACACGGCGAGCATGCCTCCGAATACCGTGATCGCCCAGCCTCTTATGCCGAGGGCGATCGTATCGAATTGACTGATTTGGTTCTGCGCGAATTCCCATTCTTTGAGCAACACTTCCTGGCGATATTCGAAAATCGATTTTGCCATGAAATGCTCCGTTCAATCGCTAACCACGGGCCGCGACGTCGCGTTGCCCGGGTTGGTTGGCAGAGTTCAGAATTTGGCAGGCATGAGCCAGCGTCAAGAATGAGCGCTGGCCGACCGCATCTGTATGCGGATAGTCGCGGCGGAAATGGCCGCCACGGCTTTCCCTTCGAACGAGCGCTGCCGCCGCGACCAGTTTCGCTGCGGCGGTCATGTTGAGCAGCGCGGGTTCGTTGCCGCCGGCGCGTTCGACCTGGGCGATGACGGCGAGGGCTTGGCCCAGACCGCCTTCGTCGCGTTCCAGCCCGACCAGGCGCGTCATGGCCTCGCGCAGGACATGCGGCGGCGCGGGCGAGGCGAATCTCTTGGGTGCGGGCGGCGTACCGTGTCCGGCGCGCGCCGCGACCGTGCCGGCGATGTCGTCCGCCGCGCGGGCGCCGAACACGATCGCTTCCAGCAGCGAATTGGAGGCAAGACGGTTGGCGCCGTGCAGTCCGGTCGCGGCGCATTCGCCGACGGCCCACAGGCCGTCCAGCGAGGCGCGCGCGCGTTCGTCGCTGGCGATGCCGCCCATGTGATAATGCGCCGCCGGTGCCACCGGGATCGGTTGCGTCGCCGGATCGATGCCCGCCGCGATGCAGGCGCCGTAGACGGTGGGGAAGCGCTCGGCGAACGACGCGCCGATGGCCTGGCGGCAGTCGAGGAAGGTCTGGTGGCCCGACGCGCGCTCGCGATGCAGGGCGCGCGCCACGACATCGCGCGGCGCCAGTTCGGCGTCGGGATGAATATCCGGCATGAAGCGGCGGCCGTTCTCGTCGATCAGGATCGCGCCTTCGCCACGCAATGCTTCGGTTGCCAGCGGCGCCGGATCGCGGCCGATGTCGATGGCGGTGGGATGGAACTGCACGAACTCCGGGTCGGCGACGATGGCGCCGGCGCGCGCCGCCATGCCCAGGCCTTCGCCGCGCGATTCCAAGGGATTGGTCGTCACGGCATAGAGCGCGCCGAGGCCGCCGGTCGCGAAGACGATGGCGGGACTGCGGAACAGCACCAGCCGCGTGTTAGGGCCGATGCCGGTGCGCGCGAACAGGCCGGTGACGCGGCCGTCTTCCAATGCCAGTTCGATGGCATGAAAGCCTTCCATCAGCGTGATCGAGGGCGTGGCGAGTGCGCGTTCGGCAAGGGTGCGCGAGATTTCGGCGCCGGCGCGGTCGCCCTTGATATGCACGATGCGGTTGGCGCTGTGCGCGGCCTCTCGTCCCACGGCCAGCGCGCCATCCGCCTTGCGGTCGAACGGCACGCCGAGAGCCAACAGGTCGTCGATGCGCGCGGACGCCTCGCGCGCCACGAGATTGGCGATGTCGCGGTCGCAGAGGCCGGCGCCGGCGTGTCGCGTGTCGGCGGCATGGCTCTGCCAGCTGTCGCCTGCGCCGACGGCGGCGGCGATGCCGCCTTGCGCCCAGGCGCTGGAGCCGGAGACGCCCGGCCGCGTGCCGGCGAGCACGGTCGCGGGAAAGGGGCTGAGCTTGAGCGCCGTGAACAGGCCGGCAATGCCCGCGCCCAGGATGAGCGCGCCCTTGCACGCGATGATGCTGTCGATCTGCCGGCGCATCAGGCGGCCTTCTTGATCGGCAGCTTGACGCGCAGCATGCGGTCAATGGCGCGCCTGGCGCGCACGGCGATCGCGGGATCGACGAAGACTTCGGTCGTCATGGTCTCAAGCGAATGCAAAATCTTGTCGAGCGTGATGCGCTTCATGTGCGGGCACAGATTGCACGGCCGGACGAATTCGATGTCGGGATATTCAGCCGCGACATTGTCGCTCATCGAGCACTCGGTGATCATCACGACGCGATGCGGCCGGTGCTCGGCGACATAATTGATGAGCCCCGACGTCGAGCCGGCGAAGTCGGCTTCGGCGACCACTTCAGGCGGACATTCGGGATGCGCCAGCACGACGATGCCCGGATGGGCCTTGCGATAGTCGCGGATCTCGGCGGCCGTGAAGCGCTCATGCACCTCGCAGGCGCCTTCCCAGGTGATCACTTTCACGCCCGTCAAATTCGCGACGTTCTGGGCGAGATATTTGTCCGGGATCATGATGACGGTGTCGACGCCGAACTCGCGCGCGATCTCTTCGACGACCGCGACCGCATTGGACGAGGTGCAGCAGACGTCGCTTTCCGCCTTCACCTCGGCCGAGGTGTTCACGTAGGTCACGACCGGCAGGCCGGGATATTTCTGCTTCAGCAGACGGACATCGGCGCCGGTGATGGAGGCGGCGAGCGAGCAGCCGGCTCTCACGTCCGGAATCAGGACGGTCTTGTCCGGGCAGAGGATCTTGGAGGTCTCGGCCATGAAGTGCACGCCGGCCTGCACGATGATCTTCGCATCGGTGCGCGCCGCTTCGCGCGCCAGCGCCAGGCTGTCGCCGGCGAAGTCGGAGACGCAGTGGAAGATTTCCGGCGTCATGTAGTTGTGGCCGAGGATGACCGCGTTCTTCTCGCGCTTCAGCCTGTTGATCGCCAGGATGGTCGGCGCGAACGTCGCCCATTCGATCTTAGGAATGACATGGGCGACCTTGGCATAGAGGCCGCGCGCGTCGCGTGCGACGTCCGGCGTGAAGGCCAGTTCGGTTGTCATGCCTCGTCTCCCGTCTTGCACCCAATAATGCTCAACTTGAGCATATATGTAGGGCAAAAAGACCGGCCTTCAAGGGCCGGTCCTCACAGGAGGGTTATGCTACTCTTGAGCATAAATCTGTCAAGGGCGGGAAAGCCTTGTTTCCATGGCGCCGGAACCGCACAATCGGTGCGAAACCGATCCGGTTCCGCAGGCCGATGATTTCCTGACGTCAGGGACGCCCGTCACCGGGCCAGAAGCTCAACCGAAGCTCCGCGCCGGCGCTGGCCCGCACGCCTGAACAGGAATGCCATCGTGACCGACGAAACTGCCGCGCCGCCGCGTGTCCCATTTTTTCGCAACCCGGACTATCTCAAGCTGGTGGCGGCGCAGGGGCTCTCGCTCACGGGACGTGAGATCGAGTCGCTGGTGTTGCCGCTCCTGGTGTTGGGACTGACCGGCTCGCCGGCACAGGTCGGTTTCATCGCGGCGACACAGACGGTGCCTTATGTCGCGCTCAGCCTTATCGCGGGCGCGCTGATCGATCGCTGGGACCGCAAATGGGTGATGCTGGCATGCGACGCGATCCGCGCGCTCGCCTTCGCCTCGCTGCCGGTCGCATGGTGGTTCGGCGGGCTGCACATCGCGCAGCTTTACGTCGTCGCGCTGGTCGCGGGTTCGGCCTTCGTCTTCTACAACATTTCCGAGATCAGCAGCCTGCCGCTGATCGTCGAGCCGTCCGAACTGACGCGCGCCACCTCTTCCAACACCGTCGTCGAATGGATCGGGGAGAACCTCGGACCGGCCATCGGCGGCGTCCTGGTCGGCCTGCGCCGCAACACGGTGGTGGGCGCCATGTTGGCCTATGCGGTGCAGGCGGCAATCCTCGGCCTGTCGCTGCCATTGCTCGGCACGATACGCCGGCCGCTGCACAGCCCTCGCGACAAGCAGCAAGAGCGGCATCTGCTGCGCGAGATTCGCGAAGGCGTCGCCTGGCTGTTCGCCCATCCGCCGATCCGCACGATGGCGTTTCTGGCGATGGCGCTGAGCATATTGTTCGGGCCGGTCATGCTGGCGATGATCGTGCTCGCACGCGGTGAATTTCACGCTCGGCCGGCGGCCATCGGCCTGATGTTCTCCGCCGGCGGGGTCGCAGGCATCGCGTCGACATTGGCGGCGCCGTGGTTTCGCCGGCATCTGCCGGCCGGTCAGATCATCGTTTTCGGCGTGGTGATCTGGGCGCTGGGACTTGCGGCCATCGCCGCCGCCGGTTCGATGCTCGCGCTGGCAGCGGCCTGGCTCATCCTGCCGGGCGTTTCGGGCATCCGCGACGTGACCTCGATCAGCTATCGGCTGTCGCTGATACCGGCCGGCATGCAGGGGCGGGTCAACAGCGTCTTCCGCTTCGTCGCCTGGGGCTTGCGTCCCGCCGCCCTGGCCACGGGCGGCTTTGCCATCGGCGCCCTCGGTGCGCGGCAGACGCTGTGGCTGCTGGCGGGCGGCATGGCTCTGACCGCGGTCGCAGCCGTGGCCAGTCCGCTGCGCCGCGCCAGATGAAGGCTTACTCCTTCATCAGGACGGCGAGCTTGCCGAGCGTATTCCAATTGCGCGCCGTGCCGGGCAGGCCGAGATGGCGTTCGATCAGGGCGCCGGTGAGTTTCGATTCGCCGATGTCATCGGGATAGACGATATAGGCATGACGGCCGTCGCCGCGCACGACTTCGCGCCCCTTGATCGCAGCCTGCAGCGTCTTGAAGGATTTGGCATCCGGCGCGCCGCGCAGGAACAGCACGACGAGATGGCTGGGATCGGTCTTGGCTTCGCTGGGAAACGGATTGCGCGCGATGAGCGCATCGATCTCGGCGGGCGTGCGCACGTAGATGTCGGTCTTGAGACCGAACGCCTTGGCGCAAGCGCTCTCGAGCAGTTTTTCCGAAGCCGCCGGCGATCGGCTGCCGGCCTCGAACAGCAGATTTCCGCTCTGCAGCAGCGTGCGGGCATTCTTCAGGCCGATGTTCTGGGCCAGCGCGCGCAGATCGGCCATCGGGAGCTTGGCATTGCCGCCGACATTGACGGCGCGCAGCAGGGCGCACTGGACGCTCATGGCAGCCTTTTCAAGAAACAGGACAGTCCGCTGCGGACGGTTTTATCCTACTTCGCCGCCGCCGCAATGACGTCCTCGCCATCGTTGACCGGCGTCGCGCCGAGCGAGCCGAAATTGAAATGCGCGGTGACCTTGGCGAGCTCACCCAGCATCTTTTCGGCGTGTTCCGGCGACAGCGCCATGCCGCCCGGCGCCAGCAGATGCAGGGTTTGGACGTGGACGGCGATGGGCCTGCGATTGTTCATGTTCGCGCGGATCAGCCCGTCGGCGACATCGCACAGGCTGCGCGCCGCGGCGTCGAGCGCCAGATAGCAAAACGTGCCGGCGAGCGTCACCACCTGATCGGCATGGCGCAGGATGGCACGCATTTGCGCGTCCTCCAGGGTGTCGGCGGCATGGCGGGCGAAAACGATTCCCTCCATGGCCGAGATCGACTTCCGGATTTCCGTGTCGCCCTCCTCGCGCATGGATTCCAGGCTCTGCAGCGCGCCGTCGAGGGCGTCGTCGCGGAATATGCCGCCGGCGCGCGCCGCGAGTTCGGAGAGCCGCGTCTTGGGGAAGAAGATCTTCTTTTTTGCTTTGCCGGCCATGTTCGATTCGCCTCGATTACGCCGCGGTGGATTTCTGCATGTCGATGACTTTATCGCCATCAGTGACTTGGTCGTCTGTCTCTCTGCGGTACTCGCCCTCAGGTGGCGTGATCTCCCGAAATCGCCGGTCGGGACCCATATAGTCGCCCGCTTCGATGAATGGCCGCGTCACACGCGCC
Organism: Rhizomicrobium sp.; assembly: GCA_036512455.1. Classification (GTDB taxonomy): domain Bacteria; phylum Pseudomonadota; class Alphaproteobacteria; order Micropepsales; family Micropepsaceae; genus Rhizomicrobium. The sequence continues at coordinate 22,328 of DATCAT010000036.1, forward strand.
ACCCAGGTGATGCGGTCGAACAGGCTTTGCGGCGAGACGGGCTTTTTGATCACGATGTTGGCGCCGGCGTCGCGCGCGTCGGCGATGTGGCGCAGCTGCGTATAGCCCGACATCACGATGATCGGCACGAACCGGAACGGACTCTTCTCCTGGCGCCGGATCCAGCGGATGAGATCGGCGCTCGGCATGTCGGGATGAGCGCCTTCGAATATGCAAAGATCGGCGTAGTGATGCATCAAATGATGCTTGGCCTGCGCGCCGGTCTCGCACACCGTCGGAAAATCCATGCCGAAGCCGCGCAGCATTTGCGCGACAAGGCCGCGCGTGAACTGATCGCTGTCGACGAGCAGCGTCGTCACGTTTTTCAAATTGAGCCGCGGCTGTCCCATGCTTGGCTTCCTCAAAGCCTTCAGCGAACACACTTCACGGGCGAACCTAAGTTGTGGACGTTAATATCAACTATATGTTGGCAGTGTAATACATCACCGGGCCACCCATTGTGGGCCATCAGCCGCGCATTCTGGAGCCGGTTCGCAAGCCCGGCGCCGGCCGCTCACGCAGCACTTCGCGACGAAAGCGGAAAAGTTCCGCGGGCCGGCCGCGCGCATGGGTGGAGACTTTTCCGGTGCCCTCGACCAAGCCTTGATCCTCCACCAGGCGGCGGAAGTTCTGCTTGTGCAGGCGGATGCCGGATATCGCTTCCACGGTGCGCTGCAGTTCCAGCAAGGTGAAACTCGGCGGCATCAGTTCGAACACCACCGGGCGGTATTTCATCTTGCCGCGCAGCCGCGCGATCGCGGTCGCCAGGATGCGGCGATGGTCGAAGGTCATGCTGGCGCCGAGCGCCGGCGGCAGTTTGACGCCGATGGACTTGCGGCCGTCGCGCAAGGCTTCCTGCACCAGGCCGGCCTCGTAGAGCAGTTCGTAGCGCTCCAGGACTTTTTCCTCGTCCCAGGCGAGGCCTTCGAAACCGAAGCACAGGCGCAAACGTTCGCGGCGCAGTTCGGCGGTCTCGGCATTGGGCGCCGCCTTGGCGAATTGGCGCAGCGCCGGCGCGATGATCTGTTCGATCACGGCGGGCTTGGCGTCGCGCCAATCCTCCCAGGGAAAATAGCGATACCAGTCGCTCCACAGCGTGCCTTGCGCTTTATGCGCGCTGGCCTGACGCGTCAGCGCGAGATAGCCGACGGATACCACGCGGGCGCCTTCGTCCGGCGTCGGCAGATGTCGGCCGCGGTCGCCGAAGGTATAGAGCTGCTCGGCATAGCCCAGATCGAGCAAGGTCTGCTCGCCGACCCATTTGCGCAGGCCGCTGTCGAGCGTGCGGTGATTGAGCGGATCGAACGGACCAAAGGGCAGGGCATCCTCGCCGCCGGCCTGATGCACGACCAGAACGCTCGGCCGCTCCTCGGCGACCGAGACGATCGCGGCCGACAGGCCGATGCTGACGACATGCTTGGCTTTCGCAGTCACAGACCCACCAGCGGAAATTCGACGACGTCGCCCTCGGCCACCATGGTGCCGGCGCCGATGCTCCGGATCGCCGCGATCATGCGGCCCTGGCGGCCGAGCAATTCGTCGGCATGGCGCACCAGCAGCGCATTGGGATAGGCATGCGGCGCGCGGGCGCGGATCGCTTTGGCGGCGACGACTTCACATCCCGGACCCATGCGGTCGCAGAGGATCGTATAGGTCGCGGCCATCGAACGGCTGATGCCGGCCCAGCAATGCACCAGGATCGGGTCCTCGGCCGGCCAGGCGCGCGAGAAGGCCAGCAGCGACTCGATATGCCCGCGTTCGGGCGGATGATCGCCGGCCTGGACGTCCACCACGTCGTTGACGCCCAGGCGAAGGTGCCGCTCCGGCGCGAAGCCTTTGGGCGTCTCGATCATGTGCTCGGGCGAGAGCAGCGTCACCAGATGGGACGGGCGATAGTCGCGGATGACGTCCCGAACGGCGGACAGCGGCGTGACCAGGATTTTGGACATGTCCTTAGCTAGCGGAGGAAAGTGACCGGCGGAAGGCCATCAACCTGCCAGTTTTTTGAACCTGTCCAGAAATTGGGCCTGGGCGTCGGCGGTGGACAGCGGGACGAGGCGCGGGGTGCGCATGGCGGCGGGCGGCAGGACGAAGAGCTTGTTGGCGACCTCGACCTCGAAGCCGGCGAGCTGGGTTGCCTCAAAGTAGGCAGCGATCAGATCGGCCTTCTTGAACAGCGCAATGAGGGTCGCGGGCGCGCTGGCGGGCAGGCCGAAACGCAGGTGAATTGCGCTCTGAAGTTTGAGCTCCAAAGCTTTGTAATCAATGCCAATTGCGACCTTGAAGGGGCTGATGAGGTCGCCGATCACGTACTCCGGTGCGTCGTGCAGCAGGGCCATCAGGCGGGCCTCGCGGGTCAGGCCCGGCTTGAGCTCGGCCGTGAGGCGCTCGACCAGGACACAATGCTGCGCCACCGAAAAGGCGTGCTCGCCCTTGGTCTGGCCGTTCCAGCGCGCCACGCGGGCGACGCCATGGGCGATGTCCTGGATCTCGATGTCCAGCGGTGAGGGATCCAACAGGTCGAGCCGGCGGCCGCTGAGCATGCGCTGCCAGGCGCGGGGTGTCTGCTTGGCCATTTTTGTCCTGGAATCGAGCGGCGGCTATTTACCCTGAAACGCGGCTGCGGCGCGAGGCTTGCAGCGCTCGGGCTTCGAGCAGCCCAACCGTGCCGAAAAGGCGCGAATTGCTCGCATGGGGTGTCGATGAGCGTGAAGCCCTTGGGAGCCGAAAAGTTGCGTCTGGTAACCAATCCCGCGCGGCTGCCTTTCGAGACGACGGCCAGCCTGCCCGAGCCCGCCGGTCCGGTCGGCCAGGACCGCGCCATGCGCGCCCTGCATTTCGGCGCCGGCATGGCGCAGCCCGGCTACAACATCTTCGTCACGGGTCCGGCCGGCAGCGGCAAGCGCAATTCGGTCAGGCGGGCCTTGCAGCGGCTTGCCGCGGCGATGCCGGCGCCGCCCGACATCGCCTATGTCCACAATTTCGCGGCGGCCCACCGGCCATGCGTCTTGCGCTTCGCCGCCGGCGACGGCGCGCGCTTCAAGACCGCGATGGCGGAGTTCGCCGTCGCGCTCAGGAGCGCGATGCCGCGCCTGTTCGAGAGCGAGACCTATCGCAGCCGGCGCGCCGCGCTCGAGGATGAATTTCACCGCAGCGCGGAAAGCGCGTTCGAACGTTTGCGCCGGGCGGCCGAGTCCCACGGACTTGCCCTGGTCGAGCGCGGCGGCTTCGATTTCCGCCCCACGCGCGATGGGCTGGTCATGTCGGAGGATGACTATCGCCGTCTGTCCAAGCCGGAGCGCGAACGCCTCGATGCGCGCGCCAGAGATCTGCGCGGCGAGTTGGAAAAGGCGATGGCGCAGCTCGAGGACCTGCGCCAGCGCGCGCTGGAAAACGTGCGTGTGCTGGACCGTGAACTCGGCGAGGCGCAGCTGCGCTCCCTGATCGCGCCCTTGGCACAGAGGTTCACCCAGCACCGCGAGGCGCACGACCATCTGGCTTGCGTCTTCAAGGATGCCGTTGCTCAGATGGACGCCCTGCAAGCGGCGGCGCGCGGCGACGAGCGGCGCGAAGGCCTCCCGTTCCATCGCTACGATGTCAACCTGATCGTCGACAACGCGCCGGCCCAGGGCGCGCCGGTGATCTCGCTGAGCCTGCCGTCGCTGACCAACCTCGTCGGCAAGGTCGAACATGTGCCGATGCTGATGACCGTGATCACCGATTTCAAGTTGATCAAGCCCGGCGCGTTGCACTTGGCCAATGGCGGCTTCCTCCTGATCGATGCGCTCGATCTGTTCCGCCAGGACGTGTCCTGGGAGACCCTCAAGCGCGCGCTGACGGCGCGGCGGGTGAAGATCGAGAGCCTGGCCGATATCCTGGACCGCAGCCATGCGGTGAGCATCCAGCCCGAGCCGGTCGCGCTGGACATCAAGATCGTGCTGTTTGGCGAGGCCTGGGTCTATCACCGGCTTTGCCAGATCGACGCCGACTTCGCCGATCTGTTCAAGGTGCAGGCGGACTTCTCCGCCACCGCGAGCCGCGACGACGACAATTGCGGCGCCCTGATCTCGACCATGGCCTCGATCGCGCGTAGCGACGGGCTCAAGCAGCTGGACCGCGGCGGCGCGGCGCGGCTGCTCGACGAAGCCTCGCGCCAGGCCGGCGACGCGGAGAAGATCAGCGTGCGCACCGGGCGCCTGGCCGATCTCATGCGCGAAGGCGATCACTATGCCGCGCTGGCTGGCCGCACCGCGATCGCGGACGGCGATATCGCGCAGGCCGTGGCGGCCAAGGAAGACCGCTCCGGCCGCCTCAAGGCGCTGGAGCACGAGCTTGTGCAGCGGCGCATTGTCTTCATCGACACGGACGGGGCCAAGGCGGGCCAGGTCAACGGCCTGACCGTGCTCAGCGCTGCGGGATTTTCCTTCGGCATGCCGGCGCGGATCACGGCCCGGGTCGGCCCCGGCGAGGGCCGCATCGTCGATATCGAGCGGGTCGCGAAATTCAGCGGGCCCGCCCACGTCAAGGGCGTGCAGATCCTGTCGGGCTATCTGCACGGCGTCTATGCGCAGGGACGCGCCCTGTCGATCTCCGCCAGCGTCGCGTTCGAGCAATCCTACGGGCCGATCGACGGCGACAGCGCGAGCGCCGCGGAGCTGATCGCGATCCTGTCGGCCATCGCGGACGTGCCCTTGCACCAGGGCATCGCCATCACCGGCTCGATCAACCAGCACGGCCAGATGCAGCCGATCGGCGGCGCCAACGAGAAGATCGAGGGCTTCTTCGACATCTGCGCGGCGCGCGGCCTGGCGCGGCACCACGGCGTCATCATTCCCAAGGCCAACATCGTCTCGCTGATGCTGCGCGACGACGTCGTTGCGGCCGCCGGCCAGGGGCTGTTCGCGATCTACGCGGTCGAGACGGTGGACGAGGCGATCGAAGTGCTCAGCGGCCTCAAAGCCGGCGTCCGGCGGCGGGACGGCAGCTTCGCGCGGCGCTCCTTCAACCGGCGAGTCCAGGACCGCCTGCTCGACTTCGCCCGGCCGCGGGTCTTGAAGCCGGTGCGGCTTGACGGATGGTGGCGGTTCTAGGAAGTCGTGGAAACATATTCTTCAATAAATCAATGGCTTGCCGTTTCATATTGCGGCCAAATCGAGGCAACAAGTTGTTATTAATAATCATGCCTTGAAACCTTTTGATCCCCTCACGATATTCCAAACAAATATTGTGAAGGCGGAATAATGACTCTTCCATCCGGCAGTACACTGTTGACGACGGTCAATGGCGCCAAGCTCTATTCGCATGTGATCTACACGCCGAATGCGAGCCATGGGCTCGATCCCTCGACCGAGCTTTATTGGGTAACCGCGTCCGGCACTACGTTGCTGACGACTATTTCGCACGCCAGCAGCGTGTACGCGGTGGAGTCGGTCAATTCCCACGTCACATTCGCCGCTTCAGTATGGGTTCCCGGACCGTTGCTCAACACCGGCCAAACAGTGACGACGCTGTATAGCACCGATGGAACCACGCGCGGCACCACGGCTCTGCTGACGCTTCCCGGCGTCAACACTATCAATGAGTTCCAGCAGCTGAATGCGCGCGAGCTATTTCAGGCCACCAATTGGACCCACGACCAGACAGGCGATCATGTGTCGACGGCGCTCTATGCGACCAATGGCACTTCGGCCGGAACATCGGTGCTGAACGTCCTGCCGGACGTGAACGGCATAGGTGAGCTCAGCCGGGTCAATTCGCACCTGCTTTATACGGCAACCCACTGGGTCTGGCCGCAGGGGTATCAGATGGGCAGCCAGATGCCCCTGACGACTGTCTATGGCACGGACGGTACACCGGGAGGTTCTCAGAGCCTGATCAGTCTGCTGGGGGTCAATGGGGTGTCCAGCAAGTTGACGGTAAACCAGCGCGATATTTTCACGGCGACTGCTGTGGCCGCGAACGGGGTTCAAACGACCAGCGTCTATGGAAGCGACGGTACCGCGCTCGGTACGCAGGAAATTCTGCATTTCGACGGCGGCAAGGGTGTCACCGCCTCGCCGACAGCGTTCTTCGGTGACTCGACCGCCTTTGTCTTCGAGCTGTTGATCGCATCGCAGAGCGGCGGCTCGGTGCGGTATGAAACCGAGATATTCGAGAGCGACGGCACCACAGCGGGCACGCATCTCAAATGGGACTTGCCCGGTATCTATGGCGTGTCGGCATTGCCAGCGCCCCTGGTCACGCCAGGGGCTGCGGCAAGCGTCCTGACCGGATCAAGCGTCGGTATCGCCGGTCTCGGTGTCCTGCAAATCAATCCCGGCAGCCAACAGGTGTCGGCGACGGTGACGGCGACACATGGAACGCTGAGCACCTCGGAGATGCAGGGTAGCATCAGCGGCGCCGGAACCGCGAAGATGACGATCTCGGGCACGATCGCCCAGGTGGACGTCGATCTCGCCAGCCTGAAGTTCACCGGCACGAGCGCCGGAACGGGCACGATATCCGTGACGGCCAGCATGGGCAAATTGACGAGCAGTGCTGCCAGTTCAACCGTGAGTGTCACGGCACCGGCACCGCCGGTCCTCGCGCATCACACCGCGGATCAGATGTGGGCGATCGGTCAACATGTGTCATTCCAGTTTGCGGCGAATACGTTCACCGATCCGCAAGGCGCGCCGCTCTCCTACACTGCGTCGCTGGCGAACGGCGCGGCTCTGCCGGCCTGGCTGTCCTTCAACGCGGCGACTGAAACCTTCAGCGGGATCGTGCCGGCCGGCACCAAGGCATTCGATCTTAAGGTCGTCGCAACCGATCTTTCCTACAAGCTTTCGACCACCGAGAGCTTCAACGTCTCGGTCGGCGCCGCAGCCCATCAAGCGCAGGTTCCGGCCGCGATCTTCCAGAGCGGTGGCGAGAACGACGCCTTCTCCTACGGCGCGGCCAGTTCGGGCTCTGAGAGCTCGGTTCCATCCTCGCCGGATACGGATCAGTCTCCCGACCGCCAACCTCTGGTGTCCCACGACCTGCCGGTCGCCATACTCGCAATCGACGCAAGCGGAGCGGTCGGTCACATCCACGGGTCTGGGGACATCATCCACTCGCCGCTGTTCGATATCGGACATCACGACGCGGCGATCTGACGGTATAGTCGTGGACGAAGCCGATATCGTCGGTCTACCTTTGCGCTTGATCGCCTAGGGCCGCCGCATGTCCATCGTGAAAATCCTCGTCCCGCTCATCGGCGGCGCGCGCGCCGCAGCCTCAATGCGAAGGTCCAGAACCGGCTGCTCGACTTCGCCCGGCCGCGGGTGCTAAGGCCCGTCCACCCCGATGGCTGGTGGCGGTTCTAGATACGCTGGAAAACCGCCCGATCGACAATTGTTCGATCCGTTCGCGAAGCCCGGGAACCATATCTCGACTTGGGAGTTTCCCGCATGCCCCGGATTGTGGCGGGAGGGGCTGGCAGCCTGACTCTGGTATAAGAGTCGTCACGGCGGAGTGTGTTCCCATGGCCGTGATACTGGTCGTCGAGGACGAGATTTTTACTCGCGAAATCGCGGAAATGATGATCCAGGATTGGGGTCACCAGACGCTGTCGGCCGGAGACGTGGATGAGGCGCTCCTGTTCCTGCGCTCGCCCCGGCACATCGACGCGCTCTTCACCGATATCTATCTCAAGACGGCAGTCCTCGGCGGCTGCGAACTCGCCGATATCGCGATCAAGCTGCGGCCCGGCCTTCGTGTTCTTTACACGACCGGCAATTTCGTCACCGACAAAATGAAAGCCCTGTTTGTCGACGGCAAGCACTATCTGAGCAAGCCCTACACCGAACAGCAGCTGCACGGCTCCGTCGACCAGATGCTCGCGGCATAATCATAAAATCGCCCGAGCGATGAGGAAAAATGCCCGTATCCGATATCGCCGCCAGTGACATCGTCGAGACCGTGCCGAGCGCGCTGCTGGTGCTCGACCGCAATCTCAACATCACCTCCGCCAATCGCGCCTTCTACCAGACCTTCCGCACCAGCGCCGACGAGACCGAGGGCTGCCTGATCTACGATCTGGGAAACCGGCAATGGGACATCCCGGCGCTGCGCACGCTGCTGGAAAGCGTGATCCCGCATCGCGCCTCGGTCGAAGGCTTCGAGGTCGAGCACGACTTTCCGACCATCGGCCGGCGCACCATGCTGGTCAACGCGCGGAAAATCTTTCGCCCCGGCGATCACGACGGCTTCATCCTGCTCGCCATCGAGGACGTCAGCGAGGAGCGCGCCGCCCGCAAGGAGAGCAACCGCAACTGGCAGCTGACGCAAAGCATCGTCGACACCATCCGCGATCCCCTGGTGGTGCTGGAAAACGACATGACGATCGTGACCGCGAGCAAGGCCTTCCTGACGATATTCGGGATCACCCAGGCCGAAGCCCATGGCCGGCGCGTCTCCGAGCTCGGCCAGCATCAATGGGACGTGCCGGCGCTGCGCCATCTGATGGAAAAAGTCTTGCCGGAGAACAAGCCGATCGAGGGCTTCGAGATCGAAGACGATTTTCCCGGCCTCGGCCGCCGGGTCTTCAACCTGAACGCCCGCAAGATTTCCCAGCCGGGCAATCACGCGCACCGCATGCTGCTGGTGTTCGAGGACATCACCGACCGCAAGCAGCGCGAGCGCGACGCGCAGACGCTGACCAACGAAATCTCGCACCGCATCAAGAACAATCTGCAGATCGTCGTCGGCCTGATTTCCTACGAAGCCAAATGGACGGCGGCGCCCTGTGTGCAGGGCTACAGGGCCATGCAGGCGCGCATCGGCGCGATCGCCCACCTGTACGACCTGATTTCCCAATCCAGCCGCGGCCGCACGATTGCGGTGGACGCCTATCTGGGCGAGATCGCCAAGGCGGTGTCGGCGAGCCTGGGAAACCAGTCGGGCGTCGCGATCTTAGTGCGGGCCGAGGCGCTGGAAATCGATCCGGACCGCGCCGTGCCTTTCGGCCTGCTGGTCAACGAACTGGCGACGAACGCCATCAAACATGCGTTCCCGGGCGGGACGGGACAAGTCGTATTGAGTGTCGAGCGGATCGGCGACGAAATCGAATTGACCGTCGCCGATGACGGCGTCGGCATGAAGGAAAAGACCTTGACGAAGCTTCCCGAGAAGCGCGGCTCGGACTATGTCGCGATCTTCGTGCGCCAGCTGCACGGCACGCTGACCGTGTCCGGCGCGGAACAGACGGGGACGGCCATCAAAGTGCGGCTTCCGCTGCTCCTGGTCCCGGCCGGCGGCGCCGAGCCCCTGGCGGCCTGACGCGGTCGAGTTGATTTTTCGGCGCGCCGGTCGTCATCATGCGCGGAACGTCAGCTTTGGCTTTCGCGTTTCTTATGCCTTGACCGGAGAAGCCGCATGACCATCGTGAAGATCCTGGCGCCGCTCACCGGAGGGCAGCGGGACGGCGCCGTGCTCGCCACCGCCTTCGCCGCCGCCAAGCCGTTCAACGCCCATGTCGCGGCGCTGTTCGTGCGGCCCGATCCGACGGAAGCGGTGCCGTTCTACGGCGAGAGCGTCTCGGCCGCGATCATGCAGGAGATCGCAGACGCCTCGAAGAAAGCCTCCGACGGCGCCATCGTGGTGGCCCGCGCGTCGCTCGCCGCCGCCGCGAAGCAGGCCGGCGCGGACTTGCTGGACGCGCCGGAATTGCGCGGCGCGGTCACCGCCTCGTTTCGCGAAGTCGTCGGCAATTTCGCCGATCAGGTGACGCTGGCGGCACGGTTGTCGGACCTGGTGATCTTCGGCGCCTTGAAGGAAGGCGAGCGGCCGGGCCTGACCGAGGCCTTCGAGGCGACGCTGCTGGAAACCGGCCGGCCCGTGCTGCTCAGCCCGCAGGCCGCGCCGGTGAATTTCTGCAAGAAGATCGCGCTGGCCTGGAACGAGAGCGTCGCGTCGGCGCATGCCGTGACCGCGGCGCTGCCATTCCTCAAATGCGCCGAGAGCGTCGAGATCCTCAGCGTCACTCGCGGCAAGGACGACGTCATCGACAGCGGTGAGGTCAGGGCCTATCTCAAACTGTGCGGCATCGCGGCCAGCGAGAGCGCCATCGATGCCGGCAGCCGCGCCGTGGGCGACGCGCTGCTGGAGGAGGCCGCGAAAGGCGGCGCCGGGATGCTGGTGGCCGGTGGCTACGGCCACAGCCGCCTGCGCGAGATGTTCTTTTCCGGAGTCACGCGCCACGTCGTCAGCCACGCCGCGCTGCCGCTGTTCCTGGTGCATTAAAACAGCATCTTCGCCGCGACCAGTATGAGCGTGCCGGCGAGCACGAGCCGCAGCGCCGTGTCGGGCAGGCGCGGCGCGAAGGAGCTGGCGATCACGATGCCGGGCAGCGAGCCGATCAGCAGCGAGATCAGCGTCGTTGTGTTGATGCTGCCGCCCATCAGGTGACCGACGCCCGCCAGCAGCGTCAGCGGCACGGCATGGGCGATGTCCGAGCCGGCGATGCGCACGATCGGCAGCTTGGGGTAGAGCAGGATCAGGGCGGTGACGCCCAGCGCGCCGGCGCCGACCGACGATATCGTCACCAGAATGCCGAGCGCGGCGCCCGTCACGATCGTGTAGCCGCGCGTCGCCTCGTCGCTCATACCGGCGAAGCGGATGGCATAGGTGCGCAGCAGCCAGGGGCGCAGGATCAGGGCGGTGGCCGTGAACAGGAGGGCGACGCCGAGCACTCTTGTGATCAAGGCGCTGACGGCGGCGCTGTCGACGCCGAGATAGTAGAAGGTCAACAGCGTCGCGAGCGAGGCCGGCAGGCTGCCGCTCGCCAGCCGCGTCACGATCCGCCAGTCGATCGTCTTGTTGAGGCCGTGGATGAAGGAGCCGCCGGTCTTGGTGATGCTGGCATAGATCAGGTCGGTGGCGACCGCCTTCTCGGGCGCGATGCCGAACAGCAGGATGAGCAGCGGCGTCATCAGCGAGCCGCCGCCGACGCCCGTCATGCCGACCAGGAAGCCGACGGCGAAGCCCGAGGCTACATAGGCCCAATTGACGGCGTGCAAAATGCTCATGCGGATGCGCGGCTCGAAATGTACATTGTGAAGATCGGATAATCAGGCGTTGAACTGTTTCTTCAATATCACGCTGCCGGCCGAATAGCCCGCGCCGAATGAACAGAGCAGGCCGATGTCGCCCGCCTTCAGGTCGGCGCTGAATTTGTGGAGGGCGATGACCGATCCGGCGGAACTGGTGTTCGCATATTCGTCGAGGATGTTGGGCGCCTCGCCCGCGACCGGATCGCGGCCCAGAACGCGGCGCGCGATCATGTCGTTCATGCCCAGATTGGCCTGATGCAGCCACAGCCGCTTGAGGGCGGCGGGCGCGATGCCGTTCTCGCTCAGATGGCCGAGGATCAGTTCGGCGACCATCGGCACCACTTCCTTGAAGACCTTGCGTCCCTCTTGGACGAACAGCTTGTCGGCCGCGCCAATGCTCTCGGGGGCAGTCCGATTCAAAAAGCCGAAATTGTTGCGGATGTTGTTGGAGAATTTGGTCTTCAGCTTCGTGGCGACGATTTCCCAGGAATTGCGGCCGACCGCGGCTTCGGCGCGTTCCACGATGAAGGCGGTCGCCACGTCGCCGAAGATGAAGTGGCTGTCGCGGTCGCGGAAGTTGATATGCCCGGTGCAGATCTCCGGATTGCACACCAGGATGGCGCGGGCGTGGCCGCTTCCCACCATGTCGGCCGCGGCCTGCAGCGCGAAGGTCGCCGAGGAACAGGCGACGTTCATGTCGAAGCCGAAGCCGTCGATGCCGAGCGCGTCCTGCACTTCCACGGCCATCGCCGGATAGGCGCGCTGCATGTTCGAGGCGCCGACCAGGACGCCGTCGATGTCGGCGGCGGTGCGATCCGCCGCTTTGAGGGCTTCGCGCGCCGCGCTCACCGCCATCTCGGCGAGGATGGAGATCTGGTCGTTCGGGCGCTCGGGCAGGCGCGGGCACATGATATCGGGATCGAGAATGCCGGCCTTGTCGACGACATAGCGCGCCTTGATGCCCGAGGCCTTGACGATGAACTCGGCCGAGGATTCCACCAGGGCGGTCGCCTTGCCGGCAGCGATGGCGCCGGCATTCGCGGCGTTGGCGCCCCGGACATAGGCGTTGTAAGCCGTCACCAGCTCTTCGTTGGAAATCGATTGCGGCGGCGTGTAGAGACCGGTCCCGCTTACGGCTAGCGCTGTCACGCGTGCCATCCCCTTGAAAGTCTTGGGCGAGAGGCTGGCGCAGGCACCGGGCAAAGGCAAGCCGGTCGGGCTCGCCTTGGGCCCCAAGGGGCGCTAAAAGCCGCGCCATGAACGGCAAGACGGCATTGGTGCTTTTTTCCGGCGGACAGGATTCGACCACCTGCCTGGCCTGGGCGCTCGACCGTTTCGAGCGCGTCGAGACGGTCGGCTTCGACTATGGCCAGCGCCATGTTGTTGAACTGGACGCGCGTCCGCGCGTGCTTGCCGCCTTGCGCGACTTTCCGTCGTGGGGCAAGGGGCTCGGCGACGATCACATCCTGCCGCTCAATACGCTCAAAGCCATCGGCGGCACGGCGCTGACCGATGACATGAAGATCGAGATGGGCCCGGACGGCCTGCCCACGACCTTCGTGCCGGCGCGCAATTTGATGTTCCTGATGTCGGCGGCGGCGCTTGGATACCGGCGCGGCATCCGCGATCTGGTCGGCGGCATGTGCGAGACGGATTTTTCCGGCTACCCCGATTGCCGGGACGAAACGATCCAGGCGACTGCGCGGGCGCTGTCGCTGGGGCTGGCGCGCGAGACCAAGATCCATACGCCGCTTATGTGGATCGACAAGGCGGCGACCTGGAAACTGGCCGAAGGGCTGGGCGGCGCGGCGCTGGTCGATCTGATCGTGCGCGAGACGGTGACCTGCTACGCCGGCGATCCCGCGCCGCATGACTGGGGCAAGGGTTGCGGCGGGTGCCCGGCTTGCGAACTGCGGGCGAACGGCTACGCGAAGTACCGCGCCGCATGACGTACGCGGCCAAGGAAATCTACTACACGCTGCAAGGCGAGGGCGCGCAGAGCGGCCGCGCGGCGGTGTTCCTGCGTTTCGCCGGCTGCAATCTGTGGACAGGCCTGGAGCGCGACCGCGCCACGGCGGTGTGCCAATTCTGCGATACGGATTTCGTCGGCACGGACGGTCCGGGCGGCGGCAAGTTCGCGACCGCCGACGATTTGGCGGAGGCGGTGGCGCGGAAATGGCCCGGCGGCGCACGGCCTTATGTCGTGTGCACCGGCGGCGAGCCGCTGCTGCAGCTGGACGAGGCGGCGGTTGCGGCCTTGCACGGACGCGGCTTCGAGATCGGCATCGAGACCAACGGCACGCAAACGCCGCCGCCCGGCATCGACTGGATCTGCGTCAGCCCCAAGGCGAATGCGGAACTTGTTCTGATGCGCGGCAACGAACTCAAGCTGATCTATCCGCAAGCCGGCGCCGAACCGGAACGCTATGCGGCGCTGGAATTCGAGAACTTCTTTCTGCAGCCGATGGACAACCCCGCGCGCGACGTCAATACCGCGGCGGCGACGGCCTATTGCCTGACGCATCCGCAATGGCGCCTGAGCTTGCAGACACACAAGCTGATCGGGATCAGGTAATGTTACCTCCCCACAAAGAGGGAGTTGAAGTCAAACCGCCGCCACCACTTCGCGCCGCCGTGTTTCGCCCTTGGGCGTGCGGGCGATGAGATCGTCGAGCAGGTCGCGCTTCAGGGCCGCGGCGGAGGGCTCGTTCCACAGATTGCGCCACTGCCTGGGATCGTTCTTCAGGTCGTAGAGTTCGCCCTCGCTGCCGTCATAGAGCGCGGTCTTGTTGTAGGCGGTGATCGTCCAGCCGCCGCGATGCAGCGTGCGCAGCGAGATCGAAACCTCGCCGAAATTCGAATCCCACTCGGTGAAGACCGCTTCGCGCTTGGCGGCGCCCGCCGCATCGCGGGGCAGGGCAGAGCCTTCCATCCATTCGGCGCGGGCGATGCCGGCGATGTCGCAGAAGGTTGGCGCGAAATCGACCTGGCCGACGGGCGCGGCGATGGTCGCGGGCGCGACATGCACGTTCGGCGCCGGGCGCCAGATCAGCGGCAGGCGCATCAGGCTGTCGACGTGATGCGGGCCCTTGAACAACAGGCCGAAATCGCCCTGGAACTCGCCGTGATCAGTGGAGAAGATCACATCGGTATCGCCGTCCCAGCCGCGCGCGCCGATCCGCGCCATGACGCGCGCCACCGCTTCGTCGATCAGCTCGTTCTTGATGTGGGTCATGGTGTCGATTTCGCGCAGCTGGTCGGTGGTCAGCGATGCCGGGATCCACTGTGGCGGCGCCTCGTAGCAGGTCATCTGCTTGCCGATCCACCAATCGCGCCAGTGACGCGGCTTGGCGGAAAGGATTTCGTCGATCTTTTCGCGGCCGCCCGGATAGCCCGCCGGCACCGGCAGGTCGCGCCAATTGTGGCGGTGCAATTCGCTCTGCGGCGGGTCCCACGGATGATGCGGATCGGGGAAGCTCATCCAGACGAACCAATCTTCGTCGGCTTTCAGCGAATCCAGATAGGCGATGGTGCGGTCGGCGACCCAGTCGGTGTGATAAAGCGCGCGCGGCGTCGCGTTGTGCTTGACCTGCACCGCGTTCGTGTCGCCGCCGCCGAAGGAATTCTGCACCAATGTGGGTCCGAGCACGGCATAGAAATTGTCCAGCACTTCGGGATGGGCCTTCGCCAGCCATTGCGCGTAATGCAGCGGTCCGCGCGAACCGTGCGCCGCCAGCTCCATGTGGTCGAAACCGCGATGCGGCCCGAACTCGCCGAGCCGGCCCATGCGGTTCTCGTAGAACTTCAAATGCAGGTCGAGAAAGGGCTCGAAATGCGCCTTGCCGATCAGGGCGGTGCGGTAGTTCTTCTTTTCCTTTAAGAGCCGCGCCACCGACGGCGCGTCTTCCGGCAGCGGCACGCCGTTCATCCACACGCCATGCGTCGTCACATACTGGCCGGTGATCATGGTGGCGCGCGCCGGCATGCAGACGACGTTCTGCGCATGGCAGCGCGTGTAGTTGATGCCGGCCCTGGCGAGCGCGTCGATGGCCGGCGTGCGCGCGATGGTCTGCCCGTTCACGCCCAGCGCATCGAAGCGCATCTGGTCGGTGGTGATGAAGAGAATCTTGCGGCCCATACTATCTCAAAGCCTCAGCCCAGATCTTTGGAGGTCAGAACCGGCAGGACGGGAATATCCAGGCCGTCAAGTTTCGGCGGCGAAGTGGGACGCCAGATCGCGCAAATCACACCGGTCAGCGTCGCGCCGGCTTCGTGCAGTATCCGAGCAGCCTGGATGACCGCGCCGCCAGTCGAGATCACGTCTTCGACGACGGCGACCCGAAACCCGCGCACGTCGCGGCCTTCGATGGCCTGGCAGGTGCCGTACTCTTTCGCCACCTTGCGCGCGAACACGGCGGGCAAGCCGCATTGCAGCGCCATGGCGGTCGCCAGCGGCACGCCGCCGAGTTCGAGCCCCGCCAGCACCTCGGTGCCCGCCGGGATCAACCGCACCATCGCCTCGGCGACGCGCTTGAGCAGCGCCGGTTCGGACTCGAAACGGTATTTGTCGAAATATTCCGCCGACGTGGCGCCGGAGCGCAGCTTGAACGTGCCGCGCAGCCGCGCGACCCTGTTGATGTCCGCCGCCAGGCTCGCCGTCTGCATGTCCACACCCCTACGCTCCGAGCGAACTTATCGCGCTCGGACCGCCTGTCAAAACGAGGCATTGCTTATCCGCGGCGGCGTGTGTAGCACCGCTGCGATTCAACCGCGCGCGGGACTGATGAGCCGTTTCTGGAGTGGCCTGGTGCACGACCTGAGGCCCTATGTGCCCGGCGAGCAGCCGCGCATCGAGGGTCTGGTCAAGCTCAACACCAATGAGAGCCCCATCGGTCCTTCGCCGCGGGCGCTGGCGGCGATCCGCGCCGAGGCGAGCGATACGCTGCGGCTCTATCCCGATCCGCGCGCCACGGCCCTGCGCGAGACCCTGGCGCGCTATCACCAAGTCCGGCCCGAACAGGTCTTTGTCGGCAACGGTTCGGACGAAGTCCTGGCGCATGCCTTCGTCGCGCTGCTGAAGCATGACGCGCCGCTGCTGTTCCCGGACGTCACCTACAGTTTCTATCCGGTCTATTGCCGCCTGTTCGGCATCGCCTATGAGACGGTGCCGCTGGGCGACGCGATGCGGGTGCGCGTCGCCGATTACCGCCGGCCCGCCGGCGCGATCATCCTGGCCAATCCGAACGCGCCCACCGGCATCGCGCTGTCGCGCGCCGAGATCGAAACCTTGTTGAACGATCATCCAGACCAGCCGGTGGTGATCGACGAAGCCTATGTGGATTTCGGTGCGCAGAGCGCGATCCCGCTGGTGGCCTCGCACCCCAATCTGCTGGTGGTGCACACCATGTCCAAGTCGCGCGCGCTGGCGGGTCTGCGCGTCGGCTATGCCATCGGCGATGCGGCGCTCATCGAAGCGCTGGACCGGGTCAAGGATAGTTTCAATTCTTACCCGCTCGGTCGGCCGGCCCAGGCCGGGGCCATCGCGGCGGTCGAGGACGAGGACTACTTCCAGCGAAGCCGGGCGACCGTGATCGCCGGCCGCGCGCAGCTCAGCGAAGGTCTCGCCCGCCTCGGCTTCGTCGTGCTGCCGTCCGCCGCCAATTTCGTTTTCGCGCGCCACCCGGACCGCGACGGCGCTGCGCTGGCGGCGGCGTTGCGCCAGCGCGCCGTGCTGGTGCGCCACTTCGCCGGCCCCCGCGTCTCGCCCTATCTGCGCATCACCGTCGGCAGCGAGGCGCAGATCGCGCTTCTGTTGTCGGTGCTGTCGGAAATCCTGCGGGACGCCTAACGGACGTTAGGTCAGGGACATTTGCTCATCGGCTGTTTGTGCCAGACCGCTTCCATGCCGCCATAGCTGCCCTTGGCGAGGCGCAACGTGTCGTTTTCGTGGACATAGGTCTCGGTGACGGGGCCGGTCTTGCTGTCATAGCTGACCGTGAAGTTCGCGCCGTCCAGCTTGGCGCTCTTGATGGCGTAGTCGGCATCGTCGGGATAGACGTGGATGGTATTGCCGCTGAAGCTGACGAATGGCGAGGAGCAATCCGCGCCCCACTTGCCTTCGATTTCGCTCGGCGTCGAGCCGCTGCCGCAAGCGGCGAGCACCAAGGACGCCAGGACCGGTACGAGAAAACGCGCTTTCATGAATCCCCCTGAATTACCGACCGAGTCCGGCCGCAGCAGGATAACGCGGCAATCTCAGAAATGTGCCACGATCTTGCTCATGTCGGGGCGCACGCGCTCTTCCAGCGGGGCGGCCGCGGTGCCGATATAGACGAAGCCTGCGATGCGCTCGCCGGGTTTTAGGCCGAGCCGTTCCTTGACGCGCGGATGATAGGCGCACCATTCGGTGATCCAGTTGGCGACGAAGCCGAGCGCGTGCGAGGCGATCAGCAGGGTCTGGCAGGCCGCGCCGGCGGACAGGATCTGCTCCCATTCGGGGATCGGGATCGCTTCGCGCACCCGGCTGACGACGCCGACCACGACCGGCGCGCGCAGGAAGCGATGGCGTTCCTGATCGAGCCGCTCCGGCGTCGCCTGCGGTTCGCTTTCCAGCAAGCATTCCGCCAGCAGATCGCCCATCCGCCGCCTGGCCTCGCCCTCGAACAGGATGAAGCGCCAGGGGAAGAGCTTGCCGTGGTCCGGCACCCGGGCCGCCGCCGTCAGGATGGTCTGGAGCTGCCCCGGCGACGGCCCAGGTCCGGTCATGGCCTTGGCCGAGCCGGAGCGCCGCGACAGCAGCAGGTCCAGGGCGTTCGGGGCCGGGCGGTTCAGGGTGGGGGTTGCGGAATCCATCGCTGGCCTATGCTGGTTTGTGGGGGTTGTTGAAGCGTTTCCCGATCTTATCTAAGCAAGTGGGCGGGGCGGCGCGACCCATTCAGCATTTGCCGCGCTCTTTTGTCTTAACCCGCCGATCGCTGCTATAAGGCTGCATTCGGGAGCAAACATGGCCGTTACACGCGAAAAAGTCGCCACCTGCGACCCCATCTGGACCTCCCTGCGCGAGCAGGCCGAGGCCTTGGCGACGCGCGAGCCGGCGCTGGCGAGCTTCGTCCACGCCACCGTGCTCAAGCACGAGAGGCTGGAGAACGCGCTGTCCTACCATCTGGCCAAGAAGGTCGGCGGCGAGGACCTCTCGCCCATGATGACGCGCGAGATTTTCCAGGAAGCGATGGACGCCGATCCCTCCATCGGCGACGCGGTGCGCGCCGATCTTTCGGCGGTGTTCGAGCGCGACCCGGCCTGCAAGGCGCATGTCGACGCCTTCCTGTTCTACAAGGGCTTTCACGCGCTGCAGTGCTACCGCATCGCCCATTGGCTGTGGAACCACGACCGCCACGCCATGGCGCTGTTCTTCCAGAACCGCATCTCCGAATTGTTCGCCGTCGACATCCATCCCGCCGCGCGGCTGGGCAAGGGCATCATGATCGATCACGGCACCGGTGTGGTGATCGGCGAGACCGCCGTGGTCGAAGACGACGTCTCCATGCTGCACGACGTGACGCTGGGCGGCACGGGCAAGGAGACCGGCGACCGCCATCCCAAGGTGCGCCGCGGCGTGCTGCTGTCGATGGGCGCCAAGGTGCTCGGCAATATCGAGATCGGCGAGTATTCGCGCGTCGGCGCGGGCTCGGTGGTGCTGAAATCGGTCCCCGCCGGCTGCACCGCCGTCGGCGTGCCGGCTCATCTCACCAACTGCGCCGGCGCCGAACGCCCGTCGCAGGAAATGAACCAGCTCATCGAAGACGAGCAGGACAATAAGATCTAGAGCGCGTCGAGAAGCTTCAGCATCGTCAACGCTGCCGTCACCATTGGTTTACGCAGCAGCGCGCCGCCGGGGAATTTGCGTGGCGGCATGCGCGCCAGGATGTCGAAACGCGCGCTGTCGCCCAGCGCCGCCTCTGCCAACGCCTTGCCGCCCAGCACCGATAGCGCCACGCCGTGCCCGGAATAGCCGTGGCCGAACAGGACGCGCGGGCTTAGCCGTCCGAAATGCGGCATGCGCGTGCGCGTGATCCCGACCGTGCCGCGCCAGGCATAGTCGATGGCGATGTCCGCCAGTGCCGGGAACACGCGCGCCATGCGCGGCCGTACCAGCGCGGCGATGTCGTCGGGCGGCGTCCAATAGCTCTCGCGTCCCGCGAACAGCAACCGTCCGTCGGCGCCCTTGCGGTAGTAGTCGAGGACATGGCGCGTATCGGCGACGGCGGCATCGCTTGGCAGCACCGCGCGGTTCAACGCCTCGCCGAGCGGCGCGGTGGCGACGATGAAGCTTTCGACATGGGCGATGTAGGGGGCGAGCCCAGGCGCGAGCGCGCCGGAAAACGCGTCGCAGGCTAGGATTACATGATCGGCGGTGACCGTGCCCAGGGCGCAGCGAACGATGGCCGATTCTTCGATCGCAAGCGCAGGACTGTGCTCGAACAGCGTCGCGCCCGCCGCGACCGCTTCTGCAGCGAGGCGGCGCGCGAACTTCAAGGGATGTAGGTGCCCGCCGCCGGCGTCGAGACGTGCCGCTCCATATGCGGACGTGCCCAGCGCCAACGCTGTCTCGCTTGCGTCGAGCATGCGCAATTCGCCGTAGGCATAGTATCTGGCGAGATACTCCGCGTCGTCGGCCAGATTGCGAGCTGCTTGCGCGTTATGCGCCGCGATGACGAGGCCGCGTTTGAGGTCACAACCATCGGCTGCGAGTTCGAAGACGAGGGCGCGGGCTTCCTCGCTCAACCTCCAGAGGTCGCGCGCGTGTGCGGTGCCGAGCCAGGCTTCGAGCGCCGACTGCTCCTTGCGATGGCCAGGATGGATCTGGCCGCCATTGCGCCCCGAGGCGGCGAAGCCGATCTCCTGCGCTTCCAGCAGCACGACCTTGGCGCCGGCTCGCGCGGCGTGCAGTGCCGCCGACAGCCCGGTATAGCCACCGCCGATGACGCAAATGTCGGCCCGCACATCGCCGCCGAGGCGGGGTAGGGCCGGCGCGTCGGCGGCACTCGCGGCGTAGTAGTTGGCGACGTTGCTGGTCACGCCGATTGGGCGAGCCCAATTCGGCTATTGTGTGTTTGCCGGATATTTGTCAGACACATAGGCCCTGCGACCGGTAAAATTGGTGAGCGGCACCAGTGTTTTCTCGTCCAATCCGATCTCAAGCGATTTCAACGCCGACAAGATGATCCCGCGACGCTTGTCTGCTGCAGGCGTCTGCTTGGCGCTTGTCCAACGGCTCACGACTTCGACTGGAACAGCCTGGTCGCGCGCGATGAATTGTTGCACCGCGCCAAGACGAACGATCAGCCATAGCAGTGCGTGAAATTCGCCCGGTATACGAAAATCCGTCCGGCGTGCGCTGGAGGGCATCTCGGACGCAAATATCAAGTACAGATCCCGCGCGTTGCGCGGTCCATAACCTTCCTCCAAGGGGGCAGCATCGTAATTATTGTCCCGTTCACCGTAGGCTTCCAACACGCCGACGTCGGCAGCGACGATGTCATCCGCGACTTGCTCTGAAGCGGTGGACCGCGCCGCGCCGCGCCGCGCATTCGCCCGCAGATCACCAGTTATAACTTTGAATCTGCTCATGGTTTCCTCTTCCGCCCCCTAAGAATAACAGCCGCGAATCTCGCGGCTGCTGACTGACTGGAATGAGAGTCCCACTTGGCCTACCCATTGTCAACAATTTACGCATACATAAGTTGACCATTTATGTTTCTGGTGGGTAGTATGTGAGCGTCTTGGAGGACATTCCCATGCTGCGCTTTATCTCGTTGCCCCCCCTTAACCACACTGCTCCCACCACGCGCCTCGCGCGGCAAACGCGTTGCGCGCTTCTTGCGCTGTCGTCTCTTCAGAATCGCCCACCCGGAGGATTGCGAAATGACTCATAAGCAAGTTGAGACGCTCACCCTGACGCCGGTCAATGCCACACACACAGCAGACGTAGACCGCTTGATAAGAGCCCAAGGTGGCTCCAGCTTGACGCAATGCGCGACATCGGACGTCGCGGCCTGGTGTAACAGCCATCAGGGAATTGTGATGCACGCGCCAGACGGCCGGCTCGTGGCCAGTTGTTTCTATACTTTGCGTGATCTCGCGTTGGCTGGCGGCTCCCGTTCCGTTTACGGCACTGCTCCCGTCATTTATTTTCATCACCAAGTGGTCGCCAGTGATGTTCGCCGCTTGGGCATCGGTCAACGCGTGGGCGAAGCCACGATAGCACTGGCGTACGCGGTCACCGACGGGCCGTTTCCGAGTTGTGTGGCATGTGCCTATCTCGATTCACCGCAATCTCTTAGCCCTCACTCGAGAGCAGGGATGTTCATCATCCCGCAATCGGAAACTTCGGTAATCGACTCGAGCGTCGTGCTCCGGTCGCTGGACACCAATGCATGGGCCGTGAAGGCACGTGAAGGGTCCGTCCGACCGCATGCCTTGGAGTTTTTCAACCAGCGCGAACTGCTCCGGATCGCCCATTGGCTCGTCTTTGCGTTTGCAGGGCCAGTTCGTCTGCACGGCGTGGGTGTTAAGCTGAAGATGCTTGACCCTTCGGACGGTCGCAGCAACTTCCGGCGTGCGATGCGTTCATTGGGTCGTCGCGAGCCCGAAGCACTTAGTAGGCTTAGCATGCTCCGCTGTAGTGCAGCCTAGAACGGTTGCAGTCCGGAGGCTGTGCTAGCGAGTTTAGCCGGCGGCTTTGGGCTTGCGCTTGACCTTGTCGCTTCGTCATGCGAGGGACGGACAGGTTCAAAGAGAGAATTTCCGTTGACCCGCAGCGAAATCTGGCGCCTCGAAAAATATCTGCGCAACCTGTTCCGCCTGGACACGATCACCATCGTGGAGCGGCCCAAGCAGGCGGATTCCGTCGAGGTCCAGGTGGCCGGCGAATTCATCGGCGTGATCTTCAAGGACGAGGAAGACGGCGAGACCTCCTACGCCTTCAACATGGCGATCCTGGAAATGGACCTGCCCGAGCCGCCGGCCAGCCGGAGCTAACAACATCATCACCATGGCCGGGCCCTCTTACGCTGTCGCTAAGAGGCCCGGCCACCCAATGCGCCCGCGTCTGCGTGCGCAAGAAGAGTCTTTGGGCGCGCCGACGCGCGCCGCCCCACGCTGTCGCTAGGACGGTGGCCGGGTCAAGCCCGGCCATGGTGAGAACTGGGGCGGTTTCAGTCAGCACCGGTTGTCTCTTGCCTCACTTTCGCGAGCGCCCGCCAAGTTTTTCAAAACGCCCATTGGATAACTCCGGGTCGCCTTCGCACTTTCCCCGCGCAAATCGCGCCAATTTCATTTTTCTTATCCAGCCTCTGCGAACCGGGCGCATATTGTGCGGTCCAGTTTGGAGGAAGCATGAGCGGAAAATTCGATGCCACCCCCTTTGCGCGAGCTCACGCCATAGGGGGAGGGGGTCCGAGAAAGTCGAAAACGAATAAAGCTCGGAAATGATTGAAATAACCGCTGCGGCGAAGCGTCCCCGCTATGGACAAGCCGGCGCTCACGGGGCGCTAGGCTTCCCGAATGACCTTCAGGAACGCCGCTCCGAATTCCTGCAGCTTCCTGGCGCCGACGCCGTTGACCTCGGCGAATTCGGTTTCGTTTTGCGGCCGGCGCTGGGCCATGTCGAGCAGCGATTTGTCGGAGAAGATCACATAGGCGGGCACGCGCCGCTGCTTGGCGAGGCGCACGCGCAGGTTCTTGAGCGCCGCCAGCAGCGAGGTCTCGTCGCCGCTGAGCGGCGTCGCAGCCGTGCCCGCGGGCTCGCGCGTCTTGCGCTGGGTGGGGCGTTCGACATGCGGGCGATGCTGGAACGATCCCGCGCCGCGCAGCAGGCCCCGGCCCTTGGCGGTCAGCGCCATGCCGCCATAGCCGGAGACGTCGAGATGCAGGAGCCCGCCCGCCACCAGCTGGCGGATCAGCGTCTGCCATTCCTCGCGCTTGCGCGCCGCGCCGATGCCGAAGGCGGCGATGCGGTCGTGTCCGGCCGAGATGATTTTTTCGCTGTTCATCCCGCGCAGCACGTCGACGACGTGTATCGCGCCATAGCGCTCGCCGGTCTGCTGCACGGCGGCGAGGATCATCCGCGCCTCGGCGGTGCCGTCGACCAGCGTGCCGGGATCGGCGCACAGATCGCAATTGCCGCAAGGCACCGAGGCCTCGCCGAAATAGCCGAGCAGCACGGCGCGGCGGCAGGTCGGCGCCTCGCAATAGCCGATCAGCGCGTTCAGCCGCTGATGCTCGCGTCGCTTGCGGTCCTCGCCGGCCTCCTCCTGTTCGATGAAGACACGCCGCATGCGGATGTCGCCGAGGCCGAACAGCATATGCGCTTCGGCGGCGTCGCCGTCGCGCCCGGCGCGGCCGATCTCCTGGTAATAGGCTTCCAGGCTGCCCGGCAGGTCGGCATGGAAGACGAAGCGGACGTCGGATTTGTCGATGCCCATGCCGAAGGCGATCGTCGCCACCATGACGATGGCGGGCTCGGTCATGAAGGTGTTCTGGTTGGCTTCGCGCTGCTCCTTGTCCATGCCGGCGTGATAGGAGAGGGCGCGGACGCCGTGCGCCACCAGCAATGCGGCGGTCTCCTCGGTTTTCTTGCGCGACAGGCAATAGACGATGCCGCTCTCGCCCCTGTGGCGCTGGACGAAGCCGAGCAATTGCTTCTTGCCGTCGTGCTTGGCCTCGACGGTCAGCTTGATGTTCGGCCGGTCGAAGCCGAGGACGATCTTGTCGGCACGCCCGGCGAACAGCTTCGCCACGATGTCGGTGCGCGTCGCCTCGTCCGCCGTCGCCGTCAGGGCCGCGATGGGAATGTCGGGGAAGAGTTCGCGCAGGCGCGAAAGGGACTCATATTCGGGACGGAAGGCCGGGCCCCATTGCGAGATGCAATGCGCCTCGTCGACCGCGATCAGGCGGACATTGAGTTTGCGCAGCGCCTCCAGCATGCGCTCGGTCATCAGCCGCTCCGGCGCCAGATAGAGCAGGCTGATCTCGCCCGTGACCGCGCGGCGCCAGGCGGCGATATTGTCGTCGCGCGCCTGCGCGGAGTTGATCGTATCGGCGGCGACGCCGGCGAGCCGCAGGGCGGCAACCTGATCCTGCATCAGGGCGACGAGCGGCGAGACCACGATCGTCAGCCCGCCCAGAACCAGCGCCGGCACCTGGAAGCACAACGACTTGCCCGAGCCGGTCGGCATCACGGTCAGGACGTTGCGGCCGGCGAGCAGCGCGTCCATCGCCGCCTCCTGGCCGGGGCGGAAGGCGTCGAAGCCGAAGATGTCCTTGAGGACCTGGCGCTTGGCGTCGGGGCTGTGGAGATTCATGCGCCGAACTTGGCCCAGCCCTCCGCGACAAGCAATCGCCGATGCTTGAGCGCAGGCGCCTCAGATGCGAACATGATGCCGCGTGGTGATTTTGACATTCCTCTTTCGCATGCGGATTGCCGTCCTTGTGCTGCTCGCCTTGGCGACGGCAGGCGCGGGTTTTGTCGCGTTTCACGGCAAGAGCGTTCCGGTCGGCGCCTTGTTCCTGAGTTCGGCGTCGCTGCTGATCGGCGCCATCGTCGCCTTCGTTCATCTGCGCCATGCCGGACTGGC
The DNA here is from genome assembly GCA_036512455.1 of Rhizomicrobium sp. Classification (GTDB taxonomy): domain Bacteria; phylum Pseudomonadota; class Alphaproteobacteria; order Micropepsales; family Micropepsaceae; genus Rhizomicrobium. The sequence goes on from DATCAT010000036.1 coordinate 47,079, forward strand.
AGTGCTCACGGCGCTCGCGCCATTGCCCGGCATGATCGCGGCGGGCGCGTTCGCGGTTCAGAGCGGTCTGTCGGTTTCGGGCCTGCTTGCCGTCTACGGTCTTTCCTATCTGACGGCGTCATGCCTTGGCGGCGACATCTGGCGCCGCATTCTCGACGCCGCGGAACCGGCGGCCGCGGCCCGCGAAGCGCTGGCGCGAATCATCGTGCCGGTGGTGCTCGGCATTCTTGTCGCGGCGGCGCTGATCGTCGGCTGGCTGTTTCGCGACGCCAGGATGCTGGGGCTGGGCGGCGCCTGCGAACTTGGCGCCGGCGCGCTTTCGGCGCTGGTCTTTGTGCCGTTTGCATCCGCCGTCATGTCGTTTCGCGAAGGCTTCTTCGTGGCGGCGAACCGTGCTCGCGAGCGCCGCGAAGGGTTGCTGCGCCTGGCGACGCTGGTGGTCGAGCCGCGCTGGGGCATGAGCCTGAGCGGCATAGCGGTCGTCTTCGCGACACTGGGCTGGTTCGGCGCCGAACCGGTTCTGCTGCACAGCGCTCTGCTCGCGCAGCCGGCTTTGTGGGGCGCGTCGGCATTGTTGATATTTTTGGTGTCGATCGCTGCCGGAAGAGACTGGCGGAACGCGCTGGCGACCGTCCTGGCTCTGGCCGCGTTGACGCTGCTGGGTCTTTTCTTGTGGGCGAGATCGACAGGGCATCTCTCTACCCCGACTTTCATCGAGCTTGCGATCGTAGCAACTGCCGCGCTGCTTCCGATCCTGATGCTTGTGGTTTGGAGCCGAACGTATCGCCGGTCCGGCGACACGCTTGCCGTCGCCAGGTTGCGCGCCATCGAGGATCTCGGTTTGGCGCCGTGGTTCGGCGTCGCCGGTGCCGGCGCGGCGGCCTTGCCGTGGGTCCTGCTGCACGGTTCGGTCGCGATGTTGAGCGCGATGTTTTTGCTTGCGGGTGCGGCGGGGCTTCTGGCGATGCCGGCGCTTGCCACGGCGCTCGACTCGCTCGTGCCGCGGCGCCGGTCCGTCGACGAGCTCTATGGCCGCGGCTGAATTTGCGCGTTCGCCTGGGTCTTGGGCCGCGTCTTGAACGTCACGAACAGCCTGGCGATGCCGTCGCCGATCTCGCGCCAACGCGCCAGGTGTTGGCGCTTGAAGCGATAGGAGAGCGCGACGGAATGCGCGATCGGCAGGTCGCGCAGACAGCTGGGGCTCGGCACGTCCTGCGAAAAGCGCACGCAACGCAGCACGATGGGGCCGTTCGGCGTCTGGCCGACGAACAGATCCTCGCTCCGGTAGCCGGAATCCTCGCGGAAGGTGTACTGCGTCAGGCCGAACGGTCCCGGCGCGCCTCTCGGGTTGGTGACATAAGACATGTAGATGCGCGACAGCCGGTCGGCTTCGGTCAGGTTCAGCCCTTCCTCGCGGACCAGGAGATAGACGACAGGCGAATCCGGCGTGTTGCCGGTGAAGGTCGAGGCTTCCCAATTGGACCAGCCGCCCATGTCGGGGAGGATGGCGAACAGCGCCAGGTCCTTATGCGTGCCGCCCTGGCGGGCGCTCTCATATTGCAGATAGTTCGCCGGTATCCACAGATGCAGGTCGTGGACTTTCAGCGAAACGATGTCGCCGCGCGACGTCGGCGAGACCTGTTCCTCGAGGAAGTTCGGGGCGCTGGGCGCCAGGTAGAACAGCAGCACCAGCGCCGACAGGGCGGCCGTCACCAGGAAGACGCCAAGCGGTATCAGCCAGCCGGAGCGCTTGCGGATCGTGCCGTCGGTGTCCGAATACGTCATTGCCTGGCCCAAGCGCGACTCGGCGAGTCTCGCGTTTATTACTTACCATACGCCGCGCACCGATCAGTCGCGGCAACCCGTAGCAAGTGCCAGATTGTTTCAGGGCGTGGCGCGGATGCCGCTACGGTGCCGACGAACCCCGCCGAAACGGCGACGGTTGCACCTGTTCCATAATCGGGCGCGCCAAAACGGGACGATTTCGCCGGCGGAGCGGCAAAACCGCAGGCACACGGCCTGCATTCCTGCCTGGCACACACAATTTCCTGGGGACGGCGGGTTGTTTAAGGACATCTTTCTGATCGGCTTTTCGACGCTGGCGGGTTTCACCGCGTCCGGCATCCTGGCCAATCTCTACCGCCTGATCGCCAAGAAGCCGGAATCGGCGGCCGGCCGCGTCGGCTATGTCGCGGTCATGGTGATCGCCGGCCCGAACGTGCTGTTCCAGAACGCGGCGACTTCGTTCCGCGCCAAGGATTGCTCGCGCTTCGCCTTCTGGCTCGCCGCCTCGATCTCGGCCTATTGGAGCTTCGCGCTCGGCCTGTTCATCCTGCAGCTAAGTTTGGCGCTTTAGCCTATCTACTCAGTTCCAACCCTTTCAGATCGTCCGCCGCGCGCCAGTCTTCCATCAGTTTGATGAAGGCGATGGAGCCCAGGCCGTAGGGGCCGTTACGCGCCGCCAGCGGCGAGGGCTTGCCCTCGTTGTTGTAGTAGCCGGGCGTGCATTCTTCCTGGAAGCGCTGGCGCATCAGGGCCGAGGAGATGATCGTCTGCACCCAGGCGTCTTCGGCTTCCTGCGAGGCCTCGACCACCGTGGACTGGCGGTCCTGCGCGGTCTTGATGATGTAGGACAGGTGCCTGGACTGCTCGTTGAGCATGTGCGGGAAGTTGGCGGTGAAGCCGGACTGCGAGTTGCTGACGAGAAGGCAGTTGGGAAAGCCGCGGACATGCATGCCGTGCAGGCTCGAGACGCCGTCTTTCCACTTGTCGCTCAGCGGCTGGCCGTCGCGGCCGTAGACTTCGTAGCCGGCGCGGCGCGTGTAGGAGGTGCCGACCTCGAAGCCGGTGCCGTAGATCAGGCAGTCGAGCTTGTATTCCTTGCCGCCGGCGACGACGCCGTTCTCGGTGATGCGCTCGACGCCCTTGCCGTCGGTGTCGACCAGCGTGACGTTCGGGCGATTGAAGGCATCGAGATATTCGTCGTGGAAGCAGGGGCGCTTGCAGAACTGGTTGTAGTAGGGCTTGAGCGCCTCGGCGGTGCCGGGGTCGCGCACGGTCGACTGGGCGCGGGCGCGGATCTGCTCCATCTTTTCGAAATCGGCGAGTTGCATGGTGGTCATAAGATCGGTGGCGCCGCCATCGGCGCTGGCCTTGCGCATCAGCGTCAGGAATTTCCCGATGATGTCGGTCCAGCCGTCATTGACCAGGTCCTCGGCCTGCGGCACGCCGGAGACCAGCGCGTTGAAATTGTCCATGCGGGCCTGCTGCCAGCCGGGCTGCAGCGCTGAGGCCCAGGCCGGATCCGTCGGCCGGTTGTTGCGCACGTCGATGGAGGAGGGCGTGCGCTGGAAGACGTAGAGCTCTTTGGCGCCGGCGCCCAGATGCGGCACGCACTGCACGGCGGTGGCGCCGGTGCCGATGATGCCGACGACCTTGTCTTTCAGGCCGGTCAAATTGCCGTTCGAATCGCCGCCCGTGTAGCCGTAGTCCCAGCGGCTGGTGTGGAAGGAGTGGCCCTTGAAGCTTTCCACGCCCGGAATGCCCGGCAGCTTGGGACGGTGCAGCGGGCCGTTGGCCATGACCACGAAGCGCGCCTTCATGGCGTCGCCCTTGTTGGTCTTGACGATCCAGCGCGCCAGCTTGTCGTCCCAGCGCATCTGCGTGACTTCGGTCTGGAACACGGCATTCTTGTAGAGATCGAACTTCTCGCCGATGGCGCGGGAGTGTTTGAGAATCTCCGGCGCGCGGGTGTATTTCTCCACCGGAATGAAATTCAGCTCTTCGAGCAGCGGCAGATAGACGTAGGATTCGATATCGCAGGCGGCGCCGGGATAGCGGTTCCAGTACCAGGTGCCACCGAAATCGCCGCCCTTCTCGACGAGGCGGATATCCTCGATACCGGCTTCGCGCAGGCGGGCGCCGGCGAGCAGGCCGCCGAAGCCGCCGCCCACCACCAGTACTTCCACTTCGTCGTTGAGCGGCGCGCGGGCGATCGGCTCGACATAGGGATCGTCGAGATAGTGGGCGAAGCGGCCCTTGATCTCGACATATTGCTCGTTGCCGTCCGTGCGCAGGCGCTTGTCGCGCTCGGCGCGGTATTTCGCGCGCAAAGCGGCGGGGTCGAAGCCCAGATCGTCGGTGGTAGCCTCGAATGCCATTGCGCGTGCCTCCAGCAGGACTGACTTGTTGTCAGTATGCGGAAACGGCGGCGGATTTCCAGCAGAAATTTCGAAGATCGGGTACGGGGCCTCCCCTTGACGCCGCGGAAACGCTGGATTCACTGATAGAAAAGACGAAAGGCGCCAGAGTGCACCTGACGCCTTTCGTCCTGGCCGAGTTGTCGGCGGATGCGGCCAGCCTTCTGGGGCCCGACCGACAAAACACCTTCGCTTGCACCCCTCGGTCCTATGCGACGTCGCAGGCGGTGGCTGCCTTCGGCCGGAAGGCGCCGCCATGCCTTTGTCCTCGGTGCGCGTGGTGCGCACAGGCCCTGTATGCGGCCACGTTGTTTTCGCTTCGGGACATTCGCCGCCACGGCCGCGAATGTGAACCCGCATCTGCGTATCCCTCAAGTATTCGCAAGTATAGATATGGACCGAATACTGCATTTCAAGGGCTGGATAAGAAATTTAATGCCGGAGCGAATCCATCAATGGAATCCGAGACGGAACATTACATGGGAGCGATTTTGAGCGATGCTTATCCCTGTTGGCACTGTCCGCGCACGGACAGGCAACGACCTCGAATCCGCGCGACGACCGGCGAGGAAGAATTATCGCGTCAGGCCTTCTTGCTTTTGCGCACTTTCGCCCGGGCAGGAGCTTTCGTCTTCGCTCTGCTCCGATTGTAAGCCACAGCGGCACGGACGAGACTTTTCAGAGCAGCCGCATCGATCTTGTCACCCTCGAAAAGATCGATCGCGCGCCACGCATTGCCGCCGAGGCCCGCGTTGAAAAGCTTGTCGGGATCGGGGAGCTTCGCCCCGTGCGCGAAGGTAAGCTTGACCTTCTCCTTGTGGGCGTTGCCGACCGCGATGATGCCGCCCAGAGACCACACCGGGCTTCCCATCCATTTCCATTCCTCGATGATCTCCCGGTCGGCCTGAAGGATGGCCTTGCGGACGCCGGCGAGCGTCTTGCCGCGCCAGTCGGTGAGCTTTGCGATCAGCTGATCGATGCGTTGCGATGAATTCATGAGATGCCTCGAATTTTAGTCCCGTTGGTTGGCTCGAATGCGCCAATTCCTTTTGGCGTCCGTTTCTATCCGCCTGTGCATCGTCGGCCGCGCCACCGGACGGCATAGGGCAGCACGAACAGGTACAGGCCGGTGAACAGGAGCAAGGCGAGCGGAGGCAGCGGCGAGAGGTACACCCAGTAGGCTGGCTCCTTCCCTGCGCCCTTGGCGACGAAGATGGCGCCGACGACCACTGTAAAGACGATCGACAGCCAGCGGTGAATCTGCCGAATCCAATCGTTCCAATTCAATCGGACCTCCTGTGAGATGAGCCGAGCAACGGGTCTGATGAGGGGCCGTGGCTATCGTGCTGCCGTCTCGAACAACTCGATCGGATTTCCGTCGGGATCTTCCACCTGAATCTGCTTGCCGCCAGGCCCCACTTCCATCTCGTTGCGGAAGCGCACGCCTTCGTTCTTCAGTTCGCCGATGCGTGCCGGCAAGTCCGCGACCTGAAGCATCACGCGGTTCCAGCCGCCGGGCTCTTGCGGACGGCCATCCGCCATCGGCCGGGAGCCGGAGGCGCCGGGGCCGCTGAGGATGAGCTTGAAATCGCCGATCGACACCTGTCCGAAGGCGGGCAGGCTTTGAAAGTCCAAATTAAGGCCCAGCGTTTGCGTATAGAAGGCAATCGAGCGTTCAACATCCTTGGCCTGATACCGCACGCCCCAAAGCCCGAGCACCATGGGATGGTTCTTCGTCGAATTCATCGGCTCCTCCGTTTCGTTCTCTGCCCGATTGTCCGCGATCTCCGGCCCGACCTGCGGCTTCACTCGATCCGCGCCAAGGCCTGTTCGAGGTTTGTGAAGAATCTCTGCCAGCCCTGCGTGGCGCCGCCGAACGCCTGGCGTTGATCGGTGCGGAAGCCCGACTGCTCCATGCGCAGATGGGTCCCCGTTCCCGTCGGGGTGAGAGTCCAGGTGACGACACTCTCCAGACCCATGGCCGCCCAGGTGTAAGCGAGTGTTTTGTTCGGCTCTACTGCCATGACCCGACAGTCCGCAGCGCCCCAGTTTCCACGCAGATTGAAACGGTGATCCACGACCGGCTTGAAGTCGTTCTTCATCAGCCACTCCTCGATCAGGTGCGGCTGGGTGAGCGCGCGCCAGATCTTCTCCGGCGGATACGGTATCTCGCGTTCGACGATGACGGAGCGCGTTTCGGTCGCGGTCATTGGTCCATCCTTTTCAACAAGTCTTCGAGGTCGTCGAACCGGCTCTGCCAGAAGCCGGTCATCTGGCTGGTCCAGTCGATCAGCGGCGCAAGCGCGCCCAGCTGCGCGCTGTAGTGCGTCTGGCGGCCTTCGTGGCGGTCGCGCACCAGTCCGGCCTGCCGCAGAACGCCCAGATGCTTGGAGACGGCCGGCTGCGAGACCCTGGCCCGCGCCGTCAGGGCTCCGACCGTCGTCTCGCCTTCGCGGCACAGGCGCTCGAAGAGTGCCCGCCGGGTCGGATCGGCGAGCGTTCTGAACAGGACATCGTGCGCTTTGGGCATGTGGGATCGATAACCCGCTGGCTATTGATTGACGTATAACCGGTTGGCTATGTGTTAGTCAAGCGCTCTAGAAAAACGCGTCGAGGAACGCCGCGGCTTCATCCGAGATGCCGGTGAGCTTGTTGGTGGCCTGGCGATAGAATTTGAAATCGAGCTCGCTTCGCCCCAGCGGACGCTTGGCCTGCGCGGCGCGGCCTTGATCGCGAACGCCATGCTTGTCTTCGTCAACGCCTATTGCAGGTTCATGCGGATCTTGATGAGGGCCACGGCGCCGACCACCGGCGAGGCGTCGGCCGACCACAGGTTCATCTTCATCACCGACGCCAGCGTCACCGCCGCCTCCGAAAATCCGAGGCCGTCCGGGTCGCCGGGGGCCGGGGCGCAGCCGGTCAGGCTGCCGTCGGGCCCGACGATGCAGCGCGCGACGCCGACGCCCGTGGTCAGGCCCTTGGCGGTGGCCTGCGGCGGGAACACTTTGGGCGCGTTGGCGGGATCGAAGCGGACCAGCCAGATCGGCGAATTCACCTGGCGCTGTGCGCTGCCGCCGGGCGCCGGAAAGCGGATCGGCAGGTCGACCCAGATCGGCGCGCCGGCCGGCGTCGCCGCCAGCGCCGGCAGGATCTTGAACTTGTCCGTCAAGCCGAGCGCCGCCTTGCCGAAGCCGAGATGCTCCGGCGACTGCTTGATGATCTGGCAGGACGAAAGTTCGCCGCTGTCTTGCACCCGGCAGTGCGCGACCGCGTAGCCTTCGACAGTGCCGGCGCCGGCGGGATAGGCCCCAGCCAGATCGTCGAAGCTGGCCGCCTGGATCCAGATGGGATGGTCCATCATCGTCACATCGCGCATGGCCAGCGGATTTCTGAGCGCCAGGAAGCCCATCGGCGAGAACTGGGAATCCGGGGCCTTGAAGTGAATGACGAAGGACATCGTCGAGGCTTCGGGTCCGTTCGCTCCCATGGCAGGCGTCATGCGGAACGTCGTGCGCAGCTCCAGAGCGGCGCGGCCGAAGCCGCGGCCCGGCGGAGACTCGGCAACGACGCTGCACGTTTCGGCCAGGCCGTAGGCGTCGATCAGGCAGCTCAGCGTCGCCTCGCCATTGGCGCGGACCTGATAGGCGGTCTTGGGCCACACCGTCACATAGGTGCCGCCGGCGCTGTCGTCGCCCTGCATCTCCACCGTCGTGGCCTGGCGCCGGTCCGCCGGCGCCGTCACGATCACGGTTTCGGTTCGTGTCTTGGGCGGCGGCGGCGCGTCCTGTGCCGAGGCGGCAACGACACCCAGAGAGAAGACGCCGGCGATTGCGATTTTGAATCGCGGCAAGGACTTCGCGAAGCGATCTGTCATGGGCCTGTCCAAGAATTGCACCGAGGAGTGACCGCGGGTGGACGCCGAGGATAGCATCTCGCGGGGACTCTTTGGAGCCCGCGACGGCGCGTCACTGTCCGCGCGGCGCGAAAGACACTGCAAACATGGATTTTCCGAGACCGCGCGACACCGGCACCGTCACTTCTTCTCGGCCGGGAACAGGTGGAAGTAGGGCGCGGCTTCCTTCAGCACGCGGGCGAAGGACGGGCGTTCGCCGAGGCGCGCCAGATAGGCGGCGCAGTTGGGGAACACGCCGGCCAGCGGCGTCACCCGATCGGCGTAGTGCAGCGCCGGCGCTGCGGCGCAGTCGGCCATGGTGAAGTCCTCGCCCATGGCCCAGCGCCGGGAAGCCATCTCGGCTTCTATCATGGCGCAGGCGGTGTGCATCTGGGCGCGGGCCTGCTCGACGCCCAGCGGATCGCGGCTGCCGTCCGGCCGTCGCCAATCGCCGGTGATTTTCTGCATCGGGACCTGGACGTTGAGATCGAAGAAGCGGTCGCGCAGCCGCACCTGGCGCGCCGCATCGGCATCGTCGGGGACCAGCTTCACCGGCCCCGGATAATGCTGCGCCAGATATTCGATGATGATGCTCGATTCCGGCACCAGCCAGTCGCGCGCCGTGTCCTGCAGCAGCGGAAACTTGCCGATGGGCCACAGCTTGAGGAACGCCGCGCGCTCGGTCTTGTCGCCGAGGTTCACCAGAACCGGTTCGAACGGCGTCGTGTTCTCATACAGCGCGATCAGCACCTTCATGCAGAACGAGGAGAGCGGGTGATAGTAGAGCTTCAGAGTCATGATCGCGGCCGTTCAGGGTTTGCGGTCGAACTCGGTGTCGATGACGAGCTGGATCGGCTCCTTGAAGAAGGGCGACATGCCGTAGTCCTGCGGATTGATGGCGCCCTCGGCGTGGATGCCGATGACGTGGCCCATCACCGGCCCGCCGGCGAAGCCGGGACCGGCGCCGACCAGCGTGACGTCGAAGGTCACCGGCATGGTCTTGCCGCGCAGCGTGAAGTCGCCGGTGACCTTGCCGTGCGTGGCGTCGATCTTCTTGAAGGCGGTGGAGACGAAGGTGGCCTGCGGGAACTGCGTCGCGTCGAGATATTTGGGGCCCGCCAGCTGCACCGCGAAGCCTGGCACGTTGCTGGCGATCGATGCGGTCTCGACGGTGGCGCTGAGCTGCGAGCTGGCGATCGCCCTGGGATCCCAGGTCAACTTGGCGGCGACCTTTTCGAAGCGGAAGACGCTCAGCGAGAAGCCCATATGCGAGACGCGGGCGATGACGCCGACATGGTTGCCATCCAGCGTGTAGTCGCCGGCGATCGCCTTGCTCACATCCTTGCCGCCATGCGGCAGGACGAAGGGCGTCGGGGCAGGCGCGGGGTCCGCCGCCAGCGTCGCGGTGGCGGCGAGCAGCAGCGCGGCGCTAGCCAGAAGCGTGTGTCTCATGGTCGTGATCCTCTTGAAGACGATGGGCGGGTGCGAAAGCCTATCGCAGTTTCGCAACATAGTCGCGCAGACGGTCGAGTGCTACCGGAGCAATTCCTTGAGAAAATCTCCGGACAGCGCGTAGCCGCACACCAGCCCGGATCATTTTTCGCCTGACCTGACCAGGTGAGACCAGCAGAGACTGTCTGTATGCTGGTCTCAACGACCTCCGTATAGCCTGAAAACTCAATACTAAGTCGCACGGGCGACTTGAGCCTTGATGCCATCGGACATCCAGCGGAGACATCCGTGCAAAGCTTCGAAAACATCTCCAAGCTGACGCATCGCAGCGGCCTCATCGTCGCCCCACGCCCATATGCGAAGCGATATAGCGTGACCTGCCTTTTCCACTTCAGTGAAGAAATGCGCCCACTCGCCCACTTTTACGACGGCGGGAATGTTTGGAACGTTCTCGCGTAGGGCGTCGAGCATCCGAATCTTTATGGCATCCACGGTCGGCTTTGAGCAGTTCCATAGCAAGTCGCGTACGATGAACGTTAGCCGGCAGTGCATGACCACCGGGTCCGCGCCAAAGGCCGATCTGATCGGTTCCGGCGTTGCGTGATCGACAATGGGAGGCCGCAAGCCGCAATCGTTCGACTCGAACACGGAATCCGCTCCGTTTAACCACGAGAGTAGTTCGTAGAACCGTTGAATGGCTTCACAATGCGCCCACGGTTTGAAGTCCTCCAATACATTCGGGATTTGCTCAGGCTGCGACTTGAAATCCCAGTAGTGCAAGTTGGGATTGGAAACGACGACGGTCCACGGATGCTGGCGTGGCGGCGGAATCTCGTCGTCCAATTCCGTTATCATGGGAGCATACGCGTCGAACCACTGCCACCGACAGACTTATACAGAAGGCTGACGACCAAAGGGGACCGCGGTCTTACTTCCGCCACCGCATCAGCCAGCTTAGCAGATCCAGCGGAATTTGAGTTACAAGGGGACCCAGGATCTGAAGCGCCTGAGGCGCGTGTAATCCTGGGTCTCCTTCCCTCGAGCCGCTTCGCGGCTCTCGCCGGGGATGACAGCGGCAATTGTGCCTACAACACCGTCAGCATCCCCGCGACAAGAGGATGCCGGATGATGTCGGCGTCGCCGAGGCGGACGACGGCGATCTCGGGCACGCGTTCGAGGCGGTCCGCGATGTCGCCCAGGCCCGACATGCCCTTGAGCAGGTCGGTCTGGTCGGGATCGCCGGTGAGCACCATGGTCGAGCGCCAGCCCAGACGCGTGAGCAGCATCTTGAGCTGGGTGTAGGTGCAGTTCTGCGCCTCGTCGATCACGACATAGCAATCGCTGAGCGTGCGGCCGCGCATATAGGCGACGGGCGCGATCTCGATGAGGCCGTCGGCGACCAGCGCCTTCAGCCGCTTGGTGCCCAGACGCTCGGTCAGGCAGTCGTAGAGCGGGCGCAGATAGGGCGCGAGCTTTTCCTGCAGGTCGCCGGGCAGGAAGCCGAGACTCTCGCCCGCCTCCACCGCCGGACGCGACAGCACGATGCGGCCGCAGCGCCCGGATTCAAGCGCTTCGACGGCCTTGGCGATGGCGAGATAGGTCTTGCCGGTGCCGGCGGGGCCGAGCGCGAGCACGACGGAGCGCGCTTCGATGGCGTCCAGCAACACCTGCTGGGTCGGGCTCATCGCCCGGATGTTCTTTACGTATTTGCGGTCGCGCTGGTCGTCGTCATTGCGCGGGTTCCAGCCGCCGCGGGACGGAAAGGGATGAACGTTTTCGGATTCCTGGTAGTCGCGGGCCTTGTGGCGCGCGGAACGCTTGGCCATGGAGTCTCCCTGGTCAGGAACGGAACGCTTGATGGGATGTGTCGGTCGGCGTGCGTGCAAGGGCGGACCGCTTTGTCCGGCACTTCGAGGATTTGCACAGTGCAGTGCTGCACTAAATCGGCCCCCGTCGAATCACGCTCCGACAAGAAAAGCGTAACAGGGTTTGCGGAAGCGCAATGTGAAATCTGGGTAGTGGGTCAGTTTGAGCCGGAAGCAAGGTCCGCGACGAGAGGCTCGTCAAAGAGTGCAATCTCCTCCGGCGTCGGCGCCTGGAATATCTTCAACCATCGGGACACATCATCTCGCTCTATCGGCGGACTTTCCACACCGCGACGTCGAATCCTCTCGAAGAGGACATCCGCGGTCGCGGAGAGATAATGCAGCTCAACGGCAGCGCCGAGGGCTCGGGCTCTGAGCCGCAAGGCGTCCCTCTCAGACCTTCCCCAGGTGCCCCACTCGATGATTACGGTAAGCCCGAGTGCAAGGAGTTCCTGCCCTAATTTCCATTGCAGCGCTTCGATTCTTCCTCGCTTCTCTTCATCATAGAGGCTCAGTGATAGTGCATCCATCCAGTCGTCGGGAGAAAGCCGAACCGCGTGGAAGTTGCTCTCAAGCGATTTGGCAAGCGTCGTCTTGCCGGAACCTGGCAACCCACAAACAATAATCAGTCTGGGTCCAATAGCGGACACTTGCATAAGCAGATTATAGCTGACGTTTGGTGCTTTTCAGCCGTGAATTTTGACCACACAGCGGGCGGCCAGATATCAAACTGACCCACCGCCGAAATCTGAAAGTCGCGTGTCGGCGGGCGATCAACCGGCGCGCAGATGTCCGGCGACGGAGACGATGGCGTCGACAAGATCGATCAGGCGCGCGGCGTATTGTTCCGGGATGGCGAGGCGCGCGTCGCCGCCGAGGAAGGCGCTCTCCAGCGTGTCGAGCAGCGCGATCAAACGCAGGTGATGAATGCCGAGCGCGCTTTGTATCGGATCGGTGACAACGCCGGCGAAGGCGGCGGCCGTGGCGCTGGCGGCGAGCACGGCGCCGACCACGGTGAAGGCCGCGACGCCGCCGATCTTGGCGCCGAGCGCCTGCGCCAGCGCGGGTCCGAGCGTGAGAAAACCGGGCGTCGCCTGATGCAGGAAGGCGCCGCCGGCCGCCATGGTGACGCCGGCGCTGACGATCTCGCCGGCCGCGCCGCGGGCGTTGAGATAGATCGCGATCTGCTGCGCCAGCCTTGCGTCCATCATGAGCCGCTGCTTCTCGCCCCAGGGGCCGTTGAGCATGCCGAGCGCCCCGTCGAGCCGCCGGTCGCCGAGAATCTCGACCGCCAGCGCGTCGTGGAAGGAGGGCGCGCCCGAGCCGGTGTAGGGCAGTTCCAGAAGATCGACGATCAGGCGGCGCTCGATCTCGTTCGTCACGCTGGTGCGGAAGAAGAGCTCGCGCGCTTTGAGGCGTTCGGCGGTCTGTTTGCGCCCCGCCAGCGCCAGCAGGCCAGCCGCCGCGTTGAGGCCGAGTTGCGGCCCGGCCAGCGCGGCATTGAGCGGCGCGCGCCACAGATCGTGGCCCAGCGCGTGGCGATGGGTCTGCAGCGCGCCGGACAGCGAGAACGTCCGCTCGACAAATCCGGGCACGCGGCTGCGGCGCTTGCGGAAATAGGTGCGGATGGAGTCCTCGACGATGGTGTGGGCCAAGGCGCTGTCGAGCGCGGGTAGTTTCGAAGCATTTGCCATGGCGGCAGTATGGCGTGAAACGCGCGGCGCGCGAAGCCTCGCCTTGGCGCGATTGTGCTGCCACAATGGCGCCGCGATCATGGAAACGGGACGCTGGGCATGCCGATCTACGCGCTGGACGACGCGACGCCGGAGCTTCCGCCGGAGGGCGAGTATTGGGTCGCGCCCAACGCGGTCCTGATCGGCAAGGTGCGGCTGCTCAAAGGCGCCAGCATCTGGTGGGGTTGCGTGCTGCGCGGCGACACCGACTGGATCACGGTCGGCGAGAATTCCAACGTCCAGGACAATTCGGTGATCCATGTCGATCCCGGCGAGCCGGTGACCATCGGCGCGGGTTGCACGGTCGGCCACCGCGTCATCGTGCATTCGTGCACCATCGAGGACGGCTCGCTGATCGGCATGGGCTCGACGCTGCTCAACCGCAGCCGCATCGGGAAGAATTCCCTGGTCGGCGCCAATTCGCTGGTCACCGAAGGCAAGGAATTTCCCGAAGGCTCGATGATCATGGGCGCGCCCGCCAAGGTGACGCGGCCGCTGAACGAGCGCGAATTCGCGGGGCTGAAAATGTCGGCGGCGGGGTATGTGTACAACCATCAGCGGTACGCCAAGGGCGTGCGGCTGGTAGGGTGAGGCTCGCGGTTGCGGTCAGCTTATGGTAACATTGTCGTATGAGCAGGAAACAGGTCTCCAAACCCGCCGCGCCGTCCATCGAAGACGATGAGCGCCATACGAGCCATACCGACGACTTTGTGTCTCGCAACCGGGATGCACTGAACGAGTCCATCCGCAACGCCCGCGATGACGTTGCCGCCGGAAGAGTTTCCAAGAAGTCGATCGCCGACATTGTAGCCGAAGGCCGCAGCAGGCATCGCCGCAGCGCTTGATCGACCATGCCGTTGCGCGTCGTCAAATCGCTTCAAGCCGAACGTGATTTGACTGAGTTGTTCGACTATATCGCCCACGACAGCGGCGTGGCTCGCGCTGAAGCGGTGCTCAGCTGGTTTATGAACCGCTCGATAGCGGTCCGGCATCCTAGAGTCGGTTGTTGCCAGATGAATCAATACCCCCAAACCCGTCATGGCCGGGCTCGTCCCGGCCACCCATACTCCCTGTCTGAATCGTGATTATGGGTGGCCGCCACAAGGGCGGCCATGACGAAGGGGTGGGCTAAGTTGATCGCAACTGACTCTAGTTTGGCGCGTCGTCAGTTTGGCGCGTCGTCGGGTGATCGGCGCGTGCAGGTTGCCAGCAGTCAAAGCCCCACCGTGTTTGGCATTTGCCTTCCGGTGCCGCGCCGATGAACAATAGGCGGTCAAGGTAAAATCGAATTGCAGACGGAGGATTTTCAGAGATGTCGGATGTGGTCAAGGTTTCGGATGCGGGGCATGTGCGGACGATCGTCCTCAACCGGCCGGAAAAGAAGAATGCGCTGAGCAACGCGCTGGCCTGGGGCGTCGTCGCCGCGATCGAGGACGCGGCCAGGAACGACGACGTCTGGGTGATCGCGCTGACCGGCAGCGGCGATGCGTTCTGCGCGGGCCTGGATCTGTCGGGCAGCGACCGCTTCCATCCGCTGTCGCCGCAGTCGGCGCAGCTGGACGATATCAGCTGGGTCGGCCAGTTCCTGCTCGCCATCCGCAAGCGCTGCGACAAGCCCGTCATCGGCGGCATCAATGGTGTCGCGGTCGGCGCGGGCCTCGGCCTCGCCATGGCGACCGACGCGCGCATCGTCGCCAAGAGCGCGCGGCTGATGGCCGGTTATACCAGGATCGGCGGCTCGCCCGATGCGGGCCTGACCATCACGCTGCCGCAGGCGATGGGCTATGAGCGCGCCCTGCGCTTCATGATGGAAAACCGCACCGCCAACGGCGAGGACGCCGTCGCGCTCGGCATGGCCGGTGAAGTCGTCGACGACGACAAGTTCGCCGCGCGGCTCGCCGCCTATTGCGAAGAACTGTGCCAGTGGTCGCCGATCACCCTGCGCCTGCTCAAGCGCGGCATGGTCAAGTCGATGGAGACCAGCGACATCGAGCAGCAGTTGCGCTACGAGCTTTCCAACATCCGCATGGCGTTCGGCAGCGAGGATGCGAAGGAAGCCCGCAAAGCGTTCTTCGAAAAGCGCAAGCCCGTCTTCATCGGACGGTGATGCGGTTCGCTCAGCTGGCTTTGGCGATCGGCTCGTGCTGGGCGGTCCAGACGCGGCGGATGCGGGTGTCGGATTCGGGGCCGAAATTGAACCAGGCGGCCTTGTTGTGCGTCGCGTCGACGATGAACAGCATGTCCATCTTGCCGAGCTTCTGCACCAGCGCGTTGCGGATGGTGTTGATGGGCTGATCGCTGGTCAGGAGCCAGGCCTGCGGCATCAGCGAATAGGCCGGGCCGAGATTGAAGATCTCTTCCTCGAGGCCCGAGATCGAGCGCGACTTCATGTCGGCGACGATGACGAAGCGGCCGCGTTCGCCGCTGCGCGGCTCGTCGTTGCTGCGGCCGAAGGTCGGCGAGATCATGTCTTCTTCGTTTTCGACGCCCTCGGCGGTGACGAATTTGCCGGTGGCCGACGGCGTCGGACCCGAGGCCGGCGCGAACAGGCCGAGCAGCGCGGGAAATTCCTCGGCGGCCTTGAACTGGGTCTCGCCGGCCGGCGCGACGCGCGAATGCGCCGCCAGGCGGCCTTCGGCGACGAAAGCCTGCATCTGCTTGGCGGTGTAGGGGCCATAGGTCTGGCCCGCGACGCTGATAGTCCAAGTGTCCGACATGTGCGGCAACGCTTTCCGTGGTTGCCGCCAACCTAGGATTAAATAGTTACCCAAGCCTTGCCGTGGACCGGCCGCCACGGGAGACTTGCGCGGGAAACACAGGGAAAACGCCATGGCTGACTACGAATTCTGCAAGGTCGAGCGGGAGGGCAGGCTGACCATCGTCACCCTGAACCGGCCCGAGGTGATGAACGCCCTGCACGCGCCGGCGCATCTGGAACTGGCCGGCGTGTTCGACGCCTTCGCCGCCGATCCCGAGCAATGGGTGGCCATCATCACCGGCGCGGGCGAGCGCGCCTTCTCGGCCGGCAACGACCTGAAGGTCACGGCGGCCGGCGGCGGCAGCGCCCGGAACCTGCCGGCGAACGCCGCCGGGTTCGGCGGGATCGCCAGCCGTTTCGATCTGGAAAAACCCCTGATCGCCGCGGTCAACGGCATCGCCATGGGCGGCGGCTTCGAGATCGCGCTGGCCTGCGACCTCATCATCGCTTCGGAAGCGGCGGTGTTCGCGTTGCCCGAGCCGCGCGTCGGGTTGGCCGCGCTGGCCGGCGGCCTGCATCGGTTGCCGCGTGAGATCGGCACCAAGCGCGCGCTCGGCATGATCCTCACCGGCCGCCGCGTCAGCGCGGCGGAGGGCAAGGAACTGGGCTTCGTCAACGAGGTGGTGCCCGCCGCGCAGCTGATGACGCGGGCCAAGGAACTGGCGACGCAGATCATGGCGCTGTCGCCGATGTCGATCCGCGCCTCCAAGCAGGCGGTCTATCGCGGCCTCGACGAGGCCTCGGTCGCCGACGCGCTGAAGAACCAGAACAGCTATCCGGCGGTAGCCGCGATGTATCGCAGCGAGGACCTGCGCGAGGGCCCCAAGGCGTTCGCGGAGAAGCGAGCGCCGCAATGGAAGGGCAAGTGAAGGAAATTGTCATGGCGCGCTACGCTGCGCCGACCGAACCAGTTGGCGGAGGCTAACGATGTATTGCCAAGGTTGTGGAACGGAACTGTCCGATGAAGCCAATTTTTGCTCGAAATGTGGACGGCCCCAGAAGCCGGGGATTGCATTGCCGGGAGCAGCTACGCCGACACCCGCAATTTATGAAGTATGCGATACCCGATACCAGTTCCTGGGCGGAAGACCGATAAGCACTATCGGCGCGGCGAGGGTGAGTTTCTTCGCAGCCGCCATCTCACCGAAGAAGGGCAAGTATTCCGCGGCGGAGTCGCCGGAATTTAAATCCCGCAAGGTACTGGACGGTAGAGAGATAATCGCCGATCTCACCGGTCACAAGTTTCAATCCGAGCGGGATGCGGCCTTCGCCGATTTGGTGGAGAAATTGCTTGCGGATGGATGGGAACGAACCCAATCCGGGCAAAACATTTACCGGCACAGCTTTCGCAGGCTCGTAACGTGAGCAATCCGAGGGCCGCGATGGAAGGGCAAGTGAAAGAATTCGCTTGAGCCGGCCCCAAGGGCATAGCGTGGAGTGGCATTCGAGGAGCCGCTCACGCCATGCCGAGCAAGCCAGCAAAGCCCAAAGACAACACCGCCGCCATCGCGGTGCAGTTCGGCGTTTCGCTCAAAGCGCTGCGGCTCTATGAGCGGCTGGGCCTGTTGCGCGCGCCAAGGACGCAGGCCGGCTGGCGCGTCTACGGCCAGGCGGAGATCGAGCGCCTGCACGCGATCCTGTCGCTCAAGCAGATCGGCCTGCCGCTGGCGCGGATCGCCGAATTGTTCAGGGCCGGGCCGACCGATCTGGGCGCCCTGCTGTCGGTGCAGGCGCAACTGCCGAGCGAGAACCGGCGCGAGATCGATCACACACTGACGCTGATACAGGTCGCCCGGGAGCGCGTCGCCAAGAAGAGCGTGTTGTCGGCCGAGGAACTTTCGGCGTTGGTGCGCAAGATTTCGCGGACCGTGATCCGCATGACGCCGCAACTGGAGGATCTGGCGCGGCGCGTCTACACGCCGGAGCAGGCCGCCAGGTTGTACAACCGCGAGCAGACACCCAAGGAGGCGGCGCGCATCAGCGCCTTCTGGGAGCGCGTCGCCGTCGACATCGGCGCGATGCTGCCACACGGCGATCCGCTGTCGCGGAAGGGCCTCGCCATCGCGCGCCGCGTCACCGCGTTCATTGCACGATCGACGCGCGGCGATGCGGAATTGTGGAACAGCGCGGCGCGGTTCTGGCAGCAAGCCGTCAGCGATCCGCAGATGTCCAAGCAACTTCCCATGAGCAAGCCGCATTGGGACTTCATGGCGAAGGCCATGACGGAACTGAAACGCCGCGGCGAACTGAAATACTGAGCCGACATTCTTCAACCGTTCGTGGCCCGCCACGCGAAACAAGGAAACGTCTCCATGGAACGCAAGACGATGCTCTCGCCGCTGGCGGCGTTGCTGCTCTATATCGCCATCTACGCTGCCGTCGTGATCGTCGTCGCGCCGCTGGCGAGGGGCCTGGCGGCGCCGTTTTTCGATCAGAGCACGGTGCACGGCATCATGATATTTCGCGGCGCCTCGGCCGTTTTCTTCGGCTGGCTCAATCTGGCATTCGCCGTTCTCGTGCTGCGCCTGCGCGGCCAGACGTTGTCGCAGATCGGCTGGGGCCGGCGCGGCGCGATCTGGGGCTGGCTGCTCGCGCTCGCCATCGTCGGGCTCTATATCGGGACGAGCTTTCACTCTTTCGATCCCAAACACGCCAAGGCCTATGCGCTCGACCCCGGGATGTGGCTGTCGGACTGGTCGTTGTTCCGCATCGGCCTGGCGCTCGGCCTCGGGCTCACGGCCGGCATCTGCGAGGAAACGATCTTCCGCGGCTTCGTGATGTCGCAGGCGCGCGACGCCGGCGCGCCGGTCGCGGTGCAGATCCTGCTGTCTGGGCTGCTGTTCGGGCTGGCGCATTTCAGCCTGGGCGAAATGAACGGTCACGTCGATATCGCCACGACCCTTGGCGTGGTCGCCAGCACGGCCGTCTTCGGCATCGCGTTCGCGATCGTCTATGTGTTGGCGAAACGCAGCCTGCTGCCCGGAGTGGTGGGCCATACGATTTTCGCGGCAACGTTCGAGCCGTTTATGGTGATGACCGTCATCGCGGCCAGCTTTCCGCACCTCGCCCGATAAGCAAAAACCCCGCGCCGGTGACGGCGCGGGGTCTGCTTCGTTCGGCGGTCGGTCAGCCGGTTCTAGGTGTCCATGATTTCCCAATTGCCGTGGCGATGGCAGGCGGTGCCATCGCGCGACAACCGTTCGTCATGACGCCAGATGACCTGGGTGAAATCCACGCAGCGATGACCGTCCTCGCGATAGGCGCGATTGACGACGATGTAGCCGTGACCGCCGTGGTTGCCATGCCATTCATAGCGTTCGCCGACATCGCCGTCGAAGGCCTCTTCGTAGGCGCGGCTGGCGCTGTCGCGGTCGTCGCAATCGATGTCGCGGCTGATCGCGTTGCCGGCGATGCCGCCGACGATCGCGCCGCCGACGACGGCGCCGGCATTGCCGTGACTCGCCGCGCTGCCGATGGCGCCGCCGAGGATGGCGCCGAGCACCGTGCCGCCGGCATGGCCATGGCCGCTGCAATCGTCGGCCCAAGCGCCGCCCGTTCCCGCGCACAGTGCCAGCATCGCGGCGCCTGCGATCAATCCGGATTTCATCAACATGTAGCTCTCCTCATTGGGGCGGCCCCGGCTCGACAAACGGGCCAAAGTCCGCGCGTGTT
Organism: Rhizomicrobium sp.; assembly: GCA_036512455.1. GTDB lineage: Bacteria > Pseudomonadota > Alphaproteobacteria > Micropepsales > Micropepsaceae > Rhizomicrobium. Next base: position 66,650 of record DATCAT010000036.1, read on the forward strand.
GAAAATCAGTTTTGCCTTTCCCGGCATGAACCCTGCCTGAACAGAATAGGGCAGAATCGGGCCATACTGGACAGGGCTGTTGCGAAAACTTTTCATGGCGCGTTTTGTTCCCTTTTTTGGCCGATTCCGGCTTGTTCAGCGGAGCAGGTGATTTGAACGCAGTGCACAATTGGGCGCGCCTGGGGGCTCTGGTGGTCCTTGGCGCCACACTGTGTCTTGGAGGCTGCAGCAAGGCGCCGCCGAAAACCGCCGGGCACAAGCCGGGCATTTCGCTGCGCGGCGAAGCGATTCCCTTGGGCGCGCTGCCACGCGTGGCGATTCCGTCGCGCTATCGCATCGCGCTGCGCATCGATCCCAAGGCCGACCGCTTCAGTGGGCATGTCGAGATCGACGTCGACTTTCTCAAGGCGCGGCGTTCGCTGTTCCTGCATGGCCTGGATCTCAACGTCTCCGGCGTGACGGTGCGGCTGAAATCGGGCCAGAGTTTCGCGGCGCATTACGACCAGGTCGATCCGTCGGGCGTGGCGCGGCTGATCTTCGTCGACCAGGTGCCGGCCGGCGCGGCGACGCTGATCTTCGACTACGACGCGCCGTTCGACCGTTCGCTCGAGGGCCTCTACAAGGTCGTCGACCGCGGCGACTCCTATGCCTTCACCCAGTTCGAGTCGACGGACGCGCGGCGCGCCTTTCCGTCCTTCGACGAGCCGGGCTTCAAGACGCCGTTCGACATCACGGTGATCGCGCCGCGCGGCCTGAAAGTTATCGGCAACACGCCGATCGTGGCGGCGGCACCGGCGGCGCACGGCATGGTCGATACCGTGTTCGCGACGACCAAGGCGTTGCCGACCTATCTGATCGCGCTGGCGGTCGGCCCGCTCGACGTCGTGGACGGCGGCTTCGTGCCGCCGAACAAATACCGCGCCACGCCGCTGCATGTGCGCGGCGTGACGGCGCGCGGCAACGGCCCGCGCATCGCCTATGCGCTGTCGCTGACGCCCAGGATCGTCACCGCGCTGGAGAATTATTTCGGTATCGGCTTTCCGTTCCAGAAACTGGATGTGCTGGCGGTGCCGGACTTCGCCGCCGGCGCGATGGAGAATGCCGGCGCCATCACCTTCCGCGAGCGGCTGCTGCTGATCGACCCGGGCGCGCCCCTGGAACAGAAACGCGGCAGCCTGTCGGTCCAGGCCCATGAGCTGGCGCATCAATGGTTCGGCGACCTGGTGACGCCAGCCTGGTGGGACGACATCTGGCTCAACGAATCCTTCGCCACCTGGATGGCGGCCAAGGCCTCGGCCGCCGTGCAGCCGGAGCAGAATTTCGAGACCGACACGCTGAGGGGCGGCTTCGAAGTGATGGACCTGGACGAACTGCCGTCGGCGCGGCAGATCCACCAGCCGATCAGGAACCTCGACGACCTCGCCAATGCCTTCGACAGCATCACCTACGACAAAGGCGCGTCGGTGCTGGCGATGTTCGAGAGTTATGTCGGGCCGGACGGCTGGCAGCGCGGCATCCACGCCTATCTCACCCAACATGCGCGCGGCAATGCGACGGCGCAGGATTTCATCGGTACCATCGCGGCGACGACCAACCATCCCGAACTGGTGGCGGCGTTCAACGATTTCATCGACCGCTCCGGCATTCCCTATCTGCAGGTCAAGGCGGGTTGCATGCCGCAGGCCTTCGCCGTCCGCCAGTCGGCCTATGCGCCGTTCGGCTTCACGCCGCCGCCGCGGAGCTGGCGCGTGCCGGTGTGCAGCGCGCCGGGCGTCTGCAAGATGGGCGAGGGCGCGGCGTTCGCCGTGCCGTTCGGTGGAACCTGCGCGGCGCCGCCCCTGCCGAATTTCGGCGGCGCGGGGTACTACCGTTTCGCGCTCGACGAGCCCGAATGGCGGCGGCAGATCGCGGGCGCCGCCAAGCTCGATGCGGCGGACCAGATCGTGCTGCTGAGCAATCTCTTCGCCAGCTTGCGCACCGGCAAGGCCGAGGCCGCCGATCTCTTCGCTCTGGTGCATGTGCTGGCGCCGGCGGTGCGCTGGGATGTGCTCAAGGCGATCGGCCAGCGCTTTGCCATCCTGCGGCGCAGCCTGGCGGACAGCGACCTGCCGGCTTACCGCGCTTTCGTCAGCCGCAATTTCGCGGCGCGGCTGAAAGCGGCCGGCCTGTCGGCGAAGGCGAACGAGAAACCCGCCGATGCGTTCCTGCGGCAATATCTGACGACGCTTCTGGTGACGGAGGCGCACGATCCGGCGGTCATGGCCGAACTGTCGGCGGGGGTCCATGCCCAGCTGGTGGTGCCGCATTCCGATCTGCTGCCGACCCTGGCGCCGGAGCTGCGGGCCGAATCCTTGCGCGCCGGCCTGATCGCCGATCCGGCTTTCGCCGACAGCTTGATCGCGCAGTTTGAGGCCACGAACCAGGAAACCTATCGCCGCGATATCGTCTACGCCTTCGCCGGCAGCGGCGATGCCAAGACGATCGGGAAGATCCTGGCGCTGGCGCCCACGAAGATGCGCACCGGCGAGCTACGTTATCTCAACCAGTACATGGACGACGAGCCGGTGGCGCGGCAGGCCTTGTGGAATTTCGTCGGCGCCCATTTCGACGACTTCGCCAAGCGGATAAGCCTGCGCGGCATGGGCGCAATGGCGGGCATCCTGCAGAACGCCTGCGACGCCGGCGCGCGCGCCGACGCCGATGCCTTCTTCAAGGCGCGGCTAGGCGGCGCGCTCGGCGCCCGGCGCCGGATAGGACATACCGAGGAAGGCATCGACCGCTGCATGGCGTTCCGCAAAGCCGAGGGCGCCGAAATCTCCGCCGCGCTGGCGGCGGCGCATTGATCTATTTGCGCGCGACGATCTGCAGCACGCCGGGCGTGATGACCAGCGCGTTCGCATCGGCCTCGTAAGCCGCCAGCAGTTGTTCGAGCGCCGTGCCCTCGGCGGCGGAGACGTCGCCGCTTTCAATCATCGACGGCAGGTATTCACGCGCGAAACCCATCGGCCAGCGCGAGGCGAAATCGGTCATCCTGGCGGCAAAGACGACCGGGCGGGCCATTTCGACTTTCAGATCCGCCGCCGCCAGCAGTCCGGGAAGCGCCAGAGCGATGTCGGGCTCGCCGCCGCTGGCGCGCCAACGCGCGACGATCCTGGCGACATAAGTTTCGAACGCTTCGGAGCAGGGCGCCAGCCGCCACGCGGCGTAGTCGTAATATTCGTGGAGCAGAGCCGCGCCGCCCGGCTTTAACGCGTACGCCATGCCGTGCACGATGGATTTGGGATCGTTCACGAAAGCGAGCACCCAGCGGCACCACAGAAGATCGGCCGACAGGCTGGACCAGTCGAAATCGGCCAGATCGGTCTCGATGGTCTGGATGTTGGCGAGGCCGCGCCGCGCGGCGCGCTCTTCCAGCGCATCGAGAAATCGCCGCGAGCGTTCCAGCGCGATGACGCGGCCGCCGGGGCCGACGATCTCCGCCAGGTCCAGCGCGGCATGGCCCGGTCCGCAGCCGGCGTCGATCACCGTCATGCCTTGCGTCAGGCCGCCCAGGCGCCAGAAATCGAGCACGCTGGCGCGCCAGACCCGATGCTGCACGCCGAGGCGCTCGATTTCGGAATTCTGCGTGCCGATGACGTAGCTGCGGTCCTGTTCCATGGGCCGGGGATAGCGGCGCGCGCGGCGGCGCGCGACCCGTTTCTTGCGGCGTCAGTGACCGAACACGACCGCGTGCATGATGCGGCCGGGGAAGAAGGTGAAGCCGCCGGCGATCAGGATGCCGCCGATATAGACGCTGAGCATGGCGATGCGGTGGCGGCGGATGTTGTGCATCCGCGCGCCCTGGATCGCCCCATAGACGCCGTACAGGGTCAGCGGGATCAGCAGATGCACCGGGCTGAGACCGAAGAACGGGCCATGCGGCATCAATTGGTGGACCCAAAGCGTGGTCAGCGCTGTGAAGGTCATCAGCGTGAGATAGAGCCAGCCGAGCGCACGATGAAACGGCGCGCCTTTGGTGCTGAAGAAAATCTGCCAGGTGCCGATCAGCGCCGCCGGCACGACGGTGGCGACGTGGATCTGGACGGGCAAAGGCGCGTGGAGCAGGGGTTCGAGCGTCACGGTCAGAACAGCCCTTCGATCAGGCCGTCGGCGTTGACATGGATGTTGTGCGCCGCCGGCACGCGCGGCAGGCCGGGCATGGTCATGACCGCGCCGCACAGCGCGACGACGAAACCGGCGCCGGCCGACAGCCGCACGTCGCGCACCGGCAGGATGAAACCTTCCGGCGCGCCCAGCAGGTCCGGATCGGCGGAGAAGCTGTATTGCGTCTTGGCCATGCAGACCGGCAGATGCGCAAAGCCGTCGGCGGCGAACTGGTCGAGCTTCTTCTGCGCCTCCGGCGCAATGGCGATGTCGGCGGCGCGATAGATTTCGCGCGCGACGGTGCGCATCTTGTCGGCGAGCGGCAGGGCGTCCGGGTAGAGCGGCTTGAAATGCGACGTGGCGGCGGTGAGGCCGACGATTTCGTGCGCCAGCGCTTGCGCGCCCTTGCCGCCCTCGGCCCAATGGCGGCACTCATGCACCGTCGCGTCGACCGAGCGGCAGGCCTCGGCCACGGCGGCGAGCTCGCCCGCGCCGTCGCCGGTGAAATGATTGATCGCCACCGTCACCGGCACGCCGAATTTGCGGACATTGGCGATGTGGCGCAGCAGGTTGGCGGCGCCGTCGCGTACCGCCTGGACGTTTTCCTTGGCGAGATCGGTCCGCGCGACACCGCCATGCATCTTGAGCGCCCGCACCGTGGCGACGATGACGGCGGCGTCGGGCTTGAGCCCGGCCTTGCGGCATTTGATGTCGAAGAATTTCTCGGCCCCGAGATCGGCGCCGAAGCCGGCTTCGGTCACGACATAGTCGGCGAGCTTCAGCGCCGTGCGCGTCGCCATCACGGTGTTGCAGCCATGCGCGATGTTGGCGAACGGGCCGCCATGCACCAGTGCCGGCGTGTGCTCGAGCGTCTGCACCAGGTTGGGCTGGAAGGCGTCGCGCAGAAGCGCCGTCATCGCGCCGGCGGCTTCGAGTTGCGCCGCGGTAACGGGACGGCGGTCGAAGGTGCGCCCGACGATGATGCGCCCGAGCCGCTCCTCGAGATCGCTCAGCGTATTGGCGAGGCAGAAGATCGCCATGACTTCGCTAGCGACGGTGATGTCGAAGCCGTCCTCGCGCACCTGGCCGTTGTTGCCCAAGCCCACCACGATGTCGCGCAGGGCGCGGTCGTTCATGTCCATGGCGCGGCGCCAGGCGATGCGCTGTGGGTCGATGCCCAGCTTGTTGCCCCAATAGATGTGGTTGTCGATCAGCGCCGCGAGCAGGTTGTTGGCCGCCGTGATGGCGTGGAAATCGCCTGTGAGGTGCAAATTGATCTCGTCCATCGGCGCGACCTGGGCATGGCCGCCGCCGGTGGCGCCGCCCTTCTGCCCGAAGCACGGCCCGAGCGACGGCTCGCGCAGCGCGATCATCGTCTTCTTGCCGATACGCGCCAGCGCGTCGCCGAGCCCGATGGTGGTGGTCGTCTTGCCTTCGCCGGCCGGCGTCGGCGAGATCGCCGTGACGAGGATCAGCTTGCCGTGCGGATTGTCGGAGAGCCTGTTGATGTGATTGAGATCGATCTTCGCCTTGTGCGGGCCGTGCCGGTAGAGCGCCTCGTGCGGCAAGCCGATGGCGGCGCCGATGTCTTCGATCGGTTTGAGTTTCGCGGCGCGGGCGATTTCGAGATCGGTCATTGGGCCCTAGCAAACGTTACTTTGGTAATATTTCAAAGCCGAGGCTCGCCCCGACCTTGCGTATCCTGTCGTCGAGACTGAGTAACGCAATTTGAGGATGCTCTTGCCGGGCCTGCAGCGCGGAGGCGACGTGCAAGGCATCCAGCGCCCGGATCGGCTCGTTGGGAAAGCTCTGACGTGCCCGGGTGATAATCGATGGCAGGAAGCGCATGACAGCCCACGAAGCCGTCGTCGCGACAAGGTCCGACGAGGCCTTCTTCGCGAAGGCAGTCGTCAACCGGTTCGCGGCGACGCCCTGATGAAAGGCGCGATCACACTCGATAAGGGTCAATTCGGAGGTGACACTAGTCGTTGCGCCGTTCAGCACATTTGCCACGACCGCCGCCTTAGGTTCGCCTAGTAGCCAAGCCAGCAACGCGCTCGACTCAGCGTAGATCACCATTCAGCGATCGCCACGCACGGCGTCCAGCAATTCGGCCGACGTGATGCCGTTCAACAGCGGCTTTCGCGGCGTCCCATACAACTTCTTTTTCTCGGCCACGCTAAGCGGGCGGCCGAGTGTTATCTCACCCCGCCGTGCCATCTCGGCGAAGGGATGTTCGTCCCTTTTGGATTTCTTTGGCGGCACAAGCTCGGCCACGACCTCGCCGCGATCGGTCACGGCCACGGTCTCGCCGCGCCGCACTGCCCGGATATAGGCGCTGAGGCCGCTCTTGAGCTGGCGAATGCCGACGGTCTTCATGGAGCCAATGTAGTCACATGTGACCACATAGGCAAGGTCTAATACGTCCGCGCCTTCGGCGGGATGTATTCGACTTCGTTGGTCAGGGTGTAGGTGTGGACCGGGCGGTAGTCCAGGCGGGCGCGGCCGGTTTGGGGATCGAGCCAGGACAGCGTGTGCTTCATCCAGTTTTCGTCGTCGCGGTTCGGGAAATCCTCGCGGGCGTGGGCGCCGCGGCTTTCGTGGCGGACGACGGCGCCTTCGACGGTGACGATGGCCTGCTGGATCAGGTTCTCGAACTCCAGCGTCTCGACCAGGTCGGTGTTCCAGATCAAGGAGCGGTCGGAGACATGCACGTCTTTCAGCCGTCCGTAGATCTCGTCGATGTTCTTCTGGCCGGTGGCGAGCGTCTCACCGCTGCGGTAGACGGCGACGTCGGCCTGCATCGCGTTCTGCATGGCGAGGCGCAGTTCGGAGGTCGGCGTGCCGCCCTTGGCGCCCCGGAATTTGTCGAGCCGGGCGAGCGCTTCGTCGCCGGCGCCCTTGGGCAGGTCGTGATGGCTGGTCATGCCCTTGAGCGATTCCGCCGCGTGCACGCCGGCGGCCTTGCCGAAGACCACCAGATCGATCAGCGAGTTGGAGCCGAGCCGGTTGGCGCCATGCACCGAGACGCAGGCCGCTTCGCCGACCGCCATCAGGCCCTGGATGGGCGTGTCGGGATTGCCGTCCTTCAGCGTCAGCGCGTCGCCGGTGTAGCGGCAGGGAATGCCGCCCATGTTGTAGTGCACCGTCGGCAGCACGGGGATCGGTGCCTTGGTGACGTCGACGCCGGCGAAGATGCGCGCGCTCTCCGAGATGCCGGGCAGGCGCTCATGGATGACCTTGGGATCCAGATGCGACAGGTGCAGGAAGATGTGATCCTTGTTGGGGCCGACGCCGCGGCCTTCGCGGATTTCGACGATCATGGCGCGGCTAACGACATCGCGCGACGCCAGGTCCTTGGCGTTGGGCGCATAGCGCTCCATGAAGCGCTCGCCCTCCGAGTTGGTGAGATAGCCGCCTTCGCCGCGCACGCCTTCGGTGATCAGCACGCCGGCGCCGAAGATGCCGGTGGGATGGAACTGCACGAACTCCATGTCCTGCAAGGGCAGGCCGGCGCGCAGCACCATGGCGTTGCCGTCGCCGGTCTGGGTGTGGGCGCCGGTGCAGGAAAGATAGACGCGGCCGTAACCGCCGGTCGCCAGGATCACCTTGTGGGCGCGGAAGCGGTGGATGGTGCCGTCGTCGAGCTTCCACGCCATGACGCCGACCACGGCGCCGTCGTCCATGATGAGATCGAGCGCGAAATACTCGATGAAGAAATTCACCTCGTGCTTGACGCACTGGCCGTAGAGCGTGTGCAGGATGGCGTGGCCGGTGCGGTCGGCGGCGGCGGCGGTGCGCTGGGCGATGCCCTTGCCGTAGTTCGAGGTCATGCCGCCGAAGGCGCGCTGGTAGATCTTGCCTTCCTCGGTGCGGGAGAACGGCACGCCGAAATGCTCGAGCTCGTAGACCGCGTCCGGCGCGTTGCGGCAGAGATATTCGATGGCGTCCTGGTCGCCGAGCCAGTCGGCGCCCTTGACGGTGTCGTACATGTGCCAGCGCCAGTCGTCCTCGCCCATATTGCCGAGCGCGGCGGAGATCCCGCCCTGCGCCGCGACCGTGTGGCTGCGGGTGGGGAACACTTTGGTGATGCAGGCGGTCTTGAGGCCCTGCGCGGCGCATTCCAGCGTGGCGCGCAGGCCCGCGCCGCCGGCGCCGACGACGACAACGTCAAACGTATGGTCGACGATGGTGTAGCCGGCGGTCATAGCGGTCCCGCGATGCGAAGAAGGGCGAACAGGCCGGCGGCGGCGGCGGCCAGGGCGAGGGCGCGCATCAGAAGCATGAGCGAAAGCTTCTGCCAGTTGACGTAGATATAGTCGTCGATGACGACCTGCAGTCCCAGCACCATGTGATACAGCACGATGATGACGAACGCCGCCATCAGGATGGCGTTCAAGGGCTGCGACAGGAAGGCGAGCGTCGCCGCCTCATGCGCGCCGATCAGGCCGAGGACGGAAACGCCGAACCACAGCGACAGGGGCACGAGCGCCGCCGCCGTGACGCGCTGGCGCCAGAAATGGGTGACGCCGGAATGCGACGAGCCCAGACCCTCGACCTTGTGCAGCGGCGTTTCCAGACTCATTGGTAGTACCCGCCATGGCCGGTATAGGCGAGGACGAAGACGCCGGCGGCCAGAAGGATCGAGCCGGCGATCACCAGGATGCTGGTCGTCCGGGCGGCCGCGATCGAAAAGCCGTAGCCGAGGTCCCAGGCCAGATGCCTTATGCCGTTGAGGAGGTGAAAGGCGAGCGACCAGGTGAAGCCGAACAGGATCACCTGTCCCAGCGGCGTGGCGGCGAGATCCATGAACCGGTTGTAGGTCGCAGGTCCGCTGGCGATGGCGATCAGCCACCAGGTGAGCAGGATCGTTCCCGCCGCCAGTCCGCAGCCGGTAACCCGGTGCGTGATGGACGTCGCCATCGCGACCGGCCAGCTGTAGTGGAAAACATGCGGTGAAAGCGGCCGCGGCCGGTGCGCCGCATGCGGAGTATCCGCCATGAATGTCCTCGAAAAACCGATCTGCGAACAGGGGCCGGAGTTTAGGGCCGGGGCCGCGCTAGTCAACCGCGGGCCCCTTGAGAATCACTAGGCATTTCGGGGATTTATGACAGCTGTCGCGCCTGTCGATTTTGTCACTTTGCAGTGCAACATCCGATGCGGCATTGTCCCGCCCTGCGTTGGGGGTGTTGGGGGCGATGAGCGAATTGGGAACCACCGCGGCGTCGCTGCGTCCGGTCCGCTTTGCTCTTCCGGCGGCGCCGATTTCCCATCCGCTGTACGAAGCGCTCGGCATCGTCCTGCTGTGCCCGGTCCTGTTGTCGGTGGCGTTGTGGAACGGCTTTCCGATCATCTTCTACGACACCGGCGCCTACATGCTGCAGGGGCTGGGTCATCTCTTCATCGCCGAGCGCTCGCCGATCTATTCGGGATTTCTGGCTGTGACCGGCGGCGCGGCGAGCCTGTGGTTCGTCGCCATCGCGCAATGCGCCATCACCGCGTTTGTGATGACGGAGTTCGCGCGCGCCACCCGGCCGGCGCTTTCGCTGTGGGCGCTGCTGGCCATCGGCGCGCTGCTCTGCCTGACGACGGGACTGCCATGGTACGCGGCGCAGATCGAGCCAGACTGTTTCGTCGTCATCGTGCCGCTGGCGCTCTATCTGCTGGCCTTTCACGGCCCGTCGCTCGGTGCGTGGCGCCGGACATTGCTGTTCGCCGCCGCGGTCATCGCGATCGCGAGCCATCCTTCGCATATCGCGCTGGCCGCCGGGCTCCTGGCCGCGATCGCAGCGCTGCGCTTGGCGCCACGACGCTGGATCGAAGCGAACGATCTGCCGCGGCCGCGCCTCCTGCTCGGCGTTTTGAGCCTGGCGGCCGCGCTCTTCGTCATCCTGGTCGCCAACTACGCCTTCACCAGAGAGATATTCTTCAGCCGCTCGGGCGCGATCTTCCTGGAAGCGCGCATCATGGAAGACGGGCTGATCGCGCCGGTGCTGGACGCCGATTGCCCGAAAGCGGACTATGCGATCTGTCCCTACAAGGACCGGCTGCCGTCGCACGCCGACACCTGGCTGTGGATGGAAAAAGCCAGCCCGTTCAAAAAGCTCGGCGGCTTTCGCAAGCGGGAGGCGGAGTCGGCGCTTCTGGTGCGCGAGAGCCTGCTGCGCTATCCGCTGGACAACGCCGTCGTGGCGCTGGAAGACGCGGTCCTGCAGTTCTTCTGGTTCCAGACCGGCGACGGCATCGTGCCGCAGGAATGGGTGCTGAACCGCGAGTTCAAGATCGCCATCCCGCAACAGGTCAGCGCCTATGACAGGGCCTATCAGCAGGAAGGCGAGATCTGGTTCGTGCCGGTCAATATCGTGCACGTGCCGGTGGCGTTCCTGTCGCTCGCGGGGCTCTACCTGATCCTCCACAACATGCGCGCCAGGCGCGACTGGCGCGGCGGCGTGCTGCCCGCCTTCGTCCTGCTTGCGCTTCTGGGCAATGCCTTCATCTGCGGCGTGTTTTCGGGGCCGCACGGCCGCTACCAGTCGCGCATCATGTGGCTGCCGGCCTTCGCCGTCCTGCTCATCGCCTGGCCGCAAATCGAGGGCGAATGGCGCCGCCGTTTCGCCGCCCATCCGGTCACAGGCTGAGGCCCCATCGCGCCTTGCGGGGCCCCATCGAATCCGGCACTTAATGGCCGCCATGGCCAGCAATGTCCGCATCGCCCCCTCGATTTTATCGGCCGATTTTGCGCGCCTGGGCGCCGAGATCGAGGCTGTCGAGGCGGCCGGCGCCGATATGATCCATGTCGATGTCATGGACGGCCATTTCGTGCCCAATATCTCGATCGGCCCCTTGGTCGTAAAAGCGATCAAGCCTTACGCCAGCAAGCCGCTGGACGTGCATCTGATGATCTCGCCGGTCGATCCTTTCGTGGAGGCGTTCGCCGAGGCCGGCGCGGACGGCATCACGGTGCATCCGGAAGCCGGCCCGCATGTCCACCGCACGCTGCAATTGATCCGCAGCCTCGGCAAGACGCCCGGCGTCGTCCTCAATCCCGGAACGCCGGTCGACGCGCTCGACAACCTGATGGATCTGGTCGATCTCATTCTGGTGATGAGCGTCAATCCGGGCTTCGGCGGACAGAGCTTCATTCACAGCCAGCTGAAAAAGATCGAAGCCATCGCGGTGCGCATCGCGAAGTCGGGACGCGCCATCGCGCTGCAGGTCGACGGCGGCATCAATCCGCAAACGGCGAAACAAGCCATCGCGGCCGGCGCCAACGTTCTGGTCGCCGGCACCGCGGTCTTCACCGGCGGGGCGGGGCAGTACGCCGCCAATATCGCCGCCCTGCGCGGCTGACGCCGTGGCGCCGCTCAGCCTTTTGCCCGAATTGCTGCGCGCGCTGCTGTGGCGCTCGCTGCGGGGGCTGCGCGGCTGGTATCGCCGCACCTGGCTCTATCGCCGCTTTCTCACCGGTCCGCTGTCCGACCGGATTCTGTTTCATCCCTATGACGCGTTGCCGCGCCGGCTGGAAGATGCCGATGCCTTGCTGCGCGGACGCTTCCGCTTTCACGGCGAAACGGTGGAGGTCAAGGACGGCTCGATCTTCGATCACAAGCCGCCGTCGGAGGAATGGGCCAGGGCCTTGCACAGCTTCGCCTGGCTGCCGCCCCTGGCCTTGGCCGGCGGAGACGCCGCGCGCACGCTCGCCACCAACCTGATCAGCCAGTGGCTGAAGCGCCATGCGCGCTATTCGGAGCCCGCCTGGTCGCCGGAGGTGATCGCGCGCCGGCTGGTGCATCTTTTCGCGCATGGCCGGCTGGTGATCGCCAATTCCGAGCTGCTGTGGCGCTCCAAAGTGTTCGTCTCGCTGCGCGAACAATCGCGCATGCTGGCGCGCATCGCCGGCGAGGCGCCGGACGGCTTGCCGCGCTTTGAGGCCGCCGCCGCCTTCGCGCTCTCTGGCGCCTGCCTCGGCGACAGCCAGCGCCGCCTGGAAGAAGGCCTCAAGCAGCTCGAGAGCGAGATCGCGCGGCAGATCCTGCCAGACGGCGGCCATGTCAGCCGCTCGCCCGAGGAACTGGTCAACTGCTATCGCCTGATCATGATGGTGATGGACGCGCTCGGCGCCGGCGGGCTGGAAGTGCCGCATGCCATCCGCAGCGCCTATGACCGTATCGCGCCGACCGTCCGCTTCTTCCGCCATGGCGACGGCGCGCTGGCGCTGTTCAACGGCGGCACCGAGAGCGATCCGCGCACCATCGCGGGCCTCTTGGCGCGCGACGAGGTTCGCGGCCAGCCCTTCGCCTTCGCGCGCCACTCGGCCTATCAGCGCCTGACGGCGGCAAAGACGTTGCTGCTGCTGGATTGCGGGACGGTGCCGCCGGGCGCGTTCTCCGCCGGCGCGCATGCGGCGTGCCTGGCCTTCGAATTCAGCAGCGGCAATCAGCGCATCGTCGTCAATTGCGGCGCGGCCGGCAGCTCGCAGCCGAAATGGGAATCCGCGCTGCGCGCCACCGCGGCGCATTCGACGCTGGCGGTCGCCGACGTCTCCATGGCGGCGATCCTGCCGCCCGGCTTCGCGCGCAACCTGCTGGGCCCGCGCCTCCTGCGCGGTCCGGTCAAGATCGAGACGCGCCGCGTCGAGACGGCGCAAGGCTGGAGCATCGAAGCCAGCCATGACGGCTACATGGATCCGTTCGGCGTGCGGCACGAGCGGCAGATCACCGTCTCAAGCCAGGGGCTCGCCGTCACCGGCGCCGATCGCGTGCTGCCGAGGTCCGGCAAAGGCCGAAAGGACACCGCCTTCGCGATCCGCTTCCACATCCATCCCGACGTGCGCATGTCGCCGAGCCAGGGCGGCGCGGTGCTGCTGAAATTGCCGAACGGCGAGGGCTGGCGCTTTCGCAGCGGGGCGCAAACCGCCATCGAGGAGAGCGTCTATCTCGGCGGCGACCAGGTGCGGCGCACCGAGCAGATCGTGCTCAGCGGCTCGGTCAAGGACCAGCCGGTCGAGATCGCCTGGGTGTTCGAGCAGATTCAAGCTTAAATCGCCGACACCCTTCTGCCCGCCACAGCCGCGCCGCCTTTGCGCCACGATCCGCGCCGAGTTTGCATGCTCACTTCCGTGCCCTTGGAGGGGTCCATGGCAAACGACGGTGTACTCTCGGCGGCTTCGCGCGTGTTTCGCTCGCCCGGCTTGAAGTTCGTGCTCATCGCGGTGCTGACCGTCCTGATGGCCGTCCCGCTGTTCTTCATTCAACTTGCGCTCGCCGACCGCGAGGAACGCGCCGCGGGCGCCGTCCAGGACGTGGCCGCAGGTTGGGGCGGACCGCAAGTGGTCGCCGGTCCGGTGCTGCTGGTGCCCTACACCGTGCAGACGGAGACAACGACGCCCTTGGGTGCCGCGACCCAGACCGTGGAGCGCCACGTCGCGGTCGTGCTGCCGGAGAATTTGGGCATCAAGGCTTACGCCAGCGAGCAGACGCGCTGGCGCGGCATCTTCTCCGTGCCGGTGTATCGCGCCGCGCTCGACCTGCACGCCACGTTCGACAAGGCGGCGCTGGCGCGGATCGCGGCGATCAGCGGCGCCGTCCTCCATTGGAACGAGGCGACGATATCGGTGCTCGTCACCGATCCGCACGGCCTCGCCGACAGCGTCGCGATGACGGCGAACGGCCGGACCATCGCGTTCCAGCCGGGCTCCGGCATGGAGGAGGACGGACCGGCCGGCATCCAGGCGCCGCTCAATCTTACCGCGCCCGCCGACCTGACCATCGACACACACTTCGCGCTGCGCGGCGCGCGCGAACTCAGTTTCGCGCCGCTGGGGCGGCGCACCACCGCCAGCGTGCAATCGACCTGGGCCAGCCCGAGCTTTTTCGGCGCCTTCCTGCCGACCGAGCGCAAGCTGGGCAAGGACGGCTTCACGGCCTCCTGGGTGGTGCCGTATCTGGCGCGCGGCTTCGGCCAGAGCTTTCCGACCGCGGAGAAGGCGGGCGGCGTCCTGCTCAGCGCGGCGTCCGGCGTGAAGTTCTACCAGCCGGTCGACCATTATCAGCTTGTCGAGCGCTCGCTGAAATACGCGATCATGTTCATCGCGCTCGCCTTCCTGATCTTCTTCGTGATGGAGACCGTGTCGCCCAGGCGCCTGCACGCGATCCAATACGCCCTGGTCGGCGCGGCGCAGGTCCTGTTCTACCTGCTGCTGCTCTCGTTCTGCGAGCATATCGGCTTTTTGCCCGCCTATCTGGTGGCCTCGGCCGCGACCATCGCGCTGACCTCGGCCTATGCCTTGAGCGCGCTGGCGAGCAAGGCCAGGGCAGCGGTGCTGTGCGTCAATCTCACCGGCCTTTACGTGCTGCTCTATGTGATCCTGAACGCCGAGGACTATGCCTTGTTGATCGGATCGAGCCTGCTGTTCGCAGCCCTGGCCGCGACGATGTACGTCACCCGCCGGATCGACTGGTACCGCAGGGCGGAGGTGCAAACGGCCTAGAGCCGCATTCACATTATTTAAATCGAATGCGGCTCTAGGTCTTTGAATTGTCGCGCAATCTGACGGCGAACCGCTCACACTTCGCCGGATTGCGCTCTAGGATCATCCGCGTTGCGCTGGTGGGACCGGCTTGCTAAACCGGTCCCACCGCCATCTTCTCAAGGAAAATCATGGTCCAGCTCACATTGCCCAAGGGTAGCAAGCCGACCAAAGGCAAGGTCTGGCCCGGGCCGAAGACGGCCAACGGCAAGAAGCCCAAGCGCGCGAAGGATTTCAAAGTCTACCGCTACGATCCGGACGGCAACGCCAATCCGCGCATCGATACCTACACGGTGGACCTCGAAAGCTGCGGCCCGATGGTCCTGGACGCGCTGATCAAGATCAAGAACGAGATCGATCCGTCGCTGACCTTCCGCCGCTCCTGCCGCGAAGGCGTCTGCGGCTCCTGCGCCATGAACATCGCCGGCGGCAACACGCTGGCCTGCACCAAGGCGATCACCGACGTCTCGGGCCCGATCGCGGTCTATCCCTTGCCGCACATGCATGTCGTCAAGGACCTGGTGCCCGACATGACGAATTTCTACGCCCAATACGCCTCGATCGAACCGTTCCTGCAGACCAAGACCGCGCAGCCGGAGAAGGAGTGGCAGCAATCGCCGCCGGAGCGCGCCAAGCTGGACGGGCTGTACGAGTGCATCCTGTGCGCCTGCTGCTCGACGGCGTGCCCGAGCTATTGGTGGAATTCGGAGCGCTATCTGGGCCCCGCCGCGCTGCTGCAATCCTATCGCTGGCTGTCCGACAGCCGCGACGAGCATACCGGCGAGCGGCTCGACAGGCTGGAGGATCCGTTCCGCCTCTACCGCTGCCACACCATCATGAACTGCACCAACACCTGTCCCAAGGGCCTCAATCCCGCCAAGGCGATCGGCGAGATCAAGCAGATGCTGGTGAAGAGGTCGGTGTGAAGCTCAGTGCCGCGCGCATCAACGTCGCGGACATCGCCGCCGCCAGGATATTCTACGGCACGACGCTGGGCTTGAAGCAGCTTTGGGATTGGGGGACGGCCGTCGGCTATGACGTCGGCTGCACGCTCATCGTCGAAACGCACGATCCGGGCGATCCGGAGCACAGCGAGCTGGTGGGCCGCTTCAGCGGGCTGTCGTTCGCGGCGGCGGACATCGACGCGGCCTATCGCGATCTCATCGCCAAGGGCGTCGCGTTCCTAGCGCCGCCCGAAAAAATGCCCTGGGGCGGGACGCTGGCGCATTTCAAGGATCCGAGCGGAAACATCCTGACGCTGGTGGAAGTGCCGCGATAGCGTGGCCAACTGGTGATTGACGACGCCTAGTGGTAGAATTGCTGATGTGGCATCAAATGCGAGCGGCTTTTTTCTCCATCGCGATTTCAATCGCGGTGACGACTGTTTCGTCTTGGGGAACATTCGCAGTGCTCGTCTCGATCAAGGACACCCTGGCATCGCACGGGATTTTGATCGGATTAGGGTTGCTCGGGCTGGCGGCGGTGGCTTTTGCCTTCCTGGAAAGCAAAGATAATCGAACGTAACCGCTGCGAGGGGTGCATTGTTCGGCCGGCGCTTGGTGGAAGTCGTCATTCTGACGTTGCTGGTATTGGGGGCCGCGTTCGCGATCTCCACGGGATTGAATAGCTATTGGCCCGCTGGCAGAGCGGTGTTTTCGTTCCTTTCGCTGACCGTTTCGGGAGCGGCGTGGTACGCGGCTGCACGCGGCTATGAAGCCGAGGATTTGAACGCTGGCAATCTAATGCCTAGAAGCAGCACGCCACGTGCCGCGCTCGCTGAGAATGTCGCAAAGGCGTTCAATGTAAGAGCGCGTAGTTGGCTGAACGCGCTAGCCGCGACGGCCGCAATATTTGCGATCGTGTTCTCGCTGACCCTGCCCAGTCTGAAGGAACTTCTGGGTTAAGCTGCCACCGGTGCCGGGCCGACCGGTTTGTAGCCGCCGCGCATGCGCAGGAAGCGCCAGAGCACCGCGCCGGCCAGCTTCGACAGCCGGCCATGCGGCTCGGCGCCCACGGCCTTGGCCACCATCTGGACCAGCCGCTGGACGTGGTTGCGGCGGAAGATCGTCATCGTGCTGTGCGTCGCGGCACGGGCATAGTAGGCGCGCCGATAGGGAATCTTGGCCGTGTCGGCGGCGGCAACATTGGCGCAATAGTAGGCAAAGGCCAGTTCGTCGTCGTCGGACTCGGTGATGCGGCTGGCCGCCACCATCAATTTCTTCCAGAACGGCAGGTCCGGCTCACTCTGCGCATGAAGAGTTTCGTAGAAGAGCTTGTAATGCCTGTATTCGTCCGCCGCGATGCGGCCCGCGACTTCCTTCAGGACGGGCTCCTCCGTGGCGTCGCGGATGGCGGAATAGTAGGACGAGGTGCTGCTCTCGACGACGCAGCGAGCAATCATTTCGCCGCGCCGGCTGCCGCGGATCGACGCGCCGCCATCGAAATGTTCCGGCTTGTAGCCGGCGCGAAACCGCGCGAACGCCTCGTCCATGCGATAGGCCGGGTCTGCCATCTCGGCCCAGCGGCCAAGCGCCCGGCCATGCTGGCTCTCCTCGCGGCCCCATTGCTCGAGCGCGGCCGCCATGTCCGGCCCGTTGTCCTTGAACACCCGCTTGAGGTAGGCGACGTAGTCCGGCGCGTTAAGCTCGACCAGCGCGGCCGCCTTGATGGCCGCGATCATGCGCGGCGTGGCCTTGGACCGGTCGAACGCCGCCCATTGGACGTCGTCCAGCGTCCAGCCCTGTTTATAGACGGCCGTTCCCGTCATGCTCGCCCCAAGGTCCTCGATGAATCCGCGGACCAGTTAAACGCACTATACCAAAACCCGTTGCCCGGTGGGAACCTGAACTTAGGGTCCCTGACGAAAAGTCAACCGAATCAACCGGTAGTGATCATACGGGTGGGAACGCCCGCCGGACCAGCCGCCGGCGCGCCTTCGCCGCCCCGCTGTGTTAACATGCCCATCCTTGGAGTTGGCGCCGATCGTCGGCTCCTCGCGTGTTCCCGGGAAGCACCCGCCGTGGGCGTAAACGAATTGGGGGGCATCGCCGGCGGTCCTTGTTCGGCCGTCCGGTTCGAATCGAAGGGATATTTCAATATGAGGAAACTGTATGCGGTCGCCGCGGCGACCGTGGTTCTGGGCATGGCGAACGTCGCGACGGCGCAGAAACTGCCGGCCATCCCGAAGGGCAATCATTACGTCTGCTACCCGGCCAAGGTGGCGGACTTCAAGCCGTTCAAGGCGTCCTTCGTGGATCAGTTCGGCGAGATCGACGTCACGGTCTATGCCGTCACGCGGCTCTGCGCGCCGGCCACCAAACGCTACAACGGCAAGATCACCGAGGTGGTGGACAAGAACCTTCACCTGGTCTGCTACGCCATCAAGCCGAACCAGGCTCAGAATCTGCCCAAGGTGCTGACCAACAACCAGTTCGGCCCGCTGACGCTGACGCTCGAGCAACCCAATGAAATCTGCCTGCCGTCGGGCAAGCTGCCGCTGGGTTGATTTGGCAAGACGCGCTCGCCGCTAGAACGCGGCACGTACCAGTCTGAGGTCGTCCAGCAGTTCGCCGACGCGGGCCTTGTCCGCGTCGGTGGCTGCGGCGATCAGATCTTCCTCGGCGTCCTTGATGCGCTGGTCGAGCACGGCGAGGTCGAGCTCGGCGAACGGGATCGCCTCCTCGGCCAGGATCGTCACCTTGGTGGCGCTGATCTCGGCGAAGCCGCCGCGGATGAAGAAGCGCGTGTCGACGCCGTCCTTCAGGACGTCGATCATGCCGGGGCGCAGCGTCGAGATGACCGGCGCGTGGCCGGCCATGACGCCCATATAGCCCTCGGTGCCGGGGATGGTGACCATGTCGGCCTCGTCCGAGAGCAGCAGGCGCTCGGGCGAGACCAGGTCGAAAGCAATCTTGTCTGCCATTTGACCAACCCACTATTGTCATGGCCCGCGAATGCGGGCCACCCAGTTGACGCTTCACGATCTCGAAAGATTCGCGAGATCGAATTTCCCATTCCTTCCACGGCGAGCCTTGTATCACCTGGGTGGCCCGCATTTGCGGGCCATGACAGGTGGAGAAGTTACGCCGCGTCCGCCGCCATCTTTTGCGCCTTGGCGACCGCGTCCTCGATCGTGCCGACCATATAGAAGGCCTGTTCGGGCAGGTGGTCGTAGTCGCCGGCGACGACGGCCTTGAAGCTCTTGATCGTGTCCTCGAGCTTGACGCTGATGCCCGGCAGGTTGGTGAAGACCTCGGCCGCGAACATCGGCTGCGACAGGAAGCGCTCGATCTTGCGGGCGCGCGAGACCGTGATCTTGTCGTCTTCCGAGAGCTCATCCATGCCCAGAATGGCGATGATGTCCTGCAGCGACTTGTACTTCTGCAGGATCGCCTGCACCGAGCGGGCGACGTCGTAATGCTCCTGGCCGACGATGCGCGGATCCATCAGGCGCGAATTGGAGTCGAGCGGATCGACCGCCGGGAAGATCGCCTTCTCGAACACCGGACGGGAGAGCACGGTCTGGGCGTCGAGATGCGCGAAGGAGGTGGCCGGCGCCGGGTCGGTCAGGTCGTCGGCCGGCACGTAGATCGCCTGCACCGAGGTGATCGAGCCCTTGGTCGTGGTGGTGATGCGCTCCTGCAGCTGGCCCATGTCGGTGGCGAGCGTCGGCTGATAGCCCACGGCCGAGGGAATGCGGCCGAGCAGGGCGGACACTTCCGAGCCGGCCTGCGTGAAGCGGAAGATGTTGTCGATGAAGAACAGCACGTCCTGGCCCTGGTCGCGGAAATGCTCGGCGACGGTCAGGCCGGTCAGCGCGACGCGGGCGCGGGCGCCGGGCGGCTCGTTCATCTGGCCGTAGACCAGGGCGCATTTGCTGCCTTCGGTCGAGCCGGATTTGGGGTCCTTGTTGACGCCGGCCTCGATCATCTCGTGATAGAGGTCGTTGCCTTCACGCGTGCGCTCGCCGACGCCGGCGAACACCGAGCAGCCACCATGGTTCTTGGCGACCGAGTTGATCAGCTCCTGGATGGTCACGGTCTTGCCGACGCCGGCGCCGCCGAACAACCCGACCTTGCCGCCACGGGCATAGGGCGCGAGCAGGTCTATGACCTTGATGCCGGTGACGAGAATCTGCGCCTCGGTCGATTGCTCGGTGAAGGCGGGCGCTTCCTGATGGATGGCGCGCTTGAGGCTGAACGTCACCGGACCCGCTTCGTCGACCGGTTCGCCGATGACGTTGATGATGCGGCCCAGCGTGCCGTCGCCGACCGGCACCATGATGGGCGAGCCGGTGTCGGTGACGCCGCCGCCGCGCACCAGGCCGTCGGTCGCGTCCATGGCGATGGTGCGGACGGTGGATTCGCCCAGGTGCTGGGCGACTTCGAGCACCATGCGCACGCCGTTGTTCTGCGTCTCCAGCGCGTTGAGGATTTCCGGCAGGTGGCCGTCGAACTGCACGTCGACGACGGCGCCGGTGACCTGGGTGATCCGGCCGAGTTTGTTACTGGGGGTGACTGCGTTCATGTCATTTCTCCATTCAAAGCGCTTCGGGACCGGCTTGGCCTTTACGTGCGAGCTTCAACCTGTGCCCACCAGAACCCAGCGCTGTTATACTTCTTCACGTTGATGATTTTTACGTTGACGCCCGGCTGCAAGGCTTTCAGCACGTCGCCGAAGTGGCCGAAAAAGTTGGGCAAATCGGTTCGCAGATTGACGGCGCCGGTGCTGCGGGGCACCGCGTAGGAATTGCCCTCGAGCGCGGTCGGAAGCGTAGCCTCCGCAAAGTCGAGATATTTCGTCACCCATTTTTTTTGCCGGTCATCATAGGTTCCAAGATAGATCCAGCCATCGTATCTCTTGCCATCCCCTTGGTGGACCGCCGGCGCGGTGATGTCGGGCCGCGCGATGGTCCTGTCGACGGCAATGGTGATCTCCATGTCTTCCGGATAGATATCGGACAGCTGGCTGGCGACCTCGGGATCGGCATAATTGCTCATCAGCACAAAGGCCGCCTTCTTGTCGCTTCCGCCCGCTTTGATGAGGGGAATGAGCTGGGTGACGACCGACAATCGCTGTGTCTTGAGATTGTATTTGACTTCCTCGCTGGCCCTGTCTGTGTCGATCATGTGCTGATTGTCGGCTCTTGTGTTCTCAGCGGCGCGATCCGCGATAGCGATGGTCTCGCGGCTCTTCCGGCTCGCCTCTTCCTCGTAATGATAAACGACACCCAGAATGACGGTGACCAGGCCGATGACGACGGCGGAAAACAGCTTCCCGGCGACATCGAGCTTGTCCCAAAAATCCTTTTCCTTCTTCTGGGTTCCCTCTTCGCTCATCGCGTCATAGCGCCTCGGCGCCCGAGATGATCTCGATCAGTTCCTTGGTGATCTGCGCCTGGCGCGTGCGGTTGCGCAGGATGGTCAAGGCGTCGATCACGTCGCCGGCATTGCGGGTCGCCGAGTCCATCGCGCTCATCTTGGCGCCGAACTCGCCGGCGACATTTTCCAGGAGGGCGCGGAAAATCTGCACCGAGACGTTGCGCGGCAAGAGATTGGCGAGGATTTCGGTTTCTTCCGGTTCGTAGTCATAGACGGTGGCGCCCATCGCCGCCGCGGCGCTTTCGTCGATCGCCGCCGGGATCAGCTGCTGCGCCGTCGGGATCTGGCTGATGACCGATTTGAAGCGCGAGAAGATCAGCGTCGCGACGTCGAACTCGCCGGCGGCGTACATCTCAAGCACCTTGCGGCCGATGGCGCCGGCGTTGACGAAGCCGATGCGCTTGACGGCGGTGTGCTCGAAGTCGGCGACGATCAACGATTCAAAGCGGCGCTTGAGCTGGTCGCGGCCCTTGCGGCCGACGGTGAGCAGCTTGACCTGCTTGCCGTCGCGCTGCAGCTCGAGAATCTTCTGGCGGGCGAGGCGCACGATGTTGGTGTTGAAGCCGCCGCACAGTCCGCGGTCCGCGGTCGCGACGATCAGGAGGTGCACCTGGTCCTTGCCGTTGCCGGCGAGCAGTTCGGGCGCGCCGGGATTGCCCTTCAGCCCGCTTGCCAGCGCGGCGATGACACTCGACATCTTGTCGGCGTAAGGCCGGGCCGCGGTGACGGCGTCCTGCGCCCGGCGCAGTCTCGCCGCGGCCACCATCTGCATGGCCTTGGTGATCTTGCGCGTCGCCGTGACGGAGGCGATGCGGGTGCGGATGGCCTTCAGGCTTGCCATTAGGCGAACGACCCCGCGAAGGCTTCGAGGATCGACTTCAATTTGGTTTCGGTGTCCGGCGTGATCGCCTTGGCGGTGCGGATTTCGGTCAGCACGTCGGCATGCTTGCCGCGCATCAGGCGCAGCAGCTCGGCTTCGAAGCGGCCGATGTCGCCGACCGGCACCTTGTCGAGATAGCCGCGCATGCCGGCGAACAGCGAGATCACCTGCTCCTCGATCGGCATCGGCGAGAATTGCGGCTGCTTGAGCAATTCAGTGAGACGGGCGCCGCGGGCGAGCAGGCGCTGGGTGGCCGCGTCGAGGTCCGAGCCGAATTGGGCGAAGGCCGCCATTTCGCGGTACTGCGCCAGTTCCAGCTTGATCGAGCCGGCGACCTGTTTCATCGCCTTGACCTGCGCCGCCGAGCCGACGCGGCTGACCGAGATGCCGACATTCACCGCCGGACGGATGCCCTGATAGAACAGGTCGGTTTCGAGGAATATCTGGCCGTCGGTGATTGAGATCACATTGGTCGGGATATAGGCTGAGACGTCGTTGGCCTGGGTCTCGATGACGGGCAGGGCGGTGAGCGAGCCGCCGCCGAAATCGGCGTTCATCTTGGCGGCACGCTCGAGCAGGCGGCTGTGCAGATAGAACACGTCGCCCGGATAGGCTTCGC
This sequence comes from Rhizomicrobium sp., assembly GCA_036512455.1. Lineage (GTDB taxonomy): Bacteria > Pseudomonadota > Alphaproteobacteria > Micropepsales > Micropepsaceae > Rhizomicrobium. The sequence goes on from DATCAT010000036.1 coordinate 89,200, forward strand.
GGCCCGGCGGGCGGCGCAGCAGAAGCGACATCTGGCGGTAGGCGACGGCCTGTTTCGAAAGATCGTCATAGATGATCAGCGCGTGCATGCCGTTGTCGCGGAACCATTCGCCGATAGCGCAGCCGGAGAACGGCGCGAGGAACTGCAGCGGCGCCGGCTCGGACGCGGTGGCCGCGACGACGCAGGTGTATTCCATCGCGCCGGCGTCGTGCAGCGTCTTGACGATCTGCGCCACGGTGGAGCGCTTCTGGCCGATGGCGACGTAGATGCAGTAGAGATTGTTCTTGTCTTCACCCTTGTTGGTGAACTTCTGATTGATGATGGCGTCGACGGCGACGGCGGTCTTGCCGGTCTGGCGGTCGCCGATGATCAGCTCGCGCTGGCCGCGGCCGATCGGGATCAGCGAGTCGATCGCCTTGATGCCGGTCTGCATCGGCTCGCTCACCGATTTGCGCGGAATGATGCCGGGCGCCTTGACGTCGACGCGGCGGCGCTCGGCGACGTTGACGAGCGGGCCCTTGCCGTCGATCGGATTGCCGAGCGGATCGACGACGCGGCCGAGCAGGCCCCGGCCGACCGGCACGTCGACGATGGCGCCGGTGCGCTTGACGGTGTCGCCTTCCTTGATCGTGGAGTCGGAGCCGAAGATCACGACGCCGACATTGTCGGTTTCGAGGTTCAGCGCCATGCCCTTGATGCCACCGGGAAACTCGACGAGCTCGCCGGCCTGCACGTTGTCGAGGCCATAGACGCGCGCGATGCCGTCGCCGACGGAAAGGACCTGGCCGACTTCGCTGACTTCCGCTTCGGCGCCGAAATTCTGGATTTCGCGCTTCAGGATGGCGGAGATTTCCGCGGGCTGGATGTCCATCTCAATTACCTCTCATGGCGGCGCGGATGCCGGTCAGCTTCGTGCGCAAGGACGAATCGATCATGCGCGAGCCCACCTTGACGACGAGACCGCCGAGCAGGTTGGGATCGACTTTGGCTTCAAGCCGCGGCTCGCGGCCGAGCCTGGCTTTCAACGCGGCTTTGAGTTCGGCGGTCTCCGCGTCGCTGAGCGCGCGCGCCGAGGTGACGGTGGCCTGCACTTCGCCGCGCAGGCCCGCCAGCAGGCGGTCGAAGGCGCGGATGATGTCGGCCAGCCAGAACAGGCGGCGCTTGGCGGCGAGCGTGAGGACGAATTGGGTGCCGAGCCGGGAGGCGCCCATCTGCGCCAGCACGGCCTTCATGGCCTTGCCTTGCTCCTCGCGGCTGAACACCGGCGACTTGATGAGGCGGGTGAGGTCGGGGCTTTGCGCCATCATGGCGCGCAGGGAGACGAAATCCTGCTCCAGCGCTTCGACGGATTTCTCTTCCTGCGCCAGTTCGAAAACCGCGGTCGCATAGCGCCCCGCCAGTCCGACTTCGCGATGCTGCTCCGTGCCCACGTTCGCCCTTCAAACCCAGGCGCTTTTCGCTCTCGCGCCGGACGCATAACTATTTGAAATAATTGGTGGATTTACACCACGAGCGGTTGAGTCCCCGCGCGCGCGAAGCAGGTAGCATGGGCATTACCGTCGCGCAACAATCTGCCACTAGCCGTGGTGTCGCGGGGCCGGGAAAGACACATCCGCTGTTCGTTCGGGGCGCTTGGTTCGAAGCAGACTCTTTGCGTCGGAACGATTCCGAACTAGTATGACAGTGTCATACAGAGAGACGACTATGGCGCGCAACAGCCGTCCAATTTCCGTGACGCTTGGCGAACTTCACAAAGGCGTGGAAGCGCGGGTCAGGACCGGGGCATACGCCTCCGCCAGCGAAGTGCTTCGCGCGGCGGTACGGGCCCTGGACCGCGAAGACGCCGCGATCACGCAATCGCTGAAACAGCGCCTCGATGAATCCCTGAACGATCCCCGGCCGAGCATCCCCGCGCGAACGGTGTTCGAGCGTCTGCGCAAGCACCATGTGCGCAAGACGCAGGCCAAGCGTGAAGCCGTATAAGGTCACGTTCCGCCCCTTGGCGGAGAGCGATCTCATCGCGCTCTACGACTACATCGCCGGCGAGGCGGGATCGGAGATCGCCGGAGCCTATATCGAACGCATCGAAGCCGCCTGTCTCTCGCTGGAAACGTTCCCGCAGCGCGGAACGCGGCGTGACGATATCCGGCCCGGCCTGCGAACGATCGGCTTCGAGCGGCGGGCCACGATCGCCTTTCGCGTCGTCAAATCCGAAGTCACCATCGTGCGGATTTTCTACGGCGGTCGCGATTATGAAGGCATTCTGAGGCATTCATCCGACGCTCCCTAACGCTTTCCTAACCAACCCTGTCAGGCTGAAATTAATACACGGCGCGCATGCTCGTTTCGTGGGCAGGGGCAGAACGCCATGGCAAGACAAGTGATCGGAGCAATCCGGCAGGTCGTTGGGTTTCTCGTTCAGGGCATCGAGTTCGAAGCCGATGGCTGGCGCGCCTTCGAAACGGAGATGAAGGAACTGATCGCGCCGCACATGGCGGTGCTGGTGCATCGCCGCGCCAAGCTGCTGGACGGTTCGGACGGCGCCCGCTGGTCGGACGAGCTCGAGGATTTCATGCACCGCAGCTTGTGGCCGCTGCTCGGGGACGACCGCGACTATGCCGAGCGCAACCGCAGCTTCGTCACGCTGATGCTGGACGTCGCTATCGCCGAGGAGCAGGGCAAGGCCGCCGTGACGCGTGACGCGGTCATCCCGCAGGTCTCACGCTTCGGCGCGGCCTGGGCGGGATAGCACAGCCGGCCGCGCTGGAACCTTCGCTTCTTTCTTTGGGGCCGCGCCGTCGAATTTGGCGCGTGCGGTCTCGATCCGGACGATGTTCTTGAGCGCCCAGGCGCCGAGCGCCGACACCGGCTCCAGCAGCGAGCGTCCCAGCGCGGTGAGTTCATAATCGACCCGTGGCGGGATCGTCGGGAACACCGTGCGCGTTACCAGACCGTCGCGCTCCAAGCCGCGCAGGGTGAGGGTCTGCATGCGCTGCGAGATGCCGCCGATCTCCCGCTTGAGTTCGTTGAAGCGCAGCGGCCGCGGGCCCAGCCGGCTGACGATCAGCACCGACCATTTGTCGCCGATGCGCGCCAGGACGCCGCTGACTGCCTTGCAGTCGGAGGTTTCATGGATGTTACCCTGTTTCATCTGCGTGCCTTCTTGCGCCGGCCCCTGGCAGGCATCATCTTAGCGTCAGTCACAATTTGTTACTTGGCACCAAACAGGTACTTTATCAAGGAGAGCCGCCATGGCCCTGAAGCTGCAGACGATCATCACCTCGACGCGTCCCGGCCGCGTCGGCCCCGCCATCGGCGCGTGGTTCCACGAGCACGCCCAGGCGCACGGCACGTTCGACGCCGCGCTGGTCGACCTGGCGGATTTCAACCTGCCGCTCTATGACGAGCCGCAGCATCCGATGCGCCGGCAATACGAGCACGAGCACACCAAGAAATGGTCCGCCAGCGTCAATGCCGCCGACGCCTTCGTCTTCGTGATACCCGAATACAACTACTCGCCGCCGCCGTCCTTCTCGAACGCGCTCGATTACGTGTTCTGGGAGTGGCAGTACAAGCCGGTGGCGTTCGTCAGCTATGGCGGCGTCTCCGCCGGCCTGCGCTCGGCCCAGGTCGCCCGTTCGCATGCCTCGACGCTGAAGATGATGCCGATCCCCGAAGGCGTCGCCATCCCCAGCTTCTTCGCGCAGATCAAGGACGGCAAGTTCATCGGCAACGAACTCAACCAGCAGGGTGTCGCCGCAAGCTTGAACGAGCTGCACAAATGGGCGGACGCACTGACGCCGCTGCGCGAAGCGGTGCGCAATCCCGCGAAGTAGAGACGCCTGTTCGGCCCGTAACCGATGCGTAGCCGCCATCGCCTATGTTCCGGCGACGGCGGCCGTAGTATCGTGGATACCGCACTGTCTGCGGGGGCGGCAGCACATGGGGCACTATTTCGGATTTCTCTGGAGCAGCCTCACGCTGAATCCGGGTGGCTTTCTTCTGGCGGCACCGGATAACCGGAGGCCGTTTCTCTACCTTTCGATCTCCAGCCTTCTCATCGCCGGATTCTACTTTGCGTTCTGGCCATACGACCCGCTTTCGCTCGTCTACCTTCCAAGCCAGATCAAGCTCGGCATGCATCTTCTGGAGCGTCTCTCCATCGGAGTGCCGGCCGCGATCCTCCTGCTTGTCGCTGCGATATCCGCGCCGCTGTTTGTCGCGGTCGTCCTGACCAGTGGGTTGAAACATGCCGGCAAGCTTGTCGACCTTGCGCAATATGTCTTCTCGTCCGTATGGCTGGTCGCATTCGCCAGCATCTTCTGCTTTGCGTTGCTATATGAGATCGGACCCCACTCGGAAGCCACGCCGTTCGCCGCACTTTTCGTCGTGGCGTATCTGATGGCGATTTTCTACAGGTTCCTGACAACGTTTCTCGGCTATCGCCGCCTGCTAGCGGCGGCCGCATGTGCCCTCTATATCGTCGGGATCGGCACCGTTCAGTTCTATTTCGTGTTGAAGATCGCACGCGTGCAAGACGTGATCGGCAACGGCATGTCGCCGGGGCTGGCGGACGGAACGTTCTTTATCGCCAGCCGCTGGTCCTACGACCACCAGCTCGTTCCGGCCCGCGGCGATATCGTCACTTACTGGAAGGTGAGCCCGCTGGACGCCGCCAATGGGAATTTGACCGCCGCGCCGATCCTACACGTCAAACGCGTCATCGGCCTGCCGGGTGACACTGTCCAGATTGTCGCGGGGCGCATCTATCTCAACGGTATACCCGCGCGTTATGCGGCCGATTCGGGGTTTCGCGGGACCGCGCCGATATCCATGAGCAGACCTTCGGTAAGGCCAGAAATCCTGTCGGAGACGTTCGCGGGCATCCGTCACACGATCTTCGCAGATCCCGAGCCGCTCGCGCTCAGGGACGTGCTTGACAACACCAAGCCTTCAAAACTGGGCGCGTGCGAATACTATCTGCTAGGCGACAACCGATCGACCTCATACGACAGTCGCACGCCAACGCATGGTGTGGTGCACTGCGCGGAAATAGATGGCATCGTCGTCGGGCAGTTGTTCCCGTTATTCCGCGACAGCGACGTCACATCACCGCCGGTGCGCTGACCGCTCAATTCACCCCGTTGAAGAAGCGCGAGACGCGCAATTCGCCGACCCAGGACCAGATGGCGTGGGCGTTGAGGAAATCGTAGGAGCCGACGACGAATTCGGCGCGGCCGACGAGATTCTCGGCCGGCACGAAGCCGACGCCTTCCTGCTCCGGCGGCACGCGGCTGTCCCGCGAATTGTCGCGGTTGTCGCCCATCATAAAGAAGTGTCCCGGCGGCACCACGAAGATCTGCGTGTCGTCGAGCGGCCCGGTCCAGGTCCATTTGTAGATGGGATGGCTGCGGCCGTTGGGCAGGGTTTCGATATAGCGCGGGCTGTCGGTGATGGTGCCGTCCTCCGACTCCACCTTGCCCGTGCCGTCGGCGCGCAGCGGCAACTCCTTGCCGTTGATCCACAGCCGTCCCTCGATCATCTGGATGCGGTCGCCCGGCAGGCCGACGAGGCGCTTGATGAAGGTCTGCTTGGGATCGACGGGCAGGCGGAAGACCACCACGTCGCCGCGCTGCGGCATCTTCTGCAGCAGGCGGTCGTGCGACGACGGCCCGAGGCCGAACGGCACCGAGTAGCGGCTATAGCCGTAGGGGTATTTGGCGGCGATGAAGGCGTCGCCGATGGCGAGCGTCGGCTGCATCGAGCCGGAGGGCACGTAGAAGGGCTGGGCGATGGCGGTGGTGGACGCGAAGGTGATCGCGATGATGGCCACCGGCTCCAGCAAGGCGCGCGCCACGCCCTTGCCGTCCTCGACGCCGAGGATGTGTTTGAGGCCCTGCCAGATGGTTTGCTGCACTGTCATGCGCCGTCTTACTCCCGCTGTCCTTAAATCTCGATACCCGGCCGGGCGAATTCAAGGGCCTTAATCCTTTCCTTGACGGAAATTCATCCGCCTGCCAAAGGCTGGGAGTCTTCAATTGGGGCGCAATCTGGCGCCGAAATGGCTGGATTGCGCTTATGGCCAAAAAACTGACCCTGCTGGGCCGTTCCGTGCCGCTACCGGCGTCCCCGGCCGAGGCGCGGCTGGAATCGGCGCCCAATCCGCACCCGGGTTCCCATTATGTCGTGCGCTTCACGGCCCCCGAGTTCACCTCGCTGTGCGCCGTCACCGGCCAGCCGGATTTCGCCCATTTCGTGATCGACTACGTGCCGGGCCGGGCGATCGTGGAGTCCAAAGCGCTGAAACTCTTCCTCGGCAGCTTCCGCAACCATCAGGCGTTCCACGAGGACTGCACGATCGTCATCGGCAAGCGCATCGCCGCCGCCATCAAGCCGAGATTCCTGCGCGTCGCCGCCTACTGGTATCCGCGCGGCGGCATGCCGATCGACGTGTTCTGGCAGACGGGGAAACTGCCGGCCGGCGTCTGGCTGCCCGACACCGGCGTCGCACCCTATCGCGGACGCGGCTGATGCGCCCGCTGGTCGTGCCGGTGCCGGTTTCGGACAAGGCGCTGCTGTGGGACGAGCTTCAGAAATACATCGCCGAGCTGACGCAGTTCGGCACGCACAAGCCGGTCGATGGCGTTTTCCAATATCCGTGGTTCGACCTGTATTGGAGCGAGCCCAACCGGTTTCCCTTTTGGGCCTATGTCGATGGGGAGCGCGCGGCGTTCGCGCTGGTGCATCGCGAGGCGCGCACCGAGATGGCGGAGTTCTACAGCTTCACGCCGTTCCGGCGCAGCGGCGTGGCGCTGGATTTTGCACGTCAGGTCATCCGGCGTTTTCCCGGGCCCTGGACCTTGTCCGAATACCGCGCCCACACCGCCGCGGTCGCCTTCTGGCGCAAAGCGATCGCGGAATATCCGTTCGAAGAACGCGTCTATGTCGGGGGGCAGGGCAAGGAACGGCTCGAGCAGACGTTCGTGGTGCCCGGCTAAATCCGCTTCAGCAGCTCTACTTTTTTCGCGTCGAACTCTTCCTGCGTCAGGTGCCCCTGGTCACGCAGCTCGGCGAGGTGGCGGATCTGATCGGCGATGTCGCCGGCCGAGGCCGGCGGTGCGGGCGGGGTGTAGACCGGCGCCGAAGGCTGGACGATCGGGGCGCCGCCGCTGACCGCCGGCGAGGCCTGCATCTTGGTGCGGACGGCGTTCAGCGCATCGCCCGGCCATTTGTTGAAGACACACCAGAACAGATAGGCCTCGCCGCACAGGATCAGCAGAAACCACAGATTGCCCAGCCCGCCGAACAAAAAACCGCCGAACAGAAACGCCACCAAGCCGATACCGGCCGCGTAGAGCAGGAATTGGGTCGCGGGATCGACAGCGATCGTCACCGTCGCTTGCCCGTCGCCCGAGGCTGCGATCACAGCGCGGCCGGGCATGACGACATCCATCGAGCCGGTCTCCACGTCCTTGCGCGTCAGCGAGAACTCGATATGCGCCGGCGGCGCCTGGACGCCGAGCAACACGCCGGCGGCCTGCAGCGCGCCGCGCGTGTATTCGAACGCATCGGACGGGCTCATCGCGACCGTGTAAAGCGCCGTTGCCGACATGCGGTTCTCCGATTCCGGCATGTACTGTGTCAGAGAACCGCAACGAAGCGCTAGTGCGGCCCGGCGAGGCCCGCGACGGGTCCGTGGCGGTGACAGGAGACGACATGGTCGTTCACCATGCCGACGGCCTGGGCGAAGGCATAGACGATCACCGGCCCGACGAAATTGAAGCCGCGACCCTTGAGTTCCTTCGACAGCCCCTCGCTCATCCTGGTCTTGGCCGGCACCTGTTTGAGCGTCTTGTGGCGGTTCTGTTTCGGCTTGCCGTCGACATGCTTCCAGATGAGATCGCGAAAACCGCCCGGCTCTTTTTCCTCGATGTCGAGCCATAGCTGGGCGCCGCGGATCGCCGCCTTGATCTTGGATTCGGAGCGGATGATGCCGGCGTTCCTGAGCAGGCGGTTCACCTCGCGCTTGCCGTAGCGCGCGATCTTCTGCGGCTCGAAGCCGTCGAAGGCCTCGCGGAAATTGTCGCGCTTCTTGAGGATCGTGATCCAGGACAGCCCCGCCTGGAAGCCGTCAAGCACGAGCTTTTCGTATAGCGCGCGCGGGTCGTATTCCGGCACGCCCCATTCGTCGTCGTGATAGGCGATGTAGATCGGCTCCTTCACCGACCAGCCGCAACGGACAATCTCACCCTGCGTCATCCGTTCAGCGTTTCGACTTTTTCTTGGGCTTCTTCTTCGCCGCCTTTTTCGCAGGCTTCTTCACCGACTTCTTGGCGGCTTTCTTGGGAGCCTTCTTTGCCGCCTGCGTCTTCACCGCCGGCGTCGCGAGCAATGCCGCCTCGATCTTGTTGCCGTCGAGGTCGTAGACGAAGGCGCCGTAATAGTCCGGGCCGTAGTCGGGGCGCGGGCCGGGCTCACCATTGTTGCTGCCGCCTTCCTGGAGCGCGACTTCGTGGAATTTATGGACCTGCGCCTTGGTGCGCGCGATGAAGCCCAGATGCGTGCCGTTGCCGGCGCTCTGCGGTTTGCCGTCGTGCGGTGCGCCGACCCAGAACTCGGGACGGTCGGTGCCATAGCCGATGGCGTGTGGCGAATAATCGGCGACGCGCTTGAAGCCGAGCGTTGCCAGGACGGCGTCGTAGAATTTCGCGGCGCGCGCAAAGTCGGTCACACCGACCGAGACATGATGGAGCATGATTTGACCCTCAGCAAAGAGATTGAAGGAACAAAACAGAAACTTCCACCGACGACGCCCGGCGTCAAGCGAAAAGCTCGTGACGCCGGAGGCGTCATCCGAAAAGCCAACCCGGTTTTATCAATTTCACGCTGACACCGCCGGTCAGCAGCGCGGCGCCGCCGGCTTCGTCCAGCCGGTCGAGGCGGATCAGGGCAAAACCGCGTGTGCCGTAGGCGAAGGCGATCTCGCCGATATCCTTGTCCCCGGCCCTCACCATGGCGCCGGCGGTCGCGGCGCCCTCGGCCTCGAAAACCAGCAGGCGCTTGCGCGCGGTGCCGCGATGCTTCATCCGCGCGGTCAATTCCTGGCCGACATAGCAGCCCTTGGCGAAGTCGACGGCATGCAGCTCGTCGAGATCGGCGTCGAGCGCGAACATCCGGTCCGAGCCGAAATCCGCCCCTTCGGGCACGCCCAGCGCGAGGCGGCGGGCGTGATAGTCGGCGACTGGCGTCACATCCGCCGGCATCTCGGCCCGCGCGATGACGCCGCGAAATCCCATGGCCGGAACGCGGGGGTCGGGATAGGAAATGGCGCTCGTCACCGCCGCGTCCATCGCCAGGACCGCCAGCTGCTGGCGCGCCTCCAGCGTGACCTTGGCGCGCAGCTTGTACAGTGACAGCCGCTTGAGCAGCGCGTCGCGCGCCGCCGCGGCGCAATCGATCAGGATCGCGCCGTCGCCTTCGGCCAGGAAGAAATCGAACAGGATCTTGCCCTGCGGCGTCAGCAGAGCGGCGTAGAGGCCCTTGCCGGGGCTGAGCTTCTCGACGTCGTTGGTGATCAGGCCCTGCAGGAAGCTGCGCGCCTCGGGGCCGGTGATGGCGATGACGGCGCGGTCCTCAAGATGTGCGGCGGGCATGCAAAAGGAAGTAGTCCGTCTTGGCGCGGTTGCCAAGGCAAGAGGCGCGTCCTACTCATTTTGCATGTCCTTCGATCTCTTGATCCGCGGCGGAACCGTGGCGACGCCGAACGGCATCGCTCTTTGCGACGTCGGCGTTCGTGCCGGCAAGATCGCCGCCATCGGCGCGCTGGGCGCCGCCAAGGCGGCCGAGATATTCGAGGCGAGGGGCCTGCACGTCCTGCCCGGCGTGATCGACAGCCAGTGCCACTTCCGCGAGCCCGGCAACGAGCACAAGGAAGATCTGGAGAGCGGCAGCCGCGCCGCGGTGCTGGGCGGCGTCACCGGCATCTTCGAAATGCCCAACACCTATCCGCCGACGACGACGCGCGCGGCGATGGAAGACAAGCTGGCGCGCGCCGCGGGCCGGATGCATTGCAACTACGCGTTCTACATCGGCGCGACGCCGGCCAATATCGGCGCGCTGGCCGAGCTCGAGCGCATGCCGGGCGTCGCGGGGGTGAAGGCGTTCCTGGGTTCGTCGACCGGCACGCTGTTGCTCGATCATGAAACCGACATTGCCGCGATGCTGCGCGCCGGACGGCGCCGCGTCGCGGTGCATTCCGAAGACGAAGACCGATTGAAGGCGCGCAAGCATCTCGCCGTCGCCGGCGATCCGCGCACGCATCCCGTCTGGCGCGACGTGGAGACCGCGCGTCTGTCCACCGAACGCGTCATCCGCCTGGCGCGCGCCGCCGGACGGCGCCTGCATGTGCTGCACGTCACGACCGGCGATGAGATACCGCTGCTGGCCGAGGCGAAGGAGATTTGCACCGCCGAGACCACGCCACAGCATCTGACGCTGGCCGCGCCGGAATGTTATGAGCGCCTGGGCACCTACGCGCAGATGAATCCGCCGATCCGCGACGCCTCGCATCGTGAGGCGCTGTGGGCGGCGGTGAACCAGGGCGTCATCGACGTCATCGGTTCCGACCATGCGCCGCACACACGCGCCGAAAAAGACAAAACCTATCCCGACACGCCGTCCGGCATGCCAGGCGTGCAGACGCTGGTGACGATCCTGCTCGATCATGTCAGCGCCGGCCGCCTCTCGCTGGAGCGCTTCATCGATCTGACCAGTGCCGGCGCGGCACGGATTTTCGGCATCGCCGGCAAGGGCCGCGTCGCGCAGGGCTACGACGCCGACTTCACCATCGTCGACCTGAAGGCGAAAAGGAAAATCGAGAACAGCTGGATCGCGTCGAAATGCGGTTGGACGCCGTTCGACGGCATGACGACGACGGGCTGGGCGCTCGCCACCATCATCCGCGGCGAGATCGTCATGCGCGACCGCGCGCTGACGCTCGCCGGGCACGGCCGACCGATCCGCTTCACCGAGACGCTGGAACGACAGAGTTAGTCATCGGTCGATTGGGGGGCGCGGTGTTGCCGCGCCCCACGCCGATCATTTCGAGCAATGCACCGAACCCTGGCGGCCATTGGAGGCGGTCAGTTCCCAGTTCTTGCTGATCTTGGGATCGCCGGTGAGGAACACGCCGTCGAGAAGGCCAAGCGGATCCGGGCTCGGGCTGACCCAGCGATTGGAAATGGCCGTGAGGAAACAACCGACGCCGGCAACCGGAATAGGCGTTCCATTCGGGAAGCTGTTACGCAGGACGAGTGTCTTGGTGGCCGAGTTCGCCGCGTTCGTCGGGCCGGGAAGCGTGAAGTTCCACGATCCGCTCTCGACGTAATCGACGCAGCGCGCGGTCGCCCCGCCGAAGCCCAAATCGCCGCCGAAATTGTTCAGGAAACTGCCGGCGAAGGTGAAGACAGGGTTCTGCCCGGAGGTTTTGGTGAGCGAAAGGTTCGTCTCACCGGTGCCGGGCACGTTGCCGCTCAGGCCGCTGGTCGCCCACACGGTGCTGAGGAAGCAGTGCCGATTGGGCGTCGCGGGTCGCGTATCAGATGTGAGGTTGTCTGTCTGGGATAACTCGACCATGTTGGCCGTGGCGAAAATGCAGATCGCGCTCGCGCCCACGCCCGTACCGACGCCGCCCTTGGTGCGAAGCACCCAGAAGCCGCCGATATTGACGACCTCGGCACGCGCCTCGACGGTCGCATCGGGATGCGGGAAGAAGGCGGGATTGCCGACAAAGCTCCCCGAGATGCCGCTGAGAAAGCAGGTCTGCTGGTTGACCGGGCCGAGCTTGGCTTGGTGCATGCCGGTGCCGGCATTGCGGATGGTGGCGCCGCCCGCGACGGCAAGCGCCGACGCCGGCGCAGGTGCCAGGGCGACGGCCAAGATGCCCGCCGCCAAGGCTGCCCGGAAGTAATGAAACAATCGAATGAGACGCATATCAGATTCCTCCATGGGATAAAGATAGTTTTGGACAGAGATCATTTTTCATTCGTCATACGGCTCCCGGATTTCGGCGTCGTGAGGGATGCCCTGTACCGCTGAAGTCCGTTTCCGTTCGCCTGAGGTGAATATCGCAATTGTGTCGGGTATTCTTGGACTTGCCCGACAGACGGTTGGACGGCATACGACCGAATTGTCGGCAAACGACCTATTCACTAGTCTGGCGCGGACTTGGGGTTTTACTATCCATTACAAACGGCCAGGCAGCGTTGCTTGCGCTCGCGTGAGACGGGACTGCGATGGACTTGCCGCCTTCAGACTTTCGATTGCTGCGCTACGCGTCCGATTGGATTGCGCCACCCAAAAGGGTGGAGGCATGGCGATCTATTCTGTCGCGCAAGCTCCTGAAGGCGGACATTGCAACGCTGCCAGGCCAACCCTTTCAAGTCGACGCCAGCCTGCGTCTGTTGCCCGGCGTCCGCTTCGGTGTCGGCCTGTTCGGCGCTTCGATCAGCAGGCGCACGCGCGCCATCGCGGACGCGGACGGCGAGGGATTTCTTCTGGTCGTAAACCTGGAAGGCGAGTTTCGAGTCTGCGGACCCGACGGTGAATTCGCGCTGAAGGAAGGCGAGGGTTATTTCATCGCCTGTTGCGAGGAGGCGACGTTCATTCGCCCGACCCCCGGCCGACTGCTTTGCGCTCGCTTCGATGGCGCGCCGCTCGCCGAGATCGTTCCCGCGCTCGGCGAATGTTCCGGTCGCGTCATCAGCCGCGATTGCGAGGCCCTGCGCCTTGCCGTCGTCTATATGCGCAGCCTCGACGATACGCAGGGACTGGACGAGCCCGAACTGAGGCGGCTTGTCGTCGCTCATATCTTCGATCTTGCGTCGCTCGCCCTCAGTTCACTGAGCGCCCGCCGCGCCGCCGCCGAAACGGGACGCACCGCCGCGCGCCTCGGCGCCATCAAAAGGTACATCTCCGAGAATCTGGGAAATTGCCATTTTTCCGTGACGGACGCGGCCCGCCACCATCATCTCTCGCCCCGGCAGGTGCAGCGGCTGTTCGGCGCCGAGGGCACGACATTCTCCGAATATCTGCTGAGCAAGCGGCTGGCGCAGGTGCATGTGGCTTTGACGGATCCCAGGCGCGCGCATCGCGGCATTGGTGAAATCGCGCTGGGCTTGGGTTTCGGTGACGTTTCGCATTTCAATCGCGTATTCCGGCGGCGCTTCGGCATACCGCCGTCGGCGGTGCGCAGCGCCGCGCCCGCGCGAACCGCGTAGCGCCTTGTGTCCGCTCGCATATGAACCGCAGCCGGACCGCCTGGCGCGACGGTCCGCCGGTGTTGGCCGCCCAGGCGCCGGCCGATCCGCTTGGCCGAGACGCGGGAGCCAACGTCTTGACGCGGCCGGCGAATTCGGGTGGCCTGCCCGGCAACAACAATAGGTGGGTCGCGACGCCATGAAGAGCCGCTTTAGGGCCATTTTGCTCCGCAAGGACGCCGACAAGCAGACCGCCGAGGATGTGGAACTGACGCCGGACGACCTGATGCCGGGCGATGTGACCGTCGCGGTGTCGCACTCGACGGTGAACTACAAGGACGGGTTGGCGCTCACCGGCCGCTCGCCCGTGGTGCGCAAATTTCCGATGATCCCCGGCATCGATCTGGCCGGCATTGTCGAAGAATCCTCGCATCCGCAATTCAAGCAAGGCGACAAGGTCGTGCTCAACGGTTTTGGCCTGAGCGAAGTGCACTATGGCGGCTATTCGGAGCTGGCGCGGGTCAAGGGCGACTGGCTGGTGCCGCTGCCGAAGGAATTCTCGCCGGCGCAGGCCATGGCGATCGGCACGGCGGGCTACACCGCGATGCTCTGCGTCCTGGCGCTGGAAGACGCACATGTGAAGCCGGGCAGCGCCGTCATCGTCACCGGCGCGGCCGGCGGTGTCGGCTCGGTCGCAGTCGCGCTACTGGACAGGCTTGGTTACAAAGTCATCGCCTCGACCGGCCGTCCGGAAGAGGAGGCGTATCTCAAAGGCCTGGGCGCGGCGGAAATCATCCCGCGCGCCGAACTGGCCGGCGAGCCGCGCATGCTCGGCAAGGAACGCTGGGCGGGCGCGGTCGACAGCGTCGGCTCCAAGACCCTCGCCAATGTGATCGCGTCGACCTCTTACGGCGGCGCGGTCGCGGCTTGCGGCCTGGCGGCGGGGCTCGAGCTGCCGACCAGCGTCGCGCCGTTCATCCTGCGCGGCATTTCGCTGCTCGGCATCGACTCGGTGCAGATGCCAAAGCCGCGCCGCATCCAGGCGTGGAACCGGCTGGCGAAGGACCTCGATGTCGGCAAGCTCGCGGCGATGACGAAAACGATTCCGCTGTCGGGCGTGCGCCAGGCGGCGGAGGACATTCTCGCAGGCAAGATCCGCGGCCGCCTGGTCGTAGAGATTTAAGGATCGCGCCCGTCGCATGGATTATCTCTTTCTCATCGTCTCGGGCGTCGTCATCGGGCTGATCGTCGCGGTTCCCATCGGGCCGGTGAACCTGATCTGCATCCGGCGCACGCTGGCCTTCGGGCCGGTGAACGGTTTCGTCTCGGGGCTCGGCGCCGCGCTGGGCGATACGGTGTTCGCCATCGTGACCGGCTTCGGCCTGACCGCGGCGGCCCAGCTCATCAAAGGCTATGCCTCGCTGCTCGAACTGGTCGGCGGCGTCATGCTGATCTATTTCGGCATCCACACGTTCTTGGCAAAAGTCGAAGCGCGGCTGCCGGATTCGCTGACCTCCAAGGAGAAGGGCGCCTCGACCCTGTTCCGCGCCATGGCGTCGACCTTCGCGCTGACCATCACCAATCCGGCGACGCTGCTGGGCTTCGCGGCCCTGTTTGCCGGACTGGGCGGCCTGGCCGGCGGTCATCCGAGCTTTCTTGCCGCCGCCTTTGTCGTCATCGGCGTGGCGGCGGGTTCGGCGTTGTGGTGGCTGGTGCTGACCACGATCGTCGGGCTGTTCCACGCCAGCATCAACGACCGCGTCATGGCAATCATCAACAAGGGCTCGGGCTTCGCCGTCGGCGGCTTCGGGCTCGCCGTGCTGGTGCACTTGGCCGCGAAGTTCTTTTAGGCACCGCCATCGAGCGTGAAGAGGCCCGAGCGCGGACACGACATTCCCTTGACCGGGACGCTCACGAACTTCGCGCGCTTCTCGTCGACCCGCCATGCCGCCAGCGCGGGCAGCAGGGTGCCGTCGTCAGGCGCGTAGTGATGCGCAGTGTTCGGATCGAAGCCGCTCCTGTTGTCGAGCAAGGCGTAGACAGAGTCCGTCATCTCCTTGCCGCCGACCCGACATAGGCCGCTGAACTCCGGCGTGGCGCGCGAATGCGCGGGAAACGCCAGCACGTCGCGAATGACGTTCTTGCCGTCGACCAGCATGTTGTAGTCGCCGCCGCAGATGCGCCACGACACCATCTGCAAACGGTCGTTGATGATCTCCGCGCCTTCGTCCACCAGCGCGATGTCCTTGTGCTTGGCTTCGGTGACGACGACCCTTTCGTCCATCATGACGTGGCCGATCAGCGCCTTTGGGATATCGCCGCCGCAATGCATGGCATCGAACTCGTCGCGCGCCTGCGCCGCGCCGGAGAACAGCAGCAGGCCGGCGGCGACGCCGAAGATGAATTTCATCATGACGCGTTGTGCACCTTCCGCGTCAGCGCCGCCATCCGCGCGATGACCTCTTCGGCTTCGGCCATAATCTCTTCGATGATTTCGCGCGACGGCTTGACGTCGTGGATGCCGCCGGCGCCCTGACCCATCGCGAAGGCGGAGCGTTCGCGGCTGAGCCCTTCGATCTGGCCGCCGATGCCGCCCATGACGCCGGCCTGGCTGGAGAGCTGCGCCTGGAACGGGAACGGCTTGATGTCCTGCGGCCGTTTTTCCCAATCGGCCACCCATTCGTTCTTGAAAACGCGCATCGGCTTGCCGGAATAGGAGCGGGTGATGATCGTGTCCTCGTCCGTCGCGTCGACGATGACCTGCTTGTAGAGCCCGCCGGCATGCGCCTCGGTCGAGGCGATGAAGCGCGTGCCCATCCAGACGCCTTGCGCGCCCAAAGCCAGTGCCGCCGCGAGCCCGCGGCCGTCGACGATCGAGCCCGCCGCGATCACCGGAATTTTCACGGCGTCGACGATCTGCGGGATCAGCGCCAGGCCGGCGATGCGGCCCGTATGGCCGCCGGCCTCCGTGCCTTGCGCGACAACCGCGTCCAGACCGCCGCGCTCCGCCGAGACCGCGTGCTTCACCGCGCCGTTGACGTTCATGACCTTGAGGCCCGCGTCGTGGAATTTCTTGGTCAGGTGCGGCGGCGGCACACCGAGGCCGGAGATGAACGCCTTGGCGCCGCCTTCGATGATGATGTCGGCGGTGCGCTCGAGCGACTCCGGAACCGCGGCTAGAAGATCGACGCCGAATGGCTTGTCCGTCTTGTCGCGCACGACCTTCATCTCGTGGCGGATCTGGTCGAGCGAGCGTCCCGCCATGCCCAGCGTGCCGAAGCCGCCGGCTTCGGAGACCGCCGCGACCAACTCGCCATAGGACACCCCGCCCATGCCCGCGAGCATGATGGGATATTCGATGCCGAGCATGTCGCAGAGTGGCGTGCGGAGGGTCATGTCGGACTCCAGGGATCGGGCATCAAGGATCAGTATGCCGATTTTCCCGATCCCCGATACCGGATTACCGATATCTGTTTGCTGCCTCGCGCGTCAGGCCTAACGCAACGGAAAGGAAGTCGGAGCCGGCAGTGGCGCGTGCGCCCGGCGCAGCGCGCTGGATCGCTTCGCGCACGGCCGGCACACGGGCGGACCCGCCGGTGAAGAAGATCGTGTGGATGTCGGCCGGCTTCAGTCCGGCGTCGCGGATGCAGGACGACGCCGTCGCGTAGAGGCGCGCGGTGCGCGCGCGGATGGCACGGTCGAAACCCTGGCGTGTCGCCGGCGCGGCGAGGCCGGCTTCGACGAAATCGAGGGGCAGGGCGGCAGCCTCCGCCTCGCTGAGGCCGATCTTGCCGTCTTCCACCGTGAAGGCGATGCGGTGGCCAAGGCGCTGGCGGATCACTTTGAGCAGCCGCGCCACACGTTCCGGCTCGCGCGCGCCGGCGACCAGTTCGATCAGCATGCGCTCGTTCTGGAAGGTGTAGGTGAAGTTGATCGTCGACCAGGTCGACAGTTCGAAATAGAGCGAGTTCGGCATCGGCAGGCTCTTCTCGATCAGCTGCGTGCCCAACCCGAGCAACGGCATCACCGCGTCCAGGCTGAGCAGGGAGTCGAAATCCGTGCCGCCGACGCGTACGCCGTCATTGGCGAGGATGTCTTGCGTCCGATCGGCGCGCCTGCGCCGCTGCGGCCCGATACGGATGACGGTGAAGTCCGAGGTGCCGCCGCCGATATCGGCGATCAGCACGGTTTCCTCCGCCATCGCAGTCTCCTCATAGTGATAGGCCGCGGCGATCGGCTCATAGACGAAGCCGACGTCGCGAAAGCCGACCCGGCGGGCGATGCCTTCCAGCACGCGCTGCGCCTTGGCGTCGGCCACGTCGTCGTCGTCGACGAAACGCACCGGCCGGCCATGCACGACGGAGGTCAGTTCGGCGCCGGCGAAGGCCTCGGCCTTGCGCTTCAGGTGGCGGACGAAGATTTCCACCACCTCGGTCAGCGCCACCATTTTACTGCCGAGCGCTGTTTTCTCGTCGATTAAGGGCGAGCCCAGGATCGACTTCAGCGCCCGCATCAGGCGGCCGTCATGCTGGCCGATATAGGTTTCGATGGCCTCAGCGCCGAACAGCACATTGCCCTTGTTCTCGTAGTCGAAGAACACGGCGCTGGGGATCAGCGTCTCGCCGCCCTCCACGGGCGCCAGCACCGGCGCGCCGCCCAGCACGACGCCGATGGCGGAGTTGGAGGTGCCGAAATCGAGGCCGCAAGCGGTCATGAAAATCCCCTGTCACCCGTGTGAGGGAATGTCATCTATTACGATAGCCCGGGGCTTGCCAGACTGTTTCTTCGTCTCTATCCTGTGCCCGATAGTGGGATGCCCGGAAAACGGGCATCCCTTTTTGTTTGTGGACGGAATATCCGTCTACGGACGATTAGGCGGCGACTGCGTCGCCGCGGCGCGTTCGCCTGGACGTCGCCAGCGAGTACAGCGCGACCACGATCACATTGGGAATCCACGACGTATAGGCCAGCCAGACCGACGCTTCGCTGTAGCTGTGGAAGCCGGCCATGAAGAAGAACGGGATCTGCAGGCGCAGCGTCACGGCGCCGAAGGTCATGGCGTAGCTGAAGCGCATCAACAGGCGGTGCAGTTCGAACTTGCGCGCCACGGCGGCGCGCCAGGCGCCCAGCGTCGCGGCCAGCCAGCAGATTGCGAGGGCGGCGAAGCCGATGCCGGCGATCGGCCCGCCCGAGGCGTAAGGCGTCGTGGCCAGCGCGGCGATGCCGGCGATCGTGCAGGCGATGACATAGGTGCGGCCCATGAGGCGATGCAGCCAGGGCCGCCGGGCGCGCAGGCCGGGGACGAATTGGAAGGGTCCGACGAACAGGGCGACGGGCGCGATCAGCATGTGGCCGAGGGCCTGGAACGGCACGCGCTCGATGACCCCGCGGATGCCGGCATCGATGCCCATCCAGACATGTGCCGGCACCCAGGCGAAGCGCAGGGAGTAAATCGCAACGCCGACGGCCAGAAACGTCATGGTGTAAAGACCGAACCGCCCGATGCCTCTTTCCATTTGCCGCTCCCGCCGATATCTTAACACTGTCCAGATAAGGTAAGCCGTCATTTGAACAGTGTCAAGATGAAGCCGAAGGCAAAAAAAACCGCCAAGCGCAAGGCCTACCACCATGGCGACCTGCACGACCAGTTGGTGGCCGCCGCCGAAGCGATCATCCTGGAACGCGGCGTCGACGGCTTCACGTTGCGCGAGGCGGCGCGACGGGCCGGGGTATCGCCGGCCGCGCCGGCGCATCATTTCAAGGACGCGCGCGGCCTGCTTTCGGAAGTCGCGCTACGCGGCTATCAGGAATTCGGCGACGCGCTCGAGGCGGCGGACAAGCGCGGCGGGAGCGATCCGCAAAAGCGCCTGGACGAGCAGGGGCTCGCCTATGTGAAGTTCGCGCTGACGAATCCGGCGCGCTTTCAGCTGATGTTCGCGCACCCCAAATACGACATGGGCTATAAAGATCTCGCCACGGTGGCGAACCGGTCCTTCCTCACGCTCGAAGGCGCCGTGCGCGCCGCGAACGGCCTGAGGCCCGACGCCGCCATGACGCCGGAGGCCTACGGCTTCCTGATGGCGACCTGGTCGATCGTGCACGGTTTTTCGCATCTGGCGCTGGGCGGCGAACTGGACTGGGCGGCGAGCGGCCGCGGCGGCAAGAGCGCCATCCTCGAACGCTTCCTGCCGCTCACGCTGAAGCACCTGCCTGTGCCAAAGCGATGACTTCGCGGATGGCATCGGCCACGATGTCGGGGCGCTCGACCGGGATGCCGTGACCGGCCGCCACTTCGCGGCGGACGCCGCGAGAGGACAGCGCGGCAAGCTCGTCGTGCATCTGGCGCCAGGCCGCATGCAATCGCGTGGCCTCTTCCTCGGAAGGCGAGCCCCACGCCATCTTGCCGGCGGTGAGCACGACCAGCGGCATGGCGCCCAGCTTGCGGCCGGCGGATTTGAGCTGCTCGCGGCTGTCGCCGTCGGAGAAACTGAAATCCAGCGAGTGAAGGGTGCGCCAGAACACCGGCGACAGCCGCCAGGCCCGCATCGCTTCGTTGACACTGTCGGGAAGATTGCGATCAGGCGGCGGGACGCATTCGGCGTATTCCGCGCTGCCCGGCACCGGATTGGCGGCCGCCGCCCACTGCTCGCAGCGGCGGTATCGCGCGAGCGCCGCCTCATGCAGCGCCGTGCCGCGCGGCGTGATCTGGGCAAAGCGTTCGACCTGATATTCGCTCGACGGGTCGGCCAGCACCATGCCGGTGACCTCCTCCGGGTGCTGGAAGGCGAACAGCCGCACATCGAAACTGCCGGCGGAATGGCCGGCGAGGATGTAGGGCGGCGCAAGGCCAAGTGCCTTCAGCACCGCGCGCAGGTCTTCGACGATGTTCTGCGTCGTGCTCGGCCGCCCGCCGGGATCGCTGAAGCCCAGGCCGGCGCGGTCGTAGGAGAGGACCGTATTTGTCTCCGACAAGCGCCGCTGCACCGGCGCCCAACCGATCGTCGTGCCGCCCATGCCGGCCGCCAGCACGATCGTCGGGGAACCTTCACCGCTCAGACAGACATTGATCCGCCGTCCGCCGATATCGACGAGACGTTGCGGGCGAGCATAAAGCTCCAAGCGGATGTCAGGTGCGGCCATGATCGCTCGTCGATCCATGAGACGGTTCAATCGAATCCGGTCGAGTTCGGCGGTGGCGACAAACCAGTGCGTTGAAGGTTCGACCAGCACAAGTCACGAAACTGCATTCGGCTCCATTGGAGTGGGAACTGGAAGCTTCGAGGCCAAGTCGTGCACAAACTGGAAACATCCAGCGGCAATCTCATGGAATTCCTCTGTGCTAATTTGCACTCGTTCTCCCAATTTGTACCGGCGCTCCCGAATTTCGCGTTTCAAGAAAATCTGAATTTCTGTCTGGCTTTCTTCCTCGGGCACCACTTTGCAGTTGGGCCCAAGTTCGACTTCCTCTCCATGTCGTAAGTAGAAAATCTTGAATCGAGGAGTCGCCAAGACGAGCGCTTCGTCACCTTTCAAATCGATTTCGGAAACTATTCCATTTCTGTGCTCCAGGCAGTTTCGTACATTTTGAAGCGACAGAAATTCACGATTAAAGGAGAGAGGAGATGTCAGGTTTTTGTTAACAGCCTCCATCAAGGCTGGGAAAGACATTTTGTTGGCTTCGCGTTTTGCTTCTGTCACAGCTGCTTGAAAGTGCTGCAATGTGGTTTGGCCTTGAGGATACTTGGCCACGACAACATACTCTGCGGCTGCCTCCAGCGACTCTCGGACACCGCGTGCCAGATCGTGAAACCCCTTGCCTAGCAACCAAGCCAAATACAAAAATCTTCTTTGGTCAGCACTTATCCCAGGAACAGGCGTACTTAATTCCAACGCCATGAAAGCCGTGATCGGCGGTGGTCTGGTGAGATCGGCGCGTTCGATGGCTTCGCTGCAGAGAGTAATGATCTCAGCACTGTGCTTTATGGCCGTCAGCGCCGGCACCATCACACTATGGGAATTGAGCGCAATTCTTAGATTGGGGAGAGGACTGTCGCTCATTAGAAAATGATGTACCCGCCATCGATAATGAAGGTGTCGCCGGTGTGGTACTTCGCGGCGTCGGAGGCGAGGTAGACGGCGATGCCGCCGAAATCCTCCGGCTTGCCCCAGCGGCGCATCGGCACGCGCGGGATGACTTTCTCGGCGAAGGCGGTCGAGCTCTGCGCCCCGGCCGTCATCTCGGTCGCGATCCAGCCCGGCGCGATGGAGTTGGCGCGGATACCGTAGCGGGCATGTTCGACGGCGATCGAGCGCACCATCGCCATCACCGCGCCCTTGGTCGCGCTGTAGGCCTCGTTGCGGCCCGCGCCCTCGAAGCCGGCGAGGCTGGCGACGCCGACCAGCGAGCCGCCGGCATCGCCCTTGCCGGCGCGCGCCACCATGTGCTTGCAGGCTTCGCGCAGCGTGAAGAAGACGCCTTCCTCGTTGACGGCGTGGACGCGGCGCCAGGTCTGGATCGTCATTTCACTAAAGGATGGAGCTCCTCCGCCGATGCCGGCATTGGCGATCACGGTGTCGACGCGGCCGAATTCCTGCACCGCGGCACCAAACGCGTCGATCACTTCGGCTTCGTTGGCGACGTTGACCTTGCGCGCGCCGGCGCGGACGCCATGCGCCTTCAGTTTCGCGACCGCGTCGGCGTTTTTGTCGTCCTTGGTGCCCCAGACGACGATATCGGCGCCGGCCTGCGCCAGCGCGTCGGCCATGCCCAGGCCGATGCCGCCATTGCCGCCGGTGACGAGCGCGACTTTTCCGCTCAGATCGAATGGCTTGTACATGCGGTTCCTCCCGTTTTCGCTGCCGCAACCGTAGAGGCTGCCCCGAATGCAGGCAACTCGCGGTAACCATGTTGCCCCCGTCCGTCTCCCAATTGCCGCGCGGCTATGACATCCTGCGCGGCAACAGCAGTGGGGCACGGTATTCCGCATGACATCCGAGATCGCGGTGATGAACCAGCGGGCGGTCGCGCTCGCCGCCGACTCCGCAGTGACGCTGATCGACGGCGGCACGGTCGTGGTGCGCAACGACCAGCGCAAGCTCTACAATCTGGTGGGCGGTCTTCCCGTCGGCGTGATGTTCTTCGGCGTCGCCGACATGATGGGGCATCCCTGGGAACATCTGATCGAGCACTACCAGAAGAAAGCCAAGTCCGGCGCCCTGCCGCATATCCGCGGCTACGCGACGAGCTTTGTCGGCATGCTCGACAATCTGGAGGAATTCTTCCCCAAGGATCGCCAGCGCGACGAGTATAAGCGCCTGCTCGCGAGCGTGTTCCGCTACATCTTTCATCTGGCGCAATATCTGCGCGAGTCCGGCGGCGCCGAACGCCAGAGCATCAGCGACACCACGATCCTGGAAGAAGCCATCGAGCGCGTCTGGCGCGACTATCAGTTCCGCGACGACGGCAGCCCGCGCGGCGATCTCTCCTGCTTTCCGCAGGGCTTCGCGGAGACCGTGCGCCGCGGCTACAGCGCCGACATCGACGAACTCATCGCCTACGGCTTTCAGCCCTTCGGCCTCGGCAAGCAGGCAGTGCAGCATCTCAAGGAGATCGCGGTCTTCTGCGTCGTCAAGGATCTGTTCCTGGAGGACGTCACGGGCCTGGTGTTCGCCGGCTTCGGCTCGGAGGAGCGCTATCCCATCGTCACGACGTATTTCGTCTCGGCCATCGTCGGAGGCATCGTCAAGCGGGCGGAAGCGTCGTTCGACGCCATCGACGGCGACACCCGCTCCAAGATACGCGTCTTCGCCGACAGCGAAGTCACCAATGCCTTCATCCGCGGCATCGACTTCAACCTGGAGCGCCGCGTCTATGGCGCGCTCAACATGCTGATGCACGGGCTGGTGGACCAGGTCATCGGTTCGTTCCCGAACGCCGATCCGGCGGTGAAGGAAGACATCCGCCGTCAATTCCAGACCAACTATATCCCGCAATATTTCGACGCCTTCCGCGGCATCATCGGCGACTACCAGCAGCACGCCTATATCAATCCGGTCCTGCGCGTCCTCGAAATCGCCTCGCGCAACGAGTTGGCCGAGACGGCGCGGGAACTGGTCTCGCTCAATGTCTTCAAAAAGCGCATAATGGCCCAGAAACAGACCGTCGGCGGCGCCATCGACGTCGCCATCATCAGCCGCGAAGGCGGCTTTCAGTGGCATTCGAGGCAGGGTGGAGGCTGACATGGCCGAGCAACGCAACGCAGCAACGGGTTCCCTCGGCGACGGCGCCGAACGCCTGGAACGGCTTATCCGCGGGGTCAAGGATCGCCAGTACAGCGAGGCGCACAGCGCGCCCGAGCCCAAGACCGTGCCCAACGCCTTCGCCGTCAGTCCCGAGGAAGCTTGGTCGAAGAAATTCATGACCGCCGGCATCGGCCCCAACGACTTCAAGCCGGTCCAGATGCCGGCCATCGCGGTCGCGGCACCGACTGCCAATCAGGCGCTCAAGCCGGCTCCCAAGGAGCTGGAACCGGCCCTGTCGCATGGCACGGCGCCGGCCAAAGCCAAAGCAGCGCCTGGCGATATCCGTCCCGGGCACATCGGCCAGGCGCTGGCCAAGCCGGCCCGCCGCCGGTCCTGGTTCGGCCGCCTCGTCCGGAACGGTTGAAGCGACCCTGAAAGCGCCGCAAAAAACCGATTTATCCCGCCTCCGGTGCGGCGTCAGTCCGTTTGAGCGCGGCGTGCGATTCTGAGATAAACTGCGGCAACGCAAACAGGAGTCCGATTATGAAGCGTTTCGGGGCCATCATGGCCGCCTTGACCGCCCTATTGTCGTTCGCGACGGCCCCGGCGCATGCCGCCGATCCGGCCCTGAGTTCGGACGCGAATGCTGCCTACCTGCGGGCCAATGCCGCCAAGCCCGGCGTGGTCGTCCGCCCCAGCGGCTTGCAGTACAGCATCATCAAGAGCGGCTTTGGCGGCCGCGCGGCGCCGACCGACGAGGTGAAAGTCCAGTACACCGGCATGCTGATCAACGGAAAGGTGTTCGACGGCACCGAGCCGATGACGCCGGCCACGTTCACCGTGAACAAGCTGATCCCCGGCTGGACCGAAGCCCTCGGTCTGATGCGGGTCGGCGACAAATGGCACTTGGTCATTCCCGCCAACATGGCCTATGGCGCGCGCGGCGCCGGCGACGGGCTGATCCCGCCGAATCAAGTGCTGGTCTTCGACATGGAACTCCTGGAGGCGAACCATCCCAAAAAAGGTGCGCCGGACCCCAACGATCCGGACAACCCGGACTCGCAATAGCGCGGGAACCGGAACGCCTTTGCGGAACTTGATATAAGCGGACAAGGTGCGGATGAACCGCATCGTGGGGCAGTTAGGCACGTGTTCAAGGCGGTCCTCAGCTTCTGGCGTCATCGGGCAAGGAGCGGAAAGCTCCGGATATCGATCGCCCTGTTCCTGGTGGTCGGCGCCTCCGTGCTGTTCTGGGCCAGCCGCGACTACACCGTCGTGGCGCCCGACTGGGCCGGCCAGATCAGCGGCCTGACCTACAATCCCAGCCACATCTTCAAGCTGCGCGACAATCTCCACGTCACGCCCGAGCAGATCGAGCGCGACATGGCGCAGCTCTCGCAGCTGACCAGCCGCGTGCGCACCTACACGGTGGCCGGCGGCATGGACAAGGTGCCCGAGATCGCGCGCCGTCACGGCATCACGGTGTCGCTCGGCTGCTGGATCTCGGCCGATCTCGAGCAGAACGAGACCGAGCTTGCGCTCTGCATCAAGACCGCGCTGGCCAACCGCCGCGTCATCGACCGCGTCTTCGTCGGCAATGAAGCCATCCTGATGGGCTTCGTCACGCCCGATCAGCTCAACGGCTACATCAAGCGCGTGCGCGACGCGCTGCCCAGCCGCATCAAGATCACGACCGCGGAGCCGTGGTCGACCTGGCTGCTGACGCCCGAGATCGGCCAGTATGTCGACGTCATCTCGGTGCACCTGCTGCCCTATTGGGAAGGCATGTCGGCGCACGATTCGCTGCTGTTCCTGGAGCACGCCTACAACGACGTGCAGGAGGAGTTTCCCGACAAGACGGTGATCATCGGCGAAGCGGGCTGGCCGTCGCAGGGGCGCACCAAGCGCTTCGCCGAGCCGTCGACCGCCAGCGAAGCCTATTTCATGCGCGCCTTCGTCCAGCTCGCGCGCGAGAAGGGCTACGATTACTACCTGCTCGAGGCCTACGATCAGCCCTGGAAGGGCGGCAATGAAGGTTCGGTCGGCGCCAGCTGGGGGCTGTACGACGCGCTGGGCAATCCGAAATTCGCCTTCACCGGATTGCTGCGCACCTTCCCCGAATGGCGCACCTACGCGCTGTTCGCCTCCATCCTGACGCTGGCCCTGGGCTTGCTGATCCTCGGCTGGATGCCGCGCATGCGCCAGCAGGGCTATCTGATGATGGGCGGGCTGGTCGCCGTGGTCTCGACCGGCCTGCTGGTCCTGATCGACGCCAGTTCGCTCGAATATGTCGAGCCCACCGATCTGGCGATGATCATCGCCATGACGCCGCTGGTGTTGCTCGCATCGACGGTGATCCTCACCGAAGGCATCGAGCTTGCCGCCAGCCTGTGGCGCGTCGAGCGCCGCGTGGTGCGCGCCGCCATCCCCGAGAAAAGCCCGCGCGTCAGCGTGCATGTGCCGTGCTTCAACGAGCCGCCGGCGATGGTGATCGAAACGCTGAACGCGCTGTCGCGGCTCGACTACGACAATTTCGACGTCATCGTGCTGGACAACAACACGCCCGATCCCGCGACCTGGATGCCGGTGCAGGCGCATTGCGCCACGCTCGGCGAGCGCTTCCGCTTCTTCCACTATGACGACATGGCGGGCTTCAAGGCCGGCGCGCTCAACGAAGCGCTGAAGCTCACCGATCCCAAGACCGTCTATGTCGCCGTCATCGACAGCGACTACCAGGTCGAGCCATTCTGGCTGCGCCGGGCGCTGCCCTTCTTCGCCTCGGACAATATCGCGGTGGTGCAGGGCCCGCAGGATTACCGCGACGCGCATCAGAGCATCTTCAAGGCGATGGCTTACGAGGAATATCGTGGCTTCTTCCAGATCGGCATGGTCGAGCGCAACGAGCACAACGCCATCATCCAGCACGGCACGATGACGATCGTTCGCCGCCACGCGCTCGAGGAAGTCGGCGGCTGGGCGATGTGGTGCATCACCGAGGACACCGAACTCGGCCTCAAATTGTTCGAAGCCGGCTACGGCGCGGCCTACATCCCCGAACCGATGGGCTACGGGCTGATGCCCGACACGCTCGATGCCTTCATCGGCCAGCGCTATCGCTGGGTCTATGGCGCGATGCAGATCATGAAGCGGCACGCCGGCGCGGTGTTCCTCGGCCGCTCGAAGCTCTCCGCGGCGCAGCGCTACCAGTTCCTGGTCGGATGGCTGCCGTGGATTTCCGACGGCCTCGGCATGGTCGTGACCTACATGGCGTTGATCTGGACCGGCCTGATGTGGGCCGCGCCGCAGACCTTCGACGTGCCGCTGCCGGCGTTGTCCGCCGCGGCGCTCGCCCTCTTCGCGGCGAAGACAATGAAGACGCTGCTGCTCTATCCGCAGAAGGTGCGCTCGGGCATGCGCGGCGCGCTGGTCGCCTCGATCGCCGGCCTTTCGACGACGCACGCCGTCGGCAAGGCGGTGATCTCCGGCCTGTTCACGCGCGGCAAGCCGTTCCTGCGCACGCCCAAATGCGAAGACCAGGCGCTGCTCAGCCAGGCGCTGCGCAAGGTCTGGCAGGAGACGACGCTGTTCGGCCTGTGCCTGCTGGCGCTGCTGTCGCTCGGCACCGGTCCCGAGCTCGACGATCCGGCCATCCAGCTATGGATGGTGATGATTTCGGTGCAGAGCCTGCCTTATCTCGCCACCGTCGTGACCGCCGCGATCAGCGCGGTCTCCAACAAGCAGCGTACCGCACAGGCCGCCCTGGCCGCGACGCCGCCTGAGCCCGAACCGGCGCTGCGCAAGGCGGCCTAAAGCGCGATCACTTTGCCCGGATTGAGGATGTTCTTCGGATCGAGCGTGCGCTTGAGCGCGCGCATGAGATCGAGTTCGACGGCGCTCTTGTAGCGCGTCAGCTGGTCGCGCTTCTGCACGCCGATGCCGTGCTCGGCACTGATCGAGCCGCCGAAGTCGTGGACGATGTCGTGCACGATGCGCTGGATATCTTCCCAGCGCGCGAGGAACGTTTCGCCGCCGCCATTCTTCGGCGCGCTGAAATTGAAATGGATGTTGCCGTCGCCGATATGGCCGAAGCTGACCGGCCGCGCGCCGGGCAGGGCTTTGAGGACAGCGTCCGTCGCCTTTGTCAGGAACGCCGGGATCGCGCTGACCGGCACCGAGATGTCGTGCTTGATCGAGGCGCCTTCGCGTTTCTGGGCTTCCGACAGGTTCTCGCGCAGCGCCCAGAAGGCGGCGCGTTGCGTCTCGCTCGCGGCAATCGCCGCATCGGTGACGATGTCCGCGCCGGCGCCAGCAAGGGCGGTCTCGAACATGGCGTTCAAGTCGAACTGCGCCGCGCTGGTCGCTTCGATCAGCACGTACCAGGGCGACGGCGCGGCCAACGGATCGCGCGCGCCCGCGATGTGAGCGACGACCAGTTCGATCCCGAGGCGCGGCACCAGTTCGAAAGCGGAGACCAGCCCGCCGGTCTCAACCTGCATCCGCGTCAGCAGCGCCACCGCGGCGGCGGGCGAAGGCACCGCGACGAAGGCCGTCGCGCGCGCCGCCGGCTTGGGGAACAGTTTCAGCACCGCCGCCGTGATAACGCCCAGCGTGCCTTCGGCGCCAATGAAGATCTGCTTTAAGTCGTAACCGGTGTTGTCCTTGCGCAATCCGGTCATGCGGTCGAGCACCCGCCCATCGGCCAGCACGACCTGGAGCCCCAGCACCAGATCGCGCGCCATGCCGTAGCGCAGCACGTTCACGCCGCCGGCATTGGTCGAGAGATTGCCGCCGATCGTCGCCGTGCCTTCCGCCGCCAGGCTCAACGGAAAGAGCAAGCCGCCGTCGTCGGCCGCCTTCTGTGCCGCCGCGAGGACAACGCCGGCCTCGACGCTCAGCGTCTGCGCCGAAGCATCAAGCGCGAGAACTCTGTTCATGCGCGACAGGCTCAGCAGCACTTCGCCGTCGAACGGAATCTGTCCGCCGACCAGGCCGGTGTTGCCGCCTTGCGGTACGATCGGCGTGCCGGTCTCGTTGCAGATCGCCAGGATCGCCGAGACTTGCGCCGTCGCCGCCGGTTTGAGCAGCAGCGCCGAACGGCCACGATACTTGCTGCGCCATTCTTCGAGATGCGGCGCAATCTCCGCCGGGTCTTCGCTGAAACCGTTCGCGCCGGCGGCGGCTTTCAGGCGGGCGAGGGTTTGCGGCGTCATGGCGGCGGCGCGGCGGCGCGCTGCAGCCGGTCGTTGATCGCCTCGCCGAGCCCATGGCTGGGCACCGGCATCACCGCGATCGACGCCGTGCCGCCGGCGTCAAGGATATGGAGCATGGCGAAGAGATTGGCGGCGGCTTCTCTCAAGTCCCCCGCGACGCTGAGATTGAGCGTCAGCCGCGCGCCTTGCGGCGTCAGCGGCCCGAAGGCCAGTAATGCCTCGTCTGGCCTCACGGACATGGCGTCCAGGCGGAGCTTGGCGCGTGGCGCATAATGACTTGCCAGTTGTCCGGGCGACTGGATTTTGCCGCCGCGCGAAATCGCCAAGGGTCCGGCAAGCGCTTCGATATCGCCGCGCGCAATCGCGCCGGCGCGCAGCAGGACCGGCCGCCCGCCGTCGAATCCGATCACGGTGGATTCCAGCCCCAGCGGCGTCGCGCCGCCATCCAGGATAAAGTCGACCTTGTCGCCGAGGCTTTGCATCACATGCTGCGCCGTCGTCGCCGTCACGCGGCCGGACGCGTTGGCGCTGGGCGCGGCGATGGGGCGGCCGCTGATGCTCAGCAGCCTAGCGGCAACCGGATGCGCCGGCACGCGAAGCGCCACGGTGTCCAGGCCGGCGCTGACCAATTCGGAAAGACCACAACCGGCGGCGCGCGGCAGGACCAGGGTCAGCGCGCCGGGCCAGAAGGCCGCTGCCAGAAGCTGGGCGCTGTCGTTGAACGTCGCATAGCGTTCCGCTTCGGCGAGATTGCCGACATGCACGATCAGCGGGTTGAACCGGGGCCGGCCCTTGGCCTCGAAGATGCGCGCCACGGCGCGGCCGTCGGTGGCGTCGGCGCCGAGGCCGTAGACGGTCTCGGTCGGAAACGCGACGAGGCCACCGTCGCGCAAAATGCGCGCGGCGTCGGCGATCGCACCGTCATCGGCGCGGCGCAGCGGTGAAGGAACCACAATCGTCATGGGGG
This sequence comes from Rhizomicrobium sp., assembly GCA_036512455.1. GTDB lineage: Bacteria > Pseudomonadota > Alphaproteobacteria > Micropepsales > Micropepsaceae > Rhizomicrobium. The sequence goes on from DATCAT010000036.1 coordinate 118,875, forward strand.
CAGTCTATAGCGCAAATCAGCCGGCTTTTGTCGCCGTCAAATCGACCGTGATGGTGACCTCATGCGTCACCGGCGTGGGAGCGGCCCACTCGCCGGTGCCGAGGCCGAAATCGGTCCGCAGCACCACGACTTTGCCCGTCATATGCGCCGTGTTGCCGGTGATGGTCAGCGTGAAGGGCAGGGTGACGGCGCGCGTCACGCCGTGCAGCGCCAGCCGCCCGGTCGCGACATAGGCGTTGGGGCCCTTGGCGGTGAAGGACGTGGTCTCGAACTTCGCGGTCGGAAACTGGCCGGTGGCGAAGCCTTCGGATCCCTGCAGGCCGTCGTCGTTGTCGGGTGAGCCCGATGTCTCGCTTGCAAGATCGATGGTCACCACCGCCTTGGCGTGGGCGAGGTCGGCCGGATCGAAGGAGATATCGGCCTTCCACGATTTGAAAGTCGCCACTAGAGCCTCGCCGCTCCACTGCACCGTGAAGCCGAGGCGGCTCTTGGCATGATCGACCTTCCAGGTCGCCGCGGCGGCCGGCGCGGCGAACAGGAGCAGGGCGGCTGCGGTGGCGCAAAGTCTTTTCATGCCGGATCGTTTACTTGTGTGCCCGGGACCATGCGCTTGAGCACATCGTCGCGGCGCAGGAAGTGGTGATAGAGCGCCGCGCCAACATGGATGGGAAGCAGCACGATGGCGCTCCAGGCCAGCACGACATGCGTGCTGTCGAAAAACTCGTGATAGGGCCTGAGTTCGGCGCGGGGCATGCCGCTGAAGAGCGGCAGGTTCGGCCAATTGAACATGCCAAAATAAAGCGTGCCGTTGCCCAGCGGCGAGGCCGACGCCAGGACCCAGCCGGACAGCGGAATGAAGACGATCAGGAAATAGAGCAGAACATGCGAGGCGTGCGCGCCGAACCGCAACACGGGCGGCATGCCGCGCGGCAGCGGCGGCACCGGATTGATCAGGCGCCAGCCCAGCCGCAGGAGGCTCAGCACCAATATCGTCAGGCCGATCGATTTGTGCGTCTGCACGAGCATGAACTTGCTGGGATCGCTGCGCGGCAGGTCGGCCATGTAAAGGCCGAGCGCGATGTTGGCGAGCACCGCCGCGGCAATGACCCAGTGAAAGGTCATCGCGACGCTGCCATACCGCAAGGCGGAATTTCGGAGCGCCATGGTTCAGGATTTCTGCTGCTGGAACATCGCTTCGATGGTCAGCTTGACCTCGTCGCCGACGAAACTGTTCCACATCATCTTGTCCAGTCCGAAATCGCTGCGCTTGATCACGGTCGTGGCGTGGAAGCCCAGATCGTAGGCCGCAGCGCCCATCGGCGACATCACGCCGCCGTTGAAGGTCACCGCGAAAGTGACCGGCTTTGTCACGCCATGGATGGTCAGGTCGCCGCTCATCGTGCCGCTGGTGGGTCCGGTGCGCGCGATCGCGGTCGAGATAAACGTCGCGGTCGGGAACTTCGCCGAGTCGAATACGGCGGGCCCCACGATCTCGCCGGCCAGCTCGCTGTTCATCACATTGGCGCTGGAGGTGTCGATGGTGACCGAGACCGAGCTCTTCTCGGGCGCCGCCGGATTGAAGTTGAGCGAGCCCGACACTTTCTCGAAGCGGCCGTAATAGTCGGTGAGGCCCAGATGCGGGATGGCGAAGATCACCTGCGTGTGGCGTGTCTCCATCTGGTAGGTCCCGGCCGGGGCCTGTTTGGGGTCGGTGGAAACGCCGGCGGCGCCGGCCAGGCCCGCGAGCGCGGCAACAGTCAGGCAGGCAATGAGGGCTGGGCGGCGCATGGTTCCTCCGGTCGGCGATAGAGCGTCTCAACGTATAACGCGCCTGGCGGCGGGTTGCAGCGTCGTGACGCGGTAAATATGCGCGACTTGACGGGGCTTGGACGGCCTACCCATAGTCGAACGAACCGCCATCCTTGAAAGGCTCCTTATAGTGAGCGCCACCGAAGTCCGGGTCCGTCCCGGCAGCAATCTCGACTATCCCTTCGAATCCCGCCCGGAAACAGGGCAAAGTATCGTCGTGGCGCCCGGCGTCCACTGGGTGCGCATGCGCCTGCCGATGCAGCTCAATCACATCAATCTGTGGCTGCTCGAGGACGGCGACGGCTGGACCGTGGTCGACAGCGGCATCAAGAACGAGGAGACCACGCAGGCCTGGGAACAGCTGTTCGCCGGCCCGATGCAGGGCCGCCCCGTCAGGCGCGTCATCGTCACCCATATGCATCCCGATCACATCGGGCTGGCCGGCTGGCTGGTGCGCAAGTTCGACGTCGAGCTCTGGATCACCCGCACCGAATTCCTGATGTGCCGCAACCTGGCGGCCGACACCGGCCAGGAAGCGCCGACCGAGGCCTTGCGCTTCTACCGTGCCGCGGGCTTTCCCGACGACGTGCTGGAGAATTACCGCACCCGCTTCGGCGGCTTCGGCTACGGCGTCTACAAACTGCCGAACGCCTATCGCCGCATCGTCGAAGGCGAAGAGATCGAAATCGGGGCGCACAAATGGCGCATCGTCGGCGGCAACGGTCATTCACCGGAGCATGCCTGCCTGTGGTGTCCCGAACTCAACGTCTTCATTTCGGGCGACCAGATCCTGCCGAAAATCTCGTCCAACGTCTCGGTGCATCCGACCGAACCGGAAGCCAATTCGCTGCAGGACTGGATCGATAGCTGCGCCAAGCTCAAGCTTGTCGTGCCGGACGATGCCCTGGTCCTGCCATCGCACAACGAGCCGTTTCGCAAGGGTCCGCTGCGCCTGCAGGAGCTGATCGACCACCACGAAGAGGGCCTGGAGAAGCTCCACGCCCTGTGCGCCGAGCCCAAGCGCGCCGTCGACGTTTTTCCGGCCCTGTTCCGCAGCCGCATCACGCAGGGCAATTTCGGCATGGCGACCGGCGAGAGCCTGGCGCATCTCAATTGCCTGCGCGCCCGCGGCCGGATGCAGCGCACCGCCGACAAAAGCGGCATCGACTGGTACGAGGCGATCTGATGTCCCTGAGAGGCAAAACTCTCTTCATCACCGGCGCCAGCCGCGGCATCGGGCTCGCCATCGCTTTGCGGGCAGCGCAGGACGGCGCCAATGTCGCCATCGCCGCCAAGACGGCCGAGGCGCATGCCAAGCTGCCCGGAACGATCTACACGGCCGCGGCAGAGATCGAAAAGGCCGGCGGCAAGGCGCTGCCGCTGCAATGCGACATCCGTTTCGAGGATCAGGTCCAGGCCGCGGTCGAGCGGACGGCGGCGAAATTCGGCGGCATCGACATCTGCGTCAACAACGCCAGCGCGATTTCGCTGACCGGCACGCTGCAGACCGACATGAAGCGCTACGACCTGATGAACCAGATCAATGCGCGCGGCACCTATCTGGTGTCGCGCACCTGCATTCCCCACTTGAAGCGCGCCGCCAACCCGCATGTCTTGATGCTGTCGCCGCCGCTCGACATGGCGGCCAAATGGTTCAAGGGCCACACCGCCTATTCCATGGCCAAGTTCGGCATGAGCATGTGCGTGCTCGGCATGGCGGCGGAGTTCTCAGGTGAGGGCATCGCCTTCAACGCCTTGTGGCCGCGCACCGGCATCGCGACCGCGGCGATCCGCAACGCGCTGGCCGGCGACGACGGCATGCTCCACTGCCGCACCACCGATATCCTGGCCGACGCCGCTCATATGATCTTCAACAAGAAGGCCAAGGATTTTACTGGCAATTTCCTGATCGACGACACGTTCCTGGCCGCCAACGGCGTGACCGATTTCGACAAGTACCGCGTCGATCCGACCAAGCGCCTGATGCCGGACTTCTTTGTCCCGGACTCCGATCCGCCGCCCAAGGGCGTGAGCCTGGAGCCCGCACGGTAGCCGGCGCAGCGGTTACCTTGTCGACAGGTCACCCGTGCAATGCGCGCGAAGCCCGTGCTCAATGACGACGGGAGACGAATCGATGCGCCTGCAGCCGATATTTGTCGTCATCAGTCTGCTCGCGGCCTTTCCGGCCGCAGCCGCGGCGTTGCCCGAGTGCGCGGGCGGCGTGGAGATCTCCGGCGGGGAATTGCTGCGCGTCGAGAAGAACGGTTCGGTGGTCCTGAGCGACGGCCGCGCCCTGCACCTGGAAGGCATCCGCCTGCCGGCCGGCGCGCTGGACCGGGCGCCGCAGGCCTTGGCGGACAGCGCGCTCGGAACGCTGGCCGGGCTGCTGCGCCGGCCGCCGCTGACGCTGACTGCGGTGCCGCCGAAGGAGGATCGCTACGACCGCGTGCGCGGCCAGTTGTTCGGCGCCGACGGCAATTGGGTGCAACTGGCACTCCTGAAGGGCGGACTGGCGCGCGTCTCGATCGCGCCGGACCGCACCGAATGCGCTACAGAGCTGTTCGCCGCTGAGGCGCAGGCCCGCGCCGCGCGCGCCGGCATCTGGTCGCTGCCCGCTTATGCCATCCGTTCGCCGGACACGGTCGGCCGCGACGTCGGGACGTTCCAGATCGTCGAAGGCAAGGTTCTGAACGCCGGCCTCAAGAACGGCCGCGCCTATCTGAATTTCGGCGCAGATTGGCGCAGCGACTTCACGGTGACCGTGGCGCCCGAAGACATGGCGAATTTCCGCAAGACCGGCGTCGACCCGCGCTCCTATGCCGGCCAGACCATCCGCGTGCGCGGCATCGTCCAGTCGATGAACGGCCCGGAGATCGAGGCGGCCAACCCGCAGGGCATCGAAGTCGTCGGACCTTGATCGATGGCCGCCGAAAACTCTTGGATGTTTCGGCAAGTCGTTGAAATTGTTTCAAAGATAGCAGCAAGGGAAATCTGCTGCGCCTGTCTCTCTTCTTGCTGAATTTTTGCGACCGGCACGCGCACAACTTGGCATCGTTAATATAGACTGCGCCCGGGACTGCCGACTCGGCCTGGGGGCGCACCGTGAAGTATCTGAGAAAACTCTGGACAGACATCCGCAACTTCGTGATGTCGAGGCCGTTGACGTCGCTGGCGCTCGGCGTATTGGCTCTGGCGGTGGTCGTGATTGTCGCCAACTATATCGCCAATATCTGGGCATTCTGGGACGACGCGGCGGATCGCGGCGCGACGGTCGTCGAAAACGACGTCTATGGCGACGTCGCCAGGCAGATCCGCTACCTCGACGACATCGATGGCGACAGCGACGGGCAGGGCTGGAAGCCGAAGGACACGCTGTGGTTCGACAGCGTGACGCAAGGCTCCGATCTGCTTCCCTACGATTTCTTCCTCGTGCTGGAACAGCCGAACGGACAATTGTTCCGCTCGAACGAGCACATGAACAACGCCTACCGCTATCTGGTGCGCAAGCCGACCTTCAGCAATCCGGACGGACTGCCGATCGGCTTCGCCAAGGACAATTACCAGCACAAGGATTTCCTCGGCTATACCTGCGCGGCCTGCCATACCAATCAGATCAATTACAAAGGCATCGGCATCCGCATCGACGGCGCGCCGGCCATGGCGGACATGGACACGCTCCTGACCGATCTCGCCAAGGCGCTGGCGCGGACGCAGACCGACCCATCCGTCCAGGCACGCTTCGTCAAGAATGCAATGGCGCTCGACAATTATGGATCGGAAGACGAGGTCAGGGCCGATCTGCAGAAATACGCCCTGCGGCTCGCGACCTATCGCATCGTCAACCGGAGCAACACGCATTACGGATTCGCCCGGCTTGATGCCTTCGGGCGCATCTACAACCAGGTGCTCCAATATGTCCTGACCGCGCCGGACGTCGACGCGGCGGTGAGCGAGCTGATCGCCGAGAAAAGGATCGACCCGGCCGATCTGAAAGCGGTCGGTTTCCTCGATATTCTCAAGGAGCTGTGGAAGAAGCCGGTACTCGACGGCGAGGACCGCGACCGGCTGCTGGGAAGCCTCGCCACGCTGTGGGAGAGCAAGGGCCTGAAGGGCGCCAAGGAAGCCCTCTATCTCCGCAACAAGCTGTTCAATTCGCCGGACGCGCCGGTCAGCTATCCCTTCGTGTGGGACGTGCCGCAGCACGACTACATCCAATGGAACGGCATCGCCTCGAACGCCGGGCTCGGCCCCATCGGCCGTAACACCGGCGAAGTGATCGGTGTCTTCGGGTCGATGAACTGGTCGCGCAGCGACCACTGGACGCTGGCGGGCGTGTTCAGCGGTCAGGGACTCTTGAACACGCACCCGATCAATTACAGCTCTTCGGTCAATATCCACAACCTGGCGCTGATCGAGGACCATCTCAAAACCCTGCGCGCCCCGGTCTGGCCCGAGAGCGTCCTGGGCAAGATCGACCAGCACAAGCGATGGCGCGGCAAGGTCGTGTTCGACCGCTACTGCGCGATGTGCCACGCCGAGATCGACGCGACGGATCCCGCGCGCCGCATCGTCGCGCACATGTCCGCCCAGGACAACGTCAAGACAGATCCGGTCATGGCCGTGAACAGCGTGGGCTATGCCGGCTATAGCGGCATCGTGCGCAACTCCTATGTGACGGTGGGTGCCGGTCCGCTGCTGCTCGACCGCAAGGCGCCGGTCGCAGCGCTGCTGACCAAGACCACCACCGGCGTCGTGGCGACGCCGGATGCCGACAAAGGCGTGCTGCAGCGCTTCGTCGAATGGCTCTATGACGTGATTTTCTCGCTGCGCAACAACGAGATCCAGCCCTCGCTGAAGAATGGCGACTACCATCCCGACACCACGGCGCAGCCGCTGGCGTCGCTGGTGTCGTACAAGGGCAGGGCGCTGGACGGCATCTGGGCGACGGCGCCGTATCTGCACAACGGCTCGGTGCCGAATTTGTACGACCTGCTGCTGCCGGCAAGTGCCCAGCCCGGTGATGCGCCGGGCACGAAATACCGTCCGGCGAAATTCCAAGTCGGCTCGCGCGAATTCGATCCGCACATGGTCGGCTTCAAATCGGACGGCTATCCGGGCTTCCTGTTCCTAACGGCGCTGCCCGGCAACAGCAATGCCGGGCACGATTACGGCACGCGGGACACCTACGAGACAAATCCGGACGGGACGGTCGTGAAAAATCCCGATGGCACCGCCAAGGTCCGGCTGCCGGCTCTGACGGAAGATCAGCGCTGGGATCTCGTCGAATATCTGAAAGGCTTGTGACACGTAACGGGGAGACCTTGCGTATTAAGGCGCCCTTCCAATCGGAGGGACGAGGATGACGAATTATCTGGAACGTTACGACGCGGCGCCGGAGGCGGAGAAATATCCGCTGGCGCGCGGCTGGATCGACAACGAGCCGCTGCCCTTCTTCAAGGAGTTGCGCGAAAAACGCCCGGTCCTGGTGACGCCGGCCTGCACGCTGATCGCGCGCTACGACGACATCATCGAAGCGCTCAACATGCCCAAGGTCTTCACCGTGTCGCTCTATGTGCGCACCATGAGCGACGTCTATCTGATGTCGCATGACGACGATCCGCTGCACTACCGCGAGAAGTCGCTGATGCAGAGCCTGCTCAACCGCGACGACGTTCCCAAGATCAGAGTCCTGGTCGCCAAGATCGCCAAGGGCCTGCTCGACGCCGCCCATGGCAGCCTCGAAGCGATCGGCGGTTACACGCGCATGGTTCCGGCGACGCTGGTGCGCGACTATTTCGGCCTGACCGGCGCGCCGCTGACGCAGCTAATGGACTGGTCCTATTGGAACCAGGTGGACAGTTTCTACAACCAGCCCTTCGACCTCGTGCCCCAGGCCGAGCGCGACAATATCGCGGCGAACCATGCGCGCGTGACGAAAGAGATGACGCTCTACATGGCGGGGCTGATGGCGCGCCGCCTGCTATGGGCCAAGCTGACCGGGATCGGCTCGACCGTCGCCGGCTGGTTCGGCGGCAACAGCGATACCCTGACCGACGACATCGTGGCGCGCATGCTGCGCAGCTCGTTCCCCAAGGAAATGGAATTCGACCTCAAGCGCGTCGCAGTCAACGCCGGCGGCCTGTTGATCGGCACGGTCGAGACGACGCAGCAGGCCACGGCCCAGGTCATCCAGTTCCTGTTGGCGCGGCCGCAATTGCTGGCACAGGCCAAGGCCGCGGCGGTAGCGAGCGATCCGGCCGCGTTCGACGGCATCGTCTGGGAAGCCCTGCGCTTCGTGCCGATCTCGCCCTACATGTTCCGCCACATGGGCAGCGACTACACGATCGGCAAAGGCACCAATTACGCCACCACGATTGCCAAGGGCACCAATGTCCTGACGCTGACGCAGTCGGCGATGTTCGATGAGCGCGCCTACGAGAAGCCGGACGAATTCCTGCCGGGACGCAACTGGTACAATCATTTCGTGTTCGGCTATGGCAGCCATGAATGCCTGGGCAAATATATCGGCATGGTGCTGATCCCCGAGATGGTGCGCCAGATCGTGCTGCGGCCCGATCTGCGCCAGCTGGGCCCGATCGACTACAAGGGCCAGCATCTGCCGCAGGAATACAAATTGGCCTGGAAGGCTTGAGATCACTTCAAACGTTGGCATTGCGATAGACACCGCCGCTGAGCAGCGGCGCGGTGGCGCTGACGTCGAACTGGTGCGCCAGTTCGACGTCCATGGGAAATCCCCGCTCGATCAGTTCGCGGCCGGAGATCGAATCCGCGATCGTCTGCGCGAGCGAAGCCCTGGCGCTGCGGAAGGCATCGCGCGCGACGCGCGCCTCGGCCGTCATCGGCAGGTCCAGCGCATCGAGGATCGCGCCGGCGCCGAGCCAGTCCTCGATGGCGGGACGCAGACTGTCGTCGCCGCGCCAGCGCTCGCCGGCCGCGATCACCGCGACGTCGCCGCCCGCGCGCAAGACCGCTGCCGCGACGGCGGAGGCGTTGCGCAAACAGCCCGCGAAGACCTTCGCGGCTCCGCAATTCAGCGAAAGCCGCGAGCCGTTGGGCGAGGGCAGCAGCAATTTGGTACCGGCCGGGATCGCTTGCAGCGACGCGGGCGACAGCGAATATGGTCCGTCGCGTCTGGGGCTCGCCAGCAGCGCGCCGGACGCGTGCGCGGCGATGGCCGCCGCCTCGCCACTGCCCAGCGGAAACGGCACGATGAACGCGCCGCGCGCCACGGCGATGTCGACGGCGGTCGAGAACGACAGGACATCCACGATGACGACGATCTTGACCCGCTCATGCAACGCCAGAACGCCGTTCAATCCCCACTCGCAATGCGCGGTCGCCATGGCGTCCTCCCAACAAAAAAGGCCCGGATCGCTCCGGGCCTCTTCACAACCGATATCGAAGACTTACGCGGCCTTCTTCAGCAGCATGCCTTCGACGCGCTTGACGGCCGACGGCTCGTCGGTCTTCTCGACGGCGGCGACTTCGCGCGCCATGCGGGCCAGCGCCGCTTCGTAGAGCTGGCGTTCGGAATAGGACTGTTCCGGCTGGCCGGAGGCGCGATGCAGGTCGCGCACGACCTCGGCGATCGACACCAGGTCGCCCGAATTGATCTTCGCTTCGTATTCCTGCGCCCGGCGGCTCCACATCGTGCGCTTGATGCGGGCGCGGCCCTTGAGCGTGTTGAGCGCGTTGTTGACGATATCGGGCGAGCTCAGCTTGCGCATGCCGACGGCCTTGGCCTTCAGCGTGGGCACGCGCAGGGTCATCTTGTCCTTCTCGAAGGTGATGACGAACAGTTCCAGCTTGGTGCCGGCGACTTCCTGGTCCTCGATCTTCATGATGCGGCCGACGCCATGGGTGGGGTACACGACATGGTCGTTGGTCTTGAAATCGTGCTTCCTGGTGTTGGTGTTGGCCGGGATCTTCTTGGGCAGAACGGGGGCGGGGGCGGTCTTGGTGGCGGTCATGGTTCACTTTCATTCGGCTCAGCGTCGCGCGCGGGCTGCGCGGGTTTGAGCTTTGCGGTTACTGCACTGCAACCGAAACGCGTTGCGGCGCCGGATTGTTGCCAGTCCGGAGAGGGTGCCTTGGAGCATTTCTGATCGTGCAATTATATAACACACTTCATCCGTAAACGGAAGGACAAAGTGACAAGTTATTGAATCGGCGGCATTTATTGCGATTCGCGGCGAAAATGGTCACGAATTCAACTGGTTAAATTCGCATCGCCCAAGCGTTAACGCGCCAAACCGTGCTGTGCAATCGTTAATTCTACAGGCCGTCGCCGGGTTTATCGCTGAAGTGCTTTTCGAATTTGTCCGGAACGCCCTCCCATTCCTTGGCATCGGCGGGTGCCGTGCCGTGCTGGGTGATGTTCGGCCACTTCTTGGCGTAGTCGGCGTTCAGGGTCAGCCACTTCTCCAACCCGCTCTCGGTGTCGGCCTTGATGGCTTCCGGCGGGCATTCCGGCTCGCAGACACCGCAGTCGATGCATTCGTCGGGGTTGATAACCAGCATGTTTTCGCCCTCGTAGAAGCAGTCCACCGGGCAGACTTCGACGCAGTCCATGAACTTGCACTTGATGCAGGCTTCGGTGACGACATAGGTCATGCGGCAGGCCCCAGGGGGTGACAGGCTAGAAAGCTAGGATAGCGTCATTACGGCGGGGTGACCCTGGGATCAAGCCCACCCTCCGCGACGATTTCGTACAACGTCCGCGCCTGTGGCGCAGGCCCCCGCCGCTCCCCGAAAGCAACCACACGCACGGCAAGGACTTCGCGCCCGGTGGGGAGGGTGAGCACGTCGCCCACCCTGATCCCGCGCCCGGCCTTCTCGACGCGAATGCCGTTGACCCGGATGCGCCCCTTGTCGGCCGCCTCATGCGCCAGCACGCGCGTCTTGTAGAACCGCGCATGCCAAAGCCACTTGTCGATGCGGATGCGGTCGGATTTCTCGTCGTCACTCATTTGCGAACGAGCGCGGCCAACCCCGCGAAAGGAGAGTCCGGACGGATCTCGACTTTGAACTCTTTGGGCTCGCGCTTCTCGCGGTGGTGTCTCTGCGGCCGTGCCGCGCGCAGCGCTTGCTTGCGCCAGACATGCGTCACGCCGTTGCCGGTGTCGGCGACGTCGATGATCTCCCAACCCATTTCGGTGAGGACAGTTTTGAGTTCTTCGTTGCTGGAGCCGATCAGCGAGACGAGCTTGGGCAGCAGGGTCTCCGCGTTGGCGCCGCTGGCCGCGCCTTTTTCGAGTTCTTCTTCCAGGCGCTCGAGCATGTCGAGGCGGATGGCGCGGCGGGCGATGACTCGGAAGCCGGCGGCGGCGAGGAATTCGCCGGGCAGGTTGCCGTCATTGACGAACGATGTGAGCCCGGGCTGCGGCGGGGTGTGCAATCGCTCCTGCTTCGTCCACACGCCCCAGAGCAATGCGAGCAGCGAAGCCGCATCGGGTCGCAGCATCTTGGGCAGGTAGACCGAGCGCCGCCCGAACCACACGCCGAACGCCTTCAGCGCGCGCACCAGCGAGCCAAGATTGTCGGGCAGCGAGACGCGGGCGCGCTCCAGCGAACCGAAATTCTCGATCAGCTGATGCGCGATGCCGCGCGCAGCTGCGGGCAGGGCGTCGGGCGTTCCAGCCTTGGCGTCGATGCTTTGCACCAATGCCAGCAGCGGCTGCAGCCGCGCGGCGATGCGCTCGCGCACGAAGGTCTCGAGCCGCGCCTGCACGCCCTCGCGCAGATCGCCCTTCAGCCGTTCGTCGGCCAGCATCTCGACGACCGGCTCCAGCGGCGCGGCCCCGCGCGCCAGATGCGCCACCACCGCGCCGTCCCACCACAGCTTGCCGTGCTCGCTCAAGCTGATCGCCTTGTCGTCGGCTTCCGCGATCCGTTTGGCCCTGGCGTAGAACTCGCCTTCCAGCCCCTTCATCGCGGCGGCGCGCAGGGTGCGGCCGTGAATGCCTTCGGCGCGCGCGTCGGGCTCGAAGCGGAAGCCTTCCAGCTTGCCGACGATCTCGCCGCCGATGGCGACGCCGCCGGAATCGTCGAGCGTCAGGTCGATGACATCGTCCTCGCGCAAACGCTTCAGCAAGACGGACGTGCGCCGGTCGATGAAGCGCTGCGTCAGCTGCTCATGCAGGGCATCCGACAGCCGGTCTTCCACGGCGCGCGTCACGCTCTGCCAATGGGCGCTGTCCTTGGTCCAGTTCGAGCGGTGCGAGGCGTAAGTCCAGGTGCGGATCTGCGCCAGGCGGCCGCTCAAAGTCGCAACGTCGCCTTCGGTGATATTCAGCCGCTCGATCTGCCGCGCCAGCCAATCGTCGGGCAAAACGCCGTCATCGCTCATCAGGAACAGGTAGATCGCCTGCACCAGGCGCACATGCTCGTCGACCGACCGCTTGCGGAAATCGGGCAGCTGGCAGGCCTCCCAAAGCCGGTGCACAGCGGCGCGGGTGGTCGCCAGCGCCAGCACATCGTCGTTCGCCGCCAAGAGGCGCAGCGCGGTGTAATCGCTTGCCGGCCGCGCTTTGCCCAGGCCCCGCGTCGGCGGCGGCTCGTCCAGGCTGGCGAGCAAGCGTTCGAGCGTCGAGAAATCGAGGTTGGAATTGCGCCATTGCAGCACGCGCACCGGATCGTAGCGATGGCCCTCGACACGCGCGACGAGCTCGTCGTCCAGGCTTTCGGCCTCGCCCGTCGTGCCGAAAGTGCCGTCGTTCATGTGCCGCCCGGCGCGGCCGGCGATCTGCCCGACCTCGTCGGGCCGCAAGGGCCGCATGCCGTAGCCGTCGAACTTCTCCATGGCGGCGAAGGCGACGTGATCGACGTCCATGTTGAGACCCATGCCGATGGCGTCCGTCGCCACCAGGAAATCGACGTCGCCGCTCTGATAGAGCTCGACCTGCGCGTTGCGCGTGCGCGGCGAGAGGGCGCCCAGCACCACGGCCGCGCCGCCGCGCTGGCGCCGGATCAGCTCGGCGATGCCGTAGACATCCTCCGCCGAGAATCCGACCACCGCCGCGCGCCGAGGCAGGCGCGTCAGCTTCTTGTGGCCGGTATAGGCGAGGTCCGAAAACCGCGCCCTGGTCATGAAATAGGTCCGCGGCACGAAGCGCTGGATGGGTCCACGCATCGTGTCGGCGCCGAGCAGGATGGTTTCCTCCTCGCCGCGCGCGTTGAGCAGCCGGTCGGTGAAGACATGGCCGCGCTCCGGATCGGCGCAAAGCTGGATCTCGTCAATGACCAGGCACGCCACGGGAATGTCCAGCGGCATCGCCTCCACCGTGCAGACGTAGTAGCGCGCGTCGCGCGGCACGATCTTCTCTTCGCCGGTGATCAGCGCGGCGACATTGGCGCCCTTCAGGCGCACGACCTTGTCATAGACCTCGCGCGCCAGCAGGCGCAGCGGCAGGCCGATCATTCCCGATCGATGCGCCAACATTCTTTCAATGGCAAAATGCGTCTTGCCGGTGTTGGTGGGGCCGAGGACCGCCGTGACGCGGCCGATGGCTTGTGGCGCCTTGCCGCGCGCCTGTTGGGGGATCATGCGGCCAAGATAATGTTTTGAATCGCGCTTGCAAGCGCGGCCGCGCCGGTCTGTTTTCGAAGCTTCGGCCAAGCGCGTAGCGTTCGCCTCTGCCGTCCATCATGATGCGGCCATGAGCGACATGCCGAACATTGCCCAGGTCGGCGCCCTGATCGGCGATCCAGTCCGCGCCTTGATCCTCGGCCTGCTGATGGACGGCAGCGAGCGTCCCGCCGGTGAACTCGCCGCGCGCGCCGGCGTGTCGCCGCAAGGCGTCAGCTCGCATCTGGCGCGGCTGCTCGACGGTGGTCTGCTGAGCGTGCGGCAGCACGGCCGGCATCGCTATTTCGCCCTGCGCAATGCCGATGTCGCGCATGCGATCGAGACCCTCTCGGTCGTCGCGCCGCCGTCGCGCAGCCTGCGCATCGATCCGGCGCTGAGGCATGCGCGGCGCTGCTACGATCACCTGGCCGGCGAAGTCGGCGTCGCGCTGTGCGGCCGGCTGGTGGCGCGGCAGTTCGTGGTCGCCGGCGGCGACGGCTATCGCGTCAGCGATTCCGGCTGGAACTGGGCGCGCGAGATCGGGCTGGGGGAGCCCCATACGCGGCGCGCCCTGGTGCGGCCTTGCCTCGATTGGACGGAACGCCGGACGCATCTGGCCGGCTGGTTCGGCGCGGCGCTCTATGCGTTGCTGGAAGGCAAGGGCGCCGTGAAGCGACGTTCGGGCGAACGGACCATCGATGTGACCGCACCGGGTAGACGTTTCCTGGCGCGTCATTTCGATCTGGGCGGGTTGTGACCATGCCGTCTGTGGATCGTCCGTAAACGGACGGTACGTTCCGCGAACAAATACGGCTCGAATCGCTAACTCACTTGATATCATCCTTTGTTCTCATACGTTTAGTGGTTTGTCAAGGATAACGGGCCACTACATCTTGTGGACAAAGCCAGTGCTGGAGTCGGCCCGGCTTATCCACCGAGCCGTCCGTATAAGGACGAATATTACGGTTTTGCGACTGTGGCTTGGCCGCGTTTGACGCTCATTTCGCACCTGCGATACTGAGGCCAAACGCCGGTCAGGGCAGGACACAAGATGCGCGACGACAAGACGCCGGAAAGCTGGGCCAAGGCGGCGCAAAAGGAACTTCGTGACCGGCCGCTCGCCGGTCTGACCTGGGCGACGCCGGAAGGCTTCGACGTCAAGCCGCTTTACACCGCCGCCGATCTGGAAGGTTTCGAGGCCGCCAATTCCTTGCCCGGCCAGATGCCCTATATGCGCGGCGTGCGCTCGACCATGTATGCCGGGCGGCCGTGGACCATACGGCAATATGCGGGTTTCTCGACCGCCGAAGAGTCCAACGCCTTCTACCGCAAGAATCTGGAGGCCGGGCAGATGGGCCTGTCGGTCGCCTTCGACCTCGCCACACATCGCGGCTACGACAGCGATCATCCGCGCGTCGCCGGAGATGTCGGCAAGGCCGGCGTCGCCATCGACAGTGTCGAGGACATGAAAATCCTGTTCGGCGGCATTCCGCTCGACAAGATGACGGTGTCGATGACGATGAACGGTGCCGTCATCCCGATCATGGCGAACTTCATCGTCGCGGGCGAGGAGCAGGGCACGCCGCCTGAGAAATTGTCGGGCACGATTCAGAACGACATCCTCAAGGAATTCATGGTGCGGAACACCTATATCTATCCGCCCACGCCCTCGATGCGCATCGTCGCCGACATCATCGAGTACACCGCCAGGAAGATGCCGAAGTTCAACTCGATCTCGATCAGCGGCTATCACATGCACGAGGCCGGCGCGACGGCGGTGCAAGAACTCGCCTTCACCCTGGCCGACGGCGTCGAATATGTCCGCGCCGCGCTGGCCAAGGGCTTGGGCGTCGACGAATTCGCGCCGCGCCTGTCGTTTTTCTTCGGCATCGGCATGAACTTCTTCATGGAAGTCGCCAAGTTGCGCGCCGCGCGGCTGTTGTGGTCTCAGATCATGGCCGGTTTCGGCGCCAAGAATCCCGAAAGCCTGATGCTGCGCACCCATTGCCAGACGAGCGGCGTCTCGCTTACCGAGCAGGATCCTTACAACAACGTCGTGCGCACGACGATCGAGGCGCTGGCATCGGTGCTGGGCGGCACGCAATCGCTGCATACCAACTCGTTCGACGAAGCCATCGCCCTGCCGACCGAATTCTCCGCCCGCATCGCGCGCAACACCCAGCTCATTCTGCAGAACGAAAGCCAGGTCACCAAGGTCGTCGATCCGCTCGGCGGCTCGTACTACGTCGAAGCGCTGACCCATTCGCTCGCCACATCGGCGCGCGCCATCATCGACGAGGTCGAAAGCATGGGCGGCATGACCAAGGCGGTCGAGGCCGGCATCCCCAAGCTGCGCATCGAGGAAGCCGCCGCCCGCCGCCAGGCCCGCGTCGACCGCGGCGAGGACGTCATCGTCGGCGTCAACAAGTTCCAGCTCAAAAAAGAAGACGCGCTCGACGTCCGCGCCATCGACAACGCGCAGGTCCGCGACTCCCAGATCGCGCGCCTCAAATCGGTCAAGGCCAAGCGCGATCCGGCAAAGCTGAAATCCATGCTCGACGCACTGATCGCCGGCGCCAAGGGCAAGGGCAATCTGCTCGAACTCGCGGTCGAGGCGGCACGAGCCCGCGCCACGGTCGGCGAGATCTCCGATGCCATGGAGACGGTGTTCGGCCGCCACCGCGCCGAAATCCGCTCCATCGCCGGCGTCTATGGCGCGGCCTATGAGGGCGACAACGAATTCGGCGCCATCCGCGACGACGTCGAGGCTTTCGCCAAGGACGAAGGCCGCCGCCCGCGCATGCTGGTCGCCAAGATGGGCCAGGACGGCCATGACCGCGGCGCCAAGGTCATCGCCACGGCCTTCGCCGATCTCGGCTTCGACGTCGACGTCGGCCCGCTGTTCCAGACGCCGGCCGAGGTCGCGCGTCAGGCCGTCGAGGCCGACGTGCACATCGTCGGGGTCAACTCCCTTGCCGCCGGGCATCTGAGCCTCGTGCCGGCGCTGCGTGACGAACTCGCCGCGCAGGGACGCCCCGACATCCTGATCGTCGTCGGCGGCGTCATCCCGCCCCAGGATTTCGACGAGCTGCGGGCTGCGGGTGCCGCGGCGATCTTCCCGCCCGGCACGGTCATCACCGAGGCTGCGAAGGATCTGCTGGGCGTGCTCACCGAGCAGCTCTCGCACGCCGGTTGAGGTGCCGGTGAGCGG
>DATCAT010000037.1:0-33105 GCA_036512455.1 Rhizomicrobium sp.
GCACCCCCTCACCCTGCCCTCTCCCCCAAAAAGGGGGAGAGGGTTTTTCATTTTACTTCGGCCCAATCATGTCTTCCGGCCGTACGATGGCGTCGAATTCTTCCGCCGTCACAAGACCGGTCTTGAGGGCTTCTTCGCGCAGCGTGGTGCCGTTCTTGTGGGCGGCCTTGGCGATCTTGCCGGCGGCGTCGTAGCCGATCTTGGGCGTCAGCGCGGTGACCAGCATCAGCGAGCGCTCGAGGCCCGCCTGGATGTTGTCGCGGCGCGGCTCGATGCCGATGACGCAATGCTCGGTGAAGCTCACCGCCGCGTCGGCCATCAGGCGTACGCTCTGCAGGAAGCTGTAGGCCATCACCGGATTGTAGACGTTGAGCTCGAACTGGCCCTGGGAGCCGGCGAAGGTGATCGTGGCGTGGTTGCCGAAGATGCGGGTGCAGACCTGCGTCACCGCCTCGCATTGGGTGGGATTGACCTTGCCCGGCATGATCGACGAGCCCGGCTCGTTCTCCGGCAGCGAGAGTTCGCCCAGGCCCGAGCGCGGGCCCGAGCCCAGGAAGCGGATGTCGTTGGCGATCTTGAAGAGGGCGGCGGCGACGGTGTTGATGGCGCCGTGGCTGAAGATCATCGCGTCATGCGCCGCCAGCGCCTCGAATTTGTTGGGCGCGGGTGTGAAGGGGAGCTTTGTGATCGCCGCGATGCGCTCGGCGACCATGACATCGAAGCCCTTGGGCGCATTGAGGCCGGTGCCGACGGCGGTGCCGCCCTGCGCCAACTCCATCAATTTGGGCAGCGTCTGCTGGATGCGTTCGATGCCGTTCTGGACCTGCTGGGTGTAGCCGGAAAATTCCTGGCCAAGCGTGAGCGGCGTCGCGTCCTGGGTGTGGGTGCGGCCGATCTTGATGATGTCCTTCCAGGCCTGCGCCTTGTCGTTCAGCGCGTTGCGCAGCAACTGCAAGGCCGGGATCAGGGCGTGGACGATCTCTTCGGCGCAGGCGATGTGCATCGCGGTCGGATAGGTGTCGTTCGACGACTGGCTCATATTGACGTGGTCGTTGGGATGGACCGGCGTCTTGGAGCCCATGACGCCGCCCAGCATTTCGATGGCGCGGTTGGAGATCACCTCGTTGGCGTTCATGTTGGATTGCGTGCCCGAGCCGGTCTGCCAGACGGACAGCGGGAAATGGGCGTCGAGCTTGCCCTCGATCACCTCCTGCGCCGCCTTGACGATGGCGGGTCCGAAATTGCCGTCGAGCAGACCGAGCGCCATGTTGGTTTCGGCGGCGGCGCGCTTGACGATGCCCAGCGCGCGGACGATCGAAGCCGGCTGCTTCTCCCAGCCGATCTTGAAATTGTGCAAGCTGCGCTCGGCCTGCGCGCCCCAGTATTTCGCGGCATCGACCTCGATGGGGCCGAAGGAGTCGGTTTCGGTGCGGGTAGTCTTGGCCATGGCGGTCTCTGCGCGTTTTGACCGCTTCTAGGCGGTTTATCTCACGCCGTCCACGGGTTGATGATTTTCACGCCGGTATGGATGAAGTCGTCGATGTTCCGCGTGGCGATAGATGCTCCCAGGATGCGGGCGATGGCGGCGATCTGGCAATCGGCCGTGTCCGCCAACAGCCCGGCGCGTTGGCGTTGCGCGGTGATGGACGCAAACTCCCGCGCAGCAGCGCGGTCGAAGGAATGGATACGGGCGCCGAGATTTTCCAATATCGTGTCGTAAGCCTGCCCGGTAGCGAGCTTGCGCCTGCCATCCGGCAGGGACATGACGCCGGAGTACAATTCGCCTTCGGTGACGGCAGTGGTCACCAAATCATCGATGTTCTGACGCCGAAACCAAGCCCGGACGCGTTCCGAAGGCTGCGGCCTGGTAAATTCGGAGATGACGTTGGTGTCGAGGATGATCATTTCCGCTTGCGGCGCGGCTTTTCAGGCATGCGAAAGGGCGGTGCGTCCTCGCGCAAGCTGCCTCTACTTCCCAGTTGCGGATCACGCACTGGCGTGCGCGGCGGAAGTTCGAGTTCGAAGCCGCCATATTTTTCGACCACGTCTCGAATAGGCTTGAAGATATCGAGGCCGTTCATTGGCGTCGCGGATTTCGGCGTGGCTGCACTGCGGTCGAGAATGTCGCGCACCTCAGCTTCCAACGAGCGGCCGTGCTCAGCGGCGCGGAGGCGAAGGCGCTTCTTGGTGTCGTCTTTCAAATTGCGGATCGTGATGCTGGCCATGGCGCAATTGTAATCATTGATTGCAATGATGACAACCAGTCGTAACGGACAGTTTCAATCTGAAGTTGAGGAGCTTACTTCTTCCGGAACGAATCCAGGCTCACCACTTCGCCGGGCGCGGCGGGGGGCTTTTCGGCCGGCGGCTCGCCTTGCTTGGGCGCGTCGGCGGTTTTCTCGCGGTTCTGTTCGGCGGCGGGCTGCGGCAGCAGAGTCGGCGGCGCGGATTTGACCTCGCCTTCGGGGCCGCGGAACTGCAGACCGAAATTCACGCCGGGATCGAAGAAGGCGGTCAGCGCCGCGAAGGGGATGACGAGCGTCGCCGGCAGCTTCTTGAAGGTGAGCGTGACCTCGAAACGCTCCTCGCCGATCTTCAAGCCCCAGAACTGGTGCTGCAGGATGATGGTCATCTCTTCGGGATATTGCTCGCGCAGGAAATCGGGGATGTCGACGCCGGCGAATTTCGTGCGGAAGGTCAGATAGAAATGGTGCGAGCCGATCAGGCCCTGCTTCTCGATCCGGCGCAGCGCGTCGCGCACGACGCCGCGCAGCGCCGCGTCCTGCAATGCCTGATAGCCGATAAAATCCCTTGCCATGCTCAGGTCCGTGATGAGGCCTGCGAGACTAAGCGCCCGCCATGGCAAGTCAATGCGCGCGGTATGAAAGCCTTGTCCACCAATGCTATCGTGGCGCCATGAGCGACAGCGTGATGCCCGAATCGCACGCCCGGCTGCGGCCGGCCGCGCCCGTGCCGCACAATCGCAACCTTAACCGTGTCCAGGTCGTGCGCGCGATCGGCCGCAACGCGGTGGCCGCCTTCGGCGCGCGCGCCTATCGCGAACGCGTCATCTACGACCGCAACTGGATGCAGGATTTCCTGCTGATGAGCGATCCGGAAGGGGTCAAGCGGGTCCTGCTCGACAATGCGGCGAATTACGTGAAAGGCCGCCAGGTGCAGCGCACGACGGGGCCAGCGCTCGGCAACGGCATGTTCAACGCCAATGGCGAGAGCTGGAAGTTCCAGCGGCGCACCACCGCGCCGATGTTCTCGCCTCGCCACGTCGCGGACTTCGCCGCCCCAATGGCGGCGGTGGCGGAGCGGGCGCTGGGGCGCTGGCACGCTCTGGCGGGCGGGGCTGCGATCGACGCGGCGGACGAGATGATGCGCCTGACCTACGCCATCATCACGCAGACGATGTTTTCCGGCGATGTGAGAATCGATTATGCCGCGATGTCGGACGCCTTCGTCACCTATCTGGACACGATGGGCCGCGTCGACCTTTTGACGACGCTGGGCCTGCCCTATTGGGCGCCGACGCCCAAGCGGCTGAAGGCGCAGGCTTCGCTGCGGTTCTTCCGCCGGGAACTGGGCGCGCTGATCGCCCGGCGCGCGGCCGAAATCGCCGGGGATCCAGCATCGGTGCCGCAGGACCTGCTGACGCTGCTGCTGACGGCGCGCGATCCGGAAGGCGGCGCGCTGTTCGGGATGGACGAGGTCTATGACAACGTCATGACCTTCATCTTTGCCGGCCACGAGACGACGGCCAATGCGCTGGCCTGGACGTTGTACCTGCTGTCGCAGTTTCCCGACGCCGATGCACGCGTGGCCGAAGAGGTGCGGGCCGCGAACGGCGACATCGCCAGGCTGAGCTATACGCGCATGGTGCTGGAGGAGGCGATGCGGCTCTATCCGCCGGCGCCGTTCGTCAGCCGCGATTCGGTCGCGCCCGACACGATCGCGGGCGTCGAGATCCGCGGCGGCACCGCGGTCCTGGTCTCGCCCTGGATCCTGCACCGGCACCGGCAATTGTGGGAGGCGCCGGAATATTTCGATCCCGAACGCTTCGCACCTGGCCGGCGCGAGACGATCCACCGCTTCGCCTATATCCCGTTCGGCGCGGGCCCGCGCATCTGCATCGGCATGGGCTTCGCGATGCAGGAGGCGCTGATCTGCCTGAGCGCGATCGTGTCGCGATACCGGCTGTCGCTGGTGCCGGGACATCCCGTCGTGCCGCTGGCGCGGCTGACGCTGCGGCCGGAGTTTGGATTGAAGATGACGGTGACGAAGAGGACTTAACCTCTCCTGCACTTCGCGGGAGAGGTCGGAAATGCGAAGCATTTCCGGGTGAGGGGGTGTCGCGAGACGGTACCCCTCACCGAGCAAAAGCTAGGCACTTAGCTACGCTGGTCCGCACGCTGTCGCTACGGACCGCTAAGTGCAAGCTTTTGCTTCCTCTCCCGCTCGCGGGAGAGGACACCTACACCAGCGTCGCCAGCGCCTCCGGGCTGTAGGGCGTCAGTTCGCTCAGCTTGCCGGCTTTCACCTTGTTCGCCCAGTCGGGATTGACGATCAGGGCGCGGCCGACGGCGATGAGGTCGAAATCGCCGCGCTCCATCATCTCGATCAGCTTGTCGATGCTGGAGATTTCCGCGCCGGCCTGGCGGAAGGCGGTGATGAAATCCATGTTGAGGCTGACCGAACCGACGCTGATCGTCGGCAGGCCGCTGAGCTTCCTGGTCCAGCCGGCGAGATTCATATCGGAGCCCAGCTCGGGAAATTCCGGTTCCCAGAAGCGGCGCGTCGAGCAGTGCAGGATGTCGACGCCGGCATCGACCAGCGGCCGCAGGAAGCTCTCGAGTTCATCCGGCGTGTGCGCCAGGCGAGCGCCGAAGTCCTGCTGCTTCCATTGCGAGAAGCGCAGCAGGATGGGGAAGTCGGGGCCGACCGCCTTGCGCACGGCGCGGGTAATGTCGGCGGCGAAGTTGGCGCGGTCGGCGAGGCTCCCGCCATAGCGGTCGGCGCGTTCGTTGGTACCGTCCCAGAAGAACTGGTCGATGAGATAGCCGTGCGCGCCGTGCAGCTCGACGCCGTCGAAGCCGAGCTCTTGGGCATAGTGCGCGCTGTTTGCGAAGCCGGCGATGACATCGGCGACGTCGGCGTTGCTCATCGGCTCGGCGACCTTCTTGTCCTTCTTGGCGAGGCCGGAGGGACTCATGCTGGGCTGCTCGGGATAGGGGCCGGTGCCGGGATGGCGCACCACGCCCTGGTGCCAGAGTTGCGGCATGATATGGCCGCCCACGGCTTTCACTTCCTTGACGACCTTGCCCCAGCCGGCCAGCGACTCCGTGCCGTGGAAATGGGGCACGTTGACGTCGTTGGTGGCCGATTTGTGCTCGGGCGCGGTGCCTTCGGTCAGGATCAGGCCGGTGCCGCCCTCTGCGCGGGCGCGATAATAGGCGGCAACCGCGTCGTTCGGAATCTGCTCCGGCGACTTGGAGCGCGTCATCGGCGCCATGACGATGCGGTTAGGCAGGTTCAGCGACTTGAGCTTGAACGGCTTGAACAAAATGCCTGGGCTGGTCATCGACGTCCTTTGAGCAATAGCGGTTGGCGCAAATCAGCACGTCCGGCAGTTGTCTGACAAGGCTGCTGACAGGTTCCGGCATGAGATCGGCCTAGATTGGCGGGGTGGACCTGCGAGGGATGAAGCATGAGCCGGATTGTCTCGACCTGGCGGTTGGCGGTGGACCCGGCGCGGCTGGATGAATTCCTGGAGCTGATACGCCGCGAGGTGCCGCGCACCCGCGCGTTCGACGGCTGCCTGCGTTTCGAGGTTTTCGCCGACGCCGACGGCGCGGTGCTGTTCGTCGAGCATTGGGAATCGCAGGCGCATGCCGACCGTTACGGCGCATGGCGGCGCGGCAATGGCGACATGGACCTGCTGGGCAGCTACCTCGTGGGCGCGCCGCAGGCCGCGGTGTACGGCGAGACGGGCGTGTGACGGAAAGGTGAAAATGCCCTAACGCCATTGTGCCGCGTGGGCGAATAAATCCTTGAGCGGGGCCGGGCGGGGGAGTACCCCGTAACGGACATGAACGGTTCCGATCAGGACAGCGGCGGCAGCGGGGACGGCAGCGTAATCGTAGCTGAAGACTTGGCCGGCGTGCCGACAGGCGCGCCGGAAAACATTCTGGGCACGCCGCCGGAGGAGCCGCCTTCGGAAAGCGAAATCGCCGATATCGCGCGGCCGTCGAGCCTGCTCGGTGTCTTCCGCCATCGCAATTATCGGCTGTTCTTCACCGGCCAGCTGATCTCGCTGATGGGTTCGTGGATGCAGAACACGGCCATGCCGTGGCTGGTCTACGATCTGACGCATGACAAGTTCCTGCTCGGCGTGACGTCGTTCTGCTCGACCGTGCCGGTGTTCTTCCTCACCCCGTTCGGCGGCATGATCGCCGACCGCGTCGACCGGCGGAAGTTCCTGCTGCTGACGCAGTCGGCCGCCATGCTGCAGGCGGCGACGCTGGCGGTGCTGACGCTCAGCCACATGATCCAGGTGTGGCAGCTGATCTGCCTGGCGCTGACCATGGGGCTGATCAATTCCTTCGACATCCCGACGCGGCAGTCGATGACGCTGGACATGGTCGGGCGCGAGGATCTGCGCCACGCCATCTCGCTCAACTCGATGATGTTCAACGGCGCGCGGATCGTGGGGCCGACGCTGGCGGGACTGCTGATCTTCGCGGTGGGCGAAGGGATCTGCTTCGCGCTCAACGCGGTGTCGTTCGGCGCGGTGCTGGTGAGCCTGCTGCTGATGCGGCTGGCGGCGCGGCCGCCGCGCATCAACCAGAACGCGCTGCACGAGATTTTCGAGGGCTACCGCTACAGCTTCAAGAGCCTGCAGATAAGGCTGTCGCTGATCCTGGTGGCGGTGTCGTCGATGTTCGGCGCCGCCTATGTGACGATGATGCCGGCGGTGACGCGCGACCTGCTGCACGGCAATTCGACGGCGCAGGGCACGCTGATGTCGGCGGCGGGCGCCGGCGCGCTGATCGGCGCCTATTTCCTGTCGCGCATCACCGAGAAGCAGCTGGTCTACGCGCCGGTGCTGGCGGGCTTCGTCTTCGGCGCGGGATTGATCGCGTTTTCGCGTTCGCATTGGCTGTGGCTGAGCGTCGCCCTGTTGTTGCCGACCTCGGCCAGCCTGATGCTGCTGGGCGGCACCACCAACACCATCATCCAGATGGTGGCGAACGAGAATTTCCGCGGCCGCGTCATCTCGCATTACACCCAGAGCTTCATGGGCATGATGCCGTGGGGGGCGCTGCTGCTGGGCACGCTGGCGGCCAGGATAGGCGTCACCAATGCGATCAGCATCGGCGGCGCCGTGGTCGTCGCCTCGGCGCTGTTCGCCTTCTACTACCGCCGCGCCACCGGCTTCACGCTTGCGCACGCGCCGGCCGAATGAGCGACATCTACGCCGGCATCGAGGACGAACACGAACGCGAAGCCGCCTATGAAGGCTTCGTGTGGAAGAATCTGCGCCGCAACTATGCCGGCCATTTCGTGCACGGCATGCTGGGCATGACGGGCTTCCGGCTGGTCAATGCGCCGACCTTCATTCCGGCCTATCTGCACCTGATCTCGGGCTCGGATTTCTTCGTCAGCCTGGGCGCCAGCCTGCAGCAATTGGGCGGCGTGATCTCGCCGATCGCCGGCGCGGCGCAGATCGAGCACCGCAAGAAGATCATGCCGGTCTCGATGTTCCTCGGCACCATGATGCGGGTGCAGATATTGGGCATCGCGCTGGCGGGATGGTTCCTCGGCGGCACGCCGCTGCTGGTGAGCGTGCTGCTGTTTCTCTTTTTGCTGGGATTGTTCTCCGGGCCGCAGGGCGTCGCGTTCCAGTTCCTGCTTGCCAAGATGATCCCGATCGAGCGGCGCGGACAGCTGCAGGGCTGGCGCAACCTGACCGGCGGCATCGTCGCGGCGTCGCTGAGCTATTTCGCCGGGCATTATCTCGTCGGTCACAATGTCTTCCACAACGGCTATTCGACGACCTTCACGCTGGCGTTCATATTGACGAGCCTGGGGCTCACCGCGTTCCGCTTCCTGGTGCGCGAGCCGGAGCCGCCCACGATCCGCGCCAAGAGCTCCATCCGCGACCGCATGCGCGATCTGGTGCCGATGCTGCGGAGCAATCCGGGCTTTATGTATTTCATGATCGCGCGCACCTTCGCGATCGCCAGCCGCGTGGCGCAGCCGTTCTACATCATCTATGTCGGCAAGAAGATCGGCTTCTCGGGCGAGACGGTGGGCATGCTGAGCCTCGCCTTCCTCGGCGCCGACACGGTGATGAGCGTCGGCTGGGGCTATCTCGCCGACCGCTTCGGCTTCCGCTCCAATTTCATCATCGCGCTGGTGTTCTGGATCTCCTCGACGATTTTGCTGATGCAGGTGAGTTCGCCGCTATGGCTGTTCATCGCCTTCTTCGGGCTCGGCGCGGGCAATTCGGGCTATCAGATGAGCGCGCAGAACATTGTCTTCGAGTTCGGCCACCGCGACGACATGGCGATGCGGCTGGCCTTCTCCAACACCGCCGAGAGCATCATGAGCGCGGCCGGCCCGCTGCTCGGCGGCGTGATCGCGGCGAGCTTCGGCTATTTCGCGGTGTTCTGGGTGGCGGTGGTGTGCGAGGCGGTGGCGCTGGTGCTGCTGGTGACGCTGGTGGAGGAGCCGCGCAAGAAGCGGCTGCAGCTGGAAGCGGAGAAGGCCGCGGCACGCGGCGAGACGAGCACGACGAGCCTTGCGGCGAGAGAGGATGAAGAGGGGAATTTGTAAAAAGTTGGGTGGCCGGGTCGCGCTTCGCTTCGCTCGCTGCCCGGCCATGACGAGTTATATAGTGGGGGGCTTCTGTTGCCCGGTGCCCCCCTAACCGCGCTTGGCTAACCGTAGTTAGGCAGCGAGGGCCATTTCATTATCGTTGGCACCTGTACGAGTAGCCCGATAACGGCGGAACCATACCGAGCAAAAGAACAGCCTTTACACGTCCGTCGATCCTGTTTCGCCCCCTCCAGAAGGCGGAATACAGAATACGGGGATCAGAATTCCGATACCTGTATTCTGTATTCCGCCCTCTGGTGGAGGCGCCGGGTACCGCCCCCGGGTCCGGGCCGCTTATTACGCAGTCGTTTATCGCCATAGTCGGGTCAGGCAAGCCATCGCCGACAGGGGATATATAGGCGCTGCGGGTTAAGACTTAAAGCGCTTGACCATCAATTTATTTGTAACTACAATTAAACATGAAGATCGAATTCGATCCGGCAAAGAGCGAGAAGAATGCGCGCGAGCGCGGTCTGCCGTTCGAACTGGTGGAGCATTTTGTTTGGGAGACGGCGCTAGCCGGTGAGGACAGCCGATTTCCCTATGCCGAAACCCGCTTCACGGTCCTGGGATTTATTGGTGCACGGCTACATTTCATCTGCTTCACGGCAGTCGCCGGTGGAATTCGGGTGATCAGTTTCAGGAAGGCCAATCCAAAAGAGGTCAGAAGATATGAAGAAGAGAAAGCCGCTGACGGATGAAGAGGGCGAAGTTCGCGAACTCACGGCGCAAGACATTCGGGCCATGCGTCCAATGGCCGAAGTTTTGCCGCGCGATCTCGTCCAGATCATTTTGAACCGCAAGCAAGGCGAACGCGGGCCGCAGAAGGCGCCGACCAAGCGGCAGGTTACGTTGCGGCTGGACAAAGACGTGGTGGAACGCTTTCGTGCAACCGGCGCCGGCTGGCAAGGGCGCATCAACGAAGCCCTGCGCAAGGCGCGAGTGGGATAACACAAAGGAATCCATCCATGCCCAATTGGCCCGGCGACGCCGCTGTATTCCCGTTTTGCATGCCGATCATCAAGCAGTTCGAGGGTTTCCGCGCCGCGCCCTACAAGGATTCGGGCGGCATTCCCACGATCGGCTACGGCACGATCCTGTACCCGGACGGCAAGGCCGTCACCATGGCCGATCCGACGGTCACCGAGGATCAGGCGACGGGTTTTCTCAGTCATCAGATGAGTTTGAAAAGCGCCGCCATCGCGCCGCTGCTGCTGCGGCCGGCGAGCCTGCACCAGGCGGCGGCGATGCTGTCGCTGACCTACAATATCGGCACCAGCGCCTTCAAGAACTCGACGGTGCTGCGCCAGTTCAACGCCGGCAACATCCAGGCCGCCGCCGATGCCTTCCTGATGTGGGACAAGGCGACGGTCGACGGCAAGGCTGTGGTGGTCGACGGCCTGCACAACCGCCGTGTCCAGGAACGGACGATCTTCCTGACGGCGGATTAACGAGGAAGGCCGTTGCTCTGACGGCGCGATCACGATCGGATGCAACGGACCGCTGAGTGGCGTGGATCGAAGTTGCAATGTGGGCTCTGGTGAGACTTCCAACTACGCCAAAATGCCATCGGTCGTTTCCTGAAGGTGCCCAACGAACTCAAACGTGCAATCGGCGTAGTGTTGAAGAGCCAGATCGATTTGATCGATGTTGGTTCCCACCAAGTGTTGAAACCGTCCAAATGCACCCAGTTCGACGTCAACCAGACCAGAGTGCTTGATCTTATTGTTCAAAACACGAGCTTCGTTGGTGCCGTCGAAACTCTTGAGTTTTGTGAAATCAATTCCTAGCGATTCAAACCTTTTGGACAACGTGTTCCACCTATGTGAGGTAGTGGACGCCTTACCCGGCAGCAGAACTCGCTCAGCTTCGACGAGCGTTTTCGCTATTTGTTGCTCCACAAGCGCCCAAAGGCCAACCATGAAGAGTTGGTCTGCATATGCTTCCATATTTCGAATCTCAATGTCTCGAATGTAAATTTGCTCGCGCAAACGAGACTGCTGCACTGCAGTCCATTCGTCAGCAGTGTCAGCTTGAGCTTGCGCCTTATGTTCCGAAACGAAAGTGTCGAGGGTGCGCTTGTCGTCTGAAATTCGACTGGCGATAGCCTGATAAAACACACAGAGATCGTGATAACGCCACCTGTATGAGACATTCAGACCAATCAGGACCATTGACTTATGCGGCTGATAGAGTTCCGGCCCCTCATCCGGCCTTAACTGGAATCGCGAAAAGACCTTCGAGCGATCGGCGTTCATTTTATGTGAACGCCTTCAGGATCTACCGGTGTTTGTGAAATAGGGATTTCCGCGCCTTTTTCAAAATACTTATTGATCGCATTATCTTTCCGTTCCTGACCGCTTGGTGGTTTAATGCCGGCGGGAATCATGAATGGCTGCCCATGCGTCAGTATCACGAACTTATGCTAACCAGCTTGCGGCGTGGAATCGAGAAGCGCGACCGCACGAAAACGGGCACGCTGTCAATGTTTGGCTATCAAATGCGCTTCGATTTATCCGAAGGGTTTCCGCTGGTTACTACGAAAAAGATATTTGCAAAGGCAATAATATACGAGTTGCTCTGGTTTCTTAGAGGCGACACAAACGTGCGATTTCTGCAAGAACACAGCGTGACCATCTGGGACGAATGGGCTGACGAGAACGGAGAACTAGGGCCTGTGTATGGCCATCAATGGCGGTCTTGGCCAACTCGGGATGGCGGTACGATCGACCAGATCGCAAATGCGATATCCGATATTCAGAATGATCCTGATTCGCGGCGCTTGATCGTGACGGCGTGGAATCCGGCCGACGTGCCGAAGATGGCGCTGCCGCCCTGCCATTGCCTGTTCCAGTTCTATGTCGCGAACGGCAAGCTGTCGTGCCAACTCTATCAGCGCTCGGCCGATATTTTCCTCGGCGTGCCGTTCAACATCGCGAGCTACGCGCTGCTGACCATGATGTTCGCGCAGGTGACGGGACTGAAGCCGGGCGAATTCGTCCATACGCTGGGCGACGCGCATCTTTATCTGAACCATTTGGACCAGGCGCGCGAGCAGCTGACGCGCAAGCCCTATGCGCTGCCGACCATGCGGCTCAATCCCGACGTGACGGACATCTTCGCGTTCAGATTCGAGGACTTCACGCTGGAGAGCTACCAGGCGCATCCGACCATCAAGGCCGAGATCGCGGTGTGACTTTCCTCCCCCGCAGCAACGGAGGAGGAAAAGATCAGTAGAAAATCCCGTATTCGACCTGGATGACTTCGCCGCTGTCTTCGTCGATCAGCAGGGCATCGTCGCCATAGCGCACCCAGACGGTGCCTGGCGGCGGATCGTTGAGATCGAAATCGTTGTAGTCGCTGATCCAGTAGCTGCGGCTGTAGAACAGCGCCGGCAGGAATTCGCCGTAGTTCCAGCGATGCGCGTACCAGCCGCTCGGGCGGTGGTAGGTGCCGTGATGGAAGTGGCGCGGCGCGTTGAAGGCGCGGCGCAATGCGTCGAAGGCGCTGTTGTGGCCGCGGCCGGCATGCGTCCCGGCGCGCCCGCCGCCTCCGGCCGGAGCCAGAATGGTCGCGGCGCCGCCATTCGTGCCGCCGTTGTTTTGGCCGCGATGATGGGTGCCGCCCGTCGTGCCGCCGCCTGCGAGCGGATTGTTGGTCGTTGCGCCGCCGCTACCGTTGCCGCCGCGATGGTGGGTTCCGCCGGTAGGTGCCGCCAGAACCGCGGCGCCCGCGCCGTTGTCGTGGTGGGTGCGGCCCGCGCCGCCACCGCCGCTTGCGCCATGCTCAGGATGCCCGCCGCCGCTGTGTCCATGACCGCCCGTGTCCGGCGTCGCCGTCGGCGTGCCTTGGTCGTGCTGGTCGCCATGGTCGTGGGGCGCGGCAAAGGCCGGGACGCTCAGGATCAGCGCCAGCGCCGTGGCGGACAACAGGGTGTGTTTCATGGCGGGGTTCCTCGTTAGAAAGAGTTAACCCCCCGCACACGGTAAAGTTCCATCGCGACGACCCACTCGATCGCCAGGGCGATCGACGACAGGCCGGATCAGTAGAAGATGCCGTACACGACCTGGATGACTTCGCCGCTGTCTTCGTCGATCAGCAAGGCGTCGTCGCCGTAACGGACCCAGACGGTGCCCTCGGGCGGATCGCCGAGATCGAAATCATTGTAGTCGTCGATCCAGTATTGCCGGTCCCAGAACAGGCCCGGCAGGAAGGCGCCGAGCTCCCAGCGCTGGTAGTACCAGCCATGCGGGCGATGGTAGCTGCCCCAATGATAGCGATGCGGCGCGTTGAAGGCGCGGTTGAATCCGCCCCAGCCGCCATGCCGGCCGCGCCCGTGATCGCCGCGGCCATTGCCGCCGTTCCAGCGCGAGCCGTCATGATCGCGATTGCCGCCGACGCTCCAATTGTTGCCGCCGCCATTGTTGTCGCCGCCGCGATGATGCGAGCCGCCCGTGCCCGCGAACGGGTTGGCGGCGTTGCTGCCGCCGCCATTGTCATGGTGATGCCAGCCGTGATCGCCGCCATTGCCGCCCGTGCCGGCAAAGGGATTGTTGCCGCCGCCGCCACCGCCATTGTTGTCATGGTGATGCCAGCTGCGCTCGCCGCCCGAACCGCCGCCACCACTGCCACCATTGTCGTGATGTCCCGACCAGCCGCCGCCGCTCGAGCCGCCGCCATGGTGGCCGGACCCGCCGTCGCCACCGGACGGCGGGGTGATGGGCGCGGCATTGTCGCCGCTGCTGCCCTGGCCGTGATGATCGCCATGCGCCGCCAGCGCGGGCGTGGCGAGCGACAGGCCGAGCAGGGCCGCCGAGGCGAGCAAGATTCGTTTCATGTCCGGTCCTTCGAAAGGATTGCGATGGCGGAGCGACCATCGCGCTGCGATCCTGAACCGGGGATGAACGCAACGTTTACGCATCGCATGCGGGCCCGTAAGGTTGCGGCGGGTTTCACGGGCGAGTCTTTTTCCATGGCCGGTTTTCACATCCGTCCGGCGCGTCTGGGCGACGAGGCGCAGGTCCTCGCGCTGCTGCGCGAGCTGGCGGATTACGAGAAGCTGCTCGACGTCTTCCGCATCACGCTAGAGGTGATCCGGCGCGATTATCTCGGCGCGCAGCCGCTGTGCAACTGCGACCTGGCGTTCGATGGCGAGGTGCCGGCCGGCGTCGCCAGCTGGTACTGGAAATATTCGAGCTTCGCGGCGAGCCGCGCGATCTATCTGGAGGATCTCTTCGTGCGGCCGGTGTTTCGCGGGCGCGGCTACGGCAAGGCGCTGCTGGCGCATCTGGCGAAGACGGCGGTGGCGGCCGGCGCCAACTGCGTCGACTGGTCGGTGCTGGACTGGAACAAGCCGTCGATCGATTTCTACGACGGCCTCGGTGCCCGGCCGAATAACGGCTGGCTGGTCTACCGGCTGGAAGGCGAGGCGCTGAAAAAACTGGGCGGCGGATGAGCGCGCCCATCGTCCTCGTCCTGGCGGTCGCCGACAATGGCGTGATCGGGGATCGCGGCGCGATTCCGTGGCGCATTCCGGATGACATAAAGCGCTTCAAGGCGCTGACCATGGGCAAGCCGCTCGTGATGGGGCGCAAGACGTATGAGTCGTTTCCCAAGCGCCCGCTGCCCGGGCGGACGAATATCGTGATCACGCGGGATGCCGCGTACGCGGCCGAGGGTGCCGTCGTTGTGCATTCGCTCGACGAGGCGCTGGCGTGGGCGCAGGCGGAGAATCCGCTGGAGATCATGATCGCCGGCGGCGAGGCGATTTATCGCGAGGCCCTGCCGCACGCGACACGGATCGAACTGACCGAAGTGCACATCGCGCCGCCAGGCGACACGCATTTTCCGCCGCTCGACAAGAGTGCGTGGCGCGAGACCGCGCGCGAGGAGCGTGCGACGGCGGATGGGTTGCGCTACAGCTACGTCACGCTTGCGCGGCGCTGATCAGCTGACTTTCTCGGTCAGCCACATCTTGATCAGCGACTGATAGGGCACGTCGCGCTTGTTGGCGGCGATCTTGATTTCATCGAGAAGACCGGCAGGCAGGCGCAGCGAAATCGACTTGGTCGAAAGCTTCAAATTCGGAAAGCGCACGACTTTGGCCTTCGACCAGTCGACATAGTCCGTCGAGTCGTGAGTTTCCCAAAATTTCCGCTCTGCGCCTTCAGACCGGAATTTCGGGATTTTCTTAAGTGCTTTGGCCATATCGCAGTCTTTCTTTTCGATTCATGTCGCGTGCCGAGATCACCCGGATCGCCTTGCCGCCTTGTCTCAAAGTAAATGTGACATGCAGTAACCGGCCAACATCGGTCTTGCCGAGAGTGTTGAACCGAGTTTCGGTTTCACTGTGCAAAATATCATCCGCCACGATCAGTGGCGAATTTACGAATATCTGTTCGCTTTCGCCTTGCGTGATACCGTGCTTTTGGGCGCTCTTACCAGCATTGCCCAAGTCCCATTCGAAACCTTCGATCCGATCGAAGTCAACCATGACTGTATATTACCATAATATACGGGAATTTCCAGACTATTTCTTCACATAATACGCATCGAACCCGACGCTCCGTATCGTGCCGCCGTCCGCCACGGCGACGACAGTCCAGTCGCCGGTCCAGAAATCGAACGCTTTGCCGTTGGGCGGGTCGCGGCAGGGATCGGCGAGGGCGGGCGCGGCGACAAGATATGCCGCAAGTGACGCAGCGATAATCGCAAATTTCATGCGCCAGCCAACTTTGCGCGGGCCGGCCGAACGGCTAGCCTTGGCCACACAAAATAATCGCCGGGGAGACGTCCATGCACATCAAAGAGATCACCGCCGACCTGAAATTTCCCGAGGGGCCCGTGGCGATGGACGATGGGTCAGTGATCGTCGTCGAGATCTGGTCGGGCGAGATCACGCGCGTGAAGGCGGACGGCTCCAAGCACACGGTCGCCAAGCCGGGCGGCGGACCGAACGGCGCCGCCATCGGTCCGGACGGGCATCTCTACGTCTGCAACAATGGCAGCAATTTCGAGATGAACATGGTCAATGGATTGATGATCCCCGGCCACACGCCGCCGGAGCACAAGGGCGGCCGCATCGAGCGCATCAACATCTCCACCGGAAAGGTCGAGGTGCTCTATTCCGAATGCGACGGCGAAAAGCTGCTGGCGCCCAACGATCTGGTGTTCGATACGACGGGCGGCTTCTGGTTCACCGATCACGCCAGCAACAATTCCGTGCGGCGGCTGCACGGTGGGCTCTATTACGCGCGCGCCGACGGCTCGAAGATCACCAAGGTGCTGCGCGAGCTGACCTCGCCCAACGGCGTCGGTCTGTCGCCGGACGGCACGCATGTCTATTACGCCGAGACCATGCCGGGACGGCTGTGGGACCTGCCGCTGACGGCGCCCGGCGTCGCCGCCATTCCGGGCGGCTTTACCCCCGCCAATTTCGTCGGCGCCTATCCGGGCCTGGCCTATTTCGACAGCCTCGGCGTGCAGGCGGACGGCGCGGTGTGCGTTGCGACAATATTGGCCGGCGGCATTTCCACCTTCTGGCTGGGCACGGCGAAGTTCGAGCACACCCCGTTCCCCGATCTGCTCTGCACCAATATCTGCTGGGGCGGCAAGGACATGAGAACAGCGTACGTCACCATGTCTTCGACCGGAAAACTCGCGTCCTGCGAATGGCCGTCGCCGGGCCTGCGGCTGACTTATAACGCCTGAGGATTTCGGCTAAGGTCTGCGCCGTCATGCCAAGGGGAGAGCAAATATGCGTGCGATTTTGATGGGCGCCGTCTTTGCAGTTGCTGCAGCCGCGCCGGCGCTGGCCGGCGACGAGGTCCTGGCGTCCCGCTTCGGCAACACCACGATTACAAAGGATGCCGCGGGCACCGAGAACCACGTCTACTACAACGCCGACCACACCTTCACCGGCAAGCAGGGCGCCAACGGTTTCAAGGGCACCTGGAAGATCGACGGCGGCACGATCTGCCTGACGGCCGATCCCGCGATTCCCAATACGCCCAATCCGGCCTGCGCGCCGGTGTCCAACCACAAGATCGGCGACACCTGGACGGCTGGGCCGTTCACCGTCTCGCTGGTCGCGGGCATTCAGTAATTCACCACAAGCTAACAACCGGAGGAACGATGAAGACGATTTTGCTTGGGCTCTGTGTCGCGGCGCTGTCCGCCGGAGCCGCGCTGGCGCAGTCCGATCCGATGGCCAACATGTACGGCAATACGCTGGTCGTGGTCAGCGGCACCGGCATGGAATCGCATACGATGTACAATGCCGACCACACCTTCAGCGGTGTCGTGCCGTCGATGGGCTACAAGTATGGCGGCACCTGGGCGATCGACGCCAAGGGCGCGCTCTGCCGCACCTTCGATCCGCCGGTGCCCGGACGCACCAATCCGGATTGCGATCCGCTCGACCCGACGCCGCATGCGGTCGGCGACAAGTGGGCGACGCCCGACGGCGGCAGCATCACGCTGAGCAAGGGCGCCGATGCGGCGCCGCCCGCAACACCGCCGACGCCCGCGCCGGCGCCCGCCACGAACTGATCGTCAACCAACAGGAGTTTTCATGCGCAGGATTTTGATTGCAGCCTCCGTGTTCGCCTTGTGCAGCGGATCGGCGCTCGCCGCCGCCGACGTCATGGCCGGGTTCTACGGCAACACCGCCGTGGTCACGGGCGGCATGGTCGAGAGCCACACGCACTACCGGGCCGACCATACGTTCGACGTCACGGCGTCGGCGATGGGCCAGAACTATGCGTTCAAGGGCACTTGGTCGATCGGTGCCGATGGGCAGCTCTGCCGTCACTATGACGATCCGGCGCCGCCCAATTCACCCAACCCGCTGTGCACGCCGATCGAAGCGCACAAGGTCGGCGATACTTGGACGATGACGGTGGGCACGAGCACGCGCACCATCACGCTGAAGGCGGGGATCGAGTAACGCAGCTTCGAAGGCAAGGGAGAGACTCGATGCGCAAGATCATGATTGCCGCAGCGATTGCGACGCTATGCGCCGGACCGGCGTTGGCGGCGGACGATGCGATGGCGGGCTATTACGGCAACACCGTGGTGTCGACGGGCGGCGGCATCGAAAGCCACACCCATTATCGCGCCGATCACACCTTCGACAGCACGCTGACGGGTATGGGCCAGACCCTTGTCAGCAAGGGGACCTGGGCGGTCGACGCCCAGGGCCAGATCTGCCGGACGTATGAAGCAGCGCCGCCCGGCATGCCCAATCCGGTCTGCATCGCCGGCGGCTCGCACAAGGTCGGCGACAACTGGACGGTGACGGTCAACGGCCAGGCCCGCGACGTGACGCTGAAGGCGGGCGTGGAGTAGATGCACGGCACCCTCTCTCCCTTCGGGGGAGAGGGGCCTATGCGGCAGGCGCTGTGGAAAAAACTAGTGCGCAGGCTTGCCGCGTCGCCGGCCGTCCCCCATATCGCAGGTCACGGGGCTCTCCCGGCGATTAAAAAGGGGACATTCTCATGAAGCGCATTATTCTTGCGGCCGCGGCCTGCATCGCGATCTCGACGGGGGCGCAGGCCAATCCGTTCGACGCCGCCTACGGCAACACCGTCACGCAGACACTGCCCGACGGCACGAAATTCGTCATCTACGTCAATCCCGACAAGACCTGGGAGTCGCGCGTCGGCGGCAAGTCGACGAAGGGCACGTTCGTCTGGAAGGACGACACGCATGCCTGCTTCACGCAGACCGATCCGGCGCCGGCCGATCCGGCCAAGGCCACGAACTGCAACGAGATCAAGGGCGAGCACAAGGTCGGCGACACCTGGACCGAGACCATGCCCGACGGCAAGACCGTGATCACGATGACGATCACGGCGGGACGGTCGTAAATCTAGTGCGTCATGGGCGGCCTTGAGCCGCCCACCCATCGCGCCCGGCGCTTAGCGACAGCGTAAGCGCGCGGGCGATGGGTGGCGTCCGTACGCTGTCGCTACGGACCAAGCCCGGCCATGACGACTCTGGAATTCATCCCACCGGCGGGGTCAGGTCGAACTCGATGGTGACGCGGCTGTGCTCGCCGTCATAGCGGCGCTCGCCGCGCGCCAGCCAGGACGGGTGCAGGAGGATCATGCCGCTCTGCGGCCGGAAGACTTCGCTGTAGCCGGCGCTGGCGCCGCCGGGAATGCGGAAGGTCAGGTGCGGCGCGACCATGATCGGCAGGGCGCCGCGCGGATCGGCCAGCTCGCACTCGCCGCCGAGATTGGCGTCGTCCGACTTGGCGTAGCCGTCATCGACATAATAGACGCCGGACCAGTAGGCGCCGGGCCGCGCCGCGAATTCGCAATAGTCGCCCTTCTGCCGCACGCTGGCGCTGGCCGCGATATTCCAGGCGAGCTGCACGCGCGCGCCTTTGGCTGTGCTGGTCAGGCTGTCGGCCAAATCGCGCGCCACGCGAAACAAGGTCTGCACCGTTTCGCCGCCCCAGCTTGCGAAGTCGGGATCGGAGCGCCAGCCCTGGCCGCGCAAGCCGGCTTGCGCGCGCTCGACGATCAGCGGCCGCAACACTTGGTTCACGTCCTGCGCCACGGGCAGATAGTGGA
The DNA here is from genome assembly GCA_036512455.1 of Rhizomicrobium sp. GTDB lineage: Bacteria > Pseudomonadota > Alphaproteobacteria > Micropepsales > Micropepsaceae > Rhizomicrobium. The sequence goes on from DATCAT010000037.1 coordinate 19,467, forward strand.
CCGCGACCGGCGTGGGAAAGACACCTCTGATCTGAGGCTTGATGGTTGCCATGCCCTATTCCAGCACGATTCTGGGGGCGATGCGTTGCGCCTGCGCCACACCGGCCGCGACTTCTTTGGCGACGTTACGGAACGCTTCGGCTTCCTTGCTCTGCGGTGCATGCACCATAATGGGTGTACCGGCGTCCGAGGTTTCGCGAATGAGCGGCACGAGCGGAATCTCGCCGAGGAACGGCACGCCCATCCGCCTGGCTTCGTTGCGCGCGCCGCCATGGCCGAAGATGTGACTCTCATGGCCGCAATTGGGGCAAACGAAGGTGCTCATATTTTCGACGATGCCGAGCACCGGCACCTGTGTCTTGGCGAACATCGCGATGCCCTTGCGCGCGTCGATCAGCGCGATGTCCTGCGGCGTCGAGACGATGACCGCGCCGCGCAACGGCACGCGCTGCGAAATGGTGAGCTGCGCGTCGCCGGTGCCCGGCGGCATGTCGAGCACCAGGATATCGAGCGGCGCCCAGATGGAATCGTTGAGCATCTGGGTCAGCGCGCTCTGCACCATCGGGCCGCGCCACACCACCGCCTCGTCCTCGCGGATGAGAAAGCCCAGCGACATGATCTTGATGCCGAATTTCTCGATCGGGATGATCTTCTTGCCGTCAGTCTTGGGCTTGTCGCGGATGTCGAACAGGCGCGGCACCGAGGGGCCGTAGATGTCGGCGTCCATCAGGCCCACCTTGAGGCCGAGCTGGCCGAGCGCGATGGCGAGATTGGCCGCCACGGTCGATTTGCCGACGCCGCCCTTGCCGCTGGCCACCGCGATAACCGCGGAGACACCCGGAATGCCCAAAGGCGCCGCTGGTTCGGTGCGCGGCCGGGCCGGTGCTGCAGGCGCATGCTGATGCCCGCCGCGCTGCGGCGCACCTTGTCTTTGCGCGCCGCCTGACGGCGTCGCGACCTGATGCGCGGTCAGCACCGCCGTGACCGACAGCACGCCCGGCAGCGCCGCGACGGCATCTTCGCAAGCTTTTCTAAGAGGCTCGGCCTCGCGGCCACGCCTAGGGTCGACTTCGACCGCGAAGCCGACATTGCCGTCGCGCAGGACCAGGCCCTGGATGATGTCCTGCTGCACGACGCTGCGTCCGCTGACCGGATCGATGATCCGGTCGAGCGCCCTCAAGACCTCGTCGCGTGTCGCCTGCGCCATTTTTTGGGCTTTGGTCCTTGAACGGTTGCGCCGCCGCTCCATCTCATATGTGGGCGTTTGCGCCCCGGCGGCGTTGCACATATAACCGCCGAGCCTCTGGTTACCAAGGAAGCTTGCGGAAACCAAGGAAGAGGGCGCACCGAAAAAATGCCTTGGACCAATTCGTCAGGTGGTAATGGAACCGGTGGCCCGAAGGGCCCCTGGAATCGCGGGCCCTCGGGCCCGGGCGGCCCCGATATCGAAGAGATGCTGCGCCGCAGCCAGGACCGCCTGCGCAGCTTCCTGCCGGGGCGCGGCTTCGGCAGCGGCGGCCTGATCGTCCTGCTGCTGGTCGTCGTCGCGGTCTGGCTCGCGACCGGGATTTATTTCGTCCAGAGCTATGAGCAGGGCATCGTGCTGCGCTTCGGCAAGTTCGTGGCGCGCACCGCGCCCGGCATCAACTATCACCTGCCCTGGCCGATCGAGACCGCCTACACGCTCGACGTCACCCATCAGCGCAAGATCAATATCGGCTATACCGCCTCGGACTCCGACGAGAACAACACCACCGCCGAAGACATTCCGGCCGAGGCCGACATGCTGACCGGCGACGAGAACATCATCGACATCAACTTCACCGTCTACTGGGCGGTGAAGGATGCCGGTGCCTTCCTGTTCAACGTCGAAAATCCGTCCGACACCCCCGACCAGACGATCAAGGCGGTGGCCGAGAGCGCCATGCGCGAAGTGGTGGGCCGCAGCCAGTTCGAGAACATCCTCACCCAGGACCGCGAGACCATCCAGTTCGAGGTCAAGGAGCTGGTGCAGAAGACGCTCGACAATTACGGCGCCGGCGTCACCATCACCAACGTGACCATGCAGAAGGTCGATCCGCCCAGCGAGGTGATCGACGCCTATCGCGACGTGCAGGCCGCCCGCGCCGACCAGGAGAAAATGCGCAACGTGGCCGAGGGCTATGCCAACAAGGTGATTCCCGAAGCGCGCGGCAATGCGGCGCGCATCGTGCAGGACGCCGAAGCCTATCGCCAGCAGGTCATCGCCGAAGCCTCGGGCCAGGCCAGGCGCTTCCTCTCGGTGCTGGCGCAATACCGCGCCGCGCCGGACATCACGCGCCGCCGCATCTATCTCGAAACCATGACGACCATCCTGGCGCCGATGAACAAGGTGATCGTCGACGATTCGGCCAAGGGCGTGGTGCCGTATTTCCAGCTGCCCAGCATGCTGGGATCGCAAGGACGCGAGGCGCCGCCGCCGAGCACGGCCCAGGGCGGAGGTTCACAATGACCCGCGCCATTCTGGTCGTCCTGGGGATCATCGTGCTGGCGGTCGTGATCGGCCTGTTCTCCAGCTTCTTCTTCGTCAACCAGACCGAGGAAGCGCTGGTGCTGCAGTTCGGCGCGCCGCAGGCGGTGATCACCGATCCGGGCCTGCACTTCAAGACGCCGTTCACGCAGAACGTGGTGTTCTTCGACAAGCGCGTGCTGCTGCTCGACGCGCCGACCGAGGAAGTCATCGCCTCCGACAAGAAGCGCATGATGGTGGACGCCTTCGCGCGCTGGCGCATCATCGATCCTCTGCGTTTCTATCAAACGCTCAGCGACCGCGACAACGCGCTGGCGCAGCTGACGCCGCTGCTGTCGTCCAACGTGCGCGGCGTGCTGGGCAAGCAGACCTTCGCCGCCATGCTGTCGGGCCGCCGCGCCGAGCTGATGATCGACATCAAGAACGAGATGAACCGCAACGTCGCGGGCTTCGGCATCGTGATCGTCGACGTCCGCATCCGCCATGCCGACCTGCCGCAGGCCAACAGCCTGGCGATCTTCCAGCGCATGCAGAAGGAGCGTGAGCGCGAAGCGGCGGAATATCGCGCCGAAGGCAGCGAGACGGCCCAGCGCATCCAGGCGCGGGCGGCGCGCGAGGTGACGGTGCTGACCGCCGAGGCGACGCGCGAATCGGAAATCCTGCGCGGCGAGGGCGACGCCGAAAAGACCCGCATCCTGGGCAGCGCCTACAGCCAGGACCCGGATTTCTTCGCCTTCTTCCGCACCATGCAGGCCTATCAGGACTCGCTGACCGGCAATTCGACGGTGGTACTGTCGCCGGACAGCGATTTCCTCAAATATTTCGGCAAGGGTCCGAGCGGCGGGAAGTAGGGGGTTTCATCCTCGCCCGCGAAGCGGGAGAGGACGGCTGGCGCGGAGCGACAGCCAGGTGAGGGGGAGTCCGCGAGACGGTGCCCCTCACCCAGCAAAATCTAACGCTTAGCTCCGCTGCGCTACGCTAAACGTAAGATTTTGCGTCCCTCTCCCGCTCGCGGGAGAGGACACGAAGCTCTCCATTCCTTAATCCCGCCAACGCCATCGTGACCCCATCGCCTTATTGGCTTCACATTCGCTTCGCATAGGATTAGGCACGGCAAATCGCCCGGCGCTTCCCGAGGTTCCCGACACAATGCGTAGCCGACCGCTTACCGCAGCAGTGCTGTTTCTCCTTCTCGGCGCAGGCGCGCAGGCCGCGCCGCCCGCCCATCCGCCGGCGCCTGCGCCGGTCGTGCCGGTGCGCGGGGCGCCGGCGACCTTTGCCGATCTCGCGGCGCGCCTGCTGCCAACGGTCGTCAACATCGCCACGACGCAGACCCTGAAGCCGGCGCCCGGCGCGCCGGGCTTGCCGAACATTCCGCCCGGCTCGCCGCTCGCCGACCTGTTCAAGGATTTCCTGGGCGCCGGACCCAGCCTGCCGCGCCACGTCACCTCGCTGGGCTCGGGCTTCATCATCGATCCGTCGGGCTACATCGTCACCAACAACCACGTCATCGAGGGCGCCGACCAGATCTCGGCGACGCTCAACGACGGCACGACGCTGCCGGCCAAGCTGATCGGGCGCGACGAGAAGACCGATCTGGCGCTGCTCAAGGTCAATCCCAAGAAGCCGCTGCCGGCGGCGAGGTTCGGCGATTCGGATTCGGCGCGCATCGGCGACTGGGTGATCGCGATCGGCAATCCCTTCGGCCTCGGCTCGACGGTCACCGCCGGCATCGTCTCGGCGCGCAACCGCGACATCGAGTCCGGCCCCTATGACGATTTCATCCAGACCGACGCGCCGATCAATCGCGGCAATTCGGGCGGGCCTCTGTTCGACATGAACGGCAATGTCGTGGGCGTGAATTCGGCGATCTATTCGCCGAGTGGCGGCTCGGTCGGCATCGCCTTCTCGATTCCGTCCAACCTGGTCAAGGAAGTCATGGGCCAGCTGCGCCAGTTCGGCCAGGCGCGGCGCGGCTGGGTCGGCGTGCGCATCCAGCAGGTGACCGAGGACATCGCCGAAGGGCTCGGCCTGCCGGGCACCGCCGGCGCACTGATCGCCGACGTCACGCCGGGCGGACCCGCGGCGCGCGGCGGCATCCAGAACGGCGACTTCATCCTGGCGTTCGACGGCAAGCCGGTGGGAGACTCCCGGGCGCTCAGCCGCGCCGTCGCCGACACGCCGATCAACAAGACGGTGGCGGTCGATCTGTTCCGCAAAGGCAAGAAGGTGACGGTGCGCGTGACGGTGCTGCGGCTGAACGAGAAGCCGACCGCGCCGCCGCCCAAGGCGCCACCGGCCAAGCCCGGCAAGGTGACGCTGCTCGGCCTGTCGCTCGGCGTGCTCGATGGGCCGGCGCGCGGCCAGTTTCACGTCGCCGGCAACGTCCAGGGCGTGCTCGTCATCGACGTCGCGGGCGACAGCCCCGCCGCCGACAAGAATATCCGCCCCGGCGACGTGATCGTCCAGGTGCAGGGCAACGCCGTGCGCACGCCGGACGATGTGACCAAGTCGATCGACTTCGCGCGCAAGGTCGGCAAGAAAATCGTCGCCCTGCTGGTGAGCCGGGGCGGCGATACGACCTATGTGGCGATCAAATTGAATTGACGGGACAAGCGTGAGGCATCGCGGGGTTTGGCTGTTGGCTGCCGGCGGGCTGTTCCTGCTCGGCGTGGATCTGCTCAATGCCTCATGGCTGGCCGCTCCGCCGGCCGGCGCCCGCATCGGCCTCATCGCGCATCGCGGCGCACATCAGTCGTTTGACCTGTCGGGCGTGAGCAGGGACACCTGCACGGCGACGCGCATCCGCGCGCCCATCATGCCGCAGATCGAAAACACGTTGGCGTCGATGCGGGCCGCGTACGCGGCGGGTGCCGAGGTGGTGGAGATCGACGTGCATCCCACGACCGATGGAGGTTTTGCGGTCTTCCATGACTGGACTTTGGATTGCCGCACCAACGGCCACGGCGTTACCCGCGCGCATGCGATGGCGTATTTGAAGACGCTGGACGTGGGCTATGGCTACAGCGCCGACGGCGGCAAGACGTTTCCGCTACGGGGCCGTGGGATCGGATTGATGCCGTCGCTCGCCGACGTGCTGACGGCGTTTCCCGATGGCCGCTTCTTCGTCAACTTCAAGTCGAACGACGCGCGAGAAGGTGACAGGCTGGCGGCGATTCTGCACGCCCATCCCGCTTGGCGGCGGCGGGTCTGGGGCGTCTATGGCGGCGACGGGCCGACCGATCGCGCCATGAGGCTGATCCCTGGCCTGCGCGGCTATTCGATCAGTTCGATCGAGAGTTGCCTCGTCCCCTATTTCGCGTGGGGTTGGTCCGGCTTCGTGCCCGCGGCATGCCGGCATGCGATCGTTCCGCTGCCGATCAATATCGCCCCCTGGCTATGGGGCTGGCCTTACCGCTTCGAGGCACGGATGCGCGCGGCCGGCAGCACGCTGGTGCTGATTGGACCCTACCATCGCGGCGACGCCGGCAGTTCAGGCATCGACGGCGCCGAGGACGTGGCGCGCATTCCGCGCAGTTTCGATGGTTTTGTTTCGACCAATGAGATCGGCACGGTGGCGCCGCTGCTCGCGCGGCGTCAATCGGCGCGCACGATCTCGTCGTCGCGATAACCTTGCAGATACAGCAGCGCCGTGAGGTCGCCGTGTTTGATGCTGGCCGCCGCCGCGGCCGCGACGACCGGCTTGGCGTAATACGCGACGCCGAGGCCGGCACGCTGAATCATGGCGAGGTCGTTGGCGCCGTCGCCGACGGCGAGCGCGTCGGTGGCGTCGAGCTTCAGGTCCGCGACGGCTTTCTCCAGCGCCGCGAGCTTGGCTTCGCGTCCCAGGATCGGCTCGGCCACCTTGCCGGTCAGCGCCTTGCCGTCGTCGAGCAGGATGTTGGCCTGCTCGCCCTCAAAGCCGGCGGCTTCGGCGACCCGTCTGGTGAAATAGGAAAAGCCGCCCGACACCAGCAGCGTATGCGCGCCGAACTTGCGCATCGTGGCGGTCAGCGTCCTGGCGCCGGGATTGAGGCGGATGCGCTCGGCGTGGACCCGCGCGAGCGCCGCTAGCCCTAAGCCCTTCAGCATCGCGACGCGTTCGCGCAAGGCGGTGGCGAAATCCAGCTCGCCGCGCATGGCGCGTTCGGTGATGGCCGAAATGACCGGTTTGAGGCCCGCCATGTCGGCGAGTTCGTCGAGGCACTCGCAATTGATGATCGTCGAGTCCATGTCGGCGATGAGCAGCCTCTTGCGGCGGCCCGCGGTCTTCAGCACGTGCACATCCACCGGCTGCCCGGCGAAATGGTGACGGGCGCGCGCCAGCACCTGGACGGGATCGTGATCGAACGGGATGTCCAGCGCCTTTCCTTCCGACAGCCAGACCTCGCGCCCGACCTCGAACGCCGGCATGCGCACCGCATAGGCCGAGGCGCCGATGACGTTGAGGACGTAAGGCAGCGTCACGGTCCACCTACGCCAAAGCTTCGGTGGACTTGGGAGTGGCCACAACTGGCGCGCCCGGAATTCACGGTGTCGTCGGGCGCTTCTTGAAGCGCGCGTTGAACGCGGCCTGGATACGCGCCTGCCGCTTGCTCAGCCGTGCCACATCGTCCACCCAGCCGCGGATGCGGGCGATGTCGATGGCGCGTTCGACGTTGTAGAGCGCATCTTCCAGGTTGCCGCGGACATCGGCGCCACGTGCGTCATAGATGGCGCTCATGGCCTCTTCCGCCAGCGCCTCAAAGCGTGCCATCTCTGACGAGTCGCTCAAGAGAGTTTCAGCCTTGTCCGTCGACGTCCTTCTTATCGCAGGCCCCACCGCGAGCGGCAAGTCTTCGGCCGCGCTGGAACTCGCGGCCGCGCTGAACGGCGTCATCGTCAACGCCGATTCCATGCAGGTCTATCGCGAGCCGCGCATCCTGACGGCGCGGCCGTCCGACGCCGACATGGCGCGCAGCCCGCATCTGCTCTACGGCCATGTGCCGGCGCGCGAAGCCTATTCGACGGGGCGCTATCAGAGCGATGCCGGGCACGCGCTGCACGAGGTGCGCGCCGCCGGACGCATGCCGATCTTCGTGGGCGGCACGGGGCTTTATTTCCGGGCGCTGACCGAAGGGCTCTCCGAGATGCCGAGCGTGCCGACCGGCGTGCGCGACGCGGCGCGGGCGAAACTGGCAGCGATCGGCAATCAGGCATTCCACGACGAGTTCGCCGCGCGCGATCCCGTCATGGCGGATCAACTTTTTCCCGGCGACGGCCAGCGCATGCTACGCGCCTGGGAGGTGCTGGAAGCCTCGGGCCGTTCGCTGTCCTTCTGGCAGCAGAACGAAGGCCGGCCCGTGCTCGACGGCCTGACGCCGGCCCGCTTCGTGCTCGACGTGCCGCGCGAAGTCTTGCGGACGCGGATCGAGGCGCGGTTCCGCGCCATGCTCGCCGCCGGCGCGATGGCAGAAGCGCTGGCGCTGGAGAGCCTCGATCCTGCGCTGCCGGCCGCGCGCATCATCGGCCGCCGCGAACTGCTCGGCCTGCACGACGGCACGCTGAGCGAGGCCGAGGCCATCGAGAAGGCCGTCATCGCCAGCCGCCAATACGCCAAGCGCCAGGACACCTGGTTCCGCAACCAGCTGGCCGACTGGACGAGGATCGATGGGTCGGGAGAAGGTAATATTATTGCGGAAATGCTAAAATACCTATGATGAAATTGCTTGACGGCGAATCGGACTTTGCTTAGGTTGCGCCGCACCAAAGGGTATTCGCTGTGAAAACGGAACTCGTACTTATTGGAAAGCCGCTGACGGGCCCGGGATGACCCCGGGGTTCCGACGCAGCGGCTTGTAACCTGAGGGGCGGCAACGCCCCTTTTGCTTTTGTACCAAGACAACGACCGAAGGACGTCCGCCATGGACAAAGAGACCCAATCGCTCTCCGACGCGCGTAGCGGCACTATCGAGCTTTCCGGCGCCGAGATGGTGATCCGCGCGCTCAAGGACCAGGGCGTCAAGCACATCTTCGGCTATCCCGGCGGCGCGGTGCTGCCGATCTATGACGCGCTGTTCGCGACCGAAGGCATCGTCCATGTCCTGGTGCGCCACGAGCAGGGCGCGGTGCATGCGGCGGAGGGCTATGCCCGCTCCACCGGCAAGCCCGGCGTGGTGCTGGTGACCAGCGGCCCCGGCGCCACCAATGCGGTGACGGGGCTGACCGACGCGCTGATGGACTCCATCCCGCTGGTGGTGCTGACAGGCCAGGTGGCGACGCATCTGATCGGCACCGACGCGTTCCAGGAGGCCGATACGGTCGGCATCACCCGCGCCTGCACCAAGCACAATTGGCTGGTGAAGGATGTCAACGACCTGGCGCGCGTGCTGCACGAGGCGTTCCAGATCGCGACGACGGGGCGGCCGGGGCCGGTCGTGGTCGACATTCCCAAGGACGTGCAGTTCAAGAAGGGTCCGTACATCACGCCGGATTCGGTGCGCCACCGCACCTACAAGCCCAAGACCGATCCGGAACTCTCCGCCATCGTCAAGGCCATCGACCTGATGGCGGCGGCGAAGAAGCCGCTGTTCTACACCGGCGGCGGCATCGTCAATGCCGGGCCGACGGCGAGCACGATGCTGCGCGAGCTGGTGCGGCTCACCGGCTTTCCGATCACCTCGACGCTGATGGGCCTGGGCTGTTTTCCGGCCTCGGATCCGCAATGGCTCGGCATGCTGGGCATGCACGGCACGTTCGAAGCCAACAACGCGATGCACGATTGCGACCTGATGATCTGCCTGGGCGCGCGCTTCGACGACCGGGTGACCGGCGCGATCGACAAGTTCTCGCCCAAGTCCAAGAAGATCCATCTCGACATCGACGCCTCGCAGATCAACAAGAATGTGCGCGTCGACCTGCCGATCGTCGCGGACGCGGCCAAGGCCTTGAAGGAGATGCTGCATTTCTGGAAAGTCCAGAAGCGCAAGGTGGACGCGCCGGCGCTGGCGAGTTGGTGGAAGGAGGTCGAGGCGTGGCGGGCCAGGAAATCGCTGTCGTTCAAGAACTCCACCACGCTGATCAAGCCGCAGCACGCGATTCAGCGTCTGTACGCGTTGACCAGGGATCGCGACACCTACATCACGACCGAAGTTGGACAACATCAGATGTGGGCGGCGCAGCATTATCATTTCGAGGCGCCGAACCGCTGGATGACGAGCGGCGGGCTGGGCACGATGGGCTACGGCTTGCCGGCCGCGGTCGGCGTGCAGATGGCGCATCCCGACAGCCTCGTCATCGACATCGCCGGCGAAGCCAGCGTGCAGATGACGATGCAGGAGATGTCGACCGCGGTGCAGTACGACCTGCCGATCAAGATCTTCATCCTCAACAACGAGTATATGGGCATGGTTCGCCAGTGGCAGCAGCTGCTGCATGGCGGGCGCTATTCGCATTCCTATTCCGAGGCGCTGCCCGATTTCGTCAAGCTGGCCGAGGCCTATGGCGGCGTCGGCTTGCGCGCGACGACGCCGGACGAACTCGACGCCAAGATCATGGAGATGATCGAGGTCAGGCGCCCGGTGCTGTTCGACTGCCGCGTGGATCCCAAGGAGAACTGCTATCCGATGATCCCCTCGGGCGCGGCGCATAACGAGATGATATTGTCGGACGCGCAGGACAGCGCCGAAGTCAGCGACGAAGGGAAGATGCTCGTCTGACGGCGGGCGCGATACGATGAAATATCTCCATATCAAATGGCACAAGGCCACGGGCGGCGATCCGCTCCACCTCTACAGCGAGCTGGACGGCGAGCGTTACGAGCAGCGCAAGGTCGAGATTTTCGGCGACGGCCGGCGCGGCTTCGCCGACGCCAGCGAGGACGCCGGCGGCACGTTCCTGGGCACCATGGCGGTGCCGACTCTGGAAGACCTCGCCGGCGATCCGGCGTTCGAAGCCAAGGCGATTTCGCAGGACGATTTCCAGCGCATATGGCTGAAGCGCCGATGAAGACGCCGAACAGCGAACGCCACACCATCGCCGTCCTGGTCGACAACGAGGCGGGTGTGCTGGCGCGCGTCATCGGCCTGTTCTCGGGCCGCGGCTACAACATTGAGTCGCTGACCGTCGCCGAGGTCGATCACGCGGCGCACACCTCACGCGTCACCATCGTGACAAGCGGCACGCCGCAGGTGATCGAGCAGATCGAGGCGCAGCTACGCCGGCTGGTGCCGGTGCACCGCGTCGTCAACTGGACCACCGCCGCGCCGGGCATCGAGCGCGAGATGGCGCTGGTGAAGGTCGCCGGCAGCGGCGAGCGCCGCGTCGAGGCGATGCGCATCGGCGAAATCTTCCGCGCCCATGTCGTGGACACGACGCATACCAGCTTCATCTTCGAGATCACCGGCGCCCCGTTCAAGATCGACCAGTTCATCGACCTGATGCGGCCGCTGGGGCTGGTGGATGTATCGCGGACCGGTGTCGCGGCGATCGCGCGCGGTCCGGAGGCGATGTGATCTGCTTGACAAGATGTACGGTTACACCGTACAGTTCTTCATGGAGATCAACGGTTTCCATCACAAAGGGCTTGAGCGCCTCTGGTCGTCGGGTAGTGCGCGTGGCGTGTCGCCGCGATGGGCCGAGAAGCTCCGTGCCATGCTCACCGCCATCGAAGAAGCCGAAGCCGTGGACGAAGTCGAACTATTTCCGGGCTGGAAGCTGCACCCGCTCAAGGGCAACCGGCAGGGGACATGGGCGATGTGGATAACGGGCAACCAGCGCCTCACGTTCCGCGTCGATGCCGGCGTCGCGTCGGACCTCGACATCGAAGATTATCACGGAGGACACTGATGAAGATGAAAAATCCATCCCATCCGGGCGATGTCGTCTATTGGGGCGTCCTCGAGCCGCTGGACATTCCGATCGGGAAAGCGGCCGGGATTCTCGGGGTTCGTCGTGCGACGCTGTCGGACCTGGTGAACGGCAAAGCGGCGCTGTCGCCCGAGATGGCGTATCGCATTCACAAGGCGTTTGGACCGGACCCCGATATGCTGATGCGAATTCAGGCAGCCTACGACATGGCGCAGTTTCGCAATCGCAAAGGCGCCAAAACCATCAAGATAAAGCGCTATCACGCGAAGGCGGCGTGATGCGCGGGCTCGACTTTCATCTGGCTGGCGTTGCCGCAATCGCACGCGGTCCGGAGGCGATGTAAGTGTTGGACGATCTGTTCAAGAACATTCCGGCGATTTCTGCGGCAGTATCCGTTCTCGCGGTCGTTGTTGGCGGAACGTTCTCATTTGTTCAGTGGCTTGATGTGCGTCGGCGTGAACAGAAACAGCAACGCTGGACCGATTACTCAAAATTACTAGCGATGATAGCTGGCGATGGTTCAAAAATTCACTCGCAGATAGGCGCACTGTATCAGCTCTTGGCTTTCGATGAGTATGCAACAATCAGCATTGATATCTTGGACGCGTCCAATCGCATCCTTGCTGCGCAGGGAAATAAGCCCTGGACAGATTTGATGGCGCCTGAAGTGGAAAAGGTTATCGCGGCGCTGAAAGCAAAGGTCGCCTAGGATGCCTTCCGCCTGGTCCAAAGACGAACTCTCCGAGCTGCGGCATCATTTGCGGCTGCTGTGGATCGCGCACGATCCGGCGGATGCGCCGAAGGACGATACTTATGACGATTTCGTCGACGAGAGTCTGAAGCTTTGCGTCGACAAGAAGCCGCTGAATGAGTTCATCGGTTTCGTCGACTGGGTCGTCTACAAGAAGTTCAACCGCAATCGCACGGTCGACAGCGACGAGGCGAATGCGCTGTTCGCGAAGAAGGTTTTCGCCTGGTATCGCGATTGCCAGGTGCTGGCAGGGCCGGTCGGTGACGACGAGGCGAAGTGATGACGTACAACGTTTCATCTCCCCAGCATGGGGAGGTCGAAATGCGAAGCATTTCGGGTGGGGACGATTTCCGCCCGAGGAGAGTTCTCCCCACCCGATCCGCTGCGCGGATCGACCTCCCCACGTTGGGGAGGTGAAAAATAGGAACCTACCAATGCGCGTCTATTACGATCGGGATGCCGATCTGAATTTCATCAAGAACAAGAAGGTCGCCATCATCGGCTTCGGCAGCCAGGGCCACGCCCATGCGCTGAACATGCGCGACAGCGGCGTCAAGGACGTCGCGATCGCGGCGCGGCCGGGCGCGTCGGCGAAGAAGGCGGAAGCCGCCGGCTTCAAGGTGATGGACGCGGCGGCAGCGGCGAAATGGGCGGACGTCATGATGATGGTGACGCCGGACGAACTGCAAGCGGACATCTATCGCGACGACCTGGCCAAGAACATGAAGCAGGGCGCGGCGCTGCTCTTCGCGCACGGCTTTAATGTCCATTTCAAGCTGATCGAGCCGCGTCCCGATCTCGACGTGCTGATGGTGGCGCCCAAGGGGCCTGGCCACACGGTGCGCAGCGAATACCAGAAGGGCGGCGGCGTGCCATGCCTGATCGCGATCCACCAGGACGCGAGCGGCAACGCGCACGATCTTGGCCTCTCTTACGCGTCCGCCATCGGCGGCGGCCGCGCCGGCGTCATCGAGACCAGCTTCCGCGAGGAATGCGAGACCGACCTGTTCGGCGAGCAGTCGGTGCTGTGCGGCGGGCTGGTCGAGTTGATCCGTGCCGGCTTCGAGACGCTGGTCGAGGCCGGCTATGCGCCGGAGATGGCGTATTTCGAGTGCCTGCACGAAGTGAAGCTGATCGTCGATCTGATCTATGAAGGCGGCATCGCCAACATGAACTACTCGATCTCCAACACCGCCGAATACGGCGAATATGTCACCGGACCGCGCATCATCACGGCCGAGACCAAGCGCGAGATGAAGCGTGTGCTCGACGACATCCAGACCGGCAAGTTCGCGCGCGACTGGGTGCTGGAGAACAAGGCGGGCCAGGCGAGCTTCAAGGCGACGCGGGCGCGCGGCGCGGCGCATCCCATCGAGGACGTCGGCGCCAAGCTGCGCGCCATGATGCCGTGGATCGCCAAGAACAAGCTGGTGGATCAGGCGAAGAATTAGACCGCTCGTTTCCTCCCCCGTTGTTACGGGGGAGGTGTCACGCCCACTTCGGGCGTGACGGAGGGGGCGGATGCAGGGCGG
>DATCAT010000038.1:0-78367 GCA_036512455.1 Rhizomicrobium sp.
AAGGCGAGATCACGCCCGAAATGGAGTTCATCGCGCTGCGCGAAGCGTTGCCGGCCGATTTCGTGCGCGACGAGGTCGCGCGCGGCCGCGCCATCATCCCGTCGAACATCAACCACCTCGAGCTCGAGCCGATGATCATCGGCCGCAACTTCGCGGTGAAGATCAACGCCAACATCGGCAACTCGGCGGTGTCCTCGTCGATCGAAGAAGAAGTCGCGAAGCTCCAGTGGGCGACGCTCTGGGGCGCCGACACGGTGATGGATCTGTCGACCGGCAAGAACATCCACGAGACGCGCGAGTGGATCGTCCGCAACTCCGCGGTGCCGATCGGCACGGTGCCGATCTATCAGGCGCTCGAGAAAGTCGGCGGGCGTCCGGAAGATCTCACCTGGGAAATTTACCGGGACACGTTGGTCGAGCAGTGCGAGCAGGGCGTCGACTATTTCACCGTCCATGCCGGCGTGCGTCTGGCGCATATTCCGCTGACCGCCACCAGAGTCACCGGCATCGTGTCGCGCGGCGGCTCGATCCTCGCCAAATGGTGCCTGGCGCATCACCAGGAAAGTTTCCTCTACACGCATTTTGAGGAGATCTGCGATCTCCTCAAGCAGTACGATGTGTCGTTCTCGCTCGGCGACGGCCTGCGCCCCGGCTCCATCGCCGACGCCAACGACGCGGCGCAGTTCGCCGAACTCGAGACGCTGGGCGAGCTCAACAGAATCGCCCAGAAGCACGACGTGCAAACCATGATCGAAGGCCCCGGCCATGTGCCGATGCACAAGATCAAGGAGAACATGGACCGCCAGCTCGCCGCCTGCGACGAGGCGCCGTTCTACACGCTGGGGCCGCTGACCACCGACATCGCCCCCGGTTACGACCACATTACGTCGGCGATCGGCGCCGCGATGATCGGCTGGTTCGGCTGCGCCATGCTTTGCTATGTGACGCCGAAGGAGCATCTGGGCCTGCCGGACCGCGACGACGTCAAGGCCGGCGTCATCGCCTACCGCATCGCGGCGCATGCCGCCGATCTCGCCAAGGGCCATCCCGCGGCGCGCATCTGGGACGACGCGATGAGCAAGGCGCGCTTCGAATTCCGCTGGCGCGACCAGTTCGCGCTGGCGCTCGATCCCGAAACCGCGCAGGCCTATCACGACGAGACGCTGCCGGCCGACGGCGCCAAGGTGGCGCATTTCTGCTCGATGTGCGGCCCCAAATTCTGCTCGATGAAGATCAGCCAGGAAGTCCGCGACGCCGCGCGGGGTACGAACGACTCGCTGAGCACCGCCGAAATCCGCGCCGCGATGGCGAAGAAGGCGGAGGAATTCAGGCAGAAGGGATCCGAAATTTACGTGCCCGCGGCCGAGTAACAATCGTCAGCGGGAATAGGCAGGTGCGCAGAGCGATCGCGGAAACGACGCTTCGATCAATTCACAGTGTTCTGGATATAGGCGATGGTTTCGGTCGATATGTCGCCCGCGACGACGTTCACGGTCGAGGTCTGAAGCGTATCATTGTGGGTGACCTGCCGGTTGGCCGGGAGCGTCGTGCAGCAGGCGCCGGGCAACCAGTACTCGCTGGGTGATGGCAGTTCGGTAATCACGATATTGCCGCTCGGCACATTGAGAGCGGGCGAGCAGGCGCCGGCGGAGACGGTGATAGTGCCTGTCACGCCCGTGACGGTGAAGCTGAAACTGCCATGGACATTGCCGATCTTGCAGACTTCGAGATAACCACTCCCCAACATCTGCGCCGAGGGGATCAGCCCAATGGGGAGATTACCAGGCTTGGTGTTCATAAAGGTCACTTCGGTGACGCCGGTACCGATCGCGACATTGGCGATGCCCTGATAAGGGCTCCCAAAGGCTTGGCTGAAGCTGCTGCTCAGCAAACGGGCGGGCGGCGACGCGGCAATGTCGGTTGCCCAACCATTGCTGAAGACTCCGCCCGGCTTCTGCTCGGAAATCGTGACGGTCGAGCCCGTCGGATAGGCCGGACCGACCACGCAGGAGCCTGCCGGCGCCAGGCCCGCCGGCACGATGAGCGTGCTGGCCGCCGATCCCGCGGCCGCAAGATTGAAGGTGAAAGGCTGGCCCGCGGTGACGCCGAGTCCGGCGGCTTTGCAAATCTTGAGAGTGCCTTTTTGAAGTACTGCATCGTAGTCCACCGAGATGTCCTCGATAGCATAGGCCCCGAGCAGGTTGATCGTGCTCTGATAGACCCCGCTGCTGTTGAACTTGAGAATCTGGCCGCCTGGCGTGCGCGCCACGAAATAGCTCGTACCGTCGAACGCGATGCCGCTGGTGTTGTAGTTGTTCGGATCGGCGATGAACGCCGGAGTCAACAAGCTGCCGGTGAGGCTGTAGACGTCGTAGGGGCCGTGCGGGTCGGCGCGGTTGGAGATCAGCTTGCCGTTCGCGTATTCGAGCCCGTCGCAAACGTTCGTGCAATTCACTAGCGGAATCGTCGCTTGCAGAGTTCCCGTCGGGGAGTATTTGAAGACTTTGTTCGGGCCCGAATAGTCGCGGATATAGAAGCTGCTGCCATCATAGGCGATGGCCGACACATGCGTGGTGCCGTTGACGTAAAAGACCACTCCGAGATCTGTGTTCGTGACGAAATTGTAGGCATAGACCGCGCTGGGTATATTGGCCGTATAGTAGAGGATGTCGCCGATCTGCGCGATGCCGCGGCCATTGTTGCCGTGTGGCGCATGGATCGTCTTGAGCAGATTGCCGCTGAGATCCCATTGCTGAAGGATCGGCGCGGCGCCGGCGCTGTTGGTCCAGATGGTCGATGTCCCCGCCAGCGCCGCGCTTGTCGTGGCCAGTGCCGCCGCGAACACGAGCGCGAAAAAACGCGCGCGCGCCATGCGGCTGCTCGACAGACGTTTCAGAAATCCGTTCATCCCGACTCCCCCTTTGCGACAGTATTATGAACTCGCCGAAAATGGATGTCATCGAATACCGGCGAATATTCGGTATGCGCCATGCTCTGCCGTGTCACGCCCAAGGAACATCTGGGCTTGCCGGACCGGGACGCGGTGCGGGAAAAGACCGACTCCCTGTCGACCGCGCAAATCCGCGCCGCGATGGCGAAGAAGGCGGAGGAATTCAAGCAGAGCGGCGGGGAGATTTACGTGACGAAACCGGCGGCGGCACTGTGATGTCCGCCGCCGGACCTACGCAGAACGCCCGGTGCCTCGCCTAGTGCGGCGGAGGCTTAATGCCCAAGGCCTTAAGTGCGCGTTCCAGAGAAGTGTTGCCGGACCGCGTTTGAGTTCCGGCCATTCCGGCCTTTTGCGAATTGACGATCATGACGATGGTTTGTGCCGAGACATCGCCGGCCACAACCGTCACCGTCGACGACGTCCCATTGACCGGGCATGCGCCCCAGTCGCCATGCCATTGATAGCAAGCGGCCAGGCTCATGCCCGCGGGTGTTGCGGTCTCCGTCACGATGACCGGTCCCGAGGTCGTCTGGATGGGCGGGGAACAGGTCATGGCAGGAACGGTGACCGGCGCTGTTCCGTTTGAGCCGACGCTGAAGGTGTAGTTTCCGGCGACTTCGGACCACTTGCAAATCTCAAGATAGCCGGTCTCACGACGTTCGTCGGTGTAGGTGATTTCGGTCACACCCGGGCCGACGACGGCCGTAGCGGTTCCAGAGGCGAGATCGAAAGAGTTCGCTCCCGTGATGCTGGACACTCCTATGCCCACCGGAATGATTTCGGTGACCGTGACGCTTGTACCGACCGGGTAGATGCCCACGATCCAGCAATTTCCACCTGGCGCCGCGCCGGCCTGGAGTGGAAATGTGTTGGTTCCGTCGGTGAATACAAACGGTGCGCCGACCGCGACACCGGGACCGGCCACCTTGCAGACCTTGAGTGCGCCGTTCGCTTGCGCCGCCGGCTTCATGCAGAAATCGTCGAAGGCAAAAGCCCGTTTCTGGCTCGCGAAGCCGTCCGCTTTGGTGATCATGACGTGATCGATTGACGACAACGATCCAAAACCGGAGCTGGGGAAGGTGATCGTCTGGGTTGCCCAGGGACCGTTGGCCTGAGTTGACGGGATGCTGACCGTGCCCAGCAGCACGGTGTTACCCGAGCCGAACAGACTCACATTGGGAGGGACATTGAGGTCCGAGGGGGCGTTGGGCAAACTGGCGCTTCCCAGATAGACGCCATAGATTCCGATGACGGACGGGACGCCCGCGTACAGGGCGGCGATTTGCGGCGTTGTCTTGAAGGTGAAGCTGTAGGGGCCGGAATTGGCGTTGATCGGCGTCAAGAGCTTGTTGAACATGCCCTCGCGCCAAACGCTCTGAGAAGTGCCAGGACCGTTGGTGATCCACATTCCGGAATAATTGCCATTGGGCGGAGACGGTACGACGCCGCCGCTGAACGCGACGGCTTGGCTCCAGAGATCGGCCAAGCTGTTGCCCGACCAAAGCGCACCCCAACCCGTTGCGAGGTTGATGTCCTGGTCCGGCTGCGCATCGGGGTCGCCGGTTACGGCGCTGAAGTCGCCATTGGTGAATCGATTGCCGGTACAGAAGGCGTCGCCATCTCCGGGATTTCCAGTTTTCGCTTGCGAATAGGCGGGAAGTGGAGCCAGCGTCGGGAGCAGAACCATCAGCAGCCAGGCAATAAAGGCGGGCAAGGAGGCAATCGACCGTTTCAAATTGCGCATTTCAGTTCTCTCCTTCAGTTTTGCGCTGCACGAATGAAGTGCAGACCAACCTGACTCCGCGTGGGGGCTGACCGAATTGTGGTCGTGTTGCGGCTACGGGTTGTCTTCCAACGCGGACACATCAGCGCGCAGAAATTGAATTGAACAAATTGTCGTTGTTGCTGCGGACAAGGCAGCAAGATTCCAACCGATATCTCATGAAACACCCCCTGGACTTGCCCCAACAAAATAAGTGTATCATCAACAAGCGCCATCGGTAAGTATTGGAGCAATAGCTGCGCAAGTCATTGTAACAATAGACAACATTCAGATCGGGGTGCGGTCGGAAGACGCCTGCGCCTTACCTGGCTTGGCTTGGCGCATTATTGTTTCCGGATAATTTGACGAAAGAGGCAAGGCAACGCCTGGAACTTCGTGTTCTATTCTTGTAGGATGCCCAGGTACATTTCGTAGATATTGTTCACTGACCTGCGGGGCTTGTGCATCCGCGCGTTGTCCAGATCCATCATTTCAATGTTTGGAGGGCGACATGAGATGGTCTCCGGTTCTGTCGGTTCTTGTGGGGTGCTTGGCGGCGATGGCCGTGCCGGCGGCGGCGCTTGGCGCCGCGCCGCCTCAGGCGCCCGCAGTAAACAGCGCCGCCATAGCGCAAAAGCCGTACGAACAGCTGAGCCCTGCGGAGCAGGCACAGCGCGAGACATGGCGCAAGGCGCTGCTCCTGACCGTGCGGCCAGGCAAAGGGTGTTTTACGGCGACCTATCCGGAAAAGGCCTGGCGTCAAGTCGCGTGCCTGCCGTCGACACCTCACAAACTGTTTCTGCCGCACGCCGGCGGCGCATCGCAGCTCGCAACGGTTGGCGGGAGCGGCCCGGATTTCTCCGCGACGGTGACCGGTCAAATTTCAAGCGCCGAGGGCTCGTTCGACCACGCCAACGGCATTACGAGCAGCGGTTCCTACTCGCTTCAGCTAAATACAGCGCCGTTTTTGACGTCGACGTGCAGCGGTTCGCCGAACAATACCAGTTCGCTGAACACCGGATGCCGAGGGTGGGAGCAGTTCGTCTACGAGTCTTCCGGCGGCGGATTCATACAGTACTGGATACTCGACTTCGGACCGGTGGGCACGGCGTGCCCGGTGCCGCAGCACGTGGGCTGTACGCCAGGGCTGTCTTTTTCCGACGGATGGTGTCCGGTCAACTTGCCTTTGTTTACGGGCGACCCGAACCCGATCCAGTGCGTGATCAATGCCGTCAACCAGCCGTCGGCGGCGGCCAGAACCATGTCGGCGGTCGGTCAGGTGAAGGTTGCCGGCGCGGCGGGGGATTCCATTACCGTCACGGTCAGCGGCGCAGCCTCTACCGCCACCGGCGACAACCGTTTCCCTGATCTGGGAACCCAATGGAACGAGGCCGAATTCAACGTCTTCGGCGGCGGCAACTCCGCCAATGCGGTCTTCAACAGCGGGTCGGATATTCTCGTGCGCACCGAGGTGACCAGCGGATCGAATGCCGGACCGGGCTGCGACCTGCGCTCGTTCACGGGCGAGTCGACGAACCTGACCCTGGGCAATTCCCCCCCGGTGTCGCCGGCACCGACGCCGGCGCCGGCGCTTGTGTTCTCGGAAAGCAATCCGCCGCCGGCAGGCGCGCTCGCGTCCTGCCTGGACGCCGTCAGCCTGGGCGACACCCATCTGAGGACATTCGGCGGTCTGCTCTACGATTTCCAGGCCATGGGCGACTTCGTTCTGGCGGACACCGGTCGCGACTTCGTCGTCCAGACGCGCCAGGTTTCGGGGAAGCCCAACTGGCCGGACGCGGACGTGAACAATGCGGTCGCCGTGCGGACGGGCTCGGACCGCGTTGCCATCTGTCTTCCGGATCGCATTGTCGTCGACGGCAAGCCGACAGCGGTCAGCGAGGAGCGCGCGCTCCGGTTGGCCGGCGGCGGCTCCGTGGTCCGCAACGCCAATACCTATACGGTTATCGGCACGAGCGGCGACAGCATGCGCGCCGAGATGCTCGGCGACCATATCGACGTCTCGGTGGGCCTCGGCAAGTGGCCCTCCACGGTCCGCGGACTGCTTGCCGACGCCAATGGAGTCGTCGGCAAGATTCAGACGCAGGATGGCCAGGTGCTGACGGCGAATCTGACGCAAGATGGGCCGTTGCTGAGAGGGACATTTCCCTTCGACGATCTCTATCACGCATACGCCGACAGCTGGCGTGTTTCGCCACGCACCTCGCTGCTCTCCGATTGCGGCGAGGCGAAGGAAGTCGGCATTGCCAAGGCGCCGTTCTATGTGACGGATCTCGATGCGGGCCTGGCCCAGCATGCCCGCACCGTGTGCACGACGGCCGGCGTAAAGGCGGGCCCGCTGCTCGAGGCCTGTGCGCTCGACGTCGCGGTGATCGGCAAGGATGAGGCAGCCAATGTCTATGTGAGCACGCGCGCGCCCGTAGCGGTCGCGACGATCGCCAAAGGCGGCGGTGGGCTCAGCGGGCTTGGCGGACACGGTTGGCCGACGAAATCCTGGTGCTGCGTGCTCGTGGTGATCTTGCTGTTGCTGGGCTCGATCCTGCTGGCGATCTTCGGCAAGTCGGCGGAAGGCCCGTTGCACATCGTCAAATGGCTGGTCGTCATCGCCAGCTGGCTGCTGGCCGTCTACTGCCTGGTTCTCTATCTCGGCTTGTTTGGATCCTGAGGCGAGGATGCGGGGCAGGGCCGCGGCCGGCCGTGCCCCGCTATCCTAGTGCGGTTGCCCGGCGGCGCCCGTCGTCGGATCGGGTATGAACCGCGTCGGCCTGTTCGTGATATAGGCGACGGTCTGTGTCGAGATATCGCCGCCAACGATTTCGACCGTGGACGTATGCGCGGCGTTGTCGCAAATTCCCTGCCGCGAAGCGGGTATCGTCGAACAGCCGTCGTTCGACCAATCGCTCCCCCTCTGCGGGATTTCGCTGACGACGACCCTGCCGGACGGCACTTGAATGGCCGGCGAGCAGGCCCCGGCCGGCACGACAATCTTGTCCCGTACGCCGGTGACGGTGAATTCGAAATTGCCGTTGACGTCACCCTTCTTGCAGATCTCGAGATAGCCCGTCGGCAACCGGTCGTTCCGGAAGGTGATTTCCGTGATGCCCGGCCCGATCTCGACCGATGCGGTGCCGCGTTGGATGTCTTTGCCGACAAGTCTTGCCGAGGGCGCGCCGCTGATGTCCACGACGCGGTATCCCGGCGTTTCGTCCTCGCCCAGCCCGACTCTGGTGCCGATCGGATAAGCGACGGGTCCGACGGTGCAGTAACCGCCGGGAGCCGGACCGGCCGGCACCGTGAAGGTGTTGATGCCCAGATCGTCGGAGAAGCGGAACGGAATGCCGGTCATGCCGTCGGAGACGCCGACCTTGCAGACTTTGAGCATGCCGCCTTCGGGCTGGATGTACCCCAGCGTGAGGCCGATGCCGTCCTTCGCGACCTTGTGGTACTTGACCGTCAGCGTCGCCGGCGACCCCGGCAACGCCGACACCCCGACGATCTTGAACAGGGTCCACGACGTGTTGAAGTAGTCCGTCGTGGCGGCGTCGGCGTCGCTCGGCTTCCAGGCGTTGGTCAGAATTGTGCCGCTGCTGTCGATGGCGGTCGCGGCGGTGTACTTGTTGACGGCGGGGTTGATGGCCGGGAATCTTCCGACGTTTTGCACGGCTTGCGACACCGTCGCCGTCGTCGCGTCGGCACCCACCGTCTGGTCGACCATTCCCAATCCATGGACGACCAGCAGCAATCTGCTCAAGTCCGGCGCGCTGCCGCCCAGAAAGGTGAAGGTGACGGAATAATCCGCCGCACTTTCACTGAACATGCTGATGTATTGCGTGTCGGCGCCCCATTTGTAGATGTCGGGGCTCGCCGTGGTCTGCTGGTTGTACAGCGGCGGGTAGTCGCTGCGGGCGAAATAGGGAAATCCGGGCGACGTGGTCCAGCTGACCTGAACCGGCCCGTAACCCGGCAACGTGAACGGTGCTCCGGTTTGAATGATCTGGTTCGCCGGTGTCGTACCCGAGGGGCTGCCCGAAACATAGGGCCCCGGAATCGTCAAATATCTGACGGACAGCGTCGCCGCGCCCGCCTGCTGCGCAATCGCGATCTGGCCAAGCGATACGATGGCGATAAAGGCATTCCGCGTGTGCTTGGCGCAGGCGCCGATGTGCTGAGACAGTCTTGTCGATTTCATGTAATCCCCCATTAAATACTTGTAATATAAGTTAAGTGAAGAAAAATTTATAGACGAAACAATATTCGAGTAACGATCTGATCTTACAGGGAGATATTCGGGTGTCCGATACGTCCATGCCGTTTGAAAGATGCCGCCGCCCGGCCGAAACGGCGCCCGCGACCGACGCGGCTTGCTGGCGCCGAACGACGCGCCCTGCTCGGCGCATTTCTGTTCGAAGAAGATCAGCGCGGAAATCCGCGCCGCGATGGCGAAGAAAATGGAAGAGCTCAAACAAGGCGGCGGGGAGATTTACGTGACGAAATCAAAGCGCGGATAGTGCTTCTGGCTAAGCCGGCTCTTTCCACCAATTGAAAAATTCATGCGTGACGATCACGCCGATCCTTCGTGTGAGCTCGCGCTCGTCTTCGCTCTCAGGCGCATGTCCGACGATATCCCACACAATCCAGGCGCCGATTGCGTCGGATGCGACATATCGCGGCTCGTGCGCCGTGGCGGAGAGCCCGCTGCAAGTGCGTTCGAAGAATTCTTTGCAATGTTCGAAGCCTTGACGTCCATGTGTTGCGTTCCATTGCGCAAGCCGTTCGGAAACCCTTGTCATTATTTTCCG
The DNA here is from genome assembly GCA_036512455.1 of Rhizomicrobium sp. Taxonomy (GTDB): domain Bacteria; phylum Pseudomonadota; class Alphaproteobacteria; order Micropepsales; family Micropepsaceae; genus Rhizomicrobium. The sequence continues at coordinate 9,530 of DATCAT010000038.1, forward strand.
CTCGCGAGTTTCCCCCAGTTGCAAATTGTGCAAACGCGTGACCGCGATGAATACGCCGGCCACTGTCAGGATGAAGTCCCAGTGCTCAACATCCGTATCGCGCAAGAAAAGGAATTGATCGGATAGAGACGAGAAGACAAACGTTGCGTTGGTGTTTGCCGCTCGGACCAAAATATCGGCTCGCGCCAGCAGCGGATCGGGTTGCCTGGCAAACAATCCCCGGAGAGTTTTCACAAACGTTTCTCCATGCCGCTTGGCAGGTTACCGCACTTTGGATCGCCCTTTTGACGGCTTCACGCTCCGCGGTTTCTCGTTCGCGTAACGGCCCGTTCGCAACTCCCGCTCGAGGGCCAGATGAGCAATTGCTCCAGATCGGCTCAACGACAATTCCTTCGCCGTCCGGTCGAGTGATTCAAGTGTCGCGTTGGAGAGCGAGATATTCACGCGCACCGGTTCATCGCCCGTTTCCACCGGTATGAGCAATCGCGCGATTTCTTTCACATCCTTGTCGTGAGGAATGTGCGTGGATGAACGTGGCGGCGGCAATGTCTCGCCATATTCCTGCGCCAATGCCGCATGGGCCTGTGCGCCGACATAGGCGTTCTGGGCTGCCTCCGCTTCGGTCTCGCCGAAGCTGGTGCAGCCGGGCAGGTCGGGGAAGAACACGCCGAACCCGTTCTTCGCCTTCTCGATGATCGCCGTGTAGAAACGCTGCATGGGACTACCTCAACTTTACGCCGCTCTGCCGTTCGATGCTTTTCAAGGTTCCGGGCGGCATGTCCCGCACCGGGTGTGGAACGGTTGCCGTGCCTGGTCTTTCCGGATGCCGGAAATGATGGTGGCTGCCTGTCGTGCGCACATGAACCCATCCGGCTTTTTGCAGAAGACGAATGATGTCGCGGCTCGAAAGGCTCTTCGCCATCGGATTCTACGATACACATTAATTGTGTAAAATCAAGACGGCGTGTGATTTCGATTGAGCAGGGCGCCGAGAATCAGCTGCTCAGGGACGCGACGCACGGAAGCCTGCGGCCAGCGGCCGGCCCCGTTGCCGAGGTCGGCCGCTGTTTGCTTCACGGGGTCATGCTGGTCGCATTCACTGCTTGTTGGTCATGATCGCGATCGTCTGCGTGGAAATGCCGCCGGCGACAACCGTCACCGTCGAGGTTTGCGCGACAGTATTGCAGGCGCCCTGATCGAGCGACGGGATGGTCGAACAGCTGGTCAGGGAGCCATTGCCCGACGGCAGTTCATGGATCACGACGGCTCCGGCGTTCACCTGGATGGCCGGCGAGCAGGCGCCGGCGGGCACCGTGAAGGGACCCTGGTTGCCGACCATGAATGTGAAGCTGCCTTTCACCCGTCCCATTTTGCAGATCTCGAGATAGCCCATCGTGTTCTGATTGGTATAGGTCACTTCGGTGACGCCGGCGGCGGCCACGACGGTGACCGTTCCCGTCCCCAGATTCGGCGTGCCCACCACGTTGCCGGGCGGTTCCACCGCGATATTCGTGACCGCGTTCCCGGCCGGAATATTCTCGGTCACGACGACCTGCATGCCGGCCATCACGCTGGGTCCCAGCGCGCAGAGGCCGCCGGGTCCCGGGCCCGCCGGAACCGTCACGGTCGTGGAGCCGACGGTGAAGGTGAACGCGGTGCCGACCGCTATCCCCGATCCCGCCACCTTGCAGACCTTGATCGTGCCGGTGCCCAGACCCGTTGAGCAACTCGCCGTCAGATTGACCTGATAGTTGGTGCGCTTGACGCCGGTCCCCGTCGTATAAATCGTCGGCGTGCAGGTGGCGGCAGGAGGGTTGGGGTTCATCGTCTGGCCGGCCGGGCAGGTGCTCAGGCACCCCATCTGCACCAAGGTCGAGAACAGGTTCTGCGCCGCGGTGATGGCCGTCGTGCAATCGGTTGCCGCCGCGACCGGAACATTCGTGTTCGCATGGCAGGTCGTGACCATGGGATTTTGTTCGATGGCGGTGTTCCAATTGACCTGCGCGGACGCGGGTGTCGCCAACATCGCAGCCAGTGCCGCCGCCGCTATCAATATTCTGATCATGATTCCCTCCCGTTAAATTGGTATACAATCTCGAATTCTTGCTCGGATGCCAGACTTCGCGATGTATGTGTTTTGTTGGAACGAAAAATTGAGAGCAATGGTTTCTCTCAATATTTGAAATATTGGTTTTTCTGTAACAAATATTACACAAATCCATGAACTAGACAAATTTTTGTGAGAAATCCTGATTTGTGTAGCTCTATCAATAGCCTTCTCGTCCGATCCTCACATCCCCGCCGTCACCGGCCGGTGGGCGCAGACGCGGTCGAGCGGGCAGGGTTCGCAGATCGGGGCCGAGCGCTTGCACAACGCTTTGCCGTGCTCGCGCAAGACGAGATAGGCGCGCTTGAGCCATGCGGCATCGGGCGCACCGTCGCGGCGCAGGACGTCGATCCCCGCCTTGTAGGTCTGCGCATAGGATTTGCCTTCGGCGCAGAGGCCAAGCCGCACCAGGGCGCGCAAGCCGTTCGAGTCGAGGCAGGGCTGCGCGGTGATCCCCGCGAACAGCAATATCCGGTCCGCGCCGGGATCGCCGATGGCCGGAAATTTCTTCAGCAGCGTGCGGGCCTTGGCCAGCGGCAGCGATTTCAGCTTGGCCGTCAGATCGCCGTCGCACGCCGCGATCGCGAGGCTGCCGATCTCCCTCAGCCGCTCCGCCCGCTTTTGCGGGTGCATGCCGCCGCGCGCCGCGATGTCGGTCAGGATCGGCATCGGCGCATTGGCGATTTCGTGTGCCTTCAGCCCGATGCGCTTGCCGAACTCGGCGAACAGGGCGCCGCGCCGCGCGTCGTCGATGAGATAGCCGATATTCTCCCACACCAGGATCGCCAGCGGATCGCCGAGCGGCTTGGACGCGCGGTAGAGCGGCGCAAGCTTGGCAACGGCGTCCTTCAGCGTGACGCGCATGGGTTCAGCGCAGCGTCCGGTTGCCGGTGATGGCGTGCCACAGGAACAGCACGATGATGGCGCCAAAGGTGGCAACGAAAGTCGAGTAGAAAAATCCGCCCGATTTTTCTCCTCCCAGGGCGGTGAAGATCAATCCTCCGACGAAAGCACCAACCAGGCCGAGCGCCAAGTTCAGCAAGCAGCCTTCGCCTTTCTTGTTGACGATCCTGCTAGCAATGAATCCGCTGACCAGCCCGACGAATATCCAACCCAGTACCGACATGGCGTGTCCCCTTGTGAGCGATCACAAGATGGGAAGCCTTGACGGCAAGTGCAAGCCGGCTCGCTAAAAAGAGGTCACGAACATGGCAATCGCCGCCGCCGCCATTACGGCGGTGGAGGTCCAGCCCAGGATGCTGAGCGAGCGGCCAGCGGTGAAATTGCCCATCTTTTTCTTGTTGCCCGCGACATACATCATCGCCGCCATGATCGGCACGGCGATGACGCCATTCAGCACGGCGCTCCAGTACAGCGCCTTGATCGGATCGATGCCGGAATAGTCGATGCCGATGCCCATCGCCACCGCCATGGCGATGACGAGATAGAAGCCGACGGCTTCCCAGGGCTTGTTGTCGAGCCCGACCTTCCAGCCGCGCGTCTCGCCGATGGCATAGGCCGCCGAGCCCGCCAGCACGGGGATGGCCAGCATGCCGGTGCCGATGATGCCCAGGCTGAACAGCGCGAAGGCGAAATTGCCGGCGATCGGCTTGAGGGCCTCGGCCGCCTGCGCCGCCGACTGGATATCCGTCTTGCCGGCGGCGTGCAGCGTCGCGGCCGTGCTGATCATGATCGCCAGCGCCACCAGATTGGACACCGCCATGCCGGCGATGGTGTCGATGCGCATGCGGCGGAAGGCGCCCGGCGCCTGCTCGGGCGATTGGGTGAGGGCGTGCTGACCGGCGTGGTGATCAACTTCCTCGACCTCCTGCGAACTCTGCCAGAAGAACAGATAGGGGCTGATCGTGGTGCCGAAGATCGCGACGATGGTCACCGCGGCGGCCTTGCTGAGATCGGCATGCACGCCGATCATGCCCAATCCCACCTGCGCCCAATCCAGGTGGATCATGAAGACCAGCGCGACATAGGAGAACAGGCTGAGGGTCAGCACGGTCAGGAAGCGGGCATAGCGCTTATAGGGCACGAACATCTGCAGAACGATGGAAACCAGCGCGAAGACGATGGTGAAGACGTGCTCGCCGCCGCCGGCGACGAGTTTCGCCGCTGCCCCCATCGCTGCCACGTCGGCGCCGATATTGATCGTGTTGGCGACGAACAGCAGCGCCACCAGCGTCAGCACAACGGGCGCCGGCAAGACCTGGCCCATGTTCTGCGCCAGGCCTTTGCCCGTGACGCGGCCGATATGGGCGCTGACCAGCTGGATCGAGACCATCAGGGGGAAGGTGAGGACCAGCGTCCACAGAAGGCCGAAGCCGAACTGCGCGCCGCCTTGGCTGTAGGTCGCGATGCCGCTCGGGTCGTCGTCCGCCGCGCCGGTGATGAGGCCGGGGCCGAGCTGCTCGAACAGCGCGACGCCGCGCAGGCGCTGGGCCAGCGAACGCCTTGCCGTGCGCGCGGTGCGCGTCTTGGCTGCCATGATGCGGTGAGGTCCCCAAGCCCGGTCGCGATTACATCGCTACTACAACTATCGCCGCATGGTTTCGATCCAGGCGCGGCTCAGCCCCGGTGGCAATGGCCGCCCGGCACCAGCGCGTCGCCCGAATGGGATGTCGGCGTGTAGCCGGTCTGGTCGGGCAGGCCGGCGCCGCTCAGCGCTTCGGGCACGCTCTCCTTGATCGCCGCCAGGATTTCCGCTTCGACCGTGGCCTGCCGGTCGGCGGCAAGGGGCGCCTTCGCTCCGGGCCACAGCGCTGCGTCGCAGGTCTGCAGGGTGAAGACGCCGCCGAACACGCCGCCGCCATGGAACTTCGAACTGCCATAGTCGATGTTCGCGCCCGTCCGTGCGTCGAAGGCCGAGATGGAGAACAGCGTGTACAGGGTTGTCGCGCTGTCCGAATTCTTGTCGAGGCCGAAGCCGCTCCAATTGATGCGGCCATAGGAGCGGTAGCCGGGGAAGACGAAGACATAGGCATCCACCCCCGTGCCGCGCAGCGTCCCCAGCGCGGCGCGGAAATCGTCGCCGTGCAGCCTGGCGAGATTGAGGGCGGCGGGCGCCGGCGGCACGACGGTGAACCGCGTCGCCAGCGCCGTTTCGACATAGTGCCGGATGACGCCGTTGAAATCGGTCTTCGGCAGGAAGCTTTGCGGCTCGCCTTCGGTGAACTCCAGCATGCTCATTTCCCGCAGCGTCACGGCAGGGTCCAGCGCCACGATCACCGACACCGTGTGGACGTTGGCGTAGTCGTCCGCCCGGGCGCCTGCCCCAAGGGCGACGGACGCCGCGACGGCGAGAAGACCGATAACCGCTTTGGAGCGCATGGGATTGCCTTTCAGTTCATCGTCACGACGACTTTGCCCATCGCCTTGCGATCCATCAGCATACGGATCGATTTGCCGGCTTCGGCCAGCGGGAAGGCAGCCGAGACGTTGGGATGCAGCTTGCCGTCCGCGATCATTCCCATGATCTCGCGCAGGCTCTCATGGGCGTGCTTGGGATCGCGCTGCGTCGCCATGCCCCAGAACACGCCCAGCACGTCGCAGCCCTTGAGCAGCGTCAAGTTGAGCGGGATCTTGGGAATCTCGCCGGCCGCGAAGCCGATCACCAGATAACGCCCTTCCCAGTTCATGGCGCGCAAGCTCGGCTCGGCATATTGGTCGCCGATCGGATCGTAGAGCACGTCGGCGCCCGAACCGCCGGTCAGCTCCTTGATCTTGTCCGACATCGCCTTCTGCTGGTCTCTGGACAGCGGCAGCTTGGGATAGACGAAACCGGCCGTGGCGCCGTGCTTGATGGCGAGGTCGACCTTCTCCTGGCTCGAGGCGCCGGCGATCACCTTGGCGCCCATCGCGACGCCGAGCTCGACGGCCGACAGACCGACGCCGCCGGCCGCGCCCAGCACCACCAGATGCTCGCCGGCTTTCAGATTCGCCCGGTCCTTCAGCGCGTGATAGGACGTGCCATAGGTCACGATGAAGGCCGAGGCGACGTTGAAATCGACATTGGCCGGCATCGGCACGCAGCGCCGCGCATCCGCCAGCACCTCTTCGGCGAAACCGCCATTGCCGATCGACACCGCGACGCGGTCGCCGACTTTGAGATTGCTCACGCCTTCGCCCAGCGCCTTGACCACGCCGGCCACTTCGCCGCCGGGCGGGAAGGGCAGCGGCGGCTTGAACTGATACTTGTCGGCCAGCATCAGCACGTCGGGAAAGTTTACGCCGCAAGCCTTCACGGCGATCAGGACCTGATTCTTGCCCGGCGCCGGCGAGGGCAGTTCGCGCAATTCCATTTCTTCCGGCGGCCCATAATGCGTGCAAAGCATGGCTTTCATGGCGATTCTCCCGATGGCTTACAGTGTTCTTGGATGGCTGTCGGCGCCGACCTTAAGCGAAGGCGTCGGCGCCCGCAAAGTCGGTTCGAAGGGATCCAATCGTCGCGCACAAGCGTATAGTGTGTCCGGGAGGGCCAACGCTTACGAAGGACTTCATGCCATGCGCAAACTGCTTCTGGCACTGGGCGGGCTGGCGTTTTTCGTCGCCGCGCCGGCGCTCGCCGACGACCAGACCTGCATCCGCCGCAACGACATCCGCGACTGGGCCAGCCCGGCCGACAAATCTCTGATCCTCGAGACGTCCGCGCACCGTCGGGTCCTGCTGCAACTGACCAGCGGCTGCTCGGGCTTCGGCGTCTACGACCAGCTCGCGATCAGCGGCCCGCTGGAGTCCTCCGTCAGTTGCGTCGCGGCCGGCGACACCGTCTCCACAAGCTATGCCGGCGAGCCCGGTACCTGCCGGATCGTTTCGGTGACACCGTATCGCGGAGCGATGCCGCGAAAATCCTCGCATCTCTGATCGGGCGGGATCGAAATGTCCGGTTTGGGCGTATACTAGCAACAGCCTTCAACGAAGGAGCGTCCGATCATGCGCAAATTGCTTTTGCTGGCGGCGGTCGCCGCCGTGGCGCTGGGTACGCCGGCTTATGCGGACGGCACCTGCATTCGTCAGCCCGACATTCAGAACTGGGTCTCGTTGAACGACCGTACGCTGGTAGTGGAAAACTACCAGCACAAGAAAATTCTGCTGAAACTGGTGGGGACCTGTTCGGAATTCAATTTCAGGGAGTCGATTGAAATCCGCAGCCACGGCCTCACGCGTCTCAGCTGCATCGAGGCCGGCGATGACATCATCACGCGCAACCCCGGCTTCGATGGCCGCTGCTCGATCGTGTCGGTGGCGCCCTATAGCGGCCCCATGACCCATCACCCGCGTGACGAGGATCACGACAGCGATCACGGTCACAACGACAGTCACAACAGCTATTAGGCAATCCTGAGCGAAGCGAGGGCGGCGGCCGGGCGGCGCTCGCCGACAGTGGTGCCGCGGGTGTTGAGAACAGGCGCCCGCAGAATGCCACGCGCGCCGTCTCCCAACAGTCCCAGCTTGTCGAGTACAGCGGCAATCGCCGTTTCCGAAGCGCGTCCGGCGCCGTCGTCGATCTTGACGGCGATGCCGAGGCCCAGGCCCGGAATCCAGCCGCCGAAGAAGCCCTCCGCGCCGGTTTTCACCGCCGCGCGGCCGCCGCTGGCTCGGATCAGCGTGGCGCAGGCGCGGCCCGTGCCGCTCATCAGTTCGGGATGCTGGATCACTGCGCCGATGATGCGCCGCGCCGCGTCGGCCCGCGGCTTGGCGAGCCCGTCCGGCGCCGCCATCTTCGCCGCGGCGCGCGCGAATTCGCTCAGCGAGGTGGCGAAGTTCGGCGCCCCGCAGCCGTCGATGCCGTAAGCGAGTTCGCCCGCGCCCGATAGCTCGCGCAGCACCGCCGCGACGGCGCGCTGCACCGGATGGTCGACGCGCTCATAACCTTGCGTCGCCACGTCCCAATGCCGCGCCACGGTCAGAAAGCCGGCGTGCTTGCCCGAGCAATTGTTGAAAATGCGCGTCGGCTTGACGCCGTCGCGGATCATCGTCTCGGCGACCTTCTCGAAGCGCGAGGCATGCGCGCCGCAGGCCAGGTCGCTCTCGCCGCAGCCGATCCGCGCCAGCCAGGCGGCGACGCGCGTCGTGTGCATCGGCTCGCCCGAATGCGAGGCGCAGGCCAGCGCGATCTCCTCGTCGCCCAGGCCGAACGCCTCCGCCGCGCCCGATTCCACCAGCACCATCGCCTGCATCGGCTTGAGCGAGGAGCGCGAATAGGTCGGCGTCGTCACATCGCCCAGCGCCAGGAGCAGCGCGCCGGAGCTGTCGGCCACGGCAATGGCGCCGCGATGCACGCTCTCCACCAAAGCGCCGCGCGTGACTTCGACTAGAATGGGATTGGTCATGGAGATTCTATAGCATTGTTCAGCACAGGTCCGCCTCCCCCGCGCGCGAAGCGCTGGCGGGGGAGGTGCCCGTAGCACCGTCAGGTGCGAAGGGTGGAGGGGGAGAAATAAGTCATGCGCGGTTACTTCGCCATCGGCGTCGACGGCATCTCCAAGCCGATGAATCTGGGCAATCTTATGCGCATCGCCAATGCGTTCGACGCAAGCTTCTTTTTCACCATCAACGCCCAGGTCAATCTGTCCCACGCCCAGTCCGACACCGCGCGCACGGAAGGCGCGATCCCGCTCTACGCCTACAAGAACGCCGACGAGTTCCGCCTGCCCACCGGCTGCCGCCTGGTCGGCGTCGAGATCACCGAGAATGCGACGGAACTCCCCCGCTTCCGCCATCCCGGGCGCGCCGCCTATGTCTTCGGTGCCGAGCGCATGTCCCTGTCGCCGGCGGTGCTGTCGCTCTGCGAGTTCGTGGTCAGGATACCGATGAAATTCTCGATCAATGTCGGCATGGCCGGCGCCATCGTGATGTACGACCGGCTGATCAGCGCGGGCGGCTACGGCAGCCGCCCCATCGCGCCCGGCCGCGAAGCGCCGGACATTCCGCCGCAGCATAAATGGGGCGCGCCGATCGTCAGAAGCCGGAAGACGGAAACCTGATATCAGAAAACAGGTGACAGCCGCGACCGATTCTGTTTTCTGGCTTCCGAATTCTGATTTCTGAACATGGCACCCGCGCTCGAAATTTCCCATCTCCGCAAGGTCTATAAGAGCGGCACCGTCGCCGTCGAAGACGTTTCGCTGACCATACAGCCGGGCGATTTCTTCGGCTTCCTGGGGCCCAACGGCGCCGGCAAATCGACCACCATCCATTGCGTCACCGGCATCACCAATCCGACCTCGGGCTCGATCCGCATCTTCGGCGTCGACGCGGTCGGCGACTATCGCAACGCGCGCAAGCTGGTGGGCCTCAGCCCCCAGGAATTCAACGTCGATCCCTTCGCCAACGCCCGCAACATCGTCGACTGGATGGGCGGCTATTTCGGCATGCGCAAGGCCGAGCGCAAGAAGCGCGTCGACATGCTGATCGAGCGCTTCGACCTGGTGCCGCATGCCGCCAAGCCGTTCCGCGAACTCTCGGGCGGGCTCAAGCGCCGCGTCATCCTGGCCCGCGCCATGGTCAACGATCCCAAGCTGCTCATCCTCGACGAGCCGACCGCCGGCGTCGACGTCGAACTGCGCATGGATTTGTGGCGCTATCTGCAGGAGCTCAACCGCGACGGCACCACCATCCTTCTGACCTCGCACTATCTCGAAGAGATCGAGCGCCTCTGCCGCACCATCGCCATCGTCAACAAAGGCAGGATCGTCCGCGACGGCCCCAAGGCGGAGTTCTTCACCGAACCGGGCGGCCTCGAACGCGCCTATCTCGCCGCCACTGGCAAGGCAGCCGACCATGCCCAGGTGGCCGCGCGATGACCGTCAACTGGATCGGCCTGTGGACCATGATCCGGCGCGAGATCCAGCGCCTGATGCGCGTGCCGATCCAGGCCGTGGTCGCGCCGCTGATCTCGGCGCTGCTCTTCATCTTCATCTTCGGCTTCGTGGTCGGCGGCCGCATCAAGAATTTCGGCCAGTACAGCTATCTCGAATTCGTCCTGCCCGGCGTGGTGATGATGAACATCGTCAACGCCTCCTTCCTGCAGGCGACCTCGCAGATCTATTTCCAGCGCTTCCAGAAGAGCATCGAGGAAATCCTGGTCTCGCCGCTCTCCTATGTCGAGATGATCGCCGGCGCCATCTCGATCGTCATCCTGCGCTCGGTGGTCACCGCGCTCGGCATCATGCTGATCGGCGTGGCGTTCGGCGCCGTCCACATGCATTCGCTGCCGGAGTTCCTGTTCTGGGTGGTCTTGGTCTCGATGATCTTCGGCTTCCTCGGCATCATCGTGGCGCTGTGGGCCAAGACCTTCGAGCAGCTCAACATCCTCATCGTCTTTCTCATCCAGCCTCTGGCGATGGTCGGCGGCGTCTTCAACACGGTCGCCATGCTGCCGCCCTGGCTGCGCTGGCTGGCCTACGGCAATCCGCTGTTCTATTTCATCAATGGATTGCGCCACGCCATGCTCGGCTTCAGCGAGGCGCCGGCCCTGATCGGCGTGCTGCTGACGCTGTCGCTCGCCACGGTCCTGGGCGCCATCGTCTGGCGGCTCTACGCCATTGGCTGGGGATTGCGCGAGTAGCACCCCAAAAAGATTGTCATGGCCCGCGAATGCGGGCCACCCAGGTGACGTCTTCTCGGACCGCGAAGGAAAGCCGCCAACACTTTGACAGCCGTGCAGATTTCAACTGGGTGGCCCGCATTCGCGGGCCATGACAGAGTTGGTTTGTTATATTATGGTCATCATGTAATAGCGAAAGATCCGTCATGACGCCACGCAACGCCACCGCCGCCGTCATCGGGGCGGGAGACTTCATCGGCTCCGCCATCGCCCGGAAATTCGCGGCCGAGGGCTACACCGTGTTCGCCGGACGGCGCACCGCCGACAAGCTCGCGGCGCTGAAAAAGGACATCGAATCGGGCGGCGGCGCCTGCGAGGCGCGCGCCCTCGACGCCCGCAAGGAAGAAGACGTCACGGCCTTCCTCAACGAAGCCGACGCGCATGCGCCGCTGGAAGTCTGCGTCTTCAATCCCGGCGCCAACGTCAATTTTCCGATCCTGGAAACCACCGAACGCGTTTTCCGCAAGGTTTGGGAGATGGCCTGCTATGGCGGCTTCCTCACCGGTCGCGAGGCGGCGCGGCTGATGCTGCCGCGCGGCAAGGGCACCATCCTCTTCACCGGCGCGACCGCCTCGCTGCGCGGCGGCAAGGGCTATGCGGCTTTCGCATCCGCCAAGTTCGGCCTGCGCGCCGTCGCCCAGAGCATGGCGCGCGAGCTGGGCCCCCAGAACATCCACGTCGCCCATCTCATCATCGACGCCGGCGTCGACACGGCCTTCGTCAAGGAGCGCATCCGCGCCCGCGGCGGCGACGAGGCGGTTGCCAGGATCGAGCCCGACCAGCTGATGCATCCGGACTCCATTGCCGACGCCTATTGGTATCTGCACAGCCAAAAGCGCGACGCCTGGACCTTCGAACTCGACGTGCGGCCGTACAAGGAGACCTGGTGATGAATTGCGAATTCCTCTTCGACTTCGGCAGCCCCAACGCCTTCCTGGCGCATCGCGTGATCCCGGACATCGAAAAGCGCACCGGCGCCAAATTCGAGTACGTCCCCGTCCTGCTCGGCGGCATCTTCAAGGCGACCGGCAACCAGTCGCCGATGCAGGCCTTCGGCCACATCAAGAACAAGATGGCGTATGAGCAGCTGGAGACCCAGCGCTTCATCCGCCGCCACGCCATCGCGGATTTCAAGTTCAATCCGTTCTTTCCGGTCAACACGCTCAATCTCATGCGCATGGCCGTCGCGGCGCAGAACGAAGGCATCCTGCCGCGCTACATGGAGGCTGTGTTCCATCACATGTGGATCGAGCCCAAGAAGATGGACGACGCCGAGATCATCAAGGCGGCGTTGGCGCAGTCGGGCCTCGACCCGGCGCTGCTGGAGCGCGCCCAGGCGGCCGAGGTGAAGGCCACGCTGATCGCCAACACGGAAAACGCCGTGGCGCGCGGCGTCTTCGGCATCCCGACCTTCTTCGTCGGCGACGAGATTTTCTTCGGCAAGGACCGACTGCGCGACGTCGAAGACGCGATCGGCGCCTCCGGTTAAGACTCCGATCGGCCCGATATTTTGACATTTGTCGTGGACGGGCCGGTGCCCAGCCCGTATTCTCGGCCACGCTTTCGCTGCCACCACAGAAGTGCCTGATTCCGCTGGCATAAGGGGATCGGTCAGCATCAGGAGCCGTCCGTTTATGATCCGCTCTCTTCCGATTTCCCTGGCGCGTATTGCCGTGGCCGTGCTGCTCGCCGGCTCCGCCCTGTCGTTCACCGGCGCCGGCGCGGCGACCGACTCGCCGACGCTGCTGGGCGTCTCCGCCGCCTGGTCCGCCTTCACCAGTGGCAGCGGCAGCAGCCGGATCTGCTACGCGATCTCCAAGCCGACCGCGACCAGTCCCAAGGCCAAGCGCGACCCGATTTATTTCCTGATCACCGACTGGCCGGGCCGCTCACCCAAGACCAAGTCCGAGCCCGAAGTGGTCCCCGGCTACGTCTACAAGGACGGCAGCACCGTTACCGTCGCGGTCGGCACCGACAAGTTCGAGTTCTTCACCCAGAACAATGACGGCGCCGGCGCCGCCTGGATCCGCGCCCACGTCGACGAGATCAAGCTGGTCGAAACCATGAAGCGCAGCCAGCAACTGCTCGTCACGGGCATCTCCAAGCGCGGCACGACGACAAGGGACACCTATTCCCTGGCCGGCCTCCAGGACGCGCTGGACAAGATCCACGCATCCTGTGGAATGTAATCCACCACTTGTCATCCCCGGCGAGGCCCGCCATGTAATGGCGGGCTGAGGGAAGGGGACCCAGGCGGTCCGACCGGGCTTGGTCTGACCGCCTGGGTTCCCTTCCCCTCGTATCGCTGCGCGATACTCGGCCGGGAATGACAGCGGTGCTTAATGTCGGACAATAGAACAAACCTCCTCGGCCGTTCCCCCAGCGAGCTCGCCGCCGCGCTGACCGTCGCGGGCGTGCCGCAGAAGGCTGCGCCGATGCGCGCCCGCCAGCTGTGGAACTGGATTTATGTCCATGGCGCGCGCGACTTCGCGAGCATGACGAATCTCGCCAAGGATTTCCGCGCCCAGATGGCGGAGCGTTTCACGCTCGACCGCCCGCAAGTCGTGACCGAGCAGATCTCCAATGACGGCACGCGCAAATGGTTGCTGCGCACCGGCCCCGGCATCGAATTCGAAACCGTGTTCATTCCGGAGCCGGGCCGGGGCACGCTGTGTGTCTCGTCCCAGGTCGGCTGCACGCTCAATTGCCGCTTCTGCCACACCGGCACGCAGAGGCTGGTGCGCAATCTTGACCCGTCCGAGATCGTCGGCCAGGTGATGATCGCCAAGGATGCACTCGGCGACTGGCCGTCCACCGGCGCGGACCGCCGCGTCACCAATGTTGTGATGATGGGCATGGGCGAGCCGCTGTACAATTTCGATAACGTCAAGGCGGCGCTGGCGCTGGTCACCGACGGCGATGGCCTCGCGCTGTCGAAACGCCGCGTCACGCTCTCCACTGCCGGCGTCGTGCCGATGATCCCCCGCGCCGGCCACGAGATCGGCTCCGGCCTCGCCATCTCGCTGCACGCCGTACGCGACGAAATCCGCGATCGTCTCGTGCCGATCAACAAGAAATATCCGCTGGCGCAATTGCTCGAGGCCTGCCGCACCTATCCCGGCGCCTCGAACTCGCGCCGCATCACCTTCGAATATGTGATGCTCAAGGGCGTCAACGATACGCTGCCCGAGGCGCGCGAACTCGTAAAGCTGATCAAGGGCATTCCGGCCAAGATCAACTTGATCCCGTTCAATCCGTGGCCCGGCGCGCCCTACGAATGCTCCGACTGGGAGCAAATCGAAAAATTCGCCGAAGTCGTAAACCGCGCCGGCTACGCCAGCCCCGTACGCACGCCGCGCGGCCGGGACATCATGGCGGCCTGCGGCCAGCTCAAGAGCGAGAGCGTGAAGACGCGGGCGAAGGATCGGATGGCGGAGATCGAAAGCGCATCACTGGCAAGGATGCCGGGTTAGCTAATCGTCTTCCTTAAGCGTGGCGAGCATTGCGACGATCGCTTTTCGCAGCGGCGGCAGATCACTTCCAATCGCGTTCCAGATGATCTTTTCCGAGACGTTCTCGTAGTCGTGTCGGAGTATGTTTCCGATCCCAATGATCCCGCGCCATGATAATTCGGGCTGGGTTTGGGGCAGATTTTCTGGGATATGCTTCGACGCTTCCGAAATGATTTCCATGCCGCGTTCGATGCCGTGCCGGAGCAACCAATCCGATCGGAAATCCTCGAATGTCTTTCCCGACACGGCATGTTCGATGCCGTCGATGTTCTTCAGAACATCATGAAGCCTCAGGCGCACGCTCCTTTTCATCAGAATATCCGTCGAGCGGAATCTTCGATGCTTTTCTTGAGCATCGGATGCAGCCCGTCGCGAGTTGCGAGGTCGACGGTAATGCCAAGCCGATCTTCGAGGTAGTGCTTGATGCCGATCAAATCCAGCAAGGAAAACTTAGAATCCTCGTCATACTCGATGAACACGTCGAGATCGCTTGCCTCTCTGGCCTCGTCGCGCGCCGTCGATCCGAACAGATAAAGCGCCGTCGCGCCCAGCGCCTTCACGGCCTCGGCCTCGCTTTTCAGGGCAGCAATGGCGGTATCTCGCTTCATTGCTCCAGTCTATCAGCTATTTCGGCGGCCACCGGTTTTTTTCTTCGCCAGCCGCACGCCGGGCTGCTCGCCATTGGTAAATTCAACGCCCGCGGTTTCGAGCGCGCGTTGAATTGCTGCGAGGGTCGCCTTGATGGGCTCACGTTTGTTGGCTTCGAAGTCGAGAATCGTTCGAGACGACACTTCGGCTAGCCTTCCGAGTTCGACTTGCGACATGTCGATAAGAGCGCGTCCAGCGCGACATTGAGCTGGCGAAATAGCCATTTGACTCTTTCACTTAAAGTGATATATTTCACATAGGCAGGATTGCCTGAAAACTGAGATATCATGAAAGACCGCGCCATGGCCAATATGCGCCGCGCCCGGAGGGCCGCTACTCTGACTCGGCGTCCGAAGCCGAACGATGCTTTTCGCGAGGCTGTTGCCGGTCCTGTCTTCGACATGGAAGAGCCGCTGCGCGAGGCGCGGCATCTGGTCCACGTCATCGGCGCGGTAGAACATGATCGGGGCGAGGACAACGAGGCCCTCGCATTCACAGCCGTCGAGGCGGATCGGAAGCTGGAGGTCGTAGACAACCAACTACGTCGACTGTTCAAACTTTTTCGAACTACGGCGCCTTGAACTCACGCGGCCGTCAGCATGACGTCGACGCGGATGGCGTCGAAGGGGAATTCGATCAAGCTCTCGACGTTGCGGCGCAGGATGCCCGCGTTCAGCAGGGCGTGGACGTCGGCGTGAACTGCCTTGACATCGCGGCTTACGCGGCGCGCCAGCGCGCGAATGGTCATCGGACCGGCGCCCGTCATCGAGCGGACGATCTCCCACCGTTTTGCGGTCAACGTCCGAAACAGCAGTTCAGGAGTTGCGAAACTGATATGCGTGCCCTGCTTGCGCCCTTTGAACGCATCGACGGCACGCCGCGACAATGCCGTTCTATCGGCTACGCCGAGCGTTACAATGTTGAGCTTGGCTTGTATCGTCATGCTCGTACATTATCATAATTGTCATGGCCCGCGAATGCGGGCCACCCAGGTGACGCCGCTCCGCGGCTGGAGCATTCTAACGAAAGTATTTGCCTTTCGTAGCGGCGCGTGTGCCCAACTGGGTCGCCCGCATTCGCGGGCGATGACAGTGGTGGATAGATGACCGACCTCTTTGACCTCACGAACAAGATCGCCGTCGTCACCGGCGGATCGCGTGGGCTTGGCCGCGAGATGGTGCTGGCTTTCGCGCGGGCCGGGGCCGATGTCGTGATCGCTTCGCGCAAGCTGGCGGCTTGCGAGGAGATCGCGCGCGAGGTCGAGAAACTCGGGCGCCGGGCGCTGCCTTTCGCGGCGCATGTCGGCAAGTGGGGCGACAACGATGCGCTGGCCGATGCCGCTACCAGGCATTTCGGCCGTGTCGATATCCTGGTCAACAATGCCGGCATGTCGCCGCTGGCGCCATCGCTCAGCGGGACGACCGAGGAGTTGTTCGACAAGGTCATCGCCATCAATTTCAAGGGTCCGTTTAGGCTCTCCGCGCTCATCGGCGAGAAGATGATGGCGGGCGATGGCGGCGTGATCATCAACCTGTCGAGCACCGCGTCATTTCTGCCGATGCCGCACACCATTCCCTATGGCGGCGCGAAAGCGGCGATCAATTCGATGACCGTGGCGCTGGCCAAGGCGTTCGGTCCCAAGGTGCGCGTCAACTGCATTTGCCCGGGACCGTTCCTCACCGACGTCTCCACCGCCTGGCGCGACGATCACGCGGCGCAGCAGCGCCTCGGCCTCAGGCGCTTCGGCGAGCCGGACGAAATCGTCGGCACCGCGCTGTATCTCGCGTCCGACGCGTCGAGTTACGTCACCGGCCAGGTCATCCGCGTCGACGGCGGCAGCTGGTAGTCGGCGGCGCAGCTTGGGCTGTCTTCAAAGGGGATAAAGAAAAAGCGGGCCGCAGCCCGCTTTCGCTTCAGATGGTTCAGAACGTGACCCACAGGCCCTGGCGGTAGTAGCCGCGGCCATCGTGGTTTTCGCGCCAGGAGTAGTGATTCATGGCGTGGTCGTTGTCATTGGTGCGTTCGAGGTCGTGATGGGCCGTGCGATAGTCGTCGCCGTAGAAGCGGACGCCCAGTGTCGTCGGATATTCGTATTGCGTGCTTTCGTGCCAGCAATCGCCGTCGCTGTTGCAGACGGTGCGCGCGCTGGCTGCCGTTGATGTTGCCGCCAGTGCGCCAACCCCGACCAGTGCCGCGATGGCGCTTGTGGTCAGCATTTTTCGAATCATCGTCATGAGGTGTGTCCAGAGTTGAGAACATGCAGCCCTTGCCGATGAGAACGGGGTGGTTCGGCATCTCGTTCCGGGAACTCGCGCTGCCGCACCGCACGCATGCTTGACTCGACGCGGCCGCGCAGCCTAAATCGCGTATCTCCCAACATTAAAGAATCGTCACCCGGCGAAACCGCGTCCGCGCGCCGCCCGGGTTGCGCAGCCACAAATCCAACGAGGTTAAGATGAGACTTGAGCGAAACAACTTCCATATCTTCAGCGGTGGCCCGGGGGCCGGTAAGACCACGCTGCTTGAAGCGCTGCGCGCCCGCGGCTACGCCACCGTGCCCGAAGCCGCGCGCCGGATCTTGAAAGAGCAGGCGGCGACCGGCGGCAACGCCACCCATGACGGCGACCGCGCGAAATATCGCGACCTGGTGCTCGAATGCGCCTTGCGCGACTATCACGCCGTCACGGAAACCGCGGCGCCGGTGTTCTTCGATCGCGGCATTCCCGAGCTCTCGGGCTACCCGCCCGGTGTCGGCGATCCGCCAGCGCTCATAGAGGCCATAGCGCAGTGCCCCTACAACGAAACCGTCTTTCTCTTCCCGCCTTGGGAAGAGATCTACACCCATGACGAGGAACGCAGGCACAGCTTCGAACACGCCGTCGCGGTCTACGATTTGGTGGGCGCGGTCTATCCGAAATTCGGCTACCGCACCATCGAAGTGCCGCTCGCTTCGGTGGATGACCGCGTGGCGTTCGTGCTCGGCCACATCTAAAGCTGTCCACAACCGGTTCAGCCATTCTTGCGTCCATCCGCGCTCGTTTTCGTTCTCCCTCATATCCCGATTTTCAAATGCAAGTTTGGCATAGCCGCCCATGCAAACGCGGCATGACAAGCGATTGAAAGCCGTACCCGGCATGCCTAGCTTTGCTGCACCTTCGGGCGGTTTCTTGAAAGCCGCCGGGCAGGCCGCGCTCTTCGCGGCCAGGGAAGGATTCTCCCCATGTTTTATCTGGAACTGGCCGCCTTCGCGGCGGCCGTGTACGCGCTTGGCGGCATTCGCATTGCGCAGGAATATGAGCGCGGCGTGGTCTTCCGGCTTGGCCGCTTCCGTTTGGTCAAGGGGCCGGGTCTCTACTGGATCGCGCCGATCTTCGACCGCCAATGGCTGCTGGACCTGCGCACCCGCACCGTGACGGTCGAGCAGCAGGAAACCATCACGCGCGACAGCGTCACGATCAAGGTCAATGCCGTGCTCAGGTACAAGATCGCCAATCCGGAGCAGGCCATCGTCGCGGTGCAGAATTACGGCGCCGCGGTCTATCAGCTGGCGCTGACGTCCTTGCGCAACATCATCGGCCAGCACGTGCTGGACGAAGTGCTCAAGGAGCGCGATCAGATCAACGAAACGCTGAAGAAGATCGTCGACGACGCCACCACGCCCTGGGGCATCCACATCGAGATGGTCGAGATGAAGGATGTCGAGATCCCCGAAGCGATGCAGCGCGCCATGGCCCGCGAAGCCGAAGCCATCCGCGAGAAGCGGGCCCGCATCATCAAGGCGGAAGCGGAGTCCGAAGCCTCGGAAAAGCTGGCCATCGCGGCCCGCGTGGTCGCCGCCAACCCCGCGGCCCTGGAGCTGCGCCGGATGCAGATGGTCTCGGAGATCGGCGCCGAGCACAACACCACGACCATCGTGCTGATGCCGTCCGAGATGGTCGGCATGGGCGCGGCCCTGGCGAGGGCGGCGCAATGACATCGAATCCAGCCGGCGCCAAACCGTGGCCGTCGTCGGTCTTGGCCTGGCGGGATCGGCCGGATAGAGCAGGGCACGGGCGGTTGTCCATCGCCTTGTACGGTCTTGCTATATTCGGTTAGCATAAGCAGACGCGTGTTTGTTTGAATCGAGATAGCTTGTCAGGGGAATCAGTGCCCGAATCGACCAATTTTATGCCGTTTTCAAGCGCCTTCACGTTTGTGAAGGCGGCGCGAAAGCCGGGAGAAATGCAGGACACACCCAAGTCCGCGAATGCGCATGAGGTCGGGCGGGTCTTGATGGCCGGCGATCGCAAGGGAGACAATCTCCTGGCGGCACATGCCATCTATGGCATGGCGGATTTACTAACGATCGTCCGCGGCAACGATCCAGACGATCTGATCAAGCAAGTTCATACTCGAATTCGAAAGCAAGATATCGGGGCGAATTCCTACATCTACGGTTCGGGGTCGTATCCAATCACCAGCCATTACGGAAAGCCGCTCAGTCGGGCGACTTTCGCGCCCGACGGTCGCAAATGTGCCTGGGTCTTGGCGACAGTGGGCGTGGCCGATCCCGCCGAGGTCTTGGCGGATGGCTTGCTGAAGCGCGAGGGAATCGAGTTCGTCGCGCCGGTTTTTGGGGATCCCTACGATCTGTTTATTTTTGTAAAGCACGACACGTTTGAAGGCGTACAGTGGATCGTCGATGAAGAAATTCGCCCCCTTCGCAACTTTATCTCGACATCAACATTGATTGTGACACAGCAGCTTCAGCACAAACCATGACGCTAATCCGATATGCGCCCGAAGACTAGAAGCGCCCCCCGAATTTCTGTTGCACAAATAGCCGATTGGCGGCGTCCGGATTGGGTCGCCCTGCGAAGCCCCCGAGACGCGTTCCTTGACGCCAAGCGGATCGACAAGCAGTGGCAGGCTCTGCATTTTCGTGCGCCGCCGGACCTGGAGAAATCCATTCAGGAATTTGAGGCGTTTGCCGGGATACTGCGTCGGAGAGGCGTGAAGTCAGTATCGCTGGGGCGGGCGCCGGGACTCTCCCTGGATTCTATCTACGCAAAGGATGCTCTAGCGATTGTCCCGCGCGGCATCGTTCAATGCCGCATGGGTAAATCCAATCGAAGTCGCGAGCCTGCCGCAAACCGCCAAGCGCTGGAGAGGCAAGGCGTCAAAGTCGCCTTCGAGATCGTCGCGCCCGGAACGCTTGAGGGCGGCGATATCGTCTGGCTGGACGATAGCCTTGTCGCTGTGGGTCTGTCCTATCGGACCAATGCGAGCGGCGCCGAGCAATATCGCAGTCTTGTGGGGGCAGACGCGGAGTGCGTGTTCGTGCAAATCCCCGGCGTCGAGGGTCCCGACTGCATCTGGCATCTGTCGTCGATGATTAGCGTCATCGGCGAAAAGATATGCGTCGTCGACGAAAGATATCTTTCGATCCATTTCTTAACGGAGTTGAAGAGACGAGGCTTTCGCCTGATTTCGATCGACAAGACGGAATGCGGGTTATTGGCTTGCAACGTCTTTTCGCTGGGTGACGATGTCGTTTGCATGATCGCCGGCAGCCCGATAACGGCCTGGAATATCCGCCGCGCCGGCTTCATGGTCGAGACGTTCGCGGCAGACAATCTGTGCCTGGCCGGCGACGGTGGCCCGACATGCCTAGTGCGCACAATGCGGCGCGTCTAAGTCGATCGATCAATAGGGCGTACTGATATTGTGAAGATGCTTCATCGCCTTTTTCAACTCATCGACCATCGAGTTTGATTTTTCGGTGCAAGGGTAGATGAATTCCGTCCGGATTTGGGTCGCATGGTCGCTGTCGAACTTCTGTTCCACCGCCATGCTACCCTCGTCGATGATCCCAAAATCGCGACGCATCAGCGGCACGACGTCACGAATATCGACGCAACGAACCTTGACACCAATGCTCTTGTGCAAATCAAGCGTCTCTTTGGTATCTTCGCGCGTGGTACTTGAGACGACAAAAATGCGCTCTATATCCACGCCTCTGGCTCGCGCGCGCTGGTTGGCAAGGAACAGGGTTTTGCCCTTGTCCAAGGCCCAGTAGTTGGAGACGTCGATCCTGCTTACCGACTCATAGGTCTTCAGGCAGGAATCGACGGCGGCGGCGTCCCGCAGATGATCCAGGCTAGCCAAATCCGCCTTGAAGACGCCATCGGACAGGTCTTCAAGCAGGGATGAAGTTCGTTCGAGAAATTCGTTGGTCGTCTTCAGAAGCTCTGGGTGGTTCCGCTTGCCCGCTGCAAGAGCATGTCGCATGGCCCTGATGGTTAGCTGTGCGGACTTGTCCAGTCGATCGCTGAAATCCGGTGCCTCCTTGAGGAATACCGGGAGTGGTTTGATGACGCGCCACCAGAGGTCAATCATGAGTGTCAGAAGGCTGCCGAGCGCGGCGAAGCTCAGTGCCCATTGCCACCCGCCAATGGCATGAGGGATGAAGGCTTCGATGGTGACCGGAGCCGCGGAACACACCGCACCGACCACAAATATGACGACGGACGCCCAATGGGCGTTTCCCTCTTCTTCCGGTCTCACAGATATGCCCCCGATGGCACGCAGCTGGCACTGACGCCACAACCGTAGCAGGCTTCCACCCGCCTGCACCATTGTCTTTCCGGCGAAGTGTCCTCCGGCCGGACGACGGCCCGCCGGCGGGACCGCGTGACGGTAATGTAACCGTTGCTCTGGATTTTTGGCATTTGCCCCTATAGTTGATCGCAAAGAGCGGAGTAGCGGTCCTTGCCGGCACAAAATATCGGAAAAGTGGTTCTGGCCTATTCGGGCGGCCTCGACACGTCGGTCATCCTGAAATGGTTACAGACGGAATATGGTGCCGAAGTCATTACCTTCACCGCCGATCTCGGCCAGGGCGACGAACTCGCACCCGCGCGCGCCAAAGCCGAACTCCTCGGCATCAAGCCGCAGAACATCTTCATCGAGGACGTGCGCGAGGAATTCGTCCACGACTACGTCTTCCCGATGTTCCGCGCCAACGCGGTCTATGAGGGCGTCTATCTGCTCGGCACCTCCATCGCCCGCCCGCTGATCGCCAAGAAGCAGATCGAGATTGCGCAAAAGGTCGGCGCCGACGCCGTCTGTCACGGCGCCACCGGCAAGGGCAACGACCAGGTGCGCTTCGAACTCAGCTACTATGCGCTCAACCCCGATATCAAGATCATCGCGCCCTGGCGCGAATGGGATCTTACCAGCCGCACCAAGCTGATCGAATTCGCTGAGAAGCATCAGATCCCGATCGCCATGGACAAGCGCGGCGAGGCGCCGTTCTCGGCCGACGCCAACCTGTTGCACTCTTCGTCGGAAGGAAAGGTCCTCGAAGACCCCGCCGTCGAAGCCGACAGCATCGTCTATCAGCGCACGATCGCGCCCGAGGATGCGCCGGACAAGGCGATGGTGATCGAGATCGGCTTCGAAAAAGGCGATGCGATGTCCATCGACGGCCAGAAGCTCTCGCCCGCCGCGTTGCTGGCCAGGCTCAACGAGCTGGGCAAGGCCAACGGCATCGGCCGCCTCGATCTGGTCGAGAACCGCTTCGTTGGCATGAAGTCGCGCGGCATCTACGAGACGCCCGGCGGCACCATCCTGCTCGTGGCCCACCGCGCCATGGAATCGATCACGCTCGACCGCGGCGCCGCGCATCTCAAGGACGACCTGATGCCGCGCTATGCCGAGATGATCTACAACGGCTTCTGGTTCACGCCCGAACGCGAGATGCTGCAGGCGCTGATCGACAAGAGCCAGGAATTCGTCGCCGGCACCGTCCGGCTCAAATTGTACAAGGGCAACGTCTCCGTTATCGGCCGCGCCTCGTCTTATTCGCTCTACGCCCAGGACCTCGTCACCTTCGAGGACGACCAGGGAGCCTACGACCAGAAGGACGCGCAGGGCTTCATCAAACTCAACGCCTTGCGGCTGAGGACGCTGGCGATGCGCAAACGAAAGACGGGAAAGAAATAGGTTTGCCCATTGGTAACATATATGGTACTTTACTATGATCGAAGTCCGCTACTTCGTCGACCGGCAGGGCAGAGAACCTTTGCTGCGCTGGTTCGATGATCTGGAGCGGGAAGCGTTGCGTCGTGTAGATCGCGCCGTGTCGCGATTGGCAGAAGGAAATACGTCCAACGCAAAATCGGTTGGTGAAGGCGTTCATGAACTTAAAATCGACTTCGAGCCTGGATATCGCGTCTATTTCGGGCGTCAAGGAAGCGCGATCGTCGTCCTCCTCGGCGGCGGTACGAAAAAAAAGCAAGCGCAAGACATCGCCACGGCAAAGGAGCGATGGGCCTATTACAGGCGCACAGTATGATAAGGATGGTCGCGTTCTAGCACTTCCATACACGGATATCGTTATCGCTCGTATGAAACGCGAGCCCCAATTTGCGACAGGCATCCTTTGCGAAGCAGTCGATGCGCTGATCGCGGGCGAACTCGGCGTGAGCAAGCGCATGCTACGGAATTACATCAACGGCACACTTGGTTTTGAAAAGCTTGCCAGAAAGACCAAGCTGCCCATTAAGAGTCTCATGCGCATGCTGGGTCCGTCGGGGAACCCGCAAATGAACAACCTATTCGCCGTCATCGTCGCCCTGCAGGCGCATGCCGGCGTCGCGCTTCACGTCGCGGCGGAATGACGGGTTCGCCGCTCATAACCGTCGAGCAGCTCGACGCCGATCCGAAGACCGCCCGCGCCGCGATCCCCGACCTTGCCGCCGTTCTCGCCGATTGCGTCGCCGGCGGCGCTTCGGTCGGCTTCATGGACGGCTTCGGCATCGCGGAAAGCGCGCTGTATTTCCGCGGCGTGTTCGAGGATGTCGGGCGCGGCAAGCTCGTCCTGCTCGCCGCGCGGCAGGGCAAGCGCATCGTCGGCACAGTGCAACTCGGACTCGAGACGATGCCGAACCAGCCGCACCGCGCCGACGTCAGGAAGCTGCTCGTGCACCGTTCGGCGCGCAACGCCGGCGTCGGCGAGCGGCTGATGCGCGACATCGAGACCTTCGCCCGCCACCATGACCGCAGCCTGCTGGTGCTGGACACGGTGACGGAAAGCGCCGGCGACCGGCTCTACACGCGCCTCGGCTGGCGGCGCGTGGGGGTTATTCCCGATTATGCCTTGTGGCCGGATGGCCGTTTCTGCGACACCACCGTGTTCTTCAAGAGGATCGCGCCATGAGCGAGCAGGCCAACGCGTCCGCCAACGCGGACCAGATCAAGTTCTGGAACGGCCCGGGCGGCGAGAAGTGGGCCGCCTATCAGACCGACATGGATCGCAACCTCAACGACGTCACCGCGGGTGTCATGCCGTTCGCGGCCGCCGAAGCCGGCGAGCGCGTGCTCGATATCGGCTGCGGCGCCGGGCAGACGAGCCATCTGCTCGCGGACGCCGTGGGGCCGGGCGGTCACGTCACCGGCGTCGACATTTCCGCGCCGATGCTGGCCGTCGCGCGCGCCCATGCGGCAAAGAACATGCGCTTCGTCGAGGCCGACGCTGCCTTCCATCCCTTCGAGCCCGAATACGATCTGATCTTCTCGCGCTTCGGCGTGATGTTCTTCGACAATCCGCCGGCCGCTTTCGCGAACATCCGCAAGGGGCTCAAGCCCGGCGGACGCCTCGCCTTTGTCTGCTGGCGCCCGGCGATGGAGAACGAATGGGTGACGGTTCCGGCCGCCGCCGCGCGCGAACATCTGCCGCCGCAACCGCCGCCCGACCCGCTGGCGCCCGGCCCCTTCGCCTTCGCCGATCCCGAACGCGTCGCGGCAATTTTGACCGAGGCGGGTTTTCGCAACGTGCAGGCCAAGAAGCTCGACGGCGTGATGAATCTCGGGCCCTCGTCCGAGGCGGCGGCGTTCCAGATGACCAATCTGGGGCCGCTCTCGCGCGCGCTGGGGGAGGTTGAAGACGAAACCACGCGCCAACGCATCCGCGACGCGGTCAGGGCGGCGCTCGAAAAAATCCGCAAGGACGGTGCCATCAAGCCCGCCATCGCCTGCTGGCTGATGGGCGCGACGGCTTAGACGCCTGGGATTTCGCGCCGGGGCGCGTCGACCACGGTCGCCTTGCCGTTGGTGCGCGCGATCACCGCGTGCTTCACGTTCGGCGGCACGACGCCGACAAAGCCCGGTCCTGCGACCACCGTCTCGCCGCCGATGGTGATCTCGAGTTCGCCTTCCAGGACGTGCCAGACCTCTTCCTGTTCGTGGCTGTGCGCGTGGATATCGGCGCCCTTGTCGAACTCGTAGTGCCCGAAGGTCATCCCCCCGGAATCGAAGAACCGCCCCCGCCAGCCGGGGCGGCGCTCGATCACCTTGAGCGTCGATGTATCGATGAAGGTCATGCTTCGCTCATGGTGCGCCGTGGCCGCGAAAGCGCGTCGGCGCTTATGAAAATCAGGTGCCGCCGGAATGCGAGCGGGCTCTCGACCAACAGCGTGGCCTTCAGCAATTCCAGCCCGCCGGTGAAAAACGGCTCACTGAGGAAACGGCTGGCGCGTTCCGTCCATTCGGGAACAGCGATCCGATCCGACAGCGCAAGATGCTCCGCAAGCGCCGCAAGATAGGCATCCTGGACGCGTCCGACGGGCGCCGGTTCGCCTTCCAGCGCGGCGCCGTGCGACGCAGCCGGCATGGTCTGCCAACTATCGAGAAACTCGCGCACCGCGCGATCGAACGACCCGACTTTGTCGGTCGCGCGTTCGGCTATCTCCAAAATCGACTTTGGTCGCATTACTTTGCCTTTGCCCGACCTGTATTGCAGCCAACTGCTTTGCCGGCCGACGATCGCTCATATCCGCCATCGGTGAACGCAGCATAGTCCAGAAGGCCGGGAAAGTCAGGAGAGAGCTCGCGTGCCAAATATATCAGTTCGGTGGGAGAAGCATCTTTTCGCAAGAGCCCCCTCTCTTTGAAGAAGCGCGTGACGCGGCTATCCGGAGAAATATCAATCGCGCTCAGATCGCGCATTGGGATTTTGAATTCTCTGACAAGGATGTTCGCTGCCATCGTCGCAATCTTAATGCCAGCTCCCGTGAATTCCAGAAACCGTCGTACGACAAGCGCGCTCGACGGTGTTCCAAGCCAAATCTGGGAAGCATCGTCGTTGTATGTCCGATGAATATGTTGAGCGGCTTGAAAGAAGCTGTTGGCCGTCGTCTTGTTAAAGCGGTGAAGGCGATTCTGCGTGAATAACTGCTCTAACGTCTCTGCAGAGAGTCGGCGGAATCTCGCGAACTCAAACCCGCCTGCCTGCACTCCGATGCGATATGGGATTGCCCAAGCTCGTCCAAACTTGATTTGGCGATCCATGATGCAGCCAAATACAAACAAATGAGGGTATTGCTCAATGTTGTTCAGCAACGCCTCCGCTTCAGGAATGCCGGTTTGAAAATCGACAGGACTGCGCGGTGCATCAAGAAGTTCGCGGCCTCGCAAAAGAAGTTCCGCTACCACACGGTCACCAGCGGGTGGCGGCTTGATCACATCAGTCACACATCCAGCGTCGCGTTGAGCGCGTGGTCCTGGATGAATTCGCGGCGTGGTTCGACCACCTCGCCCATCAGCTTGGTGAAGAGGTCGTCGGCCTCGTCGACATGCTCGACTTTTACGCGCAGCAGCGTACGCGCGTTTTCGTCCAGCGTGGTTTCCCATAGCTGCTGCGGGTTCATCTCGCCCAGGCCCTTGTAGCGCTGCAGCGAAATGCCCTTCTTGCCCCATTCCAGCACGGCGTTGAGAAGCTGCGTCGGCGCGTGGACTTCCACCACATCGTCCTTGCGGCGCAATTGGCCGACCTTGAGATAGGCCTGCTGCAGATCCGCCGCCATGCGGTCCAGCTTGCGCGCGTCGGCGCTGTCGATCAGGGCGCCGTCGATGGCGACGGCCTCGCGCACGCCGCGCACCTCGCGCCAGAATTTGAGGCCGCCATCGGAGGTCGGCTCGCCGTGCCAGCCACGCTCGAATTCCTCCGACAGGTGGTCGAGGCGCTGGGCGATATAGGCCGCGGCCGCGGCGGCCTTGGCGCTGTCGGCCAGAATTTCCGGATTGAGCGCGCCGGCGATCGCGGCCTGCTCCAGCACGAAGCGCGGATAGTGGATCGGAAAGCCGTTCAGCGCCGCCACGGCGGTCCGCGCCTTGGCCACCAGCGCGTCGAAATCGGCGCCCGCCAGCACTTCGCCGGAATGCGAGGTGAAGGTCGCGCCGTCCGAGCCTTCGGAGACCAGATATTCGTCATACTCCGACTGGTTCTTGAGATAGCGCTCGGACTTGCCGCGCGACGCCTTGTAGAGCGGCGGCTGCGCGATATAGATGTGCCCGCGGTCGATCAGCTCCGGCATCTGGCGATACAGGAACGTCAGCAACAGGGTGCGGATATGCGAGCCGTCGACGTCGGCGTCGGTCATGAGGATGATCTTGTGATAGCGCAGCTTGTCGGCGTTGAATTCCTCGCGCCCGATGCCGGTGCCCAGCGCCGTGATCAGCGACACGATGCTCTCGCTGGTCAGCATGCGGTCGAAGCGCACGCGCTCGATGTTCAATATCTTGCCGCGCAACGGCAGCACGGCCTGGTTCTCGCGGTTGCGCGCCTGCTTGGCGCTGCCGCCGGCGCTGTCGCCCTCGACGATGAATATCTCGCATTTGGAAGGGTCGCGCTCCTGGCAGTCGGCCAGCTTGCCGGGCAGCGAGGCGCCGTCCAGCACGCCCTTGCGCCTTGTGAGTTCACGCGCCTTGCGCGCCGCCTCGCGCGCCAGGGCGGCTTCCATCACCTTGCCGACCATGGCTTTGGCTTCGCCGGGATGCTCCTCCAGCCAGCGGCCGAGCTGGTCGATGACGACGCCCTCGACCACGGGCCGCACCTCGGACGAGACCAGCTTCTCCTTGGTCTGCGACGAGAATTTCGGATCGGGCACCTTCACCGACAGCACGCAGGTCAGCCCCTCGCGGCAATCGTCGCCGGTCAGCGGCACCTTGTCCTTCTTGGCCGACGTCATGTCGTCGGCGTATTTCGTTACCACGCGTGTCAGCGCGGCGCGGAAGCCCGCCAGATGCGTACCGCCGTCCTTCTGCGGGATGTTGTTGGTGAAGCACAACATGCTCTCGTGATAGGAGTCGTTCCAGGTTAGCGCGACCTCTACCGTCATGCCGTCCTTCTCGGACGTGATCATGATCGGCGAGGAGATCAGCGACGACTTGGCGCGGTCGAGATATTGCACGAACGCCTTCAGCCCGCCCTCGTAATGCAACACGGTTTCCTTCGCCTCGACGCCGCGCCGGTCGGTCAGGTGGATGGTCACGCCGGAATTGAGGAAGGCGAGCTCGCGCAAGCGGTGCTCCAGCGTCGCGAAGTCGAACTCGGTCTTGGTGAAGGTCAAGGGTGAGGGCAGAAACGTCACTTCGGTGCCCTTGCGGCCAGGCGCGTCTTTCACGATCTTCAGCGGCGCCACGGGCTCGCCATAGGCAAAGCGCATGTAGTGCTCCTTGCCGTCGCGCCAGATGTGCAGGTCGAGGAATTCGGACAGCGCGTTGACCACCGACACGCCGACACCGTGCAGGCCGCCCGAGACCTTGTAGGCGTTCTGCTCGAACTTACCGCCGGCATGCAGCTGGGTCATGATGACCTCGGCCGCCGAGACGCCTTCGCCTTCATGGATGCCGGTCGGGATGCCGCGGCCGTCGTCGCGCACCGTGCACGAGCCGTCGGCGTTCAGGGTGATATCGACGCGCGTCGCGTGGCCGGCCAGCACCTCGTCGATGGCGTTGTCGACGACCTCGTAGACCATGTGGTGCAGGCCCGAGCCGTCATCGGTGTCGCCGATATACATGCCCGGCCGCTTGCGCACGGCGTCCAGGCCCTTGAGCACCTTGATGCTGTCGGCGCCGTATTCTTCCATGACTTTCTTGGGATCGTCCGACAAACTGCTCTACTCCTGGCGAACGAACTGGCCGTCCGTGACATGGAAGATTTCGGCGCGGCCGGAAATTGTCTCGAACAGCGACAGGTCGGTGCCCGTCATCCAGGCCTGCGCGCCGAGCGCGAAGACTTCCTCGAACAGCGCGGCGCGCCGGCGGGCGTCCAGATGCGCCGCGATCTCGTCCAGCAGCAGCAGCGGCGCATGCCCGTCGCGCGCCGCGCAAAGCTCCCACGCGTCGGCCAGGACGATCGAGATCAGCAGTGCCTTCTGTTCGCCGGTCGAGCATTCGCGCGCGTCGGTGCGCTTGTGGGTGTGCCGCACGGCCAGATCGGTCAGATGCGGGCCGACCGTCGTGCGTCCGGCTTCCGCGTCGCGGATGCGCGCCCGCGCCAGATTCTCGCGCAGCGCCTGCGCCGCGCCCTCGCCCAACTCGGCGAGCAGCGCGTCGGTCTCGCCGTCCAGCGCCAATTGGGCCGCCGGAAAGGCTCCGGCCTCTCCACGCGCCATAAGGGCCCGATTGAGCCGTTCCACCGTCCGCGCGCGCGCGACGGCCATGGCCAGGCCGGCTTCGACCATCTCGGCTTCCAGCCCATCGAGCCAGGCCGGATCGCGCGGTCCGAATTTCAGCAGCCGCGCGCGCTCGCGCATCGCGGTCTCGTAGCGCGTCGTCACCCGCGCATGGCCGGCATCGAAGCCCAGCACCAGCCGGTCGAGGAACTTGCGCCGGCCGCTGGCGCCTTCGATGAACAGCCGGTCCATCGCCGGCGTCAGCCACAGCATCTGCACCAACTCGCCCAGATCGGCGGAGTTCTGCGCCGGCGCGCCGTTCAGGCGCACGGCCCGCCGCTCGCCGCCACCCGGTCCCAGCGTCAGGCCCGTCCCGACCTCGTAGGTTTCGCCGCCCCGCGAGACATTCGCCGCCACGGCCCACAGCGCGTCGCTGGGCGCCGCGCTCGGTCCGCGCCGCACATGCTCGCCAAGCTTGGCCCCGCGCAGGCCGCGGCCCGGCGACAGCAGCGAGATCGCGTCGAGCAGATTGGTCTTGCCGGCGCCGTTCGGCCCCGCCAGCACCACCGGCGTGCCGCTCACGGACAGCTCCACGTCCGCATAGGAGCGGAAATTGCGCAGGGTCAGTCGCGTCACGGCAAGCCGCGCGCGCCCGACAAAGGCTGACGCCGCGCCGTCCGGGCGCTGTTCCGGCAGGACTGTCAAAATCAGACTCGCATGGGCATGAGGACGTAGAGCGAGCGGGCGTCGTCCGCGTCCTCGATGATGGTGGGCGAGCCGGCGTCGGAGAGCAGGAAGCGGATCTCCTTGCCCTCGATCTGGCTGGTGATGTCGAGGAGATATTTGGCGTTGAAGCCGATCTCCATGCCGGCCGCGCTGTAGGTCGCGCCCAGTTCCTCTGTCGCCGTGCCGCTTTCCGGATTGACGACGGTGAGCGTGACCTTGTCCTTGGCCACCGCCAGCTTCACCGCGCGTGTCTTGTCCGCCGAAATCGTCGAGACGCGATCGACGGAGTGCGAGAACTCCTTGGACTCCAGCGCCAGCGACTTGTCGTTGCCGCTCGGGATGACGCGCTGATAGTCCGGGAACGTGCCGTCGATCAACTTGGAGGTCAGCTCGACGCCGCCGAAGTTGAACTGGATCTTGGTGTCCGACAGCGAAATTTCCAGCGCGCCGTCGGCGTCGTCCAGCAGCCGGCGCAGCTCCGTCACGGTCTTGCGCGGCACGATGATGCCCGGCATGTCGGCTGCGCCCTCGGGCAGGTCGAGTTCGAAGCGCGCCAGCCGGTGGCCGTCCGTCGCCACGGCGCGCAGGACTTTCGTCTTGCCGTCCTTGGCGGCGTGCATGTGGATGCCCATCAGATAGAACCGCGTTTCGTCGGTTGCCATGGCAAAGCGCGTCTTGTCGATCAGGCGCTTCATGTCGTCCGCCGCCAGGCGGAAGCGGTGGGGCAGGGCGCCCGCCGCCATCTGCGGGAAATCCTCCTTGGGCAGGCAGGCGAGCTCGAAACGCACCGTGCCGGCCGACACGGCCAGTCTGCCGCCTTCGCTGGTCAGAAGCTCGGCTTGCACCTGCGCGCCGTCGGGCAGCTTGCGCACGATGTCGTACAGCATGTGCGCCGGCGCCGTGGCCGAGCCGTTGCGCAGCACATCGGCGGGAATGGCTTCGACGATTTCAATGTCGAGATCGGTGGCGGTCAGCTTGAGCTGGCCCTTGGCGGCTTCGATCAGGACGTTCGACAGGATCGGAATGGTGTTGCGACGTTCGACGACACTCTGCACGTGGCTCAGCGCCTTCAGGAAGGCACCCCGTTCGACGTTGATTTTCATCGTTCTCGCAAGCATTTTTGGGCCGTTTGAAAACCCCAGGTCCAGCCCATCCGAGCGTGCTGGTAACCTATTGATTTCCTTGAGTTTCTTGACGGCCGAGACTCAGGTCTCCCACTATAGCAAATAGCCTTCCGAAAGGTAGAAAATAATGCGCCGCGCAGGGCGCCTGTGGAGGCTCATGACGGCCGCGAAATCCGCTGCCGAAGCGACGGTTCAGCGCGTCACGCCGTAGCCCTTGTAGGTGTCCGTCACCGTCGGATCGAGCGTCAGCGCGGCCGCCAGGTCGGCTTCGCCCTCCGCCGAGCGCCCCAGCCGCAGCTTCACGATCCCGCGCATGAAGAGCGATCCGGCCTGTTTCGGCCGCAGGCTCACGGCCTGGTCGAAACTGGCCAAGGCGTCCTTGAAGTCGCTGAGGCGGAACTGCACAAAGCCCAGACTGTCCAATGCCGCGGCGGAGTTCGGCCGGACCTCGAGGGACCGCCGGCATTGACCGAGCGCCGTCGTCAAGTCGCGGTTGATCACGCCGCGCTGCCAGCAGGCGTCGTTCAGCAAGCCGGCATTGTCCGGCGCCAGCGCGAGCGCCGTGTCGTAATCGCCCATCGCGGCCTCACGTTCGCCTTGCAGGTTCTCCAGCAGCGCCCGTTCGCTGTAGCTGAACGCGTTCTTCGGGCCTCTGCGGATGGCTTCGGAAATATCGTGCAGCGCCTCGACATATTGCTTGCTTCGCCGATAGGCGATCGCCCGGTCGTAGAGCGCGACGACGTTGTCGCTCCTGATGGCCAGGGCATGGCTTTCGTCGGCGATGGCGGCTTGCAGATTGCCGCGCCCCAGATTGGCAAAGCCGCGATGCACGTAGAGCTGATCGTCGCCGGGCGTCGCCGCGAGGGCAGCCGTGAACGCAGCGATCGACCGGTCGAAGTCCGCATCCGATCCGGCCGCGTCGCCCATCTCTTTCCTCAGCGCGCCCCGTTCACCCCAAACCCAGCCTTCATTGGGCAGGAGCACGATGGCCGCG
This sequence comes from Rhizomicrobium sp., assembly GCA_036512455.1. GTDB lineage: Bacteria > Pseudomonadota > Alphaproteobacteria > Micropepsales > Micropepsaceae > Rhizomicrobium. Next base: position 41,696 of record DATCAT010000038.1, read on the forward strand.
CTCATGTCGGCAAGCGCCGGCGCGTATTCGCTCTGGGCGGCATAGGTTTCGCCGCGCGCGAACAAGGCGCGGGCGTCGTCCTTGTCGAACGTCAGCGTCTTGGAGAAATCGGCAAGGGCCGCGTCGTACTCGCCCAGGAGGTGATGACAGAAGCCACGGTTGCGGTACGCCACGGCGAAGTCGGGCAAGAGGGCGATGAGAGCGGTGAAATCGGCAATGGCCTTGCGGCAATTCTGCGTTGCCCAAAGAGAATTGCCGCGCGTCAGCAGCGCCGTGGTGTCCTTGGAATCGATGGCCAGCAGGCGATCCGCATCGGCGATCGCATCGGCGAATTGCTGCTTGCGATTGGCCAGCAGGGCATGGTTCCTGAGCGCCGTCTGACCGCCCGGATCGAGCGCCGTGGCCTTGGCGTAATCGTCCAACGCCGCGTCGAGATCGCCCTTCGCCTCGCGCGCCACGCCGCGGTCGTTGTAAATGGCGTATTGCGGTTGCAGCGCCATGCCGGCCGTGAAATCGGCGATGGCGCCGTCGAGATCGGCCAGCGCCTGGCGGCTGCGGCCGCGCTGATAGAGGGCGTCATTGTCCTTCGGATTGCGCGACAGGACGATCCCGAAATCCACGATCGCCTCCTTGTGCTGTCCGTGTCCGGCATGCGCCAGGCCGCGATTGAAATAGACGTCGTCGTCCTCCGGATCGAGCGCGATGGCCTTGTCGTCGTCCGCGATAGCCTGGTCCCAGTCTTGCCGGCCGGCATAGCCCAGGCCGCGCAGGCGATAGGCCGGCTCGAACTGCGGATATTTCGCGATCACGGCGCTGAGGTCGGCAATCGCCGGGTCGTGCTTGGACACAAGCTCATAAGCCCAGCCGCGCTCGTAGAAGGCGTCGGTGTCGTTCGGATTGACTTCGATGGCGGCGGTGAAATCGTCGATGGCGCCCGGATAATTTCCCATCTGAAGGAATATCAGGCCGCGGTCGAAGCGCGCGACGCCGGAAAAAGGCGAAAGCTTCAGCGCCTCCGCCAGGTCGCTGAGCGCCGCGTCGATATGGTTGAGCGCGTGCTGCGCTTCGGAGCGGACAATGAGCCCGTCGGCGCCGCCGCCCTGTTCGACGCAGCGGTCGGCGGCTTCCAGGGCCTTGGCGAAAATCGCGGCGGAATCCGTGTCGGCCGCGGCGCCCTGGCGCATCAGATCGGCCGCGTCGCCACACACCGCAATGGCCGCGGGGCCGCTCGGCGCGGGCAGCGTTTCCTGCGGCGGTGCCGCTGCCAGAGCCGCCAACAGAAGAAGATGTTTCATGGCCGCCGGGGACCTGCGCGAGACAGGCCGCCCTTTTACGCCAATTTCCACAAAGCGCGAACGCTAGGGCATGAAAACGGCGCCCCTTCGGGAGCGCCGTTTGTCACAATGGCTCTAAAATCACGCCCGTCGCGCCAGCATCTGGCTCAGGAAATCGACTTCCTGCTTGAACAGTGGATCCTCCTCGCACAAGGCTTCGATACGGCGGCAGGCGTGCAGCACTGTGGTGTGGTCGCGGCCGCCGAAGAGATCAACGGGGCTTGCGTGGGCGTCGGTTGCGTCGATCGCGCTTCTGAGAGCGGGTAAGTGGAACCTCTCCTTGCGGGATCGATTTCAGCGCGGGTGGAGGCGGAGGCGTTTGGTCCTCTTCCCGCTCATTCAACCCTGTTTGAAGGGCGTCCGCATAGTTGATGAGCGTGTGCAAATCATCGCGAAAGTCGCGATGAAATCGCCGAAGACCTTGTGGAGGCCGCATTCTCTTCCAGTGTGAGGGATTCGCAAGCCAACTCGGAATGACATAACCGCTTTCCGTAAAATTGAGGATAGTTGGCGCGTGTGCGGCATCGTTTCGATGCGGCGATAGCTTTGCTGCAATATCGAGAAGCCACTCTGTGCCTTCGGACATTTGTGAAAATTTAGAGTCCAAGTGATCCAGAGCCGACCTCAAAGCATCTCGCTGAGTGCTGTCGGATTTGAGGGCGTGCCAAATGGACAGTCCCATTTCGACATTGTGCGGTGTGGCGATGTAGACAAACAGCATTTGAATTTTTTGATGTAGATGGATCCAAGCCCAAATTATTTCACCGACTCGCAACTGATAGTGCCGGATTGACTTGCTTCGGACAGCCTTCAACTTGCCTCGCGGTCTGAGGGATGGTGCCTGCTTCGTGATTGACATGATGCGGTCGAGCCCCGGGTGCGTATCTCAGTTTACAGAGACAGTTTGATCTGAGCAGCGGCCTCAACCCGCGTTGTCAATGCAACTTTGATACGCACCTGGCATCATCCCGGCGCTACGGCCCTCGCGACAACAGGGACTGCAGGAAATCCACCTGCTGTTTGAATGCCTTGTCCTCTAGGCACAGCGCTTCGACGCGCCGGCAGGCGTGCAGCACTGTGGTGTGGTCGCGGCCGCCGAAGCGACGCCCGATTTCGGGCAACGAGCGCGTCGTCAGCTTGCGCGACAGGTACATCGCGACCTGCCTCGGCCGCGCCACGCGGCGAGCGCGCTGCGGCGAGTGGAAGTCACGCACGTCGAGTTCATAGTACTCTGCCGTTTTGCGCTGGATGTCCTCGATGGAGGTCTTGGCGCCAGGTGCGCTGCGCAGGCCGACCACGTCCTCGATGGTCTCCAGCGTCACCGGCTTCTTGGTCAGGTCGGTGTAGGTGGCGAGCTTGGTGAAGACGCCGATCAACTCGCGTGGAGAGGCATCGTCCATGTCGGCGATGTGCTCGAGTACGTCGTTGGGCAGCAGCGCCTGCGGCTTGTGGCGCGCGAAGTCCGCAGCGCGGGCTTTGAGGATCGCCAGCCGCGTCTCGCGGTCGGGCTTGTCCAGCGTCACCACCAGACCGCCGGCCAGCCGCGACTTCACGTCGGCGCCGAGGCCCTCGAGCGCCGCCGGCGCCCGGTCGGCCGCGATCACCACGCGGCGGCGCAGATCGGCGAAGGCGTTGACGGTGTAGAGGAACTCCGACGCCGTCGCCGTCGAGCGGCAGATATGCTGCAGGTCGTCGATGATCAGTACCTCAGCGGTGCGCAGCTCTTCCTTGAACGCCAGCGTGTCCTTGCGATAGAGGGCTCCCAGGAAATGGCGCATGAAGTCTTCCGAGCGCAAGAACAGCGAGCGTTTGCCGCGCTTGCGGAACTCCAGCGCCGCGGCGTTCAAAAGATGCGTCTTGCCGTAGCCGAAACCGCCATGGATGTAGAGCAGCGTCAGGTCGCTCTGCGCCCCTTCGGAGAAGTTGCGCGCGGCACTGAGGCCGAATTCGTTGGCCGGGCCGGCGACGAAGCTCTCGAAGGTCTGCTGCGGATGCAGCATGCGAGTCCACAGGCCCTTGGCGGCTTCGCTGGACGGTTCTTCCTCCGCCGCGCCGAAAACGGCCGCGGGCGCCTCGCTACGCGCCGGTTCGCGCAGCAGGCCGCCGCCGACGACGGGCTTGGCCACGGACAGCACGATGGCGATCGAGACCGGCTCGACCCCTTCGGCGCGCAGGGCGCGCTCGATGCGGGTGACATAGCGTTCGGTCACCCAATTGCGGATGAACGACTTGCTCGTTCCGATCCGGATCTCGTCTTTCTCGAAGCCGTCGAGCGTCAGCGGCCCGATCCAGGCATCGAACACCGCATCGCCCAATTCGCGGCGCAGCTTTTCGCGAGCGCCCATCCAGGCCGCCGGCCAGTCGGGCCGCATCGGCTTACTCGTCGTCTGTCCCATAATACCCAGTACCCGCTTCTTGCCGGCGTCCGTTAAGGCGGACTGCCGGTGAACCCCTTGTTTGCATCCGGACTTTTCGTCCGGTTCTTTAGGCAAATTGCTGCGGCCTTTCAGGCCGCCACCCCTCGTCGCATGGCTTGTCCCCCTTGCATCACGTTTGTTTCCAAGGAAGGTCGGCGGCCTTCCAGCCGTTTCGCTGACCGCGGTGACGGTCGCCGTCGAGATCGCCTTCAAAGCCGCCCGCGACGTTGTAGGCGCGCGTATAGCCCGCCCGCGTCAGGGCGATCGCGGCGCTGCGCGAGCGCGCGCCCGAGCGGCACAGGAACAGCACCGGGGCGTCTTTGGCGGTGCCGGCCGCGGCTTCCGCATCGGCGACGAAGGCCGGATTGACCTGCATGGTCGGGAACATCTGCCACTCGATCAGATGGACGTCGCGTCCGACGTCGGCCAGATCGGGCAGGCCGACAAAATTCCACTCCGCCTGGGTCCGCACATCGACCAGCTGCGCCCTGGCATCGCTTTTGAGCAGCGCCCAGGCCTCTTCGGCGCTCAAGTCGCCGGCATAGTCGGTGGAAGGATTGGAGGCGGCCATGACGTGCTCGTTCCGGCATAGGTTCGCTGCGACCGGGACGACCCCCAGTCTGAAAAACCTGCTATTTCAAGGATTCAGGGAGTACTGTATTTACAATCGGAGCCGGAATACCGGATCGACGCATCGAATACTGTTCTTATGTTGTTTTTTGTGTTCGACATCTTTTTTCTCTTGCCCACCGAACGAAGGTTAATGTCACCGAAAACCGAATCACCCGCAAGTGAACGAACCAGGAACATGGTCTCTTTTGTGACTGCTAACCGTTTGTACGTGTACGGATTTTCGCATTTTGCCGTGTTTGTCTCAGATTTCAGACACTTACGTGACGGCGGGGTGGTTAATGCAGTGCAGCAATGCTCCGGGACAGGGAAAATCAGCCTACGGACAATAAAACGGAAGTTCTATTCCGCCTCTGCCGCAACCCGCCCCGAATCCGCCAAACGGCGCAATTACTTGGCGAGTTTGGCGACGCGCTTGGAGAGGCGCGAGACTTTCCGCGAGCCGGTATTCTTGTGCAGGATGCCCTTGGACACGCCGCGCATGATTTCCGGCTCCGCCGCCTTCAAAGCCGCCTGGGCCGCCGTCTTGTCGCCGCTCGCGATCGCTTCCTCGACCTTGCGGATATAGCCGCGGACGCGGGTCTTGCGCGAGGTGTTGATGGCGGTGCGCTTGGCCGTGGTGCGGACGCGCTTCTTGGACGAGGCGATATTGGGCATAGGTCTTCCTGCAGCATTTCGGAGGCGGGCGTATACCCCCCGGCGGGCCAAGGGTCAAATAGATGGTCAAATGGCCTTTACCGCTTGCTCTCCGCCAGCGCCTGCATGGCCGCGGCCTCGTCCAAAATCTCCGCAAATCCGAGCTCTGAGCGGATGCGGCGCGTGTCGCAGACCATATCCTGTTCGTAGTGGAACGGCGGCGGTTTGCGCGCCGGCCTCGCCGGCAGCAGGGCAAGACGCTCGCCCATGGTCGGCGTCACCGCCTCGCCGACATTAAATGTGCGACCCGGCGCGGCCGCGTGTGTCGCCGCCAGCACGATGGCATGGGCGACATTGTCGACATGGCCATGCGTCCAGCGCCATTGCGGCTGGCGCGCGAAACCGTACACCGTGGCGAGATCGGCATTGTCCTCCGGGCCATAAACCTTGGGCAGCCGCAGGATCACCGACGGCACGGCCGCCTCGCGCACCACGCGTTCCGCCAGGATTTTTTCATAGTCGCGCGCATGGGCTCCGAGCTGTCCGGCCTGGGCGCGATACGGATAGAAGACGCCGCGCAGCGGCGCGTCTTCCGCCAGCGGCACAGCATCCGGCGGGCCCGGCTCGTGTCCGGTGAGCCGGCCATAGGCGCGATAGACGTCGCCGCTGGAGATCATCACCAGCCGCCGGGCGCGTCCTTCGAACGCCCGGATCGCCGCGCCGGCATCGGCTTCACCCATCGTCACCATATGGATGACCGTGTCCCAGTCACGCCCTGCCACGGCATCGGGATATCGAAGGATCGGATATTCGGCGAGCGGATCGCGGATATGCGTCACCGCGGGCGGAAGCGGATGTTCCGACCTGCCGCGATGGAACACCGTCACCTCGGCGCCGGCTTCGACAAGCTGTCGTGCCGCGTGCGCACCGATGAAGCGCGTACCGCCGACGATGAGAACGCGCAACGCTACTTGTCCGTGAAATTGGCCTTCCGCTTCTCGCTGAAGGCGGCCATGCCTTCCTTTTGATCGGCGGTCGCGAACATGGCGTGGAACAGCCGCCGCTCGAAGCGGATGCCTTCGGCCATGGTGGTTTCGTAGGCCCGGTTCACCGTCTCCTTGGTCATCATGACGATGGGCAGCGACTGCTCGGCGATTTTGTGGGCGGCCTTCATCGCCTCGGCCAGGAGCTCGGCGGCGGGCACCACGCGGCTGACCAGCCCGGCGCGTTCGGCCTCGGCCGCGTCCATGTTCCGCCCCGTCAGGCACATCTCCATCGCCTTGGACTTGCCGACGAAGCGGGTCAGGCGCTGCGTGCCCCCGATCCCCGGCATGACGCCCAGTGTGATCTCCGGCTGGCCGAATTTGGCCGTGTCGGCCGCGATGATGAAGTCGCACAGCATGGCGAGCTCGCAGCCGCCGCCCAGCGCCCAGCCGGCGACCGCGGCGACGATCGGCTTGCGGATGGCGGCGATGCGGTCATTGGCCTCGGCGAAGAAATTCGCCTTGAACATGTCCATGTAGGATTGCGGCGCCATCTCCTTGATGTCCGCGCCGGCCGCGAAGGCGCGCTCGGAGCCCGTCAGGACGATGGCGCGGACCGCGTCGTCGCGGTCCCAGGCTTCCAATTGCGTCACCAACTCGCCGAGCAATTCGGCGTTCAGCGCGTTGAGCGCCTTGGGCCGGTTCAGCGTGATGACACCGACGCTGCCGTCGATGGTTGCCAGGATGTTGGCATAGGACATGGACGCCTCCCTCGGCTGGTTGTTCGAGGGAGGCTATGTCCGCTGATGCCATGGTCTGTCAATCAGGTCAGGAGCGTGAGCAGCTTGCTGCCGTCGGCGACGCCGAGGCCGCTGCAGGCGTCCCAGCCTGGGCCGGCCGCATAGGTCCCGTGCAGGCTGCCGTCGACGTCGTTGTTGCCCGCGACGATGTCGCGGAACGCAGCCTTGCCCTTGGCGCCATAGATCTGCGGATTGATGAAGCCCACGGACTTGCCGGCGCTCTTGGCGAGTTTCTGATTGATCCGCGCGAGCAAGCCCGCCAGCAACGGCGCCACCGCGCTGGTCCCACCGATCACCTGGGTCTTGCCGCCCAGGTAGATCTTGTAGCCGCTCTGCGGATCGGCATCGCCGGCCAGGTCCGGCACGCCGCGATTGACCTTGCCCTTCGGCGAAGCCGGCACGCCGACGCCGGTTTGGTAGGCCGGGCGGGCGAAGTAATTGCTGACGCCGCCGCCGCCGGCGCCGCCATTGACGCCTTCGTTCCACACCACCTCGTTCTTCACCGCTCCACCCGCCAAAATCAGTTCGGTGCCGCCGCAGGAAAGAGCAAAGGGACTGGAACCGGGAAAATCGACATGCGGCTTTCCATCCCACTGATCGCTCATGTCGGCGGAGCCATCGTCGCCGGCGGCGATGCAGACGGTGACGCCGATCGCCGCCGCGTCGCGGAGCGCCTCGTTGAGCGCGTCCATATAGGCCGGCGACATGTGACCGCCGGGATCTTCGGGGCCGCCCCAGCTGATCGACACCACCGAGGGCTTGCGCACCTTGTCGTGAACCGCCGCCTTGATCGCATCGATGAAGCCGCTCGATGTGTTGGGCGCGAAATAGACCACGATTTTCGCGCCGGGCGCGACGGCGCCGGCGACCTCGATGTCGAGAACGACTTCGTCGTCGCCGCCCTTTGGCTTGCCGGGAATGTTGGCGCCGCCGTCGATGCCCACCGACGTGATGTCGGGATATGGCAGGGTGTTTTTCTTGAAGAATGCCTGCAGGTCGGAAACGTTGTAGCCGGTGTCGACGGCCTTGTTGTGCTTGTCGATGCCGTTCAATTCGATGATCGCGATGCACTGGCCGGTGCCGTCCAGGCCGGTGGGAAAGTTGTAGGCCTTGGCGATTTGCGCCACGGTCAGGCTTGCCGCGCCCGAGGCGTGGGCCTTGGCGCCGGAATGGCGCCGGAAGTGGGGCCGGGCCACGGGCCGGTTGTCCAGGCCGTGCACGCCGATCACGATGTTCTTGAGCGTCGCGGGAATGGAGACCTCGCCGCTGCGCACGCGATAGACGCGGCCGGTGGCGACGGTCTTGGACAATTTGACGCCAAACGCCTTGCCCAAGGCTTGCACGGTTCCCCGGACGCGCACGATCCGCGAGGAATGATGGACATTGGTGATCGTCAATCCGGCGCTGTGGACGAAGGCTTCGACCTTGTCGACGTCGGCCTGTGCCGCGCCGTACTGGTCTTCCAGTTGCTCGCGCGACAGATAGCGGCGGTCCTTGGCCGGCTTCGCGCTTTGCTTCAAGACAAATTTGTCGATCGAGGCGGACGAGACTTTGGAACGCAGCCGCAGGCTGATCTCGGCGGTCTGCGCCTCGTCTGCCTTGGTCAGGGCCTTGCTGCCCTTCGGCGCGCTGCGTGAGCTGCCGGCGAGTTTCACGAGTTTTGCTTTGCGCATGACGGGCCCCATCGCTTGGTTTGGTTGGACGCGCCGAGCACTACCGCGCCGCCGGCGCGCCTGCCTTGGCGCGCCCTCGCATGGCGATGCGAACTTCCACCAAAGTCTATTTCATCGGGCCGCCGGAGCGAAGCTTTTCTTCTTGACATGCAACCAAATGGTTGCATATTAGGCGCATGAGCATGGACGCTGTTTTCAGGGCCCTGGCCGATCCGTCCCGGCGGCGCCTGCTGGACAGCCTCCACGCCAAGAACGGGCAGACGCTGGCTGCCCTGTGCGAGCAGATGGACATGACGCGGCAAGCGGTGACGAAGCATCTCACGATCCTGGAAGGGGCGAACCTGGTCGCCACCATCCGCAAGGGCCGCGAGAAGGAGCACTACCTCAATCCCGTTCCCATCAACGACATCGCCGAACGGTGGATCGGCAAATACGAAAAGGGGCGCCTCAAGGCGCTCGGCGACCTCAAAAAGAGCCTCGAAGGGGAAGAACCATGAGCAGCAAATTCGTTTACGTCACCTATATCCGCACCACGCCGCAGAAATTGTGGGACGCGCTGACCCAGCCGGAATTCATCAAGCAGTACTGGTTCGACATGACGCAGGAATCCGAATGGAAGCCGGGCGCCGCATGGACCATGAAGTTCGCCGATGGCCGGGTCACCGATACTGGCGAGGTGCTGGAAATCGATCCGCCCCGCCGCCTGGTGCTCAAATGGCGCAACGAATTCATGCCGGAACTGAAGGCGGAAGGTTTCACGCGCTGCGTCTACGATCTCGAACAGGACGGCGAGTCCATGAAATTGACCGTCACCCATTCGATCGAGCGTGACGGCGCCAAGGTGATCGAGGCGGTGTCCGGCGGCTGGCCGCGCATCCTGTCCAGCCTCAAGAGCCTCCTGGAAACCGGCGCCGCCATGCCGCGTTCCCACAGCGCGGCGAAAATCTGAGGGCGTCGGTTTCACCTCCCCACGAGGGGGAGGTGAATTACTTCTGACAGATCCCACAATAGAACGTCGACCGCCCCGCCTGCACGATGCGCTTCACCGTTCCTTTGCACCCCTTCTTCCGGCACGCCTCGCCTTCGCGGTCGTAGACGTGGAAGGTCTTCTGGAAATAGCCCATCTCGCCGTCGGTGCGGCGGTGATCGCGCAAGGACGAGCCGCCGGCCGCGATCGCCTCCTTCAGCACCGCCTTGATCTCCTTGACCAGCGGCGCGATCCGCGCCGGCGACAGCGACTTCGCCAGCCGCTTGGGCGAGATGCCCGCGCGGAACAGCGCTTCGCAGACATAGATGTTTCCCAGCCCCGCGATCACGCGCTGGTCGAGCAGGGCCGATTTGATCGGCGTCTTCTTGCCCCTCAGCGCGGCGCGCAGATGCGCCGCGTCGAAGTCCACCGACAGCGGTTCCACGCCCAGTCCCTGGAACAGCCGATGCTCGCCGATCCGCTCGGTCTCGATCAGCGTCATCAGTCCGAACCTTCGATGGTCGGTGAACACGATCCGCGCCGGCGCGTCGGTCTGCATCACCACGTGATCATGCTTGCCCTTTCCGGCCTCGGGCGGCGCGGTGGGATAGACGAATTGCCCCAGCTTGCGCTCGCGCCCATCCGCATAGACGCTCATCCGCCCGCTCATCCCCAGATGGATGACGAAGGTCTCGCCGCTGTCGAGCTCGGCCATCAGATATTTCGCCCGCCGCCACAACCGAACGACTTTGCGCCCGGTCAGCCGCGCTGCGAAGTCGTTGGGAAAGGCGATGCGCAGATCGCCGCGCCGCGTCTCGACGGCGACGAATTTGTGCCCCTCCAGCGCGGGCTGCAGCCCTGTCTTGACGGTCTCGACTTCGGGCAGTTCGGGCATCGGGTATCAGGTATCAGGAATCAGAAGTGGACCCTATACTGATACCTGATACCTGATATCTGAACCCTGATGCCTGATACCCGATCCCTGGCCTCCTTCGGCTATCGCGACGTGCCGGAGGCCGAGAAGGAAGGCCTCGTGCACGAGGTCTTTTCCTCGGTCGCCGGCAAATACGATCTGATGAACGACCTGATGTCCGGCGGCGTCCACCGGCTGTGGAAGGATGCCATGGTCGAATGGCTGAACCCGCGTCCCGGCTGGCGGGTGCTCGACGTCGCCGGGGGCACGGGGGACATCGCCTTCCGCATAGCGGAGCTGGTGCGTGCCCGTGGCCGGATGGCCGCCATCAACGACTCCGGCGGCGAGGCGGACGTCACCGTCTGCGACATCAATGCCGACATGGTCGGCGAAGGCCTGCGCCGCGCATTGGCCAAGGGCGAGCGCGCCATCCGCTGGATCGCCGGCAATGCCGAGGCACTGCCGATCCCCGACGCCAGCATGGACGCTTATACGATCGCTTTCGGCATCCGCAACGTCACGCACATAGACAGAGCGCTGAGCGAAGCGCGCCGCGTGCTGAAGCCGGGCGGCCGCTTCCTCTGCCTGGAATTTTCCCGCGTCGAAGCGCCAGGCCTCGATGCGCTCTACGACGCCTATTCGATGAACGTGCTGCCGCGGCTTGGCCAGATGGTGGCCGGCGACGCCGACGCCTATCGCTATCTCGCCGAAAGCATCCGCCGCTTTCCGCCCCAGGCCAAGTTCGCCAAGCTGATCGAGCAGGCCGGCCTCAGCCATGTGAAAGTGCGCAATCTCACCGGCGGCGTCGCGGCGATGCATTCGGCGTGGAAGATATGAGCAGGTTCGCGGACTTCCGCCGCCTCTGGCATGCCGCCCGCGTACTGGCGCGCAACGATGCGCTGTTTCCCAAGGAGTACGAGGCGTTGTTGCCGCCGTCGGCGCGCCTGGCGCGGCGTCTGCTCGGCAGCGGCCGCGCCCGGCAGGACGCGGCGCCGCCCGGCATACGCCTGGCGCAGGCGCTCGAGAGCCTGGGGCCGGCCTACATAAAACTCGGCCAGGTTCTGGCGACGCGTCCCGACATCGTCGGCGAGGATGTCGCCACCGCTCTCGCGCAATTGCAGGACCGTTTGCCGCCGTTCCCGCTCGCCGAGGCGCGCAAGGTGATCGCAGACGGCCTCGGCCGTCCGCTGGACGCCGTGTTCCGCGCGCTCTCCGAGCCCGTCGCGGCGGCGTCGATCGCGCAGGTTCACAAGGGCGAGACCACCGACGAGCCGCCGATCCCCGTCGCGGTGAAAGTGTTGCGCCCCGGCGTCGCCGTCGAATTCGGCCGCGATCTTTCGGCCTTCGCACTGGCGGCGCGGCTGGCGGAGCGCTGGATACCGGAAGCCCGGCGCCTGCGGCCGCGCGCCATGGTCGAGACGCTCATCGTCTCCGTCGCGCTGGAACTGGACTTTCGGATGGAAGCGGCCGGCGCCTCGGAACTCGAGGAGCGCACCCGCAACGATCCCGATTTCCGGGTGCCGCATATCGACTGGAGCCGCACCGCCGACCGCGTCCTGACCAGCGAATGGATCGACGGCATCTCCGTGCGCGACCGCGACGCGTTGATCGCCGCCGGTCACGATCCCAGGCGCATCGCCAATCTGGTGGTCCGCTCCTTCCTCACCCAAGCGCTGCGCGACGGCTATTTCCACGCCGACATGCATCCGGGAAACCTGTTCGTCGACGCGCAAGGCCGTCTCGTCGCCGTCGATTTCGGCATCATGGGCCGCCTCGACGACGCCATGCGCCGCTTCATGGCCGAGACATTGGCCGGCTTCCTGGCGCGCGACTATCAGCGCATCGCGCAGATCCACTACGACGTCGCCTTCGTGCCGGCGCACCATCCGGTCGAGACCTTTGCCCAGGCGCTGCGCGCCATCGGCGAACCGATCTTCGGCCGCCAGGCGAAAGACGTCTCGATGGCGCGCCTCCTGGCGCAGCTCTTCGACACCACCCGCCGCTTCGACATGCAGGCGCAGCCGCAGCTCGTCCTGCTGCAAAAGACGATGATGGTGGTGGAAGGCGTGGCGCGCAGCCTCGATCCCGATTTCGACATCTGGGAAGCCGCCCGCCCCGTGGTCGAGAAATGGATGATCGAGCGCCTGGGTCCGGAAGGCCGCCTGCGCGATGCCGGCGACAGTTTGAGCGCGCTGGGGCGCGTGGCGCAGAACCTGCCGCAGCTTCTGAAAAACGCCGAAATCATCTCCGCCATGCTGGCCGATGGCGGCGTGCGCCTGCATCCGGAATCGGTGCAGCTGATCGCGGCCGCGCAGGTCTCCCGCACCCGCCACGTCCGCATCGCCATCTGGATCGCCGCCGGCGCGCTCGGCGTGCTGGCGATCGTGCCGTTCATTTGAGGCTTGATATACAGCAGTGATATCACGTAGAATGTCGCCATGCGAACCTTGGTCGATATCCCCGAGAAACAGCTGAAAGCGCTGACGCGGCTGTCCAAGGCGGAAAAGCGCTCGCGCGCGTCCGTCATCCGCGACGCGGTCTCCGCGTATTTGGAAAACAAGCTCTTCACCGAGAAAGACCCCGCATTCGGTGCCTGGAGCGATCAGGAAATCGACGGCCTTGAGTATCAGCGCAAGATTCGCGCCGAATGGTGAAGGCGCTCATCGATTCCAATATCCTGATCGACTACCTGAAAAACATCCCCGCTGCGTTTGCCGAGCTGTCGTGTTACAGCGACCCGGCTATCAGCTTGATCAGCTGGATCGAAGTGATGGCTGGCGCTTTGCCGGCATCTGAAGGCGTCACGCGGAATTTTCTCGACCGTTTTCTGCTGATTCCGCTGGACGAGGCGGTCTCGGAGCGTGCCGTCCAGCTTCGCCGGACCTATCGGCTCAAGCTGCCGGACGCCATTGCCCTGGCCTCGGCGCAGGTTAGCGGCCGGCTGTTCGTCACGCGCGATGTGAAGGACTTTTCGTACGCCGATCCGGGTATTCGCATTCCCTACACGCTGTAATCAGACGATATGCACCCGGCCCGCGTCGCAGGCTTTCGTGCCCTTCGCGTCGGTGACATAGACCTTCACGCTCACCGTGTGATTGGCGAAATCCGGCACGTCGGGCACTTGCACGGCCACCGCGTGGCGCGTGACTTTCTGGTTGGTCGCCAGCACCGCCGCGTAACCGGTCGGCTGCTCGCCCGGCGGATTGGATAGCGACATCACCACGCGCACATCGGCGCCCGGCGCCGTGATGCCGTCGCAGGCGATGGCGAACTGGTCGCCGCGCGTGACGGTCGGAATGTCGGCGCCGCCCGCGTCGGTGGAGGCGTAGGCCACGATGTGGCCGGGCAGGACCTGGATGTTGCACGCCGTCGCAGGCGTGCCGGTCACGGCCAGGGCCGCAAGTCCGATCCAAATTGCGCGCATGGCGGTCCCCAATTCCAGCTGTCGAATCCCAGCATAGCCCGGTCCAGTGAACGTCCCAATAGCCGAAAAGCCCCTTGGAATGGCCGTTTTGGTAAATGGCGGCGTTTCCCGCGTGAACCTTTGTTCAGGAAACGCCGCCACGCTTACACCTGCCGCGACAGCCACGAGAAGCGCCAGCACATCAGCACCGCGGCGACCAGCAGGCCGAATGCCAGCCCGTACCAGATGCCGAGCCCTTTGAGGCCGAAGCCGAACGCGAACAGCATGCAGGCCGGAAATCCGGCCAGCCAATAACTCGCGCCCGCGATCCACATCGGCGTGCGGGCGTCTTTCAGGCCGCGCAGCGCCAACGCCGCCGCCACCTGGACGCCGTCGACGATCTGGAACACCGCCGCCACATGCAGAAACGTCACCGCCAGCAGCAGCGACGGCATGTTCGCCGGCGTCGGCGGCAGGTACACGGCCGCGATCGCGAACGGCCAGATCGCGAGGATCACCGACGTCACCGCCATGAAACCCGTCGCCACCAGAATGGCCGAGAACCCGGCGCGCCGCGCCGCTTCGCGGTCGCCGGCGCCCGCCGCCAGGCCGACGCGCACAGTCGCGGCCATCGCCACGCCGAGCGGCACCATGAACGTGATCGACGGCACGTTCATCGCGATCGTGTGCGCCGCCAGATGGTCCAAACCGAAATGGCCCATGAAGAAGTTCGAGGAAAAGAACAATGTCGCCTCGAACAACATGGTCAGCCCGATCGGCAGTCCCAGGACGTAGACTTCCTTCAGCTTGGACCAGTCCGGTTTTCCGAAGTCGCGGAAGATCCGGTAGAGGTGCAGCTTCGGCGTCAGCCGCACCACGGTCAGCATCAAACCGAAGCTGCAGGCGAACGAGCAGGCGCTGGCGATCCCCGAGCCGAGCAGGCCGAGCCGGGGAAATCCCAGATGCCCGAAGATCAACGCGTAGTCGAACATCACGTTGAAGACCACGGCGAAGCCCATCACGATCAGCGACGCTTTCGGTTTCGAAAGCGCCGTCGAGTAGTTCCGGAGCACCTGGAAGCCGAGGCTGAAGGGCAGGCCAAGCGACAGCGGCACCACGAAGGCCGCGGCGGCGCTCGCCAGCTGCTCCGACTGTCCCAGCGCCATCAGGATCGGTTTGGCGAACTGCAGGAACACCACCAGCGGCACGCCGACCATCAGCACCGACCAGAAGCCCATGCGCGCGACCACGCGCACGCCGGTTCTGTTGTCGGGATCGGCGCCCAGGATATGGGCGATCATCGGCGACACCGCCGAGGTCGGCCCGGAGCCCAGCAGCCAGCAGAAATAGAACATCGTGTTGCCCAGCACCGCGCCGGCCAGCGCCACCTTGGAGAAGCGCGCCAGCATCAGCGTATCGGTCGTGCCGATCGCCATCTGCGCGATCTGCGTCAGGATCAGCGGCCAGGACAGCTTCAACAGTTCGCGCGTCTCGTCCAGCCACGCGGCCAAGCCATGGCCCGCGACGCGGGCTCCGGCGGTGGCAACATCGAATTCGGCTATGTCGGTCATGATACGGACTTATCTTTTAGGCCCGAACCCGGCACGGAAAGGTCAGCAACAACAAAAAACCCTCCGGAGCCGGGCTCGGGAGGGTTGAAAACTTGGCGCCAGGGCGGACCTAGAGCGCGTTCTCCTCACGAGCAGATGCAGCGGTCTTCCCGCCCGGAAGGGCGAAAGGCGCGGCGTTGCGTACTTTTCGAATGCAGCTGTGCATCAGTCTCGCTCGAATCGCTCCGCAGGCCCGATGCCTTTGGATGCCGCCCGTGGGTACGCTGGCCGGCAAATGATGTCAACACATGGCACTGTTACAGTTTGACTAAGGCCTGATTTTCCATCGTTTCGATCAGCCTCACAATATCGGCCACATCCCAGAGGGTTCCGGTCAGGCCAGCCGCCATAGCGGGCGAGCATTTCACCGCCGAATTGATCCGGGCGAAATTGTACCAAACCGTGTAGAGTGCGACCATGTGGATATGGTTGACCAGCTTCTTGCTGTGAGCCGCCGTCAGCCGGGTAAAGCGGCGCATGTGCTGGCGCATGGACTGGTTGTGCTTTTCGACAAACGAAGTCGAGACATGGCGCTTGTCGGGGTTGCCTTCGATCCGCTCTTTCTTCGCGCCCGTGCAGATGCCGGGGCTGTACTTGCGTTCCGGGCCTGCTGCATCGGCGGTAGCGCCATAAATCTTGACCAGCATGGCGTAGTCCACATCGGCCCCGAAAGCATCCTCAACGGCGCTTAGATAGGCCTTGTGGCCGTCCGTCGTTAGCTGGATGCGATTGGCAACGCGATCCGCAACGTCCTGCATGAACTCGCCAGCCCACATCGCGTCGCGACCGCCGACCAGATACGAGATAATCAGCTTGCTGTCGGCGTCCAACGCCGTCCAAGTCCACGCATCGCCAGCGCCTTCCGGCGCAGCCTTGGCCTTCGGCAGGTTCGCCCGCTTGCAATAGTTGAACGACCAGATTTCGTCGCACTCGACGCGCTGGGCCTTCACGCCCCGGACGGTGGCGTCGTGGTAGGCGGCGCAGGCCGTCCCGGCCAATTCGAGGTAGCGCAGGACCGTGACCGGGGACACATCGACCAGCCGGGCGATACCACGGATCGAGTTCCCCTCAACCATCATGTGGAGGATTTGGCGGCGCTTTTCGAAGGGCAATCTGTTCATAGACATACTATGTGGCCTTTTATGCTTAGCGTCAAGCAGAAAAGTTTAATTTAATCGCTGCCAACGGCCTTGCACTTTAACAATTATTCGATATTGTGCGCCACAGGAAAGTCGTTGAAGGAGTTAATTCGTGGATGCACACGAGCGCAGGCGTAGAATAATCCTTTCAACTATCGTCCGCGATATTCCGAAATCGTTTTGGGAGGATGCGCGAACCCGCGCGCGGCAGACCTATCTCGATATTTATCACGAGATCGCTGCGTATCCGAACATGCTCACCGAACAGCGCCTCGAAATGCTCAATCAGGTTCGCTTTTTCCGCATGGAGCATTTGCTGTCCGTCCTGGCGCAAGAGCACGGATTTACGTGGTCGGCAAAGTTGCTGACTGAAAATAGTCATCACTATGTCTACGCCACCCTAGGGGCCGTAGCTCTTACGCAGACATATGTTCCCGCAATTGGAGACATGCCTAAGCCCGCAAAATTTCGCGACAAACTCGCAGCAATGAATGAGATAGCCGCACGCCCCCGGCTTGCGCTTGGTGACGAGGCGCCGGCGATCTTTGCTACGAAGGAGTTTTACGGGCTGCTCGCGCATAACCCCGTTGGTAAACGCTTCAATGAAAGCGATCAGCGCCTTGGCATGATCCAGTTTTGTGTACCGGCGCCGTTGTGCGTGAAGTGGGAAGCGCAATTCGCTATCGAAGAAATCGTCTCTGCGCATGATGTCGTCGCGCCTGCACAGAAGCAGGGTCGCCGACTCCCTTGGAAGAAGCGCAACGACAAGAGGGATCAGCAGAAGTGACCCTCACAACTCCGGGATTTGTGGGGCGACGACTTACGGAGGCTCGCCGCGCACGGGGCATCAGCGCTACCGATCTCGCAGGCCTCGTCGGCGTTAGCATTCAGTCAATCTCGAAATATGAAAACGAGCATCAAACGCCACGGCTCGACGTTCTCCACGCCATGGCGGCGGCGCTCAAGATGCCGCATTCGTATTTTTTCCGTCCGTTGGAGGAAGAAGACGCTGCGCCCATCTATTGGCGTAGTCGCCTGTCTGCGCCCCCAGTAATGCGCGAACGCGCAGCGGTTCGCCTTGAGTGGATGAAAGAGCTTGTCGATTACATCGCGAGCTATTTCGAACTAATGCCCCTCAACGTGCCGCAGATTGATCGTCCGTTGGATTCGTTCGATGCCATCGAACAAACCGCAACGGCCATTCGAGCGCATTGGGGTATTCGGCCAGGTCCAATGCCAGATGTTCTTGAGAAGCTAGAAAACAATGGCATTCTCGTTTCACGCATTCATGTCGGCGCGGAAAAGCTCGATGCTTTTTCTCAGTGGTCAACGAAGTTTGGCGTGCCATTCGTGATGCTGTCGCGAGACAAGGCTAGTGCCGTTCGGCAGCGGTTTGATGCGCTGCACGAGCTCAGCCACATCATTAGCCATAGGAACGTCACTTCAAAGAGGATGAACGACCGGGCTGTATATAAGGACGTTGAACGCCAAGCGGACCGCTTGGCTTGCGCTTTGTTGTTACCCGCCAAGGAGTTTCTGGACGAACTCTACGCGCCGTCTCTTGACGGGTTTGTCGCGCTTAAGGAGCGGTGGGGCGTGTCTGTTGGCGCGATGATTATGCGCGCGCAAGCTCTCGATCTCTTGGACGAGGACGAAGTGCGCCGTATGTGGATCAACTACAATCGGCGCGGTTGGAGAGAGCATGGGGAACCCTTGGACAAAAAGTTGGTCAAGGAATCGCCATACATGATCCGGCGAAGCATCGAGATGCTGATTTCGGAAGGAGTTCAATCGGCCGCTGAGATTATGACGGCACTTCCGTTTCCCGCGTCGGATTTGGAGGAGTTGGCCGATTTAGAACCCGGGACTCTTTCGGGGCAAACCGAGACAAGGGCAGAACCCGTTCTGAAGGCACAGTTCCGCAACGAGCAGTCGAACGTGATCGATTTCAAGAAGAAGGGCAGCTAGTCACTTCCAACGGGCCGCAGCGGCCTTCTGGGCGATCTCGGTACGCTTTTTCTTGGACAGGCCCGCCGCTCGCGCCTTGCCGCCCTTGCTGCCCATTTCGGCGGCTGCAGACTTCGGCGGCGGCACGGTCTCGGATTCCTGCCCCGTCGCTATCCGCATGACATGGACGGCGTTGCCGATGACATCGGCGGGGCGTTTTTGGCCTTGGGGTCCCTTGGGCATGGGTATACTATAGCTTGGCTCGCGGGCATCCGCACGGAGCGTTTGGGGGAAATCATGAAAACGAATCTGGTTCGTGCCGCGCTCGCCTGCGCGGTGTTGGCGTTCACGAGCATGGCGGCGATGGCATCCGTCGACCCCATCCCCGGCGTCGATGTCATCGTGAAGAAGAACGGCCTGGCGGTCAGCCAGACGCAGACCAACGGGACCGGGCAGGTCGTCCTCAAACTCCCGCCGGGCGATTATGTGCTCACGGTTAACGGCCCCAGCCTGGTCAAGGCGATCGCGCGGCTGCCCAAGTCCGCAAAGACGGGCGGCATGATATCGACAAAGCCAAGCGAGCTGCCGATCATCATCGCGATCAAGGGCACGGGCATCGGCACGTCGAAGACCCTCGGCAGCGAGTCGGCTGGCCAGGGCGCGAGCATCGCGTTCAGCGTTCCGCCAGGTGTTCTTATCGGCACCCTCGCCAAAGCACCAGTTGAGGTGACCGTGACCATCTCGGAATAGGACAGGTTGTGGTCCGGATAGAGCCGCCAATTTTCAAACTGTAACAGTGCCCAACACATGGGTTGCTGACAAAGCGCATTCCGCTATCGCGTGGCATCGGCGTCACGTTCGCGACTGCAAAATACGGCAAAAGGAGTCGGCCGTATCCGCCGTGGCCCGCCGCGCCGAATGTCGGCGCCGAGCCTTGACTTATTAGTTGCCAATTTTGTCAAATATTATGGAAATTAGAAAGAAGCCGCCATGGCCGTCGATCGGATCATTCCCGTCTTGGTGTACCGGGACATCGCCGCCGCCCAGGCGTTCCTGGTGAAGGCCTTTGGCTTTCGCGAAGGCCGGCTTGACCGTGATGGCGAGGGCAACATCGTGCACGCCGAAGTGCATCACGGCGATAACGCGATATGGATTCACCGGGTCACCGTCGCGCACGGAATGAGCGCGGCGCGAAAGGATACCGCGAGCTCCGGGTTGGTCGTGCATGTCGAAGACGTCGATGCGCATTTCGCGCGCGCCAGGGCCGCCGGCGCAGTGATCGATTCCGAGCCCAGGGACCAGGAGTATGGCCAACGCGAATACGGCGCCCGCGATCCGGAAGGCCGCCGCTGGTGGTTCGCGACGCCCTTGGCGGCGCATTGAGGCGACCCTTGCGCCTTCCGCATGGTCAGGCGCTACACTCCGCCAACGACATTCCGGAAGGACCCGCCCCATGGACTTCACGATCCCGCAGCACATCAAGGACCTGCTCGTCAAAATCGACGAGTTCATCGAAGCCGAGATCATGCCGCTGCAGCACCAGGACGACAACGACCGCTTCTTCGATCACCGCCGCGAATGGGCGCGTACCGATTTCGAGCATGGCGGCCTGCCGCGCAAGGATTGGGAACTGCTGCTGCGCGAGATGCGCATCCGTGCCGACAAGGCCGGCTTCCTGCGCCTGGCGCTGCCCGAGGAATATGGCGGCAAGAACATCGGCAACCTCGCCATGGCGATCATCCGTGAGCACCTCGCCGCCAAGGGGCTCGGTCTTTTCAACGATTTGCAGAACGAGACCTCCGTCGTCGGCAATTTCCCGCAGATCCTGATGTACCGCGACTTCGGCACCGAGGAGCAGAAGAAGACGCTGCTGCCCGGCATGCTCAACGGCACCATCCGCATCGCTTTTGGGCTTACGGAACCCAAGCACGGCTCCGACGCGACCTGGATGGAGACGCGCGCGGTGAAAGAGGGCAATGGCTGGCGCATCAACGGCGAGAAGATGTGGAACACCGGCGTCCACGCCGCCACCCACGACATGGTGTTCTGCCGCACCAGCGGCGAGGACGGCAACGCGCGCGGCCTGTCCTGCCTGATCGTGCCGATGAACGCCGAGGGCGTGAAGATCGAAGAGTACATGTGGACCTTCAACATGCCGACGGACCACGCCCGCGTCAGCTTCACGAATGTCTGGGTGCCGGACAGCGCGCTGTTCGGCCCGGTCGACAACGGCCTCGTCCTGGCGCGCCACTTCGTGCACGAGAACCGCATCCGCCAGGCCGCCTCGGGCGTTGGCGCGGCGCAGTACTGCATCAATGAGAGCATCGACTACGCCAACACGCGCAAACCGTTCGGCAAGCCGCTCAGCCGCAACCAGGCGATCCAGTGGCCACTGGTCGAATTGCAGACCGACGCCGAGATGACGCGCTGGCTGATCTACCGCACCGCCTGGGAAATGGACCGCATGACGGGACCGGAGATCCAGCTCTATCTCTCCGACAAAGTCTCGATGTGCAACTACCGCGGCAACCGCCTCGTCTGCGACGCCGCCGACTGGGCCATGCAGGTGCATGGCGGCTGGGGCTATTCGCGCCACAAGCAGTTCGAGCACATCTACCGCCACCACCGCCGCTACCGCATCACCGAGGGTTCGGAAGAAATCCAGATCCGCAACGTCGCGGGACATATGTTCGGCTTCATCGGAAAGAACCGGAAGCCGGATTGATTTGGCTGGAACCAGATCGCCTCCCAACACTTCCCTGTTTGAATTTGCCTGCCATGCAGTTTATAACCAATTGATTCTACGTTATAATTTTTGTATTGCGCTGTTGGTATAACATGGAACCCGGAATCATGAGATCAAGTCAATTTTGGCATGGAGGCTGAGCTTCGGACGAAGTAGGGAGCAACACATGTTTGACTTCGCGAGCCTGATCGGGAATACACCCGTTACTAACAGTTGTGTCACTAGTCTTCGATGCACCGAGAGTTTAATCCAATTTTCGGTTCACAGCGATTTGTCGCGGCGTGCTTGAGGGGGGACGCCCTGCAGATGCTTATTCCAGTTCCTGTTGTTCATCCGGTGTTTCGAGGCGGCGAAGTACTTGACGCCCACCGCAATCTCGACAAGCGGACGTCTGTCGAGACGGCCAACCTGCTCGCGGGCCGGGCTGGCCAGTTGGTTGACGCCTTGAGTGCAGTTCTTGAAAAAAATGGTGCGAGTAACCTGGAATATCGGCGTCACGACGCCGAGGTCAAACGCCTCGATAGTCCGATCGTCGACTACCCGCAGTTCTCCTTTCGCTTCAAGAATCGAACTTGGTACGGCCGGTTTAGTCTGACGGTCTGCGTGAAGGAAAAGCAGTCGAAGATTTGGGTCAGGTTAGGTCCCGACATAAATACGGTCGATGATATTTCGACATTCGAGAGCATGAGTGAAATTTGGATCGATTGTTTGCGATTCCGCGATCTGTTCATTCCGTTGCTCCGCCGGTTTTACGATGAAGGCTTACGTGCGAAATTCGGGCACAACCAAATGGACGTGAAGCATGTACTGCAGGTCGCGGTCGTCGATTTTTGTCACCCCGCCGCCGCGCGCCTCATAAGCCGCACGTTGCTTCGAAGGCCGCTTGCCGAAATCACGCGAGACGATGAAGAGTGCGGTCAGGTCTGGTCGTCTTTCGTGCGGATGTTTTTTGCAAACGCGCCATTCGAATGCGACGCGGTGACGATTGGCGACATCCTCAACTGCCGATTTGACGTAATTCCGAAGTGCCAACCTGTTGCGACCAGTCTTGGACCTGACGAGCGCGGAATTTTCGTGCCTTACTATGGCGATCAAATCAATTATTTCGGGTTTAGCAGTGCGACGGGGCCGTCGCAGGCTGGCTCCGATCGATGGGAGCGAGTTGCGTTTCACGTAAGCGGTCTCTTCGTCAATGAGGTTGCCGAAGTATTTTGAAAAATCCATTGGGGGCAATGTGGCGGAGGGTGACAATGAAGGCACTATCCAGGAGCGCATAGAGCGCCGGCTCTTTCCGGTCGTTGACGCGACGTCGGACAACTTCCTTCGGGAAGTTAGCCTTCTTCAGCGGCTGTTCGAACGTACAGAGAGCCTTTACAAGCCGATCCGGGATACGATTCAAGCAGTCGGTGGCACCCGGCAGTCCGAGGACGCGCTGGTTCTTTCAATGATTTCTCGCCCGACAAAGATAGATTATCCGCCGGGCACGCGCTTGGATGCCACGCTTAAACCGCGGCGCCTGCCGACATTCATGGTCACCGAAAGCGTCAGCGAACAAGCTCTGACGGATGATCGAGCCAAATACATTTCGGACCTTGACTGGGCAGCGAAGAGCCGGCCCGACATAGTGGTCTTCAATGAGCTTGGCTATCCGGAGGGCCAGAAGGGTCTCCTTGATGGCGCGCGAGCGGCGTTCGAAAATGATATCCAGAAGTTCTGCGACAAATCCGGCAGCGTCGTTATCTCGGGCTCACACCACGACGATGAATGCTACAACGTATCTTTGATCTACAGTCCCGGACAAAACATCATAAGGCATCTGAAGCTTCACTCCGCTCTGAATGTCGGCGAGCGGATTGCATTGCCGGAATCGACCACCTTTAGCCTTTACCAGTACAGCGGAGAAATATTTTCGGTACTTATTTGCGTCGATGCATTCATTCCGTCTTTGGCGATGAGGCTGGCGCGTCTCAATCATGTGAACAATAGAAAGAACCTGGGTACCGACCGAGTTTCTTTTGTGTTGGTTCCGGCTTTTTCTCCACAAAAGAGTCAGATGGTCGCAGAGGCTTGCTGCGACATAAGCATCTTGGCGGACTGTGTTGTCGGGATGGTGAATTGCGCCGAGGCCGAGCCCGCGCTTTCGTTGTTTTGTGGCGGGCATGAGTGGCACATCAACGCGCGAAAGGATCCCATCGTCCGCGCTATTTCGGACGACAAAAAGAGTGTGACTGTCGAGTTGTCCGCTGCGACGATTGCACAAATCCGTGCCGAAAACGCCAAGCGCAGCAGCGGATTGTTGGATATGGTAAGAGGCCCTCATACACAGCGAATTGACTAGCTCGCATTCTAATTGGGCAGGCCAGATCTTGCGGAAGACACGACGCAAGTAGATGAAGGTGTGGGCCTGAACCGGACGCCGCAATGCTACCCTTCGCTCTCGACGACCCGCACCTCATCCCATCCGAGGCCATCGCCTCGGTCCGCGACAACGGACACTGCGTCGTGCGCGGTCTTGCCAGCGCTGAGGAAGTCGAAGCCTACCGCCCCGCCATCGAAGCCGCCGTCAAGCGCCATGCCCAGAACCAGGTGCCGCTGGAGGAGCGCGGCACCTATGGCAAGGCGTTTCTGCAGGTCACCAACATCTGGCAGTACGATGAGACGGTGAAGCGTTTCGTCTTCGCGCCGCGCTTTGCGAAGGCGGCGGCCGATCTGCTCGGTGTGCCGGCGGTGCGCCTCTATCACGACCAGGCGCTGTGCAAGGAGCCGGGCGGCGGCCACACGCCCTGGCACCAGGACCAGAATTTCTGGCCGCTCGACACCGACAAGACCATCACCATGTGGATGCCGCTGGTCGACGTGCCGGCGGCGGTCGGCTCTATGACCTTCGGCAGCGGCACGCACAAACGCGGCGAGATCGGCCAGTGGTTCATCGGCGACGACAGCGAGGCGAATTTCGCCGCACTCGTCGAACGCGAGAAACTCCCCACCCATACGCACGGTGCGATGCGGGCCGGCGACGCCACCTTCCACAAGGGTTGGACGCTGCACCGCGCGCCCGCCAATCCGACCGCGCTGCTGCGCTCGGTGATGACGGTGATCTACTACGCTGACGGCACGCGCGTCGGCCCGATCGATTCCAAGATGCGCCGGATGGACCAGAAATACTGGCTGGACAGCATCCCGACTGGCGAACCCGCCGCCGGCCCGCTAAACCCAGTCCTGTGGCCGCCAGCCTGATTTGCAACCTCGCTGTCCTCTGGAAACAAAAAAGATTGTCATCCCCGGCGAGCGAAGCGCAGCGTAGCGAGGGAAGGGGACCCAGGATTGGCCGTCTGGACAATGGCGAAGAATCTAGTCGAGCTTCATGCTGCGATTGCGCAGATGCGGCTCATCCTGGGTCCCCTTCCCCTCGCTTCGCTCGGCCGGGGATGACAGCTTGTTTGTGTTGATGTTGTTGAGCACTCATTGAATGGAAATCACATGACCACCCTGAACTTCGCCCATCGCGGCGGCGCCGGACTCTACCCCGAGAACACGCTGGCCGCGTTCCGCGACGCGGTGGCGCGCGGCTGCGACGGCGGCGAACTCGACGTGCAGCTTTCGAAAGACGGCGAGGTCGTCGTCTTCCACGACTATCGTCTCAAGCCCGAGATCTGCCGCCTGGGCGGCAAATGGATCGAAAAGCCGACACCGCTGATCAAGGAGCTGACGCTCGCCGAACTGCGCCAATACGATGTCGGCCACCACGATCCGGACAGCGCCTATGCCAAAGCCCGTCCGCACATGATGCCGATCGACGGCGAGAAAATCCCGACACTCGCTGAAATTCTCGAAGTCACGACCCAGGCGAAGAAACCGTTCACGCTCCAGGTCGAGTTCAAGACCTCGTTCTTTGACCGCGCTGCATCATCGGATCCCGCGGCGCTTGCCGAAGCCACCCTCGCCGTGCTGCGCAAGGCGAACTATCTCGACCGCACGATCTTCGTCGGCTTCGACTGGGCCGGCCTGCTGCACGCCAAGAAGATCGAACCCGGCGTCGCATGCTGGTTCACCACCATGGAGCTCGATTTCCTGCGCGCGCCGGCGAAAGAGGGCGAGCGGCCGCAGGTCCAGGCGCTGCGCCACTGGAACCAGACCGGCACATCGCCCTGGGCCGCGGGCTTCGACCCCAGCAAATTCGGCGGCTCGATCCAGCACGCCATCAAAGCCGCCGGCGGCGATGGCTGGTTTCCAACCTATTCTGACGCGACACCCGAGGCCGTCGCCGAAGCCAAATCCCTCGGCCTCAAAGTCGGCGCCTGGACGGTCAACGACCCCGCCGACATGAAACGCCTGATCGATCTGAAGCTCGACGGCCTCTGCACCGACCGCCCCGACCTTTTGGCCAAGGCGCTGAAGGCATCGGGAAATTAACGAAACCGCACCACTGCGTTCTCGATCGGCATTTCGCGCCGCCGCAGCGATGGTTTGTCGGTCGGGCACCAGCCCGTGCCGTCGACCAGCACTTTCAGAGAACTCACATGGCCCAGAAGTTCGAACGAGCCGAACACGAACGGCAGGCCCTCGGCGGCCAGCGGCGAATTGGCGTCCATGATCTGCAGGTGCAGGTGCGGCGCGTCCGCCTTGCCCGAATTTCCCAGCAGGGCCAGGACCTGGCCGCGTCTCACGCGCTCGCCCAGATGGACGCGAAAACTGTGCGGCTGCAGGTGGGCGTAGAACGCAAAGCGTCCGCCGCCGAGATCGAGAATGAGGTAATTGCCGCCCGCGGTCTCGAAGGTGATCGGCACCGCCTTGGTGTCCGAGGTCGGATCGTTCTGCGCGATGCCGTCCTGGAGATCGCTGACCCGCCCGTCCGCGACCGCCAGCACATCGGCGCCATAGGGCGACCAATTGGCGTTGTTCGCCGGATCGCCGCGAAACACCTGTCCGTCGGCGCCGATCCGGGTCCAGTCGATGGCGAAGCGCTGCGAGATCCGCATCGCGCCGTCGAGCGCGATCAGCGTGCGCCGGTGCGACGACGCATTGGAAAGCCCGTGCGACGCGAGCCAGTCGCCGCCGCGCAACGGCGGCCCCAGAACGATCGGTGGGCGCGGACTGACGCGCAGCGCCGCGCCCAGGACGATGCTCTGCTCGGCTGACGCGTCGGCCGGCGTCAGCGGTTTGAACGTCAATCTGTGCAGCAGCGCGGTGGCCGGCTTGGATGCGGACGGCGCGATCACATCGATGAACGCAACCGCGCGCAATCCGGCGCCGATCACGCGCCGGTCGCTCAGGCCCGACGTTCCGGGCCGGGCGAGAATTGCCGGGAGCGCGTCGCCGGCATAGCGCGCCAGGACCGCGCCCGAAGCGCCATCGAGGATTTCGAGCTGCTGCAGCGTCAGTTCGGTCT
This sequence comes from Rhizomicrobium sp., assembly GCA_036512455.1. Classification (GTDB taxonomy): domain Bacteria; phylum Pseudomonadota; class Alphaproteobacteria; order Micropepsales; family Micropepsaceae; genus Rhizomicrobium. The sequence goes on from DATCAT010000038.1 coordinate 68,283, forward strand.
GTCCAAGATTGGTGACGTGCAGTTCGTAGAGAAGGTGGCGCTGTCCTTCCGCGTTCACCGGCGCCGGCGCGACCGGCACCGACAATTCAACGGGAATGGCCTGAATGGGCGGCGAGGCGATGGAACCGCCCGTCGCGGCCGCCATGGCGAACGCCACGGCGATAGCCAGGGGCCGGAGAAACATTTTCATGAAGGTGTCATGGGCCCATTGGCGCGGCATGGCAACCGCGCTTGCAAATTGCGGCAAAGCGCAGTGCTCTGCGGGAACGCAATTCGACAAGGTGCCCGATGCCGTCCCTGTTCGATCCCTTCACGCTCAAAGACGTCACGCTCAAGAACCGCATCGTCGTCGCGCCGATGTGCCAGTACTCGGCCGATGACGGGCGCATCTCGGATTGGCATCTCGTCCATCTGGGCAGCCACGCCATCGGCGGGGCAGGGCTGATCGTCGCCGAAGCGACGGCCGTTGCGCCGGAAGGACGCATCACGCCGGGCTGCACCGGCATTTGGTCCGACGATCTGGGCGCGCAATGGCAGCCGGTCGTGAAATTCCTCAAATCCCAAGGCTGCGTCCCCGGCATCCAGATCGCCCATGCGGGTCGCAAAGCGTCCGCCAACCGTCCCTGGGAAGGCGACGACCACATGAAGGTCGGCGATCCGCGCGCCTGGGAACCGATCGGGCCTTCCGCCAATGCCTTCGGCGCCAACCTGCCGCGCGTGCCGCACGCCATGACGAAAGACGAAATCCACCGTGTCACGGCCGACTTCGCGACCGCCGCCAAACGCGCCCGCGCCGCCGGCTTCGAATGGCTGGAACTGCATTTCGCGCACGGCTATCTGGCGCAGAGCTTCTTCTCGCCGCTCGCCAACCGGCGGACCGACGCATATGGCGGCAGCTTCGAAAACCGCGCGCGGTTCATCCTGGAGACCTTCGCCGCCGTGCGCGAGGTGTGGCCCGCGAACCTGCCGCTCACCGCCAAGCTCGGCATTTCCGATTTCAAGGACGGCAGCCAGACGGTGGAGGAATCGATCGAGCTGGTGAAGCGCCTGAAGGCGCTCGGCCTCGATCTCGTCGATGTCTCCATCGGCTTCAACATTCCCGACGTCTCCGGCGTACCCTGGGGCCCGGCCTTCATGGCGCCCTTCGCCGAGCGCTTCAAAAAGGAAGCCGGCATCGCCGTCGGCGTCGGCTGGTTCATCTCCGACGCCAAGCAGGCGGACGCCATCGTGACGGACGGCAAGGCCGATCTGGTCATGCTGGCGCACGCCATGCTCGACGACCCGCACTGGCCGTATCACGCCGCCAAGGCGCTCGGCATCGAGAACGCAAAGTGGACACTCCCGGCGCCTTATGCGCACTGGATCCGTGCCTAGGAGAACGCCGCGATGCTTGACCATCTGGGTATCTATGTCCGCGATGCGAAAACCAGCTTCGCGTTCTACCGCGCCTGTCTGGCGCCCCTGGGCATCCGGATGGTGCAGGAACGTTTCGCCGGCAAGGCGCAGATCTTCTTGCGCGACGGCAGCAAATTCTTCCTGTTTCTCGGCGAGGGCGGCAGCGAGCCGCGCAACGCCACGCCGGGCAAGTCGCCGGTGCATCTGGGCTTCGTCGCGCAGAACAGCGCGGCCGTCGATGCGTTCCATGCCGCCGCGCTGGCGCATGGCGGCACCGACAACGGCGCGCCCGGCTATCGCAACCCCAAGACCTATTCGGCTTTCGCCTACGATCCCGACGGCAACAATGTCGAGGCCGTCTGGCGTCCCGGCTAGACTTTGTGCGATGGAATCGTCGCACAAGCTGGAGGCGCGCATGAACACCCAGGACATCACCTATCAGGGCGGCGGCAAGACGCTGACCGGCTATCTCGCCGACGGCGCGAACGGCAAGAAGGCGCCCGGTATTCTCATCTGCCACCAGGGCGGCGGCTTGCGCGATCACGAGAAGGAGCGCGCCCGCATGCTGGCCGGGCTCGGCTATGTCGCCTTCGCTGCCGACATGTACGGCGCCGTCGCGACGAACATGGCCGAGGCCGGGCCGCTGATGAACGAACTGGCCTCCAACCCGCAGCTTTGGCAGAGCCGCGTCCAGGCCGGCATCGATGCCCTCAAAGCGCAGCCCAACGTCGATCCCGCGCGACTCGCCGCCATCGGCTTCTGCTTCGGCGGCGGCACGATGATCCAGATGGCGCGCTGGGCCGCCGAGATGAAATGCCTGGTCGCCTTCCATCCCGGCATGCAGGGTCTGCCGGAAAAAGACGACCGTCCGGTCGTGACCAAGCTGATGATCTGCGCCGGCCAGAAGGATCCCCTGATCCCCGCCGAAGCGCGTGAGCGTTTCCTCAAGCTGATGGCCGACGCCGGCGCCGACTGCCAGCTGATCACCTATGCGAAAGCGGGCCACAGCTTCACCGACAAGACGGTGGCGCAGTTCAACATGCCCAATTTCGAATACGATGCCGATACCGACCGCCGCTCCTGGGCCGCGATGCGCGACCTGTTCGACGAGACATTGGGCAAGCCGTGAGCGCGCCGAACGAACTGAGAATTTCGTTCGAGCCGCACAATGACGGGCCAAAACAATTCGTCGCTGAAGGCGTCTCCTATCACAACATCGCCGCCACCGGCGCGACGGCCTATTACCCCGTGCAGTATTATTTGCGTTCCGCGGACGACGAAGTGCTGGGCGGCCTGCTCGGCGACATCTGGGGCGGCTGGCTGCACATCAAATTCGTCTGGGTCGCCGAGCCTGCGCGCGGCCGGGGCCATGCCGCCGCCATGGTGCTCGCCGCCGAAACCTATGCCAAAAAGCGCGGCGCGACTGGCGCGCATCTGGAAACCTTCAGCTTCCAGGCGCGGCCGATGTACGAGAAACTGGGCTACGCGGTATTCGGCCAGATCGACGACTACCCGCCGGGGCACACGCAGTATTTTCTGAAGAAGGTGTTCGCATAAATTTCACCTTCCCCCTTGTGGGGAGGGAATTCACCCTCGCGCCTGCCTGAGCGCCGCGCAGCTCGCCGAGCCGATCGAGCCCTCGATGTCGTACAGAAAACACTCGCCGATCGCGACGCCGTCGCTCGCCTGGTGGTTGATCTTCTCAAAGCCGATCCATTCGCCGACCGGCAGGCGGTGCAGGTACACCGTCACATCGGTGTTGATATAGCCCAGGCTGTTCTCGCTGCGGTTGGCGAGCGGGCTGGCGAAGTCGGCCGCAACCGCCACGCGCGTGAACGGCGTCAGCGGCGCGCCGTTGACCAGTTCGCGGATCTCCGCCATCCAAGCTCCGCGCCGCGCCCCATTGCTGCTGAACCAGTCGGAGATGTTGCGCATCTTCCACATCCGTTCGCCGAACTGTCCCGGCGGCGGAGGCGGCAGCGTGTCCGGGTCGGGTGCGTCCCAATTGGGCGGGCTCCAGGATTTGCCTGGCGCGTTCTCGCCACGGATCAGGAATTGCGCCGTGCCGCGCGCCACGCTCCGGCCGCCGCTGATCAGCTCGCAGTCCACCACCTTGATGCGTTTTCCGCCGCGCACCACGCGCGTCACCGCTGTGATGGCTGAGAAGTCCGGCAGCCGGTACATGTCCACCGTCAGCCGCGCCGGCATCCATTCCGCCCCGCCGTGCAGCCGCTCGAGCTCGTGCCCGAGCAGCCCGATGACGACCCGCCCATGCAGCGAATTGGGATTCCACGGACCGCGAGCAGAGGGCTGCGGGACATAGGTTTCCCCGTCCCGTTTGAAAAACGCTTCGTTCGGCATGCGCGCGCTTACAATCCCTCGAACAACGCCGTCGACAGATAGCGCTCGGCGAAGGAGGGGATGATCGCCACGATCGTCTTGCCCGCCATTTCCGGGCGCGCGCCGACTTCCAGCGCCGCCGCGATCGCCGCGCCTGACGAGATGCCGACCGGAATGCCCTCCAGCCGCGCGGTGCGGCGCGCCGTCTCCAGCGCCGTCTCGTTGGAGATCGTGATCACTTCGTCGATCACCTTGCGGTCCAGGATCGCCGGCACGAAGCCCGCGCCGATGCCCTGGATCTTGTGCGGGCCCGGTTGACCGCCGGACAGCACCGGCGAATCCTCGGGCTCCAGCGCGATCATCTTGATGCCCGGCTTCTTGGCCTTCAGTACCTGGCCGACGCCCGTGATGGTGCCGCCGGTGCCGACGCCGGAGATCACCACGTCGACCGCGCCCTTGGTGTCGTTCCAGATTTCCTCGGCCGTGGTGCGGCGATGGATTTCCGGATTGGCGGGATTTTCGAATTGCTGCGGAATGATTGCGCCCGGCGTCGCCGCCACGATCTCCTGCGCCCGCGCGATGGCGCCCTTCATGCCCTTGGCCGCCTCGGTCAGCACCACTTCGGCCCCCAGGATCAGGAGCATCTTGCGCCGCTCGATCGAAAAGGTTTCCGGCATGACCAGGATCAGGTGATAGCCCTTGGCCGCAGCCACGAAGGCGAGCGCGATGCCGGTGTTGCCGCTGGTCGGCTCGACCAGGGTCGATTTGCCCGGCGTGATGATGCCCTGTTTCTCGAGTTCCTCGATCATGCCGACGCCGATGCGGTCCTTGACGCTGGAGATCGGATTGAAGAATTCCAGCTTCAACAGGATGTCGGCCTTGACGCCCGCCTCCTTGGGCAGCCGCGCCATGCGCACCAAGGGCGTATCGCCGATGGTCTGGGTGATCGAGTCGTAGATTCGTCCGCGTCCGGGTTTGCCTTGTTCCATTATCGCTCTCCATGGCCGGGCAGCGAGCATCGCGAGCGCGACCCGGCCACCCATCTTGTTATCCTCATATCGAAAAATCCGCGCTCGTGCCGCCGCCGCAATCGACGCCGGCGGTGCGTGCCCGCTGGCACAGATCCTCGATCGAGATCGCGTCCAGCCGCGCCATCACTTCGTCCTGCAGCGTCTGGATCAGTGGCGAGACGATGCGGATGCCGAGCTCGGAGCGCGGATCGATCGCTTCGTTCTCCTCGTCTTCCAGGCTTTCCGCCACGCGCACGACATCGCCGACCGAAATGCGCCGCCGCTCCTTGGCCAGGCGGTAGCCGCCGCGCGGCCCGCGCACGCCTTTGAGCACGCCGGCGCGCACCAGCTGCTGCATCACCTGCTCGAGATAGCGTTGCGGCACGCCTTGGCGCGCCGTGATCTCCTTGGCCTGCACCGGCTCGGGCCGCGCGTTGAAGGCGATGTCGATCACCGCTTCGAGGGCCAGCAGGGTTTTTCGCGAGAGTTTCAGCATGGTCAAGCTTGCTTCAAAGTGTGGAGGCCGGTGGAACCGTGGCCGCCCGCGCCGCGAACGGTGTCGGAAAGTTCTGTGCGCTCGGTCCATTCGACGCGCTCATGCCGCGCCACGACCATCTGGGCGATGCGCATGCCGCGGCTGATGGTGAACGGCGCCGCGCCAAGATTGATCAGGTTGACGCGCACCTCGCCGCGATAGTCGCTGTCCACCGTGCCCGGTGCATTGAGCAGCGTGACGCCGTGCCTGGCGGCGAGGCCAGAGCGCGGCCGCACCTGCGCCTCGAACCCCTGCGGCAGTTCGATCGCGATGCCCGTCGGCACGACGAAATACGTCCCCGGTGCGACTTCGACGTCGCCGTCGATCGCCGCGAACAGGTCCATCCCCGCCGATCCCTCCGTCGCATAAGCGGGCAGGGGCAGGTCATGCGCGTGCGCCAGGCGGAGGATGTTGACCTTCACGCCGCATTCCCTTTCAACGTCGTCGCGATCCGCGCTGCGAGCCGCGCGCCGACCTCGCGCTTGTCCATCTCGGGCCAGTTCTCCGTGGCCGTGGCTGTGATCAGGTGCACTGTATTGCGATCTCCGCCCATAACGCCGGTATGCGGACTGACATCGTTGGCGACGATCCAGTCGCAGCCCTTGCGCAGGCGCTTGGCGACCGCGTGTTCGACGACATGCTCCGTCTCCGCCGCGAAGCCGATCAGCAGGTGCGGGCGTCTGGCGTGCTTGGCCAGCGTCGCCAGGATGTCTGGATTCTCGACCAGCCGGATCGTCGGCGTCGCCGCGCCCGTCTCTTTCTTGATCTTGTTGTTGGCCGCGATCTCGGGCCGCCAGTCGGCGACCGCCGCGGTGCAGACCGCGATGTCGGCGGGCAGGGCGCTCTCGCACGCCGCCAGCATCTCGCGCGCCGTCGTGACCTTCAGAAGCTTGACGCCCGTCGGTGCTTCGATCTCCACCGGTCCGGAGACCAGCGTGGTCTCGGCCCCGGCGCGCGCCAGCGCGTCCGCGATGGCATAGCCCTGCTTGCCTGACGAGCGGTTGGCGATGAAGCGCACCGGATCGAGCGGCTCCTGCGTCGGCCCCGCCGTTACCAGCGCGCGAAGGCCTGCCAGCGTGCCGCCGCTGCTGGTGAAAAAGTTCTCGATCCGGCCGGCGATCTCCTGCGGCTCGGCCATGCGCCCGGGCCCGAATTCGCCGCAGGCCATGTCGCCGTCGTTCGGCCCGACGAACAGCACGCCGTCGGCCGTCAATGTCTGCAGATTGCGCTGCGTCGCGGCGTGATTCCACATCCGCACATTCATCGCCGGCGCCATCAGCACCGCCTTGTCGGTGGCAAGAAGCGCGGTCGACGCCAGATCGTTGGCGAGGCCGTTTGCCAGCTTGGCCATCAAATCCGCCGTCGCCGGCGCGACCACGACCAGGTCGGCGGCGCGCGACAACTGGATATGCCCCATCTCGGACTCGTCCGTCAGGCTAAAGAGGTCCTGGAAAACTTTTTCGCCCGACAGTGACGCAACGGAAAGCGGCGTGACGAACTCCGCGCCCGCCTTGGTCAGGATCGCGCGCACCGTCACGCCGCGCTCTTTCAGCCGCCGGATCAGTTCAAGGCTCTTGTAGGCGGCGATCCCGCCGCCGATGATGAGCAACACGCTTTTGCCGCGCATGCGGAGAAATCCTCGCCGAAGGCCGCAATTATACCGGTTTTTGCGGGGAAATATAATGATTTACGCCACCGAAGTGTAGTTCGGTGCGTAGGGGAGCAATACCATGAATCTACAGGTGAAAAGCACCGATCTGCCGCCATTCCTGCCGCTGCCCCAGAAGGCGCCGGACATCGAAATTCGCAGAATGCCCGACGGTACGGTGTACATCGAATCAAACCACAAGCTGGGCGCGATGCATCGTTCCATCGCGCATCTCTTTGCCGAGCGCGCCAAAAAGCATCCCGAACGCAACTTCATCGGCGAACGCATTCCGCTGGAAGGCGGCAAGACCGGCGACTGGCGTTTCATCACCTATGGCGAGGCCCACGCCCGCGCCCAGGCCATCGCCCAGGCGCTGCTGTCGCGCGGCCTGACCAGCGAGACGCCGCTGATGGTCCTGTCGGGCAATTCGATCCAGCACGCCACGATGACGCTGGGCGCGATGTTCGCCGGCGTGCCGATCGCGCCGGTCTCCGTCGCCTATTCGCTGATGTCGGGCGATCATTCCAAGCTCAAGCATGTTTTCGCCGTGGCGCAGCCGAAGGTGATCTTCGCCGAGCAGGGCCCGCTCTACGCCCGCGCTCTGGCCGCGCTGCCGCTCGATGGTGTCGAGGTCGTGACCTCCATGCCCATCGAGGGCCGCAAGACCACGCCTTATGACGATCTCATCCGCACCAATGCCGGCCCGGACGTCGCCAGGGCGTTCGACGCCATCGATCACGCCACGACCGCGAAATATCTCTTCACCTCCGGCTCGACTGGCATGCCCAAGGGCGTCGTGCAGACCCATGGCATGATGTGCGCCGTCATCGCGGCGACGGAGGCCCTGCGCCTCGACACACCGGACCCCAACGAGATTCCGCAGAGCCTGGAATGGATGCCGTGGAACCACATCTCCGCCGGCAATATCGGTTTCAACGGCGCGATCAACGGCGGCGGCACGATCTATCTCGACGCCGGCAAGCCGCTGCCCGGCCTGTTCGACGAGACCATCCGAAACTTGCGCGACATCACCCCGCTCGGCATCGGCACCGCGCCGATCGCCTTCGGCTGGCTGTGCGACGCGATGGAGCGCGACGAGACCTTGCGCGATCACTTCTTCGCCAAGCTGCGCATGGCCGGTTACGGCGGCGCCACGCTGAGCCAGGATATCTACGAACGCTTCCAGGCGCTCGCCATCGCCTCCGTCGGCGCCCGCATCCCGCTCACCACCATGTATGGCGCGACGGAAACGCAAGGCGTGACCGTGGTGCACTGGCTGACCGAGCGCGTCGGCCTGATCGGCCTGCCGCTGCCCGGCATCACGCTCAAGCTGGTGCCCAACGGCACCAAGCTGGAAGTGCGCGTCAAAGGCCCGACCGTGACGCCCGGCTATCACAAGCGTCCCGACCTGACCAAGGCGGCCTTCGACGACGAAGGCTTCTACTCGCTCGGCGACGCCGCCAAATTCATCGACGATGCCGATCCGGCGCAAGGCCTGGTGTTCGACGGCCGCGTGACGGAGGATTTCAAGCTCGACAGCGGCACCTGGGTCAGCGCCGGCACGCTGCGCGCCCACGCCGTCGCCGCCGCCTCGCCGCTGATCTTCGACTGCGTCGTCTGCGGCCAGGACAAGCCTTACGTCGGCCTCCTCGCCTGGCCGGTCGCCGCCGCGGCGAAGGAAATCTGCGGCAAGACCGATCCGTCGCAGATCGTGAGCGATCCCGCCATCCGCGCCTTCGTCCAGGAGAAGTTCGCCGCCTTCAACAAGACGCAGACCGGCACCTCCAGCCGCGTCCGCCGCGTCATCCTGATGGCCGAGCCGCCCAGCGTGGACGGCCACGAAATCACCGACAAGGGCTACGTCAACCAGCGCGCCACGATGGACCGCCGCAAAAACCTGGTCGACAAGCTGTTCGCCGCATCGCCGGAGCCGGAGGTCATTGAAATTCCGTAGGGCCATCACAAAAAACTGTCATGGCCCGCGAATGCGGGCCACCCAGGTGACACGAACTTGGTTTTTCCAGAATTGTCTCAACTGGGTTCGTCACCAACGGCGCAGACCTCAGCTGGGTGGCCCGCATTCGCGGGCCATGACAACCTGGAATGTGATACAAACAGAATCTTTGGAGGAGCATCTCCATGACACAACGCTGGCTTACAGGTTTTGCCCTCGCGACCATTCTCATTACCGCCGCCCGCGCCGAGCCCGTGCGTTTGCCGGAGAGCGGCGATCCGGCCTTCACGGCGCAATTGCCCGACGGCTGGACGCATCATGTCAACGCCGAGGGCAGCCTGGTCGCGCTCTCCGCCAACCAGACCGCGTCGCTCACCCTCACCATCCTGGACTATGACGGCACGCTCGAAGAACTCGCCGCCGGGGCCATAAAGTCGCCCGACGGCATGCCGCCGCAAAAATCGGGGCCGGTGGACATCTCCGGCTATGGCGGGTCCATCTTCGACGGTGCGCTGATCAGCGCCGCGGGCGTGCACGCGAAAGTCCATCTGCTCGCCGTCAAGCTCGACGACGAACACGTCGCCGCCGCGACTCTTTTGACCGCCGACAATCTCGACGCCGCGCAGAGCGACGCCGCGAACGCCGTCCTGAAAACCGTCGCGCTGAGCCATAAGGCGCCGGAACCCGCCGCGCCGCCGGCCGCACCCGCGCCCGCCACACCGCCGGCCGAACCCGCCCCGGCCAAGCCGACGCCATGACGGATGCGGTCGCGCGTTCCTGAACCGAAGATGTATGGCGCGTTAAGCACGCTGTTAACCCGTCTCTGCTCTTATGGCCGTCTGGAAGGACACGGCCATGCAGCTCAGTGCCAACGACCTCTGCCGCCTCGCCGCCGAGCTCAGCGAGGAGCACGGCGCCGCCGCGATGGACTATGCCCGCCGCGCCGTCGTCTCCTTCGAGGCCGAAGGCGCCGTCGACCGCGCCCGCTTCTGGTTCACGCTCTGCGTCTTCCTCACCGACATCAGCGAGCACGGCCTCAATCCCAACCGGCCGGTGACGATCCACTAGAGCGATTTTGGCATGAGATTACGCATAGCCGGCATGCTTGAAGAAATTCGCGCACTCGGCTTGTGAGAAGGTGGCAAGGATCGCGCCGATGCGATCCCAGAGCGCCGGCATGGAGCGCTCAGCGGCTTTGCGCAG
>DATCAT010000039.1:0-93684 GCA_036512455.1 Rhizomicrobium sp.
TGGCGCTGAAGGCGGCCATCATTCCCCAGCCGAGCAAGCTCCAGCCGCGCGCCCCCGACAGCCGCTCGGAAGACTATTACCAGATCAAGACCCTGATCTTCAGCGCGCTGATCGACACCATCGACCTGGCGCAGCTCGCCCAGCTCGATCCGGATTCGGCGCGCGAGGAAATCCGCGACATCGTCAACGAGATCATCTCGATCAAGGCCGTGGTGATGTCCATCGCCGAGCAGGAACACCTGCTCCAGGACATCTGCAACGACGTCCTGGGCTATGGCCCGCTTGAGCCCTTGCTGGCGCGCGACGACATCTCCGACATCATGGTCAACGGCGCCAACCGGGTCTTCATCGAAGTCTCGGGCAAGGTGCAACTCACCAACATCCGCTTCCGCGACAATGCGCAGCTGATGAACATCTGCCAGCGTATCGTCAGCCAGGTCGGCCGTCGCGTCGACGAGAGCTCGCCGATCTGCGACGCGCGCCTGCTGGACGGTAGCCGCGTCAACGTCATCGCCCCGCCGCTGGCGCTCGATGGGCCGACGCTCACCATTCGTAAGTTCAAGAAGGACAAGCTGACGCTCGACGATCTGGTCAAGTTCGGCTCGATCAGCGCCGCCGGCGCCCGCGTCCTGCAGGTCATCGGCCGCTCGCGCTGCAACATCCTGATCTCCGGCGGCACCGGTTCGGGCAAGACCACGCTGCTTAACTGCATGACCGCCTATATCGAGGCCGACGAACGCGTCATCACCTGCGAGGACGCCGCCGAACTGCAATTGCAGCAGCCGCATGTCGTGCGTCTGGAAACCCGCCCGCCGAACCTCGAAGGCCAGGGCCAGATCACCATGCGCGACCTCGTGCGCAACTGCCTGCGTATGCGCCCCGAACGCATCATCGTCGGCGAAGTGCGCGGACCCGAGGCGTTCGACCTCTTGCAGGCGATGAACACGGGCCATGACGGCTCGATGGGCACGCTGCACGCCAACTCCCCGCGCGAAGCCATGTCGCGCCTGGAATCGATGATCACCATGGGCGGCTTCCAACTGCCCACCAAGACCATCCGCGAGATGATCGTCGGCTCGATCGACATCATCCTGCAGGCCGAGCGTCTGCGCGACGGTTCGCGCCGCATCACCAAGATCACCGAAGTGGTCGGCACCGAAGGCGACGTCGTCATCACCCAGGACCTCCTGACCTACGAGATCCAGGGCGAGGACGAGACCGGCCGCCTCAAGGGCAAGCACGCCGGCACCGGCATCGTGCGCCCGAATTTCTGGGAGCGCGCCCGCTACTACAATATGGAGCGCGAACTCGCCGAGGCGCTCGACGCGCTGCAAGGGTGAGGCGCTGATGCTCTTCGCCGTTATCGCGATGTTCACGGTCCTGGCGCTGGGCGGCGCCGTATACGCGTTCGCCGGCGGCGACAACCGTGCGGCCAGGGTGACGGCGATCGCCAAGCCGCAGGCCACCGGCCGCGGCGTCAAGACCACCGACAATGCCGCCCTCAAGCGCAAGAACGTCCAGGCCCTGCTCAAGGAAATCGAGAGCAAGCAGGCCGAGAAGAAGCAGAAACTCACGCTGCGCCGGCGGCTCGAACAGGCCGGCCTCGCCAATGTTTCGGTGCGGACCTACTGGATCGCGTCCGCGATCTTCAGTTCGGTCGCGACGGTGATGTGTTTTATCTTCGGCCAGGGCTGGCTGGTCATGCTGTTCGTCAGCTTCGCCAGCGGCTTGGGGCTCCCGCGCTGGGTCCTGGGCTTCCTCAAGCGGCGCCGCGAAAAGGCCTTCACCGCTGAATTCGCCAACGCCATCGACGTCATCGTGCGCAGCGTGCGCTCGGGGCTCCCGACCAACGAGGCGCTGCGCATCGTGGCGCGCGAACTGCCCGATCCCTGCGGCAGCGAATTCAATCGTCTGTGCGAAAGCCTGAAGGTCGGCGTAACGCTCGATCAGGGCGTCAAGAAAATGTACGACAGCATGCCGACGCCGGAGGTGGCGTTTTTCGGCATCGTCATGACCATCCAGCAGAAATCGGGCGGCAATCTTTCCGAAGCGCTGGGCAACCTCGCCGCCGTCCTGCGCGACCGCAAGCGCCTGACCGGCAAGATCAAGGCGATGTCGTCCGAAGCCAAGGCCAGCGCCGGCATCATCGGCTCGCTGCCGCCGCTCGTCATGGGCATCGTGTATCTGACGACTCCCGGCTACATCTCGCTGCTGTTCACCGAACATCTGGGCAACCTGATGCTCCTGGCTTGCGGTACCTGGATGGCGCTTGGCATCGGCGTGATGCGCAAGATGATCAATTTCAAGACCTGAGGCGGCAATGCTTGGCGTCGGCCTGTTCGAGATCCTGTTCGACAAGGCGTTCATCGCGACGCTGGCGGCGGCGATCTTTGCCTTCGCGACCATCATCACGCTCGGCCTGCCGCTGGCCAATCGCGACGGCCTCGGCGCGCGCCTCAAAGCCGTGTCGCAGCGGCGCGAGGAACTGCGCGCCAAGCATCTGGCGCAGCTCAATGCCAAGCGCGGCGCGCTGCGCTCGACGCCGGTCGGCTACATGAAGACCACGCTCGACCGCTTCAAGCTCGGCAATCTCTTGGAGTCCGAAGACACGCGCGAGAAGCTGTCGCGCGCCGGCTTCCGCGGCCAGGGCCCGGTCGTCACCTTCATGTTCTTCCGTTTCGTCATGCCGTTCGCGGTGTTCGGCGCCGCGCTGCTCTATCTCTTCCTCATCAGCCATTTCGAATGGACGCTGTTCATGAAGTGCACCGTCGCCATCGGCGCGGCGCTGCTCGGCTTCTATCTGCCCGATTTATTCCTCAACAACGCCATCGCGCGGCGCCAGCAATCGATCATGCGGGCCTTTCCCGACGCGCTCGACCTGCTGCTGATCTGCGTCGAGTCGGGCATGTCGGTCGAAGCCGCGTTCCAGCGGGTCGCTACCGAAATCGGCACGCAGTCTTCGGAGCTCGCCGAGGAATTCGGCCTGACCACGGCTGAGCTCTCCTACTTGCCCGAGCGCCGCCAGGCGTTCGAAAATCTTGCCACGCGTTGCGGCCATAGCGGCGTCAAGGCGGTGGCGACGGCGTTGAACCAGGCGGAGCGCTACGGCACGCCGATGGGCCAGGCGCTGCGCGTGGCGGCGCAGGAAAACCGCGAAATGCGCATGTCGGAAGCCGAGAAGAAGGCGGCCTCGCTGCCGGCCAAGCTGACGGTGCCGATGATCATCTTCTTTCTGCCGTGCTTGTTCGTCGTGATCCTGGGTCCCGCGATCATGAAAATCATGCATATGACCCATTAGGGTCGCGTGCTAAATAAGCGCCGGAAATCCCCGTTCGGAGAATGACTGCCATGCTGTTCATGGTGATCGAGAATTTCCGCGACCGCGATGCCAGGCCGGTCTATCGGCGCTTTCGCGACAGCGGCCGGCTTATGCCTGAAGGCCTCACCTACATCGCAAGCTGGGTCGATGCCGACTTCGCGCGCTGCTTCCAGGTCATGGAATGCGACGATCGCGCTTTGCTTGCGCAGTGGATGGCGAACTGGAACGATCTCGTCGATTTCGAGATCGTTCCGGTCGTGACCTCGGCCGCGGCGCGCGCCGCCATCGAGCCGTTGCCGTGATGGCGCTCAGGCGCCGCTCTCGACGCTTCCCGGCTTGTAGCTCTTGAAGTCGAAGGGCGCCAGCTGCGCGCCGTATTGCGCAGCCATGAGCTTGGAATAGCAGGGCGGGAAATGCTGCCAGATCAGCTGGGCCAGGCCGCTGGTCGAATCCTGCTTCGCCATGCCGCCGCCCATCGCCGCCAGCAGCGCCGCGATCTCGTATGCGCTCGGAATATTGCCGGCCAGCGGCAGCAGTCCGTTTGCCGGCCGCACATAGACCGACGGAATGAGCCGGCCCAGCGTGTCGATCAGCGCCACCATCTCGATCGGCAGCGGCGGTCCGGGCTCGCCGTTGGGATTGACCACGGGCGTATTCGCGCCGGGCGCCACATCGGGCCACTTGTAAGCCGACCACAGATTCTGTGCTGCGAAGGAAAGACCGCTCTTCTGCTCATAGTTCGCCGTCATGGTGATGAAGGCATAGGGCACGACGTCGTATTCGTTGTACCAGAACTGGCCCCACGGGCATTGCTGGGAATATGTCGAAACAAATCCGGCATCGCCCGCTGTCGGCGGCGCATAGGCGAAGGGAATGACATTGGTCTTGGGAAACTGCCAGGCGACATAGGATGCCATCAATTGCGTCTGGCAGGCGCCAAGGCTGTGGCCCGTCACCACGATCGGTGTCGCCGGGTTTTTCTGCATCAGGCTTTGCAGCGCCGCCATGACCGTTAGCGGCGTGCCCTTGCTGCCCGGTATCTTGCCGTCATTGAGCGGCGCGGTGGAATTGGCGAGCTTGACGAAGCCCCGCATCGAACCAAGCGCAATCTTGCCGGTGAGGGCGCCGGCGTCCTGCGTGTTGGGCGTCGGCACACACAGATGGCCATGTAGCAGGTCGTTGTATTTGCCGGCCAGCAAGTCCGGCCAGGAAATCAGTTCGAAGTCCCGGATGTCCTGCAACAGCTGCTGATGCAGCGGTTTGCCTTTCACCGACGTATCCGTGCCGCGGATGCCGACGACGAAGAAATAGGGTGCGCCCACGGCCTCGCCCGCAAGGACGGGCGTGCGATAGGACGCGATGTAGATCAGGTTGCTGTTGTCGCCATCGCCGTCCTGGCCGTTGGCCGGTCCCCAATCCAGGCTCCAGGCGCCGGGCACTGGATCGGGACCCCCGACAGGCGATGGCAGATGCGGTGTGTATTGCGGCGTGGTGATCGCCACCGACAGTCCGGCCTGGATGGTCGGCCAGTCGCTGCCCTGCGCGGTATAGGCCTGGCTAGCAAGGCCCAGCATCACCATGCCGTAATAGGCCGGTAGCGGCTGAGGGCCGCTCGGATTGGGCGAGGGGCAAAGCGCGGCCAATATTTGCGCGGTGATCGGTGTGGATGCTGCGGTCATGATGCCCCCCGGCAGTTAAGCGTGGGCCATGATGCCGGCGGGCCGGAACAACTCAAGTTCGGAATCCCCGAATTGAGTGCCTGCGGTCGCGTCTCAAGTTGGATCTGGCGAAGAGACGGCTCCGCGAGCCGTCTCTCTGCACGCGAGGATTACGGCTTGCTTGCGTCGGCCGTCATGCGCAATGCCGGGATGCGATCATGCGCGTTGGGCTTGGCGGTCTTGGGCGACTTGGCCGGCGTGACGGCGGCCAGCGTCGCCGGTTTGGTTTTTGCGGGCTTGCCGGCCTTGGCCAGTTTCGCCGGCTTGGCGTTCGGTTTGGCGCCGCGCGCTGCATGACCGACCGGCCCCGCGAGGGGATCGATCGGAACTTCCTGCATGACGATCTGCGTCGAGCCATGGGCGATCGGCAGCGGCGCGGCATGCGCTGTCGGTGCGGTGACGGGCGGAAAGCCATTGCTGGCCACGAGCGGCGGGCGCGGCGCCATGGCGACGCCCGGCGCACGGGGCGCCGTCGCCACCGCGAGAGCCGGCGGCGCAACGGTCGCGGCGGGGGCCGTGCTGTCGAGCAGCGCGAGATTGCGCGCGATCTTGGGATCGGTCGAACCGCCGGCCTGCGCCTGCAGCATCAGCGTGCGGGCGGCAACCCGGTCGCCCGCCAGCATGCGCGACATGGCGAAGTTGTTCAGGACTGCCGGCTCGCCGGGCTTCAGCGCCAGGGCGCGCTCATAGGCGATCTTGGCGTTGGGCTGGTCGCCCTGCTGATCGAAGGCGACGCCCAGCGCGGAATAGAATGTCCAGTCGCCGGGCTGCAATTCGATCGCGCGGCGCAGGAACTGAACCGCGTCGGCCGTGTGCCCCTGCTGCACCAGAAGCTTGCCGTATTCGCCGACGACGCGCGGATCGTCCGGCGCGCCCAGCATCAGCTGGCTCAGTATCCGTGTCGCGCCGTCGAGATCGCCGCTGGTGCGCAAGAGTTGCGCCTGGCGCACCGCGGCGCTCATGTCGGCGGCGATCGGCGTGTTGCCGCCATTGTGCGCGCCGGCGGGCGTGGCGGAATCGTCGCCGCCGCCCATCATTCCGCACCCGGCAAGGGCGCTGGCGCAAAGTGCCGATCCCACGATCCGAACGAGCAAGCCACGCATGAGCGAATTCCTTTTCCCGGACAAAGGGGTTCGCTCTCAGGATGCGCGATCCCGGGTCAACAAACCCTTAAGTATATTGCGGCATAAAGAAACAAAGGCGCGCAAAAGCCGCGTCTTGTGTGTGCTTGGGGCGTGACGCTTGCCGCGAACATGAAGACCTCGTGAAGGTGTCCAATTCCTGACGCAATGATGGGTTGGATTGCGCGCCATGAAATTGCGCCGCATTGCAGGGATGGTATTCGCCGCTCTGGCCGTCCCGGTCCTCGGCACGATCCTGTTCGCGGTGGTCCTGGGCCCCGCCGAAGCGATTTCGCAGCGCATTTCTTTCCAGATCTTAACCGGTTCGACCGGCGGAACTTATTTTCCCGTTGGGCAGCTCATCGCCGGATTGCTCAGCCATCCGCTCGGCGTTGACCGTTGCGAGAGTTCCGATGTCTGCGGCCCGCCCGGCCTGATCATCAGCGCCCGCACCTCGGACGGCGCCGTCGCCAATGTCCTGGCGGTGAATGGCGGCCGCGCCGAGTCGGGCCTGGCGCAGGGCGACGTGATCGCGCAGGCCGTCGCCGGCCTGGGCGTCTTCAAAAAAGCCGGCAAGCAGAAAAACCTCCGGGTCATCGCCGATCTGTTTTCCGAAGACGTCCACCTGATCGTCGCGCCCAGGTCGAAGATCGCGGGCGTCGCCGATCTTCGGGGCAAGCGCGTCTCGCTCGGTGCGGAGAGTTCGGGCACCAGCGTCACCGTCCGCGCCATCCTGAGCGCCTATGGCCTGTCGGAGCGGCGGCTGAAGGCGCGCCATGACGCGGCCGATGTGGATGCGCAGCTTCTGCAACAGGGTCAGATCGACGCCTTCTTCTTCGTCGGCGGCCGGCCGGTGGCTTTGGTCGACGATCTGGTGGCGCGCGGCGTGGCGCGCGTGGTCCCGATCGACGGCAAGGGCCGCGACAAGTTGATCAAGGCCGTGCCCAGCATCGCGCGCGACGTCATCCCGGCCGGCACTTATCGCGGCACGCCGGCGATCCAGACCGTCAGCATGCGCGCCCTCTGGGTGGTGAACGCGAGCGTTCCCGATGCGCTGGTCTATGGCATCACCAAGGCGCTGTTCAGCCCGAACAACCGCGCGGCGTTGCGCGAAGGCCATCCCGCCGCCGGCACGATCCGCCTGGACAGCGCGACCGTCGATCTTCCCGCGCCGCTGCATCCGGGCGCCGAGCGCTTTTATCGCGCGATGGGCACGCTGCCGCGGGTGAACAACAAGGCCGGCAAGATCTAGGCGATTCCGGCGTCCACTTCCTTCTGCGCCGCGGCGCCCCAATCGCGCATCGCCGGCAGCGCCATTATCCGCTCGATATAGGCCTTCACCGGCGGCGAAACCTCGACGCCGTAAGTCACGAAGCGCGACACGACCGGGGCATACATGCAGTCGGCGACGCAAAAGCCGCCGAACAGGAAGCCGCCACCGGCGCCGAAGCGCGCCAGGGCGGACGACCAGGCGTCCAGAATGCGCGCGATCTGCGCCCTGGTCTCGTCGCGCAGCGCCGGCAGCGGAACGCGGCGCGCGAAATCCATCGACAGCTGATCGCGCACATCGGCAAAGCCGGAATGCATCTCCGCCGCATAGGACCGCGCTTCGGCGCGCACCAGGGGATCGGAAGGCCACAGCCGCGCCTCGGGATGCCGCTCCGCCAGCGTCTCGCAGATCGCCAGGCTGTCCCACACGGTGACAGCGCGGCCGTCCTCCTCGATTTTCAGGATCGGCACCCGGCCGGCCTTGGAGTATTTCCGGATCGCGTCGCTGGTCAGCGGCATCTGACGCAGCGGCACGAAGATTTCCTCGAACGCGGCGCCGGTCGCGCGTAGCGCCACATAGGCGCGCAAGCTCCAGCTCGACCAATCCTTGGTGCCGACGACCAGTGTGTAGCGCATGATGTTCTCCGAAGGGATGTTGACGGTCGCCGCTATTACTTCGCCATGGCAGCTTGATCGGCGCAGGCCCGCTCTGCCATCTCACAATTTTGCAAGTCTGCGTTGCGTCGTGGGGTACGGCGGCTTATCCAAGGCGTTGGATATACGATAGGGCCGCCCCGATGCATGCGAATTTCGTCAAGGCCGCGCGCAATGCGATTCCCGTGCATGCCGTGGCGATAGGCGGCCTGCGCGCCTTCCTGGCGCGGCTGCCCAAACGCGACTCGGCGGTCCTCAAGAGTTCCGGTTTCGCCGCGCGCGACGGCGATCTCAAGCTGGTCGCCAACGCGTCCGGCGGCCTCGCCTGTGCGGTGCTGGGCCTGGGCAAGGGCGACGACCCGCTGGCGCTGGCGGTGTTTTCCGAACAGCTTCCCGCCGGCCTCTATCGCTTCGCGGACGTGCCGGAGTCATTCGGCGGCGTCCATGGCGCGCTCGCCTGGGCGCTCGGCACCTATCAGTTCGCCCGCTACAAGAAGGCCAAGACCTTCGGCGCCAGGCTCGTCCTGCCCAAGGGCGTCGACGGCGAGGAGATTTCGCGCGTCGCGCAAAGCGTTTTCCTCGGCCGCGATCTGATCAACACGCCGCCCAACGACATGGGGCCGGAAGAGTTGGCGGGCGCGGTGCGCGACCTGGCGAAGGCGCATGGCGCGAAGTTCTCGGTCGTTACCGGCGAAGCCCTGCTGAAGCAGAATTATCCGCTCATCCACGCGGTCGGCAAGGGTTCGGCGCGCGCACCGCGTCTGGCCAGCTTCACCTGGGGCCGCGCGGGCGCGCCCAAGGTCACGCTGGTCGGCAAGGGCGTGTGCTTCGACACCGGCGGTTACGATCTGAAGCCGCCGGCCGGCATGGCATCGATGAAGAAGGACATGGGCGGCGCGGCGACCGTGC
Source organism: Rhizomicrobium sp. (assembly GCA_036512455.1). Taxonomy (GTDB): domain Bacteria; phylum Pseudomonadota; class Alphaproteobacteria; order Micropepsales; family Micropepsaceae; genus Rhizomicrobium. The sequence goes on from DATCAT010000039.1 coordinate 8,991, forward strand.
TCGCCATCGCCGCCATGGTGATGGGCGCCGGGCTCGATGTCCGGTTGCGCGTGTTCGTTCCCGCGGTCGAGAATTCGGTGTCCGGCACCGCCTATCGCCCCAGCGACGTCTTTGCCTCGCGCAAAGGCCTGACCGTGGAGATCGGCAACACCGACGCCGAGGGCCGGCTGGTGCTCGCCGACGCGCTGACCGAGGCCGACAGCGAGGCGCCGGACCTGCTCATCGACATCGCCACGCTGACCGGCGCCGCGCGCACCGCCACCGGCTTCGAACTGCCGCCCTTCTTCACCGACGATGAGGCGCTCGCCGCCGATCTGATGAAACATGCCGCGCTGACCAGCGATCCGATGTGGCGCTTGCCGCTGTGGCGCGGCTACGAGGCGACGCTGAGTTCGACCATCGCCGATCTCAACAACAACCCCAATTACGGCTATGCTGGCGCCATCACCGCCGCCCTGTTCCTCAACCGCTTCGTCGAGAAGGCCAGGAGTTGGGTCCATCTCGACATCGCCGCCTGGGTGGATCGGCCCAAGCCCGGCCGCCGCGCCGGCGCCGAAGTCACCGCGGCGCGCGCGCTCTATTCGCTGCTGAAAGCGCGCTACGGCCGTTGAGCGATCCGCGCACCACGCCGCTTCGCAATGGCGCCGTCGCGACCGGCGGCACGCCGCACATGATCGCCCGCGGCCGCGCGCCGCTGCGCCATGCGCCTGCAACCGACTCGGTGCAGGACGACGAGCTTTTGTTCGGCGAGGTCTTCACGATCTACGACAGCAAGGACGGCTGGGCCTGGGGCCAGGCGGCGTCGGACGGCTATGTCGGCTATGTCCACACCATCGCCTGCTGCGATCCGGTTGCGCCGGACCAGCGCGTCACGGCGCTGTCGACGCCATTGCTGTCGGGTCCGGACATCAAGCACGCGACGCTCGACATGCTGCCGTTGAACGCCGCGGTGAAGGTCCTGGAACGCGTCGGCGGCTTCGCCCGCATCGCGCCGGACGGCTATGTCTTCGCCGGGCACCTGGCGCCGCTCGATCGGCTGGCCTCCGATTGGGTCGCGACGGCGGAACGTTTCGTCGGCACGCCCTATGTCTGGGGCGGCAAGACGCATGCGGGGCTCGACTGCTCCGGTCTGGTACAGACCGCGCTGGCGTCGGCGGGCGTCGCGTGTCCACGCGATGCGGACCAGCAGGAAAAAGCGCTCGGCCAGGATTGCCCGCTCCTCAGCCGTCAACGCGGCGATCTCGTCTTTTGGAACGGCCATGTCGGCGTCATGCTGGACGGCACGCGCCTGATCCACGCCAATGCCTTTCACATGCAGGTGGAGATCGAGCCGCTCGCCGACGCCGTCGCCCGCATCGCGCCGGTGGCCGGACCGGTGACCGCGATCAGGAGATTCTAATAGCCGCGCGTCATGTCGACGACGTTCTTCGGCGCCTCGCCGCGTTCGATCGCGGCGATGCCGTCCACCACCGAACGGGCCGCCGCCAGCGGCGAGGTGATGGCCGCGATATGCGGCGTGGCGATGATCCTGGGATGCTTCCAGAGCGGACTGGTTTCCGGCAACGGCTCGGTCTCGAACACGTCGAGCGTCGCGCCCGATAAGTGCCCCGAATCCAGCGCCGCGATCAGGTCGGGCTCGTTGACATGCCCGCCGCGCGCGATGTTGATGACATAGGCGCCCTTGGGCAGCTTGGCGAACGTCCTGGCGTTCAGGATATGCCTCGTGTCCTGCGTCAGTGGCAGCACGCAAACCAGAAAATCGCACTGCTCGAGAAACGCGTCGAGCTCGCTTGCGCCTGCAAAACTCTTCACGCCCTTCACATCCTTGCGCGAACGGCTCCAGCCGGTGACCGGAAAGCCGAGCTCACGCAAACGCAGGGCGCATACCGTGCCGATCTCGCCCAGACCCAATATGCCGACGCGCGCGTCTTCGGTGCGGCGCGGCAGCATGCGCTGGCGCCATTTGCCCTCGGCCTGCGCGGCTGAGAAGAAATGCACCGTGCGATGCTGCATCAGGACGTGAAGCACGGCGAACTGCGCCATCTCACGCGACAGCGTCTCGTCGACGAAGCGGATCAGCGGCTTGTCCTTGGGAAAATCCGGATCGATCAGGAAGCCATCGACGCCGGCGCCCAGCGAGAACACGGCCTTCAGCTTCGGCAGCGAGCGCAGCAGGCCCGGCGGCGGCCGAAAGCTCACCGCATATTCGATGTCCGCCGGATCGTAGGCATCGACGCCATGGGCATAGACCGTCATGCCGCCGACCGACAAAGGCTGCTGCCAGATGCCGCCCCAACCGGGCGGCACGAGAAGAAGGATCGACTTGCTCATAAGGGCACGCTCACGCGTTTAACGGCCGCGTGCAAGCGTTCGCTTAGGGTTTGGCCGGCGGCGTCGTTGCGGCTGCCGGCTTGGCGGGTGCCGGCGGTGGGATCGGCGCGGGCGTGTCCTCCTGCGTGCGCAGGAACGCGAACAGGTTGACGCGGTCCGTTGCGCTGCGCAGGCCCGCGAAGCTCATCTTGGTCCCCGGCACCACCGCCTGCGGCGATTTGAGGTACTTGAAGAGCAATTCATAAGTCCACGGCGCATGGTCGGAATTCATCGCGCTGGAATAGGAATATCCCGCCTCCGTCGCGCGCGCCCGCCCGATCAAATTCCACAGCTCCGGACCGATCTTGTTGGGTCCGCCCTTGGAGATGTCGTGGCACTGCTCGCATTTGGCGGAGACGGCCTTGCCGGCTGTCGCGTCCGCCGCCGGCAGCACGGTGCCGAAATCCGGGATCGCTTCCTCGACGGGCGCCGCCGGCCCGCCGGTGGACGCGGTCTCCACCACGCCCTCGACGTGATAGGCCTCCTTGAGCGGCTTCTCCGGTTCGAACAGCGCTTCGCTGGTGAATTTGATCGCGAGGATGAAGATCAGCGTGCCCAGGACCGCGCCGGCGATCTTGTTCCACTCCCAGGAATCCATAAGGTCACGCTCCGCTTGGCGGTTGCCGGAATGCCGGGCGACATTACCCATGGACTTGCAACCGTCATTGCGGCGAAGCGTCGCATAATCTAAGGGAATTCAAGGGTTTCGATGAAGCCGATCGTCCTTATCCCCGCCCGCATGGCGTCCACGCGTCTGCCCGGCAAGCCGCTGGCGGACATCGCGGGCGTGGCGATGATCGTGCGCGTCTGGCAACAGGCGGTGGCCGCCGGCATCGGTCCGGTCCTGGTCGCCGCGGCGGAGCCTGAGATCGTCGCCGCGATCGCGGCCGCCGGCGGCCAGGCGCTGCTGACCGATGCCGACCTGCCCTCCGGTTCGGACCGCATCTTCCAGGCGCTGCAAAAGGCCGACCCGCAAGGCGCCTACGACACGGTCGTCAATCTGCAAGGCGACCTGCCGGCGCTGGATCCGGCTTATATCCGCATCGTGGCCGAGACGCTGGCCGGCGCGGATATCGCCACGCTCGCCGCCGAGATCGACGACGTCGCCGACTATGACAATCCCAGCGTCGTCAAGCCCGTCGTGGCGTGGCAGGGCGCCCGCGGCCGCGCGCTCTATTTCACCCGCACGCGTGCCCCGTCCGGCGACGGGCCGCTGTTTCATCACATCGGCATCTACGCCTTCACGCGCGACGCTCTGGCGCGCTTCGTCGCGCTGCCGCCATCGCCGCTCGAGAAACGCGAGAAACTCGAGCAGTTGCGCGCCCTGGAAGCAGGCATGCGCATCGCCGTGGCGCGCGTGGACAGCGTGCCGCTCAGCGTCGATACTCCCGCCGATCTCGAAAAAGCGCGGAAACTGTTGGGGGCGAAGACGAAGTCATGAGCGGATCGGCCATACAGAATGCCAGACGCGTCGCCTTCCAGGGCGAACCGGGCGCCTACGCCAACCTCGCCGCGCGCGAGGCGCTGCCGCACGCGACGTTTATTCCCAGCCCGACCTTCGAGGACGCGGTGAACGCGGTGCGCAGCGGCGCGGCCGATCTGTGCATCATCCCGGTCGAGAATTCCCTGATGGGCCGCATCGCCGACATCCATCACCTGCTGCCGGAAGCCGGCCTGCACATCGTCGGCGAGCATTTCCTGCGCATTCAGCACCAGCTGCTCGGCATCAGGGGCGCCAGGCTCGCCGGCCTGAAGAGCGTCTACAGCCAGGGTCCCGCTCTGGCGCAATGCCTAAACGTCATCCGCGAGATGAAACTGAAGGCCGAGAACTGGCACGACACCGCCGGTTCGGCGCGCCATATCGCCGAACTGAAGGACCCCAGCGTCGCCGCCATCGCCTCGAAACTGGCTGGCGAAATCTATGGGCTGGAGGTGCTCAAGGAAAACGTCGAAGACGAATCGCACAATCACACGCGCTTCCTGATCATGTCGCGCGAGCCCGATGACGCGCCGAACGACGGCCGCAGGATCGTCACCACCTTCGTCTTCCGCGTCCGCAACGTGCCGGCCGCGCTCTACAAGGCGATGGGCGGCTTCGCCACCAACGGCGTCAATATGACCAAGCTGGAAAGCTATCAGTTGGGCGGTTCTTTCAACGCGACGCAGTTCTACGCCGACATCGAAGGCCATCCCGAAGACCGCCCGGTGAAACTGGCGCTGGAGGAACTGGCGTTCTTCACCTCCAAGCTGACGGTGCTCGGCATCTATCCCGCGCACGCGTTCCGGGATGATATGCCTTAGAGGTTTGGCTTTCTGAGATTTGGGTCGCTCTTGGTGGTTGCCGCCCACAGGAATGTTCCCGCGCCACCGATCGCGCAAACCGCGAACACCGCCGCGCCCAGAACGACATGACCGGTCAGAAGACCAATCAGCAGGAACGCCGTCGCACCACCGAGCATCGCCAGGACAAAGCCCGCGATCACGGCCCGGCCTTTCCAATTGAGCGGATGGACACCGCGACCGGCCTGACCGCCGACAAGCTTGCGCGCAAACCAGTATTCGCTCATCGGCCCGCACTCCCGACGCTGGAATATTAGAGCCGCAGGCTCGACCCGAAAAATTCCAGGTCCAGCCGCTCGGTCACCCGTTGCGAGGAGACATTATCGCGGTCCGTGCCGTAGAACAGCACGCGGTCCTTGAGCGCCGGCAGCGCGCTCCAACCCGCTGTGGCGGCGGCACCCAGCCCGCGCCCGCGAAACTCCGGCATCGTGGCGAGGCCCAGCGCCGCGCCTTGATCGCCAAGCCGCGCGGCGAAAGCGATCGACGCGATTTCGTCGCCGTCCAGCGCGACGCACCATGGTTCCCAAAAATGAGAGAGATCGGCGAACCCCATGGCGATCAGGCTTTGCGGCAACCCGTCGCGCGTAAGCCGCGCGCACAACGCGTCGCCTTCGGGCGTGCCATGGCGAACGATCACCACCGCGTCGTTCCAGGCGATGTCGTTCGGCAGACGAAAGCTGAGCCCGAAATCTCCTTCGCTCAGGGGTTCGCTGACGGAAAGAAGCTCGCGATATCGCTCCGCGAAGCGCGGCATGGAATTGGCTCTGTCGAGCGCCGGCTCCTGTTCTGCCAGAGCCTCGATCGCCGTCGCGGTCCGCTCGTCGATGGTTTGGTTCAGCAACAGGATATTGCCGTCGGCGCAGCCCGCCAGGATCATGTTCGGCGCGGCGGTCCCGTCCGGGTCGGTCTTGCGCAGCATGCGCCCCGACGGCGACGTGACGAACGCGGTCGCGAGTTCGATTTTCAGCAGTCTGCGCGCCTCGGGTCGGTTCATCCCTCTCCGTCCGCGAAGGCCTTGATCAGGTGATGGGCGATGGCGACCGCGCCCGGCACGGAGATGTCGGGGAAGCGCTCGCCGGCGATCAGGCGCCTGGCCGTATCGCGGTCGAGCCAGCGCGCATCGGAGATCTCGGTGCCGTCGACCTTGAAGTCGCGGCTCTCCGCTTCGGCGATGCAGCCGATCATCAGCGAGGAGGGGAACGGCCAGGGCTGCGTCGCGTGATAATGCACCTTGCCGACCTTGACCGAGACTTCTTCCATCAGCTCGCGGCGCACCGCTTCCTCGATGGTTTCGCCCGGCTCCACGAAGCCGGCGAGCGCGGAATAGAAATTTCCCGGAAAGTTCTTGTTGCGGCCGACCAGGCAGGCGCCGTCATGCACCGCCACCATGATGACGACCGGATCGGTGCGCGGAAAATGCTCGGCCTTGCACGCGGTGCATTGCCGCTTGTAGCCCGCTTCCTCCAGCGTGGTCGGCGAACCGCAGCGCGGGCAGAAGCCGTGCCGGTTGTGCCAGTCGATCATCGCCTTGGCCTGGCCCATGATCGCCGCGTCCTTGACCGGCAGCGTGGCGGCCGCCATCCGCGCGTCGCGAAAATGGCCGAGGCCTGCAATCGGTCCCTCGCTCATCGGATCGCGCGCCGCCGAGATGTCCAGTGCAAACATCGCATTGCTGCCTTCGAGCCCCAAAAAAATGCAGGGCGCATCGGGGCCGGCAAGCGAGTCCGCGAGACCCGGCTTGAGCAGGCCCAGTTCAACCGGTGGCTGCGACTTTTCCGGACCGATGATGAAGGGCTGCAGCCGCCACATCGGCAGGATGAGCGATGACGGATCGCGCCGCCGCGCGGCGATCCACTCCGCGTCGATGCGCTTCTCGCTCGCCCGGTCGAGCGGATTGCCGGAGAAAGGAATCATTAAACACTCCAACTCTTGGAAAATCGAAACCCGATGTTCGGCACGGAGTTCCGTACGCTACGGTACGCGTCCGCTTAGGACCATATTTACGACACTTATTCCATTCTGCGCACCAGACGGCAATTCAGAGTGCGTTTGAATCATGTTGCGAGTGCTTGGCTGCGTCTTCGAACAGCACGATCTCAGGCTCGTCGTGCTTGCCGGTCTTCTTTGTCTTTTCGCCTGCGCCACGGCGATGAGCATGATCCGTCGCGCCCGCGATTCGGCCCGGCGCGCGCGGCAGGCCTGGCTGGCCGGCGCCGGCGTCGTGGCGGGCTGCGGCATCTGGGGCACGCATTTCGTGGCGATGCTGGCCTACCAGTCCGGCTTTCCCGTCGCCTATGACATTGGCTTGACGCTGCTCTCCGCGCTGATCGCGATGACGATGTGCGGCGTCGGTTTCGCGGTCTCCCTGTCCGGACTTCGCCCCGCCATCGGCGGCGCCGTCACCGGCGCCGCGATCGGCACCATGCATTATGTCGGCATGGCCGCGGTGCGGGCGCCGGCCGACGCGATCTGGGACTGGCGCTATGTGGTCGCCTCAGCCGTCATCGGCATCGGCATGATGGCCTACGGCATGGATTTCACGGTCCGCCGCGGAACGGTGAAGGCCTATGCCGTCGGCGCGGTGATCTTCACGCTTGCCATCTGCAGCATGCACTTCACCGGCATGACGGCGGTGATCTACAAATTCAACCCGACGGTCGCCATACCGAACGCGGTGCTGGAGCCGGCGGTCCTTGCCATTGCCGTGGCCTCGGTCGCGGTCCTGATCGTCGCGCTCGGCCTGATCGGCGCCATCGTCGACGACCATCTGGCGGTACGCAGCCAGAGCGAGGCCGACCGCCTGCGCGCGCACATCGCCGAGCTTGAGGCCACCAAGACCGCGCTCGAGCATACCTCGCACAATCTGCTCGTCGCGCGCGATGCCGCCGATGCCGCAAACCGCGCGAAATCGTCGTTTCTCGCCGCCATGAGCCATGAGTTGCGCACGCCGCTCAACGCCGTGATCGGATTTTCCGAACTGCTGACGCTGGAAACCTTCGGACCGTTGGGAAACGAGCGCTACCGCAACTACAGCAAGGACATTCACGGCAGCGGCGTGCATCTGCTCGCGCTGATCAACGACATTCTCGACATTTCCCGCATCGATGCCGGCGAGGGCGTGCTCGAAGAGGAGAATGCCGATCTGGCCGACATCGTCGCGCAGTCGCTGAGCATGGTGGCCCCGCAGGCGCAGGCCGGCGACGTCGCGCTCGCTTCCGCCGTCGCGGCGGGCTTACCGCGGTTTCTTATCGACAAACGGCGCCTGAAACAGGCGCTGATCAATCTTCTGGGCAACGCGGTCAAGTTCACGCCGCCGCGAGGCACCGTCAGCGTGCAGGTTTCCAGCTGCGACAGCGGTGTTGTCATTGCCGTCATTGACACCGGTATCGGCATTGCCGCCGAGGACATACCGCGCGCCTTCGAACATTTCGGTCAGGTCGATTCGACGTTGGCCCGAAAATATGAAGGCGCCGGTCTCGGCTTGCCGCTCGCCAAGCAACTCGTAGAGCTTCACGGCGGCACCCTGACGCTCGACAGCACCGTCGATGTCGGAACCACCGTGACCGTCACGCTGCCGGCCTGGCGTGCCATCCCGCCAGCTGAAGCCCAGCGTGACGCCAGCGCGGCGTAGCGACGGCCAGACGCGCGACTCGCATTTTTCGCAAACCCGCCCTATATCCCCCTTCGGAAGTCGGTGCGGACGGACCTGTCGCCAACCCGGTCAGGTCCGGAAGGAAGCAGCCGTAACGAATTCGGTCCGGGTCGTGCCGGCTTCCACCTTCTCCGAACAAATCAATTGTAAAGCACCCTTGACACGCTTGGGGCGGCCGCCTATGTAAAGGAAGCTTTACATGAGGTGCCCGACATGCCCGGCCAAATGCTCAACCTGAAGAGTCACGACACCCGCACCGGTCTGCAATTCTTCCTCGAAGCGCTCGGCGCCGTCCTGTTGCTGGCGGTCACCACGATCTTCGCCCACCGCGTCCAGCCCGGCACGCCGTTCTACACTGCGGCTCAGCTTGCCCCGATCGTGCCGGTCTGGTTGCTGCCGCTGGTCATGTTTCGGCATTACCTGCGGATCGACGAACTCCAGCGGCTCCAGTTCCTGCAATCGATCGCGTTGACCGGCGGCCTCATGGCGGGCCTTGCCTGGTCCTGGCCGTCCGTGCAGCGCGCCTTTGCCTTGCAGCCGCCGCTCGGCGGCATGTGGGAGGTGAACTTCTCGATCCTGTTCGTCGTCATCTCGGCACTCCTGCCAAAGCTCCGCGCCACGCCGCGGGCCCGATGAACAACAAGCTGAAGGATCTGCGCGCCGAACATGGGATGACGCAGGCCGATCTGGCGGCGCGGCTCGCCGTCTCGCGCCAGACCGTGATCGCCATCGAAAGCGGCCGCTACGATCCGAGCCTGCCTTTGGCCTTTGCCATTGCAGGGGTTTTCAGCCGCCGCATCGAGGATATCTTCGTGGACAAAGCCTGAAGGAAACTTGCCCCCGGCGGCGGCCGGATTGCTATACTGACGCCGCACTCCCACGCCCGGCACGATGAGCGACGAACCCTCCCTAGGCTTTGATCCGGCGCCGCCCGGCCGTGGTGGGGCCGTGCCCTATCGGGTTCTGGCGCGCAAATACCGGCCGTCGGATTTCACCGGCCTGATCGGCCAGGATGCGCTGGTCAAGACGCTGTCCAATGCCTTCGCCTTCGGCCGCATCGCGCACGCCTTCATGCTCACCGGCGTGCGCGGCGTCGGCAAGACGACCACCGCCCGCATCATCGCCCGCGCGCTCAATTGCATCGGCCCGGACGGGACGCGCAGGGAGCCGACCATCCAGCCTTGCGGCGTCTGCGAGCCCTGCGTCGCCATCGCCGAATCCCGCCACGTCGATGTGCAGGAGATGGATGCCGCCTCCAACAACGGCGTCGACGAGGTGCGCCAGATCATCGATTCGGTGCGCTACGCGCCGGCCAGCGCGCGCTACAAGGTCTACATCCTCGACGAAGTGCACATGCTGTCGAAGCCGGCCTTCAACGCGATCCTCAAGACGCTGGAGGAGCCGCCGCCGCATGTGAAGTTCATCTTCGCGACCACCGAAATCCGCAAAGTGCCGGTGACGATCCTGTCGCGCTGCCAGCGCTTCGACCTGCGCCGCATCGAGACCGGCGAACTGGTCGGCCTCTTGGCCTCGATTGCCGAAAAGGAAAATGTCCAGATCGCGCGCGACGCGCTGGCGCTGATCGCCCGCGCCGCTGAGGGCTCGGCGCGCGACAGCCTCTCGCTGCTCGACCAGGCGATCGCCCACAGCGAGGGCGGCGAGATTTCTGCCGTCGCGGTGCGCGACATGCTGGGCCTGGCGGATCGCGGCCGCGTCCTCGACCTGTTCGAAAAGGTGATGGGCGGCAGAATCGCCGACGCGCTCACCGACCTGAACGGCCTCTACGATCATGGCGCCGATCCCCTGGCCGTGATGCAGGATCTGCTCGAAATCGTGCACTTTCTGACGCGCGTGAAGGTCTCGCCCGGCGCCGAGGGTTTCTTCGACGGCGGCTCCGGCGAGGCGCGGCGCGCCGCCGAGATGGCCGCCAAGCTCTCCATGCCGTCTCTGACGCGCAGCTGGCAGATGCTGCTCAAGGGCCTGATCGAAGTGCGCGACGCGACGCGCCCGATCGCCGCCTGCGAGATGGCGCTGATCCGCCTCGCCTACGCCGCCGACCTGCCGCCGACCGACAAGCTGGTGCGCGATCTCTTGGACAGCGAAAACAAACCAAAATCCTCCCTCTCCCCCTCAGCGGGAGAGAGTCGGAGTGAGGGCGCGCGTGCCAGCACGAACTCTACGGTTGGGGCATCCACCGCCGCGAAGCTTGCCCCAGAACCAACCATGTCTGCCGCGCCATCCGTCCTCCTTCGCTCGCTCGAAGACATCGTCGCGCTGCTGGAGCCGACGTCGAGCCTGAAAGTGAACCTCGAACACAACGTCCATCTGGTGCACATGGAGCAGGGCCGCATCGAGATTCGCCCGACGGCGAAAGCGCCGACGACGCTCGCCGGCGACCTGGCGCAAAAGCTGCTCAGCCTGACCACACAGCGCTGGTCGGTCTCCATCGTGCGCGAGGGCGGCGCGCCGACGCTGGCCGAGCAGAAGAAATCCACGCAGGCCGCGCGGTTCGAAAGCGCCACGCAGGAACCTCTGGTGCGCGCCGTGCTGGATCGTTTCCAGGGCGCCGAGATCATCGCGGTGCGCACCATCGCCGACGAGGATATCGCCGCGCCGATGCCGGACGACGAGTCGTAATGGCGTCGCTCAATACCGGTCCCGAGATCGAACGCCTGATCCAGCTGCTCGCCAAACTGCCGGGGCTGGGGCCGCGCTCGGCGCGCCGCGCCGCGCTTACCCTGCTCAAGAAGCGCGATATGCTGCTCGAGCCGCTGGCGCTCGCCATGCGCGACGCGGCGGCTGCGATAAGGACCTGCGAGACCTGCGGCAATCTCGATACCACTTCGCCCTGTTCACTGTGCCGCGATCCGCGCCGTGACGCGGCCGTGCTATGCATCGTCGAGGATGTCGCCGATCTGTGGGCGCTGGAGCGCGCCGGCGTGTTCCGCGGGCGTTACCACGTGCTGGGCGGCGCGCTGTCGGCGCTGGACGGCGTGACTCCCGAGCGTCTCAACGTCGCCGGCCTGATCGAACGGGTGAAGGTGGGCGTCGACGAAGTGATCCTGGCGATGAACGCCACCGTCGAGGGCCAGACGACGGCGCACTACCTGATGGACACGCTGGCCGCCTCCGGCGTGAAAGTCACGCGCCTCGCCCACGGCGTCCCGGTCGGCGGCGAACTCGACTACCTCGACGAGGGCACGCTCAGCGCAGCATTCAAGGCGAGACGGTCGCTTTAGGTCCCGGACGGCCCAGGTCCGGCGTGTAGCGGTCGATGGCTGGTCCGAATTGACCAACGACACTGACGGTCTCGTCGGCTTTCCCCTTCCCATGCTGGCCGGTTATGACCGCGAAGGCGCCGATGCCCACGATCGCGCCGACCGCGAGCGCGAACAGCAGGGGCTCGCGCCTCGTCAGGTCGTCGCGCAAGACTTCAAAATGCGCCAGGCTCAGAATGCGAACCGTCTGCCCGGCGATCTTGGGAAAGAATTCGAGCGCCTCAGCCTGATCGGCGGCCTCCGCGTCGGTCTTGCAGTCGCGACGGATGTCCGCCATCGCCTCGCGCCGCAAGCGAAGAAAATTGTCCAAGTCCTTGAAGACGGGTGAGAGTATGTCGTCCTGGTGCGCAACCAGGCGCTGCTTGATATTCGCGAATTTCTTCTCATCGATCTGCGAGAGAAAGAAACTTTCCGAGGTCAGAAGCCTCAACATGATGCCGATTGCGATAAAGACGCAGAGTAGTCCGAACGCACCGGCGCCGAGCGCGCCCACAAGCGTCCAGCCATAAAGCCCGGATATGCCGGTAATCGAAGCGCCCGCCAGCACCGCCGAGCCCAATGCGGCAAAGGTGGTGGCGAGCCATTTGACGGTGTCACGCAAATTGTTCTTTGCGGCAGCGAATGGATCCGATGGAGTCTTGTCGTATTCCTCGCTCGGTTCAGCCATCTCAGTCCGTCACGTTGAGCTGCCTGTGTACAGGTGGAAAGCGGACAGCGGCGGCATTTCTGCGGCCATCACTAGCTGCGTGATCTTCTCGGTATCGGGCCTCTCCGCGCCGCGCCAATTCACGCTCATGCCGACGGGTGCGTTGCCGCCGATGTTCGGCATGATTTCTGTCTTGAGGAGGTGCTCCAACTCGCCCGTGGACCCCGCGTTGATGTGGAACATCACGAACGGACTGCGGGCGCGCGCGGCTTCGCCGCCGGGGTTGGGCGGGATTTTATCAGGGAAATATTTGCTCTTGCGCTTCTCGGTAGCCGCGAGCAGCGAAATCGCCGTCGACTTTCTTACGGGCGGGTTTGGATGATTTCGGTGCCCGACGGTCTTCGATTCGCCGCCGCAGCTGACCTTGAAGGTCCCATCGTGATTGTCGACAACATCAATGGTCATCGCGCACCCAGCTCTAGAGCGCTATATTCTACCACAGGTTGTTGCAAGAACTACCCCTCAAATAGGGGGATGTCAGCGCGGACTGTCCAGCGCGGGCGCAGCTTCCGGCGGCGAGAGATCTACATCGGCAATGCGATCGGCGTGGCGCTCGATTCCTCGGACCGAGGTCTCGATCAATACGATGTCCTTGTTTGTATTGTCGAAGTGCTTGCGCAAATCGCCGACGCGCTCGCCCAGCCGCTTGACGTCCTGCAACAGCGCGCCGACCTCCTTCTGAATCTCATAGGCCTGTTCGCGCATCTTGGCGTTGCGCATCAGGGTCTGGATCGTGCTGATCGCCAGCATCAGGACATGCGGCGACATGATGACGACCTGCATGCGCCGGGCCTGCTGCACCACGTCGCCGAACGAGGTGTAGATCTCGGCATAGATCGATTCCGAGGGCACGAACATGATCGCGGGCGTCTGCACCTCGCCGGGGATGAGATATTTCTCGGCGATGTCCTTCACATGCTTTTGCACATCGGCCTTCAGGCGCGCCGTCGCCAGTTTTCGCTCGTCGTCGCTCGCCAACCCGCGCAGGGTTTCGAACGCCTCCAGGGGAAACTTCGAATCGACGACGATGACGCCCGGCACGTTGGGAATGCGGATGACGCAGTCGGGGCGTTTGCCGTTGGAGAGCGTGAACTGGAAGTCGTACTGGTCCGGCGCCATCTGGTCGGCGATGATCGCCTCCATGCGCTCCTGGCCGAAGGCGCCGCGCGACTGCTTGTCGGAGAGGATTTCCTGCAGGCTCACGACTTGCCCCGACAGCGCGGTGATATTTTTCTGCGCTTCGTCGATCACCGTCAGCCGCGTCTGGATGCCGCCCATCATCTCTGCGCTCTTGGTGGCGCTTTCCGTGAGCGTCTCGCCCAGCCGCTGGTTCAGCGCATCGATGCGCTCCGACAGCGCCTTTTGCAGTTCGGCCTGGGCCGCGATGGTTTGCTGGAAGCGGCCCGTGATCTCACCCTGACCGGCGAGAACCGTGTCCAGCCGCGGGTCGGGTCGCGGCGGCTCGGCCGCGATCGGGCCGCCGCGACCGCGCAACGCGAAAGCGAGAATCGCCGCCGCGGCGACGATGCCGACCGCCAGTACGATAAGGGCTATTTCCATGCCGATTGCCGCGTTCCCTTGACCCCAAACCTCCCGGATACTATCTCCGGGCCATGGCCATCCGCCCCATCCTTACCGCGCCCGATCCGCGCCTCAAAGCCGTCTCCAGGCTCGTCGAGACGGTCGATGCCGCCACGCGCAAGCTGATCGACGACATGGTCGACAGCATGTACGCGGCCGACGGCATCGGCCTTGCCGCGGTGCAGATCGGCGTGGCGCAGCGCATCATCGTGATGGACCTGGAGCAGCGCGAGGGCAAGAAGAACGCGCGGCATTTCATCAATCCGGTGATCACCTGGCGTTCCGAGGAATTGGCGACCTTCGAGGAGGGCTGCCTGTCGGTGCCCGAGATCTGGGAAGACGTCGAACGCGCCGCCCGGATCAAGGCGATATATCTCGACCGCGACGGCAAGGAACATGTGCTCGAAGCCGACAGCTTGCTCTCGACCTGCCTGCAGCACGAGATGGACCATCTCGAAGGCATCCTCTTCATCGACCATCTGTCCAAGCTCAAGCGCTCCATGGCGCTGCGCAAACTGCAAAAGGCCAAGCGTCTGAAAGACGCGGTCTAGCGCGTGGCCCTGCGTCTCGCCTTCCTGGGTACGCCGGATTTCGCCGTGCCGACGCTCGCCGCGTTGATTGGCCAGGGGCACGACATCGCCTGCGTCTATTCCCAGCCGCCGCGGCCCAAGGGGCGCGGCCTCGGCAGCGAGCCGTCGCCGGTGCATGCGCTGGCGCTGGCGCACAAGCTTGCGGTGCGCACGCCCGTCACCTTGAGAGACGCCGCGCAACAGGAGCTCTTCGCCGCGCTGAACCTCGATGCCGCCATCGTCGTGGCCTACGGCCTGATTCTACCCAAGCCCATCCTCGACGCGCCGCGACTGGGCTGTTTCAACCTGCATGGCTCGCTTCTGCCGCGCTGGCGCGGGGCGGCGCCGATCCAGCGCGCCATCCTGGCCGGCGACGCAGAGACCGGCGTGATGTCGATGCGCATGGAGGAAGGTCTCGACACCGGTCCCGTCCTGCTGGCCGAACGCACGCCCATCGGCCGCAAAACCTATGGCGAATTGCATGACGAACTGGCGCGCCTCGGCGCCGACCTGATGGCGCGGACGCTCGCTGCGCTGGAACGCGGTTCGATAGTCGAGCAGCCGCAACCGGCCGATGGCGCCACCTACGCCAAGAAGATCGCCAAGGAAGAAGCGCGCATCGATTGGACGAAACCGGCGCGCGAAGTCGATTGTCTCATTCGCGGCCTCTCGCCCTTCCCCGGCGCCTGGAGCGAGGCGAAGGGCGAGCGGATCAAGATTCTCAACTGTGCGCCCGCCGTCACGGCCTCAAGTAGCAAAGCGGTAGGCCAAAAAAATGCCAGCGGCGTGCCAGGCACCGTCCTCGACGATGCGCTCGCCGTTGCGTGCGGAGAAGGAGCCGTACGCCTGACGCGTTTGCAGCGCCCGGGAAAGTCGGCGATGGACGCAAGCGACGTGCTGCGCGGTTTTGCGTTGAAACCGGGCGATATCTTCAAATGACAACCAACCCGTCATGGCCGGGCTTGACCCGGCCACCCATCCATTAAAATGCCGCGCTATCGCCTCACGCTGGAATATGACGGCACCGACCTTGTCGGCTGGCAGCGCCAGGACAATGGGCCTTCGGTGCAAGGCGCACTGGAAGCGGCCATCGAAAAACTCTGCGGCGAGACCGTCACGGTGCATGGCGCCGGCCGCACCGACGCGGGCGTGCATGCCTTCGGACAGGTGGCGCATTTCGATCTGATGAAGGAATTTCCGCCCGACACGATCCGCGATGCGCTCAATCATTTCGTGCGCCCGGCGCCGATTGCGGTGCTGGAGGCCTCCATCGCCGCGCCGGATTTCCACGCCCGCTTTTCGGCCACCGCACGCCACTATCTCTACCGCATCCTCACCCGCCGCCCGCCGCCGGTGCTCGATCGCAGCCGGGTCTGGCATGTCGTGCACGCGCTCGATGCGCAAGCGATGCACCAGGCGGCGCAGGCGCTGACCGGCGCCCACGATTTCACGACCTTCCGCGCCGCCGAATGCCAGGCCAAGTCGCCGGTGAAGACCCTGGATCGGCTCGACGTCCGCCGCGCCGCCGATGAGATCCATATCGAGGCCTCGGCGCGCTCCTTCCTGCATCATCAGGTCCGCTCGATGGTCGGCTCGCTCAAACTGGTCGGCGAAGGCAAGTGGCGCGAGCGCGATCTCGCCGACGCGCTGGCCGCGAAAGACCGCTCCCGCTGCGGTCCCGTCGCGCCGTCTGATGGGCTCTATCTGGTGAGAGTCGATTACTGAAGGTCGATCAGTTCGACCAGGCCCGGATCGATCGGCCGCCCCAGGAAAATCTCGCCGACCCGCGCGAAGCGGTCCGGCGCATCGGTAGCGAGGAATTTCAGCGACGGCGATTTTCCGCCGCTTGCGACGCCGTGTTCCGCGATCAGCGTCGCCACGGCGTCGGCCGTGGTCGCCGCGCTGTCGACCAGGACGATGTCGCCGGCCACGCGTGCGATGGCGGCCTTCAACACGGGATAATGCGTGCAGCCCAGCAGCAAAGCCTTCGGCCTCGGCATCGTCGCCAGCAGCGGATCGAGATAGCGATGCACGACGGCATCCACGATGGGTCCTTCCACCAGGCCTTCCTCGGCCATCGGCACGAACAGCGGGCAGGCCTGCTGCACGATCGGCACGTCCGAGCCCTGCGCCCGGATGGCGCTGCGATAGGCGCCGCCCCTGACCGTGCCCTCGGTCGCGATGATCGCGATGGGACCGCGGGGGGCCGCCGCCAGCGCCGCCCGGGCGCCGGGTTCGATCACGCCGATCACGGGCAGCGGCGCCAAGGCCTCCTGGACTTGCGGCAACGACACCGAAGCGGTGTTGCAGGCGATGACGATCAGCTTGACGCCGCGCTCGAGCAGCGCCTTCGAGGCCTGGATGGCGTAGCGGCGCACGGTGTCGGCGCTCTTGGTGCCGTAGGGCAGGCGCGCCGTATCGCCGAGATAGACGAAGCTCTCCTTCGGCAGACGGGCCATCAGCGCGCGCATCACCGTCAGCCCGCCCATGCCGGAGTCGAACACCCCGATGGGGCGCCCATCTTCCTTGGACAAGTCGGTCACTGCGGCGGCGCGGCGAAATACGCCGCAAGCACGCGCTCATAGAGCGTGGTCAGCTTCTCGATCTCCGCCAGCGGCACGCATTCATTGGCCTTGTGCATGGTGCCGCCGGGCAGGCCCATCTCGACCACCGGGCAATGATCCTTGATGAAGCGCGCATCGGAGGTGCCGCCGGTGGTCGACAATTCCGCAACGCGCCCCGTGACGTCCTTCACCACGTCGCTCAGCATTTTCGTGAACGCACCCGGCTGGGTCAAAAAAGGTTCACCGCTGGCATGCGCCGTCACGGCGATATCCACACCGCGCGCCTGCCCGACCGCGGCCGCCTCGGCCTTGATATGGGCGATCAGATCGGCGCTTCTGTGCCGGTCGTTGAAGCGGATGTTGAAACCGGCGCGCGCGTCGGCCGGGATGATATTGGTCGCCGGATTGCCGACATCGAGCGTCGTGAAGGCCAGCGTCGAGGGATCGAAATGGCCGGTGCCGTCGTCCAGTTTCCAGCCCGCCAGCCGCGTCACCAGTTCCGCCATCGCGGGGATCGGATTGTTCGCTTGGGCCGGATACGCCGCGTGGCCCTGCGTGCCGCTCACCGTCAGCCGCACATTCATCGTGCCGCGCCGGCCGATCTTCAGCACGTCGCCGCTCTGCGCCGTCGCGGTCGGCTCGCCGACGATGCAGTGACTGAGTTTCTCGCCGTGTTCGTGCAGCCACGCCAGCACCTTCTTCGTGCCGTTGACGTTGGTCGGACCTTCCTCGTCGCCGGTGATGAGCAGGCTGATCGAGCCATAGGGTTTCCCCATCCTGATGTAGCGCTCCGCCGCCACGGCGAAACAAGCGATCGCCGACTTCATGTCGACCGCGCCGCGTCCGTAGAGCGTGCCGTTTGCGATCACGGCGCCGAACGGATCGTGCTTCCACAATTTGGCGTCGCCCGGCGGCACCACGTCGGTGTGGCCGGCGAAACAGAAATTCGGCCCCTGTGTGCCGATGCGGGCATAGAGATTTTCAATCGGCGGGGCGCCCGCTTCCTCGAAGCGCAGGCGATGGCAGGCAAATCCGAGCGGTTTCAGCGCCCTCTCCAGCACCGCCAGCGCCCCGCCATCCTCGGGCGTCACGGACGGACAGCGGATCAGAGCCTGCGCCAAGGCGATGGGATCGAGCGTGTTCATCGGTTGCGATGTAACGGGACGCCTCGCTATGGTCAATCAAGCACGCTTTTGTTGGCGCGCAATTCCCCGGCTTCGCCGGATTGCGCTTATGGGAGGCTCGCATGGCCGGACGTCTGGACGGGAAAGTGGCGGTCATCACGGGCGCGGCCAGCGGCATCGGGCGGGCGAGCGTCGATCTCTTCGTCTCCGAAGGCGCGCGCGTCATCGCCGCCGACATCCAGGACGACAAGGGCGCCCGCATCGAGGAGGACCACAAGGGCATGGTTCACTATGTCCGCTGCGACGTGAGCCAGGAAAAGGACGTCGAGACCGCCGTCACGGCGGCCAAGAAATTTTTCGGGCGGCTCGACATCCTGTTCAACAATGCCGGCACCGGCGGCGCCAACGATCCCGCCGACGGCGTCACGGCCGAAGGTTTCGACGCGGTCATGCATCTGCACGTCCGCGCCGCGCTGTTCGGCATGAAATACGCCGTGCCGCTGATGCGGGCGCAAAGCGGCGGCTCGATCATTTCCACCGCCTCGGTCGCCGGCATCCGCACGGGCTATGGCCCGGTGCTCTATTCCATCGCCAAGGCCGCCATCGTCCACATGACGCATGCCTGCGCTGCGCAGCTGGGGCCGGAAAACATCCGTGTGAACTGCATCTGCCCCGGCCTGATCGCAACCAACATCTTTGCGAGCGCGCTGGGTGTGCCAAGCCAGCTTGGCGAATCACGCATCGAGGCCATCGCCGAAGCGACCAAGGGCTCGCAGCCGATCCCGCGCGGCGGCCGCGGCCGCGACATCGCGGAGGCCGCGCTCTATCTGGCGAGCGACGGCGCAAGCTTCGTCAACGGCCATGCGCTGGTGGTCGACGGCGGCTTGACGCTGGGGGCCACCGGCATGGCGCAGATGGCGGTGTTCGCACCCATCGTCCAGGCGCTCGGCGTCGATCCGGAGGCACTGGCCGCCGCGATCGGGCGCCGTTCCTAGCCGCGCCCCGCCAGCGGATCGGGGCCGTAACGATTGTCGCCCACCGTGCCGCGCAGGATGTAGAGTTCGACGAAGGCCCAAAGGCTGACGATTGTCGCCGCGCCCCTGGTCAGGATAACCAGCGGCGAATCGATCGGCTGGGGCGGCGGCCGGATGTGTTCCTGGGCGGTTCTCATGACCTCGCCGAGATAGGCGAACATCACGGACAGGTGGAGTATCGCCGGCACGTTGAGCACCAGCGGCAGGACGAAGAACACAAGCACCCACCACATGCTCTTGTCGCGATCATGCAGGCGCTTGGTCGCGACAGCGATGCCGACATAGATGCCGATCACAAACAGCACGCAAAATATGACGCCGAACATGTGCGCTTGCGGTGTCGCAATCACAGCGGCCAAAGTCGTCTTCTTCTGAAACAGCGCGATGAAGACCGAAAATCCGACCGTGAAGGAAAACGCGATCCCCAGGATGATGTTGTGGGCGAGCGAGATGAGCAGGACCGCCCATTGCTTGGCGCGGTTGATCCGGCCGCTGAAGCCGAACAGGTAATGCAGCAGACTCATCGGCTTAGCCTCGCCCCGCGAGCGGATCGGGGCCATAGCGGTTGTCGCCCACCGTGCCGCGCAGGATGTAGAGCTCGACGAACGCCCATAGCGAGATGATCGTCGCCGCGCCGCCGAGAATCGTCGTCAAGGGATCTCCGAACGCCATGGTGCCGCCATGCTGCGCGATCCGCATGAACGTACCGTCGTGCAGCGCATGCAGCACCGCGATCTGGCGCGGAAAATTCAGCACGAAGGGCAGCAGGTAAAACACCAGCAGCCACCAGGCGCTCTTGTTGCGGTCATGCAGCCGCTTTACCGCGACGGCGAACGCGGCATAGATCAGCGCGAGGAAAAGAAGCCCCAGAACCGCGCCCACGATGTGCACCGGTCCGCTGTTCCGCATCAAACTCGCCAGCGCCCTGTGCTGCGCCGCATCGGCGATATTCTGTGGTCCGATCGTGAAAACAATCGCGCAGCCGGCGACGATTTCGAATGCGATGATGATCAGCACGAACAGCCAGAGTTTGGCGCGGTTGATCCGCCCGCTGAAGCTGAAGAGATAATGACCCATGCTCGCCCCCCGACTTGCAAAGACGGAGTATTGCGCCGGGCGCAGGCGGCGCAAAGCGCTAATGCATATTGCGCCGCATCAATCGCGCAGCAGCTCGTTAATCGAGGTTTTCGAGCGCGTGCGCTCGTCGACACGCTTAATGATGACGGCGCAGTACAGGCTCGGCTTGCCCGGGCCGCCGCCCAGCGAGCCGGGGACGATGACGGAAAAGGGCGGCACGCGGCCGGTGACGATCTCGCCCGAATAGCGGTCGACGATCTTGGTGGTCGCGGTCAGGAACGTGCCCATCGCCAGCACCGAACCTTCGCCCACGATGACGCCTTCGGCGACTTCGGAACGCGCGCCGATGAAGCAATTGTCCTCGATGATGGTGGGCGCGGCCTGCAGCGGTTCCAGCACGCCGCCGATCCCGGCGCCGCCCGAGATGTGGCAATGCGATCCGATCTGGGCGCAGGAGCCGACCGTGGCCCAGGTGTCGATCATGGTGTTCTCGCCGACATGGGCGCCGACATTGACGAAGCTGGGCAGCAGCACCGCGCCTTTGGCGATGAAAGCGGATTTGCGCACGATGCAGCCGGGCACGGCGCGGAAGCCGGCGTCCTGGAAGCGCTTGGCGTCCCAGCCGGCGAATTTGGAATCGACCTTGTCCCACCACGACGCGTCGCCCGGCGCGCCTTCGATCAGCTTCATGGCGTTCAGGCGGAAGGACAGCAGCACCGCCTTCTTCAGCCATTGATGCACGATCCATTCGCCGGAATGCTTTTCGGCGACGCGCAGGCGGCCGGCATCAAGCTCGGCCAGGACGGTCTCGACGGCGTCGCGCACCTCGCCCTTGCTGTGTGGGCCCAACGCTTCGCGGTCTTCCCAGGCGGCGTCGATGATGGCGGCGAGGCTCATGCTGTCAGATCCTGATCGTGTGCAGAAAGGTGGCGAGATTGTCGGTCTCGTAATCGATATGCAACTCGGGCCGTTCGATCTTCCAATGCGAGAGCCCAAGGCCGTTGTTGAGCCACACGGTTCTCATCCCGAGCACACGCGCCGGAATGAGGTTGCGCGGGCTGTCGTCGAACAACGCCGCCCGCTCCGGTACAAGGCCGCTGAGCGCGATCAGCGTCTCGAACGCCTTCGGGCTCGGCTTCAAGATGAAATCCATCGCCTTGACGTCGACGATGCCGGCGAACAGGTCCTCGATGCCCAACTGCGTCAGCACGTTCCGGGCGAAGCGCCCGCAATTGTTGGTGAAGACGAAGCGCCGGCCGGGCAGCCGTTCGAGGCCTGCACGCAAGGCGGCATCGGGCGACAACGCCAGCGCCTCCAGGTCGTTGACCTCGTCATGGTAGGCGTCGGGGTCGAGGTGATGGTTGCTGATCATGCCCGCCAGCGTGCTGCCGTAGTCGCGCAGATAGCTTTTCTGGATCTCCCAGGCCTGGTCGCGGGGCAAACCGAAATGATGCTGCACATAGCGGCAGATGCGCTCTTCCATCTCGGCCTGCTCCGCCGCATTGGTGGTGTAGAGCGTATGGTCGAGGTCGAAAATCCAGGCCTCCGCCTGGCCGAAATCCGGCCGGGACGGGGTGTTTTCGCTCTTCGTCGGGGCTGCGCCGCTCATGGCCGGACCATGGCCTCGCGCCCGTTTTCAGGCAAGCGCCGCGATCCTAAAGCTTTCTCAACCACATCTCTTAAGCGGGGGTAAACCGCAACCGTCCGACACTGGCTTCGATGGCACGCCAGGCGCCCAGATCAGCGGACGGCATGACGCGCGACGAAATACTCGCGCGGCTGGAAGCCCATACTTTGTCGTCGCATGCCGATCTGGCGGGGCGCACCGATGCCGGCGGCGAGGTCTTGCACTACCTGGCTGAGAACGGCGCTCCGGCGACGCGCCGCGCGGTCGCGGCCAATCCGGGCGCGCCGGCGCATACCAACCGGCACCTCGCCGACGACGCCGACGACGACGTGCGCGTCGAGCTGGCCCGCAAGATCGCGCGCCTCATGCCGACCCTGTCGGCGGCCGAGAGCGCGCATGTCCGCGCCCTGACCATCGAGACCCTGGAAAGGCTGGCGCGCGATCAGGTGGTGCGCGTACGCGCCATCCTGGCCGAAGAGGTCAAGAGCCACGATTGCATCCCCAAATTCATCGCCATGACGCTGGCGCGCGACGTCGAGACGCTGGTCGCGTCGCCGATCCTGGAATATTCGCCGCTGCTCTCCGACGCCGATCTGCTGGAGATCATCGCCACCGCCAAGGCCGAAGAGGTCCTGGCCGCGATCGCCAAGCGCAAGCCGCTGAACGCCGAGGTGTCGCAAGCCATCGTCAGTTCCCTCGACATTCCGGCCATCGCCGCGCTGCTGGCCAATCCGGATGCCGCCATCCGCGAGAAGACGCTCGACGACCTCGCCGCCCAGGCCGAGAAGATCCAGTCCTGGCACGTGCCGCTGGTGCTGCGCGCCGATCTGTCCAAGCGCGCCATCTGGCGCATCGCTTCCTTCGTCGGCGCCAGCCTGATCGATCAGCTGGTTTCGCGTTATGGCCTGGACCCGGAGATCAAGAGCCATCTCAACAAGGAATTGCGCGCCCGTCTGCAGGAAGACAGCAAGCCTGAGAGCGGCTGCACCGACATCGCGATTCGCGACGTCGCCGCCGCCCGGGCCTCGGGCAGGCTGGACGAGTCGTTTGTCGACGCCGCCGCCAATGCCGGTCAGCGCGACACCGTGATCTTGGCGCTGGCGGCGCTGGGCAATGTGCCGGACGCCACCGTGCGCAAGATCTTCGCCTCGCGTTCGGCCAAGCCGGTGACCGCGCTGGTCTGGCACGCCAGGCTCAGCATGCGCGTCGCCTTCAAGATCCAGAGCTTCGTGATGAAACTGCCTGCCGGCGAACTGCTACCGGCGCGCGCCGGCGTGCATTTTCCGATGACCGAAGACGAGATGCGCTGGCACCTGGGTTATTTCGACGTCACGGTGTGACGTGAGACCTATCTCGGCGCCGTGTGGCCGGGCTTGACCAGCCCGTTCTCGCCGACATGGGCGGCGTAGCCGGCAAGCCCCTTGACGCGCGTTTCGGCGAAGCCGGTTTCGGTCAGGCCGCGGCTGGCGCAGCGGTTGCGGCCCTGGATGTCGAACTCGATGTCGGCGACGCAGAACTTGTTCGGGCCGCCGACCAGCGGCGGGCCGCCGATCTTCTGGACGAAGATGAACATCGACTCGACGCCTTCCAGATTGTCGGCGAGTTTGGCGCAGCTGCCGGCCGCGATCTTCCACCAGCCATGGCTGATCCAATCGTTGCGCAGCCTCTGGCCGAGCGCGGCGGCGACCGGCTTGGCCGTGTCGTTGCAGATCGCATAGCCGGCCGGCGTCACGGTCTTGAGCGCTTCGGTCTCCAGCGCGTCGAACAAATCGTTGCTGCTCGCCGCCGGCGCCAGCCTGAGCCGCTTGCGGAAATCGGCGAGCGCCTTGTCGGCGGCCTTGTCCGGCTTGCCGTCGATGGCGCCCAATTTGTAGCCGGCATCGCGCAGCAGGCGCTTGAGGCCGGCCTGCTGCGCCAGCGGCATGGTGGCCAGCGCCGGCGACTCGCTGAAGGTCGCGGTCCACGACTTCAGGTGATGGGTGTCGACCACTGCGAAGGGCAGCTGGAAAAAATCGTCCGTCTGGCAGCGCACCGCGGAAAGCGCATTGCGCGTCGAAAAATTCGTGTCCTTGACGCAGATGGCGACGGCGCCGCCCCAGGCCCGCGCCGGCCCCGTATGGGCCTGCGAGGAGCGGGCGTAGAGATAATAGGTCGACGCCGTCAGGTCGCCCGGCAGCACTGTGCGGCAGCCTCCTGGCACGACCCGCGTCCAGCCCTGGCTCAACGCGTCGCCGTTCACCGCCGCCGCGGTCGCGGTGTAGAGCACATAGGAGGTGCGGTTGCAGACATTCAGCGTCGCCTGGGCCGGGCTCGCCAGCAAAACCGGACCCAGCACCAGCGTCAGGGCCGCAAAACCGCGCGCCACGAGGCTCATTCGGCGGTAATCAGCGTGCCGGCGCCATGCTCGGTGAAGAGTTCGAGCAGCAGGACGTGCGGAATGCGTCCGTCGAGGATGACCGCCGCGTGCACGCCGCCTTCGACCGCTTCGATGGCGGTCTCGATCTTCGGAATCATGCCGCCCTTGATCGTGCCGGCCGCAATCAGGGCGCGCGCTTCGGCAACGGTCAGGCGCGGGATCAGCTTCTTGTCGCCGTCCAGCACGCCTTCGACGTCGGTGAGCAGGATCAGGCGCTCGGCCTTCATGGCGCCGGCGACGGCGCCGGCCACCGTGTCGGCATTGATGTTGAAGGTCTCGCCGTTCACGCCGACGCCGATCGGCGCGATCACCGGGATGATTTCCGAGCGCATGACGGTGTGCAGCACGTCGGGATTGACTTTTTCCGGCTCGCCCACGAAGCCGAGGTCGACGCCGTTCTTCAGCAGCTTGCGCGCCAGGATCATTGTCGAATCCTTGCCCGACAGGCCGACTGCGCGGCCGCCGGCGGCATTGATGCCGCTGACGATCTGCTTGTTGATCGAGCCGGTCAGCACCATCTCGACGACGTCGATCGCCGCCTGGTCGGTGACGCGCAAGCCGTCGATGAAGGTCGACGGGATCTGCAGCTTGGCCAGCATGGCGCCGATCTGAGGGCCCCCGCCATGCACCACGACCGGATCGATGCCGGTCTGCTTCATCAATACGATGTCCTGCGCGAAATCGGCCGCGGTGCCGCCGCCGGCCATCGCATTGCCGCCGAATTTCACCACGATGGTCTTCTGGTCGTATTTCAGGATGTAGGGCAGCGCCTCGACCAGGACGCGCGCGGTCGAACGCCAGCGCGCCATGACGCGCAAATTGCGTTCCTGCCCGAACTCGTCCTGCAGCGCCATGAAACTCGCCTCTTACAAAACGCGGGCCTTATAGCCCAAAGCTCAATGCTCGGCCAACGCAGCAAGTTGCAACTTCACAGGATCAAGGCCAAGCCCCCGAAAGGCCGATGTGGCGCAAATCTGTGGAAAGGCGGCGGTGTGTTTGCGCGCCGCCGCGTCGGCCGCCTTAACCGCGTTTTGCGCCTCCTGGGGTGACAGCTTGTCGATCTTGGTCAGCACCAGGCAAAAGGATACCGCCGCGTCGTCGAGCAGTTTCATCACCGCTTCGTCGAGTTCCCCGACGCCTCGGCGCGCGTCGATGAGCAAAGATACGCGCCGCAGGCTGGCGCGGCCGCGCAGATAGGCGAAAATCAGTTCCTGCCATTGCGCCGACATCGTCTTGGACGCCTTGGCGTAGCCGTAACCGGGCAGGTCGGTGAGAATCAGTTTTCCGCTGAGGTTGAAGAAATTGATCTCGCGCGTGCGGCCAGGCGTGTGGCTGACGCGCGCCAGCGTCTTGCGGTTGGTCAGCGCGTTGATCAGGCTCGACTTGCCGGCATTGGAGCGGCCGACAAAGGCGATCTCGGGCAGGCTCTGCGGCGGCAAGCTGTTTATGTCGCCGGTGCCCCAGAAGAACTCGCAGGCGCCCGCGAACAACTTGCGCGCGCCGGCCAGCTTCTCGGCATCGCCGCTCACTTGTCCTCGGGCGGCTTGGAAACACCAAGTAGTTTTTTTACCTGCTCCACCACATTGTCCAGGCGCAGATTTTTGAACAGGTGAATCTCAACCCCGTTGCGGCTCATGATGTACCATTGCTGCGCCACGCCGAGCAGGTTGTTCCAAGTGTAATAGATCACCAATCCGGCAGGAAAAGTCGCGAACATGAAGGTGAACATGATCGGCATCAGGCCGAACATGCGCGCCTGGATCGGATCGGCCGGCGCCGGGTTCAGCTTGGTCTGCACCCATTGCGTGATGCCCATCAGGATCGGCCAGATGCCGATGGAGAGGAACGCCGGGATGAAGCCCGGCACGTTGTAGGGCAACAGGCCGAACAGGTTGATGATCGAGGTCGGATCGGGCGCCGCCAGATCGTGAATCCAGCCATAGAACGGCGCCTGGCGCATTTCTATGGTCACGAAAAAGACCTTGTAGAGCGAGAAGAACACCGGGATCACCAGGAGCTGCGGCACGCAGCCGGTGACCGGGTTCACCTTCTCGCGCTTGTACAGCTCCATGATGGCGGCTTGCTGCTTGGCCGGATCGTCGGCGAAGCGTTCCTTGATCTTCTCCTGCTCGGGCTGGACCTTCTTCATCTTCGCCATCGTCTTGGCCGAGGCGTTGGCGATCGGGAAGGTGATCGCCTTCACCACGATGGTGAGCAGCAGGATGGCGAGGCCGAAATTGCCCAAGAGCTTGTAGAAATAGTCCAGCACCCAGAACAGCGGCTGCGTGATGGGGCGGAACCAGCCCCAGTCGATCGCCATGTCGAAGCTCTGGACGCCCAGCGTGTGTTCGTAGAAGCGCAGCGTGTCGACGACCTTGGCGCCGGCGAAGAGATGATGCGTGACGCTGGCGGTGCCGCCGCCGGCGGCCGCGGTGCGCGCGCCGAGGCGGTAATCGGCCTGATAGGTCTTGCCGCCGGCGAAGGAATGTCCGCCGAAGGAGCCGTCGTAGTTTTCGTTCTGCGGCGGCGCCACTGCGGCCATCCAGTATTTGTCGGTGATGCCGACCCAGCCGCCGGTCGACGAGAATGTCTGCGGCGGCGTGCCCTCGTCCTTGAAGTCGTCGTATTTGGCGTCTTTCAGCGTGCCGGCCCAGCCGACAAAGCCTTCATGCAGCACCCAATAGTTCTGCGTTTTCGGCACGCCGTCGCGCACCACCAGCGCGTAAGGATAGAGCGTCGCCGCCGCGGCGCCCTTGTTCTGTATGCTGTCGGTGATGGTGAACATGAACCGGTCGTCGACCGCGATCTGGCGCGTGAAGACGAGGCCCTGGCCGTTGTCCCATTGCAGCGTCACCGGTTTGCCGGGCGACAGCACGTCGCCGCTCTTCAGCGACCACACCGTGTCGTCGTTCGGCAGCGTCTGCTTGACGCCGGGCGCATTGCTCCAGCCGAAATCGACGAAATAGGGATACTCGGTGCCCTTGGGCGCCAGCAGCACGATCTCGGGGCTCTTCTTGTCGGCGGTGTCGTGATAATTCTTCAGGCGCAGATCGTCGAAGCGCGCGCCCTTCAGCACCAGCGAGCCGTCGACCGACGGCGTGACGATACGGATGCGCGGGCCGCTCGCCTTCAGCGCGACGTCGCGCGTCAGATGCGCCGCGCCGCCGGCGACCGTCGGAGTGCCGCCCGGCACAGCCGTGGCCGGCGCGGCATGATTCTGCGCCTTGTCGATCAGTGCATGCTGTTCTTGCTGCTTCTTCATCGCCGGCGCGGCGATGAAATACTGCCAGCCGAACAGGACCGCCGCAGACAGGACGACGGCGATGATGAGATTGCGGTTGTTGCTGTTGTCGTTCATCAAAAAACCTGTTCAGCCAGACTCAGCGAGGGGGTACGGGGTCGAAGCCCGACGAACCGCCGAGCCAGGAAATGGGGTGGCAGCGCGACAGCCGCCTGAGCGCCAGGCCGAGGCCGCGCAGCGGTCCATGCGTCTCAATGGCCTCGATCGCGTATTGCGAGCAAGTCGGCTGGAAGCGGCAGGCCGGCGGGAACAGGGGCGAGACAAACCGGCGATAGACGTGGATCGGCGCGATCAGCGCCGTCGCGGCGTAGCCGCGCAAGCGATTAACCGCGGCCAACCCGCGCAGTCTGATCTTGTCCTCGGTCAATGAACCTCTCCGGAACGGTCCAGCTTCAAATGGGCCGCGCGCAGCGCTTGGGCAAGGTCGGTTTTCAGGCTTTCGAAGGGCCGCGTGACCGTGTCCCGCCGCGCCACCAAGACATAGTCGGTGCCCGGCAGCGCGCAAAGGGGAAGGATTTGCGCCGCCACGGCGCGCAGCCGCCGCTTGGCGCGGTTGCGGACCACGGCGCCGCCGATCTTGCGCGAGGCAGTAAAGCCGACTCGGGGCCCCGTCGCGGCCGGATTGCTGCAGATTTCGAGGGTCAGACCCGGCGTCACGCGACGAATCCCGCGCTGCGCGCGCAAAAAGTCGCTGCGATGCTTGAGGTGATCCATGCAAACCCCCTCTGGGGGTGCGGTCAGGCCGACAGTTTCTTGCGGCCATGGGCCCGGCGGCGGGCCAAAACCTTGCGGCCGCCTACGGTGGACATGCGCGAACGGAAGCCGTGGCGCCGCTTGCGGACGATCTTGCTCGGCTGATAGGGGCGCTTCATGGCAGGTCTCAGGCTTTAGGTGGCGGCGAAAGAGCGCGGTTTCTATGGCTTGGCTAGTAGGCTGTCAACCGCGGCGGGCAGGACGGTCCCGCAGGCCGGCGCACTATTATTTCCCCCTTTTCTGGGGCCTTATGCCGCCATGCCTGGTCGCCCCCGCGCCCGACTGGCCGCGGCTTACGGGCTTGTTGCCCATAGCCTTTCCGGCCGCTTGCTGCTGCTCACCGTCCTCTATGTGATGGTGGCCGAAGTGCTGATCTTCGTGCCCTCGGTCGGGCGCTATCACCGCGAGCTCCTGGACAACCACATCGAGTCGGCGGAACTGGCCATCCTGCCTTTCACCCAGCCGGGCGGCGACCGGCTGCCCGACGAGACCCGCCGCGTGCTGCTGATGCGCGCCGGCGCCAGCTCGGTGCTGCTCAAGCGGCCCGAGCGGCGCGACATGTTCCAGATCGAGGACAAGCCGCAATGGATCGACGCCACCATCGATCTGACCCAGGGCGGCATCGGCGCGGACATGATCGACGCCCTCGATTGTCTGTGGAACGGCGGCAACCGTTCGCTGCACGTCATCGCGCCCACCGGAATCGCCGGCGCCGAGAATATCGGCATCATCCTCAGCGAGACGCCGATCCGCCGCGCGCTCGTCGCCTATGCCGACCGCGTCATGGTCACCGGCCTGATCGTCTCGCTGATTACGGCGCTGTTGGTGTTCGCCAGTCTCTACCTCGTCCTGGTGCGGCCGATGCGGCGCATCACCGGCGCGATGGTGTCGTTCCGCGACAATCCCGAGGATCCGGCCCGCATCATCCAGGCAAGCGCGCGGCAGGACGAGATCGGCATCGCCGAGCGCGAACTCGCCGCCATGCAGCGCGACCTCTACGGCTTCCTGCAGCAGAAGACGCGGCTGGCCGCGCTCGGCGCCGCCGTCGCGAGGATTCAACACGACCTGCGCAATATCCTCGCCAACGCGCAGCTGGCGTCGGACCGTTTGAGCGCGGTCGATGATCCCATCGTCAAGAAGCTGGCGCCGCGCCTGGTCGCCTCCATCGACCGCGCGGTGTCGCTGGCCACCAACACCTTGCGCTACGGCCGCGCCGACGAGCGTCCGCCGCAACGAAAAGTCCTGGGCCTGGCGCCGCTGATTGCCGAAGCCGCCGAGGCCGCGATTGAAGCGCGCATCGCACCCATCGAGATCGCGCTCGACATCCAGGTCCACGGCGCGCTGCAGGTCGATGCGGATGCCGAGCAGCTCTACCGCATGGTACTGAACCTGATCCGCAACGCGGTGGAGGCGTTGGTCGAGCGCGGCACCTCCGGCACGATCTCCATCGCCGCCGAGCGCCGCGGCCAGCGCGTCTCCATCGTGATCGCCGACAGCGGCCCGGGCATTCCCGCCAGCCTGCATCGGCGCCTGTTCCAGCCCTTCGCCACGGCGGCGCGCAGCGGCGGCTCAGGCCTCGGCCTCGCCATCGCCCGCGACCTCGCCCGCGCCCATGGCGGCGACATCGTCCTGGTCTCGACCGGCGAGAACGGCACGACGTTCCGATTGGATCTTCCTGATCGAGAATTGTTGTGACTCTCTCCACCTGTCATGGCCCGCGAATGCGGGCCACCCAGTTGAAGTTCTGCAAAGCATCGAAGTATGTGACTGAAACCATGCCGGCAAACGACGGCGCGGCGTCACCTGGGTGGCCCGCATTCGCGGGCCATGACAATCAAGGAACGTGAATCGACAAGGCCAAGCTTCGATGGTGTGGAACCCAAAAACCTATCTCGCCTTCGCCGACGAGCGCGCGCGGCCCGCGGCCGAATTGCTGGCGCGCGTACAACACGAAAATCCCGCCCGCGTCATCGATCTGGGCTGCGGACCCGGCAATTCCACGGCGCTGCTGCGCGCACGCTGGCCGCATGCCGCGCTCGAGGGTCTGGATTCGTCGCCCCAGATGCTGGGACAGGCGCATGGCTCCGGCGTTGACGCGCATTGGATCGAAGCCGACGTTGCCGCGTGGCGCGCGCCTGCGCCCTACGACGTGATCTTCTCCAACGCGACGTTCCAATGGCTCGGCGATCATGCCGCGCTGCTGCCGCGCTTGCTGGGCTTCGTGAAGCCAGGCGGCACCTTCGCCTTCCAGGTGCCGCGCAACATGGACGCGCCGAGCCATGCATTGATGCGCGAAACCGCCGCGAACGGGCCGTGGTCGGCGAAGCTGCACAATGTCCGCGAGATCGCCGTGCTGACGCCGGAGGCCTATTACGACATCCTCAAGCCGCATGCCGCCGTCGTCGATATCTGGGAAACCGAATATCTCCAGGTGCTGAAGGGCGACGACGCCGTCTATCATTGGGTCAGCGGCACCGGCCTGCGCCCCTTCGTGCAGGCGTTGGACAGCGACGAACGCGACACCTTCATCGCCGCCTATAAGAAGAGACTGCTGGCCGCCTATCCGCCCCGCGCCGACGGCACGACACTGTTCCCCTTCAAGCGCTTGTTCGTCGTCGCGCGTCTATAAGCTTCCCCTGTCATCCCCGGCGAGCCGCGCACTTGCGCGGCGAGGGAAGGGGACCCAGGCGGCAAATTCAAGTCTGGTTTTGATCGGTTGGCGTATTTCTCTTCGATATCGCGCAGACGTCACCGCCTGGGTCCCCTTCCCCTCGCATCGCTTCGCGACGCTCGGCCGGGGATGACAGATGGTGCTCAGTCTCCCAGCGCCACCCCATCCCGCCGGGGATCCGCGCCACCGCGGTAGCCGCCGGGGACGCGCTGGATGATGTGCAGGCCGCTCTCCAGCTCGCGCGGCACGATGGTGTGGCCCATGAGGGTGAGGGGCCCGCTCAACGCCTCGAGCGCCGTGCCTTTCTCCAGGATCGTCGGACTGTTGAGGTTGAGCGCGTGCGGCTGGGCCGCGGCCGCCGCCGGTCCCAGATGCCCGTCGATCATCGCGATCAGGGATTCGGCGACAAAGTCGATGATGGCGGGGCCGCCCGGCGAGCCGGTGGCGATGCTGAAATTGCCCTTCGGATCGAACACGATGGTCGGCGACATGGCGCTCATCGGCCGCTTGCCGGGCGCCGGCGCGTTGGCGACGGGCTTGCCGTCGCGCACCGGCTCGAAGGAGAAATCGGTCAGCTCGTTGTTGAGGAAGAAGCCGTTGGCCATCACTTCCGAACCGAAGACGAACTCCACCGTCATGGTCATGGCGACGACCTGGCCGCGATCGTCGACCACGGAGAGATGCGAGGTGCCAGGCAGTTGCCGCGTGCGCTGCGGCGCATAGTCGGCGTGCTTTTCGGGCGGCGTGCCAGCGGTCGCGGTACCCATGTCCTTCGCCGGATCGATCAGCGCCGAGCGCTGCGCCAGGTAGCTGCGGTCGATCAGCCCCTTGATCGGCACGTTGATGACGTCGGGATCGCCCAGATACAGGGCGCGGTCGGCGAAGGCGAGGCGGCTCGCCTGGGTGAACAGATGCACCTCGCTCAAGCTGCCCGGCTGTAGATCCTTCTGCGCGAAGCGTTCGAGCATGCCGAGGATTTGCAGCACCGCGATGCCGCCCGAACTCGGTGGCCCCATCGAGCACAAGCGGTATTTGCGGTACTCGCCGCACACCGCGGGACGCTCGACCGCACGATACCCGACAATGTCCGCCAGCGTCATGCCGCCCGGATTGAGCGGCGCGTGCTGCACGGCGTCGACGATGTGTTGCGCCAGCACGCCGCTGTAAAATGCCTTGGCGCCGCCCTTGGCGATCAGGCGCAGCGTTTTCGCCAGTTCGGGATTTTTCAGGATCTCGCCCTGCGCCAGCGGCGTGCCGTCGGCGTGATAGAAATAGCGCTTGATGTCCGGCATGTGGGCCATCTGCGGCAAGGCGCGCAGCGTGCCGGCGAGCTTGGGGCCGACTGGAAAGCCCTTTTCCGCCAGCGCGATCGCCGGTGCGAACAATTTCGCCCAGGGCAGGCGGCCGTACTTCTTGTGCGCCATGTCGAACATGGCGATGACGCCGGGCACGCCGGTGGAAAGCCCGCCGGGAATGGCGTCGAAATGCTGGCGCGGCTTGCCGTCGCTGCCGAGGAACATGCCCGGCGTGGCCGACGCCGGCGCGGTCTCGCGGCCGTCGAAGCTCAAGGTCTTCTTGGCGACCGGATCGTAGAGCATCATGAAGGCGCCGCCGCCGATGCCCGATGACTCCGGTTCGACCAGCGTCAGCACGAGCTGCGCCGCGATGGCCGCATCCACTGCCGAGCCGCCGGCCCGCAGCATCTGGCGCCCGGCTTCCGCCGCGAACGGGTTGGCCGCGGAGATCATGTGATGCTTGGCGAACGGCTCGACGGGTGTGTTCGCCGCACCGGCCGGCAGGGCAAACGTCAGCACGAAGCCGGCGGCAAAAAACACACGGCGCGCGATGTTCATGAAGGTCTCTTCCCGGCTTCTGATCGAAGCAGTAGCGTGCCACACATGGTACGTCCTGGGCCAAGAAATCTCATCACCGACGTGGCAGGGTTGCGCGTCGGCAATGCCGAAGATCACAAGGTCCGCACCGGCGTCACCGTCATCCTGGCCGACATGTTTTCCACCGCCGTGGTCGATGTGCGCGGCGGCGCGCCCGGCACGCGCGACACCGAGGCGCTCGATCCGGTCGCGATCGACGGCGGCGCCGACGCCATCGTGCTCTCCGGCGGCTCGGTCTACGGCCTGGATGCGCCGGCCGGCGTCACCGCGCTGCTGCGCCGGCAAGGCAGGGGCGCGTCGTTCGGCGGCCTGCGCCTGCCCATCGTGCCCGGCGCCATCCTGTTCGATCTCGGCAATGGCGGCGACAAGAATTGGGGTGAGGAAACGCCCTACCGTCTGCTCGGCGCCACGGCGGCGGAGAACGCCGGCCTCGATTTCGCGCTCGGCAATGTTGGCGCCGGGCTCGGTGCCCGTGCCGGACTCTACAAAGGCGGCCTCGGCAGCGCGTCGTCAGTAACCGATGATGGCTTCGCGGTGGGCGCCATCGTCGCGGTCAATTCGCTGGGCTCGCCGCTCATGCCCGGAACCGACGTGTTCTGGGCCTTCCCGTTCGAGCAGAGCACTGAATTCGGCGGCCGCCGGCTGCGCGGCCCGCTGGCGAGCGACCTCGATCTGCCGTCCGACATGAAGGGCACGGCGCAGCCCGGCACCAACACCACCATCGCCGTCGTCGCGGTCGACGCCGAGGTCAGCGGCGTCGAGCTCAAGCGCATCGCCATCATGGCGGCGGACGGCTTCGCCCGCGCGCTGCGTCCGGTGCACACGCCGTTCGACGGCGACATCGTCTTTGCTCTTGCGACGGGCCGCAAAGCCGTCGGCGAGCCGCGCCAGCGCAATCTCATGCGGCTGGGCTCCATCGCCGCAGATACGTTAAGTCGCGCGATCGCGCGCGGGGTCTATGAGGCCAGGACGCTGGGATCGGCGAAGAGCTACCGCGATTCGTTCTAAGCGGTCGCTTACCGCGTACGCCTGCACGCGACGACGACGTCACACGGCCGGATTCCACCCTGCCGCCCAACCTGCGCTAGACTGGCGGCACGGGGCAGTACCGGGAGGACAAAATGGACAAGCCGACAGAAGACAATATGCAGATGCCGCCGCTGGCGCGGCGCACCTTTGTCACCACGCTGGTCGCGGGCTTCGCGCTCGCGGCAGGGCCGGTGAATGCCGAAGCCATCATCACGGACACAAACGGTCTCGACGCCGGCCAAGTCGACATCCCGGTGTCGGACGGCAAGATTCCGGCCTATCGCGCCAAGCCATCGGGCAAGACGCACTTGCCCGTTGTGCTGGTGATCCAGGAAATCTTCGGCGTGCATGAGCACATCAAGGATCTCTGCCGCCGCCTCGCGCACACCGGCTACTACGCCATCGCGCCGTCGCTCTATTCGCGGCAAGGCGATCCGGGCACCTACGACATGGCGCATATCATGGACATGATCAAAGACATCGTCGCCAAGGTGCCGGACGCCGAAGTGATGAGCGATCTGGATTCCACCGTTGCCTTCGCCAAGTCCGAGGGTGCTCACACGGCCAAGCTCGCCATCACCGGCTTCTGCTGGGGCGGACGCATCGTCTGGCTATACGCGGCGCACAATCACGACCTAAAGGCCGGCGTCGCCTGGTACGGCCCGCTCGCCGGCACCGACAGCGATTTGCGCCCGCACACCGCCATCGAACTCGCCGCCGAGGTCAAGGCGCCGGTGCTGGGCCTCTATGCCGGCCTCGACACCAACATCAAGCAGCAGGATATCGACGCGATGACGGCGGCGCTCGCGGCCGCCGGCAACAGCAAGTCGCACATCGACGTCTTCGCCGACGCGCAGCACGGCTTTAACGCGGACTACCGTCCTTCGTACAACGAGAAGGACGCGAAAGAAGGCTGGTCGCGGATGCTGGCTTGGTTCAAGGCGAACGGAGTTAGTTAAAAATGTTCACGTGGAGTCGCGGAGGACGCGGAGCTTGAGCTCAACTCCGCGTCCTCCGCGACTCCGCGTGAATCCAACAAAAAAGGCCCCGCTTCGCAGCGGGGCCTTTTTGATTTCGGCGCCACGCAGCTATCTTACAAACACCCGCACTTCGCTGGACGTCGCGCCGGGATCGGTGGCCGAGGCGACGGCGAGGCGCGAGGCGGGCACGCCCATGTCGGTCATCGAGCGCAGCACTTCCTGGGCGTGGTTCTTGGCCGTGGTCTGCGCCAGTTGCACGGCCGAGGCCGTGCCGCGCGTCGGCGCCACGGCGACGACCGAGAAGCCGGCTTGCGGACGGGCCTGCAGCGCCTGGCTCAGCGCGGCATAAAGAATCTGCTGATAATCCACGCCCGGGCGGTCGAAGCGGATGACCACCAGCGGCGTGCCGGCATAGGCCAGCGTCGAAGCCGGGATCGCGCCGCCGGCCGCACTGGCGATCGGCGCCGAGCCCAGATCGGCGCCATAGAGTTCGCCGTTCTTGATGGCGGCGGCGAGCGTCGTCAGATTGGCGCGCTCATTGGCGACATAGGCGGTCTGGCGCTGGGTGTCTTCCGAGGCCGACTTCAAGAGCCGGTCGATCAGCGAGATCGTCTGGTTGGTCTCATCCTCCAGCACGGCGAGCTGGCGATGGTCCTCGTCCACGGCGCCGGAGACGTTGTAGGTCGCCTGGATCTGGTCGAGCGCGTAATGCGCCGACGACGAGTCCGTGGCGATCGAGGCGCTCAGGGAATTGAGCGCATTGATGTTGCCGGCGAGACTGTCCAGCGAGCTTTGCGCCGCGTTCCATTCGGTGACGAGTTCGGGATTGCCGCGTGTCGTGCCGACCTGCAGGCGCGTAGTGATGTGGGCCTTGGATTCGTGATAGGCGCCGGCCGCGTCGGCGCCCTGGTTGCGCAGGTCGGTCAGATGCGAGGCATTGGCCGCCAGGTGATCTTCCAGCGTCTGGATCTGGCCGCGCAGGGTCGCAATGGTGGCGCTGACGCCGGTGCCGGTATTGGCGCCCGACTCGATCGGAACCGGCGTGATGGTGACCACCGGCGCGGAGCCGCCGCTGTTGCCGCCGCCGCCGGCCATGGCGCCCGGCATCGTGCCCGCCGTGCCGCCGCCCGGCGGAAACTGATCGGAACTGGCCGTCGCGGACGGCACGCCGCTGTCGGTGTCGTCGCTGAAGAGGGCAGTGTCGAGGTCGGAGCAGCCCGCGAGGCCGAGGCCCGCCAGAAGCGCCAACACACTGACAAGGCGCGATTTCCGCCCCGCTGCCAAAATTCCCCTCATGAGCCGCTCTCCGCGCAACCGTTGTCGCTCCTTGACCGAAGCGACCGGCTTGTCCACCAGCCTGCCCGCGCCACACCATGGTTACGCGAGTCCGTCAGGCAGTCTTAACCAGCGCGGCCAAAGCAAACAAGGGTGCTTAATGACGCTTTCTGGGGAGATTTTTCGCCGAAGCGGGAAGGACTTGGACCGTTTTGGCCGCGCTGCGGAAGGGCCGCGCCGGGGTGCCGGGTCCGGCTTGCCTTTGACCGCGCCCGTCAATAGGTTCTGCGCCCTTGAACGCACCCGTAGCTCAGCTGGATAGAGCACCAGACTACGAATCTGGGGGTCGGGAGTTCGAATCTCTCCGGGTGCGCCATTTTCCGACCGATCGATCATGCTCGCGGCGGCGTGCGCCAATTTCGTGCCGGCGTCTTCTCGAAAATTGGACGGCCTATGCCAAACTCAGGAGACGGCTCAGCACGACCCGCAGGCGAACTCTCACCGATTCCCGAGGCGCGGCGCGATGATGTTCACGAGGCCCTCCGGGTCGTGTTCGGCCCGAGAAACATCGGCGAAATGCAGTCGATTGTTGGTGGGGTTTCAGGTGCCTCGATTCTTCGTTTCGAGGTCGGCGACCGGTCATTTGTGCTGCGACTCGAACCGGAGCGAATTGTACTTCACCATCGCCAGCGCGGTTTCGCCTGCATGGCTTGCGCGGCAGCCGCCGATGCCGCTCCGCCGGTCCACCATGCCGATGCCGTAACCGGCGTGGTCATCATGGATTACGTCGCCGGCCGGCCGCTTTCCGAGTATCCCGGCGGACCAATAGCTCTGGCGCGTGGACTGGGCGGCCTCATCGCGCGCGTGCAGGCGTCAACGCCGTTTCCAATGGTGGGCGATTATCCGCAGATCATCGGGACGATGCTGACGGCATTGAGCAAGTCCGGCCTCTTCGCGCCGAACCGCCTGAACCCGCACGCGGACGGCCTTGCGCGAATCCGGGCCGCTCTTCCATGGGACGCATCTTCGCTGGTCTCCAGCCACAACGATCCCAATCCCCGCAACATATTGTTCGACGGCGAGCGGCTGTGGTTGATCGACTGGGAGCTGGCATTCAGAAACGATCCGCTGGTGGATGTGGCGATCCTGACCACCGAGCTGGCGGAGACGCCGGAGCTGGAAGACGCACTGCTGGACGCCGCGTTTGGCGGTCCGCCGGACCGCGCCTTGCGCGCGCGTCTGACGGTGGTGCGGTTGCTCACAAGGCTCTTTTACGGCTGCGTCGTGCTGGATAACTTTGCTCATGCACCCCGATCTGCGCCGGATGAGAACCTCGCCGAATTTACGTCCGCGTCGTTCCGCGCCGCTATTGCCGACGGCAGGTTCGTCTCAGGCTCGCCGGAGATCGCCTACGCCTTCGGCAAGATGTCGCTCGCCGCGTTCAACGACGGCCTCAACGCGCCGGGGTTCGACGAGATGCTGGAAATGGTCAAACAGGGCTAATCCGATCGCGCGAGTCCGCTAGGGTCGAAAGCAGGCACGCATGCCCGCTGGACCACCAACAGCCAGTTCGCAGTTTCATCCTCTCCGGGTGCGCCAGCTTTCTCGGCGCTGGCGAAAGATATTTTCGCCAAATCACCCTTTCGGGCGATACCGCACCCGTCCGTTTTGACATAAGAATAAGGGCAGGTCGAAGACCAAGGCGGGGGATGATGCACCCGAGAGACTTCACGCGCCGCGCGACGGTTGGACTGGCGGTCGGGGCGGCAGCGGCTGTCCAGGCCAAGGCGATGGGCCTCGTACCGAAGGGAGAAACAACGATGGAACGCGTGGATGGAATCGGCGGCTTCTTCTTTCGGGCGAAAGACCCCAAGGCGCTCGCACAATGGTATGAGGACAATCTCGGTGTCCTGCCCGTGCCGACCAAATATGACATGCCGGCATGGGAGACCGAGGCTGGTACGACCGTCTTTGCGCCCTTCCCAAAGGATACGTCCTATTTCGGCGATCCGAACCAGCAATGGAAGATCAATTTCCGCGTGCGCGATCTCGACAAGATGGCGGCGCAATTGCGCGCCAACGGCACCACGGTCGAGGTCGATCCCGAAACGTATCCGAATGGCCGGTTCGCCCAATTGCGCGATCCCGAGGGCAACCC
Organism: Rhizomicrobium sp.; assembly: GCA_036512455.1. Taxonomy (GTDB): domain Bacteria; phylum Pseudomonadota; class Alphaproteobacteria; order Micropepsales; family Micropepsaceae; genus Rhizomicrobium. The sequence continues at coordinate 47,388 of DATCAT010000039.1, forward strand.
GATCGAGCTCTGGCAGCCGGCCGACAAAGACCCCGGATAGGGCGGGCCGTCAGGGATTGGCCCTCTCGACTACCAGCGACCGGTCCGCAGTTTCATCCTGTCGGGTGCGCCAACCTCCGCTGCTGCGCAGCGCAGGTTGGTGCGCCACCATTTTTTGTCATCGCATTTTGCCGAACGTGCCCCAGACCGCGTCGTGTGCCGACGCGATCGATTGGCGTGAGGCGTTCGTGACGCCGGCTTCTTTGGCGAAGCGGGGCCAGTCGGCCACCGCGGCCCGCACCGCGTCGATGGCCGTGGCGATCGCGCGATCCTTGAACCCGTGGCGCCGCCCGATGGCCGCGATATGGCCGGCGGTGGGCTTTCGCCCTTCGCCCTCGATGTCCAGATAGTGCTCGCCGCCCGGACCCGGCGAAAATGTCAGGTCGTAGGCCGGCGCCAGACGCCAATTGCCGATCGCATCCATCAGGAAGCTGTGCTGGCGTGTATGATCGTCGCGGTTATGTGCCAGCACATTGAAGATCATGCGCCGGAAGCACGCGGCGACGTCGTCGGCATGGCGCGTGATCGCCTGGGTGGCGCGCATAAAGGTGTCGTAGCTTGCCGATGGCCTGTCCGCCGGCGCCTCGATCGCGCCGCAGAGCGAAATCATATGCAGGCGCCGTCCCGGCGCGGGGCGGTCGAAACGGCTTGTGGCGAAATAGCCCGGTCCTGCTTTCGCCGGCAGCAGGCGGTACGCACTCATCATGAGGCCGGCGGCCTCCGCCATGGACGCATAAGCTGCTTCGATCGGGCCGATGTCGATCGGGTCGGCGGGCGCGCGAAACTTGACCAGCCAAGATTCGTGATCCGGCGCCGTCTCGCCGTCCGCGACCGATATCCGGCCTTGGCTGCCGAAGCCGACATGAACTTTCGGCCGCGTCCCGCCCGAACCTTGCGCCAAGCCGGCGAGCGTGTCGGCGAGCGTTCCTTCTTCGCCCATTAGGATGGCCGTCGCCTCGGCCGCCAGCGCATCGAGATCGAGTGTCTCGACCGTGTCCGGCGGCGTGGTCGCCGGTTCGAACACCAGCGCGCCGCGCCCGCGCGTCCCGACCAGCGCCAGACGTTCAAGGCCGTTCAGCTCCTCCATCCGCACGCCCAGCTTCGCGAGGCGGCGGCGCATGAGCAGGCGACCCCACCCTTCCGGCAAGCTGTCGGCAAGGAATCCGTGCAGACCCTCGAAGTCGCGTGAACGCGCGGCGTGCAATCCCGCCTCCGGTGGGTAGAGCACGGGCGAGATGGGCCGCGCCCCGTCGACAACGTCCTTCGACCATTCCAGCTGCGCCAGGCCGCCGGCCATCGCCAGCTTTCCGACCGGCTGCCTCGGCTTGGTGGCGTCGAAGGCGAGGGCTATGGCAAGCGGAACGCCCGGCGCAAATTTCATGGCACGCTTCGGCGCTTCGCGCGGCGTGGAAGGTCCGATGCCGCGGCCGCTTGCCGCCTGAGCAGGTCTTCGAGGTTTGCCGCGGCGGGCTCGGGAAACAGCAAGGACAGGCCGTCCTCGCAGCGCAAGGCGATGGCTGCCTTGACCAGATCCTCTATGGAGGCCTTGCTCTCTGTCTCCAGCCGTCGCCAAGTGCGGTAAGCTATGCCTGCGCGTTTGGCGGCTTCTTCTTGAGACCAGTTCATCGCCGCCCGCCGGACCCGGATGCGATCGGCAAGTTCGTGCGCAAGCTCGGGAGCGGTCTTTAACACTGTCCAAATATGGACAATTATCTCTACTTTGTCAAGACAATTGTCCACATAAGGACAGTTATAAGCAGCAGTTCATGGTTTGGCTCTTTCGGCCGCCGCTAATCCAGGCGCCCACCAATTCGAGGACCTCGGGCGAGATCGTCTCTTCGATATCGCCATATTCCGACGGCGCACCGGAGACGGCGTGTTGGAGCACATGATTGAGCCCTTCCAGGATATGGATATGGGCCTGACCATTTTGCGCCAGAGCCGAGCGGATAGGCGCGGCGTGTGTTGCAACAAGGGTTTGCTGATCCTTCGCGCCGAGGACAACCAGGACCGGACACTGCAGGGCGCCAAGCGACGGCCTTGGATCGTATCCCAGCCAAAATCTCAGCCATGGCGATAGCAGCGTTTCGAGGCGGAGCGCGGCGCGCCGTGCGGAATAGCGCCCATTTGGCGCGCTGCCGAGGAGCAACGCTTTTGCCGCTGCTTCGGCTTCCGCTCTGTTGCCGGACCTGCGCACTGCGCCGTACAGGGCGGCCTCGAACTTCACATTCTCTTCGCTCTCCTGGGCGCTGCGTCCCGCCGACAGCGCCATCGCACGCATCTGGTTCAGCAGAGTCTCCTCGCCCGTCAATCCGCTCGGCGTCAGGCACACGCAAAACGCGATGGCGCGGTCGTCAGCCGCGACAATTGCCGCTTGATTGCCGCCTTCACTGTGGCCCAGCAGGCCGATACGACGTGGATCGATTTGCGATCGCGTTCGTGCATAGGCCACGGCCGATGCGAGATCGTCGGCGAAGTCTCGCGTCGTCGCGTCGGCATGGTTGCCGTCCGATTCTCCCGCGCCGCGCTTGTCGAAGCGCAGAACGGCAAGCCCGCGACGCGTCAGATTATCGGCCCATATGGCAAAGGGCTTGTGTCCGGCAAAGCTCTCGTCCCGGTCGGGACTGCCCAGCATTTGCGCCAAGACGACACAGGGCGAAGCAACGACGTCTGCCGGGAAGGTGAGCGTGCCCGCAAGATCGATCGCATCGGCGTTCTTGAATGTGACGCGCTGCTCCAGATAGGGGAACGGGCCGGTCGGAGTTTGTGGCCGCGGCTGCAGCGTCCGGGCGGCCAAGCCTCGCTCCAGGATCAAAGGGTATTGCACGCCTTGTTGTCGCCAGGTGCCTGAAAGGCGCTGCGCCGACGCATCGAGCGTGACGTGCAGGGAGAGATCGTATCTTGGTATTGCGATTGCGTACGTGTCGGGTCCTGTCGTTTCGATCGTCAGCGCGGTGTCGCTGGTTTGCTTGGCCGGACGAGCGCTGCCGCTCAAACCCGCAGCCGATGATTCAATCCTGATCGCGAGATGTTCGCGCCTGTAGCCGCTGTCGAGAACCCCATGCCAGTCACCGCAAAGCACGTTTGTCATCCTTCGATCCTGGGGCGTAAGTAATTGAAATTCAACACTATTGATGGGATTGCCTTAAGCCGGAATGGGGCTAGCCTATTGGGGACGGGCGCGCTGGCGGCGCCCTCGGACATCGGCGCAGTGCCATGTGTTTGCGAGAAGCAAACAACAAACTCGCAATACCCGTTCAAAAAATTGAACCCTGACGGAATGCGATCGATTCCCGGTTCGCGGTTTCATTCTGCCGATGCGCGAGCGCGGGAAAACGCCCGCTTGTATCTTGCCAATGCCTGATGGAAATTCACGCGAATAGCACTGAGGCAATTCACCATGCGCAAGACGGGCAGGACGAAGGGCCTTTACGCGGGATCGTTCGACCCCATCACGCGCGGGCATCTGGACATCATCGGCAAGGCGCTCTCGACGTTCGACCAGGTGCATGTCGCCATCGGAACGAACGTCAAGAAGCAGCGCATGTTCGGCATCCCGCAGAGTTTGCAGCTTATCTCCCAATCGATCGTCGAGCACTGGCCGGAGGCGGGCGCATCGACCGAAACCAACGCCCTGTTCCAGGGCGCGCTGGAGATCGGAGAGTTCACCAATCAGAGCCTGATCGCCTATGCGCGAAAAATCGGCGCGACCCACATCGTCAGGGGACTGCGCGAAGCCAGCGATTTCAACGAGGAATTCAACCTTCATGGCGTCGCCGAGCGCATCGACGCTTCGATACCCATGGTGCACTTCATCTGTGCGGCCCCGTTCCTCCACGTTTCGTCGAGCACCGCGAAAGAGCTCGATACCATGGGCGAGGACATCGCATGGCTCGTCATGCCCAGCGTCGCGGCCGCGTTCGCGTCCCGGCGGGCCGGCGCATAGAAGGCGGGCGTCGGCGCCAAGGCCCAGCCGCGCTCTTCCATCGCCGGGCCACTGTCGGATATAGCTTCGCGACCCGACGCTGGAGACCATGACATGACGGACGCCTACACGCCGCCCAAGGTTTGGACCTGGAACAAGGAGAGCGGCGGCCGGTTTGCCAGCATCAACCGGCCGATCGCCGGGCCGACGCATGACAAGGAGTTGCCGGTCGGCCGTCACCCGCTGCAGCTCTACTCCCTGGCCACGCCGAACGGCGTCAAGGTCACGGTGATGCTCGAAGAGTTGCTGGCGCTCGGCAAGAGCGGCGCCGAATACGATGCCTGGCTGATCCGCATCAACGGCGACCAGTTCGGCAGCGGTTTCGTCGCGGTCAACCCGAACTCCAAGATTCCCGCGCTCATGGACCGCAGCGGCCCGGCACCGATCCGCGTCTTCGAATCCGGCGCCATATTGCTCTACCTCGCCGAGAAGTTCGGCGCCTTCCTGCCGGCCGACCCTGCCAGGCGCGCCGAATGCCTGTCCTGGCTGTTCTGGCAGATGGGCAGCGCGCCCTATCTCGGCGGCGGCTTCGGCCATTTCTACGCCTATGCCCCGGTCAAGATCGAATATGCCATCGATCGCTTTGCCATGGAGGTGAAGCGCCAGCTCGACGTGCTCGACCGGCGCCTTGCGGACAACGCCTATCTGGCCGGCGAGGCGTACACGATCGCCGACATGGCGGTCTGGCCCTGGTATGGCGCCTTGGTAAAGGGCCAGGTCTATGAGGGCGGCGAGTTCCTGCAGGTTCAGGAATACACCAACGTCCTGCGCTGGACCGACAGGATCGCCGAACGCCCGGCGGTGCAGCGCGGCCGCAAGGTCAATCGCGTCTTCGGCGAACCGGCCAGCCAATTGTGGGAACGGCACGACGCATCCGACTTCGACACCAAGACGCAGGACAAGGTCGCGCCGCCGGGTTGAAGCAGGCGGCGGCGCTCAGCCCTCGACCGCGAATGTCAGCCCCGCCTTTTGCGGCAGCCGCTTGAGCAGCGCCGGCGCCATCGCCGCCGCCGAGGTCCAGCAGCCGCCAGCCGTCGTGCTGCGCGGCACCTCGGCGAGCGCCAGCGCGGCCTCCGCCAGGATTTTCGAGGTCGAACCATATCCGGGATCGCGGTCGCCCTTCACCGCGGCGCGCAGCGTGCGGCCGTCCGGCATCTGCGCGATAAAGACGATGTCGTACCAGCCGTTGTCGCGCTCCTCCTTGCTTGGGCCTTCGCCGGGCTTGGGCATGCCGCCGGCGCCGAAATTGAATCCACCCAGCCCCGCGCCGGCCGCCGGCGCCGGCGGTCCCTCCAGCATCTGCATCTCGTCATATTGGAAGTCCGGCCCCCAAGGATGGCCGAGCAGCAGGTTGGTGCGATGCACCGCCTTGGTGTTGATGCCTGCCATCATGAACGGCCCGACCCAGCTGCCGGCGACCTTGTCGTCATAGGGCGTGTCGCCGTCGGGTTGCGCCGGGCCGGTGAAGCCGGGCGTCAGCGCGAAGGGATTGCCGAGCGTCGCCATGATGGAGGGATCCTTCGTCGCCGCGGCGATCGTCGCCTGGCCGCTCGCCAGCGTGCCGCCCGAGAGTCCGCCGGCGAGCCCGCGGATGCGGCCGCGCACCCTCGGCGTGTAGGCGCCGAACTTTTTCTTCGCCTCTTCTTCCGCGAACCAGACGCCCAGATCGAACGGAATCGAATCGAAGCCGCAGGAAAACACCAGCCGTGCGCCGGATGTCTTGGCTTCCACCTCATGCGCCGCGATCATCGCCGCGATCCAGTGCGACTCGCCGGTGAGGTCGACATAGTCGGTGCCTGTCCTGGCGCAGGCCGCGACGAGGTTCGAGCCATAAAGCTGGTAGGGACCGGCGGTGGTGATGACGACCTTGGCGCGCCGGCACATCGCCTCCAGCGAAGCCGGATCGTCGGAATCGGCGATCACGAGAGGAAGCGTCGCCGGTGCGCCGATCTCGCCGCGCACATCGGCCAGCTTGGCGGCGCTGCGTCCCGCCATCGCCCATGTCACCGCGCCCGCTGCGCCATAGGTCTTGAGCAGATGCTCGGCCACCAGCCGCCCGGTATAGCCGGTCGAACCGAAGACGATGACGTCGAATTCGCGATTGTCGCTCATGATTGGGTCCTCTTGGGTATTCCTATGTCGCCGCTTCGGTCTGCACCGCGCGCAGCGGTTTGATGGCGATCACCGCCGCGCCCAGCGCCGCCGCCAGCACCGAGCCCAGCAGAACACCGATCTTGGCGATCGCCGAGTCCGCGCCATGCGGAAAGGCCTGGTCGGCCATCAACAGCGCCACCGTGTCGCCGATGCCGCACAGGCAGGCCGCGCCGATGAAGCCGCGCAAGGTCACGTCGCCCGGCATGCGCGCGATGCCGGCGTTCACCGCGACGAGGGCGGCGAGACAGACGCCGAGCGGCTTGCCGAGCACAAGTCCCAGCACGACGCCCGCCAACACGCGCGCCGAATCCGGCGAAGCGACGTCGACCGCGAGGCCGACGCCCGTCGCCGAAAAGGCGAACAGCGGCAGGATCAGATAGGCGCTCCACGGCGCCACCGCGCGCTCGATGCGGTCGGCCGGCGACAGCAAGCGGTCGCTGGCGGCGGAAAGATTGCGGCTGGCCCATTCCCAGATCGGCTCATCGGTGATGGTCGATGCGTCGCCGGCTTCGGTTTCGGCGTATTCCAGCGCCGCCAGCGCGGTCGCCGCCTGCGCCAGCAAGGGACCTGCGGCCGGCGCGGGCCGGGTCGGCAGGCAGGCGGCGAGGAATATCCCCGTCAGCGCGCCATGCACGCCGGCGCCGTGCAGCGACAGCCACAGGCCGACGGCCGCGATCAGATAAGGCCAGACGGCATAGACGCGCGAGCGGTTGAGCGCGATCAGCCCGGCGGTGGCGACGACCGCCGCGATCAGCCAGCCCAGCTCGAAGGCGCGCGGATAGAAGATCGCCAGCGTCAGCACCGAGAGAATGTCGTCGACCACCGCCAGCGCCGCCACGAAGATGCGCAGGCCCACCGGCACGCGGGAGCCCAGCAGCGCCAGCACGCCGAGCGCAAAGGCGATGTCGGTCGCGGTCGGCACCGACCAGCCGGCCGCCGTCCCGCCCCGGTTGAGCATCAGATAGATACCGGCCGGCGCCAGCACGCCGCCCAGGGCGCACAGCGCGGGCAGGGCGGCGGCGCGCAGATCGGTCAGCGAGCCGGACGTCATCTCGCGGCGGATCTCCAGGCCGACCAGCAGGAAGAAGATGGCGAGCAGGCCCTCGGAAAACCACTCGCCGACGCTCATCGACATCACGCTGCCCGGCGTGCCGATGCCGAACGGCGCCTGCATGACCGCATGATAGAAGGGCGCGGCGGGCGTGTTGGCGCAGATCAGCGCCGCCGCCGCAGCCAAGAGCAGCACCAGCCCGCCCGATGCCGGCAGGGCGGCGAAGGCGCGCGCCGAACGCTGCAGCTGCGCCGCCACCGGGCGCTGCAGCTCTTCCAGCATGGAATGGAAATCCCAGGCGCCGTCATAGCGCAGCCCGTCGATGAAGAAGGACGGCGTGCCGGTGACGCCGTTGCGCCTGCCTTCCTCCAAATCGTCGGCGACATGCGCGGCCGTCTCGGCGCTGGCGAGGTCGCGCTCGAACCGCGCCATGTCGAGGCCGATCTTCGCCGCGATGGCGCGGACATGCTTTTCGTCCAGCGGCGGCTCGGTCTCGTAGAGCGCGTCGTGCATCTGCCAGAACTTGTCCTGGGCCGCCGCCGCTTCGGCGGCGCGCGAGGCGAAGGAGGCGCCGGGATGGGCCTTCTCGTTGGGATAGTGGCGGAAGACATAGGCCAGCCGCTCGCCCAAAGCTGCGCGCAGCCGCGCGATGATCAGGCGCAGCCGCCGGCAATAGGGACACAGATAATCGCCATAGACGACGACTTCGATCGCGTCCGCCGCGCCGCCGCCGCGCACATGATCGCGCCCCCGATCGACGGGCCGCTGCAGTCTCGCCGGTGTCGCGCCTTCGCTCATGTGTGGAGGCCGTGATATGCGCGAACACTCTATTGAAAATCGCGCTGTGATCCACCCACAAGCACCGCTGTCATCCCCGGCCGAGTATCGCGAAGCGATACGAGGGGAAGGGGACCCAGGCGGTCAGAACCGGTCCGAGTCGAAATTCATGCGTGAGCAAACCGTTCATGCCGCCCGTGTTTCAACGCCTGGGTCCCCTTCCCTTCGCGTTGCTGGCGCAACGCTCAGCCGGGGATGACAGCTGTTATTTGATGTCGCCTTTGCGGATCATTTTCCGAAACATAGCGTTTCATAAGCGCCCCTTTTGCGCCGCGCGCAGAAGCCCATTTCAGTGGGGTAGACAAGGACGGACCCCCTCAAGGGAATACCGTCCGAATGTTGGACCGGAGTGCCGCGGTTTCCCCTCCCCGCCCGCTCCGGTCCAGCTTCTCTTTTTATGGCCTACCGCTTCGCTGCTTGAGGCCGGGGAGACTCTTCCCGTTCAAGGCGAAAACAAGGCCGCCGCCACAATCCATCGCAACAATGCCCCAAAGCGAAAGGGATTTGCGCGCGGCGCAACACAGTCCTGCCGGGTTCCAACTTGAAGATCGCTTTGTCGAACACGAAGTGTGCAAGACGGCTGGAGCGAAAAACCAACGTGCAAACGCTATTCTCACCCACGCATTTGATCTGGCTGCTGTCGGCGGGCTTCGCGCTCGCCGCGCTGCTCAACTGGTTCGGCCCGGGCAAGGCGCGCTGGCAGTACCCGCCGGGCTTTCGCGAAGTGACCGGCACGCTGCTGCTGCTGGCCTCGGTCCTGCTGCTGTTTCCGGCCGTGCGGCTGGCCGGCGTCGCCATCGCCGCCTTCGTCATGTTCCTGTCGGCGACGACCCTTCTGCATCGCGGCCAGTACGGCGCCGCCGCGCCGGTCATCGCGCTGCTATTTGCGCTGATCCCGGTTTCGCTTGGCCCCACGGTCTGAGCGCGACAGCTTCTGCGCCAGAAACTCGCCCAGCACCTCCACCCGCGCGGGCCTGGGCCCGCCCGGCGGCGTCACCCAGTGCAGCGCGCTGGACGGCAGCGACCAGTCCGGCAGCACGCGCTCCAGCCGCCCGTCGGCGAGCGCCGCGCGCAGGATGAAATCGGGCAGCACGCCCAGCCCCAACCCCGCGATCAGCGCCGGCAGCATCGCGTCGCCATTGTTGACGCGCAGCGGTCCCCCCGACGGATGCACTGTCGCGCTCTCGCCGTGTCTGTGTACGAAGTGCCAAGTGTCCGGCGTCAGCAGATAGGCGTAGCCGAGGCAGGCGTGCTCGGCGAGCGCCATCGGATGCTTCGGCTTGCCGCGGGCCTTCAGATAAGACGGCGCGGCGACCAGGTGGCGCTCCACGCTGCACAACCGCCGCGCGATCAGCGACGAATCCGGCAAAGTCGCGATGCGCAGCACCGCGTCGAAGCCTTCGCCGATGATGTCGACCATCGCGTCGCTGAGGTGCAGGTCGACCTGGACATCGGGATAGGCTTTGAGGAATTCCGGCATCAGCGGCGCGATGGCGAGCAGGCCGAACGACATCGGCGCCGCCAGCCGCACCAGCCCGCGCGGGCTGACCGACTGGGACAGCGTCTCGCTCTCCGCGGCTTCCGCCTCGTGCAGGATCTTCGCGGCCGGCGCCGACAGCAGCCGTCCCGCATCGGTCAGCGCCAGCCTGCGCGAGGTGCGGTTGAACAGCCGCGTGCCGAGCCTGGCCTCCAGCCGGCTGACCGCCTTGGACACCGTCGCCTTGGACAGCGAAAGCTCCCGCGCCGCGCCGGCGAAGGAGCGGGTCTCCACGACCTTGGCGAACACCGCCAGGCCCTCGAAATCGGGCAGTTTTGGCATCTCGTTTCCCGAAACGATGGGTTTCAAAGGTTTCTATTTTTAATCCAATGACGGAGGGATATCTACACCATCGGAACGAAGCGGATGGGTTTTCCCATTCCCACCCCAAACCGTCATCGCCCGCTTCATGCGCGCGACCCAATTTTTTTTGGAGAACGACATGATCGAGAAACGACCCTTCGCCAAGCTCGGCGGCGCCAACCATGGCTGGCTCAACGCCAAGCATCACTTCTCCTTCGCCGACTATCACGATCCCAAGAACATGGGCTGGGGCGACATCCGCGTCTGGAACGACGACGAGATCGCGCCCAACACCGGCTTCCCGCCGCATCCCCACGCCAACATGGAAATCGTCACCTACGTCCGCAAAGGCGCGGTGACGCACAAGGACAGCCTGGGAAACCAGGGCCGCACCGAAGCCGGCGACGTCCAGGTGATGAGCGCGGGCTCCGGCATCCGCCACGCCGAATACAATCTGGAAAGCGATACGACGACGCTGTTCCAGATCTGGATCCTGCCGCGCAAGGACGGCGGCGCGCCCGCCTGGGGCGCCAAGCCGTTCCCCAAATCCGACCGCTCGGGCAAATTCGTCACGCTGGCCAGCGGCTTCGACAACGACAACGACGCGCTGCCCATCCGCGCCGACGCCCGCGTCCTGGGCGCGACGCTGAAAGCCGGCGACACGGCGCAATATCAACTGGGCGCATCGCGCCACGCCTACCTCGTTCCCGCCACCGGCGCAGTCGAGATCGACGGAGTCCGTTTCAACGCCCGCGACGGCGCCGCGATCAAGGATGTCGCGGTCCTGACGGTGACGGCGCTGGAAGACAGCGAACTGGTGCTGGTGGATGCGGCGTAGGCTTCGACGACCTCGCGCATTGACGCACCGGACAGGATGAAACTGCGAACTGAGTCTTGATAATCAGCCGGACGAGACGGTGCAGCCGTTGGTCAGCCCAATTGGACGGCTTTTGGCACAGGCGCGCCACTCAGACGTGAATGGTGTTGACGGTCCGGTTTTCGATTTCTGCGCGAGCCTCGGCATAAAGGCGCGGGTTGCGCGAGGAGAGGATTTGACGTGCGGCGAGAACGGCGTTTGCCGGCTCAAGAACCGTCATGACCGGAACCGCGCTCGGCGTGCGTAGCGACGACCATAGATCGTCGGGAAACTCCTTGATGCTGGCCGGCACAGTGATGACCGGGATCGTCGACATCGCGGACAATGTCGGGCCCGCCGCGTTTGAGCGGCCGATATAGGCAATGACGACGCAATCCGGCACGTCCTGGATCAAACGATGGAAGGTTTCGGCCATGGCCACCGGCTCCTTGTGCGCAGAGCAGGTCACAACGGTCGTCATGCTCTTGAGTTCGCCAAGAGCCTCCTCAAAGGGATCGGTGCTGTCCTTCTCCGAGTCGCGCCACAGAATGATGCGCTGGGACGGCACGCGGAAGTGGCGGGTGACGTCGGCGACATGGCCATACTTGGCGGCGACTTGATCAAGCGCCCCTCCATCGCGATAGACTTGCTTGTCGATGTGGTCATCGTTTTCGAGCACGCGCCATGAGTCATTGTCGACGACGTCGGCCAGCAACAGGTTGCCCTTGCCGTCCAATCCAAACTCGACCTTGAGATCGACGAGCCTTCCGCCTTCTAGCTGCCACGCCTTTTCGAGCACAAGAAATGCCTGACGGGCGAGGTGCCGCATCTTAGCGAACGCCTTCCATTCGTCGTCATGGCCGAACACTTCTTCTGTCGCCAGAACGAGAAACGGTTCTTGACCCACAATCGGTTTTGCAGGATTGAACAGCCCAATCTGCTTGCCGCCTTCCTCGTACGTCATCATCGGGTCGTCGCAGATAAGCGGCTTTCCCTTCCAATTCCTGTCCTTTGTCTTGAGAAAGAATTCGACAACCAGTCGCGGGAACAGGTGACCCTTCGGAAGATGCGTGTTGCGCTTGAGATAGGAGCCGTGCGCTTCGCGCCGCACCACGACTTCATAAGGGAGCATCTCGCAGCGCGGCGCGCAAAACGAGGTCGGACTGTCTTGCTCAATGAACGCCACCGGCAAGCCGCAGTCTTTGAGCAAACGAAAGACATTGGAGGTGGTCGTGGTGGCAAGACGGCCTTTGTCTTTGATGATGTCGTGCTTTGCGCCGTCCCCGGCGGTGATGTCGTCCTTGGCCACGACCTCTACATAATCGGTGGAGTCCGTGGCGAGGTAGATTTTCTTCGTCTTACCTTCGTTCAACAGGGCACCGAGTGGATAGTTTCGGAGGTAGGGCGGACTGGCGTCCATGGCGAACTCTCCTTGATGAACGATGCATGGCGCGTCGGACGCCGCGGCTCCAAGCATTCTAGTCGCGCAGGTTATCGCCCTCAACGGAATCGGGCGGCTGTCCCCAGAATTGATCGTACCTCGCTCATTGGCCCGGGTCGGCGACCAAACCATCGGCGTGAAGTTCATAAAGCCCTTTGAGCGGGTTGGTCTACCCTTGCGGCGCAGTCGTCGCGTATTCACTTCCCGCGCATTGATGCGATTGGCGATGTGGACCGCATAAATTTTCTCGATCATCTCGACCGAAGTCCCGGCGGTTCTTCGCGATCTCGTAAGAAGCGCCACCTTCGATCAGTCGATGGCAGATGTAGTAATGCCGAAGCGAGTAGAAGCTCCATGGTTTTCCATCTCGGTCGAATTTCAAATCGATCCGTTTCAGGAGTCTGTTGAACGCAAGCCTGTGATCCATCGGAAATACAGGATCGTTCGGCTGCGGTATTTGCGCGCCGCCAAAATGGCGAATGCGGCGTAGTCCACTGACAATCTGTCAGAAATAATTCCTCAACTAGGGGTTGAAATCCATATTTCGTACCCCATTTGTCCAGCAGAGGCCGCAACAGGGGCAAACCGTCTTCCGCAGATAACGGCGAGAGTACAGACAGGTCGGGGTGCAAAGCTCACGCGCACCCGCGCAATTTTTCGAAAGCGGATACTCCGGCCGCGGAGCCGCCAAGGCGTGCTCGCGGGCATTCTTTCCGAAAAATTCGCAAGGGACCGCGGAGGTGGAGCGAAGGCGCCGTGCGGATTGGCTGATGACACAGCCTTTTACCGGCCAGCCTGCCCGCTCGCACCGGGCGGACAACGCCGGCGCGCCTACAGCCTCCATCCTATCCGGCATTGCGCTCCGGCGTTGTTCGCTTTTTTGGCAGCCACTCAGGCCGGATGAAACCGCCGCACGGCGAGAAAGCCGCTGACGACGAACAGGACCAACACGATGACTTGCGTGAGGATGAACGGCGTTGCGTTATTGTTGTGCGAAAATGCGGCAAGCGGCGCGACCTTCTGAAAGGACTGCACCACCAGCACGAAACAATTGAGGTACAGCGATGCGACGACCGACAGGGCATAGATCCAGCGCCAGGCGTCGCGCAGGCGGAACAGATATTTCCCTGCCAGCGCAAGGATCAGAAGCCCACCGAGAATGAATCCCAGGACGACGGCCGGCGTCAGCGGTGTGATCTGCAGCAAGAAACCCGTCACGGCCGTCAGCACCGAGAAGGCAAGAAAGATCGCGGTTGGCCATTCCCGGCGCTGGTTGCCCAACATGCCGGATAGGACGGCGAGGCCGGCGGCGATGGCTACAAGCGTGATAACGACATGAACGAAGGCGAACGGCGGCAAGCCGAGGATCAGATCGTGCCGTGGCGGCGCTGTGATGGCCACGAGAAACATTTGATCTTGAGTCATGGCACCCCGCCCAAGAGTAATTAAGCCGCAATCCGCACCTGCATCGCGTCATAGCCCTTGACGAAATTGGAGTTCATCCGCTTGGGCTCGCCGACCACGTCGATGCGCGGGAAGCGCTTGAGGATTTCCTCCCACATGATGCGCAGCTGCATCTCGGCCAGGCGCATGCCGACGCAGCGGTGGATGCCGAAGCCGAACGAGACATGCTGGCGCGGGCGCTCGCGGTCGATGATAAATTCGTCGGGCCGGTCGATGGCCTCGCCGTCGCGGTTGCCCGAGACGTACCACATGATGACCTTCTCGCCTTTTTTGATCTGCTTGCCGCCGAGCTCGATGTCTTCCAGCGCGGTGCGCCGCATATGCGCGACCGGGCTCTGCCAGCGGATGATCTCCGGCACCATGCTTTCGATCAGCTTGGGGTCGGCGCGCAGCTTGTCGTATTGCTCGGGGTTCTGGTTCAGCGCCAGCAAACCGCCGGTGATCGAATGGCGCGTCGTGTCGCTGCCGGCGACGATCAAAAGGATGACGTTGCCGAGATAATTCTCCGGCGCGTCCTTCCGCGTCGCTTCGTTGTGGCACAGCATGGAGATCAGATCGTGCCGCGGCGGCAGCGCCAGGCGCTCGTTCCACAGCCCGACGAATTTGCCGAAGGTGTTGAACAGCTCGATCTGGCGCTGCTCCTCGCTCTGCACGATGCTGTCGGGCCCCGGCTGCGCCAGGATCAGGTCGGAGGCGCGCGGCAGCAGGCGCCGCTCCTCGAAGGGAAAATCGAACAGCGTCGCCAGCATCTGGCTGGTCAGCTCGACCGCGACCTTGTCGACGAAGTCGAAGTCCTCGCCGCGCGGCAACTCGTCCAGGATGGCGGCGGCGCGTTCGCGGATCAGCGGCTCCAGCACGACCAGGCTGGGCGGCGCGAACATCGGCGCGATGACTTTGCGCTGCTGATCGTGGCTCGGCGGGTCCAGCGCGATGAAGCTCGATTGCTCGCGCGGCTGGCGGCCTTCGAAGATCGTGATGCCGCCGATCTCGCTGTCGGAGGAGAAGACGCGGTGATTGCTGTCGACCGCGATGATGTCCTTGTGCTTGGTCACCGACCAATAGGGGCCGAACGGGCTGTTGGCGCAGTAGTGAACCGGATCTTCCTGGCGCAGGCGCTCGAACCACGGCCACAGCGTATCGCCGCGAAACAGTTCGGGGTCGGAGATGTCGAAGGAACTCAGCGGCGTCGCATAGGCCTTGGCCCGGGCCTCCGCGGCGCGGCGGTTCAGAACTTCCTGCATGGCGAAATCCCTTAAGGCCGCGCCATGAGACCAAGGCGCCGCTGCCCGCGCAATAGCCAACGGTTGACCGCTGCCTGCAAGCGTTGCCCTATAGTAAAGTGCGAACGGCGGACGGGAGCGATGGCGAATACCGACGATGTTGCGCTGCTGAAGGAAGAGCTGGCCCAGTTCCTCCTCTCCGAGATCGCGTCGGCGCAGGGCGGCGCCGCCTTCCGCCGCGAGGTCGGCGAACAGGTCGGCGCGGTCATCGACCAGCTCCTGGCCGAACGCCTGGCGCCGGCCCTGGAAAATCTCGAACGCCAGGCCGCCGAGCACGCGCGCCGCACGACGGCGAGCCTGGATGAGGCGCTGGCCCGCCTCAAGGCCTCCTCGCCGGCCCAGGATTCGCCGGCCTTCAACCAGCGGCTCGCCGAAATCAGCGCCAGCCTCGATCAGCTGCGCCAGCGTGTCGGACGCTTCGAAGAATCGGCCAAGCCGTCGCGCGTCGCCGTCGCGCAGCCGATGCAGGCGCCAGGCCGCGCGGAGGCCAGGCTCGCCGATGAGCGGATCGCCGCGCCGGGCGCGACATCAGCGTCGCTGCCGCGCTGGATGTTCTGGCTGCTGCTGCTTCTGCTCGCCCTGACCGCGCTGGGTCTGGGCAATCTCTACTACGAAAAGCTCAGCAAGCCGGAGGTCGTGACACCGCCGCCGGTCGTGTCCGCGCCGCCGCCGACGACCAGGGCGCCGGCGCTCGTCCCTGCAACGCCGCCGCAGCAGGCCGTCTCAGTTCCGCCGCAAAATATGTCCGCAATCGCGCCGGTGACACCGAGGCCCGCGCCAACCGTGCCTGCCGCCCCCGCGACGACTCCCGCCCCGCAGCCGGCATCCCGCATTCCGGCCGACTTCGCGATCGAGCGCGGCTGGCTGGCGGCGCAGCCCTTCGCGGTCGAGCCGCGCCTGGCGCGCCGTGTCGGCTCCAGCGAGTCGCTGCCGACCTTGAGATCGCTCGTCTGCGGCCGCTCGCCCAATTGTTCGTCGGATGCGCTGATGACCGAAGACATGGCCGCGAAGCAATTGATCGCGCTGCAGATGCTGATGTCGCAGATCGGCGATCGCTTCTGTGCGCCGCGCCGCGCGGTGGCGGTGACCGGCCTGGTGTCGGCGCAAGGCCTGAGCGATCTCGCCGCCATCGCCCGATGCGCCGGCGGCGCCGAGGCGCGCTGCAGCGAAACGCAGAACCGGGTCTGCCCGCCCGATTCCGATGCGCTGCAATCCGGCTCGCCGGCGGCGCGCGCGACGCTGCTGCGCTGGGCCCTGTGGAAGACGGGTTCGACTTGAGCGCCGCGCACCAGCCGCATCTGACCGAGATAGAAGCGTCCTGGGTCGTGCTGGGTCCGCGCAACGAAGGAAGCAATTACGGAATCCTGTCGCAGTCGCCACATGCACCCATAGACAATGCGACGCGTGAGCTGCTGGACGATTATGCCTTGATGACGCTGGCCGCGCCGCCGCTGGATCGGCGGTATTTGAGTTTCTTTCCCCTCGGTGCCGGCGGCTTGTGGCTGTTTGCCTCCACCGCCCATGTCGGCGAGGCACAGCGCGGCGCCATCCGCATCACCTGGGGGCTGTTGCTCGACGAGGTGCAGGTATGGGCGGTGCGCTCGCACCTCTCCGCGCTTGCGGCCAGCTTTCCGCCGCCGCAGGCGCCGACCGTGGCGCCCGATGCGCTGATCTGGAAGATCCCGCCGCCGGGCCCGCGCGCCGCGTCGCATCTGCTCAACGAGATCGGCAATATCGTGCGCGACCGGCCCACCGCGCTGATGACGCCGTCGACGATCTCGACCGAGGAAGCGGCGCTGCAGCTCTATGAACGCGCCAGCCAGACCAACGCGCGCATCTCCTTCGTCACGCGCCCGGATCTGGAGCCGCGCGGCGGCATGGCGGGCATCGAAAAGCCCTGGTTGATCGTCTTCACCGAAGACGATCCGCCGGTGCCGATGGCGCGCTTCGAAGGCTATCATCCGGTGCGCCTGACGCAGGAGCGTCACCTGGTCGGCGCGCCGCCGATCCCGGTCGGCCGCCGCGAATGGTACGCGCTGCTCGACGCGGCCCATGCCCGCTATCCGCACCAGCATGAGCGCCTGCTCGAGATCGTCAATCTGCCGGTCAGCGCGTTGGAGGACGATCCGCAAGGCATGATCGCGGCCAAGGTGCTGGGCTTGGCGCGGCGCCTGTTCAACGACCGCGAGACGGCGCTGACGGCGCTCACCTGGCTCGCCGGCGGCGCCGCGGCGATGAACGAGGAGCACAACAAGATCGCTCCGACCCATGCCTTCCAGCGCGGCTTCGCCGACGCCGTGCCGCACGCCGGCAAGGAAGCCTCGGAGTTCCTCGACCTCTATGTCAGTGATCTGGAATGGTTCCTGACTGTGCCGCGGCGGGGCGCCCCGCGCGATCCCTTCGCCGCGGAACTCGCACTGACGCGCGGCATCGTGTTCATGGTCAGTTCATCTACGCTGCTCAAGATCGCCGAGGATGTGCTGCGGCGGCCGGAAAAGCTCAGCCTGTCACTGCGCTGGGCGTCGCAGCAGATGCCGTCGTTTCGCCTGCTGATGCAGGACCTTGCGGACCGCCTGGGCAAAGGGCCGGCCGACCTGACCTTGGCGGAAAGTGGACGGTTGATGCTCGAAAAATGGACACAATTGCGCGGGCAAGATCGTAAGGTCGACGATGAGTTGGCGGCGCTGATCAAGGCCTTGGCGCGCCAGCCCTATCATGGCGTGCTGGCCCGTGCCTTTCACGATGGGCTCAGCCGGGCGTTGCTGGAATCTGGCGGGCGGGAAAAGGTTCGTGCCATCATGAACGATGTCGCAAGGGAATTGCGCGGACTGAACGCGGGCGTGCGGCGGAGCGCCGACGAGTTGGCGGCGTCGCTGCTGCTGACCGTGCAGATCGCCAGACTGTTTCGCTGATTTGGGGAGGCATTGAGATGAGCGATGCCGGGCAACGGGCGGGTCTTTCGGGCGGCGGCGCCGTGCCGCGCGCCGAGGACGTGTTCGGCAGCGCGCCGAGCTATCGCCGCGACACCGTCGCCACGGAGCGCGTCGACAGCGACGAGTCGCAGAACCTTCGCGACCTGCTGGCATTGTGCAAGCAATCGAACCGGCCGCCGATCATCCTGCTGTTCGGCTTTTCCTACAGCGGCAAGACGGCGCTGGCGCAGCGCCTGCAGGATATTTTCCAGAGCCGCGGTTATGGAATCTCGCCGGCCGTCGGCCCGAAGGCGCACGCCGAGCGCACCAACAAGATCCAGCCCTATTGGTTCTCGCATCCCCGGCGGCCGAACGACGGCTTCATTCTGGTCGATCTGCCGGGCGAGCGCTTCAGCCGCGCCAAGGAGGCGAACTTCTCCGACGCGGTGGCCAAGGAGACGCTGTCGCTGATGGCCGCGGCGGACGCCTATCTGCTGCTGCTCGAGGCGGACAAGACCTTGTACCTGGACGAATTGCGCGGCCAGGGCGCTATCGGCGATCTGGAGACCAAGGACTACCAGGAAGTCGTCGCCACCATGGTGCAGTTCGCCAAGCTCGACTGGCAGCTGTCGCGCAAGCTCGGGCGCCATGGCGACATCGAGGCGGCGGCGAAAGCCATCGCCGAGATGAAGCCCGACGAACGTTTCCGCGAGCTTTCCAGGGGCGCGCGCGCCAGCCGCAAGCCGGTCCTGCTGGGCCTCTCCATCGCCGACCGCCTGCACGGCAACATGGCCGGGCTGGAAGAGGAGGCGACGAAGAAACGTCTGGAAGCGCGCGGCGAGAACCGCGGCTTGAGCGAGGCAGAGCGCACCACCATCCGCCAGGTCGTGGCGAATTTCGATCGCGATCCGCTGCTCCTGATAAACCTGCGCCAGCAAAAATTGGTGGCACAGGTGATGAGCAGCTTCCGATATTTCCGCGCCGACTTCCTGACCAGCTTTTCGGGTCTGCCGGCCAATTTCACCGGCGCGGCCAGCATGACGCTCTATCCGCCGCGTGGCGTCGAGCAGAATTTCGATTGGCTGCGCGAGGCGGCGCGGCGCAACCGTGGTGGACGGCTGCGCACCTTCGCGCGCCGCAGCCGCCTGTTCTCGCCGCTGGCCGAGGCGCTCGACTGGTTGCCGAGCTTGCGCGAAACCGTCTGGGCGTTGTGGACGCGCGCGTCCTGGGATGAGGCCTTGCGCAATGCTCGCTGAAGCCGCCGGCGTAAAATCGCCGCCGCCACAGGCGCCCGCCAAGCGCGCCGCCGTGCCGTCGCGTGGCTTGGCCGGACGCGTGAAGGGTTGGTTGCTGTTCACCGCCATCGACGGGCGCGGCGAACAGCGCGCCCATGCCAACGCACCCTTCGAACCGCGCAGTCCGCGCGGCTTCGTCGTGCTGGCGCTGGTCCCGGGCATCGTGCTGCTTGCGGTGACCGCCGCGATCTTCTGGCGGCCGATATCCGTCGATCCCGACACGCTGAGCGCGATTCCGATCGAAGCACCGGCGCAAACGCCGGCCGAACACAAGCTGATCCAGAATATCGCCGTGCTGCGCGAGGGCATCTGGGAGGCGCGGCTGCCGCCCTGGTCGGACGTGCCGAGCAAAGGCATCGCGCGGGTGAGCAATCCCGACGTGCATGCGGCGTTGCAATCCCTGCTTGGCGAGATCGCCGCTTTCGGCGACGCCATCGGCGATCGCGCGCCGCCCGGCATTCATCGCGATCGGGTGTTTCTCGGACAGATCGCCGATCTGCGCCAGCAGCTGAGCCCGATCGATGCCAAGCTCGGCGGGGTGCGCAGCATCACGGCCTATCACCTGGGTTTGCTGGCGCTGTGGGCCGGCGACGCCGCCGACGCCGAACCGCAATTCGCCAGCGCGGTCGCCATCGCGCGCAAGACCGAACCGCTCGACGCCGTCGGTCGTCAGCGGTTGGACGGCATCGAGGCGTCCGCCGCGTATGGTCTGGGCCTCACCGAGGCCGCGCGGGGGCTTTGGCGGAAAGCCGTCGCGGATTTCGATGCGGCACTGACCGCGTCGTGCCGCGCCGCCGCCGACAGCCAGACCAACAGGCAGGCCGATTTCGGCTTCTCGCTTGGCCGCGCCAACCTCGTCGCGCTCGACACGCGCAGCATCCGCAATGACCGGCTGATCGCATTGCTGCAGGCGCGGAGCGGAAACGACGAAGCGGCGCGCGTCGCGGTCACCAGCCCGACCTGCGGTCAATTGCTGTCGCCGGCGAGGAACGCGCCCAGCGGCGATGCCGATGCCGAGGCGCGAGCCCTGTTCGCCTCGCTGTCCGTCGCCGGCGATCCGACGCTTTCCGCCAATCTGCAATTGCGCGCGGCGCTGATGGGCGAGCGCGACACCGTTCAGCAATTGTCGTTCGACGGCGCCGACGCGCAATTGCAGCAGGCGCAAGGACTGGCGCGCGCCATCGTCGGCCTCGAACAGGCGGACGACGCGGCCGGAGTCGACAAATCGGCGCTGGCGGACTTGCAGAAACTCAGCACGCTGAAATCCAAACTCGCCGCGCAACTGCGCAACGGCGCTTTGTCCGAGCCGGAAAACGATCCGGCTTGGAACTGGTCCGATCCGACGCTCTTCACGGCCTGGAAAAACGCGGCGGCGTCGCTGATCGCGGAGCAGTTGCTCGCCAAGGCGGACGGCGTGCGGGCCGACAATCCGGGCCTCGCGGCGGCACTGTACGGCGTCGTCATCGACAATCGCGCCTGGCTGCCGGGCCGCGACGTGTTCGATGCCTGGTGGCGGTTGAACACCGGAACCACGCTCTCCTTCGTGCTGGCGATGCTGGCCGTTGCGGCGGCGATGACCGGCGTTCTGCTGGCGATCCTGCGCCGCTGGCGCCGCACCTATCGGACCACGTTCGAATCCTATCATCACAGCGATCGCCTCCGCGCGCCGGAAGGATGACAGGGTGCTGGGTTGGGCCGTTCCAATTCTGCTGATCGTGCTTGTCGGTCTGTTGGCGGCGGCGTGGGCCACGCGCGATGGCGACGGGCGGCCGCGCGCCGCATGGGTCATCGCCGCCGGCGCGATCGCGCCGCTCCTGATCGCGACGCAATTGTGGAGCGCGCAGGACAATGGACGCTTCGGCGATCTCAGACTCTCCGTCCTGGCGCTGAAACTTGCGCCCGACGCCATCGACGGCGCCAGCATCGGCGGCGACCGGGTGCATGATTTTCTGCTGGTCGGCGATCTGCCGGCGTCGCTCATCACGCTGCACCGCATTTCGGATCGCGAAGTGGGACTCGTCGTCGCCCGGCCGTTGCGCGGCGAAATCGCCGGTGCCGTGGCGTTCGAGAACGCGGAACCGGACTTCGCATCGCACCTCGCCGGCGCCTCGCCGCGCCTGGCCGGCGAGCGCGCGGTGCGCGAAGGCGAAGTGTTCTGCCCGCGCGGCTGTGCCTCCGCCTGCCGCATCAGGCTGCCGGTCGACGGTGATCGACTTGCGCTCGACGGCGTTTCCGCGGCCGATCTGCCGCGCATGGAAGAGCGCGGCTCGGTCGTGTCCTGGGGTCCGGGTCAGCGCATCTATCCGCTGCGCACCTTCGCGGCCACCGGCGGTTGCGGCGACGCATTGCAAGGCGATGCCGGCAAGGGCCTGCCCGTCACCGCCTTCCTGTTCCGCCATGGCGGATTGTTCGCGAACCAATTGTACGGAATGTTTCTCGATGCGGCGGGCGACGGCGCACCGGATGCCATGCTGACGCGCGGCGGACCGGGCTTGAAGATTCACCTCTATCGCGTCGATTACACCCAGGGCGGCTATGCGGAAGAGCACGACCGGCCCAGCCGGATCGTCGAACGGCGCAGTGTCACCGCAAGACTGTCCCAGGACGGCGATCTGACGATCGCTTACGACACGCCGGAGGATCTGCAATTGCCGGCGCGGGCCATCGCCAATGTCATCGCCGCCAAGCCGGGTGAGGACATCGTTCTGCCGATCGACAATGACCGCGGCGCGGGCCGCCCGTTCATCGGCGATTCCACGCTGCAATTCCGCTCGCTGGGCGGGCAGTTGGCGGAAACCGCGCTCGGGCGCGTGCTGCTGCACCCCGATCGCAAGTCGAAGGCGCTGGCGCCCTATTTCAGCGTCGTCGGCGGCGGGCAGACGCGCAATGTGCGGTTCTCCGATCATTTCAGCCTGGGCAGTTCCTACAGCGCCGAATTCACGCTGGAGCGTCTGGCGCGCGATGCCGGCGCGCTAGGCCTCATCACCTGGCTGTTCTTGCTGTTCGTGACGCTCGCGTCGCTGGCGGCGACCTGGAGCGCGCGGCGCGCTTCGCTGCCGGCCCTGGCGCTCGTCACGCTGACCGAAGCGCTGCTCGCCTTGCGGCTGCTCATCGCCATTTCGGGTTCCTATGTCGACGCCACGGCGGCGCGCGCCGCCATCGTGCCGTCGGCACTGTTCGCATTTTTGGCCGTGCCCTTTCTCATCGCCCATGTCGCGTCCGCGAAGCGCTCCTTCCTCGCAACACTCAGTTACGCCCTGCTGATCGGAATTGTCGGCATGGCGGCGGCGCGCGAATTCGGCCTCGACAAGACATCCGTGATCGTCGGTGCGCTGGTCGGGGTCGCGGTCATGGGCGATGCGCTTGCCCAGCCCGCGCTGCCCGAGCAGGTGCGGCGCGCGGTGCAAAATGTCGGCGCCCGCCTGCGCTTCTGGCTGTCCTACCCGATGAACCGGTTGCGGGCGCAGATCTGGTATCCGGCGCAGATCGGTCGGCCGCTGGCCGGTCTGGCCCTGTTGATCGTCGTGCGCCTCGCCTTGCTTCTGTTCGGCTTGAAGGAAGGTATTCCGCTGTTCGGCTTCCGCGTCGCGCTGAGCACCGTGTATCTGCCGCTGGCGCTGATCATGCTGGCGCGCCTGCTCGTTGCACTGCGCGCCGGCGATGATGGTGCGCTCTGGCGCCCCTTGCTATGGAGTGTTGCCGTCGCGCTGACCTTCGCCACGCCGATCGCGGCGCGCGATACCGGCTTCATCATCTTCGCGCTGGGCACGGCGGTTCTGGGCATCGTCGCGCTGCTGAACCGGCGTGCCGCGCGTCCCGATCCCTGGCTGTGGCCGGCGGGGCTGCTGCTCTTGCCGCTCGGATTTCTTCTGATTTGCTACGTCCTGTTGCATTCCTTCATCGTCGACAGCGCGGCCGGTTTCGTCGTCTCGGGCATCGCAGCGTTGGCGGCGGTCGCCATCGCGGTCACCGCCATGCGGCAGAGCGAACGCCTGGCGGCGCTCTGGCAGGGCCTGCCGCTTGGACTGCTCGCCCTGGCCGCGCTGCTGTCGCTGGTGCCGTTTTTTGCGCTGGCCGATTTGGTCGATGCCGCCTTCGTCGCCGGCGGTGCGGCGATCCTGTTCTTGGTGTTGTGGAAACAGCCGCTCACGGCCTGGCTGCTGCCGGTTGCCTTTGCCGTCGCGCTGGGCCTGTCGTTTCAGCTTCCGGTGCTGCCTTCGGCGACCTTCGCCGGCAGCCCGGCGGTGCATGACGAAACCGCCGAACGCGAACTCGAGAACCAGATGCACAAGACGCAGAACATCCTGCGCATCTGGTACAGCGTGCGCCCCGGCGACATCGGCGATTTTGCGACCTCGAGTGCGCAGAATCTCGGCGCCGCCATGGCGCACCTGCACGACTACGGTGCCTGCCCGGACAGCAACTGGCCTTCGTGCCTGGCCGGCCACGGCTATCTGGCGATTCCGCGCCCGACCGTGCTGGCGCCCTATCAGCTCAACGACAACGTCACCGCGATCCATCTGATTGCACCGTTCGGCAGGCTGGGCGCGGCGGCGTTTCTGCTGCTCCTGGCGGCCGTCGCGCTGCTCTATACCCGTGCGGCGCTTACGTCGGCCGAGCCGCCATCGCCGCTGGTCCTCGCGGGCGTCGCCGCGCTGTGGACGATCTTCGGTGCGGCGCTCTTCATGATCCTTGCCAAT
The DNA here is from genome assembly GCA_036512455.1 of Rhizomicrobium sp. Taxonomy (GTDB): domain Bacteria; phylum Pseudomonadota; class Alphaproteobacteria; order Micropepsales; family Micropepsaceae; genus Rhizomicrobium. Next base: position 71,242 of record DATCAT010000039.1, read on the forward strand.
CTCGAAGTGCTGCCGTTCACCGGCAAGAACGTCTATTTCCTGGCGGCGGGGTCGGGCAGCGATCTGCTGGAAGGCACGATCCTGGTCGCGCTGGCCATGGCCGCGATGGCACGAGTGCGCGCATGACGCGCTGGAGACAGATCGCCGTCGGACTGGCCGTGGCCGCGCCGCTCGCCTTCGTGCTGCTCGGGCCGTCGCGCGATCAGGGTTCGTACGTCTATTCCGCGCGCGGCTACACCAAACTGATCGAGGACGTCTTCATCCCGGAAAACTTCCTGGAATATACCGCCAACTTCGACAGCGACGATCTGCCGATGGTGCGCCTCGCGCCGGAGGCCGAGCGGATCGAAGCGGTGCGCCGCTTCGCCGCCAACTCGTACTTGCGCGACGACATCCGCCGCAACGACGTCTGGGAATTGAAGGGTGGCCATCTGCACATCAATCCGGACGCGCACAATATCGCGCTGCCGCTGTCGCTGCGGCCGGAATGGACCGGCAATCTTCTGTTCCATCGTGGCGGCGAGTTGCGCGCCGTGCTGTCGGGCCCCAGCGAGACGACGCTGGTGCCGCTGACCCGCAAGCTCGACGCCGACGATCCGGCCGTCGTCGTGCGCGATCCCTTCCGCGGCGGCCCGCCGCTCTCGGGCGCGGTGCGTCTCGACTTCAATTATGGCGGCGCGGCCGGCGGCGTGGCGCGCGTCTTTCTGCTCGGCGAGGACATGTGGCTGCGCAGCGTAGCCAATGCGCAGGCCAATCTGTTCGTCGACGGCAAACAGGTGCCCGCCGGCTCCTACCGCCGCCTGCCGCCCGGCGCCGAGCTGCAGTTTCAAACCGGAAATCTAAGCAAGTTCTATTTCAGCCGTGGCGTCACCGGCGCGAACGTCTTCATCTCGCACTATCAGCCTCTGGCGGGGCGCATCCGCATTCCGCTGCTGGAATGGTTCGCGCTGCGCTTCGAGACCGAGATGGACCATCTGGTGCAGCAGAACGGCGAGCGCACCGATCTGCCGCCGGCGGCGCGGGCGCGCAATCGTGCCGTGCTGAACGGCAATGTCACGACGTCGCTGGACGCCGATCTGCAGACAGCGGTGCAGCACAAGCTGGAGGAGTTCGTCGCGCCCGGCCTGAAACACGAAGGCGGCCGCGGTTTTCCGGCGGCGATCACGGTGATGGACGCCAAGACCGGCCAGCTTCTGGCGCTCGCGTCCTATCCCGCCAATGCATCGCAAGGCGCCGGCACGCGGCGGGCCTGGGAGGCGAACCAGAATTTCGTCAACCTGCCGATCGGTTCGGCGGCGAAACCGCTGTTCTCTTCGGCGATTCTGGAGATCTGGCCGGCGCTGTCGACGCTGGCGATCCAGGAGCACGGCACCGGTTCTTACGACAATCTCCTCGGCCTGCACATTGCGCCGGCCTTGAACGAGGAGGCCTCGTTCGGCGATCTTAGCTGGATCACCTTCGACGACTTCATGCAGCGCTCGTCGAACATCTATGCCGCGACGCTGATGATGCTGGCGACCTCGCTCGATCCGTTCAAGCAGGACATGACCAGGCCGTCGGCGCCCTATCGTCTGGCGGGCGGCGCGCGCGATCATCTGCCGGTCCTGCAGATCGCGCAGGGCAATGTGCTGGATACGATCTCCTGCTGCGTGAAATGGCCGGATGAATTGGCGAGGCTCTACGACATCCAGGTCGAGGATATCGAGCGCCAGGGCGAAACCTCGATCTTCGCCGACGACCGCTACGACAAGGCGCTATGGCGGCCGCTGTTGGCGGCGCTGCCCGATGCGCGCTTCCTGCGCCAGGACAATCTCAACTCGGTGTCGCCGGCGCGCGTCAATCTGCAGCTCAACAATGTGCGCAATTTTCGCACCGAATATCTGACGCTGATCCTCGGCGCCAGCACCTCGCGCTGGAACAACGTCAAGCTGGCGGAGGCTTATGCGCGGCTGGTCACCGGGCGGCGGGTCGAGGCGCGGCTAACCGAAGGCGGGCCGCCGCCGCCGCCGATGCTCGGCTGCAACAGCGGCGACGATCCGGACGGCCTGTTCTGCCCCAAATCGCGCGACGTCCTGCTGCACGCGATGGCGCTGGTCGCGGTCGGCTCCGGCACGGCGGCGGGGCAGGTGAGCGCCAAGCTGGCGCCGCTGGCCGCCGAAGCGGCGCGGCGCGGCGAGGTGCTGGGCTTCTACTCTAAGACCGGCACGCCGAAAATTCCCGATGCCGTCAACACCCCCGAAGCGCTTGCCGTGCGCCAGCTCGGGCGCGACGGCATCCTCAAGCTCGACGCGCACGGCCATATGATCGCCGTGGTCGGCGACGCAACATTCGCGCTGCAGAAGGCCTCGCAGTTGGCGGCGGCACAGGCGGCGATCGAGGTGGACAGTGCGACATTCCAGTCGATCGGCCGCAACCGCGCACTGCTGAAGAAGGTGCTGGCGCGGGCGCTGGCGTTCAATCGGGCGCCGACGGCCTCGCAGGGCGCCCAGCTGTTCCGCATCGTCAATCGCAAAGTGGCCGGCGTGCCGGTGGGCGAGGGCAAGCTGCATGAAGGGCGCGTCTATGTCTTCGTCATCGGGGTCTATCCGGCCGCCGCCCTGAAAAACGCGGCCACGCACGAGGTCGACACGACGCAGACGCCGTTGCGCGCCCTGTCGGTGGCGATCAACATCCAGGATAATTGGGTCGGCGATCATCCGCATCTGGGCGCCATGCTGGGCGGCGAGTTGCTGGACCTGATCGCGCCGGTTCTGTTTCCGGAAGGATCGCGATGAAGGATCTGAGCGACCGATTCGCGCAGGGCGAGAGCGAACGCAAGGCTGAAGCGCCGGCCGATCCGCTGGCGCGTCTGCAGCAGCCTTCGCCGGACGGCCAGGACGGGCAAGAAAGCCCGCTCCGCCGTTGGCTGGAAGGGCTGCGCGGCCGGGCCGATTTGCTCGCCGCCGCCAGTGCCATGCTGGCCGCCGCGCTTGTGCTGTGGCCGCTCCTGCGTCCGACAGAGGCGCCGCTACCGGCGATCGCCGAGACCGGTGACGAAGTGGCGACGCTGACCGTGCGGCCGCTGTCGGACGGCGGCGTCGCGATGGCGCCCGACTGGTACGGCTTGTTCAATGCCTATCAGCTCGAGACCTCGCTGCGCGATATCTCCATCCGCTGCAATTATGGACTCGACTCAGATGCCCGCGTCGACCGCTACCTGCACGCGCGCCTGATGGCAGGCACGCCGGTCCGGGTCTTCCTGGCCGATCCCGGCAAGTGCCCGAAATTCTAGCCGTTCGCGGTGACGGCGACGTGCTCGGGGTCGTCCTGGGCTTCGCGCTCGTGCAATAGAAAGCTGTAATAGCCGCAGTGATTGTCGCCGGGATAGGAGCGGCAGATCGAAGGCCGCGCCGAATAGATCGTGCAGCGACGCTCATCGGTATCGAAAAAGCGGCAGATCTTGCCATAGTGCTCGTCGGCCTTGCGCCGCATGGCGAACGGCGCGTCGCCGTCGACCTTGGTGAATTTCTTCGCGGCGGCGGTGAAGGACAGGTCGAAATGCTTCGCCAGCCGTTCCACATCCCGCTTGTTCAGGGCAATGAGCGGATAGGAACAGCAATAGCCTGGGCACTTCGCGCAATTGTAAGCCATGGACCGCCGATGTGTGGTGTGGCCCTCGCATAGCGGCTTACGCGCGCCGATGCAAAGCCTTCTCTATCGAAATGGCTTCGGTCCGGCTAAGGTTCCACCATGACGAATTTCCAATTCATCGATCTCGCCGACATTCGCCTGCGCGCCGCGGTGCAAGGCAGCGGACCGTTGGTCGTGATGGTCCATGGCTTTCCCGAATCGTGGTTCTCCTGGCGCCATCAGCTCGGTCCCATCGCGGATGCGGGCTTCACCGCCTGCGCCATCGATGTGCGCGGCTATGGCGGTTCCGGCAAGCCCGAAACGGTGGCGGATTACGCGATGGAGCGCATGGTCGCCGATGTGGCGGGCGTGATCGAAAGCCTGAGCCCCGGCCGGCCGGCCGTCATTCTCGGCCATGATTGGGGCGCGCCGATCGTCTGGAACACGGCGCTGATAAGGCCCGATCGGGTGCGCGCGGTCGGTGCCTTGTCGGTGCCGCACATGGGTCCGCCGGCGCGGCCGTTCGACGAAATCTTCGATGAAATCTTCACCAGGCGCGGCAAGTTCTTCTACCAGGCCTATTTCCAGAAGGAGCGCCTGCCCGAGGCGGAGGCCGAGGCCGACCCGCGCGATTTCCTGCGCAAATTCTACTACGCGCTCTCCGGCGACGCGCCGGACGGCACCTGGCCGAGCGGCAAGACCTCGGACATGTGTCTGCTCGATGGCCTGGTGGATCCGGCGGTCTTTCCGGCTTGGCTGACGCCGGTCGAGCTCGACTACTATGTCGGCGAATTCGAGGGTTCTGGCTTCTTCGGGCCGATCAGCCGCTACCGCAATCACCAGCGTGACTTTGCGTATCTGCGCGGCTTCGCCGATCGAAAGATCGAACAGCCGGCGCTGTTCATCGGCGGCACGCGCGATCTGGCCTTCAACATGTTCAAGGGCGCTGCCGATCCCATCGCGCTCATGCGCAACCATGTGACGGACCTGCGCGTCGCCGATGTCCTGGAGGGTTGCGGCCACTGGACCCAACAGGAACGTCCCGCTGAGGTTAATGCGCGGCTGATCCCCTGGCTGAAGGCACTCTAAGCGATCTCCGCTTCGAACTTATAGGCACCGTCCAGCCAAGCCACGATCTCGCGCGCGGCGTCGTGCTCGATGCCGCCATAGCGCCGGCGCAGGCGATCCTTCGTCTTGTCGGCGAGCCGTTCGAGGCTGACGTCCTGCAGGAACAGAATGTCCTCTCGGATCAGCGCGGCGAATTCGGCGCCCAATAGAGACTGCGCCGCACGATCGAAAGCGCGGCCGTATTCATAAGCGTCGCCGACGCGGTAGCTCTCGGCCAGCGTCAGTGCCGGAATGCAGGACAGCGACGGCTGCAGAGCCGGGTTGACGCTATGAGCCGACAGATGCGCGGCCATGCTCGCCGGCCGGCCGGTGAAGGCGCGCACGTGCAGGAATTGCGACATCCGCTGGCCGTCGTTCACCGGATAGTTGTCCCACAGGAACGGCTTGCGCCCCAGTTGCTCGGTGACGCGCACCAGGTGGCCCGGCGAATATTCGCGGGAGCACACCTCTTCGCCGGTCCAGAACACCTCGATGGATTTGTCGAGCCGTCGGCCGAAATCCTCCAGGTAGTTCTGCGGCCGCTTGCCGAAGAAGCGGTCCAGCACCGGATCGTCGGTGTAATAACTCGGGCAAACGATGAGACGCGTCGCCGGGGTGCGCGCCTTGACCCAATGCAGGATGTCCGCCTGCATCGCGGCCAGGTTCGGCAGGTCTCCGCGCATGTCGTCGAACAGGATGGCGAGGTCGTCGATGCCCCAGGAATCGAATTCGGCGAGTTTGGTTGCGAGGTGGGCCTGCGCCTCAGCGTTGAAATCGCGATAGAGTTCATAAGGGCTCAAGCCGACGCCGAAACGCACCCCCATCGCTTTGCAGCGCGCAGCGAGTGCGCGCAAGGCGTCGGCGGTGTCCACCGGGTGCGGCTCGCGCCAGCGTTTGCGCAGGAAAGCATCCGCCTTGGGCGCGTAGATGTAGAAGGTGTAGCCGTGTTTTTGGAGCGTCGCGATGGTTTGCTCGCGTGCCTTCCAGCTCCACGGCGTGCCGTAATAGCCTTCGATCAAACCCAACTCGACCATCATGGCGTTCCTCTGAGGGCGCTTTTCGCGTCCAACGCAAGGTAGAGCAGCGCGGCCAGCGCCGAAAGATCGAGCGCATAAAGATAACGATAGTCGCAGGCGATGGAGATCACAAAGAAGCTGAGCGTGAAGGCCATCGCGCCAAGCAGCATGGCGGCGATGGCGATGTCCGCCGTCCGGCGCCGTCGCAGCAGGAGCACGGTGCTCGCCGCCGCCAGGATCGCGAAGAAGACATGCGAGAACACCGGCGTGCCGAAGAACGCCTTGCCATAGGTCTCCAGCGTCCGGTCGCGCGCGTCGCGGCGGGGCGCCAGGGCCAAATCTCGCATTTCGCGCTGCGGCCCTTCGATCCCGGTGAAGACCGGCCGGCAGGCGGCGAGGTCCGGCGTCGCGAACACCCAGGCGAACGCGGCGGCGCGCACGCGCAGATAGAGCCAGGGATGTTCGGCGATCGTCGCCCGCCACTGCGTGCCGACCGCGTCCGGGTCGACGTCGGCCAGTTCGGCTTGCAGTTCCGGCGCGGAGGCCAGGGGATCGTTGCGCACCGGTGTGTAGAGGCGCGCGCCTTTCGAGCGGATGAGATGCTCGAGCGCCGGATCGTCGTCGCGCAGCGATTGAAGTTGAAGATCGGGCTGGCGCGCCACGGCGCCGGCAAGGTCATAGACCTGAAGAAGCCGCACCTGTTCGTCGAGACCCGGGTTGCCATCGCTTCTGAGGTTGAGCAGCGCCGATGCCGCGAAGACGAAGACTAGGGACGCGGCGAGATAGAAGGCGCCGAACAACGCGGCCATCAGCCTGGCGGCGCCCAGCCGTGTGGCGATCCAACTCAACGCGGCTGCGGCGAAGGGCAACAGGATCGCGCCGTTCTGCCGCGTCAGCGCCGCCAGCGACAGAAGGAGCAGGCTCGCCGCCAGCCAGGCTGCGCGCGCACGGATCGCGCTCCACTGCGATGCTGCATAGGCGAGGCAGACGAAGCCGGCGACCGCGCTGTCGGCGAACAGAACGTCCTTCCAGACCAGTCCCTGGTAGAGGAGAAATTGCGGCGACAGGACGGCGGCAAGCGCAACGGCGGCCGTGAGCCAGGTGGTGCGCTCGGGCTTGAGCGACAGCAGCAAAGCGAGCGTTCCGAACGCCAGAGCGGTGTCGAACGCCACGAACAGGCCCGCGCCAGGAACCACCGCATCGCCGAGCCCCAGCAGCCACGCCATCACCGGTGGATGCCAGTTGTTGTAGAGCCCGGCGCGGCCCTGATGCAGCTGCAGGATGGAATCGTAGGACAGATGCCCCGGCCAGTTCGCGGCCAGCGTCACGGCGAAACCGCCCAAGATGAACGCGGCCGTAACAATGGCGGGCTTCGTCCAAACTTTTGGCGTTTTCATGTCGTCTCTTTTGGCATGGCCTGCGCCGTTCCGCTAAGCTGGCGACGCGCACCGCGCCTATCGCCGGTGCCTGGAGCATAGAATGAGAATCGACAATCGGGCGACCTTCGCGCCAGCGCGGGGCGCGCGGAGCCATGGCGGATAAACCGGTCTTCTTCGATGCCACCGGCCGGCGCGCTTTCGGCGCTTCGATTGTCGGCTGGACTGCCGGCGTCATCAGCCTCGTGCTGGGCGCGGTGTTCGTCTTCAGCCTGGTCAATGCCCCGACCGGGGCGCAGCCACGGCTGCCCGGCCATCTGACCGCCGTCACCATCCACGACCTTGAAAAGAAAGCGCAAAAGCCGGGATTGGTGCGGGCTGCCGCGCGGCTGGCCAACGAAGCACGCGCCCGGCGCGAGGAACTTGCGGTCCAGCGCCGCCTGCGCAATGAACGGGGCCAGCGCACAAGGCCGCTGGCCTCGATTTTGAAGCCGCTGCAGGACCGCGCCCTGACGATCGCCTTCTTTCCCGGCTGGCGGCCGGCTTCCGAGAACGCGTATCCGGCGCTCATGCGCGAACTGCCCAAGCTTGATTGGCTGATGCCGACCTGGCTGGCGCTGCAGGGCCCCAATCTGGACCTCAAGAGCGCGCTCGATACCGGCCTGCTGGGCGAGTTGCGTGCCAAGCGGGCGAACCTCGCCGTGCTGCCCGTGATCCAGAACGCCACGATGGGCAAATGGGATGGCGCGGGCCTGGCCAGGCTCCTGGCCGATCCGGCGCGCAGCGACATGCTGCTGAAACAGATCATCGACTTCGTCGCCAACAACAAGCTTCAGGGCGTGACCGTCGATTTCGAGGAGGTGCCCGACGCGGCGCATCCCGACCTGGAGAAGTTCCTGCAACGGCTGTCGGCGGCGTTCCTGCCGCATGGCTGGATCGTCGTCATGGCGGTGCCGTTTGACGACGACGACTGGCCCTATGCCGCCTATGCGCACATCGTCGATTACACGCTGCTGATGGCCTATGACGAGCATGACGACACCGGCCCGGCCGGCAGCATCGCCGGTCAAAGCTGGTTCGAGACGACGCTCGACAAGCGCATGCGCGGCCTCGCGCCCAGCCGCACCATCGTGTCCATCGGCGGCTATGCCTATGACTGGAACGATGGTCCCGACCACGATTTGACGTTCGAGGGTGCGGTGGCGGCGGCGCACGACTCCGAAGCAACGATCGACTTCGACGATGCGACCAACAATCCGCATTTCTCCTACACTGAAGACGATCATACGCTGCACGACGTCTGGTTCCTGGATGCGGTGACCGCCTACAACCAGATCCATGCGTCCGACATCTACCGCCCCGCCGGCTACGCGCTATGGCGGCTCGGCAGCGAGGACCCTTCTGTGTGGGACGTGCTCGGGCGGAGCTACGGTGCCGGCGTACCGCAAGGCATTCGCCAGATTTCCATCGGCGCCGACGTCGATCACGAGGGCCAGGGCGATTTCTTCCGGGTCGAGGCTGAACCTTCCACCGGCGCGCGTACGCTGGAAATCAATTCCAGTTCAGGCGACATCGACGATGAAGCCTATACGCGATTGCCGACAAATTTTATCATGCGGCAGTTCGGCTATGTGCCGGGCAAGGTCGCGCTGACCTTCGACGATGGGCCGGATCCGGAGTGGACGCCTCAGATCCTGGACATCCTCAAGCAGAAGCACGTCCACGCGACGTTCTTCGTCATCGGCGGCAATGCGGAGGCCAATCCCGATCTGATCCAGCGCATCCTCGCCGAAGGCCATGAACTCGGCAATCACACCTACACGCATCCAAATCTCGCCGACACGCCGTCGCAGGCTGTGCCGATCGAGCTCAACGCGACGCAGCGTTTGATTCAGGCGCTGACGGGCCGATCGTTGGTTCTGTTCCGCCCGCCCTACCTTGGCGATGCCGAGCCCGACGATACCAGCGAGATCGTGCCGGTCGAGATCGCTCAGAGGCTTGGCTACATCACGGTCGGCGAGCAAATCGATCCGGTCGATTGGGCGCTGCCCGGCGCCGATGTGATCGTGTCGCGCGTGTTGCACGATCTGGAACATCCCATACCGGACGCGCCTGGTAACGCGGTCCTGCTGCACGACGCGGGTGGTGACCGGTCCCAGACGGTGGCGGCGCTGCCGGTTCTGATCGATACGCTGCGCGCCAAGGGCTTTCAGTTCGTGCCGGCCTCCAGCCTGATCGGGATGACGCGCGACCAGGCGATGCCGCCGCTGCCGCCGACCATGTCGCTGCTGACCGATCGCGTCGTATTTCTGACCGTGAACTGGCTGGGGCGCTTTCTCTACTACGCCTTTCTTGCCGCGATCTGGCTGGGCGTGTCGCGGCTGTTCTTCCTGGCCGGCCTGAGCCTGTGGAATCTGCGCAGCAGCGCGCGCGAGGCCGAGACCTTGCCGGACGAGACGCTGCACGTCTCGGTCATCGTGCCGGCCTATAACGAGGAAAAGGTGATCGTGAAGACGGTCGAGCGCATTCTGGAGAGCGATCATCGCGATCTGGAAGTCATCGTCGTCGACGATGGTTCGCAGGACAATACCTCGGGCGTGCTGCAGGCGGCGTTCGGCGTCAACAATCGCGTTACGCTGGTCCGGATGCCCAATGGCGGCAAGGCGGCGGCGCTCAATGTCGGCCTCAGCCAGGCTAAGGGCGAGATCCTCGTGGCGCTGGACGCCGATACGCAGTTCCAGTCCGATACGATTCCACGGCTGGTGCGCTGGTTTGCCGATGCCGAGGTCGGCGCCGTGGCGGGCAACGCCAAGGTCGGCAACCGCACCAACATGATCACGCGCTGGCAGGCGTTGGAATACATCGTGGCGCAGAATCTGGAGCGCCGCGCGCTGGCCGCGCTCGGCACGCTCACCGTCATTCCCGGCGCGGTCGGCGCCTGGCGCAAATCGGTGCTGCTGGCCATGGGCGGCTTTCACTCCGATACGCTGGCGGAAGACCAGGACCTGACCATCGGCATCCAGGTGAAGGGCTACCGCGTGCGCTTTGACAGTTCGGCGATTGCCTGGACCGAGGCGCCCGCGACCTTCCGCGGCCTGGCGAACCAGCGCTTTCGCTGGGCCTTCGGCACGCTGCAATGTCTGTGGAAATATCGCGGCCTGACGTTCAATCCGCGTTACGGCGCGCTCGGCATGATCGCGCTGCCGCAGGTGTGGCTGTTCCAGATCGCGCTCACCGCGCTGGCGCCGCTGGCCGACCTGTTGCTGATCTGGCAGCTGATCAGCCAATGGATCGCCTATAGCCAGCACGGCGCCGAGTTCAGCAACAACGATCTCGTCACGGTCGGCATCTACTATGCCGTCTTCGTCGTCGTCGACCTGCTGGCGGCGACCTTCGGCTTCCTGATGGAGCGCGGCGAGCAATGGAGTCTGATCTGGTGGCTGCCGCTGCAGCGCTTCGGCTATCGCCAGCTGATGTATTACGTCGTGGTGCGCTCGATTTCGGCCGCGATCCGCGGCGCCGTCGTCGGCTGGGGCAAGCTGGAACGCACCGGAACCGTGAAAGCCCACAGCTAACGCGGCGCGAGGAGCACGCGGTCGTCGTCGGTCGGGACGATTCGATAGTTGCTCAGCAAGGCGCGGTGGATAGAAGGCGTCAGCGGGAACGGCGTCATCTGCTCGAACTGGATCAACGCAAAGTGCTTCTGCTTGATGAGACCGGCCAGGCCGGCGTCGCTTCGCGCGTCGGTGAGGTAGGCCTGTTCGATGTTGAAAACGTCGACCTCGGCCGGTTTGCCGGCCCAATAGCAGAGTGAAAGCATCTCGCACAGGACCGGACCCCGCGCCGCGCGGATCGACGCGATCTCGCCGGCGGCAGCGCGGCGCTCGTCCGCCATGGGATGGAACCAGTAATCGGACGTGCACCATGGGGCATCGAGGCTCCAGATGCCGATGGCAAGCGGCACCGCGAAGAGCAGCGCGGCGGCACTTTGCGGAACAGAAAACTGCAATCGATTCAGCAGCAGTCCGGCGCAGAGCGCGAGCGCGATGTCGGCGTCGAACAGCGCGTTGGCATCGACCCCCGCGCCGCCAAGGAAATATGCGCCCGCGACGATCGCGATCGTCGCGTAGATGACGCATAGCATCGCATGCCGGTCGCGGCGCGCAACGAGGAATAAGAGGCTGGCACCGACGACCAAAGCGGCGCCCCAGGGCAGCCATTGCGCGATGCCGCTCCACACATTCGCCAGCGCATAGGTTCGCGCCGAAGCGATCTGGCCCAGCAGGCTCATGCCGTAGACCTGCTTGAACAGGCCAAGACCGACGCCGACGAAGATAAGCTCACTGACGATGAAGGTGACGGCGTGCCGGCGGTCGGCCAGCAGCAGCCACGCGGCCAGCGCCACCGGCAAGACGACGAGATTGTGCTTGACGAAAAACGCCAGAACGAACAGCGACGCGGCGGCCACCATGAGACGGGACGTGCGCCGCTCGCGCAGCACCAGCAACAGCCCGCCCATCGCGATGGCGTGGCCGAGCAGCTGCGGATCGTCCATGCCGGCGTAGTCGGTGGTCAGCATCAGCCCGCCTGTGAACAGCAGGGCCGCGAACAGCGCTTCGAGCCGCGTGCAGCCCATTCGCCGCGCGACAGTCTCGATGCCGAGCGCGACGGCGAACAGCGCGGCGAGCGCGACGATGCGCCCGGCGACGATCGCATCGCCCGTCAATCCGGAGAGAGCGGCGACCAGATAGAAGGACAGCGGCGGATAATTGTCGATCATCAGGCTGTTGGCCGGCGGGTAGGGCGAACCGGTGGCCAGCACGGACTGAGCAAAGTAGGCGTTCCAGCCTTCATTGGGATCGAACGGCACACGAAAACCCATCACGCAAACGATATGCATCACGCCGAGCGTGCAACCGACGGCCAATGCCGCGGTCAGAATGCGCAGCGCCGGGCTTTGCGGGCTCATCGCTTGGCGCACCGCGCGTTGGGCACGATGTCGTAAAGCGTATAGAACGTGCCATCGCGGCGGGCGCGCAACATGGCCGGCACGCGCGCATGCGGCAAGCTGCCATGGATCACCACCGCCTGATCGTAGTGGCACTGGAAAAACATCAGATAGGGAAAGATGTTGCGGATATCCTCGTCGGCGTCGCGGCGGCCGGCGGCGAGATTGTCGAGTTCGTCGATGTCCGGCGGCGAGCCCTGCTGCGCGTTCGTTGCCGCGATGCGTTCGAATGGCGTGCGGATGTGCACGATGTGCTGGCCGGCCGTGGTGAACATCAACGGCGTGAAGACGCCGCGGTCGATGACGGCGAACTCGGCTATGTGCCAATAGGGCTGGTCGGAATCCCAGCCCAGCGAGTCGCCATCGAGCACGGTCAGCAATCGCCCGCCTTGCTTGATGTCGGAGGCATGGCTGCGGAATTCGGCGAATTGGGCATCGTAGGCGCGCCAAGCGGTCGCCACGATGGTGGCGCCGACCCCCAGGATGAGAAGGAGGGCCGCCGCGATTGCGAAGTGAAGACGCGCCGGAATTCGCCATTCGATCGATGCGAAGGCGAGCACGCCGAGCACGGCCGGCAGGCGCATGTGGACGCCCCAGCCGCCCAGCGCCCATTCCGGCGCCAGGACCGTGCAGATCGCGAACACGATAAGGGCAAGGCGCATGCGGGGATGGACCGTGACGATCCTGGACGCCAGGCCGCCGGCGAAAATCAGGCACAAGGCGCCCAACAAGGCGTAGGCGGCGTTGTCGAAGCCGAATTGAATCGCGGCACCGAAGCGGTCGAGCATCGTATCGGCAAAATCGAATTCCAGGTGGAAGCCGCCGGCGCCGGCGGGCTTGAGAACCAGGAAGGCGAAGGCCGCAGGCAGGCACATCAGGACGATCGGCAAGGCACGCGTGCCAAGTCCGCGCGCGGTGCGCGGGCGTTCGGCCAGCCAACCGGACACTTCGAAGCAACCGACGCCAAGCAACACGATCGCGAAGGCGAACAGGTGGCAGAAATAGATCGCGGTGAAGGCCGCGGCGAAGCCGGCATGATGTCGCCAGGTCCTTCGGCCTTGCGTCGCGATCCACGCCGCGAACGCGAAGAAACTCAAGCCGGCCGCGAAGGTATAGTTGAAAAAACCCCACATGAAATTGGCGTTGTAGGCGAAGACCGCGGCGAGCAGGGCGGCGGCGTTCACGCGTCCGAACAGGGCGCGCTGGATCGCGGCCGGCCCCAGCACCCACAGCGCCACGGTGGCCGTGAGGAACAGGCGCGTCGCCAGTTCCAGCGGCAGCAGCCGCGCCAGCAGCGGCACGATGGCTTCGGCGCCGAGATTCGGCAGGACGTCCCAGGCGACCATGTAGTAGCGCGAGGCCGCGCCGCCGATCAGGGCGAAACTCGCCAGATGGGCGGGATAGTCCGGCATGGCGGGCACCGCCACGCACCACAGCGGCGCCGCGAGCACAACAGCCGCGGCAACGGACGCAATAAGCGGCCACTCAAGGCCGCGGACACTTGGCATGACGGCGTTGGCGCTTTCCCCGCGGCGACGATAGCGCCGCAGCGCGGGTCGGCGCCAGCGCTCTAATGACCAGCGCTCTAATGAAAAGTGCGCACGCGGCGTTTGGGGCAAAGCGTTTCCAGCGGGCAGGCGCGGCAGTTGGTTCGCAACGCTTCGCAGACATCCTGCCCCAGCCGCTTCAGCAGCCAGTGGAACTCGAAGAGGTCCGCGGCAGACCACGCGCCAAGCGACGGCATGACCAGATCGTAGGCGGGGCCGGCACTTTTGACGTGCGGCGGGAGGAAGTCGAGCCGGCCCAGGACACGCAGGATATGCGTGTCGCAAACAAGGGCCGGCTTGCGCAAGGTGCTGAAATTGACGACGGCGGCGGCGATCTTCCGCCCGACGCCATGGAACGCCTCCAGATAGCGCAGGGCTTCCGCCGTGCTCCAATCGGCGAGAAATTCGAGAGAGAAATCGCCGGAAATCGCTTTCAGCCGCTGCAGGGCGAAGACGATGTCAACGGCTTTCTTGTCCGCGAATTCGACGCCGGCGATCCGCGCCTCGACATCCTTGGGATCGGCCTCAGCCAGCACCGTCACGCCGTAGCGGCTGCGCAGGCGGGCGAAGGCGCGGCGCTTGACCTCGTCGCGGGTGCGGCTGGCGAGGATGGAGGCGATGAGCTGATCCGTTGGATCGGACAGGGAATCGTAAGGCACCGGATCGTACAGCCGCAGCAGGCGGTTGCGGACGGACAGGAAGGCTTCGGCCTGGCCAAGATCGAGGGCGATTTGCATGGATAGGGGCGATTATCCGGAAGTTGACTTGTTAGCTGGGGCATCCTATATTCCTCTCAGTTTCGAGGGATTGGCCATGTCCGGCAAAAAGCGCATTCACCAGATGACAAATCGGCAGTGGGAGACTGCATTCCCATCCGACGATGCCTGCAAAACCTACCTGATGAGCAATCGCTGGCCGCTGGGCGTGGCCTGTCCCCGCTGTGGCAACGCTGGCGTGGGCGAGCACGGCACCAAGGCCTTCCACTGGCAGTGCTACGCCTGTTCGGGAAAGGGCACGTCCTACCGCTTCTCTGTCCTTGTCGGGACCATCTTCGAGAACACCAAATATCCGCTGCGCGAGTGGTTCCGCGTTATCCACCTCATGCTCACCAGCAAGAAAGGAATCAGCGCGCTCCAAATTCATCGCATGGTCGGCACAGGCAGCTATCAGACCGCTTGGAGCATGTGCCACCGCATCCGCGCTGGTCTGGCAAACGAGGACTTCCGCAAGCTCATGGGCGTTGTGGAAGTGGACGAGACCTATATCGGCGGCGACGATGACAACCGCCACTTTGGCAAGAAGCAGGGAACGAAGTGGCGCGACGGCAAGGCCATTGTCGTTGGCGCAGTTGAGCGCAAAGGCAAAGTCGTGGCGCGCGTCCTCGACGCCGTGAACACCGAAACGCTTGAAACCTTCATCTACCAGACGGTCGGCACCGATGTTTCGTTGCTGGCGACGGACGAACACCGCGCCTATCAGGATTTGTATCGCGGCGGGTACAAGCACGGCACCGTCAACCACAGCAAGAAGCGTTACGTCGTCGGCGCGATCCACACGAACACGATTGAAGGCTTCTGGTCGCTGATTAAGCGCGGCGTGTTCGGCACATTCCACAAAGTTAGCCGCAAGTACCTGCCGCTCTACGTCGCCGAATTCCAGTTCCGCTACAACAATCGCCTCAACGACGATATTTTCGGCACGGCAATTCGGGGTTGCTGATGAGCCGGAAGTCACGACGCAATCAACTCCACAAAGCGGGGAATAACGCTCAACAGGAAAAGACAGCCACCAAAAACAGCAACGAACCAACCGCCGGTGTGCATGATGGGGTTACAAAGATCGATCCCGCGATTGCTAACCCACATGGCGATGACCCAAATCACGAAGCCATAGAGCGCACCTTCTGGAAAAAGCAAATCCAAGTAGCCAAATGGTTGAATGGGATAACGAGTATCGCCGCGCTCGTGGCGTTGGTAGGCCTCGTATTCATAGCTTTGGGGCTTTGGGATACTCGCCGCGCTACCGTTGAAGCGAACCGCGCTTGGATTGCCGTGCATGAGGCCGCCTGGGGCGATCATCCACCTCAAAGAGTTGGCGATATAGTTCGCATCGGTATCCCCTACGAAAACATCGGCAAGGACCCGGCGCTGCATGTCCTTAAGTACCAAGAGCATTATTTCATGGACCGAGGCTCGCTCTCCCGAATCATTGCGGAGTTGCCCTTTAGGGCCAACAACACCTGCGAAAAGACGTTCGATAAATCCGTCATTGGCACAGTTTGGCCCACCCACAACGCCCCTTACATTGTCGGGTGGGAAGAACAGCCAGAGTGGGCCGACAGAACGCCAGAAGGATTTCTCGAAGGTAGGGTTCTGCTGATTACTCAAGGATGTTTTCTGTACGAGACGTTCGCCGAACCTCACAAAACCAAATTCTGTTTCATCCTCGCTCCGACCGCCGAGCAGCATCCAATCACGGATTGGCTGTGGTCCGTTTGCCCCGGAGAAAACCTCAATGCTGCCGACTGACGCCCCCGCTACCCCCGCCGATCCCAGTAGCAACAATGCTGCCACCAGCAGGACCGGCAGCAGGGCAAGCGCGGCCTGTCCGAATTGGGAATATAAACTGGGGGCAGAAAAGTCAACTGCCGGATAATCGCCTGGATAGGACTAAAGAACAAAACAGGAACATATGCAAGCGAAAGAATATTGCTTTGCAAACTTTGGGACGTTTTTATTATTATTTAATAATATCAATGGCTTATAGAGAATTCAGCAATATAATTGTTTGCACGTTTTTCCTACCCCTCCCCCTCAGGGCACCGGCCCCAATATTTTGTGGTTCGGCGGAATTATGTGCATTCGAACCTCGAAAAAATGGAGGGGGCTCCCCCCTTTTGGCGGGCCCCGTCAGTGGAAGTCCCGCGACTTCGGCAGGACGCGGACATTACGCGGGTGGCGGGGGCTGCGCGAGTCCGGGCGCTGATAGGCCAGATCTTCCAGGCGGCCCTGGAACGGGCGCACCGGCTCCTCGAACAGGCGGTTCATTTCGGCGCTGCGGTCGACGATGCGCTCGGCGACGAGATGCACGACATGATCGCTGTTCTGCACCTTGCCCTCCACCAGCAGCAGCCGCGCGCCCATGATCTCCCGGCGGAATTCCTTCACCAGCCGGGGCCAGACCACGACATTGGTGATGCCGGTCTCGTCGCTCAGCGTGATGAACACCACGCCGGCGTCGCCCGGCATCTGGCGCACCAGCACGATACCGGCGCAGCGCACCGATTTTCCGTCCGCCGTCGCTTCGACCTCGGCGCAGCTCTGGATCTTTTCGGCCGTGAACAGCGGGCGCAGGAATTGCGTCGGATAGCCTTTGAGCGACAGCCGCGTCGTCTGATAATCCGCCAGCACGTGTTCGCTGAGCGGCATCAGCGGCAGCGGCGCGGTCCGTTCGGGCGGCAGTTCCTTCATGCGCTGGGCCTCGAACAGCGGCAGGGTGTGCTGGTCGGGCAGGCGGCGCACCGCCCACAGGGCCTCGCGCCGGTCCAGCCCCAGGGAGCGGAAGGCATCGGCATCGGCCAGCACCATCAGCGCCTTCTTCGGCAGTTCGCCGCGGCGGACGAACTCGGCGAAGCCGCCATAGCCATAGCCGCGATTGTCCATGATGGCCCGGGCCCAATCCTCGTGAAAACCGTCGATCTGGCGAAAGCCCAGCCGCAGCGCCAGAGCGCCGTCGCGCTCCAGCGTATTGTCCCAATCGCTGAAGCTGACATCGGCGGCGAACACCGCCACGCCATGCTCGCGCGCGTCGCGCACGATTTCGGCCGGCGCATAGAAGCCCATCGGCTGCGAATTGAGCAGAGCGCAGGCGAAGGCCGCCGGGTGATGGCATTTGATCCAGGCGGAGATGTAGACGAGATGGGCGAAACTGGCGGCATGGCTTTCGGGAAAGCCATAGGAGCCGAAACCCTTGATCTGGTTGTAGCAGTCGGTGGCGAATTGCAGCGTATAGCCGCGCATCGTCATGCGGTCGATCATCAGCTTCTCGAACTGGCCGATGGTGCCGACATTGCGGAAGGTCGCCATGGCGCGGCGCAGGCCGTTGGCTTCCTCGCCGGTGAACTTCGCCGCCACCATGACCAGCTTCATCGCCTGTTCCTGGAACAGCGGCACGCCCATCGTCTTGCCCAGCACGTCTTTCAGTTCGTCCGGATGGCCATGCGCGGGCGAAGGCGAGGGGAAGCTCACCTGCTCCAGGCCTTTGCGGCGCTTCAGGTAAGGGTGGACCATGTTGCCCTGGATGGGGCCGGGGCGGACAATCGCAACTTCGACGACGAGGTCGTAGAAAATCCGCGGGCGCAGGCGCGGCAGCATGTT
The DNA here is from genome assembly GCA_036512455.1 of Rhizomicrobium sp. Lineage (GTDB taxonomy): Bacteria > Pseudomonadota > Alphaproteobacteria > Micropepsales > Micropepsaceae > Rhizomicrobium. The sequence continues at coordinate 89,281 of DATCAT010000039.1, forward strand.
CATCTGGGCGCGGCTCTCGACCTGGAACACGCCGATGGCGTCGGCCTCGCACAGCATGTCGTAAACCTCTTTTTCCTCGCGCGGCACGGTGGCGAGATCGAAGCGTTCGCCGTCATGGGTATCGATCAGATCGAACGCCTTGCGGATGCAGGTCAGCATGCCCAGCGCCAGGACATCGACCTTCATCAGGCCGAGCACGTCGATGTCGTCCTTGTCCCATTCGATGAAATAGCGGTCGTTCATCGCCGCCGGGCCGATCGGCACGAGCGAATCCAGCCGGTCCTCGGTCAGCACGAAGCCGCCGACATGCTGCGACAGGTGACGCGGAAAGCCCATGATCTGGTTGGCGAAGTTCACGGCCTGGAAGATCGCTTCATTGTGCGGGTCGAGCCTGCCCTGGCGGACCTGGCTTTCCTTCAGCGCCGCGCCCCAGCTGCCCCAGACGCTGTTCGCCATCGCGGCGGTGATATCCTCGGTCAGGCCGAAGACCTTGCCGACCTCGCGGATGGCGCTGCGCGGGCGGTAGCAGATCACGGTCGCGGTCAGCGCCGCACGGTGGTGGCCGTAGCGCTTGTAGACATGCTGGATCACTTCCTCGCGCCGCTCATGCTCGAAATCGACGTCGATGTCGGGCGGCTCCTTGCGCTCCTGCGAGATGAAGCGCTCGAACAGAAGATCGATCTGAAGGGGATCGACGGCGGTGACGCCGATGGCATAGCAGACGGCCGAATTGGCGGCCGAGCCGCGGCCCTGGCACAAAATCTTCTTCTCATTGGCATAGGCGACGAGGTCGCGCACGGTCAGGAAGTAATGCGCGTATTCGCGCTCGGCGATGATCGCCAGCTCCTTGGCCAGCGTTTGACGCACCTTGTCGGGGACGCCGTCCGGATAGCGGGTCGCCGCGCCTTGCCAGGTCAGGTCGCGCAAATGCCCGTTGGCGGTTTTCCCGGGCGGCACGGGCTCGTGCGGGTAATTGTATTTGAGATCGGCGAGTGAAAACGAAATGCGCTCCGCGAATCGCACCGTCTGGGCAATCGCCTCCGGCACATCGCGAAACAGGCGGACCATTTCCGCCGGTGTCTTCAGATGGCGCTCGGCATTGGCCTCCAGCAGCTTGCCGGCGCGATCGATGGTGACATGCTCGCGGATGCAGGTGACGACGTCCTGCAATTGCCGCCGCTCGGCCGTGTGATAGAGCACGTCGTTGACGGCGAGCAGCGATGCGTGCGTTTCCCGCGCCAGCGCCGTCAGCCGCTTCAGCCGGCGCCGGTCGTCGCCCCGGTGCAGCATGGAAGCGGCCAGCCAGGTGCGATCCGGCGCGACGTCGCGCAGCTTTTGCAGAGTCTCGCGAAGGCGCGCGAACGGGCCGCGCGCCGGCGGCATGACGGCGAGCAGAAGACCGTCCTGCCAGGCGATAAGATCGCTCAAGACCAATATGCAATCGCCTTTGGGCGCGCGCAGCTTTCCTTCCGACAGCAGGCGGCAGAGATTGCCATAGGCCTTGCGGTCCGCAGGGTAGGCGAGGACGTCCGGTGTCCCGTCGGCGAACACCAGGCGCGCGCCGACCAGGAATTTCGGTTTCACCTCCGGGCATTCCGGCTCCCGGAAAGCCGCATAGGCGCGCACCACGCCGGCCAGCGTGTTGCGATCCGCGACGCCGACCGCGGCGTAGCCGTAAGCCGCGGCGGTCAGCATCAATTCCTTCGCCGTCGAGGCGCCGCGCAGGAACGAGAAATTCGACGTCACCGCGATCTCGGCATAGGGCGGCTGGTTGGGGAGGATTTGGACAGGCATTTCCTCCCCCGTTGTTACGGGGGAAGGGAACCGCGAAGCGGTGGAGGGGGCGGACGCTGGGCGCCGCTCTGCGGCGCTGGGCCCCCTCCGGCTCGCTCCGCTCGCCACCTCCCCCGTAACAACGGGGGAGGAAAGGATAGGTGTGTGCTCATCTTCCCCTTTCATGCAAATAGTCCGTGTACGTACCATTTCGAGGCGAAGGGTTCGCGGCCGTAGAGCCCGTCGCGGTAGAGCCAGAAGCGCCGCCCGGCTTCGTCCTCGACGCGGAAATAATCGCGCGTCGGCTTGGGCTCCTGGGCAGCCCACCACTCCATGGCGATGCGCTCGGGGCCCTCGGCCAGCCGCACCTTGTGCAGCACGCGCCGCCAGCGGAAGCGGATGGGCGGTCCGTCGGGCACTGCTGCGATGGCGTCGATGGGTTCGGGCCTGGCGAACATCCGCAGCGGCCGGCGCGGCGCCTCGCCTGCGATGCGCGGCTCCCAGGTCAGTTTCGTGGTGTCCGCATGCTGCGCCGGCACGGCGACGCCGGCGGCTTCGGGGATGTGGGTGTCCTGCGGCTGAAAGGTCAGGATGCGGTGCGAACCGAAGCGCGCCGCCAGCCGATCGATCAGAAACGCGATCTCCTTGTCGTCGTCGGGCCGGGCTTCCAGTCCGACGCTTTGCGGCACCAGCCGCTCGGCATGCGGCACGGCGAGGCGCACAAGGTCGAAGCCAAAGCCGGGATCGAGTTCGTCGTGCAACGCATCGAGCCGCGTGTGGAACAGCTTGGCGATGACGGCCGCGTCGCGCAGCGGCCGCGCGGTTTCGATGCCGATGCGGCGCACGATGCCGTCGGTGCGGAAGAAACTCGCCTCCAGCGCGCGGGCGCCCTGGCCGCGCTCTTCCAGCACGCCGCACAGCGATTGCGCCAGCGACAGGATGGCAGCGGCGATAAAGTCCTGCGCCGTCACCGGTTCGGCGAAGCGCTGCTCGGCGCTGTAATCGGGCAGGATGCGGCGCGGCGAGATCGGCTTCTCGCCCTGGCCGCGGGCGCGATCCAGCTTGAACACCATCTCCTTGCCGAAGCGCGCGGTCAGCTCGGCGCGCGTGCGCTGCGCCACCTGCGCGATGTTTTTCAGCCCCGCCCGCTGCAGCGCCAGCGTGTCCTTAGGGTCCAGATCGAGTGCCGCGACGGGCAGCGGCGCGGTGGCGGCGGCCTCTTCTCCCGGCGCGGCGACGGTGCCGTCGGCGAAGCGGGCCAGCGCGCGCGCCGCCGCCGCCGTGCCGGCGACGGCGCCATAGGCGAGGAAGCCCTGGGCCTTGAAGGACTCACGGACGCGTCCCAGCATCGCTTTTTCGCCGCCGAACAGGTGGCTGACGCCGCTGATGTCCAGCAGCAGGCCATGTGGGGCATCAAGCGCGACGAACGGCGTGAAGCGGTCGCACCAGTCGGCGATGCGCGACAGCATCTGCGCATCCGCCGGCAGATCGGCTTCGACCACGTTCAGCGCGTTCGTCATCGCCCGCGCGCTGGCGAGCGGCATGCCCGGCTTGAGCCCGGCCCGCGCGGCACAATCGTCCACCGCATAGACGATGCGGGCATTGGCGTTTTTCAGCGACAGGACGAGCGGCCTATCCGGCGAGGCGCCAGACCGCCGCCGGAGCCGGTCGGTCGGCAGGCGCGGAAACCACAGCGCCAGAATGCGTCGTCTCGCGGAAAGCTCCATCGTCACAGCACCACTCCATGTCCCAGCGTCCGGTCTCTCCATGCCGGTTGCGCGTCAGCTCCGCGTCGAAACGCGGGTGTCCCCAATCATCGCTATCCGCCGAATGGCTGCTGCGGATCAGCCAGCGCGTTTCCGCGGCGCTCGGCTCGACCTCGGCCGCCGGGCGCAGCAGGAAAACGGTGACGCCCTTGCTCTGCGCGCCCAGCACCAGGCGGCGCGAGGCGACGAGGTCGAGGATTTTGGGATTGCCCGGAATCTCCACGATCACCGCGCCGAGCGCGGCGCAGCTCAAGGCATCGGCGCCGGCGCGCAAGGCGTCGGTGGCGTTGGCGGCGCACAGCAGCAGAAGCGAAGCCGGAGCGATGCCGAATTCGGCCAGGCCGGTGGGCGCCACCGCGCCCTGCTCGAGAGCGGAGAAATCCTGCACGATCCAGAGCAGCCGTTTGAAGCCGGCCGCGCGCCGCGCCAGGCCGGCGGCGAAACCGAACGCCGACGCATCGGCCGCGAAGATCTCGTGCAGGGCGCCGCGCAGCAGCCCGCCGCGCAGCACGGCATCGGCCGCGTCATGGCCGAGCGGAAGACGCGCGCCGTCTTGCCCCGGCAGGGGGCTCAGAAGCTGCCGCGCTCCGGCCAATCGTTTCGCGATCCCGTCCATAGATGTTCACTCTTTGTTCCAGTATGCAGAGAACAGGGAACGGGAGTCAATGGGAGAGGTATGTAATTGTTTTATAAGAGATTATTCACAGAATTGCTCTCGCCCTCGCTGTCATGGCCCGCGAATGCGAGGGCTTTGCATAAGTTAGGTCTCGTGATTCAATTTGGCGAGGCTGAATCGGTGTTGGTTTGGATGTCGGAACGGAGAATCGGTCAATTGAGCTTTGCCGATGAAGCGGTGGCGGCTGCG
>DATCAT010000040.1:0-7947 GCA_036512455.1 Rhizomicrobium sp.
GATGCCGTTGTCCATCAACGCCTCGATGGCGGCCTCGTGCGCGTCGGACAGCTTGCGCCCGTCGGGGCCGAAGAACTTGATGCCGTTGTCCTGGTACTGGTTGTGCGAGGCGGTGATCATCACGCCGATGTCGGCGCGCAGCGAGCGCGTCAGCATGGCGACGGCCGGCGTCGGCAAGGGACCGAACAGGAAGACGTCCATGCCCACCGAGGTGAAGCCCGCCACCAGCGCCGACTCGATCATGTAGCCCGACAGCCGCGTGTCCTTGCCGATCACCACCCGGTGGCGGTGCTCGCCGCGCGTGAAGATCCGGCCCGCCGCCATCCCTGCCCGCAGCGCAACCCCGGGCGTCATCGACCCCGAATTGGCCCGCCCGCGAATCCCGTCCGTGCCAAAATATTTCCGGCTCATGTCAGGCGTCCCCTCGCGACAAGTCGGTCTTCGCGTCCGCGCACCGTAGCAGACTTCGTCTTCGGATTATCGCGGGCAAATGTTAATTCGTTTGCGAACGGACGGCTTATTAGGCCTCCGGGCTGCCGCCGTCCAGAGTCCTGGCCAGCAAGAGGGCGTCCCTCAATGGTCCGGGGGAATGGCTGCGGATATAATCCGCACCCTGACGAACGGCATAGAGCTCGGCCGCCAGGCTGACGGCGCCGGCCGATGAGACGTCCCGCCCCGTCAGACTGCGCAAGAACGACTTGCGTGAGACCGAGACCAGAAGGGGAAGGCCGAAGCGGCGCTTAATCTCGGCGAGGCGGCGCAGGACCGTAAACGAGGCTTCGCGATCGCTGCCGAGAAAAAACCCCATGCCGGGATCGAGAATGAGGCGCGCGCGGGCGATGCCGGCGCCCTCGAGCGCCGCGATCCGGCTTTCGAAGAACGCGAAGATGCGGTCCAGGATTTCCGCCGCCGGCACCGCCACACGCGTGGCGCGGCCGCGTTCCTGCACCGAGTGCATCACGATCAGCCTGGCGGACGATGCCGCGAGCGCGGGATAGAGCGCGGAATCGGGAAAGCCCTGGATGTCGTTGAGATAGGCGACGTCTTGCGCCAGCGCCCAACGCTGGACCTGCGGCGAGAACGTGTCGATGGAGAGCGGGATGCCTTGCAGCGCCGCGACGACGGGCGCCAGGCGCGCGATCTCGACATCCGGCGGCACGCCCTTCGATTCCGGATTGGACGAAGCGGCGCCGAGATCGAGCACTTGCGCGCCATCGGCCGCGAGCGCCCGGCCATGCGCGATGGCGGCAGCGGGATCGAGATATTTCGCGCCGTCCGAGAACGAGTCTTCGGTGATGTTGAGGATGCCGAGGATGGAGGTCATCGCACTCCGTCAGGTCCGGTTCGACAATGGGTCGCAAAAAGAAACGCCTCCGGCCATTACGGCAGGAGGCGTCTCCTTGATCAATGGTGTCGGCTCAGCGTCCCGGCTGCGGTTCGGGGACCAGCGGGCCGCGGGGGCGGCCGGCGGCGGGGACGCTGGGGCCGGAGCCGCGCTCGGGCGCGGGCTCCTCATACGGCGTGCGGATCGGCTTGATGCCTTTCATCAGGCCGACGATCTCATCGCCGGTCAGCGTCTCGTATTCGAGCAGGCCCTTGGCGACCGTATGCAGATCGGCGAGTTGGGCTTTCAAGATGCCGTAGGCGCGCTGATAGCACTCGTCGATGATCTTGTGGATTTCGGAGTCGATCTTCTGCGCCGTGGCTTCGGAGATGTTCTGGGTGCGCGACACCGAATGGCCGAGGAAGACTTCTTCCTGGTTCTCGGCATAGGCAAGCGGGCCCAGCGCATCGGACATGCCGTAGCGGGTGACCATGGCACGCGCCATGCGGGTGGCGACCTCGATGTCGTTCGAGGCGCCGGTCGTGACCTTGTCGTAGCCGAAGATCAGTTCCTCGGCGATGCGGCCGCCGAAGAAGATGGTGATATCGGCCAGCATCTTCTGGCGCGATAGCGACAGCCGGTCGCGTTCGGGCAGCTGCATGACCATGCCGAGCGCGCGGCCGCGCGGAATGATGGTCGCCTTGTGGATCGGATCGGAGCCTTCGACCGAGATGGCGATGATGGCGTGACCGCTCTCGTGATAGGCGGTGAGCTTTTTCTCGTCCTCGGACATCACCATGGAGCGGCGTTCGGCGCCCATCATGACCTTGTCCTTGGCGTCTTCCAGTTCGCTCATCGTCACGACGCGCTTGCCGCGGCGCGCCGCCAGCAAGGCCGCTTCGTTGACGAGATTGGCGAGGTCGGCGCCGGAGAAGCCGGGCGTGCCGCGCGCGATGGTGCGCGGTTCGACGTCGGGCGCCAGCGGCACCTTGCGCAGATGGACGCGCAGGATCTTCTCGCGGCCGCCGAGATCGGGATTGGCGACGACGACATGGCGGTCGAAGCGGCCCGGGCGCAGCAGTGCCGGATCGAGAACGTCCGGACGGTTGGTGGCGGCGATGAGGATGACGCCTTCGGTGGATTCGAAACCGTCCATCTCGACCAGCAACTGGTTGAGCGTCTGTTCGCGCTCATCGTTGCCACCGCCAAGACCTGCGCCACGATGGCGGCCGACGGCATCGATTTCATCGATGAAGACGATGCAGGGCGCGTTCTTCTTGGCCTGCTCGAACATGTCGCGGACGCGGCTGGCGCCGACGCCGACGAACATCTCGACGAAATCGGAACCCGAGATCGTGAAGAACGGCACGTTGGCCTCGCCGGCGATGGCGCGGGCCAGCAGCGTCTTGCCGGTGCCCGGCGGGCCGACCAGCAGCACGCCCTTGGGGATGCGGCCGCCCAGGCGCTGGAATTTCTGCGGGTCCTTGAGGAAGTCGACGATCTCCTTCAGATCGTCCTTGGCCTCATCGACGCCGGCGACGTCTTCGAAGGTGACGCGGCCGGTGCGCTCAGTCAGCATCTTGGCGCGGCTCTTGCCGAAGCCCATCGCCTTGCCGCCGCCGGCCTGAAGCTGGCGCATGAAGAAGATCCACACCGCGATGAGCAGCAGCATGGGCAGCGCGTTGAGCAGCACGTTGATCAAATTGAAGCCGTCATCCGGCGGCGCCACCGTGATGTTGACGTTGTGCGCGGTCATCAGCTGCATGATCGAGCCGTCGCCGCTGGGGACGACGGTCGTGAACGGCTGGTTGTTGCTGAGACTGCCCTTGATCGTCGAGCCCTGGATGGTGACGTCCTTGACGTCGTTGGTGATCACTTCCTGGCGGAATTTGGTGTAGTTGATGGCGGAGGCGCTGGCGTTGTGGGCCGTTCCCTGGAACAGGTTGAACAGGAACACGAGCAGCAGCGCGACGACGATCCAGAGCGCCAGATTGCGAAGATTGTTCAAAGGGCCGTCCTTTCGAGCGGGGGCCGGGGCCAAGTCAGGGGAAAACCAACCTAATACATAGGTCGTTTCTACCGTATTGCCAGCCCGCGAAACGTTAAGAAATTTGAGGCGCCGCGTCCATGACAATGCCAGAAGCCGATTAACGCCATCTGATTGCGGTCAATTTACGCCGCGGCGGGGTTTTTAGATCTTTTGCCGCGGGAACGCCCGGTTTCGGGCGCGATGCCGAGGGTTCCCGGGCCAAAAGCCCCGCCCCCGGCAGGGACAAGAGAGAGGCGGCAGCCATGCAGCGTGCAGCCACCGCCCATGCCGCCGCCGGCCAGCCGATCGTAGAGCCGTTCCAGGCGCTCGAATCGGGGGCGGTAGGCGTGACCCGAAACCAGCATCAGGAGCTGCGCCAGGGCGCGAAGCCCCACTTCGCGCGGGGCCGAGACCAGCGCCGCCGCATCGACATGGACGCCGCCGTCCTGCGGCCGGGCCGCGCGGGCGAGGACGGCGGCCGTGACCGTGTCGAGCGCTTCGCGGGCCCGGGACAGATGCGCGGCGGCGCCGGCGATGCGCGCCCGCGTCAGGCCGGCGTCTTCCAGGATGGGGATGAGCTTGCGCAGGCGCACGCGGGCGAACCGCTCCTCCTGGTTCATCGGGTCTTCGATCCAGGCGAGTTTTTTGGCGCTCAGATGCGCGCGCACCGCAGCGCGCTCCAGGGCCAGCAGCGGACGCACGACGCTGAGCCCGCGGAGGCCCGGCAGCGGATAAGGCGCCAGCGCGCGCATCGCGGCCAGACCATCCAGACCGCTGCCGCGCATCAGGCGCAGCAGAAACGTCTCGGCCTGGTCGTCGCGCGTGTGCGCGACATAGAGCGCGGCGATCTTTCGTTTGGCGGCCCATTCGCCCATCAGGCGGTAGCGTGCTTCGCGCGCCGCGGCTTCGATATCCGATTTCGGGCGCGGACCGCTCCAGCGCAGCGCCTGGGCCTTCAGGTTCGCCGCCCTGGCCCAGCGCAGAACCTTGCTCGCATCGTGCTTCGACTTGGGCCGCAGACCGTGGTCCACGGTGACGACGAGCGGCGGCGCGCGGCCTTCGTCTTTGGCCCAACGCGCCAACAGATGCATCAGGGCGATGGAATCGCCGCCGCCGGATACCGCGATTGCGCCCGGCCAGGGCGCGCCGGCAGCGATGAGAGCCTCCATCGCCGCCGCGAATTCCATTTCCAGAGCGGACCCAGCCTCAGGAGATTCCGCGGCAGACGGCTTTGCGCGCGTCCGCGCCTTGGCTGAGGATCGCCTTGGCGGCTTTGGGATATTTGTCCGGGAGCGCGGCAAGAGCGGTGCAACCTTCCTTTTTCTGGCCGGCGGCGATCAGCGACTGGCCGAGCTTGAGCATGCTATCGGGCGCACGCAATGAGGTGGGATATTTCTTGATGACCTCGGCGAAGCTGCGCGCGGCGTTGGCGTAGTCCTTCTGGACATAGGCTATGTCGCCGACCCAGTAGACGGCCTGTGACGCCAGATCGTCCTTCGGATAGGTGTCGGCGAAGTTCCGGAACGCGGCGCTGGCTTCGTCGTAGCGCGCCTTGGCGAGCAGGCCCATCGCGGTGGAGAACTGCGCCCGCGTGTCGTCGGTCGAGCCCGCATTGGCGCGCGGCGGCGGCGCGTCGGCCGAACCGGCGGGCAGCGTGCCGAGCACACCGGGCGGCGGTGCCAGATGCTGAGCGACCTCACCCGTGCCCGTGCCGTCGCCCTGGAAGGTTTGATTGCGGGACGGCGCGGATGCGGCCGGCGGCGCATTGAAGGATGTCGCTCCGCCGCTCGCGCCAGGGCAGGGCACGGCGTTGGGATCGCCCTGCCCGGTCGAGGAGCCGAGTTGCTGCGCCGCCAGGGCGCACAAGCGGTATTCGAAATCCTTCTGCTGACGGTCGATCTTGTCGTTCAGCTCGCCGATGCGATGGCTGAGTTCCTCATTCGCGCCGGTGAGATTGCGCACGGTGTCTTCCAGGTCGCGGACCTTGTCATTGAGGCGGTTGGTGGCGTCGTCCTGGTTCTGCTCGTGCTGCAGGCGCGCTTCCTTCTCCTCGTCGCTCTCGCCGAACAGGCCGGCGACGCGGACGAAGTTCCGGTCCGGCGGAACATAATGCGAGAGCGGCGCCCGAACGGCGCTGGCGCCCAGCGTGCCGGCGGCGGCCATGACGGCGCAGAGCGCCACAGACGCTGCGCCCGCGATGCGATATCTGGTCGTGTTCACACGCGCCTCCTGCCGAAAAGACCATTCATTTGCGAAGACTTAGCCCAAAATGAGGCTTGGACAAATTCACCTCCCCAGCCTGGGGCTTTGCGCATAAGAGCTTTGTCTGGCCGCGCCGAAGGCAGAAGGCCCGCTAGACACATGCGAGCTAACGCAGCGCATCATGACCGCGAATGGCTTGGACGCGTCCGACAAGGTTCTGGCACAGGCGATTGCCTTGCGCGTTGACGGCTCCATGCGGCGGCGCATGGCGGAGTCCTAAAAGCATGGAATCTCCGCATATTATCCCTCGTAAAGTATCTTGTATAACAAAATATATGGTGATACCGTGAAGAATATGAACGGTATTGAAAAAGTACCCAAAAACGAGCGAGCCGGCATCGAGCGCGAGTTTAAGCGCGGCGCGCTCGAATTGGCGGTGCTGCATTTGCTGCAATCTGCTGAGGCGTATGGGTACGACATCGTCACCCAAATTGCTGATCGAACCGACGGAGCGCTCGAAGTGACCAACGGAACGCTCTATCCCGTGCTGTACCGGTTGGAGCGTGCGGCACTCGTAAAGGTGCGATGGGAAACGCAGGAACAAGGTGTACCTCGCAAGTACTACATGCTCACGCCGGCGGGCCGCAGGGAGTTGGCGCGGCTGACCAGTGAATGGACGACATTTGCGAGTGCGATGGCTCGGTTATTGCGCTGACACGTCTGCGCACTAAGGAGAGAAGATCATGACCGTTCAGAGTTACCTCGCGCAACTCGCGGATGCGATGCCGAAGATGATGCCGGAGCGCGAACAAATTGTCGCCGATGTGCGCGCGCATATCGAGGAAGACATGCAGCGTGGTGAGGCACTCGATGCTGTGCTCGCGAGGTTGGGCGATCCAGCGAATCTCGCCGCGTCGTACTTATCGGAAGTACCGCTCGTCAGCGCATCGTTGTGGCGGCGTGCGGTTGCGATGGCGATCGACGTCGCTATTGCGGGCGTCATTGCAGTACCTCTCGCGGTGCTAGGCCAAGTCTCTCCAGATACGCTGCGACTTGTTCCAGTCATCATCGGCCTGCTCGCTGTCACGGTAGGGTTTATCGCCTACATTGTCGTTGGCGATTCCCGCTTCGGCCAGACGCTGGGCAAGCACTGGCTCAACCTACTCGTGGTTCGGGAATCGGGCGCGCGGATCAGTGCCGGCCAGGCGATCGTTCGGCTGTTACCGTGTGTGCTTCACATCTGGTGGATCGATGTAATCTTCGCTCTATTTACGGAAAGGCGTCAGCGCGCGTTCGAATTACTCTCGAAGACGCGGGTCGTAGCGATTGATCCTACTCATCGTTGGTATTCGGAACATCGGCCGTCCGTATCGTTAGCGATAGATCAGACTGCCCAAATGCAATGATCTTGGAGAATTGAATAGCCATGGACCCATTCAAGAATTTCGTTATCAACTTGAACGCCCCTGGACGTGGACCGGTCACCGTGCTGATCGCTTGGATGTTTGTCGTCGCGGCGCTGGGTATTTTCGGTCACGGGGAAATTGCAGATTATGCGATGGGGCTAACGGGGATTGCGGGCGGAGTCCTCCTCACAACGCTGGCCATCCGGACTTAAAAATTTCGCTGCGTGTTTGCCAAGTGCGACGGTAAGATCTGCGAGCAATGCGCGGAGCAAGCGAAAATTCCGCACCCGCATTAGCCGCCGTCTAGTGACCGTTCACGGCCCGCCTATTGCGGGCTCACACCTTCCATACCGTGCCGGATGTCAGAAACTCGGGAGCGGGCGCTGGCTTTTTTGTGCAACCATAGGAGTTTTTGTGCAGGGAGCCAAAAGCACCGGTATTTGTGCAAAGCCCCAGCCTGGGGAGGTGAAAGAAAAAAGGGCGCCCTCGACGGAGCGCCCTTTCCAAATTTGTAATCCGAACCTTACGAGTTCGCGCCGCCGGAGATGGCGGTAACGCCGCGGCGGTTTTGCGCGTAGCAGTCTTCCGTCGATTCCGAACAGACCGGATGTTCCTTGCCGTAGGAGATCGTTTCGACGCGCGCGGCGGAGACGCCGAGGCTGACGAGATATTCCTTCACGGCATTGGCCCTGCGGGCGCCGAGCGCCAGGTTGTATTCGCGTGTGCCGCGCTCGTCGCAATCGCCTTCGACGGTGACGCGGATCGAGGGATATTTCTGCAGCCAGGTCGCCTGGCGCTGCAACGTCGCCTTGTCGTTGTCTTCGATATTGTACTCGTTGTAGGCGAAATGGACGGTGTCGCCGACATTGACGCGCAAATCTTCGGCGCTGCCCGGAATGATGCTGGAGACGGGAGCCCGCGGCGCAGGCTGCATGGGCGCAGGCGGCTGTGGCGGCGGCGCGGTGTTGGTGGCCTGGGGCTTGGTG
>DATCAT010000041.1:0-135267 GCA_036512455.1 Rhizomicrobium sp.
AAACCCCGTCATGCTGAGGTGCTCCGCGAAGCGGAGCCTCGAAGCACGCACGATTTCTACGCTTGTCCCGCGCACTCCAGCACCGCGGCGGCGACGGCTTCCTCGGCGGTCTTGCCGCCCCACAGTACGAACTGGAAGGCCGGATAGTAGTGCTCGCAGGCTTCGAGCGCGAGATTGAGCAAAGCTTCGCATTGCGAGGCGCTGGCGCGCGCGTCGGGGAAGATCATGGCGTGGCGGAAGACGATGGTACCGTCCTCCGGCCAGAGGTCGAAATGGCCGATCCACAGCCGTGCGTTCACATACATCAGCAGGTCGGCGACGTTGCTGCGGCGGACACCGTCGGTGATGCGCATGTCGAAGGCGCTGGAGAGATGCAGCGACTGCAGATCCTCGCGCCAGGCGAAGCTGAAATGATGATCGCTCCAGCGCCCGGCCACGGAGAGATTGAGCTCGTCGCGCCCGGCCCGCTCGAAGGCCCAGCCGTTCTCCTCCACCGTCCGCTCGAGCATGTCGATCGGATGGGGGGCGGCAGGCGCTTCGTCGTGGTGGGTGACCGACATCAAGTGCTCCGGATTCGGACGGCGACGCAGCGCGAAGCAGTCGTGAATCAAACTGGCACAAGATTTTGTGGCGGCACAAGAGTCCGACTCTCCCAGCCTTGGGACATGTCGTGGCATCCACAGGCTAGATGTGCGGCGTTGTGACTCGGGCAACCTGTCCACACTATCACCCGTCATCACCCGCGAATGCGGGTGATCCAATTTTTCAGCGGCGAGAAAAATGGGTCGCCCGGACAAGCCGGGCGATGACGATTTGGTGTGTGCGGATTGCGCGATTGAAGACTAAGCCGTTGTCGCCGGAGTCATTTTCGCCTCCAAGGCGGCAATGCGCGATTCGAGTCGCTCATTTTCCGTCCGCGCCTTGGCGGCCATGGCCTTGACGGCCTCGAACTCGTCGCGTGGGACAAAGTCCATGTCGGCGACCAGCCGTTCCAGGCGCTGCTTGACGAAGGTGTCGATCTCGTCCCGCACGCTTTTGGCGGCGCCGGCGGCGTCGGTGAAGATTTTGGCCATTCCGTCGAGGAACGGGTTGTCTGTCTGGGCCATCGGCGCCTCCTGTTAACACTTATATGGCGAGGCGACCGGCGCACGGCAAGGTGCGACGCTTGACAGGGAGAGCCGAAGCAGACGTGTTTCGCCCATGATCCTGGCCACCCTGCCCTTCCCCGAAATCGACCCCGTCCTGATCCATATCTGGGGCGCGGTCGCGGTCCGCTGGTACGCGCTGTCCTATATCGCCGGGCTGATGTTCGGCTGGTGGACGATGGCGCGCATGACCCATGAGCGCCCCCTGTGGAAGAACCCGACCTTCAGCAACAAGGCGCCGATCACCGCCGACCAGGTCGGCGATCTGGTCGTATGGGCGACCTTCGGCGTCATCTTGGGCGGACGGATCGGCTGGATCCTGTTCTACGGCATCGCCCTGTGCGGCGTGTCGCCGGAGTCGGCGATGTGCGCCGGGCTGAACGGCGGACCGCCGCTGCCGATGGGCTTTCTCGCCGACCCCTGGCGGCTGGTCACGGTGTGGGAAGGCGGCATGTCGTTCCATGGCGGGCTGGCCGGCGTGGCGCTGGCGGTGTGGCTGTTCTGCCGCCGCCACAAGCTTGCATTGCTGCCGGTCGCCGACATGATCGCGGTGGTGGCGCCGATCGGATTGTTCTTCGGCCGCATCGCCAATTTCATCAATGGCGAGTTGTGGGGCAAAGTCACCGACGTGCCGTGGGCCATGGTGTTCTGCAACAAGACCATCAGCGACGCGCATCACGGCTGCCCGGCCGGAATGAGTCCGCGCCATCCCAGCCAACTCTATGAAGCCGCCCTGGAAGGCATCGTGCTGTTCGCGATCCTGCAATTCGCGCTCCGGCGATTCAAATTCAACGAGCGGCCGGGCTTGCTCAGCGGCCTGTTTTTCCTCGGCTACGGCCTGTTCCGTTTCTTCGTCGAGTTTTTCCGCGAACCCGATGGGCAATTCATCGGCTGGTTCAGCATGGGCATGGCGCTTTCGATTCCGCTGTGGGCGGCGGCCGGCGTCTTCCTGTGGACAGCGCTCAAGCCCCATGTGAACGGGCGCGCATGACGCCGCTCGGCCAGCGCATCGTGGGCCTGATCGCGGCGCAAGGCCCCATCTCCATCGCCGAGTTCATGACAATGGCGCTGCACGACCGCGAGGCCGGCTATTACGCCACCCGCGATCCGTTCGGCGCGGCCGGCGATTTCATCACCGCACCCGAGATCAGCCAGATGTTCGGCGAATTGCTCGGGCTGTGGCTGGCGCAGGTTTGGGAAGATCAGGGCAGGCCGAAACGGCCGCGGTTGGTCGAGTTGGGGCCCGGACGCGGCACGCTGATGAACGACGCGCTGCGAGCGCTGAAACTGGTGCCGGAATTTCGCGACGGGCTGGAGGTCGTTCTGGTGGAGGCGAGCCCGGTGTTGCGCGCCGCGCAGCAGGAGACGCTGCGCGAGAGCGGAGCGGCGATAAGCTGGACGGAGAATTTCGACGCGCTCGCCGACCGGCCGCTGTTCCTGGTGGCGAACGAGTTCTTCGACGCGCTGCCGATCCGGCAATATGTCAGGAGCGAACGCGGCTGGTGCGAGCGCATGGTGACGCTGGACGACAGCGGCGCGCTGGCGTTCGCGCTGGCGCCGGTAGCGATCTCCAATGCCGCGGTGCCGGCGAACCGCGACGGCGCGCCGCGCGGCGCGGTCTATGAATGCTCGGCGGCCGGCGAAGCCTTGATGGAGGACATCGCAGATGTGATCGGCGCCCAAGGCGGCGGGGCGATCGTCATCGACTACGGCTATGATGTGCCCGGCTTCGGCGAGACCTTGCAGGCGGTGGCGAACCACAAATTCGCCGGCGTGCTGACCGATCCGGGGGCGAGCGACCTGTCGGCGCATGTCGATTTCCGAACGCTGGGCGATGCAGTGGTGCGCGCGGGGGCCTCGGTCTGCGGCCCGATCGGGCAAGGCGAGTTGCTCATGGCGCTCGGCATCGTCCAGCGTGCCGACCGCCTGGCGCAGCAGGAGACCACCAGCGCCGACTGGCGCCATCGCGACCATCTCGTCGATGCGCCAGACATCCGGCGGCAAGTCGAGAGACTGATCCTGCCCGACCAGATGGGCACGCTGTTCAAGGCGCTGGCGATCGTACCCAAGAGCGCGCCGACGCCGCCGGGGTTTTGAGATGTTGATTTTGCAAGCGGCCAATTTGAAAACGATACCCGGCATCGCGCACGGCTTCTTCGGGCGGACGGGCGGCGTCTCGACCGGCATCTACGCTTCGCTCAATTGCGGGCCGGGGTCGGGCGATCAGAGAGAAAATGTGCTGGAGAACCGGCGGCGCGTCGCCCAGGCGCTGGGCGGCGCGGCACTCGTCACCATGGGCCAGATTCACAGTCCGAAGGTCATGACGGTGACGGCGCCCTGGCCGATCGGCGAGACGGCGGCGGACGATGACAAATTCATCCCGCTCGGCGACGCGATGGTGAGCGCGACGCCGGGAATCGCGCTGGGCATCCTCGCCGCCGATTGCGCGCCGGTGCTGCTGGCGGATGCGGACGCGCGCGTGATCGGCGCGGCGCATGCCGGCTGGAAGGGCGCCTTGACGGGCGTCCTGGAAGCCACGCTCGCGGCGATGGAGCAACTCGGCGCGCGGCGGGCGCGCATCGCGGCCGCCATCGGGCCATGCATCGCCCAAGCGAACTACGAAGTGGGGCCCGAGTTCCTCGCGCGATTCGCCAGCGAAGACGCGGGCAGCGCGAAATACTTCGTGCCGAGCGGCCGCGCCGGACATCACCGCTTCGACCTCGGATCGTTCGTCGCCGACCGGCTGCGCCACGCGGGTGTGGATAGAATCGAACGCTTGAACACCTGCACTTATGCACAGGACGCCGATTTTTTCAGCTTCCGGCGCACTACGCACCGTGGCGAAAAGGACTATGGCCGCGAAATATCGGCGATAGTGCTCACCTGACGCTGTCGCTTTTTTGCAATGGGTCCCGGATCAGCTTCGCTGCGCTACGCGTCCGGGATGACATCGTTGATGTCACTTGCTACAAGCCCGTCACACTTTCTTCACAGTGCGGGACACAGCGCATGACCGACGCAAATGGTTCGCGGGGAATGAAGCTGCTGGCCGGCAATTCCAACCGCGAGCTGGCCGAGGCCATCGCCGCGCATCTGAAGCTGCCGTCCGTCAAATCCATCGTGCGGCGCTTCGCCGACATGGAAGTGTTCGTCGAAATCCAGGAGAACGTGCGCGGCGAGGACATCTTTGTCATCCAGTCGACCAGCTTTCCGGCCAACGACAATTTGATGGAATTGCTGATCGTGATCGACGCGCTTAGGCGTGCGTCGGCGCGGCGCATCACCGCGGTGCTGCCCTATTTCGGCTATGCGCGGCAGGACCGCAAAGTCGGCCCGCGCACGCCGATCTCCGCCAAGCTGGTGGCCAACCTGATCACCGAGGCCGGCGCCCACCGCGTGCTGACGGTCGACCTGCATGCCGGGCAGATCCAGGGCTTCTTCGACATCCCGACCGACAACCTGTTCGCCATGCCGGTGATGGTGCGCGACATCCAGGATTATCTAGGCACCGGCGATCACCTGATGGTGGTGTCGCCCGACGTCGGCGGCGTGGTGCGCGCCCGGGCGCTGGCCAAACGGCTGGGCACCGAGCTTGCCATCGTCGACAAGCGCCGCGAGCGCGCCGGCGAATCCGAGGTGATGAACATCATCGGCGACGTCGAGGGCCGCTCCTGCATCCTGATCGACGATATCGTCGATTCCGGCGGCACGATCTGCAACGCGGCCGAGGCGCTAATCAAGAACGGCGCCAAGGACGTCTGCGCTTATGCCACGCATGGCGTGTTATCGGGCGGCGCGGTGGCCCGTATCGCCGGCTCGAAACTCAAATCGATGGTGGTGACCGATTCCATCGCCGCGACCGACGAACAGCGCAAATGCCCCAACATCCGCCGCATCTCCATCGCCCCCCTGATCGGCGAAGCCATGCGCCGCATCAACAACGAAGAGAGCGTGTCGAGCTTGTTCGACTAGATTTTCCGCTGTCGCGGTGATGGCGTGAACGGTTCTGAGGACAACGAAGAAATCGCGTTCAGCGGCGGGTTGATCGCACATCAGACGGTGCGCGTCGGCGATACGATCCGCAGGCCGGCGGGCGCCTGGACGCCAGCCGTGCATGCGCTTCTGAGCCATCTGGCGGCCAAGAACTTTCCCGCACCGCGCCCGCTCGGCATCGACGACAAGGGGCGGGAGATTTTGTCCTTCATCGACGGACAGGCGAGCACCTGGCCATGGCCCCAAATCCTGCGCTCGCCAGCGGGCATGGCAAAGGTCGGCGCGATGCTGCGCCGCTATCACGATTGCGTCGCAGATTTTTCCGGTCCGGAGGTCTGGCAAAAGTTCAGCCGGCCGATCGCGCCCGGTGAAATCATCTGCCATGGCGATTTCGGGGCGCAGAACCTGATCTGGCGGCACGATGAGATCGTGGGCGTGATCGATTGGGAATTCGCCTACCCGGCGCTCGCCATCGAAGACGTCGCCTTCGCGGCCTGGATGATGGTGCCGCTGCGTCCCGATGACGAGTTGCCGAACCTGGGATTCGGTGCCCCGCCAGACCGGCGCGAACGGCTGGCGGCGCTCCTGAGAGGCTATGGCCGGTTCGAGGCCGGCGCCGTCATCGAGACCGCTTGCGCGCTTCAGCAGCGGGACTACCACGATATCGAGACTTTGGGCGGTCAGGGCATCGAACCCTGGAAGACCTATCGCGAAGCCGGTCTGGCTGAGCGCACCATGCGCGATCAGGCATGGCTCAAGGCGTGGCCGCCGCTGGCATAGACCGGGCATCTGCCTTGGGAGCGCAATTTGTCCCGCTTCGCCCGCCGCGCTAGGCTTGCTGCCAACAACAATAGATACCCAGGAGCAAGCGATGCATGTCGGCATGGGGGTGATTTTTCAGGCGACCGATCCCAAGCGCACGGACCACGATGTCTACAGCGCAGAACTGAAGCTGGGCGACCTGGCCGAGCCGCTGGGCTTCGATTCGATCTGGGGCGTGGAGCACCACTTCACGGACTACACGATGTGCCCCGACGTGCTGCAATTCCTGACCTATTTCGCGGGCCGCACGACGCGCATCCAGCTGGGCTCGATGGTCGTCGTCCTGCCCTGGCACGATCCGATGCGCGTCGCCGAGCAGATTTGCGTGCTCGACCATGTCTCGAACGGCCGCTTCATCTTCGGCATGGGGCGCGGGCTCGGCCGCGTCGAGTTTGACGGCTTCGGCGTCGACCAGAACACGGCGCGCGAGCGCTTCGTCGAATCGGCGCAGATGCTGCTGGAAGGGCTCGAGCGCGGCTGGTGCGAATTCGACGGCAAGATCATCAAGCAGGCGCGCCGCGAAATCCGGCCGCGGCCGTTCAAGACTTTCAAGGGCCGCAGCTATGCCGCCGCGGTGTCGCCGGAATCCTCGGAGATCATGGCCAAGCTCGGCATCGGCCTTCTGATCATTCCGCAGAAGCCGTGGGACGCGGTGATCGCCGAGATGGCGAACTACCGCCAGATCTACGCCCAAATGAACCATGCCGAAGCGCCGGCGCCGATCCTGGCGGGCTGGGTGTTCTGCGACAAGGATGCGGCGCGCGCCGAGGCGATGGCGCGGGAATATATCGGCGGCTACTGGAACACCGTGCTCAAGCACTACGAGCTGGTCGGCGACCACCTGACCAAGACCAAGGGCTATGAGAATTACGGCGCCATGCAGAAGATGGTGACGGCGCCCGGCGGGCGCGACGCCATGGTCGATTTCTTCCTCGGGCTGCAAATCTATGGCACGCCGGAGCAGTGCTATGAGCGAATCGTGGATTTCTCCGCCAAGCTGGGGGCCGAGACGTTCAATGGCGTCTTCTCCTATGCCGGCATGCCCTACGACATGGCAGAGAAGAACCTGCGGCTGTTCGCCTCCGAGGTGATGCCGCGCCTCAAAGCGCACGCGCCCGTGCGCGCCGCGGCGGAATGATGCCGACGCCGGCCGATGTGCGGAAAATCGCGGGCGCCCTCGACGGCGTGAGCGAAGTCGATCATTTCGGGCGTCCGAGCTGGCGCACCAAGAAACGCATCTTCGCGGTGATGCGGCCCGACGGGCTGTTCCTGCATCTGGGCGAGGAGCGCAAGGAGTTCCTGTTCGAAGCCGATCCCAAGACCTTCGTGAAATACATGTGGGGCAAGCGCGCCAACGTCATCGTGCAGATCGACAGAATCGGCAAGCACGAGCTGGAGGCGCTGATCTGGGAATCCTGGCAGCGCGTCTATGTCCCAGCCAAGACTGCCGCCACCAAACCGTTGGGCAGGGCGCGCCGCTGATGGCGAAGGCAAAAGACGTCCGCAAGATCGCCTTGGCGCTCGCCGGCGTCGAAGAGAAAGGCCATTTCGGCTCGCCGTCGTTCCGCGCCCAAGGTCGCATCTTCGCGCAGACGGACGAGGAGGCGAACGAAGCGATCTTCAAGTTGTCGCCGCTGCATCAGGAGGTGTTGTTCGAGACCAGGCCCGATGCGTTTCGCCCGGAAATCTGGGGCGCCATCCGCTGGACGCGTGTCCTGCTCGATGGCATTGCCGGCGACGAACTCCAGGCGCTGGTGCGCGAAGCCTACGACCAGGTCACGGGCGCAAAGCCCAAGAAGCCGTCAACCGCCGCCAAACCACGACGGTAGTGGGCGCTCACCGAGCGCGACGTCGACCGCGGCGCGGGCCAAGAGGCGCGTGCTGTCCAGGGTCGGCAGCGACGACGTCGTATCGTCGAGCAGCATGGGAAGTTCGGTGCAGCCCAGGACGACCGCGTCGCAACCCTGCGCCTTGAGTCCCGCGACAGCTTTCGCCAGACGCGTGCGCGACGAATCCTTGACGACGCCGCGCACCAGCTCATCGAAGATCATGGCCTGGATCGCGTCGCGATCCGCGCGCGGCGGCGCGGCATGGGCGAGGCCGCGGCGAGCGAAGGCCGACGGATAGACCGGACCCTCCATCGTCCACAGCGTGCCGGTGATGCCGATTTTCGCAAAGCCGCGACGTACTGCTTCCTCCGCGACGATCTCAGCGATGTGCAAACCGGGAAGCGGCAAAGGCTCGCGCATCGCCTCGAACGCCAGATGCGTGGTGTTGTCGGGGCAGATCCAGAAATCGGCGCCGGCCGCCGCCAGGCGCTGCACCGCGCGGCGGAAACGCTGCGCGATGGGGGCGAAGTCGAGCTTGCGCCAATCATCCATGCTGGCGCCCATCGCCTAGATATCGAGGACGATGCCGGGATGGAAATGCGCGCCCAGCCGGCGCTCGCCCTCATGGCAGGCCTCGAGAAAACACAAGGCCGCGCCTTCCGCGCTATGCGCCAGGATGCCGATGCGCTTCACGGTTGAGCCCTCTTGCCTTGGCTACGCAATCTTGCCGTCGATGACGGAAGCCAGCACCGTCAACGGCACGGCGCCCGCCTCGACCACCCAATCGTCGAAATCGCGCAGGTCGAAGCGCGCGCCCAGCGCCGCCTTGGCCTTGTCGCGCAGCCGCAGGATCTCATTATGGCCGACCTTGTAGCCGCAGGCCTGGCCCGGCGTGCCGCAATAGCGGTCGACCTCGCTGGTGATGGCGACTTGCGTACGACCGGTCTGCTCGACCATCCAGCGCACAGCCTCATCGCGCGTCCAGCGCATCGCGTGAAGGCCGGTATCGACGACCAGGCGGCAGGCACGGAACTGCTGCGCCTGCAGATAGCCCAGGCGCGCGAAAGGATCGTCGTCGTAAAGGCCGATCTCGTCGCTCAGCTGTTCGGCATAGAGCGCCCAGCCTTCGACATAGGCGTTGAAACCGCTGAGCAGGATGCGGATCAGCGGCAGGTTGCCGGTCTCGGTCAGATAGGCGCCCTGCCAGGCATGGCCGGGAATGGTTTCGTGATGCGTCAGCGTCGGCATGGCGAATTTCGGCCACGTCCGGGTGGTCTTGAGGTTGATGTAATAGGTCGATGGCCGCGAGCCGTCGAGCGAACCGGTGTTCATGTAGCCGAGGCCGGCGCCATCCTGGATATCCACCGGCACGCGCCTGGCGATGACCGGCGCCTTCAAATTCAGCCGCGAGATTTTCGGCATGACCAGCCGCGTGTCGGCGATCAGCTGGGTGAGATAGGCCAGCGCTTCGTCGCGGCCGGCATCGGTGTCGGCGAAGAGATGGTTCGGATCCTGTCCCAGCGCCGCCATGCGCGCGCCGACCGAGCCCGTGGTCAGGCCTTGCGCTTTCAACAGCGCATCCATCCTCGCCATGATCGCGGCGTTCTGCTCGAGGCCGGTCTGGTGGATTTCGGCGGGCGTCTGGCTGGTCGTCGTGCCGACCTTGAGACACCAGGCGTAATATTCCTCACCCAGCCTCAGCTTCCAGACGCCGGCATGCGATGTGGCGTTCGCCGCGGCGGCGGTCAGCGCCGCGAGCTGACGCGACACCGCCGGATAGATCTTGTCCGTCACGATCGTTTCGGCGGAGGCTGCGTAGTCGCCTTCGATGCCCTTGGCCTTGGTTCGTGTCGCCAGCGAGAGGACGAGCTTGGACCCCGCCGCCGGCGCGGCGCGGAAGCGCGTCATCTGTCCGATGGCGGTGCGCAGCAGGAAATCCGGCGGGATCACGCCGCGCGCGGAATCGCGCACGACGCGCGCCGTCTCCTGGTCGAGCGAGATGGCGAAGACTTCCAGGCGCGCCAGATAGGCATCCGCGTCCGCTTTGGTCTCGATGCGGTGCTGGCTGTTGAGGAATTCGGGAATGCCGACCAGGTTTCCCGACTGTTGGCTGATGACATAGGGCGTCGAGGATTCGCCCATGGCGCTGGCCAGCGTGTTGTCGCCGAAATCGAAAGCCGCGCTGTCGATGCCCAGCTGCAGCGCATAGGAAACCACGTCGCGATCGAGCGCCGCGCCCGGCGGCATTTGCGCCGTGGGAAATTGCGCGAGCCTCGCCTGCCACAGGGCGCAGGCCGCGTGCGATGCCTTCACCGCATCCCAGGAACGGTCGCCAAGCTGCGACTTGAGCGCGGCGCGCGCACCCTTGTCGAGGCCGAGACTGCTCGCGGTCTCGGGCGAAGCCGCCAGCAGCAGATCGGCCATGACGTTGAAATAGTCGTCGATGCCGGGATGGTCCGGCGTCGCGAGGGCGGGAGCGTTCAAGGCGAACGCGCCGGCGGCGGCGCTTTGCAGAAGCATGCGGCGGGAAAGGCGCATCATATCCTCAGGGTGGATTGCCGGGGGCACAGCCTAACCGCTGCGGCACCCGGTTCAAATCGCAACCGCGTGACCGCTCAGTGCGCCGTGATGAAGTGGATCATATCCTCATGCAGCGTCGTGCGGCCGCGAAAGCCGTGCGCCAGCGAGATGACGATGCCCAGATGGCTGACGCCGGCGTACTCGATCAGTTCGACCGTGTTGCCGGCCTGCCGCAGGCGCTCAGCCATGCGGCGCGAATTGCCGGCGCCGACCGTGCGGTCCGCCGTGCCGTGCGCCAGCAGCATGGGAACGGTCTTGCGGCCGGCATATTTGATCGGCTGCGTCGCCATCTCGCGGGCGCCGCCGAAGATATCGATCAGCGCCGGATCGTGGAGGGGGAGAAAATCATATGGCCCCGCGATGCCGATCACGCCGCGAATCCAGGCCGGATCGGCGTGCGCGTCCAGGAGATACGAGTCCTTCACCGCCAGCATCGCGGCGATGTAGGCGCCGGCGGAATGGCCGCAGAGGAAGATCCGCGCCGCGTCGCCGCCGACCTCGCCGACATGGCCGTGCACGAAGCGCAGCGCCTGCGCACCGTCCGCCACGAAGGCGGGATATTTTGCCTGCGGATAGAGCCGGTAGTCGGCGACGGCCACGACGATGCCGCAGGCGGCGAAGGCCTGGCCGAAGGCGCGGTAGATCGCCTTGCTGCCGCTCTGCCAGCTGCCGCCATAGAAGAACAGCAGCGCCGGCGCCGGCCGTGTCAGCCCGTCGGGAACATAGAGGTCGAGCTTGTGCCGCGGATCGACGCCATAGGCGATGTCGGTCTTGACCGTGTAGCCGCCCCTGGGCAGCGAGCGGTTGAAGAGCGGGATGGCGGCCCGCAGCAGCGCGCTGCCGCCGGTGGCGATCAGGTGGGACAGGACGCGGGCCGGGTTCAGTTGCATAGCTGTTGTGATACGGAGGGCGGCTTGTGATGGACCGCCGGGACTGGGCGGGAGCGACAACCTTGAACACTATCAATGGTTTAGTCCATGGCGGGGCAAGGGTTCGAAGCGCGGTTGCACCGGCCCCTCGCATCCGCTAAAAGCGCCGCCTTCTCAGACCCTTACAGCGCGCCCAAGGAATTTACGACCATGCGTGAGACACAGGAACTGCGCGCCGAACCGCGTACCGGCACCGGCAAGGGTGCGGCCTACCAGGCCCGCCTCAAGGGCCTGGTGCCCGCCATCGTCTATGGCGGCGACGCCAAGCCTGAGAACATCACGGTCGACTACCGCACGCTGGAGCGCCATGTCGAAACCGGCACGTTCCTGACGACGCTGGTCAATCTGGAAGTCGGCGGCAAGAAGACCCGCGTGCTGCCGCGCGCCGTGCAGGTCGATCCGGTCACCGACCGTCCGGTGCATGTCGATTTCATGCGCATGGTTCCGGGCGGCACGGTACGCATCGCCATTCCGGTGCATTTCCACAACCAGGGCGAGTCGCCCGGCCTGAAGCGCGGCGGCGTGCTGAACATCGTGCGCCATGAGATCGATCTTTTGTGCCCGGCCGATGCCATTCCCGACTCGATCGAAGTCGATCTGACCGGGCTCGACATTCACGGCACGATCCATATCTCGGCCGTCAAGCTGCCCGAAGGCGTCAAGCCGATCATCCGCGGCCGCGACTTCACGGTCTGCTCGATCGTGGCGCCGTCCAGCGTCATCGAAGAGCAGAAGGCCGCCGCCGAAGCCGCCGCAGCCGCAGCCGCCGCGCCCGTCGTGGAAGAAGGCGCCGCTCCGGCCGAAGGCGCGGCTCCCGCCGCCGGCGCCGCGGCACCGGCCGCGGCCGGCGCCAAGGCCCCCGCCGCCGATGCGAAGGCCCCGGCGAAAAAGTAACGGGCGCGTAGGATCGCGCCATGTCCGACACGCCTCTCCTCATCGCCGGGCTCGGCAATCCCGGTGCGGAGTATGCGCGCAACCGGCACAATGCCGGCTTCATGGCGGTGGACACGATCTACGAGAGCTACAAATTCGCGCCCTGGCGGGCGCGCTTTCACGGCGCGCTCAGCGAAGGCGCGCTGGGTGGGCGCAAGACCTATCTGCTGAAGCCGGGCACCTACATGAACGAAAGCGGCCGGGCGCTGGCCGCGGCGGTGCAGTTCTTCAAGCTGCCGCTGTCGGCGGTGGTCGTGATCCATGACGAGATCGCGCTGGAAGCCGCCAAGCTGAAAGTGAAGACCGGCGGCGGCGACGCCGGCAACAACGGCGCGCGCTCGATCACCGCGGCGCTCGGGCCGGACTATCGCCGGGTGCGCATCGGCGTCGGCCATCCCGGCGAAAAGCATCGCGTCAGCGGCCACGTGCTCGGCAATTTTTCGCGTGACGACGAGGACTGGCTGGTGCCGCTGCTGTCGGCGATCGCCGAGGCCGCGCCGTTCCTGGCCAAGGACGACGACGCCGGTTTCATGAACAAGGTGACGCTGATCCTCCGACCGCCGGAGAAAAAGCCGAAGCCAACGGCAAAGGATCCGGAATCTTGAGATACTCGTTCGCCGTCATCGCCCGCTCAATGCGGGCGAACCAATTGGGTCACCCGGACAAGCCGGGTGATGACAATATTTTTTGGGGTTTTTGAATGGGTTTCAAATGCGGCATCGTCGGGCTGCCCAATGTCGGCAAGTCGACGCTTTTCAATGCGCTGACGCAGACCGCGGCGGCGCAGGCGGCGAATTATCCGTTCTGCACCATCGAGCCCAATGTCGGCGACGTGGCGGTGCCGGATTCGCGTCTTGAGAAACTGGCGGCGATCGCCAAATCGGCGGAGCTGATCCCGACGCGCATCACCTTCGTCGACATCGCCGGCCTGGTGCGCGGCGCCTCCAAGGGCGAAGGGCTGGGCAACCAGTTCCTCGCCAATATCCGCGAGGTCGACGCCATCGCGCATGTGCTGCGCTGCTTCGAGGACGACGACATCACGCATGTCGAAGGCAAGATCAATCCGGTGAGCGACGCCGAAACGGTCGAGACCGAATTGATGCTGGCCGACCTCGACAGCCTGGAAAAACGTATCAAGCCGCTGGAGAAGAAAGCCCATTCCGGCGAGAAGGAAGCCAAAGACCTGCTCGGCCTGATGATGAAGGCGGTCGTGCTGCTGCGCGAAGGCAAGCCGGCGCGGGTCGCCGAACTGTCGCATGAAGAGCGCGGGCCCTATTCGCAGCTGGGGCTGATGACGGCCAAGCCGGTGCTCTATGTTTGCAACGTCGATGAGGCTTCCGCGGCGACGGGCAACAAGTTCTCGCTGGCCGTGGAAGCGATGGCGAAGGTGCAAGGTGCCGGCACCGTGACGATCTCCTGCCGCATCGAAGAAGAGGTCGCGCAATTGCCGGCCGGCGAGCGCGAGGAATATCTCGCGAGCCTCGATCTCGAAGAGCCGGGCCTCAACAAGCTGATCCGCGCCGGCTACGCGCTGCTCGGCCTGCTGACCTTCTTCACGGTGGGGCCGAAGGAAGCGCGCGCCTGGACGGTGACCAGAGGCTCAAAGGCGCCGGCCGCCGCCGGCGTCATCCACACCGATTTCGAGCATGGCTTCATCCGCGCCGAGACCATCGCCTATCCCGACTACATCGCCGGCAATGGCGAAGCCGGGGCGCGCGACGCGGGCAAATTCCGCCTGGAAGGCAAGGAATACGTGGTGCAGGACGGCGACGTGATGCATTTTCGCTTTAACGCGTAAAGCTGCCGCAATCGTTCCCCAATCGCGCCTTGTTGCGCGCCCAACGTTTGGTCGTCTGTTTGTCGCGCAATTTACGGCTGAAGCGAAGTGCTGCAGCCGATTGCGCTCCCGAGCCAACGAGGGGACGCGTCATGGTTCGCAAGATACTTCTGCTTTCGACGTGCGTTTTGCTGCTGGCGGGATGCGGCGACCGGTCCAAGCCGATGTTCATGGAAACGCGCGTCGGAGGCCTTGCCGCCGACATGGTGACGCCGCCGAGCACAAACGTCTCACCCGCACAGGAATTCAGCTTCACCCATGCCTGGACCGTCCTCATGGCGCATGGGGCGGTGACGGCGCGGTTCACGCGGACGCGCGATCTGTGCCTGCACGACAAGACACTGAATTGCCGGCTGGTATCGGCCAATATCTCGACCGACGCGAGCGAAGGCTTCACCAGCGCCAATCTGCAAGTGCAGCTGCCGCACGGCAAGCTGGAGGGGTTCGAGCACGCGCTGCTGGCGCCGGTGGCGGGCGAGCGCGACGCGGCCGCGATGGCCTCACGTTCCACCCAGGCGCAGAGCGTGGAGACGCAAGCCGGCGACACGGCACGAAAGATCACCCAGTTGACGGCCTATCGCGACCGGCTGTCGGACATCGCCAAGCGGCCGAGCCTGAGCGTGGACGACATGATCAAGGTCGAGGCGGAGCGCTCGCGGGTGCAGGGCGAACTCGTCGAAGCGACCAACCACCACCGCGATCTGACAGACGGCATTGCGCGGGAAAGCGTCTCGATCCAACTCGTCGAACGCGTGGAGTCTGTCGGCCCCATCGCGCAAGCGTTCGCCAGCGCCGGGGCGACCCTGGCGGACAACACGGCGGCGGTCCTGCTCTTCCTGGTCGGCGCGATCCCATGGCTGCCGATCGTCGCGGGCGGGTTGTATGTGATGTTGTGGCTGTGGCGATCGTTCCGGCGGCGCCGGGCCCTGGATAAGGTATAAGCCGCGAGCAGTTGGGTCGCGGAGACAGGCATGAACGGGCGCCGGTTGGCGGCATGGGCTGGCATGATCGGGCCGGTGCTGTTCGTCGCCGTGTTCACGATCGAGGGCTGGCTGCGGCCGGGATACGACCCATTCGCGAACTTCGTCAGCGCGCTGTCGCTGGGTCCGCGCGGCTGGGTTCAGATCGCCAATTTCGTCGTCCTGGGCGCGCTGTTGCTGACCTTTGCGCGCGGCGTCGCCGCCGCGTTTCCCAGCGGCAAGGCATCGCGCGCCGGGCCGCTGCTGCTGGCGATCGTTGCGGTCTGCTATCTGCTGTCCGGTCCGTTCGTCATGGATCCGATGGTCACGCCGCCGGCGCAGATGAGTCTGCACGGGACGCTGCATCAATTGTTCGGCGCACTGGTCTTTTCGCTCTCGCCCATCGCCTGTTTTGTGTTCTTCCGCCGTTTCCGCGATGAGCCGCGATGGCGGGCCTTCGCGCGATGGACGCTGGCGGCCGGACTGATATCCGTCGCCGCGGTCGCCCTGCTGGCGATCCTGCCGGCAAAACCCTATGCGGCGCCCAACGCCTTCAATGCCTGGCAGGGTGTCCTTCAACGCGCGGCGATCGTCGCCAACATGGTCTGGCTGTTTGCCTTCGCGTGGAAGCTGCGCGGACAACCCGCGCAGAGCGCAGCGCGGGCCGGGGAATTTGCGCCCTCCTGAAAATGTGGAAAGATGGCGCCAGCCAACCAGCGGAGGATTTCACATGGCTCTCAAGGGCAAGATGGAGAAGATGAAGATGAGCGACGGCGCCGAGATCGGCGTCTATCGCGTGGCGCCGGCGGGCGCGCGGCGCGGCGGTCTGGTGCTGATCCAGGAGATTTTCGGCGTCACCGAGCACATCATGGAATTGTGCGACGGCTACGCGGCGGACGGCTACGAAGTGCTGGGACCGGCGCTGTACGACCGCGAGGCGCCGAATTTCCAGGCGAGTTATTCGCCCGAAGACATCCAGAAGGCGATCAAGATCGCGCGCGGCGAACATCCCTTCGATCTGTCGATCGCCGACACGCAGGTCTGCATCGACGACCTGAAGAAGCGCGGGCACGTGTTCATCACCGGCTACTGCTATGGCGGCAGCGTGACCTGGGCGGCGGCAGGACGCTGCACGGGCTTGAGCGCCGCGTCCGGCTATTACGGCGGCAATATCGGACAGATGATCGACCTCAAACCCAAATGCCCGACCATCCTGCATTTCGGCGAGAAGGACGGCGGTATTCCGATGGAGACGGTGCGCAAGGTCGAAGCCGCGCATCCGGACGTGAAAGTGTACGTCTATCCGGCCGGCCACGGCTTCAACTCGGACCGGCGGACGGATTACGACGAGGCGTGCGCCACGCTCGGCAAACAGCGGACGCTGGAACTTTTCCGGGCGAATGGCGGATAGCGGAACAGTTTCGGTTTGGAGTCGTTTGGAAATACGGCGCGGGGCTCAACTGAAGGAGTTCCACATGTCCGTTCATTCCCTTCTGAAACCGGCCTTGCTGGCAAGCGCGCTGGGAACATTGCTCGCCATCCCGGCCGCCAACGCGCAGGACAACGGCCGCTATAGCAATGCCGCCTATTCCAACGACAACGAGACCGTCACGGTGACGGCGCCGAATTTCCGCGTGCAGCGCGGCACGTTCGGCACGCCGCAAAAGGTTTCGCTGTCGCGCGCGGTTCCCTATGACGACCTGGATCTGCGCACGCCGCAGGATGCCCGCGCCTTGCGGCAGCGGGTGGCCGAGACGGCGCGCGACATCTGCGATCAGCTGGCCGATGCCTATCCGGGGCCCGAGGCGTCCGGGACATCGTGCTATCGCAGCGCCCGCGCGGACGAAGCGATCCGGGACGCGCGCGAGTAGCGCAGGCGGATCAGTGCAACGCCGCTTCGATGTTGCCGCCGTCACGACGCTGACGGCGGCAGCGTCATGCGAAGAGACACCCGACAGAAGCAGAGCGCAAAGTCCATGGTGCGCCGCGAAGATTTGTTCCATCCGGCTGGCCACGGCTTCAACTCCGACCGCCGCACGGATTACCACGAGGAAAGCGCCAAGCTCGGCAAACAGCGGACGCTGGAACTGTTTCGGGCGAATGAGAGTTAGGTCCACCAGGCAACATCATAGAAGTTGCTCTCTCCTTTTGGACATTCCCGAGCGAGACAGGCAGCGGCATAGCCCGCAGAAGCACTGGTTGTTCCAAGAACCTCAACACTATGGCCGCATCGCTCACAAGTAACGCATAAGCCATCAATCATGCGTCCGTCATCGTTTTCTACTTCGGCCTCATCAATGTCGACCGACACCTTCATGCTACCGCTCCCGAGTCGGAAGCGGGAATTGTACCGGAACGCCGTCTCGTCGGCACCGCCGTCGACACTGCTGACAGGTCTTAGCTATCGTCGTGGATGAGGAGCCTTGTAACCCGCTTCACGCATGACATCGATCCAGTCGCGTAGCGCAACGGCCGCATTGGTGAGCGCTGTGTCGACTGTCTCGCCCATCGCCGTGCATCCCGGAAGATCGGGAAATGTCGCGCCATAGGCGCCCCGCTTGCCATCGATCTGGGCGATGTAGCCTTCGACTATTCGCCTTTGCATCAGCACCCCCTCACCCTGCCCTCTCCCCCGCTTCGCGGGGGCGAGGGTTTCTTCTCATCTTAACGCCGCTTCGATGTTGCCGCCATCCACCGTGATCACGGCCGCCGTCGTCTTCTCGGCGTGGGCCAGGTAGACGAAGGCTTCGGCGACTTCGCTAGCGTAGACTTCGCGGCCCAGGAGGTTGCCAGACATGTAGGCGGCTTCGCTGACGCCGCGCGCCTTGGATCTCGCGGCCACCATGTCGTCGGTGAGCAGGCCGGTGCGGACGCGGTCGGCGTTGACGGCGTTGGCGCGGATGCCGTCCTTGCCATGGTCGAGCGCGTATTGGCGCACCAGGAACAGCGTCGCGGCCTTGGGCAGACCGTAAGGGCCGAAGTCCTTGCCGGGGTTGACCGCCTGCTTGGACGTGTTGAACAGCAGGCAGCCATAGGTGCCCTGCGCGCGCATGATGCGCACGGCGTTCTGCGCCACGCTCTGGTGCGCGAAGAAATTCAGTTCGAAGGATTTGCGCAACACTTCGTCGTCGACGCTGCCGATGGCGCCCTGCCAGGCGGCGCCGGCGTTGGAGACAACGATGTCGACGCCGCCGAAGGCGTCGACGACCTTGTCGAACGCGGCGCGAACGGAAGCTGCGTCGGTCACGTCGCACTGGATCGCGAGCGCATGTCTGTGGATGGCCCTGGCCGCCCTCACCGCCGCGTCGTGGTCGCGGTCGAGAACGGCGATCTCGGCGCCTTCGGCGGCCATGGCTTTCGCGGTGGCGGCGCCGATGCCCGAGCCGCCGCCGGTGACGACGCAGACGTGGCGCGCCAGAACATTCTCTTTCCCCTTGCCGAGCTTGGCCTGTTCCAGCGACCAGTATTCGACCTCGAACATGTCGAATTCGGAGATGCATTTGTACTCGCCGATCGCCTCGGCGTCGGTGATGACCTCCACCGTGTTCTCGGCGATGTCTGCGGCGATGGCGGCATCCTTGGCGCTGGCACCGACGCCGAACAGGCCGACGCCCGGCACCAGGATGACGCGCGGCAGGGGATCGAGCTCCTTCTTCTTGGGCGTCGAGTGTTCATTGTTGCGCGCGAAATAAGCGTGGTAGTGCGCGACGAAGGCCTCGACGGCGGCGTGCACGGCCTCTTTCCAGTCGTCCAATTTGTGCGCGTCGGGCGCGGGCACCAGCAGCGGCCAGTTCTT
This sequence comes from Rhizomicrobium sp., assembly GCA_036512455.1. Classification (GTDB taxonomy): domain Bacteria; phylum Pseudomonadota; class Alphaproteobacteria; order Micropepsales; family Micropepsaceae; genus Rhizomicrobium. The sequence goes on from DATCAT010000041.1 coordinate 18,824, forward strand.
GGTGCGGATGGTGTGGTCGGGCGTCACGACGCCGACCTGGCTGTAGCGGGCGACATCGGCGCCGTTCACATAGGCGAGGATCGCCGGCGAGGTGCGGAAGCAGAGGATCTGGCGCTTGACCGTGCCAGCCATCTCGTTGCGCTCGATGGCGACGGCGCCGCGCAGGATCGGCGCGATGTCGGGCAGACGGGCGAGATTGGCGGGCAGTTTCGCGGCGGCGCGCGGCTTGCGCTGGCGCGCCAGGCGCTCCTCGGCCAGCGACACGAAATCGATCATGCGCTCATAGGCTTGGCGGGCATCGCCGCCGACGGTGAAGATGCCGTGCTGCAGCAGGACGAGGCCTTCGACGTTCGGGTTTCTGTCGAAGACATCGGCGACGGATTTGGCGAGCGCGAAACCCGGGATCGTGTAGGGGACGTAGGCGACCTTATCGCCATAGACCTCGCGCACCACGGCCTCGCCGTCGGGCTGGTCGGTCAGCGCCAGCACGGCGGTGGAATGGGTGTGGTCGATGAATTTGTGCGGCAGGAAGGCGTGCAACAGCGTCTCGACCGACGGGTTCGGCGCGGTCGAGTCGAGCAGGTTGATGCGCTGGAAGTTGACCATGTCCTCGTCGGAGAGCTTGTCCAGCGCGCGCAGGCGGCGCAACTCGGCGAGGCGCACGGCCGGCAGGCCGGCGGGCTCGATGGCGCCCATGTCCCAGCCGGAACCCTTGACGCAGATGACGTCGACCTCGGCGCCGAGCATGTCCTTCTGTTTGGTCTTGACCGAGGTGTTGCCACCGCCGTGCAGGACGAGCTTGGGATCAGAGCCGAGCAGGCGCGTCGTATAGGTGCGCAGGGCCAGGTCGCGATCGACCCCGAGCGCGGCGTAGCGCGCGACGAAAGCTTCGGCTTCGGATTCAACCCAGCGGGATTTCATCGGCGTTCAACCACCATATTTGGGGCCGGAACATCCGGCCTGACCACATCGTATTGTTTTCGAGTTTGCCAGGGGCCCCCTCCCCCTTTTCGGAGAGGAGCATCCCCGCCACCCAAACAGGGCCTTTAGGCGGCGGGGAAAAGGCTGCGTAGGCCCTGTTCCGTTGCGGCGCAAGTGCCCCGTTCGGTGATCAAACCGGTGACGAGGCGGGCGGGCGTCACGTCGAAACCAGGGTTGGCAGCGGGGCTGCCGGGAGCCGCGATCTCGACGGTGGCGAGAGTCCCATTTGGGGTGCGGCCGGTCATTTTCAAGAGCTCGTCGGCGGATCTTTCCTCGATCGGAATATCGCGGCCCGATTTCAGCGTCCAGTCGATGGTCGAGGACGGCAGCGCGACATAGAACGGCACGCTGTTGTCCTTGGCGGCGAGCGCTTTGAGATACGTGCCGATCTTGTTGGCGACGTCGGCGTTGGCCGTGACCCTGTCCGTCCCGACGATGCATATATCGACCGCGCCGGCCTGCATGTAGTGGCCGCCGGCATTGTCGGCGACGATGGTGTGCGCGACACCGTGCGCGCCGAGCTCGAAGGCGGTGAGCGAGGCGCCCTGGTTGCGCGGCCGCGTCTCGTCGACCCAGACATGCAGGGCGATGCCGGCATCGTGCGCCATGTAGATCGGCGCCAGCGCGGTGCCCCAATCCACCGTCGCCAGCCAGCCGGCGTTGCAATGGGTCAGGATGTTGAGCTTGCGATTCTTCTTGGCGGCGAGGTCCTGGATGATCTTCAGGCCGTGGCGGCCGATGGACTCGCACATCGCGGCGTCCTCATCGGCGATGGCAGCGGCTTCCTTCCAGGCGAGCGCGGCGCGGGCGGCGCGGGGCTGATTGCGCAGGGCGTCGGCGACGCGCTTCAGGGCCCAGCGCAGATTGATCGCGGTGGGGCGCGTCTGCGCCAACATGTCGTGGGCGGCGGTCAGGTTCTCGTCCGACGGATCGGCGCGGATGGCGAGCGCCAGACCATAAGCCGCGACGGCGCCGATCAGCGGCGCGCCGCGCGTCTGCATCGACTTGATCGCATGCGCGGCGTCGCCGGCCGTTTTCAGTGTCAACGTGACGAATTCGTGCGGCAGTTTGGTCTGGTCGATGATGCCAAAGGCATCGTTGCCGATCGGCCAGACGGAGCGGTAATGTTTGCCGGCGATTTTCATGGCTTGCCTTTTAACACACCGCTGTCATCCCCGGCGAGCGAAGCGAGGGAAGGGGACCCAGAACTATGAGCGCCTGAGGCTCTGCTAATCCTGGGTCCCCTTCCCTTCGCGTTGCTATCGCAACGCTCAGCCGGGGATGACAGCGGAGTTTTATGACGGCACATCCGGCGCCGTCGCCAGCATCGACTTGTATTGCGCGAATTTCGCGAACCATTCGGCGAGTTTGGGATGGCCGTCGCGCCAGTTCAGGTCGGGGTAGCGGAAATCGAGATAGCCGAGCGCGCAGCCGGCGGAGACTTCGCCGATGGTGGGGACGTCGCTGAACGTCACGCGCTCCAGCGCGTCGAGGCCGGCGGCGACGGAGGCCATATGGCGGGCGATGTGGTCGGCGTTGCGCCGGTCTTCCGCCACGAGAACCTCGTACCGGCAGCCGACGGCGGCATCCATGATGCCGTCGCACAGCGCTTGCAGCCCCAACGCCTTCCAGCGTCCCGACACGGAGCGCCAGATGCTCATGCCGGGGAAGAATTTGCCGCCGCCGAACTCGTTGAGGTACTCGCAGATCACCGGCGAATCGAAAAGCGCCGAGCCGTCATCAAGAATCAGGATCGGGATCTTCTTGAGCGGATTGAACCGGCGCAAGCTCTCGTCGTCGCGCGCCATGACGACGATCTCTTCCAGCTTGATCTTTAGCTCATGCGCGATGACGCGGCATTTGCGCGCGAAGGGCGAGGCGGGGTTGGTGTAGAGCTTCACGCTCAGTGCCCCTCGTAGGTCACCAGCGTCGTCACCTGCTTGCCGAGCGCGCGGATCTGGTCGGCGCCGCCCAGTTCGGGCAGGTCGATGACGAAGGAGCAGCCGACGACGTTGGCGCCGGCGCGCTCCAGCAGCTTGACGGCGGCGACGCAGGTGCCGCCGGTGGCGATGAGATCATCGACCACGATGACGTTCTCGCCGGGCTTGACCGCGTCGGTGTGGATCTCGATACGGTCGGTGCCGTATTCCAGCGCGTAGTCCTCGCCCAGCACGCTGAAGGGCAGCTTGCCCTTCTTGCGCACCGGCACGAAGCCGGTGGAGAGCTGATGCGCCACCGCGCCGCCGAGGATGAAGCCGCGCGCCTCGATCCCGGCGACCTTGTCGATGCGGATGCCGGCATAGGGCTGCACGAGCTCGTCGATGGCGCGGCGAAAAGCGCGCGGGTTGCCGAACAGAGTCGTGACATCGCGGAACATGATCCCCTTCTTGGGATAGTCCGGGATGGTGCGGATGGTGTCCTTGAAGTTCATACCGAGTCCTGTTCCCGCGTCAGAAGACGCGCCGTGGCGAAACCACCGTTCTTTTCCCGCTTGGCATCCGACGCGGCGACCATGTCGGCGAGAGAATGACCGTTCATCCGGCCCAAGGAAACCAGTAGTTCGAGCAAATCCCCATATTCGTCGACATTGCCGAGATCGGCGGCGATTTCCTGCACCTCTTCATGCATTTTCGCGACGATGAGGGCCTGGTGCAGCGCGCTGCCGGGTTCGACCGTGCCCACCATCGAGTCGGCGGGCGTGAGCTTGTCGCGGATCAGCTTGACCGTCTTCATGCGTTGTCCTTCCAGCCGCGCCGGCGCTAGAGCCGCATTCACATTATTTGAATCGGAACGCGGCTCTAGCCTTTTGAATTGTCGCGCAATTTTACGAAAAACCGGCCTCCACTTTTCCGAATTGCGCTCTAGCGCCGGGATTTCCCGGACGGCTTCTTCGGCAACACGCGGCCCGCCACGGCATCGAGCTTGCGCATCAGCCGGGCGTCGCGCTTGTCGGGCGCGGTCATCACGGCGGTGTCGAGCACGGTCTCAATTCCCGGCGAGGCGGTGTGGCCCGGACCGAGTTTGCCAGAGACGTTCATGATCAGCCGCCGCGCCTGCTCGGCATTGGCGTGCATCACTTTCACGACGGCGTCGACCGTGACGTGGTCGTGGTCGGGATGCCAGCAATCGTAGTCCGTCACCATGGCGACGATGGCGTAAGGCAGCTCGGCCTCGCGCGCGAGCTTGGCCTCGGGCATCGCGGTCATGCCGATGACGGAGCAGCCCCAGGAGCGGTAGAGCTTGCTCTCGGCCAGGGAGGAGAATTGCGGGCCTTCGATGCAGAGATAGCTGCCGCCGCGGGTGTGGGTGATGCCCTCCTCCGCGCAGGCCACCGCGAGCGCACCTGCGATGCGCGGATCGACGGGATGGGCCATGGAGACATGGGCGACGAAGCCGGGGCCGAAAAAGCTTTTCTCGCGCGCGAAGGTGCGGTCGATGAACTGGTCGGCGAGGACGAAGGTGCCGGGCGGCAGTTCTTCTTTCAGCGAGCCGCAGGCCGAGACCGAGATCAGGTCGGTGACGCCGACGCGCTTGAGGGCATCGATATTGGCGCGGTAGTTGATCGAACTCGGCGTCTGGACATGGCCGCGGCCGTGGCGCGGCAGGAAGACCAGATCGGTGCCCTTGAAGGTGCCGAACAGCAGCGCGTCCGACGGCGCGCCGAAAGACGATTTGATCTTCTTCCAGCGCGGCTTTTCGAGGCCGGGAATGTCATAGACGCCGCTGCCGCCGATGACGCCGAGGATGGTTCTCATTCGGATAACAGAATACGGAATACAGGGATCGGATAGCAAAATGCCGGGTCTTCCGATACCTGTTTTCCGTTTTCCGTCATCTGAATCAATGCGCGTCCTTCCAGACGCTGCGGTAGGACAGATACAGCAGTCCCGACAGCACGATCAGGAAGATCATCACACCGAAGCCGATGCGGTGGCGGTCTTCCAGGTGCGGCTCGGCGGCCCAGGACAGGAAGGTGACGACGGCATGGGCCTCGTCGGCGATCTTGCTGGGGGCGCCGTCCACGAAGGTCACCTGGCCGTCGGTCAGGGGCGGCGGCATGGAGATGTTCCAGCCGATGAAATAGGGATTGTAGTACTTGCCGTCCGGCACCTTGAAGCCGGCGGGCGGCTTCTCGCCGAAGCCGGTGATGATCGAATAGACGTAGTCCGGGCCGCCGGGACGCGCCTTGGTGATCAGCGACAAATCCGGCGGCAGGGCGGCGCCATTGGCGGCGCGGGCGGCTTCCTCATTGGGGAAGGGCGGCGGGAAGGTGTCGGCCGGGGTGCCGGCGCGCATCAGGGGGTTGCCCTTGTCATCGACCGTCTCGCCCTTGTCGTTGGGACCGGCGAGGATCTTGTAGCCGGCGGCGAGCGCCTTCATCTGCGCATCGCTGAATTCCGGCCCGCCCGATTGCGACAGCGTGTGGAAGGCGACGCGGTTCAGGCTGTGACAGGCCGAGCAGACTTCCTTGTAGACCTGAAAGCCGTGCTGCAGATCGGTGCGGTTGTAGGTGCCGAGCGGACCCTCGAACGACCAATCGATCTTCTTGAGCGGCTTTTGCTCGCCGTCGGCCAGCGCCGGCATGGCGAATGCGAGACCCAGGACGAGGCCAAGCGGAAGTGCGAAGCGCATGGAAGTCCTCACTGGGCTGGTCCGAGCACGGATTTGGCGATGCTGTCGGGAAGCGGTTTGGGCGTCTCGATCAGTCCGACCAGCGGCATGATGATCCAGAAGAAACCGTAATAGTAAGCGGTGCCGAGGCGGGCGACCCAGACCAGCTGGAGCGCCGGAAAGAACGGCACCACGGCGTCAACGCCCTTCGATCCGCAATAGCCCAGGATCAGGCAATCCACGACGAAGACCCAGAAGAACTGCTTCATCAGCGGGCGGAAGCGGTTGGAGCGCACCCGGCTGGTGTCGAGCCAGGGAATGAAGGCGAGTGTCAGGATCGCGCCGCCCAGCACCATGACACCGATCAGCTTCTGTGGGATGGAGCGCAGCATCGCGTAGAACGGCAGCAGGTACCATTCCGGCACGATGTCGGACGGCGTCACGACCGGATTGGCCGGAATGTAATTGTCCGGATTGCCGACGAAATCGGGCGCGAAGAACACCAGATAGGCAAACAGGATGGCGAACAGGCCGACATAGAAGGCGTCCTTCGCCGTGTAATAGGGGTGGAAGGGCAGCGTGTCCTGCGGCCCCTTCACGTCGATGCCGAGCGGATTGTTGTTGCCCGGCACGTGCAGCGCCCAGATATGCAGGCCGACGACGCCGGCGATGACGAAGGGCAGCAGGTAGTGCAGCGAGAAGAAGCGGTTCAGTGTGGCATCGCCGACCGCGAACCCGCCCCACAGCCAGGTCGCGATGGCCGAGCCCATATGGGGCACGACCTGATCGAGCGAAGAGAACAGGTTGGTGATGACGGTGGCGGCCCAGAACGACATCTGGCCCCAGGGCAGCACATAGCCCATGAACGCCGTCGCCACCATCAGGAGATAGATGATGACTCCGAGGATCCAGAGAATCTCGCGCGGCGCCTTGTAGGAGCCGTAATAGAGACCGCGGAACATGTGGACATAGACGGCGAGGAAGAACATCGAGGCGCCGTTGGAATGCACATAGCGCAGCAGCCAGCCGTAATTCACGTCGCGCATGATGTTCTCGACGCTGTCGAACGCCAGGCTCGAACCGGGCACCGCACCCACATTCGCACTTGGCGTGAAGTGCATTGCCAGCACGATGCCGGTCACGATCTGCACGCCGAGGCAGAAGGTCAGGATGGCGCCGAAGGCGTACCAGAAATTCAGGTTACGCGGCGTCGGAAAGGTCAGCATCGTGTCGTGCGCGAAGCGCATCAGCGGCAGGCGCGAATCGAGCCAGCGGGTGAGGCCGGTGGCGGGGACGTAGGTCGAAGGACCGGACGACATGGGTGCGCTCCTCAACCGACTTTGATGCGGGTGGGCGAAAGGAAGGAATAGACCGGGACGTCGAGATTCTGCGGCGCCGGTCCTTTGCGCACGCGCCCCGCGACATCGTATTGCGAGCCATGGCAGTGGCAGAGCCAGCCGCCGAATGCGCCTTCGGGCGCTTGCGGCGTGCTGACGGTCGGGGTGCAGCCCAGATGGGTACAGACGCCCGAAACAATCAGCCACTCCGGCTTGATCCCGCGGTTGGCGGCGGTGGCCGGCGCGTCGTCCGGCAGATTGGCGTTGCGCGCCAACGGATCGATCAGTTCTGACACGGGCACAGCATCCGCGGCCGCGATCTCGGCCGGCGTGCGGCGGCGGATAAACAGTGGGTGGCCGCGGAAAACATGGGTGACCGCCTGGCCCGGCACGATCGGCGAGAGGTCGATCTCGATCGAGGCCAGTGCGAGCACCGCCGTGGTCGGATTCATCTGATCGATGAGCGGCCAGGCGGCAGCAGCCGCGCCGACGGCCGCAACGGCTCCCGTGGCGATGTAGAGAAAGTCGCGCCGCGTCGGTTCGGCGGTCGTGAGGGTGGCCAAGGGTTCACCTTTTTATTCGTTCGCGGGCGGCGGGAAACACGGACGCGCCAGCCCCGAGAATCTGAAAGGCGCGCCGCTTTGCTGGCGGTAAAATAGAGAGACAGGTGTAGAGGGTCTTGCGGCACGATGACGCAGAAAATGCCGAAGATTCACGGGGTTGGCGAGAGCCCTGCGACCGGAATGCTCAGCACTCCAGAACGCTGAGATGGCCTTGCCTAGCATAGTCGAGCAGAGCGCGGTCGCGGGTCATAAGCGTGTAGCCGTACTGGCGAGCCGTGGCGGCCAGAATACGATCCGCCGGATCCTTATGAAGATTGCCGGGCAGGAAGGAGGATTCAAGCAACAACTCCGGCGTCATCTCGGCAAGAGCTGTTCCGGGCGCACTCATCAGCTTCTCAAACCATCGTTGCGGCCGGAGGTGAGATTTAAATCGCCCTTTTCGAGCGAGTGTTCCGACCTCCCACGCCGTTATCGGAGAGACAAAGATGGAAATGCCGGCATCAAAGGCACTCCCAAGCGCAGCCACAGCCGAGTCCGACAATTCATCGGCGACAATCCAAAGACACGCGCAAGTGTCCAGCAAGAGCGGCGTGTTCATCGTTTCTTCGACATCCCCTGTTCAATCATGTCAGCCGTCCGATCAAGATTGGCTTCCATTTCGGCCAACTCATCATCGTCCATTGTCGGACGCGTCAGATCATAGCCGGGCTCAATCGTAAAAGTGCCCTTCATCCAACCGATCAGAGGATGGACGCGCTTTTTTCCGGCATTGGCCGGCAGGAAATCACGAGATTCTTCAGACATGCCGATTGCGGCACCGATCGTGTGGAATGATTTCGGGGGCTGCGTTTGGGTATGAAGGACGCGTTTAAACACCAACTTCTTAGTGGCCAAATCGACCTGCTCCGTTTCGAAACCGGCGGTCATCCAGGCACGTGCTTGCACGTGACTCGTATGTTCATTTGCCCACCATGCGGGATATTCGTGCGCCGAGGCCGGAAGTTTGAAGCCCAACACCTTTTCCACTTCCGAGAAATTCATTGGCAGGCGTTGCGCAGATTGCTGCTTCAAGAAGTTGCCCAAAACGTCGTATTTAGACATACAGTTTCCTTTCGTGTTACTATGAAAATAGTACATACTCTTACAAAAGTAAAGTGTCAATAGTACATGCGTCTCGTCCTGTTCGAGCCCGATATCCCGCAGAACGCCGGCAGCTTGCTCAGGCTCGGCGCCTGCCTGGGCGTGCCCGTGGACATCATCGAGCCCTGCGGCTTTGTCTTCAGCGGCGCGCAGATGCGGCGGGCGGGGATGGACTATCTGGCGCATGCCGATTTCGTCCGGCATGCCTCGTGGGCGGCGTTCCTGGCGCAGCACAGCCAGGGGCGGCTGGTCCTGCTGACCTCGAAGGGCGATGTGTCCTATACGGACTTCGTCTTCGCAGGCGATGACAAGATCGTGCTGGGGCGGGAGAGCGCCGGCGCGCCGGCCTTCGTGCACGATCGCGCAGACGCCCGCTTGCGTATTCCCCTAAAATCGGGCTTGCGTTCGATCAATGTGGCGCAGGCCGGCGCCATGGTGCTGGGCGAGGCGTTACGCCAGACGAGGGCGTTTCCGAGATGAAGATGGGTCCGAAATGAAGATGGGTCCCAAATGAAGATGGGTCCGAAATGACCGATGCCGCAGTCCTGGATCGCAAGCAGCGCGCGCGCGACTGGTTCGAAGCGCTGCGGGACAGGCTGTGCGCCACTTTCGAGCAAATAGAAGAGGAGCATACGACCGGCCAGTTGTCCGACATGGCGCCGGGCAAGTTCGTCCGCACGCCGACCAAGCGCCAGAGCGACGACGGCAGCGACGCCGGCGGCGGCGTGATGAGCGTGATGAAGGGCCGGGTGTTCGAGAAAGTGGGCGTCAACGTCTCCACCGTGGACGGCAAGCTGAGCGCCGATTTCGCCAAGACCGTTCCGGGCGCCGAAGCCGATCCGCGCTTCTGGGCCAGCAGCATCTCGGTGATCGCCCATATGCGCAATCCGCACGTGCCGGCGGTGCACATGAACACCCGCCACATGATCACGACGCAGAGCTGGTTCGGCGGCGGCGCCGACCTGACGCCGATGTTCCCCAATGCGCAGGACGAGGCCGATTTTCATGCTGCAATGCAGCGCGCCTGCGACCGGTTCGGTCCCGACACCCATGCCAAATACAAGAAATGGTGCGATGAGTATTTCTACCTGCCGCATCGAAAAGAGCCGCGCGGCGCGGGCGGAATCTTCTTCGACCGCCACAACAGCGGCGATTGGGAGAAAGATTTCGCACTTACCCAGGACGTGGGGGTGGCATTTGCCGAGGTCTATCCCCAAATCGTAAGGAGGCGGATGGGGCAGCCCTGGACGGAAGCCGACCGCGACCACCAGCTTGTGCGGCGCGGCCGCTATGTGGAGTTTAACCTGCTGTGGGACCGCGGCACGCTTTTCGGCCTGAAGACGGGGCACAATATCGACGCGATCCTCGTGTCGATGCCGCCTGAAGTACGCTGGCCTTAAGGGCCAGTTCACCGAGGTATTGCGTTTGGAGCCTTTGTTCAGTCACGGCGGGTTATTCGCGCTCCTGCAAGTCGTGCTCATCGACATCGTACTGGCCGGCGACAATGCCATCGTCATCGGGATGGCGGCGGCGCGCGTGCCGCAGGTCATCCGCCGCAAGGTGATCTTCTGGGGCCTGGTCGCCGCCGTCGTGCTGCGCGTGTTCCTGGCGGCGATCACGGTCGAGCTGCTCGAGATCATCGGACTGATGTTCGCCGGCGGCATCCTGCTGCTGTGGGTGTGCTGGAAGCTCTATCGCGACATCCGCGACGCGGCGGAAGAGAAAAAATCGCTCGAGGCGCTGGGCTCGCTGCCCGACAAGCTGGGCGGACCGTTCAGCGCCGAGGCCAGCGCCGCGATGGTGCGCCGCGCGGTGGTGCAGATCGCCGCCGCCGATCTTTCGATGTCGCTGGACAATGTGCTGGCCGTGGCCGGCGCAGCGCGCAATCACGTGGTGGTGCTCGCCATCGGCCTGTGCCTTTCGATCGGCCTGATGGGCGTGGCGGCCGCCATGATCGCTCGCGTGCTGAACAAGTATCCGTGGATCAGCTATGCCGGGCTTTTCATCGTGCTGTATGTCGCCCTCGCGATGATCTGGCGCGGCGGCATGGCGATCATGCATGCGATGCCGGCCTGACGAACGTTTTCGCGCGCCCGGCGAACGGGAATGTCGCGAACGAGCGTTTTTTGCCGCGTCAACCGCCCAAAGCCATTTGCCTACATCCCTAAAGCGGCGTTCAATCCGATCTCGTGACCTGCGGGGGCGGGGATTGCGGACGGGGCAACGGACAAAGAGCATCGTGCGCCGCGCAGCGGTGGCGGCGCTGGTCTGCGCCGTCGGCGTCGCGGCGGCAGGAGCGGAGGTGCCGGCGCGCCACCACGGTCAGCACGGCGGCCGAAGGCTCACCGATCCCGAGCTCGATGCTGCGCTGGTGATCGATGCCAGGACAGGCAGCGTCCTGTATGCGCGCAATGCCGCCGCCGCGCGCCACCCGGCCTCGCTGACCAAAATGATGACGCTTTATCTTCTGTTCGAGGAATTGCGCCTCCACAAAATCACGCTTGAGACCAATCTTGCGGTGTCGGCCAACGCCGCCGCGCAGCCGCGTTCGCATCTGCGTCTTCGGGTAGGCAATGCGATCTCCGTCGATATGGCGATCAAGGGAATCGTCGTTTGCTCGGCGAACGACGCGGCCGTGGCGGTCGCGGAGGCGCTCGGCGGCACGGAGCGGCATTTCAGCGAATTGATGACCGCCAAAGCGCGCCAGCTCGGCATGGCGCATTCGTTCTTTCACAATGCGACGGGCTTGCCGGACGATGCGCAGCAGACGACGGCGGAGGATCTGGCGCGCCTGGCGCGTCACCTGGTCTACGATTTTCCCGAATATTTCGCCTATTTCCGCATCACGCAGATGACCTGGCACGGCGACGACTACAGCACGCACAATGCGCTGATCGGCAACTACCAGGGCGCGGACGGCATCAAGACCGGCTACATCGAGGCCTCCGGCTACAATCTGGTCGGCACGGCGACGCGTGGCGGCACGCGGCTGATCGCGGTTGTGATGGGCGGCCTGACCGCGGAAAAGCGCGACGAGGCGACGGTCGCCCTGCTCGACGCGACGTTCGAGGGCCTGCCGGCAAAAACACTTCATCCGCCTGCATATCCAAGACATGACCTCGCGCGTCCGCCGAAGCCCGCAACGACGGCGTCGCGAACCGCACCGGCAAGCATCGCCAGCACGATGACGATCGCGCTGGCGATCCTGGGCGATCCGGGCTCGCTCTTGGCGTGGATATTGGCCGTCACCGTGAGCGAAACGGCGAAAGCGGGCGAGCCATAGCTGCGTTGGTCCGGCGGCTATTTGCCCTTTACCGTGACATGGATGGCCGCGGGTGCTGAAGGGTGGCCACCGCTCTTGAAATTATCCCACATGAAAAAGGCCACCACGGCGACCGCCAGCAAGACGGCGCCGAGAATGAAGCCAATGAGGACTTTGCCGCCGCCGCCGCTACCGCTGTCCGAGTTGATGATTTCCACTGCCATGATGCGCGCTCCAATTGGGATACCTGCCAAGAGGAACGAACGGCATCCGTTGAAGTTCCGTCGGGCTCCCGGAATGGACAAAATCTCATGCGAGCCTCAGCAACACCGCGGTCGCGTCGTCGCTCTTCTTGAAGCGCGGGTGTTTGTGGCCTTGCGGGTCAGCGTCCTCGATCTCGCGCAATTCGTCGGCGAGGAGCCCAAGACCCTTGGCGACGGCCTTGTCCAGGAAGCTCTGCGCGGTGTGGCGGCCATAGTCGCTGACCGGCGCGAGATATCCGTCGGACGTCAGCAGCAGCAGCGAGCCCTTGGGCGCAACGATGTGCTTGACCGCGACATGCTCGGCGGCGCGCGCGTCGGGACTGAAGACCCAGTGCGCGCCGGAGTTGAGACGATTGCGTGCCTGGCGCAGCGACGGCAGGAAGCGTGCTAGCTCGCTGCTCGCCACCGGCGCCAGATTCATCTCCTTGGCGATCTTTGCGGCGTTCCTGGCTTCGCGTGCTTTCGCCGCGAGGGATTCGCCCAGCATCTCGACCTTCTCGCCCGGCCGTTGCAGCAGGCCAGCACAATCGCCGTACCAGAGAAATTCGAAACCGTCCGGCGCCTCGAAGGCGAAGGCCATCGAGGCGAAGGGCATTTCCCATTGTTCGGCGGGCTCGCGGCGGCGCAACGCCTTGAAGGATTTTTCCGCGTCGGCGAGCGCGTGGCGCAGCGCGTCCTGCGGCGCCTCGCCGTCGCGAACGTGGGCCATCAGGCGGCGGGCGCCGAAATGGGCGATCCAGGCGGCGTCGCTGTCGCCAGGCATCAGGGGATCGCCGAGGCTGGTGGCGCCGTCGAGCACAACGGCGGCGTTGTCCGTGTGGCCGAAGGCGTCGTCATTGGGCTTGAGCGGATCGCCGGGGAGCGAGAGCGTGTCGAGGATTTCGAAGGGCATCAGTAGGCCGTCGCCTGGACGACCGCTTTCAATCGCTCGGCCAGGGAGAATTCGTCTTCAATGAAATCGGCGTCGATCCACCAATCCTCGACCTCTTCGAGGATGCGGCCGATCAGAGGGCCTTCGGGGACTCCGGCGAGCATCACTTCGCGCCCCGAGAGCGGGAATTTCGGCCGCTCCCAGGTGGCGCCGACCTCGAGCAGCATGCGCCAGTTGACGGCGTTGGTGGCCTTGGGGTCTTCGGCCCATTTGATGAAGACGCGATCGCGGAAGCGTTGTGCGCCCAGCCTGTAGAGCAGCTTGCGGACCTCCTTGATCGACAGATAGGAGACGATCTTTTCTTTTGCTTCGGCAACATCGATTAGGCGTGTCGCCTGAGCGTTAGATAGACGCCACTCCTCCGAAACGTACTTGGCCTCATCCGCATTTGGCAGCAAAGCCGCTAGGCGGAGCAGGCCATCTGGTTGGAAGAAGGCATCCGCATCGACCTTGGCCAACTGTTCGAGCCGCGGTCTGTTGAGGCCTGTAGGCAACACCTCAACGAGAACGCCAGACGCTGCCATAAGCCGAATGGCTTCTCCGGGTTGCTCAGCTTCAAGCAATCGCAGCATTTCTTTCTGGACTCGCTCGCCAGGAAGTTTTTTTAGCCCTGCTCGTTCTTTTCCTGCGGCTTGTATCGCCTCAGAATCGATCTCGCCCTTGCCGTACCAGGCGTGGAAGCGGAACAGGCGCAGGATGCGCAGATAGTCTTCGCGGATGCGGGTCGTCGCGTCGCCGACGAAGCGGACGCGGCCGGCGTTTAGATCGGCGACGCCGCCGACCGTATCGAATATCTCGCCATTCGCGTCGGCATAGAGCGCGTTCATGGTGAAGTCGCGGCGCTGTGCGTCCAAGGCCCAATCGGTCGTGAAGGCGACGACGGCGCGGCGGCCGTCGGTCGCCACGTCGCGGCGCAGGGTGGTGACTTCGTAGGGTTTGCCGTTCGCGATGGCGGTGACGGTGCCGTGCGCGATGCCGGTCGGCACGGCGCCGAGGCCGGCGGCACTCAGGCGCCTGGTGACGTCATCGGGCGTCAGCGGGGTGGCGATGTCGATGTCGGCGACCTCGCGCCCCAGCAGCGCATTGCGCACCGCACCGCCGACGAAACGGCCCGCGCCGCCCAGCGCATCCAGCACGGCGCGTGTTTCCACCGCCGTCATCCAGGGATTGCGCTTGGGGTCCAGCTTCAAGGCTTTTTCTCCGCCGGCTGAACATAGCCCGGAACGATCCTGCCGTTGACGACATGCGGCGCGACATAGGTCCCGGTGGTCGGCTCGCCCTCGGTGATGCCCCAAAGGATGAAGCTGAGCGCGAACAGCGACAGACCGGCGATGAAGAGGACCGTCCAGGGATGCGGGCGCGCCGGCTGCGGCGGCCACAGGCGCAGCAACAGCAGATAGCCGCCATAGACGATGAACGGCACGCCGAACAGCAGGAGGCGCTCGAAGATGATGCGGCTCATGGCGCCGAAATCCGTTCGCCGAAATTGATCAGCATGGCGGCCGTGGCGCCCCAGATGTAATGGCCTTCATAGGTGTACGAATAGAAGCTGCGCTGGCGGCCCTGGAATTCCCGGGACTGTTTCTGCCGGTTGGCGGGATCGAGCAGGAAGGACAAGGGCACCTCGAAGATCTTGGCGACTTCGCTGAGCTGGGGCGCGAGCGCGAAGCCTTCGGCCAACAATCCGACGACCGGCAGGATCGCATAGCCGGTGCCGGTTTCATACGCATCGAGAAAGCCGGCGACGGTGACGAAGGCCGGCTCGATGCCGGTCTCCTCCTGGGTCTCGCGCAGCGCGGTCTCGACCAGCGAGATATCCTCCGGATCGGCGCGGCCGCCGGGAAAGGCGACCTGGCCGGCATGGCGCGACAAATGATCGGTGCGCTGGGTCAGAAGCACCATCGGCTCGGCGCGGAAGACCAGCGGCAGCAGCACGGCGGCCGGGGTGAGATCGCGCTTCTCCTTCGGCCGGTTCTGCGGATTGAGATCGAAATCGCCGCGCGTCGGCTGCAGCGGCAGCAGGGGCGCCTCGTGCAGCAGCCGGCTGCGCAGCAATTCGACGCCGCCGCTGACGATGCG
The DNA here is from genome assembly GCA_036512455.1 of Rhizomicrobium sp. GTDB lineage: Bacteria > Pseudomonadota > Alphaproteobacteria > Micropepsales > Micropepsaceae > Rhizomicrobium. The sequence continues at coordinate 33,991 of DATCAT010000041.1, forward strand.
ATGGCCGATCGCGGCGGGCGTTTCACCACTCATGCCGGGCGGCCCATGCGGAAAAAGCAACCGCCGCTCCAGACGCCGAGGAAGCCGGCATGCTCGCCCTCGCCCGGCACGGCAAGGTCGGCGAGCTGATAGAAGACGGCGCGGGAGATGCGCGCTTCCAAGCCCTTGCGGACATGGACATAGGGCGCGGGCTGGGCGGTTTTGGGATCGGTTTCGACGCGGATCGGGTTGCCGGCGCCCGCCACGGTCTGGTCGCCGACATTGGTGGTGAAGGTCAGACGCTGCTCGCGTCCCAGGCCCTCGACATCCAGCAGCACGGCGAGGAACGGCGCGTCCTCGACCACGATGCGCATCTTCTCGCCCGGCGTGACCAGGACATAGCCGTCCGGATCGCGGCGCAGGATGGTCGAAAACAGCCGAACGAGTTCCTTGCGGCCCACGGGCGTACCCTCATGGTACCACGTGCCGTCGCGGGCGATGCGGATGTCGATGTCGCCGCAATGGGCGGGGTGCCATGTGTCGACCGGCGGCAGCTTGCGGCCCGCCGCCGCGTCGCGCTGCAGGCTTGCCAGACCGAGAGGGAAACCGCTGTTCATGATTACCAAATGCCCACCCATCACAGCGTTGTGCGGGAACGGGCTTTTCCTTGTTGCGCCTGCACCGGCGGGGTACATAAGTCGCGTCCCGGCACATCTCTCAAGATAGGGTGCGCCGCTAGGACCGGCAACCAAGCATCCGGACCCTTTCATGAACGATATTGTGCCGCCGAACGTTGGGGCTGAGAGTTCGAGCGCCGCCGCCCATCTCGAGCGCGCCGCCGCGACCCTGGCCCATGTCCGCGCGGCGGTCGGAAAGGCGATCTTCGGCCAGGATGCAGTGATCGAGCAGACGCTGGTGACGCTGCTGGCCGGAGGCCACGGCCTCCTGATCGGGGTGCCCGGTTTGGCCAAGACCAAATTGGTCGAGACGCTGGGCATCGTGCTGGGCCTCGACTGGAAGCGCATCCAGTTCACGCCCGACCTGATGCCGACCGACATCATCGGCTCGGAGGTGCTGGAAGAGGCGCAAGGCAAGCGCGCCTTCCGCTTCCTGCCCGGGCCGGTGTTCACCCAATTGCTGATGGCCGACGAAATCAACCGCGCCTCGCCACGCACCCAATCGGCGCTGCTGCAGGCGATGCAGGAGCGGCATGTGACGGTGGCGGGACAGCGCTACGACCTGCCCAAACCCTTCCACGTGCTGGCGACGCAGAATCCGCTGGAGCAGGAAGGCACCTATCCCCTGCCCGAGGCGCAACTCGACCGCTTCCTGCTGCAGATCGACATCGGCTATCCCGACAAGGAGGCCGAGCGGCGCATGCTTATTGCCACCACCTTCGGTGAAGAGGCAACGCCAACCAGCGTCTGCACGCCGCAGGACCTGATGCTGGCACAGCAGATCGTGCGCCATATTCCGGTCGGCGAGAAAGTCGTCGAATCGATCCTGAAGCTGGTGCGCGCGGCGCGGCCGGGCGAAGAGGGCGCCAAAGACATTCGCGACGCCGTCGCCTGGGGACCGGGGCCGCGCGCCTCCCAAGCCTTCATGCTGGCGGTGCGGGCGCGGGCGCTGATGGAGGGACGGCTGGCGCCTTCGACCGACGACGTCGAAGCGCTGGCGCAACCGGTCCTGCGGCACCGCATGGCGCTGACCTTCCCGGCCCGCGCCGAAGGCATGACGGTGCCGTCCGTCATCGAGCGGCTGTGCCGGAGTTATCTTTGAGTCCAAGCGCTTTTTCAAAAAAAGACGTGGGCGGCAATCTGCAATACGAAGCCGAGGCGCTGAGCGCCGGCCTGCCGCCGCTGCTGGTCGACGCCGAACGGCTGGCGACCGCGGTGAGCCTGGGCGTGCATGGGCGGCGCAAATCGGGCATGGGCGAGAGCTTCTGGCAGTTCCGCCGCTATCGGCCGGAGGATTCCGCCGCCGCCATCGACTGGCGCCAATCGGCCAAGTCGCAAAAGCTCTTCGTCCGCGAGCGCGAATGGGAAGCGGCGCAGTCGGTGTGGTTCTGGTGCGATATGGCGGCCGGGATGAATTTCTCGTCAGGCGCGGTCAGCAAGGGCCAGCGCGCGCGGCTCCTGACGCTGGCGCTGGCCTCCCTGCTGGTGCGCGGCGGCGAGCGCGTGGCGCTGTACGGCGAAGGCCATGCGCCGGCGAGTTCGCGCGCCGCGCTGCGGCGCATGGGGCATGCGTTGCTCGACCGGCAGTCGATCGGCCCGGCGCTGCCGCCGGACGCCGTCATCGCCAAGAATGCGCAATTCGTCTGGTTCAGCGATTTCCTCTCGCCCCTGAGCGAGATCGAGACGGCCCTGCGGCGGCTGTCGCATGCCGCGGTGACGGGACAGCTGGTACACATCATCGATCCGGCGGAAGAGGACTTTCCTTATTCGGGGCGCATGCGCTTCGAAGACACCAACGGCCTGATGAACGAAACCATAGGCCGGGCCGAGACTGTGGCGAGCGCCTATCGCTCGCGTTTCAAGGCGCATGCGCAAACAGTGGGCGTGCTGGCGCGCAAGCTCGGCTGGTCGTATATCGCGCACCGCACCGACAAGCCGCCGCAGACCGCGCTGATCGCGCTCTACGCCGACATGAGCGGCGCGTAGCGGCATGGAAGTCCTCTCGGGATTGAGCTTCGGCGCGCCCTATATCCTGGCGGCATTGATCGTGCTGCCGGCGATCTGGTTTCTGCTGCGCGTGACGCCGCCGCTGCCGCGCCGGCTGAGGTTTCCGCCGCTGCATCTGTTGCTGGGACTGTCCGGCAAGGAAGAGACGCCGGCACGCACGCCCTGGTGGCTCCTGCTGCTGCGTTTGATCGCGGCGGCGGCGGTGATCCTGGGCCTGGCCGAACCGCTGTTCGGCAAGGGGCCGCAGGTCGCCGGCGGCGGACCGGTGGTGCTGTTCGTCGACAATGGCTGGACCGCCGCGGCGAACTGGGACGCCCGCGAATCGGCGATCGCCGACGTGCTGCGCAGCGCGACACAGCAGGGGCGCGCCGTGGCGATCGTCGCGACGGCCGATATGCCCGATGTCAGCCTGATGGATGCCGGCAAGGCGGCGCGGATCGCGCAAGGCCTGACGCCCGAGCCCTGGCTGCCGGATCGGAAGCGCGCCGCGGCGGCGGTGCTCAAGGCGCGGTTCGCGCAAAAGCCCCAGATCATCTGGCTGAGCGACGGCATCGAGGACGGCCAGGCGGCCGCAACGGCCGAAGCGCTGGCCCGCGCCGGCGACCTGAGAGTCTATGCCGACGCGCCGGGGCACGACGCGCTGGCCTTGCTGCCGCCGGCCAATCTCGCCGACGGCTTCGACGTCGCGGTGCTGCGCGCCGGCACGGACGGCGCGCGCAGCGGCGAGGTCGCCGCGCTGGGCAATCACGGTGAGATGCTGGCGTCGGCGCAATTTCATTTCGACAACGGCAAGAGCCGGGCGACCGCGCATATCCGGCTGCCGCTGGAGGTGCGCAACGAGACGACGCGCATCGCGGTTCTCAACGCCGACGCCGCCGGCGCGGTGCAGCTTCTGGGCGGCGGCGGCGTGCGGCGCGCGGCCGGAATCGTCTCGGCCGCCAATGCCGAGGACACCCAGCCGCTGCTGTCGGACACCTATTACCTGGAGCGCGCGCTGGCGCCCTATGCCGAAGTGCGCAAGGGCACGGTGAGCGACCTGCTGAGCCGCAACGTCTCGGTGCTGATCCTGGCCGATGTCGGCAGGATCGCCGGCAGCGACTACGACAAGGTCGAGAAATTCGTCGAAGGCGGCGGCTTGCTGATCCGCTTCGCGGGCGAGCGCATGACGGGCGGCACCGACGACCTGGTGCCGGTGAAATTGCGGGTCGGCGGGCGCTATCTCGGCGGCGCGCTGGCCTGGGCCGCGCCGCAGAAACTGGCGCCGTTTTCCGATTCCAGTCCGTTCGCGGGCCTTTCGATTCCCCCCGACGTCTCGGTGACGCGGCAGATCCTGGCCGAGCCTTCGGTCGAATTGGCGGACCGCGCCTGGGCGCGGCTGGCGGACGGCACGCCGCTTGTCACCGCGCAGGGGCGCGGCAAGGGCTTCGTCGTCCTGTTCCACATCACGGCGGGACCGGGATGGTCGTCGCTGCCGATCTCCGGACTCTATGTCGACATGATGCGGCGGCTCTTGGCGCTGTCGGCGGGATCGCGGCCCAGCGACATGCAGGGCGCCACGACGCTGCCGCCGGTGTCGACGCTGGACGGTTTCGGACGCACGCGCCGGCCGCCGGCCGAAGCGCTGCCGATCCGCGCCGCCGACATCGGCAAGACGGCGGTGTCGCGCAGCCATCCGCCGGGGCTGTACGGCGTTCTGGGAACCGAGGACGCGCTCAACGCGGTGAAGCCGGACACGGTGCTGCTGCCGATCGGCGATATCGGCGTGCCGGTCGAGGCCTATGCGCAGACGACGGTGCTGGCGCTGGCGCCCTGGCTGCTCGCGATCGCGGCGGCACTGCTGTTCCTCGACGCTCTGTTGTCGCTGTGGATGCGCGGCTATCTCTCGCGACTGCGCTTGGCGCGGGTCGCCGCGGTGATCCTTGCCGTTTTGTTTAGCGCCCATGCGCGCGACGCGCGCGCCGACGACGCGTTCGACCTGAAGGCGGCGACCGACACGCGGCTCGCCTATGTCGTCACCGGGTTCGCCGATGTCGACGACATGAGCAAGGCGGGGCTGACGGGCCTTGGCCTGCAATTGCGCGCCCGCACCTCCTATGAGCCGCAGGAGCCGATGGGCGTGGACATCGCCAAGGACGATCTGTCGTTCTTCCCCCTGCTCTACTGGCCGATGGATCCGCGCGAGACGGATCTCACGCCAGAGACACTGTCGAAGATCAGCGACTACATGCGCAACGGCGGCACGATCCTGTTCGACACCCGCGACCTGACGCTGGGCGCGGAGCGCGGGCCGCAATCGGCCGGCGCGCGGACGCTGCGGCGGCTGATCGCCAAGCTCGACCTGCCGCCGCTGGAGCCGGTGCCGGCGGATCACGTGCTGACCAAGGCGTTCTACATCATCCAGGGATTTCCCGGCCGCTGGGACGACGGCAAGGTGTGGATCGAGGCCCTGCCGCCGGCCGATCCCGAGGCCGGCCCGGCGCCGGCGCGCGGCGGCGACGGCGTCTCGCCGGTGATCATCGGCGGCAATGACTGGGCCGCCGCCTGGGCGGTCAGGCCCGACGGCGCGCCGATGGTGGACGTCGTGCCGGGCGGCGAGATGCAGCGCGAGCTGGCCTTCCGCTTCGGCGTCAACCTCGTCATGTACGCCTTCACCGGCAACTACAAGACCGACCAGGTGCATGTGCCCGCCTTGCTGAAGAAGATGGGCAAATGAACGCCAGCATCGACTTCGCGCCGCTGCTGCCGCCGATCCTGCTCTGGGCCGCGATCGGGCTGGCCGGCCTGCTGACGATCGCGGCGGCGGCGCTGCGCGCCCATGGCGCGTGGGCGCGGGCGCTGGTTTTCGCGGCGCTGATCTTCGTCATCGCCAATCCCTTGATCGTCAACGAGACGCACGCTTCCCTGCCCGACGTGGCGGCGATCGTCATCGACCGCAGCCAAAGCATGGGCATCGAGAACCGCCGCGCCCAGGAAGATGCGGCGCTGGCGGCGATCCGCAAGCAGCTCGGCGGCGACAAGAATCTCGAAGTGCGCGAGAGCGTGGTGACGACCACCGCGACCGGCGAGGACAACGGCACACAATTGTTCGCCGGGCTCAACGCCGCCCTGGCCGACGTGCCGCCGGAGCGCATCGCCGGCGCCATCCTGATCAGCGACGGGCAGGTGCATGACGCGCCGCCGGCCGACAAGCTGGGGCTGCACGCACCGATTCACGCGCTGATCGCCGGCCGCCGCGGCGAACGCGACCGCAAGCTCACCATCGTCAACGCGGCGCGCTTCGCCATCGTCGGCCAGACGGCGGCGATGGTGATCCGAGTCGAGGATTTCGGCGCCGGCGCGGGTGGCGCGGCGGATGTCGACGTGCGCATCGACGGCAGCAATCTGGGCACGCAGACGGTGCCGGTGGGCCGCGACGCGACAATCCAGATACCGGTGAAGCATGGCGGCGAAAACGTCGTCGAAGTGGAGGCACGGCCGGGGCCGGTGGAGCTGACGCTGCAGAACAACCGCGCGGTGGTGACGGTGACGGGCGTGCGCGACCGCCTGCGCGTGCTGCTGGTCTCCGGCGAACCGCATGCCGGCGAGCGCGTCTGGCGCAATCTGCTGAAAGCCGATCCGTCGGTCGACCTGGTGCATTTCACGATCCTGCGCCCGCCCGCCAAGCTGGACGGCACGCCGGCCGAGGACCTGGCGCTGATCACTTTTCCGAAAGAGGAATTGTTCCTGGAAAAGCTCGGCAGTTTCGACCTGGTGATCTTCGATCGCTACAGCGAGCGCGGCATCCTGCAACTAGCATATTACGACAACCTCGCCTCCTATGTGGAAAACGGCGGTGCGCTGCTGGTGGCGTCGGGACCCGAATTCGCCCAGCCGATGAGCATCGCGCGCACGCCGCTGGCGGCGGTCTTGCCGTCGCAACCCACCGGCGAGATCGTCACGCAGGGCTTCAAGCCGGTCGTGACGCCGCAGGGCCTGGCGCATCCGGTGACGCGCGACCTGCCGGGCGCCAACAGCGCGAATGCGCCGCCGAGCTGGGGCCGCTGGTTCCGCATCATCGGCTCGACCAAGATTTCCGGCGTCACGCTGATGAGCGGACCGAACGACCGGCCGCTGCTGGTGCTCGACAATGTGAAGAAGGGGCGCGTCGCCGAATTGCTCTCCGATCATGCCTGGCTGTGGGCGCGCGGCTTCGAGGGCGGCGGACCACAAGCCGAATTGCTGCGGCGGCTGGCGCATTGGCTGATGAAGGAGCCGGAGCTGGAGGAGGAGCGCCTCGCCGCGAGCATCGCCGACGGCGCGATCACCGCCGAGCGCCGCACCATGGCGGATACGGCTGCGCCCGTCAGGCTGACCTATCCGTCCGGAAAAACCGTCACGCTGACGCCGGCCAAGGTCGAGCCCGGCGTGTGGCGCGCCAAAGCGAGAGCCGACGAGCTCGGCCTCTACCGGCTGACCGACGGCACGCTGACGGCGGTGGCGGCGGCGGGGCCGCTCAATCCGAAGGAAGTCGCCGACATGCGCGCCAGCGACGCGGTTCTCTCGCCGATCGCGGAGGCGAGCGGCGGCTCGGTGCATTGGCTCGTCGATGGCGTGCCCGATGTGCGCCGTGTCGGCGCCAGCGGCAACGCGGCCGGTTCGAACTGGATCGGCCTGCGCGCCAACGGCGCCTATCGCGTGACCAGCGTCGAGCAGCGGCCGCTCCTGCCGGCGTGGGCGGCGCTGCTGTTGCTGCTCGGCACGCTACTGATCGCGTGGCGGGTCGAGGGGCGGTAGTTTCTTGACGCGCCACCCGTGCGCATATATATACGCACAGAATGCCGATCTTCGAGACCGACCGGAGCAAGATCGCCGCGCGATTGCTGCGCGACGGCTGGGTGGTTCGGCATGGCGGCGCACACGACGTGTTCAAGCATCCATCGCGGCCCGGACGCATTGTGCTGCCGCGGCACCGGTCGATTTCGCCCGGTGTCGCGCGGGCGGTCGCAAAACAAGCCGGTTGGCAGGAGTAAGCAAATGGCACGGTATGTCGTGTTGATTGACGGTAAGGCTGGTGCTTACGGAGTCGTCGTGCCCGATCTGCCGGGCTGCACATCCGGCGCCGGGACGACCGACGAGGCGTTGAGGAACGCATCCGAAGCGATCCGCTTGTGGGTCGAGGATGCGCTGGCCGATGGCGAAAAGATTCCAAAGCCGCGCACGGCGGAACAGTTGCGCAAGGACAAGAGCGTCGCGGCGGCGTTGGCGGATGGGGCCGCGCTTGCCGTTGTACAACTGGTGCTGGACAGCGGCAGGCCGGCGAAGGCGAACCTGTCGCTCGATTCCGGATTGCTGAACGCGATTGACGAGGCCGCCGCCGCTCGCGGCCTGACGCGCTCCAGCTTTCTGGCGACAGCAGCGCGCGAGAAGATCGAGCAGGAAAGTTAGGCTTCTCTCGCGTCCAGCGTACGCTTGAGGAAATCGAGCAGGAATTGCTGTTCGTTGCGCGCGGCGCTGCGGCCGATAAAGACAGCGAGAAAGCCGATGCCGGCCAGCAGCGGTATGACGCCGAACGGCGCCAATATCGCGGCGAGCGGGACATCGTGAAGCTGCGCCCTGTGGCTTAAGATGCCCCAGAGCGCGCCGGCGACCGACAGCAGCACGATGATGCCGGCAAGGATGAGGATGGGCTTCAAGTTCATCTCGCGAACTTCGCAGTGGATGCAGGTGCCCTTGCTGGTCGTGTCGGATAGCCGGCCATACAAATGGCGCTGGAATGAGTTGCGGTAGTAGATCTTCTTGTGAAGACGAAAGCTGTCGCCCTCGATCTTGCCGACGACGCCGCTATCCGTAATCAACGACCATTCCGAGGCTACCGTCTGGCGCAGGCGCTGCTCGCATTCGGCGCGTGGGAGGTCGGTGACGAGGTCGATCGTGCTCATGTCAGCCCAGGCCCGCGCCGTCGGCGCATACCGGATCGTCGAGCCGCGCCTTGCGCACTTCGCCGGAGAGGTTGAGCGTGGCGCCCGCCTTCAGCGACAGGCCGAGGATGCGCGAGCGGTCGACCGGACCCGGAAAGCGGATGCGGCCGGGCGGCAATTTGGCAAAGCCGACGCGGGCGTAATAGGGCTCGTCGCCGATCAGGATGACGACGGCGTGGTCCAGGGCGCGCGCTTCATCGAGGGCACGTTCCATCAGCGCCACGCCGATGCCGCGGCCGCGCTGGCCGGCGGTGACGGCAAGCGGACCCAGCATCAGCGCGCGCGTGCCGCCGATCGCGATGGGCCAGAAGCGGACGGAGCCGCGCAAGGCGCCGTCCTCGACCGCGACGAAGGCCAGACTCGCCACCTGCGACACACCTTCCCGCAGGCGATAGGCCGCCTTGGCAAAACGGCCCGGGCCAAAGGCGGTCTGGTTCAACGCCTCGACCAAAGGCGCGTCTTCCGGCCGTTCGGACCGGATTGTCCAGGGGAGTTCGCTTGCTTCGCTCAAGGCGGGCTCGGTAGTCTAAAGACCAACAAAATCTGCGCGGAGGAAACACATGACTTTGGCCGAAGGCAAGGGCGTGCTCGATGGCAAGGTCGTTCTGGTGACGGGCGGCGCCAACGGCATCGGCAAGGAGTGCGCCTTGCTGGCCGCCAGGGAGGGCGCCAGCGTCGTGGTCAACGATCTGGGCGGCGCGGTGGCCGGCGGCGACGAAGGCTCAGCCGGGCCGGCCGAGATGGCGGCGCGCGAGATCGTGGCGGCCGGCGGCAAGGCGGTGTCCAACTCCGACAGCGTGACCAGCCGGCCCGGCGTCAAGCGCATGTTCGAGCAGGCGCTCGATACGTTCAAGGGCCTGCACGCGGTGATCAATCCGGCCGGCATCCTGCGCGACACGATGTTCCACAAGATGACGGACGCCGATTGGGACATGGTGGTCGATGTGCACCTGAACGGCGCCTACAACGTGACGCGCGCCACGATCAATCATTTCCGCGAGCAGGGCGAAGGCTCGTACGTGCTGTTCACGTCGACGTCCGGCCTGATCGGCAATATCGGGCAGGCCAATTACGCGGCGGTGAAGATGGGCGTGGTCGGCCTGTCGCGCATCATCGCGATGGAGGGCCAGGCCAAGAACGTCCGCTCCAACACCATCGCGCCGTTCGCCTGGTCGCGCATGATCGCGACGATCCCGGTGAAGGACGAAGCCAGCGCCAAGCGCGTCGACCGCATGAAGAACTACATGCGCGCCGACCAGGTGGCACAGCTGGCGGTGTCGCTGGCGTCGCCGGCCTGCAAGGACGTGAACGGGCAGATCTTCGCGGCGCGCGGCAACGAGATCTTCCTGATGAGCCAGCCGCGCCCGGTGCGCGGCATGGGCAAGATCGAAGGCTGGACGCCGGCCACCATCGCCGAGCACTGCATGGCGGCGATGAAACCGAGCTTCACGGACCTGCAGCCGACGACGGGCACGTTCGGCTGGGACCCGGTCTAAGAAATCACAACAACGGCAACGGAGGTAAGGATGGGCATTCTCGATGGCAAGGTCGTCTGGGTGACGGGCGGCGGCAACGGCATCGGCAAGGACACGGCGCTGATCGCGGCCAAGGAGGGCGCGGCGGTCGTGGTCAACGATCTGGGCGGCGGCTTCAAGGGCGACGACGAGGGCTCGGCATCGCCGGCGGAGCAGGTGGCGGTGGAAATCCGCAGCAACGGCGGCAAGGCGTTTTCCAATTCGGACAGCGTGACGTCGCTCAAAGCGATGGAAGCCTTGCGCGACCAGACGCTGAAGGAATTCGGCGGACTGCACGGCGTGATCAATCCCGCCGGCATCCTGCGCGACGCAATGTTCCACAAGATGACCGAATTCGACTGGGACAAGGTGATCGAGGTCCATCTGCGCGGCTCGTACAATGTCTGCCGCGCGACCATCGAGCATTTCCGCGAACAGCAGGACGGCGCCTATGCGCTGTTCACCTCGACCTCGGGGCTGATCGGCAATATCGGCCAGGCCAACTACGCCGCCGCCAAGCTCGGCATCATGGGCCTGTCGCGCGTGGTCGCGATGGAAGGCGCCAAGACCAATGTGCGCTCCAACATCATCGCGCCGGTGGCGTGGACCCGCATGACGCAGAGCGTGCCGATCCGCGACGAAGCGCAAGCCAAGCGCCGCGAACAGATGGCGGCGATGATCCGTCCCGATCAACCGGCGAAGCTGGCGGTGGCGCTGGTGTCCGGGCTCGCCAAGGATGTCAGCGGCCAGATCTTCGGTGCCCGCGGCGACACGATCGAGCTCTACAGCCAGCCGCGGCCGATCATGAATCTGAACAAGGAAGGCGGCTGGACGCCGGAAGGTATCGCTACCGAAGCCTTCGGCCAGATGAAGGAGAAATTTTTTCCGGTGAGCCGTTCGGCAACGTCGCCGCAGCCGGCGCCCGCGAAAACAGGCTGATTTCGTTCCTGCCGCGCTATCACCAATATGGGTTGGGCGGCGTCTTGCCGATAAGCTCGGCGAGACGCCGCACCGTTCCGCTCGAAGTTCCCGCCGGCGGGTTCGCCGGATCGGCGAAGACGATCTCCCGCACTTCGAAATTCGGGCGAAACTCCACTTGCGCATTCATCAGGTGATAAAGCGCGATGACGTTCGTCGCCCATCCCGTGCGCCGCGTATAAAGCCCGAAAAATATGGGCGGATCGGACCGCACCGTGCCGATCTCCTCGCGAAGTTCCCGCAGCATCGCGTCGACGGGCGCCTCGCCGCGCCCGACACCGCCGCCGGGAAACGACCAGCCGTACTTGTAGGAATGCCGCGCCAGCACGACTTTGCCGGCGGCATCGACGATCATCGCGTGCGCGCCCAGCGCGACCGGCGCGATCAGCGACTTCGCGGCCATGCCGACGCCGCCGACGGCGAATTGTCCCACCTGACGAGAAATCCAGGAAAGCATGTTGTTCCTTTAGGGCAACTTTTGTAACCAATTAATAACCGGCCCTTTCTAACCTGCCGGCGCCAAACAAAGCGAAGTCAAATTTGACCTAGCTGGGCACATCGACAGGAGTCGCCTGCCGCAAGCGCGCTTATTGGCGTTTGTGCGGGTATGCTCACCGTGTGTTGCTTAGAGTCGCGGAGCGGTAAGACAGCATGTCCGGGGGGGCATTCGAACATCTGAAGGCGCTGATTGTCGAAGACAATCAGCACATGCGCGCGCTGCTGCGCTCGCTGCTAAACGCGCTCGGCATCGCTGTCGTCTTCGAAGCGTCGAACGGCGAGGACGCCTTCGTGCTGCTGCGCGACAAGCAGCCCGACATCATTCTCTCCGACCTGTCGATGAAGCCGATGGACGGCATCGCCTTCGCGCGCGAGGTGCGCATGTCGACGTCGAGCCCCAACCCCTACATTCCGATCATCATGGTGACGGGCCATACCGAGCGCCATCGCATCGAGGCGGCGCGCGACGCCGGCGTGACCGAAGTGCTGGCCAAGCCGATCACGGCGGGCAATCTGTTTCAGCGCATCGGCGAGATCGTCGACCGGCCGCGGCCTTTCGTGAAATGCCCAAACTATTTCGGGCCCGACCGGCGCCGTCATGCGACCCCGAATTACGCCGGTCCGTTCCGCCGCCGCGACGATTTCGAAAACGATCTGGCTGTCCGCTGAAAGAGTGTTGCATGCACAAAAACGCACCGAAAATCGAGTTGGTTGCGGCGGCGGACTATCCGTCGCTGTTGCCGAAGACGCGCAGCGGGCAGGCGATGGCGACGCTGAAAAGCCACGACACGCTGGCCAAGGCCAGCCGCATCATCGCCCTGAAGACGGCCGAGTTGCGCGGCGCGGTGCTGGAACTCGTCAAACAGATGGAGCAGGCGGCCCGCGCCGCCGACTGGCCTTCGGTGTATGACACGACGCACGAAATCCGCGGCCTGGCCGGCACCGCCGGGCTCGCGGCCACGGGACGCATCGCCAACGGCTTGTGCCATTATCTGGACGCGATCGCGGCCCTGGGGCTTAAGCCCGACAGTGCGATCACCAGCCTGCATCTGGGCGCCATCAGCCGCTCGGCCCGGACCGACGACGATGCGGCACGCCATGGCGACGCGGTGGCGCAGCAATTGTCGGCGCTGGTGGCGCGCAAGCTGAGCGAAATTAAGGATTCGACAACGGTTCAGACGCGGCTATTCAGGCCTTCTTAAGCCCTCTCGTTAATAGTAACCGCCTGAATTTCCCCGGGCGGTCCATGCTTCAAATCGGCGGCATCGTAGTTCTTTTCGCATGCGTCTTCGGCGGCTACCTGATGACGGGCGGCTCGCTGGGCGTCGTGTTCGAGGCTCTGCCCCACGAGATGCTGACGATCTTCGGCGCCGCCATGGCCGCCATGCTGATCGGCGGCTCGATGTATTCACTGAAGAAGATCTTCGGCTCGCTCGGCAAAGTGATCTCCGGCCCGAGCTGGAAACCGGCCGACTATCGCGACCTGCTGTGCCTCTTGTTCCTGCTGACCAAGACGATGAAGTCCAAGGGCCTCATCGCGCTGGAAGCCCATATCGAAAAGCCCGAAGATTCGTCGATCTTCAAGCGCTATCCCCGCATCACCAAGGACCATTTCGCGCTGGATTTCATCTGCGACACGCTGCGCATGATGACCATGAGTCTGGAAGACCCGCACCAGGTCGAGACCGCGATGGAAAAGCAGCTCGAGAAACACCATCATGAAGCGCTGGTCGGCGCCAACGCGCTGACCACCATGTCGGACGGCCTGCCGGCGCTCGGCATCGTCGCCGCCGTGCTCGGCGTCATCAAGACCATGGGCGCGATCAGCGAACCGCCCGAAGTGCTGGGCGGCATGATCGGCTCGGCCCTGGTCGGCACCTTCCTCGGCGTCTTCCTGGCCTACGGCATCGTCGGCCCGATGGGCGCGCGGCTCAAATCCATCGTCGACGAGGACGCGCAGTTCTATCACGTCATCCGCGACATCCTGGTGGCGCATCTGCACGGCAACGCGGCGCAGGTGTCGGTGGAAATCGGCCGCGGCAGCGTGCCCACCGAAGCGCAGCCATCCTTCGCCGAACTGGAAGAAGCGCTCAACACCATTCCGCCCGAAGGCGCTTAGATTCTTTGATTGGCGCGCAATTTACGGCTGAACCCGAAGTTGGTTCAGCCGATCGCGCTTTAGCGCCGGACCTTCGCGAGTTTCTGTTGTCCGTCAGAGAACGCGACGAAGAACGTCGCCAGCGCGCCGGCCATGATGCCCAAGGGCATGGCGTAGAACACATCCATATCCGTGCCGAACACGATGATCGCGGTCACGAAAATCCCGGTGAATTGCGCCACGTTCTTCGGCATCTCAAGCGTGTCCCTTGCTCAACGCGTGAAGGCTAAACCCTGCCCGCGCGAATTGAAGCGGATGCTTAAGGGAAGGTTAATGCAGCCGCAAGCCGAGCAAGACGGTGCGCGGCGCGGCCGGCGAGAGACTGCGCGGATCGCCGGCGCCCGGCGCTTCGGCGATGGGCACGTCGGCGGTGGGCGAGAAGGCGCCGAAGGTTTCGTAAGCGCGGTCGAACAGGTTCTCGACCGTGGCGAAGACCTCGACGCTTGCGGCTGGACGCCAGCGGACGCCGGCGTCGAACACGGTGTAGGCCGAGGTCGGCGGATTGAGATTGGCTTCGTCGCCCTGCAGATAGACGCCGCCGGCATAGCGCGCGGCGAGCGTCAGATCCCAGTCGGGCGTGAGCGCGAAGCCGGCGCTCAGCTTCAGAAGATGCCGGGGGATGGACGGCAGGCGATCGCCCGGCACGACGAAGATATGACCATCGGCATCGGCAAGCGGGTTGTCCGGACTGTTCAGCGTCACCGGGGAGCGGAAGACGGCGTCGGTGAAATTGTAGGCCGCGGACAGCGACCAGCGGCCTTCGCGCCAGCTTGCGTTGGCTTCGATGCCCTGGCGCCGCGTCGCGCCGATGTTGCGGAAGAAGGCGCGGCCGCGAACCGTGCTGGCGGTGAAGAGGATGTCGTTGCCGGTGTCGCTGCGATAGGCGTCGATCTGCCACGACAGCCCGGCACCCTGGCCGCGCAGGCCGATCTCGTACGTGCGCGCAACGACTTGTTTGAGGTCCGGATCGCCGACGAAGAAGTTGGTCAGGCTGCACGGCGCGGCCGCGTCGGCACAGGAGAATTCCGCCGGCGTCGGCGTGCGGTTGGCCTCGGCGTAATCGGCATGGGCGGTGATGCCGGTATCCAGCCGGTAGCTCAACCCCACCGCCGGGTTAAGCCGCGTGAAGCGATGGCTGCCGTCGAGGGCGCTGCCGAGACGGTCGCGCAGGACGATGTCGGCGATATTGTAGCGCGCCGATAGATCGAGCCGGAGGGCCGCGGTCAGATCGACGCCGCCCTGCACATAGAAGCCATAATAGGTGTTGCCGGCCGACGCTTTCACCGGCGCGATGACGAGGTCGGGCTGGTCGATGACGATACCCGGTCCGCCGAAGCCTCTGGTGGGCGTGAGCGCGCCGATAAGCGAACTGGCCGAGAAATCCGTATGGCCATGATCGATGGCGAGGCCAGCGAGCAGGTGGAGAGGCGGGAGCGGCTGGTAGGCCGCCTGCAACGCGCCGCCGACGCCGAGGGTTTCGGTCCGGGTCAGGTTGAGCTGGGCGTAGGGGCCGCCGGACAGGAAATCGGCAATCGGATTGCCGTCGCTGCCGGTCAGGAACGCGCCGTCGTCGAGGCAGAGAAACGCATCGTCGGGCGGAGCGCAGACCTCGGCGTCGCTGGCGTCGCCGTTGCGCGTGTGACGGGCGAGGCCGTCGAGATAGAGATTGGCGGACAGCGTCAGCGTCGCGCCGGGCCGCCACACGCCGGTGAGATTGACCAGGCCGTACAGGTTCTGCGTGTTGTCCGGATAGGTGAAGACCGCGCTGCGCCGCGCCGCGAGCAACTCGACCGGCGCGGTGCCGTTGCCGGTGAGGCTGTTGGAGGCGGCGATCACATCCAGATGCAGTTCGCTCCTGTCGCCGCGCCAGGCGAGGTTCGCGAACAGCCGCGCCAGCGACGACGGCGAGTGCTGGCGCCAGCCATCGTCGTGAAACAGATCGGCGGCGACGAAGCCGGCGCGGCTGCCGTCGCTGCCACCCCAGTCGAACGAGGCCTCGCCGCGGCCGAACGAGCCGCCCGAGACTTGCGCGCCGATGCCGGAAAAGCCGAAGCCGTCCTTGAGCGACAGCGACAGCGAGCCGCCCAGCGCGTTCAGGCCGAACACCGGATTGGCGCCTTCCAGGGTCACGCCGGCAACCGCGCCGTCGGGGATCATGCTCCATTCGACATTGTCGCCGAAGGGCTGGTTGAAGCGTACGCCGTCGACATAGACGGCGAGGCCCTGGGCATCGCCGACCAGCGACGACGCCTCGAAGCCGCGATACAGCACGTTGGGCTGGAAGGCGTTGTCCTGCGCGTCGGCGAGCGAGACGCCGGCCAGATCGCGCGCCATCGCGCCGAGCAGATCGGACGGGCCGAGGCGGTCGAGATCGGTGCTGTCCAGCGTCTGGACGTGGACCGGTATCGTCGCCACGTCGATGTTCGCCCCCGGCAACGCACTGCCGGTGACGACAACGGTTTCAAGCGGCGCGGCGCAGGCGGGACTGAGAAAACCCGACAGGACGATGAGCGCGAGAAGAAATCGGCTGGGCACGACCGCAATCTACAGGCATTCGCGGCGAGCGGAAGCTAGCCGCCGAGGTCCTGCTTCATGCGCAGATATTCCTCGCGCTGAATCTCACCCTTGGCGTAGCGCTCTTCCAGAATGGCCCGCGCGCCGGAACGCGAATTCGGATCGGGCGCGTGCCACCACCAGGGATGATAGTAGCCGTAGTAATAGCGCCGACGGCCGAAGATCAGGCTGAACAGCACGATGAGGACGATCAGGCTCACCAGGCCGTGGAACGGCCCGAAAACCCAAAACGCGAACGGCCAAAACAAAATTGCGTGAAGCATGCAGCCTCCCGAGCCCGACGGAACAAGATATAGGGTGTCGCCCGAAAAATTCTAGACGCCGAATTCAATCCCCTGCGCCAAGGGCAGGGCGTCGGAGTAATTAACGGTCGCGGTCTGGCGGCGCATATAGGCCTTCCAGGCGTCCGAACCCGATTCGCGGCCGCCGCCGGTCTCCTTTTCGCCGCCGAAGGCGCCGCCGATTTCGGCCCCGGACGGCCCGATATTCACGTTGGCGATGCCGCAATCGGAGCCGAACTGGCTGAGGAAACGCTCGGCCTCCTGCAGGTCGGTCGTGAAGATGCAGGAGGAGAGGCCCTGCGGCACGGCGTTGTGCCGGGCCAGCGCATCCGCGAAGTCGGCGTAGCGCATGACATAGAGGATCGGCGCGAAGGTCTCGTGGCAGACGGTGGCGGTCTGGTCCGTCATCTCGACGATGGCAGGATGGACGTAGTGGGCGTTGGGAAATTTGCCGGCCAGCACACGGCCGCCGCCGGTGACGGCGCCGCCTTCGGCTTTGGCGGACGCGAGCGCGCGTTCCATGTTTTCGAAAGCGTGGCCGTCGATCAGCGGGCCGACCAGCGTGCCGGACGCCAGCGGATCGCCGATGGCGAGCTTGGCGTAGGCCGCCTTCAAGGCGGGCACGAGCCTGTCGTAGACGCTGTCGTGGACGAACAGGCGGCGCAAGCTGGTGCAGCGCTGGCCGGCGGTGCCGACGGCGGAGAACAGAATGGCGCGCAGGGCGAGATCGAGCTTGGCGCTGGGCGCCACGATCATCGCATTGTTGCCGCCGAGCTCGAGAATGGCCCTGCCGAAGCGCGCCGCGACGACCGGCGCCAGCGCGCGGCCCATGCGGGTCGAGCCCGTGGCGCTGACGACGGGAATGCGCGCGTCTTTCGCCAGCGCTTCGCCGGCATCGCGCAAACCCAGAACAATCTGCGAGAGATGGGCCGGCGCATCGCCGAAACGCTTCACGGCGCGTTCGAACAGCGCCTGGGTGGCGAGCGCGGTCAGCGGCGTCTTCTCCGATGGTTTCCACAGCACGCTGTCACCGCAAACCAGCGCCAGCGCCGCGTTCCAGGCCCACACCGCGACCGGAAAGTTGAAGGCGGAGATCACCGCGACGGGGCCGGCCGGATGCCAGGTTTCCATCATGCGATGACCGGGACGCTCGGACGCGATGGTCAGGCCGTAGAGCTGGCGCGACAGGCCGACGGCGAAATCGCAGATGTCGATCATCTCCTGCACTTCGCCGAGGCCCTCCTGGAGGATTTTTCCGGCTTCGAGCGTGACGAGGCGGCCGAGCGCGTCCTTGCTGGCGCGCAGCTCCTCACCGAACAGGCGCACCAGCTCGCCGCGGCGAGGGCCCGGCACGTCGCGCCAGGCGCGGAAGGCGACGACGCTGCGCGCGATTTTCGCGTCGATGGCTTGGGCATCGTCGAACGCGACGCGGCCGATCTCGGCGCCGTCGATCGGCGAGCGGACGCCATGCGGGCCCGAGGCGGCGCTGACGCCCAGCGCCCTGAGAATTTCGTTCGACATCCTGGTCTTCCTATCCCACGCCGGATCGCTCCGGATCATTTCAACACTTTGTTCTAGCTGCCTTTATTCGTTTTCGACTTTCTGGGACCCCCTCCCCCTGCGCAACGCTCTGGAAGGCAAAAGGGAGCGCGGCCCGAAGGCTCGCACTCCCGCCGGAACTATGGGAAGCGCGAGCGGCATTGTCCAGCCTTCGCAGTTCGCTGCCGCTCGCAGTTCACCGCCGCTCACTGCTCCTTGGCGTAGTAGCTGCCGAAGCGGTTGGCGAGGAAGTCGGAAAGTCTGGCTTCTTCCTGGCGCACGAAACCTTTTCGCGGCAGCTGGCCGTTCACCAGCATGTCGCACATGGCGCAGATGCCGGCGGCGGTGGTGATCTGGATGGCGCTCATCAAGCGGCCACCGACGGTCTGGGCATAGATCTTATTGGCGTAGCTTTCCTGGCGCAGATGGCCATCCCGCATGCCGGAGACCGTGACAAAGATCAGAACCACGTCCTGATAGGTGATCGGGATCGCGGTCTCCAGCACGTCCTTGAGGATATCGCGGCGCAAGCCCAGGCGCAGGTCGCGCACCAGCATCTTCACGATGTCGCGGTGGCCGGGATAGCGCACCGTCTTGTAATTCAGGTTTTCGACCTTGCCTTCGAGCGTGTCGCACAGCGTGCCGAGGCCGCCGGAGGTATTGAAGGCTTCGTATTTGGTGCCGTCGAGGGCGAATTCCTCGAGCTCTTCCAGCGCCGGCACTTCGCCACGATGGCCGTCGCGGATGGATTCGCACGGATTACAGTATTCGTTGATCAGACCGTCGGTCGACCAGGTGAGATTGTATTTCAGCGCATTGGTCGGGAACACCGGCAGCGCGCCGACACGCATCTGCACTTCGCGCAGTGTGTCGAACTTCTTGGCGAGATCGGCGGCGACGATCGAGATAAAGCCGGGGGCGAGGCCGCATTGCGGAATGAATGCGGTGGACGCGCCGTCGGCGAGCTTCTTGATGGCGCGGGTCGACGCGACGTCTTCGGTCAGGTCGAGATAGTGCGCGCCGGACCGCTTGGCGGCTTCGGCGACCGTGGCGGTGAGATTGTAGGGCGTGGCGGAGAGCACGATGTCGTGGCCCTGCACCTCGCGCGCGAACGAGGCCACGTCGCCGATCTCGACCCGACGGGTCTCGACATTGTTTTTCGGCATGCGGGCGAGCGAGGCGGCGTCGCGGTCGGCCACCGTGACGCGGTAATCGCCGGTCGCGCAGAGCAGTTCGGTGATGGCGACGCCGATCTTGCCGCCGCCGACGAGTAGGACGTTTTTCATGAGCGCATTCCCTCTTCAGCCCGGAATTGTCGTCGAACGAGGCGACGGCTGGGAGACGACGATGTGACGGGACTTGCGTGCACGACCGGCGAATCGCAGGATTGTCCGTCGAATCGACGAATTTGTCTTTCCTCCCCCATTGTTACGGGGGAGGAAAACAGAGGCGAATGTGAATGCGAGAAGGCGATCAGAAACTCCTCACCCTGCTGCGCGCCAATGCGCGCGAGCCGACGGCGTCGCTGGCGCGCAAGCTGGGACTGGCGCGCTCGACGGTGCAGGAGCGCATCGCGCGGCTGGAGCGCGAGGGCACGATCAGGGGCTACACGGTCAAGCTATCCGACGCCACCGACGCCGCCAAATTGCGCGCCGTGGTGATGATCGAGACCGATCCCAAGCGCGCCGACCGCGTCGCGATGGAGCTGAAAAAAATGCCCGAGGTGCGGTCCCTGTCCGCGGTGGCGGGAACCTTCGACCTGATCGCCACGGTGGAGACCGAAACGCCGGCGCGGATCGACGCCCTGCTCGACCGCATCGGCAAGGCGAGCGGCGTGGCGCGCACCGTCTCGTCCATTATCCTTTCGGAGAAGTTCAGCCGTTAGGCGGCATTCGCCGCCAATCGGGGCGGTTATCGCAACGTCTCTTTTTCGCCCGCTTTTGTACGTTGTATCGTTCGACGCCGACGGGGAAGCCAGCGCCCACATGACGAGTTCCGATCAGAACCGGCCGCGCGGGCTTGTGGGGCGCTTCTGGGAGCGCGTGCGGCGGCCGAACCGCGAGCATGTCGAGAAGCTGAAGGAGCGGGTGCCGTTCTGGTTCGTGGCGCTGGTGCTGTTCGGCTTCGCGCTGCTGCAGATCGTGCTGAACCCGTTCGGCTTCAGCGACCTGACGCAGCGCTATGCGCAGGACGTCTCCAACCTGCTGATCACCGGTCCCAATTTGTATCCGACGAGCGGGCGCGACCAGGTGACGGTCGCCGTCGTCGACGAGCCGACGCTGCACGACCTGCAAATGCCCTGGCCGTGGAACTACAGCGCGCACGCACGCGCGCTCGACGCGCTTCTCGCCTACAAGCCAAAAGCCGTGGTGGTGGACTTTTTGTTCGTCGATTCCCGTCCCGACGATTCGCTGAGCGAAATGGTCGAGGAAATCGCGCGCTACAAGAAGGCCGGCGTGCCGCTTTATTTCGAGGGCGGCACCGACCTGCCTTTCGGCGAAGCGCCGCTGCGGCCCGAACTGGCGAAGACCGGCGTGCCAATTCTGGACCCGTCGATCGAAACCTATGACGGCGTCGTGCGGCAATATCCATCGAGCGGCCGTTGCTTCGGGCCGAACGGCCTTGCGGATGGCGTCTGCCTGTCGCTGGCGCCGCGGGTCTACAAGGACCTCTTTCCGGCGCATCCGCTTGCGCCGTTGAACGGACAAATCGAACTGGTCTGGGGCACGCGGACAGCGCCGTTCAACATGGCATTCAACGACCGGCACAATCCTTTGCCGTGCAACGAGCCGACGTCGTTCTGGCTGCGCATCTATCGCGCCTTCTTCGACAAGAAGACCGCCGTCGGACGCTGCCCGTACAACAATTATGTGCCGGTCGAGGCGTTGCTGGCCGGCGGCTATGACAAGGACCTGCCCGATCTCATCGGCGGTCACGTGGTGTTTTACGGCGGCGCGCTGCAAGGGGCGCAGGACAAGTCGTTCTCGCCGGTCAACGGCAATCAGCCGAATGTCTTCGTGCATGCCATGGCGCTGGACAACCTGATCACCTTCGAAGGGCGCCCCGAGCAGAACGTGATGACGGTTTTCGGCACCACGTTTTCCAACGAACCGGCGCAGGTGCTGGCGATCATTCCGGTCATCCTCATCCTGTCCCTCCTGCACATGCGGCGCATCCGGGCGCGCAAGAGGCGCGCGCATGTCGAGCGCGGCGCGGTAGCCGCCTGGTTCCTCGACAAGGGCGTCGAGAGCCTGTGGCACTGGCTGGCTTTTTTCCTGGCACTTGGAATTGGCCTGCTGCTGGCGATGTGGGTCGGCCTTTCGGTCGCCAACTGGGTCGAGGACGTGTTCATTTCCGTCGCGCTTGCGGCCATGCTGCTGATCGGCTTGCCGGATTCGTTTTGGGGTTATCTGCATCACGTCGCGGGCGGGCGCCCCGACACTTTGGAGGCACCGTCATGAGGCGAACGATTTTGCGAATGGCATTGGGTTGCGGCTTCGCGCTGGCCGCGGCGCCCGCGCTGGCTGCGACCGGCGAATGCGCCGGCCTCAGCGGCGACGCGGTGCTCTCGGCGCGGACGCCGCAGGTCGATCTCTATGACGCGCCCAACGGCAAGCGGCTCAAGTCGCTGGACGACGACAAGTTTCCCAAATGCCTCGCCGTGACCCAGCGCGCGCCGAACATGATGCTGCAGGTCACGGTCGACGGCGCCGCCGTCTGGGTACCGCCGCACATGGTCAACTACCGGCTGACGGGCAAGAAGCCCGCGATCTGCCGCAACCTCGCGATGGGCGGCAACGACACCAAGGTCGGCGCCACGCGCGCCCTGGGCGAAGACTGCCCGCCGGCGAAAGGCAGCAAGCCATGAACCGCGCAACGTTCGGCGGCCTCGCCACACTCTTTCTTGTCACGGCGACACCGGTGCTGGGCAATGGCTATCCCGGCAGCGGACGGGCGATCGACCAATTGCATCCCGCCGCCGATTACAGCGACATAGCTGGCGGGCGGCCGCTGGCGCTGGGCATCATGCGGGCGCGGGCCAACGGCTTTGTGCCCTCGCCGGTGATGCAGGCCTATGCCAATGGCGTGCTGGCGAAATTGCTGCGCGGCGTGCCTTTGCCGGCCTCGTTCCAGCCGCAGGTGCGGGTGCTGGCGGCGCCGGAGTTCAGCGCGCTGTGTACGCCGGACGGCACCATCATCGTCACCATCGGCCTGCTCGAGCAGCTCGACAATGAGGACGAGCTGGCCTTCATCCTGGGCCACGAAGTCAGCCACGCGATCTACCGCCATCATGACAAGGACTGGTACAAGAAATCGCAGTATTTCGCGGTGGTGAACGGCGCGGCGGTGCAAGGCGTCGCCGACGCGGTCTCGCGCTCGGGCGTCAGCGGCATGCATGGCAGCGACATCGCGCGCGGCCTGGACGTGGCGGCGCATCTGTCCAAGCTCAGCGCCAACGTGCTGGCGCCGCAGATGTCGCAGAACCAGGAGGACGCGGCCGATGCGCTCGGCTTCGACCTGATGGTGCGGGCCGGCTACGACTCCGAAGCCGCCCTGGCGGTGATGGACAAGCTCAGCGAACAGGAAGCCGAAGCAGCCGCGGCGGCGCGCGCGGCGCATGACGCGGCCAAGGCGGACAAGCATTCGTCCGGCGGCGGCTTCAGCCTGGGCAACGTCATGGGCGCGGTGAACAACGCCATGAGCGGCAACTGGACGGATGTGGCGATCTTCGCCTTCGACACGGCGGTCGACAACATGTCGGAGGAAGCGGTGTCGCATCATCCGGCGCCGGAGCGGCTGAAGCTGCTGAGCAATTACGAGTTCAAGCAGTATCGCGACGCGTTGCCGGCGCAGCCGACGCCGCTGCCCTGGGCCGAAGGCAACAAGGGCAAGGACGGCGTGGCGATGACCGCTCTGCTCGCGCACTACGCGGCGGCGGAGAACGCGGCGGCCTATATCGCCGACGCCAATCAGGGCTCGCCGGAGAGTGCGCGCAGCGAGGTGACGCGGTCCTCCACCGCGCCGACGGCCGATCACGCCTACACCCAGTTCGTGGCTTATGAGTATTACGACAAGAATGGCCAGAAGCCGCAATCGGAGGCGGCGCTGCAGCGCGCCGCCAATGGGCCGGAAGCCTCGTGGGAAATCTATTCGCGGCTGATCGACGTGCATGTGGCGCGCGACGACTGGGCGGGCGCGCTCAAGGTGATGGACCAGGCGGTGATCCGGTTCGAGGATTCGCCGGTGCTGCTGCCCAAGCACATCCAACTGCTGGCGGGTTCGGGCGACGAGCCGGGCGCGCGGGCGCTGCTGCCCAAATGCAAGAGCTACGGCATCGACGAACTGACCGATGCCTGCAAGAAGGCGGCGGGGTCGGGCTAAGCCTGCGCCCGCAGTGTGAATCCCGCGCCGGTCAGCGCTTCGCGGATTTCGGCGGCGTGGCTTGCGTCGCGGGCTTCCACCGTCATGCCGAGATAGGCCGATTTGACGGGCGTATCGGTCATCATGCGGTTGTGGCTGACTTCCAGGATGTTGCCGCCGGCGTCGCCGACCAGCGTGGCAACGCGGGCGAGCAGTCCGGGGCGGTCTTCGATCTCCACTTCGAGGCTGAGGATGCGGCCCTCGCGCGACAGCTCGCGCAGGATGACGTTCGAGAGCAGGCGCATGTCGATATTGCCGCCGGACAGCACGATGCCGACCTTGCGGCCGTGGAACAGCTGCTTGTTCTCCAGCACGGCGGCGTAGGCGGCGGCGGCGGCGCCCTCGACGACGGTCTTCTCGATTTCCAGCAGCGCGGCGAGGCCCTGTTCGATCTGCACTTCGTCGACCAGCAGGATGTCCTGCACCATGGCGCGGACGATTTCGCGCGTGATCTTGCCCGGATCCTTGACCGCGATGCCTTCGGCAATGGTCTGGCCGGCGGATGGCAGGTTGGCGCTCTTGAAATTGTCGAACATCGAGGGATAGGCGCGGGTCTGCACGCCGAAAATCTGGATGTTGGGATTGATCGCCTTGGCGGCGATCGAGATGCCGGAGATCAGGCCGCCGCCGCCGATCGGCACGACCAGCGTGTCGAGCGGCTCTTCGGCGTCGGCCAGCATCTCGAGCGCCACGGTGCCCTGGCCGGCGATGATTTTCGGATCGTCATAGGGATGCACGAAGGTCAAGCCGTCGCTTTGCGAGATGGCCAGGGCCTTGGCGTAGGATTCGGTGAGCGTCGCGCCTTCGAGGATGACATGGGCGCCGAAATCCTTGGTGTGCTTGACCTTGGTGAAGGGCGTGCCGACCGGCATGACGATGGTGACCGGCACGTTCAGGCGGCCACCGTGATAGGCGACGCCCTGGGCGTGGTTGCCGGCGGACATCGCGACGACGCCGCGCGCTTTTTCGTCTTCATTCAGCGACAGCAGCTTGTTGAGCGCGCCGCGTTCCTTGAAGGAGGCGGTGTATTGCAGATTCTCGAATTTGAGATGGATCGCGGCGCCGGTGATGCGCGACAGCGTGTCGGAATGGCGCGTCGGCGTGCGCTCGACCGCGCCCTGGATCGCGCGCGCGGCGGCGCGCACATCGTCGATGGTGATGGGAGGGGCGGCTTTCACTTCCAACTCGTCACCTCTTCGAAAAGTTTGATAGAGAACCTAGCATGGGAGAACCGAGATCTGGGACGCGATGCTTCCCGGTTTTGGTGCATTAAAACGAAAGCCCACGATCGGTTCCCATCAAAAGCTCTCGCTTGCGGAAGCACGTGATCAGACTCCGGTCGACGCGCGAATGTAGTGCAGAAGCGGCGCTTCGTCCAAGGTTGAAGGAGCATACGGCAAGATATGAAGACCGATCGAGCCGTCGTAGACGTGTACGATCCAAGCCACAACAATTGCCCACAGAATGCTGGCGAGCGAGCCGATCAGAAAGTACTCGGCCGTCATTTGCGTATCGAGCTCTTTGTATCGAGCTACGGTCTTAAGAGCTATGACCGCCGTGATGATATCCCAACTGCTCGCGAGCAGTCCGATGACTAGGAGTAATCGTTCCAATGGACCAATCCAGCGGCCAGCCTTAATGGTTTTTTCGGCGGCGGCACTGCTTCCTTGCGCAGCTTGAGGGAGCAGTTGATTTGCCAGTGATGATTGTATCGGTGTCGCGATGGAAGATATCGGCGTGGAAAGTGTTACTGGCGATGATGGTGGTGGCGACGACGATGATAACGCCGCCGTCGATTGCGGTGGCGTCGAAGACACCCCGCTCACCTTCAGTACCGCTCGAACAAATTTGTTTCCTATTGGGCCGAGGAAAAAACCAATCAGCAGGTAGCCAATGAGTTGGAAGATGATCGTCATGTCATGTTCCATTCCACATCGAGAATGGCGAGGACAAACAATATCGCCTGCCTTTCCTCCTCGTAGTAGAACCAACGAGCTGCCTCAAGTACTTTGTAAACGGACCTCGCGCTAACTCGTTGCTTTTTGGCGATTACTTCGACAGACAAGCCTTCGCTACGCAATGCCACGCAACGGCGTTGTCGGACGGTCCACCCCTCATCGAGGATAGTAAGTGCAAGGCCCACTGCATCGAGCAGTCGCTGATGTCCTTGATCATCCAGGATCGAGAACCGGTAGATATTTGTGTCTTTCTTGTTGTTGAGCTTGGCCCGGGCTTGGGCCAGACCATCGCCCATCATGTTCCAGGCGTTGTCGGTATTGAGCTTGCTATCAAGCTGTACGATACCCAACACAAAACGGCAGTCCACACCGACGGCGAGAAGGTTCCGTCGGAGCTTCTCGATGATCCGAAACCCTTTCTTCAAGTCTTTTGCGAGTCCTTGAAATTCGTCCCCCAGTGTTATGGTCAGGGGTGACTCCAACTCTTGGTGAAATTCTCGGTTAGCCGCGATGATTGAGCGATTAAATTCTCGGCTGAGGCGACCGCCGGCGCGGGTATTTTCGCTATCTACAATGTCGCCCATGATAACGGCGAATGAGGGCGCGCGTTTGTGCCGGGCCGCCGCATTGCGGGTTGGTTCACTGACCTTTTTTTGGGTCATATACTTATATTGTACCATTTCGGGGTCAATCTGCAACGTCGCGCTAAATTGACCCAAGATTGGTTCATTTTCAGTGAATGATACAAATCGGGGTCATTCGATCAGACCGGTACTTTCTCGACGACACCTTCGGGCTCCCCCTTGCAGGGATTTGGGGAGTTTGCCCGTCAAAATGCCCACGGAATTGGTAGCAGCGGAGGGATTTGAACCCCCGACCAAGGGATTATGATTCCCCTGCTCTACCACTGAGCTACGCTGCCAAACCCGTCGCGGCGGGGGATGTAAGGGGCGGGTCCGACCCCTGTCAAGGCAAGGCTGCTGACATGCTCCGGCGCCGTGGCCATGGCATAATATCTCGCATGGCTGCCCGTTCCCGACTGAAAAGACCGCCCAAATATGCCGCGATGCAGCGCCTGGCGCTGAGCTTGCCGGGCACGCGCGAGGAAGGCCACCGCTTTGGGCCCTGGTTCAATATCGGCAAGCGGCCGTTCGCGCTTTATTGGGGCAAGTCGGCGAGCTGGATGCTGCGGCTGCCGCCCGATCATGTGATGCTGCTCGCCGCGGTCGGGGCCGGCATTTTCAAGCCGATGCGGAACGGCTCGCCGTTCTGGATCTACATCGATGTCGAACGCATGGACGCCAAGATGCTGCGCGACTATGTGAACGCCGCATGGCGGCACACAGCGCCCAAGAAGATGCGGAGCGATGACCGGCAAGACGAAGAAGACGAAGCGTTCGCTTGAAGTGCGCAAGCCGCCGAGGGACGCCTTTATCCGGCGCGTGGCGCTGTCGCTGCCGGGCGCCAGCGAGACCTACTACAAGGGCCCGCGATACGGCGTCGGCACGCCGGCCTTCGTGCATGGCTGGACGGGCGAGACGCTGTGGCTGTTCAAGCTGCCCGATCACCAGTCGATGATGCTGTTCGATACGCGGCCGCAAACCTTCACGCCGATGCGCAGCGGGCTGATGCGCTGGTGCTATATCGATGTCAGGAACCTGGATGCGGCCGAATTGCGCGACCTGATCGTGGCGGCATGGCGAACCGTGGCGCCGAAGAAGGCCGTGAAGGCGTTTGACGGGGGCGGCAGATGATTTTACAGCGCGCCGCTGCCGGCGGTAAGCCGCCGAAATACGCGGCGATCAAGAGGATCGCGCTTGGCTTTCCCGGCACGCAGGAAATCGTGGACCGCCATGGCCACTGGTTCAATGTCGGGTCCAAGACTTTCGCACTCAACGGGATGCCGAACGGGCGATGGATATTCAAACTGCCGCAGCATCAGCAGATGATGCTGTTCGACGCGCGGCCGCAAACCTTCACGCCGATGCGCGCAGGGCGGTTGGTCTGGAGTTACGTCCAGGTCGAGAACCTGGACGCGGCGGAGCTTAAGGACCTGCTGACCGCCGCCTGGCGCATGGTCGCGACCAAGAAGCTGCAGGCTCAGTACGGCCAGCCTTCGACTTCGCCGAAGCAGACCAGATAGAAGTTCAGGTCGCGCACCAGCATCTCGCGGCGGCCGTCTTCCAGTTCCGGCGGATTGACGATGTCGGCGCCGCGCCGGCGCAATTCCTCGGCCAGCGCGCAGACGTCGGAGACCCAGATGTAGAGGTCCAGCGCTTCGTGCATCTTGGCGGTGTTGGTCACGGCCGCGGGACGCGCGGCGGCCGGCGCCTGGCGCAGCATGACGCGCGCGGTGTTGCGCTGCATGATGACGAAGCCGGGCGGGCTGCCGAAATAGCGGCCGAGATTGAAGCCGAGCGCGTCGCGCCAGTATTCGCCGCTTTTGACGACATCGTCGACCAGCAGGAACGGGGCGGCTTCGAGAAAGATGGCGTTGGACATGGGGCGGTCTCGGAGGTTCGGCGGAAGTCTAGCCCAGGCGGGCGGCGCGTGCCCTGACGCCAATCGCCTCCAGGGCATGGGCTTCGATCGCGAGCAGCATGGGCCGAACATGGCGGCGATATCGTATCACTTCGGAATAGCCGCCATCGGCCACCCGCTCCTCGCCGAAGGATTCATATTCGGGCCGCTCGCCGTGCAACGGCGCGGCAAAAGCGCTGGCCGGCCTCAGAAACTCCTTGGCGAAATAGCGTGGACCGAATTTCGCGATCACCTCCGATATCTCCGGTTTCCAGCCGTCGTATTTCAGCGCCGTCGCGATCTTGTCGCCGAGACGTCTCTCGTCGAGCACGATCTCGAGGTCGCCGGGGCGCGGCGCTTTTGCGGCGGCATCGATCCATTCGGCGAGGAAGAATTCGTGGTTCGCGATTCGGCGTCCGCTGCGATGTTCCGCGATCGTCACCGCGGCGTCGACGATGAAGCGGCACAGATCGTGGGCCGGGTTGTAGCCTTCGACGGCATCGCCGAAAACGAACTCCGTTCCGTCGCGCTCGAGGTCGTCGGCGATGCGGTCGGCGATGTCAGTGAAGAGCCTCACATCGTGGCCGAGAAGCGCCTGGTAAATCGTAGCGTCCGGCAGCAGACCGAACATACTGCTTGGGCGGGCGCCAAGCCCGAGCAGGTCGCCGCGAAGCCGCTCGGTGTGCGGCTTGCCCCACGGTCCCGCGCCCGAACCGTCAGTCAGGACGGTGACGCGGCATGGCTGCCGCTGGACCCAACCTAGGACCTTGAACACGTGCTGCGCATGGCTGACGATCAGGGCGCTGCGTTGCCGCGAAGCGTCCTGCAAGTCGTCGTCGGGGGGAGTGCTGGCCATGCGGCGCAAACTTTCTGTATTCGACAGCACCGTTCGGGAAAGGCGGCAGCATCGCCCAATTTAATAGATTATCGCAACCGTCCCCGATGTGCCAGATTTTGCCCTGTCGGCACGACGACACATTATGTCCAAAAGCGCGAGCGGGTGACGATTGAAGATATTGATCGCGACATGGACGATGAAGCCGCTGGACGGCGGCACGCTTTTTGTCGCGGAACTGGCGGCCAGCCTGGCGGCGAGAGGCCACGACGTGGCGATCTACGCCCGCAATCGGGGCATGCCGCCGGCCGGGTCGCGGTTTAGGGACCGGACAATCATCCATGATCTGCGCGACGTTCCCTTTGAGCCGGAAGTCATTCACTGCCACAGCCAGCCGGTAATGCTCGAAGCGATAGGCTTTTTTCCCAGGGCGCCCGTGGTCTACGCCGTCCATCACGCGACGGACGGTCTTCAGGAGCCGTTGTTTCACCCGCAGGTCCACGCCTATGTCGGGGTCGACGAACGCTGCCGGCGGCGGATCGCCGCCAATCCGCAAATCCCGCCCGAACGCATCGGCATGATCCTGAATTTCGTCGACCTGGACATGTTTCGTCCGCGGAGCCCGCTTCCGACCCGGCCCTCGCGGGCCCTGATTTTCAGCAACTTCGCCCATCGCACGACACATCTGACGCCGATCCTGCAGGCCTGCGCGGAGCGGCACCTGGACGTCGACACGATCGGCCGCGGTGTCGGCAAAGTCGACCTGGAGCCGGCGTTTCGTCTGCCGCGATACGACCTTGTCTTTGCCAAGGCGCGCTGCGCCATCGAGGCGCTGGCGGTCGGCAATGCGGTCGTTCTGTGCGACTTCTCCGGCCTCGGCGGCATGGTCAGCGGCGAGAATCTCGAACGCTTCCGGCAATGGAATTTTGGCGGCGGCGTCCTCACCCGCCCGCTCGATGCCGCGCTGATCGGCGCGGAAATCGACAAATACGATGCCCAGGATGCGGCGGCGGTCTGCGCGCGCCTCCGCGCCGTGGCCGGGCTGGACAAGGCGACGGACGAATGGCTTCGCCTGTACCAGGACGCGGCGGCGCACACGTCGTGGCCTCAAGCCGCGATGGCGTCGCCGCAGGCGTCGCGCGCCGCGCTGAGGTGGCGGATCGTCGACCGTTTGTGGCTGCTGCGGCACCTGGTATTGTGGGTCGAAGTCATTCCCGGCGTCGGAAAGCCGCTCGCCCAGAAGGCACGGGATTTGTGGCAGAGAGTATTGCGCCGGACGTCGGCAGAACGGTTGCGCTGAGCGCTTCGGCCGACGGCAAGAGACTTATGACGGCGATGAAAATGAAAATGGCGCGGCTGATCCTGTTCACCAACCAGATGGAGGCGATGAGCGCGTTCTATCGCGACGTGCTGGGCCTCAAACAGGTGACGGACGAAAAGGGCTGGCGCGAATTCGACGCCGGCGGCGTGACCGTCGCCCTGCATTCGGGACCGCCCTCGCCGGGCCGGAAGGGACCGAAGATCGCCTTCCTGGCGAAGGACGTGGCCGCCTTGCGCGACACGCTGATCAAGCGCGGCGCGAAATTCGGCAAAGTGTCGACGGGCGATTTTCAGCTGTGCAACGGCAAGGATCCGGACGGCAATCCGGTCCAGCTGTCGAACCGCTGAAGAAGGGCCGCTAGGGCTTGGCGCTCCAGGGCTCCACCGTGCCGACGATGCTGAGCGGGGCGCCGGATTGCACCGCGGCGAACACGCCGGCGGAGATTTCCGCATTGTTCAGCCAGCGCGATTTGCCGCCTTCGACGACGAAGCCGAGCACCACCGCGGAATAGTCGATCGGCAGGCCCTCGGCCGCCTGCGCCATTTCCAGGAGGCGCTCGGGATGTGCCGGATCGCCATGCGCGCTGCCCAGGACCTGAAGCAGGCGGCCCTCGGCGCGCACGCTTTCCGCCAGCGCGCGGCGCGCCTGCGGCGCCCGGCCGTGAATCCAGGCGACGACCAGATCGGGCGGTTCGAGGCCGGCGAGAATTTCGCTCAGCGCCACGCCGTCATTGTAATCGCAGGCCAGCGGTTCGATGGCGCCGCCGATAGCGCGAATGCGTTTGTCGTTGCGCGCCATGACCGAAACGCGGTCGCTGCAATCGCACAGCGAGCGGCACAGCCCGGCCAGCATGCCAGAGCCGCCCACCACCAAGGCGTGGGCGTAACGGGTCATTCCGCGGCTAACGCTTGCGGCCGCGCGCGCTCGATCCAGCCGCCGCCGAGGACGCGCGAGCCCGAATAGAAGACGCAGGCCTGGCCGGGCGCGACGCTTTCTTCCGGTGTCAGGAGTTCGACCGATGCCGCGCGGTTCGCGAGCGGCGTGACGCGCGCCGGCACCGGTGAGCGCGTCGAACGCACTTTTACGGCGCAATCGAACGCGCCATCGACCGGCGTCAGCCAGTTGATGTCGCGCACCGCGACGGTTCGCGTGGCGAGCGCCGCGCGCGGCCCGACGACGACGCGGGCATTGGCGGCATCGAGCGCGACGACGAACAGCGGCTCTTCATTGCCGGACAGACCCAGGCCCTTGCGCTGGCCGACGGTGAAATGAATGACGCCGTCGTGACGGCCGACGATCTCGCCCTTCAGATCGACGATGACGCCGGGCTTCGCAGCATCGGGCTTCAGCTTTTCGACGATGCTGGAATATTTGCCGTCGGGCACGAAGCAGATGTCCTGGCTGTCGGGCTTGTCGGCGACGCCAAGCCCCAGTTCGGAGGCCAAGGCGCGCACCGCGCGCTTGGGCATGCCGCCGAGCGGAAAGCGCAGATAGTCGAGCTGCGCGCCGGTCGTGGCGAACAGGAAGTAGCTCTGGTCCCTGGCGTCGTCGACCGCGCGGTGGAGCTCGGGACCGTCCGCGCCGGCGACGCGCTGGACATAGTGGCCGGTGGCGAGCGCCGCGGCGCCCAATTCGCGCGCCGTGACCATCAGGTCGGCGAACTTGACGCGCTCATTGCAGCGTACGCAGGGGATCGGCGTCTCGCCGCGCGCATAGGAGGCGGCGAAATCCTCCATCACGCGTTCCTTGAAACGCTTTTCATAGTCGAGGACGTAGTGCGGGATGCTGAGGGTTTCGGCGACGCGGCGGGCATCGTAGATGTCCTGGCCGGCGCAGCAGGCGCCCTTCTTTTTGGCCGTGCCCGCATCGTAAAGCTGCAGCGTCACGCCGACCACGTCGTAGCCTTCGCGCTTGAGCAGCGCGGCGGTGACGGACGAGTCCACGCCGCCGGACATGGCGGCGACGACGCGGGCACCCTTGGGCAGATCGAGGCTCATGCGCGAGGCTATAGTCCGGCCGGACGCGGACGGCAAGATTAAGCCAAATTCCGTCATGGGCGGCCTTGAGCCGCCCATGACGGGGTTGGGGAAATGCCGCTTACTTCAAATAATTCAGCAGCGAAACCTGGTTCAGCTGGGCGGTGACTTGCAGGGCGGCCTGCAGCGCCACCTGGTTCTGGTTGAGCTGGGTGATCGCGGTCGGCATGTCGACGTCTTCGATGTTCGAGACGAAGCTCTGGTAGAGCGTCGACAGCGACGACTGGTGGTCGGACGCGTCCTTGAGCTGATTGTAGACGAAACCGTTGGCGGCCGCGGCGGCGTTGATATTGGCGGCCGCGCCGACGGCGGTCGGGATTTCGCCGGTGAGGAAATTGTTCTGCGCCTGGGTCAGGTTGGTGCTGCCGGCGAAGGTGCCGGACGGACCGGCATCGAAACCGGCCAGGTCCTTCAGCGTCTGCATCAGGCTGGTGCCGATATCGGACGCCAGGACGCCGACCTGAACGCTCTGGCCGTCTCCGACCATGACCGATTTCTTCAAGCTGCCATTGGAGAACGCACCGGCGGCAGAAGGCAGCGCGGCCAGCTGCGACAGCGAGGCGATATTCAGCGGCGCCGTGTTGTCCTTGTCGCCGCCATACAGGTAGTTGCCGTTGGCATCCTTGGTGTTCAGAATCTGGCTGGCCTGATCGAAGATGCCCTGCGCCGTCGCCATCAGCGTGGTGCCGTCGCCATTGGCGACCGATTCGGTGATCGCCTGGCGCAGCTGGCTGGCGAGATCGGACAGCGAACTCAGCTGCGAGTCCTGCAGATCGGCCTGGTTGACGGCCTGGGCGGTGTTGGTCTGATAGGCATCGGCCTTGCCGGCGGCGGTGCGCGCGGCCTCAAGCAGCGCGACCTTGTCGCCGAGTCCGGCGTAATCGGTCGAGACCTTGCCGCTGGCGACCTGGGCCTGCGACTTGCCGAGCTGCAGCGCAGAGCTCTGAACTTGCGAGAGCAGGAACTGGGCCTGACCGGCGGTGGATGCGCGTTCGATGCTCACGGGTTCCTCTTATTGGATCTGCAGCAGCGTATCGAACAGCTGCTGGACGACCGACAGCATGCGCGCGCCGGCGCTGTAGGCCTGCTGGTAGGTCATCATGTGGGTGAGTTCTTCGTCGAGATTGACGCCCGAGGTCGCCGACTGGCGGGTCTGGGCTTCCTGCAGACGATCGCTCTGCGCGGTCTGGCTGGCGGTGGCGGCCGAGCCGCGCGTCGCCACGTCCTGATAGAACGCCGCGGCGTAGTCGCCGAGCGAGGCGGTCTCGGCCGCCATGCCGCCGGCCTTGGCGAAGCTCTGGGTCGCGGCGCCGACATTCTGCAGCGCCAGGGCGCCGGTATTGTCACCATGGCCGATGATGGCGTCGCCGGCGACCGTCGCCGAGGTGATCTGCGATTTCGCGAAGGCGAGATTCTGCGGCGCGGCGGCGATCGCGGAATTGACCGAGAAGTTCGAGGCCTGCAGCGCCATCTGATTGGTGCCAACGCCGAAGAGCTGAGTGAAGCTCATGCCGGTGCCGGCGCGCTGGGTCGTGTCGCTCGTCACGTTCAGCGAATAATTGGCGAGGCCGGCCGAATTGGTGGCGCTAAGCGTGCCGTCGCTGCCCAGCGAGAAGTTCACCGCGCCGCCCGCCGCAGTGTTGAGCGCGGTGACGACATTGGCGAGCGTCATGCCGGCCGCGATGGTGACCGTCGCGGTCCTGGCGACGTCGCCATTCGGACCCTTGAGTTGAAAGCCGATCTGGCTGCCGGCGGCGAAGCCGGAAGCGTCGCTGCCCGACAGGCCGGTGGCGAGGATCGAAGGCGCGGCGGAGCGGAAAAGATCGTTGAGGCCGAAGAATTGCGCGAAGCCCGAGCCGCCGCGGTCGGACGGCGACGTCGCGTCGTCCTGCACCGCGATGCCGTTGCCGCCGGACGCCGAGATGCCGAGCACGCCGTTGGTAAAGCTGGCCGTACCGTTGGACCCGAGCGCCGTATTGAGCGCCGTCGTGAAGCCGCCGACCGTGCCCGCGAAGGACGCGGCCGAGCCGCCGTCGACCGAAATCGTTTGCGCGCCGAAATCGACATCGATGCGCGACACCAGATCGCCGCTGCCGTCGGCGACCGCGACGGTGGTCTTGCCGGTGAAGTTCAGCGCGTCGCCGGACACCAGTCCGGTGTTTCGCCCGCTGAGCGACGAGGGCGGCGGGAAGGCAGTGTTGGCGTTGTGCTGCGTGTTGTAGGCCAGCGCCGTGGCGCGCGCGAGATTGCCGACTTCCTGGCCGAGGCCAGCCAGCGTGCCGTCGCGCATGTCGAGCAGGCCCTTGAGCTTGCCCGAGGCGAGATGCGATTCGAAGTTCTGCGGCGGCGAGATCGCGGCACCGGAGGCCGCGTTGATGTCCTGGGAGGTGACGGCGCCATAGGTGCCGTTGTTGGCGCCGGGCGTGTAGGCGAGCTGGGCGTAGCTGTCGCCGACCAGGCTGACGCCATCCTCGGTCATCACGGCGATGCGGCCGTCGGGCTGCTCGACGGTGCGCACGCCGACCAGCTGGGAGAGGTTTTGCAGGGCGACGTCGCGCTGGTCGAGCAGGGCGGAGGAATCGTCGCCGCTGATATGGGCGGTCTTGACCTGGGCGTTGAGGTCGTAGACCTGCTTGATCAGGGCATTGATGCCGCTGATCGAGGTGCCGACCTGCTGGTCGACCTGGTTGCGCAGGCTGGAGACCTGGGACGACAGGCTGGAAATCGTGGACGCCAGATTCTGGAAACCGTTCAGCGCCCCGATCTGGTTGGCGCTGGACGTAGGGCTCAGCGCGGCCTGGCCGAGCGCCGAGGACACGCCGTTCAGTTGCGACGTCAGGCTGGTGCCGTCGCCGGGCTGACCCAAGAGGCCGTTCAACTGGCTGAACACGGTCGCTTGCGTGTCGTAGCGCGACGAGGAAGCCTGCGCCGACAACTGCTCGGCATTGAGGAACTGGTCGACCACGCGCTGGATGTCGGAGATGCTGACGCCGCCGAGCGCGCCGCCATTGCTGAGCGTCTGCTCGTTGACGACGCGGCGCGCGTAACCCTGCGTGTTGAGGTTCGCAACGTTGTTGGAGACCACGCGCAGCGCCGTGCTGTTGGTCTGCAGGGCGCTCAGCGCCGCCGATGCGATTCCGTTCAGGCTCAAGCGAAAATTCCGTTCAAATGCTTTGCCGCCGAAGACGGGATCGCAAGCCCTGTGCCACGCGCCGTCCAGTGATTTGGCGGAATATCCGATGCGGGTGTGGCAATTGACGTCGTCTCGACCGGCAGAGATTGCCGCCCAGGGCAGTTCGTGCCCGGCGTGGCGCGGCGCGCAAGGCGCGTTTCCGCAGTCAAGATGCAGAAAGGCGCGCGAAAAAATCTGGTCCGGCCCTTGCTACCAGCCTTGCGGAAACATGCGGATCGAACTTGTGACAGCTGTCGCAGCAAGCATCGTGACGACCGGATCGGGCACCAACAGTGTCAGCGGTCCCACCGCGTCGACGGGCGATGACGGGTTCGCGGCCATCCTCGGCGGCGTCCTGCAAGCGCCCGCCAACGACAAGGCCGTCGTCGCCGCATCGGCGGTGCAAGGCGATGAGCAAGCCGACATAGCCACAGATGCATCCAGCGATCCGGCTGCGGACACGCGTTCGCTGCAATCCCTGCAGTCGCTGCAGGAAGTCACGCAACCGGGCGATCAGGCGTGCCGGCCGGCTGCATCCCAAGACGCATCGACCGATCCAGGCTCTATCCCTGTCTCCTTGCCGCAGGACCCCGGCATGCAGAATGGCGGCGCTGCGACGGCGACAAACCCCAATCCCGCGACCGGCAATTCGCCGCGCCTGACAAAGAGCGTGGCTTCCGATCCGGCGCGCGTCGCGGCCGGCGAGATTGCGAAGCCCGCCAACGATCCGAACGACGATCCGCTGCTGGCGCAGATGCTCGCGGCGCAACAGCCCTTGCCGGCCGCGATCGTCGCCGCAACGACGACGGACACTTCCTCTTCCACGCAAGCCCCGGCCGGCGTCCAGGCCGACCCGGCGCAATTGGCTGCCGGCGCTTTGGCCGCGCCGTCCAGCACCGTAACGGCCGCCGCGATCCTGAGCGGTGGCGCGATCACCAAGCCCGCCAAGCCCGGCACGGCGGACGCGACCGGCGACAGCGAGAAGACGCAGAGCCAAGGTTCGACGGCCGCGGCATTGGCCGACAGCGCCGTGTCACGCCTCTTCACCGATCAACAGGTCAGCAGCGCGCATGCCTTGCCGCTGCACTCCGCCGCCGATCCGGCCAAGAGCGACAACCAGTCCGGCGGTTCGCAGCCGGAGCAGCACAACCCGGCCAGCACAGCCGCCCCGGCACAAGCGTCTGCGCCCGATGCGCCCGCCGCCAATACCAATTTCGCGCCCGCGCTGGCGCACGCCGCGCCGCAACAGAATGTTTCGCCCGCCGTCAACACGGCGGCGGCCCCCGCTGCGCCCATCGCATCCGTCGGCGCCGGCGCACCGGCACAGGCGGCCGCCCAGCTTCAGGTCGCGCATCCGGCGACGCCCGACATCAATTCGCTGGCCTTCAACATCGCGACCAGGTCAGAAGGCGGTGCACGGCATTTCGATATCAGGCTCGATCCGGCGGAACTTGGCCGCGTCGATGTCCGCCTGACGGTGGACGATGCCGGCAAGGCGCAAGCGACGCTCTCGGTCGAGAAGCCGCAGACGCTCGCATTGCTGCAGAAGGACCAGGGCCATCTCGAGCGCGCGCTGAAAGATGCCGGCCTCGACCTGTCGCAGAACGGTCTCAACTTCTCGCTCAAGGGCCAGCAGCAGCAGGCCGGTCATGGCAGCGACACGCCGTCACCGCGCGGCCGCGCGCTCGCGGTGCGCGCGATCGCGGCGGTCGAGACCGCGGCTTCCAATCTTTCCCTGAGCAGTGTCAGCGCAAGCGACACGCGGCTCGATATTCGCGTCTGAGGTAAGCCATGACGACCGTCGATCCCACCACGTCTGCCGCAGCCGCGACCACAGCCAGCACGCAATCTGCCGCGCAGACGCAGCTGGCCGGCAATTTCGACACCTTCCTGACGCTGCTGACGACGCAGTTGCAGAACCAGGATCCGCTGAACCCGATGGACTCCAACCAGTTCACCCAGCAGCTCGTCGAGTTCAGCCAGGTCGAGCAGCAGATCAACACCAACGACAATCTGAAGACCCTGATCGGCCAGGGCTCCAACCAGACCGGTTCCTATGCCGTGTCCTATCTCGGCAAGGCCGTGACCGTGACCAACGGCCAGGCGCCATTGGCCAACAGCGAAGCGGATTGGACCTATAATCTTGGCGCCGCCGCGTCGCAGTCGACGCTGACGGTGACCGATGCCAACGGCAATGTGGTCTACACCGGCGCCGGCCAGACGGCGGCAGGCAACCACGCCTTCCAGTGGGACGGCAAGAATACCAACGGCACGCAACTCGCCGACGGCACCTACAAGCTGACTGTGACCGCCACCGCGGGAGACGGTTCGGCCGTCGCCACGAAAGTCGCGAGCACCGGCGTCGTCAGCGAGGTCGACATGACCAGCGGCACGCCGCAACTGATGATCGGACCCATGGAAGTGGGTCTGGCGGACGTCTCAGCCGTCCAGAGTCTTTGATGTGAAACCGGCGCCCGAGAAACGGGCGCCTGAAAACCGGCACGCCGACGAAGTCTCGCGTAGCGGTCAAGGGAAGTAAAACAATGAGCTTATATGGCGCAATGATGATCGGCGTCGCGGGTCTGGATGCCAACAGCCGGGCCCTGAGCGTTTCTTCAGCCAATATCGCGAACGTCAACACGATCGGCTACAAGGCCAGCGACAATGCGTTCTCCACGCTGCTCGCCTCCTCCGCGGGCCTGTCGGACAATTCCTCGGCCGGCGTGATCGCCAACCAGGTGCAGCATGTCACCGAACAGGGCGGCATCAACTCCACCCAGTCGCCGACCGACCTGGCGCTGTCCGGCAACGGCTTTTTCGTCGTCAGCCCCTCACTGGCAACCGGCACGGGCACGGGGCAGTCGCTCCTGTACACCCGCGCCGGCAGCTTCGTGCCGGACTCGAGCGGCAATTTGAAGAACACCGCCGGCTTGTACCTGATGGGCTGGCCGCTCGATTCCAGCGGCGCGGTACCGACCGATCGCAACGATCTGGCCAGCATCAATGTGAGCAACCTGTCGGGCAAGGCCGAGGCGACGACAAAGCTGTCGCTGAAGGCCAACCTGCAGGCGAGCACGGCGATCACCACGCCCTACACCGCCGGCGCCATGGCGGCCGGAACCGTGGCACCGAATTTCCAGCGCACCATCAACGTCTATGACAGCCAGGGCGGCGCGCAGCCGCTGCAGGTGTCCTATGTCAAGACCGCCGCCAACACCTGGTCGTACGAAGTGACCTATCAGGGGGCCGCCGCCAATATCGGCAGCCCGACCAACAACGTCATCGCCAGCGGCACGATGTCGTTCAACGCCGACGGCACGCTCAAGACGGCCGACACCGCCGCCGGCTCGCCGACGGGCTCGATCAACGTCACGATCCCGTGGGCGCCAGCGGTCTCCGGTCTCAATCCGCAGGCCATCTCCATCGACATGGGTACGGTCGGCAGCTCCGACGGGCTGACGCAGTTCGACAATCCCTCGGCGCTGGTGTCGTCCTCGGTCGACGGCTCGCTGTTCGGCAGCCTGTCGGGCATTGCGATCGACAATGACGGCTTCGTCACGGCGCAGTTCTCCAACGGCCTGTCGCAGAAGGTGTTCAAGCTGCCGGTCGCGACCTTCGCCAATCCGGACGGTTTGGCGGCGGTGTCGGGCAACGCCTACGCGGCCTCGAACGCTTCGGGCGCCCCGACGATCGGCGAGGCCAATCTGGGCGGTGCCGGCACGATCCAGTCGGCGGCCTTGGAAGGCTCGACCGTCGACCTCGCCACCGAGTTCACCAATCTGATCACGACGCAGCGCGCCTATTCGGCGTCGGCCCGCATCGTGACCACGGCGGACCAGATGCTGCAGACCCTGGAGCAGATCCAGTAGCGCTGGATAAAACACCGGCGCCGCAAGGGTTTTGCGGCGCCGACTGTTTAATGTGCCGACAGTTCTAGGAGAAATATTGCGACTTCATTTACCACGCCCCTTGGCCTTTTTTTAAAGCCATCAAGGTTAGCTTGGGCGCGGGTAATGAGTTGGGAGTCCAGATAAATGGGCGAAGATAGAAAAGGACGCGTCAGCTACGTCATCGGGCCGGATGGCAGCCCGCTGACGCTTGCCGACCTTCCGCCGCCGGGAACGCGGCGCTGGGTGATCCGGCGCAAGGCCGAGGTCGTCGCCGCCGTGCGCGGCGGGCTGCTCAGCCTCGACGATGCCTGCAAGCGCTACACGCTGACGGTGGAGGAATTCCTCGCCTGGCAGCGCGCCATCGACCGCTTCGGCATGCCGGGGCTGCGTGCCACACGCGTGCAGCAGTATCGAAACTAGTTAGCGAATTGTGAATGGCGAGTTGCGAATAGGGGAAACAAACTATTCGCCACTCGCAATTCGCCATTCGCTTTTGCCTTCCCGTTAAGGCCGCCTTTACCGTACACGCGGCAATGTTTGCCTAGCACGGCGCGAGACCATTGGGTTTCGCGTCTTCATGCGGAGGGCAGGCATTGCCGGAATTCGTCAAAGCGATTGGTGCGGCGCGGTTCGGCGTCATGGCGGGGGTCGCCGCCGCACTCACCGCGTTCTTTCTCTATGTCGCCGGCGCGCTCACCGAGCCGCCCAAAACAATCCTGTTTTCGGGTCTTGAGCCGCGCGACGCCGCCGCCGTCACGGCCAAGCTCGACGCCATGAACGAGAAGTACGAAGCCAAGGGCGACGGCGGCACTATCCTGGTGCCGTCCGACGACGTGACCAAGCTGCGCATGCAGCTGGCGTCCGACAATCTTCCCGCCGCCGGCGTCGGCTACGAGATCTTCGACAAGTCCGACACCTTCGGCGCCACCGCCTTCGTGCAGAACATCAACCGGCTGCGGGCGCTCGAGGGCGAACTCGCCCGCTCGATCCAGACCATCGACGGCGTCGACGGCGTGCGCGTGCATCTCGTCATTCCCGAACACCAGATCTTTTCGCATGACGATCAGTCGCCGACCGCCTCGGTCGTGCTCAAGACGCGCGGCGTTTTGGGACGCGGCCAGGTGCTGGCGGTGCAGCATCTCGTCGCCGCCGCCGTGGCCGGCATGTCGGCCGACCGCGTCGCCATCGTCGACGACAAGGGCGACCTTCTGGCCGGCGGCGACGACAAGACCGGCGCGGACGCCACCGCCATCGGCGAAGCGACCCAGACCACCGATTTCGAGGACCGCCTGCGCACACGCGTCGAATCGATCGTCGCCAGTGTCGTCGGTGCCGGCCATGTCCGCGTCCAGGTCACGGCCAACATGAATTTCAAGCACGAGAACACGGTGGCCGAGCACTACGATCCCGACAGCAAGGTCGTGCGCTCCAGCCAGACGGTGGAATCGAACAACACCGACAGCAACGGCAACGGCGCCGCGGCGGTCTCGGTCGGCAGCGCGCTGCCCGGCGCGGCGACCCCGGCGTCACCCGACGGCACCAAGTCCGACGCCGCCCGCACCGAAGCGACGACCAACTACGAAATCGACCGGACGACGACGACCAGCACGGTAGACGGCGGCACGGTGAACAAGCTTTCCGTCGCGGTGGTGGTGGACGGCACGCCGGGCCCGAACGGCGCCTACAAGCCGCGCACGCCGGCCGAGATGCAACAGATCGAGGGCCTGGTGCGATCGGCGATCGGCTATGACACCAAGCGCGGCGACACCGTGCAGGTCGACAATCTGCCCTTCGCGCGCATGGATGCCGGCGACGGCACGCCGGCGCCGGCGCCGCTGCTGGGCCTCGACGGCCAGGACTGGTTCAAGATCATCGAAGTGGCGATCCTGTCGATCACCGCCCTGCTCATCGGCTTCTTCGTCGCCCGTCCCCTGATCAGCCGCATGTTCTCGGCCAACAGCCTGAGCAACGGCCCGGGTGCGCAAGGCTCGGTGATCGCCGGGCAGCTTCCTGCGCCAGCCGGTTCGGCCGTAAGCGCCATGCAGCAGGTGGACGGCAACGGACAGCCGCTCGCTCTTGCCGCACCGGCGCGCTCCTCGATCGATATTTCCCAGATCGAAGGCCACGTCCGCGAATCCTCCATCAAGAAGGTCGGTGAAGTGGTCAACCAGCATCCCGAGGAAGCGCTGGCGATCATCCGCACCTGGCTCCACGAACCGGCATAAGAACCATGGCCCCCCGCGCAAAAACCGCCGTCAAGGACGACATCCGCCAACTCACCGGCGCCGAGCGCTCGGCGATCATCATGCTGTCCCTGGGCGAGGACCACTCGTCCAAGATCTGGAAGATGATGGACGAGGAGGAGATCAAGGAAGTCAGCCAGGTGATGTCCACCCTGGGCACGGTCAGCTCGACGCTGATCGAAAAGCTGCTGGTCGACTTCGTCTCGCAGATGTCGGGAACCGGCTCGCTGATGGGTTCCTACGAATCCACCGAGCGCCTCCTCGCGCGCATGATGCCCGAGGAGAAGGTCGGCCAGATCATGGAGGAAATCCGCGGACCCGCCGGCCGCACCATGTGGGACAAGCTCGCCAATGTGAACGAGACCGTGTTGGCGAACTACCTGAAGAACGAATATCCGCAGACCGTCTCGGTGGTGCTGTCCAAGATCAAGCCCGAGCATGCGGCGCGCGTGCTCGGCGCCCTGCCCGAGGAATTCGCGCTCGAAGTCGTGCAGCGCATGCTGCGCATGGAATCGGTGCCCAAGGACATTCTCGACAAGGTCGAGCAGACGCTGCGCATCGAGTTCATGTCGAACCTGGCGCGCACCGCCAAGCGCGACAGCCATGAGCACATGGCCGAGATTTTCAACAATTTCGACCGCCAGACCGAAGGCCGCTTCGTGACCGCGCTTGAAGAGCGGGCCCGCGACTCCGCCGAGCGCATCAAGGCCCTGATGTTCACCTTCGAGGATCTGGGCAAGCTCGATCCGGGTTCGATCCAGACGCTGCTGCGGCACGTCGAAAAGGACAAGCTGGGCCTCGCGCTCAAGGGCTCCACCGACACGCTGCGCGATGTCTTCTTCTCCAACATGAGCGAACGCGCCGGCAAGATCCTGCGCGAGGACATGGAAGCGATGGGCCCGGTGCGCCTCAAAGACGTCGACGAGGCACAGATGCGCATGGTCAACGTCGCCAAGGACCTCGCCAACAAGGGCGAGATCATGATCGCCAGCGGCAGCGCCGAAGACGAGCTGGTGTACTGATGACCACCGCCAGCAGCAAATACACTTTCGACATCGAGTTCCGCCCGGAAGGCGATCTCGTCTCCAACGCCGCGCGGGCGCGCCAGAAGAAGGCGTACACGACCGAGGAGATCGACACGCTCTCGGCCCGCGCCCGCGACCAGGGCATGAAGGCCGGCCAGATCCGCGCCGCCGAGGCCCAGACGCAGGAAATCGCGACGCTGGTCGATTGCCTGCGCGATGTCGTGGCCCGTTCGAGCAAGGCCACCGACGCGGTGCGCCAGGAAGCCTCGCTGCTGGCGCTGGCCGCGGCGCGCAAGCTAGCGGCCGCCGCCGTCGGCGCGCTGCCGTCGGCCGATGTCGAGGAGGTCCTGCGCCACGCCCTGCACCAGGCGCTGGGCGAGCCGCGCATCGTGCTGCATGCCAGCCCCAAGGTCGCCGAAATCCTCAAACCCCGCCTCGCCGAGATCGCGCACGAAGAAGGCTTCGAGGGCCGCGTTGTGGTTTCGGGCGAGGCCGCGCTCGGCCATGCCGATTGCCGCATCGAGTGGCGCGGCGGCGGCGCCGAGAGATCCGAAAGCGTCATCGAGGCGGCGATCGCCGAACTGATCGCGCGCCGTTTTTCAAACCAGTCCGCGAAAGAGGAATAGAACATGGCAGCCAGCGACAATGTCGATCTGCCCGATCTGGGCCATCAGGACGCGCCCGGCGGCGGTGCCCTGCTGAACAACGACGCTTCGCAGGAAGCGGAGATCAAGCACTCGGCCCAGGATCTGGAAGCGGTGTTCGACGTGCCGGTGACGGTCTCCGCCGTATTGGGCAAGTCGTCGATGGAAGTGAGCCAGCTGCTCAAACTCGCCAAGGGCACGATCGTCGAGCTCGACCGCAAGGTCGGCGAGGCCATCGACATCTATGTCAACGACCGGCTGGTCGCGCGCGGTGAAGTCGTGCTGGTCGAAGACCGGCTCGGCGTCACCATGACGGAAATCATCAAAGCCGGTCAGTCCTAAGGACTAAGAAGGAATACGGATATGAGACTTCTCATCGTCGGCCAATTGCAGGGTCAACTCA
Organism: Rhizomicrobium sp.; assembly: GCA_036512455.1. Taxonomy (GTDB): domain Bacteria; phylum Pseudomonadota; class Alphaproteobacteria; order Micropepsales; family Micropepsaceae; genus Rhizomicrobium. The sequence continues at coordinate 77,621 of DATCAT010000041.1, forward strand.
GCGCCGCCACCAAGATCGCGATGGACCGGGGCGCGAAAGTCACACACGCCGTCGACATCGAGCAGGCGCTCGCGAGCCTGCGCGGCGGCAAGGGTGCCGACCTCGTCCTGTGCGACGTCAAATGCGACATCGGCCAGCTGGTACGCGGCCTGTCGACCGAGCGCATCTGCACGCCGGTCGTGGCCTGCGGCATCGGCACCGACGCCAGGAGCGCGGTGGACGCGATCCGCGCCGGCGCCAAGGAATATCTGCCGCTGCCGCCCGATCCGGAACTGATCGCCGCCGTGCTCGCCGCCGTCGCGGACGAGAGCCATCAGATGATCTTCGAGGATCAGGCGATGGAAGCGGTCATCACGCTGGCCGACCAGGTGGCGCCGAGCGAAGCCTCCATCCTGATCACCGGTGAAAGCGGCACCGGCAAAGAGGTGATGGCGCGCTACATCCACCGGAAGTCGCTGCGTGCCGACAAGCCGTTCATCTCGGTCAATTGCGCGGCGATCCCGGAGCACCTGCTGGAATCCGAATTGTTCGGCCATGAGAAAGGCGCCTTCACCGGTGCCATCGCGCGGCGCATCGGCAAATTCGAGGAAGCGAACGGTGGTACTTTGCTGCTGGACGAAATCAGCGAGATGGACGCGCGCCTGCAGGCCAAACTCTTGCGCGCCATCCAGGAGCGCGAGATCGACCGCGTCGGCGGCACCAAGCCGGTCAAGGTCGACATCCGCATCATCGCCACCTCGAACCGCGATCTCGCCGAAGCCGTCAAGCACGGCATCTTCCGCGAGGATTTGCTCTATCGCCTGAACGTCGTGAACCTGCGCCTGCCCGCCCTGCGCGAGCGGCCCAAGGACATCCAGGCGCTGGCCCGCCACTTCGCCCACAAATACGCGCAGGCCAACGGCGTCCCCTATCGCGCCATCGCGCCGACGACCGAGCGGCTGCTGTCCGGACATCCCTGGCGCGGCAATGTGCGCGAGTTGGAGAACACCATCCATCGCGCCGTCCTGCTGGCGAGCGGTCCCGACATCCAGCCCGAAGCCATCCGCCTGCCGGACGGAACGCAGGTGGCCCAGGGGCGTCCCGGCGATCTGCCGGCGCCGGTCCAGGCCGCTGTCAACAACGCCGTCGCGGTGACGCGCGGCCTGGTCGGCCGCACGGTCGCCGAAGTCGAACGCGACCTGATCCTCGACACGCTCGACCATTGCCTGGGCAACCGCACGCATGCGGCGAACATCCTGGGCATCTCGATCCGCACACTGCGCAACAAGCTGCGCGAATACGGCTCGGCCGGTCTGGCGATCCCCAATCACGGCGAGCAGCGCGCGGCGAACGGCTGAGCGGCCAGCACGCGAACACATAGAGCACCATGGCTGACACCACCGCCGCCGCGCCGCCCGCTTCAGGTTTCGGCCTGAACCTCGCGACGCTGACCGATATCCTCAAGCGCAGCGATCTGGCGCTGGCGATCGGCATCATGGCGATTCTCGTCGTGCTGCTGCTGCCGCTGCCGCCGTGGCTGCTCGATATCTGCCTGGCGCTGTCGCTGTCGTTCTCGATCCTGATCCTGATGACAGCGGTGTTCATCCGCAAGCCGCTGGAATTCAGTTCGTTCCCGACCATCCTTTTGATCACCACGATGATGCGGCTGGCGCTGAACCTCGCCTCGACGCGCCTGATCCTGGGCCACGGCACCGAAGGCACCGCGGCGTCCGGCTATGTCATCCAAGCCTTCGGCAAGCTCATCATGGGCGGCAATTTCATCATCGGCCTGATCGTCTTCGCGATCCTGGTGCTGGTGAACTTCGTCGTCATCACCAAGGGTTCGGGGCGCATCGCCGAAGTCGCGGCGCGCTTCAGCCTGGACGCCATGCCCGGCAAGCAGATGGCGGTCGACGCCGACCTGTCGGCCGGCCTGATCGACGAAAAAGAGGCCAAGCGCCGCCGCAAGGACCTCGAAGCGGAAAGCAACTTCTTCGGCGCCATGGACGGCGCTAGCAAATTCGTGCGCGGCGACGCCATCGCCGGACTGATGATCGTGGCGATCAACGTCATCGGCGGCATCATCATCGCGGTGGCGCAGAAGGGCATGAGCTTTTCCGATGCCTCGCAGACCTTCACCCTGCTCACCGTCGGCGACGGCCTGGTCAGCCAGATGCCGGCGCTGATCGTTTCTACCGCGGCGGGCCTGATGGTATCAAAGGCGGGCGTCGAAGGCGCCACCGACAAGGCGGTGATGACGCAGCTTTCGTACTATCCCCAGGCGCTCGGCATGGCCGCAGCGGTGATGGGCATCATCGGCATGCTGCCCGGCATGCCGACCCTCGTCTTCACGGGCCTCGCCGCCGGCGCCGGCAGCCTCGCCTATTTCGCCTACAAGAAGAAGGACGCGAGCGAGTTCAAGGCGCGCGCCGAAGAAGCCAAGGCCAATGGCGACGACAAGACCAAGGACGAGCCGATCTCCACAGCGCTGGCGCTCGACCTGCTGCGTGTGGAGCTGGGTTACGGGCTGTTGCCGCTGATCAACGACGTCAAGGGCCACCGCATCACCGACCAGATCAAGGCGCTGCGCCGCCAGCTCGCCACCGAGATGGGCTTCGTCATGCCGGCGGTGCGCATCCTCGACAACATGCAACTCAGCTCCAACGAGTACCGCATCCGCGTCAAGGAAGTGGATTCGGGGCGCGGCGATCTGTACCCCGGCAGCCTGTTGGTGATGGATCCCAAGGGCTTGCCGATCGACCTGCCCGGCACGCATACGACCGAGCCGGCCTTCGGCCTGCCGGCGACCTGGATCAACGCGGCGCTGCGCGAAGAAGCCAGTTTCAAGGGCCTGACCGTCGTCGATCCGGGCACGGTCCTGACCACGCATCTGACCGAAGTTTTGAAATCGCACATGAGCGAACTGCTCTCCTATTCGGAGACCAAGAAGCTGCTCGACGACCTGCCGCCGGAGAACAAGAAGCTGGTGGACGAGCTGATGCCGTCGCAGATCTCGGTCACCGGCGTGCAGCGCGTGCTGCAGACGCTTTTGGGCGAGAGAATTTCCATCCGCGACCTGCCGGCGATCCTGGAAGGCATCGCCGAAGCGGTCGGCCATACCAAGAACGCGATGTACATCACCGAGCATGTGCGGGCGCGCCTGGCGCGTCAGCTGTGCCATGCCAATATCGCGCCGGGCGGCTATCTGCCGCTGATCGCGCTGTCGCCGGCCTGGGAGCAGGCCTTCGCCGAATCCATCATCGGCCAGGGCGAGGACCGCCAGCTCGCCATGGCGCCGTCGCAGCTGCAGGCCTTCATCCAGTCGGTGCGCGACCGCTTCGACGAAGCAAGCTCCAAGAACGAGGTGCCGGTGCTGCTGACCAGTCCGCAGATCCGTCCCTTCGTGCGCTCCATCGTCGAACGCTTCCGGCCGCAGACCGTCGTCATGTCGCAAAGCGAAATCCATGCGAGCGTGAAGTTGCGCACAATGGGTCAGGTGTAACGCATCATGCAGCTCCGAACGTTCCTAGCCAAGGACATGCGCGAAGCGCTCGCGACCGTGCGCGCCGATATGGGGCCCGAAGCGGTCATCATCGCATCGGAGAAGTCCAAGAGCGGCGGCGTCATGGTGCGCGCGGCGCTCGATACGATCGAGGCCGATGCGCCGGGCGAAGCGCCGACGCCGGCCGGACTGGTCGCCGACTTCGACACGCATCATCGCGACAGCCTGCTGCGCCGGCTGCGCGGCAACGGCGCTGGCGATCGCAAGAGTTCGCTGAGCTTCGATCGCGCCGAACTGCTCTGTGCGCTCAATCGTCACCGTTTGCCCGAAGGCGTGGCGCATGCGCTGGCCGAGACGGCTGCCAAAGCGCAACTCACCGACATGACGCTGGCGCTGGCGAGCGCCCTCGACAAGAAGATGAAGCCCTGGCCGATCGACATGCACGACGCCAATGCGTTGCTGCTGGTCGGACCCAATGGCGCCGGCAAGACCGCCGTCGCCGCCAAGATCGCCGCCCATGCCAGACTGGCCGGGCGAAGGACGACCCTGGTCGCCTCCGATTCGGCCGGCGCCGGCGCGGTGGCGCGGCTGGAGACCTTCGCCAAGCACCTGGATTCCGCGGTCACGACGGCCGAGAGCGCCGCCGAACTGACCAAGCTGGTCGGCGAGTGCATCTCCAAGAAGACCTTCGTCATCATCGACACCGCCGGCTTCGATCCGCGCGACGCCAAGGCGCGCACCGCGTTCGCCGCACTCGGCCAGATCGGTCGCGTCGAATCGGTCGGCGTCGTCTCGGCCCTGAGCGACGCCGAGGAAATCTCCGAGATCGTCGAGGCGCTGGCCGCGCTCGGCGCCAAGCGGCTGGTCGTCACCGGCCTGGACCTGGCGCGGCGCGCCGGCGGCCTCATCGCCGCCGCCACGCAAGGCGTTCCTCTCGCCCATGTCACGCGCTCGCCGTTCATCGCGGGCGGACTGGAATGCCCGACCTCGCTGTCCCTGGCGCGGCTTCTGCTCGACGAACAACGGAGCGCACAATGACGACGCACATCACCGCCATCGGCTCGGGCAAGGGCGGCACCGGCAAGACGCTGATCGCCGTCAGCCTGGCGCATTCGCTGGCGCATGTCGGCGAGCGCGTGCTGCTGTGCGACGCCGATCTCGGCCTGTCCAACGCCGGCGTGCATCTGGGATTGTCCGAGACCGGCGACCTGGCCGGACTGCTCGCCGGAGCCAAGACCCTCAAAGAGGCCGTCGTGCGCGTCACGAGCGGACCCAGGATCGGTTTCGACCTACTCGCGGCGCCGCCGGGTTCCGGCGCGCTGGCCAATGCCAGTGAAGCCGCCATCGACAAGCTGCTCGCCATTCTGGAAGGCGCCAGCGCCTATGACCGCGTGATCGTCGATCTGGGCGCCGGCGTCGATGCCACCGTCATGACCCTGGCGGCGCGCGCCGACGACGTCGTTCTCGTTGTCACACCCGACCCGGCATCGCTGACGGATGCCTACGCGTTTGCGAAATTATTGCTGCGCCGCACCACAAGCCGCGTGCCGCAGATACTGGTCAACATGGCGCTGAACGCGACCGAGGGCCGCCGCATCGCCGACGCATTGATGGCTTCCGCGCGCGCCTTCCTGAAGGCGACACCCGAATATCTCGGCTTTATCCCTTGCGACACGCGGGTTTCCGAAGCGGTTCGCCGCCAGAGTCCGCTGCTTACATTGTTCCCCCAGACGCCGGCCGCGACGGCCATCGAACAGGTTGCGCGCAAGCTGCACGGCAGCGCCAGCGCGCCTGTCGCCGTCGCGGGTTTGCGTTAACCAAACAACGCCATTGCCGTCATTTCGCGTTGCCTCAATTCGCGGCAGCGCGGAACTGGTGTATGATGTCTTAACAAGCAGCGTCTGACGGTGTTGAGTTGCGCCGGGGCGTCCGCGCGGGAAGCGTCTGTCACATTTGGGGGTTTCATGTCTTTTCTAATGGATATCTGGCACGCCGTTCAGGGCATCGTGACGACGTCCGGCCTGATGACGCTGATCGTCATGGCGGTGATCGCACTCGGCGCCGGAGCGATGATGCAAAGTCTCGGCTCGGTCGTTTCGACGACGCTGGTCGCGCTCATCGCCTTCGCGCTGGTGGAGTATGTGCTGGCGATCACGCTCGGCAAGCAGAACGCCTCGGCCTATGCGACGACCGACTGGCAGACGTTTCAAGCGCTGCACATGCTGACGCTGCTCGCCTACGCGCTGCTCTTCGGCGTGGTGATCGCCGTCGCGCATGCCGCGCGGTCGCTTATCTCGCGATAATTCAGGCTGTTATCGGGCGGATGGACGCCAAGCGGCGAAGCGGTTAACTTCGCCGCATGGTTCTATACATCGCCATCGGAATCCTCGTCCTGATCGTCCTGTGGGCGATCATGACCTATAACGGCCTCGTCAGCCGCCGCGCCATGGTGGCCGAAGGCTGGAGCGGCATCGACGCGCAGCTCAAGCGCCGCAGCGATCTCATCCCCAATCTGGTCGAGACCGTGAAGGGCTATGCCACGCATGAGCGCACGACGTTCGACGAACTGACCAAGATGCGCGCCGGCGCCGGCAGCCAGGACCCGGCGCAACGCGCCGCGAGTGAAACGGCGATCACCGCCGCCATCGGCAAGATCATGGCCGTCGCCGAGGCCTATCCGGACCTGAAAGCCTCGGCCAATTTCCAGTCGCTGCAAAAGGACCTGGCGGATCTGGAAGACCAGATCCAGCTGGCGCGGCGCTACTACAACGGCGCGGTGCGCAACTTCAATGTCAGCGTGCAGCAGTTTCCCTCGAACCTGATCGCCAATATGGGCGGCTTCACCGCGGCGCAGTTCTTCCAGCTCGACAACCCGGCCGAGCGCAACGTGCCCAAGGTTTCATTCACCTGATGCTGCGCGGCGTGCTTGCGCTGCTGTTCGCACTTGCCGCGCTGCCGGCGGCCGCGCAAACATCAGAAAGCCGTCACCACGGCGGCGCCGGCGCGGCGCACGACGCGCCGATCGCCACACCAGACACGGCGCCCGATCCGGTCGGAGACGAACTGCGCTCCACGCTGGAGCGCATCATGCGCTTCGACAGCGACATCGTCGTCGCCCGGAACGGCACGATGACCGTCACCGAAACCATCGCCGTGCATGCGACGCACGATCAGATCAATCACGGCATCTACCGTGATTTTCCCACGCTCTATCCGGGTAAACACGGCACCACCGTGCGGGTGCGGTTCGACGTCATCGCCGTCGCGATGGACGGGCACGACGAGCCCTACGACACCGAATCGATCAGCAACGGCGTGCGGGTGAAAATCGGCGACAAGGACACGCTGGTCGACGTCGGCGACCACACCTATGTGCTGACCTATATGACGGCGCGGCAGATCGGCTTCTTCGACAAATTCGACGAACTCGATTGGAATGTCACGGGGACCGGCTGGGTCTTTCCGATCGACAAGGCCGCAGCGACGATTCACCTGCCCAAAGGCGCCAGGGTCCTGGAATCGTCCTTTTACACGGGCGCCCAGGGCGCCACCGGCCAGGATGCGTCGTCCGACCAGCTGTCCGGCGACACGATCCGCTTCTACACGACGCGACAACTCGACTCGCATGAGAATCTGACCGTCGTGGTCGACTTCGCCAAAGGCGCCGTTGTGCCGCCATCGGCCGAGGAATTGCGCCGCGATTTCATCGTCGACAATGCCAGCGCCATCGTCGCGGTGCTCGGCGCGCTGGCGCTGGCGATCTTCTACCTCATCTCCTGGTGGCATTTCGGGCGCGATCCCAAGCGCGGCACGATCATTCCCCTGTTCGCGCCGCCGGCCGGCCTGTCGCCCGAAGCGGTACGCTACATCCACAAGATGACCTATGACCGCAAGGCCTTTGCCGCGGCACTGATCAACATGGCGGTCAAGGGCGCCATCACGATCGCCGATGAAGGCGGCACCTATACGCTGACCCGCACCGGCAAGAATGTGCGCGAATGCGGCCTGTCGCCGAGCGAGACCGCGATGAGCGATGCGCTGTTCGACGGCCCCACCGATTCCATCGAACTCAAACAGACCAATCACGGCGACATCCAGCGCGCCATCACTGCGCTCAAGACCAGCCTGAAAACCGAGTGCGAGAAGCATTATTTCGTCACCAACAGCGGCTGGTTCCTGGGCGGGCTGGCAATCCTGGGATTGACGGGCGCGGCTTCGGCGCTTCTGAGCGACAATGCCGGTCCGGCGGCCTTCATGCTGGTCTGGCTGTCGGGCTGGTCGGCAGGCACCGCGTTCCTGGTGCATCAGGCCTACAGCAATTGGGTCGACGTCTTCAGCGGGCCGGGCTCGCGCATCAGCAGCTTCTTCAGCGCCGTGGTCATGACCCTTATGGCCGTGCCGTTCACCGGTGGGCTGGTGTTCGGCATTTTCATGTTCGGCATTTCGATGTCGGCCTGGGCCGGCGCGGCGCTGGTGGCGGGCGGCCTGCTCGCCTATGCCTTCTATCACCTGCTCAAGGCGCCGACGGCGGCGGGCGCGGCGATCCTCGACCAGATCGACGGCTTCAAGCTGTTCCTCGAGACGGCGGAGAAGGACCGGCTCGAAATGCTGCATCCGCCGAACGTCACGCCGGAACTGTTCGAGAAGTTCCTGCCCTACGCCATCGCGCTCGATTGCGAAAATCGCTGGAGCAAGAAATTCGAGGCCCAGGCGGCGGCGGCCGGCATGGGCTCGGATCAGAATTACGGCTATGTGCCGCTCTGGTATACCGGCGGCAATTTCGGCAGCCTCGGCACGACCGGCTTCGTGTCGTCTCTCGGCTCTTCGATCGGCAGCGCCGCGGCCTCGGCCTCGACCGCGCCGGGATCGAGTTCGGGCGGCGGCGGCGGCGGCTTCTCCGGCGGTGGCGGAGGCGGCGGTGGTGGTGGCGGCTGGTAGGTTCCGGGTCGCGCTGCTGTTTGCCTTCCTGTGTGCCCTGCCGGCGCGGGCCGACATCAACGACAGTATCGAGCGCATCACCAATTTCCAGCAGGACATTGCGATCACGCGCGACGGGACGATGGACGTGCGCGAGACCATCACGGTCAACGCGCAGGGCGATTTCATCGAGCACGGCATCTATCGCGACTTTCCCACGATCTATCGCGGCGGCCGCGACATGCATGTGCGCTTCGACGTCCAGAGCGTCACGCTGGACGGGCACGATACGCCTTACAGCACGATCTACATCGACAACGGCACCCGCCTGCAGATGGGCGATGCGGACGTCACCTTGAGCCATGGTTTGCATACGTTCGACATCCGCTATGTGACGGACAGGCAAATCGGCTTTTTCTCGAAACGCGACGAGCTCTATTGGAACGTGACGGGCAATCGCTGGGGCTTTGAAATCCTGCATGCCGGCGCCGTCGTCCACCTGCCGGACGACGCCAGGATCGAGAGTTGGGACTATTACACGGGGCCCCTCGGCAAGCGCGGCAAGGCGGCCGCCGCCAGACGACTGTCGCCCAACGCCATCGCGTTCGATACGACGGCGCTGCTGGATCCCGATTCCGGCCTGACCGTCGCCGTCGACTTCGCCAAGGGCGCGGTGCTGCCGCCGGACCGCGCCGCCCGCCTGGACTATTTCCTGCGCGACAATGAAGGCGCGGCGGGCGCGCTGGCCGGCCTCGCCCTGCTCTGCCTGTATTTCCTGGTCGCCTGGTGGCTGGTCGGCCGCGATCCCAGGCGCGGCACGATCATTCCCCTGTTCGCGCCGCCGCAGGATTTGTCGCCGGCGGCGATGCGCTACATCCATCGCATGCGGTATGACCGCAAGGCGTTCGCGGCAACGCTGATCGGGCTGGCGGTAAAAGGTGTGGTGACCATCGCCGAGACGAAACATTTCCTGGGACCGGTCTATGCGCTGAAGCGCGCCGGCGATCCCAACGCGCCGCTCTGCGCCACCGAGAGCTTGGTGGCACAGACGCTGATCGGCTGGGACAGCGAAATCGAACTGACGCGGAAGAACGCAAGCCGGATCAACCTCGCGATCAGTGCTTTGAAACAGGGCCTGAGCGACGAGTATGAACGGGTCTATTTCAACACCAACCAGCGCTGGTTCTGGCCGGGGCTTGGGATTATCGGCCTCAGTTGTGTCGCAGCCGCGCTGCTGTCGCACAATCTCGCCGGTGCCTTCCTGGTCTTCCTGTGGAGCGGCCTGTTCGGCGTGGCGACGGCGGTGTTCGGCTATCTGGCGTTCGGCGCGTGGCGAACCGTGATCACCGGACACGGCGCCTTTGCCGTCAATCTGGCGGCCGCCTTGTGGCGCACGATGGCCGCCTTGCCGTTTGCGGCGACGCTGATCGGCATGATGTTCTTCCTGAACGATTCCATCCAGCCGGTGACGATTTTCATTCTGGCACTGGAGGGCGTCGTCGCGCTGCTGTTCTACCATCTGCTGCGTGCGCCGACGCGGGCGGGCGGTGCGTTGCGCGATGCGATCGATGGCTTCGCGCTGTTCCTGAAGACCGCGGAGCAACCGCGGCTGGAAATGCTGCAGCCGCCGGAGATCACGCCGCAACTGTTCGAAAAATTCCTGCCCTACGCCATCGCGCTCGACTGCGAGACACAATGGAGCCGGAAATTCGAGACCGCTGTCGCTAGCGCCGACGGCGGGAGTGGCGCTGCGGCTTCTCATACGTATATGCCCATGTGGTACCAGGGGGAGAGCTTCGGCGCGATCAGCACGCCCGCATTCGCCGCGGGGCTGGGCATGGCGCTCGGCGGTGCGGCGGCGTCGGCCTCGGCAGCGCCGGGATCGGGTTCCGGCGGCGGGGGTGGCGGCGGATTTTCCGGCGGCGGCGGTGGCGGTGGCGGCGGTGGTGGCTGGTAGGGGTCTCAGCGCTTCTTCGGCGGCCCGCCCATGCTGTCAATCGCGACGGGTCCGGGGCCCATGCCCACCAGCAACAACAGGCCGCCGGCGATCGCCATGTTGCGCGCAAAGATCTCGTAATCCGAGGCGCGCTCGATCGGATTGTTGATCAGCCAGTAGTCGTGCATCGCCACCGACACGATGATGGTGAAGCCGAACAGCGCGACCGCGCCGTAGCGCGTCTGGAAGCCGAAGATCAGCGACAGGCCCCCCAAGAACATCACGATCAGCGCCAGCGCCAGCAGCAGCGGCTGGGCCGGGATGTTCTTGAGCGCCATGAGCTGGATGGTAGCGTCCCATTGGTTGGCGTAGGCGATCCCTTCGCCGAGGAAAAACCAGGCCAGGATCAGGCGGCCGACCAGCGGCGAGATGTATTCGGAGAAGGACATCGACGGAGCCCAGGATGCGAATCAGCGTTTCCATCATACAATGGCGGCGCGGCGCCTGCGGACCTGCCGGAAAATTTCTACAATACGGCACGGCGCGGCCGGACTAAGCTGGCCCTTCCATCGAAAGAACCGCCATGGCACCAACCCTCAACCAACTCGATCTCGTCGCGCGCGATGTCGAAGCGAGCGTCGCCTTCTACCGCCTGCTCGGCGTGAAGATCCCCAAGAGCGCGGTGTGGACCACCAAGACCGGCGCGCATCATGTGCGCGTCGACTTTCCCGGCGGCGCGGAGTTGAGCATCTCGAGCCCCAAACTGGCGCGGATCTACAACACGGGTTGGCGCGGCAACACCGCGGGCGGTAATGTCGTGATCGGCTTCGCGGTGGCGACGCGGCGCGTGGTGGATGCGACTTACGCCAAGCTGACCAAGGGCGGACACAAGGGCGTGTCGCCGCCCTGGGACGCGTTCTGGGGCGCGCGCTACGCCATCGTCGCCGATCCCGACGGTAATCATGTCGGCATCATGAGCCCGTCGGACCCCAAGAAGCGGTATCAGGGGCCGGAGCTTTAAGCCCCGCGCAACGCGTGTTTGCGCAAGTGGCGGACCAGCGCCATTTCGTCGAGACGCGATTGGCCACGGCGGGCTTCGATTTCGGCGACGCGCTTGGCCTGCTGCTCGGTGGCGAATTCCAGACTCTTCAGGTCCTGGAACGCGACGTTGAGATCGGCCTGGGCGGTGACGCGCTCGCGTTCGATCTCCTTCAGCGTGGCGCGCAGGTTCTCGCGGCGCACTTCGATGGAGCGCAGGAAAGACGGAAAAGCGAGGCGCCCGATGTCGGAATCGCCGGCGCGCTGGCGCTCGCGCGCCACGCTGTCCTCAAGGTCGGAAAGCTTGCGCTCGGCATCGGCCTTCATGCCGTCGAGAGTCGCCATGCGGCGCTTCATCTCGTCGACGCGAAACCGACGCAAACGGATCAACGTATCGCCTCGCTTCATGACGCATTACCCTTCCCCGGTGCGCTGCCCATGATCTTCTCAAGGGCGGCATAGCATTCGGTAAACGCCGACCGCTCGTCCTTCTTCTGAGACAGGAAGGCTTCGAGTTGCGGGTACACCTTAACAGCCATGTCCACTTCAGCATTCGTGCCAGATTTGTACGCGCCCAGCCGGATCAGTTCGGCCATGTCGTCATAGACCGCCATCGGGGCACGGGCGCGGGCCACAATCGCCTGTTCTTCCAGGCTGTTGCAGCCCGGCATGGTGCGCGAAACAGACTTAAGAACGTTGATCGCCGGAAAACGGCCGCGCTCGGCGATGTTCCGTTCCAGGACAATATGGCCGTCCAGGATGCCGCGCACGGCGTCGGCGACTGGTTCATTATGATCGTCGCCCTCGACCAGGACGGTGAAGAGGCCGGTAATCGAACCCATTCTTTTTTCGGAAGAGGGGCCGTCGGCGAAGCCGGGGCCGGCGCGTTCCAGGAGGCGCGGCAGTTCCGCGAAGACGGTGGGCGTGTAGCCTTTGCTGGCCGGCGGTTCGCCTGCCGACAAGCCGATCTCGCGCTGCGCCATGGCGAAACGGGTCACCGAATCCATCAGAAGAAGAACGTGCAGGCCCTGGTCGCGCAGCTGCTCGGCAATGGCCATCGCGACATAGGCCGCCTGACGGCGCACCAGCGGCGGCTCGTCCGACGTTGCGGCGACGACGACGGAACGCGCCAAGCCCTCTTCGCCCAGATCGTCCTCGACGAATTCCTTCACTTCGCGGCCGCGTTCGCCGACCAGCGCGATGACGATCGCATCGGCATCGGAGTTGCGCGCCAGCATCGACAGCAAAGTCGACTTGCCGACGCCGGAGCCTGAGAAAATGCCCATGCGCTGGCCCCGGCAGCAGGTCGCAAAGGCGTTAAGCGCGCGAATACCCAGATCCAGCTTGGCGCCGACGCGGGCGCGCGACGCGGCCGGCGGCGGATTGGCTTTCAGCGGATAAGGCTCGGGTCCAACGGGAAGCGGTCCCTTGCCGTCGGCCGGGTTGCCGAAACCGTCGATGACGCGGCCGAGCCAGGCCGAAGAGGGAAAAATCACAGCCGGCGAATCGTCGAAATCGGCGCGGGCGCCGAGCGTCATGCCGTCGAGATTTCCGAGCGGCATGACGAGCGCGCGGCCGTCGCGGAAGCCGACCACTTCGGAGGTAATTGTCTTTCCCGATCCGGTACTTAGCCGAACCTGGCCGCCCAGGCTGATGGCCCCGGCGGCGCCGGTGACCTCGACCAGCAGGCCCTCGAGACGGGCGACCCGGCCGAAGCGGCGGACGGCGGGGATATCGGCGATTTCCTTGAGCAAAGCGTGCATGGGGCCCTTTTTGGCTGAGCTTTCTGCCCGCCGCAGCCCCGAATATTGCAGAGAAGGATTTAAGTGGCGGTAAACTTAACAAAGCGAATCAAGGGGATGTACCTATCCCGCGAACGGTTTTTTAAGCCGGGGTTCGTTGTCATTAATCAATGCAACGGGTTCTTAACCAGTTAAGCATAGGGTCATGAAGTCAAACGACCGCAGCCGGTGTGGCTGGCCTAAGAGGGGTTCCTTGATATGCGCGTTCTCTTGATCGAAGACGACAGCGCCATGGCGCGCAGCATCGAGCTGATGCTGAGAAGCGAAGGCCTGAACGTCTACACCACCGATTTGGGCGAAGAGGGCATCGACCTCGGCAAGCTCTACGACTACGACATCATCGTGCTGGACCTTCAGCTGCCCGACATGAGCGGCTTTGAGGTTCTCAAAGCCCTGCGTGTCGCCAAGGTGCAGACGCCAGTTCTCATTCTCTCCGGCAATGCCATCGTCGAGGCCAAGGTCAAGGCGCTCGGCTTCGGCGCCGACGACTACATGACCAAGCCGTTCCACAAGGACGAACTGGTCGCCCGCATACAGGCGGTCGTGCGCCGCTCCAAGGGTCACAGCCAGTCGGTGATCACCACCGGCAAGCTGATCGTCAATCTCGACGCCAAGACGGTCGAAGTCGATGGCAGCCGCGTGCATTTGACCGGCAAGGAATATCAGATGCTGGAGCTGCTCAGCCTGCGCAAGGGCACCACGCTGACCAAGGAAATGTTCCTGAACCACCTTTACGGCGGGATGGACGAGCCGGAATTGAAGATCATCGACGTCTTCATCTGCAAGCTGCGCAAGAAGCTGGCGGCGGCGACCAACGGCGACAACTACATCGAAACCGTCTGGGGCCGCGGCTACGTGCTGCGCGACCCGGTCGGCGAGGAAATCGTAGCGGCATAGTCCCGCAAACCTGTTAGAGGGCATGAAAAGGGCGCCAGAGATGGCGCCCTTTTTTTGATTATTTGTGGACGCCGGGATGCCAACCGATGTCGATAAAGCGGTTCGCTGAAAGTTGTTTTGCGCGGTCACGAACTTCCGACGATGCATTTAAAATCAAGAATAGTCGCGGCGAATAGTTGCCGGCGCGCAACGCATCAACACTGGCGAAACCAGCATCTCTAAGCCGATTGATCAAAAACAGGATTTCCTCGAAATGGCCGCCCTTTCTGCGCGTCTGATGATGATACAGAACGACGCATCGGCCTGACTCGGCAAGAACTCTGAGTTCAAGCAGCGTCGTGCTCTTGCCCGACTTCGCCGCACCGAATGAAAATCGATCCGGCTCCAGCCCATTGTCAGGATCAGCAAATATTAAATCTGCGCCGACCAATGTCTCTTGGACACCACGAAACCAAGCTTGCCGTGCGCTTCGGCGTTCGGTCGCGCGCATGAGAATTGGCATTACCTGCCTCGCAAAAATCGCCGTCGGCCACCAACGTTCAAGGGCAGCAACATGTCGTTCGCCGTTCGAAACAACAACTCCCAGGTGGTCGAATAGAGTAGGTGCGAACGAACGCCATCGATCGGGTGATTTCAGATAGTCAACATGCCGTCCATCACTGTTGTGTCGTTCGTCCTGATAGAGGTACCAGGCAACCCCGAGCCGAAAATCTTCCGAGAGCCTGCTCCGAATAGCGAGCTTCACGTAGTCGCCGAAATCACCGACATATCGGTTCTGCATGCGAGGTCTCTAACGCCGTCGGCAATCGAGTATCTGGTCGCCAAAAAGGGGGCGACGAGGAGGCGCTGCCACTTACGCAGCGCCTCTATCGAATCACTGCGCCGCGTGCTGTGCGGCCCGCGTGTTCAGTGCATCCACGACTTGTTGAACGGTGGCGTCGGACCGTCCCGTCGTTTCGCTCGCGATGGCGAACCACCAGGTATCAGGATAGTCGCTACGCATCTTCCGCAACGCTTCAGCTTCGTCGATGGCAGGCCGAAAGCCATGTGCTTCCAGCGCATCGTTAATTAGGCGCGGTCCAGGCCATCCCTCGACCTCCTCAAGGCCAAGCGCCTTGAGCAGACGGGGCCAACGGCCACCTTCCGCGATTGCTTCGCCAAACGCCGCTAAGATTTTCTTGGACCTCTGGACACTCATGGTACGGCCGTTTGGATTTTCGTCCAGACTTGCGGGTCGTGCACGATCATACCCTCAGGGGTCTTCTCGGCAACCAGCTTACCCTCTCCAGCCGAATTGTCATAGACCGCCGCGGCATCGGCCACGGATAGGTAGCCCTCGCGAAAATTGGCCAGCCCTTTCCAATAGCGCCGTACGATGAATTCCTCGGGAATGTTGTGTCCTCCCCGACCGACTCGCAACGCCACACGTTTGATCGCCAACTCGGGCGAGGAAAGCCAAACAAAAAGCAGAAAAGTCCGCCATCCTTGTTGTTTTGCCCGCTTCAGGAATGCGATGTGACCGCGTCCCGAGCAGGTCGTCTCAAACGCAAACGACCTATCTTGTGCGAGCAAGTTGTTCATGCGCTCAATCATCATGCGCCCCGCCGAAATGGCAGCAGACTCGACGTCATCTGGAGCGAGTGCGCGGGCGATTTCATCGGCGTTAACGAATTCGCCGAAGCCGATCTTTCCGGGTAGGAGAGCCTTGGCAGTTGTCGTTTTCCCGGCACCGTTTGGTCCGCCAAGAACGATAATCTCCTTGGCCAGCGTAGTCATGCCTCAATGATCCATCGTGCAGTCGAGGATCTTGGTATCGAAGGGGGAGCCGATCAGCAGGCGGTGACCCGTCGCGGCGGCGACGCTGGAAGCGCCGATCTCACTCCCCAGGTTGGTGTAGACCGCCGTCGCACTCTGTGGGATGCCGTTCGCCAGCGTGACTTTGAAGACCTCGGAAGGCGCGGGCTTCGATCCGTCCGTCCGGTACGTCGCCATGGCGAAAGCCTTGGGGTGGGTTGCGACCCATAGATTGCCGGCCGCGTCGAGCCTGAGATTGTCGAGATTGGACGGAATGCCAAACGTGTTCACCACCTCCAGCGTTCCGGAGAGCGGCTGGCGCTTGTAGGTCGTCAGGCGGCGATTGTAGGACTCGCTGATGTAGAGATACTGGCCGTCCGGCGACAGCGCGGCGCCGCTGGGGAAAACCAGATTGTCCGCCACGACGCGGAAAACATTGCCGTCGAAATAGAGCACATTGGCGCGCGGCAGGACGAGATCGTCGTCCAGCATGCGGCCAAATTGGGATGTGCTGGTGTGGTCGTTGGTGACGTAGAAGCGGCTGCCGTCGAGCGCCGCGACGGCGTTGGGGCTGACGAGCTGGCCGCCCTGGATGCTTCCGGTCTCACTCAGCATGACCTGGCCGTCGGGCGCGATCTTCACGTCGAAGATGTCGATGCTGTGCGTGCCGTCGCTGCGGTGATTTATCGCCATCAAGGTCAGGCTGCCGTCGGCGCCGCGCACAAGGCTGATGCCGTGCGGATGAAAATCGGCCGGCGTGCCCGTAAGCTTCGTCAGATGCGCCGCATCGTCGAGCCGCAAGACATATAAACCGTCCTGGGCCGCCGGCTTACCGCGCGCCTTGGCGCGGCGGTCGAGCGCGGAGATGAAGGCAAGGCCGGTCGGCTCGTCGATGGCGATATCTTCGGGACCGCTCACGCCTGCGATCGCGCGGCAGGTGCCGGCGAAGCCGGGAACGACGTCTGTGAAGACGCCGAAGGCGTTCAGACTGCGGATCGTAAACGCGGCGGCCACGACCAGCACGACGGCTGCGGCGGTGACGGCGGCGCGGATGGCGGGTCGCATCTTCAACTCGCGAGCGCCAGCGCGCTGGTGAACTGCAGATCCGCCAGTCGGGCATAGAGCCCGCCATGCGCGACGAGTTCCGCATGGCTGCCCTCGCCCACGACCCGGCCCTGATCCATGACCACGATGCGCTTGAGGCGCTGAATGGTGGCGAGACGGTGGGCGATGACTATGGTGGTGCGCCCGGCCATCAGATTTTCGAGGCCGATCTGCACGAGCCGCTCGTTCTCGGCATCCAGCGCGCTGGTCGCCTCATCGAGCAAGAGCAGCGGCGCGTCGCGCAGAATGGCGCGGGCGATGGCGATGCGCTGGCGCTGACCACCGGACAGCGTCACGCCGCGCTCGCCGACCAAAGTCTCATAGCCGTCCGGCAGGCGTTCGATGAACTCCGCGGCGGCGGCGGCATCGGCGGCGCGGCGCACATCCTCGTCGCTCGCGTCCGGGCGGCCGTAGCGGATATTGTCGGCCAGCGAGCCTGAGAAAATCACGCTGTCCTGCGCCACGACGGCGATGTTGGAGCGCAGATCGGTCGGATCGGCATCGGCGAGGTCTACGCCGTCGAAGGTGATGGCGCCGGACTGCGGGCTGAAGAATCGCAGCAGGAGCTGGAAAACCGTTGATTTTCCGGCTCCGGACGGACCGACCAAGGCGACGGCCTCGCCCGGCGCGATCTCGAGCGAAAAGCCGTTCAGCGCCTTGAAGTTGGGCCGCGAGGGATATTGGAACGTGACATCGCGGAACGTCACCGCGCCTTTCGCCGGTCGCGCAATCAGGCGCGGATGCGCCGGCGCGGAAACTTCGGGCTGCACATGCAGCAATTCCATCAGCCGCTCCGAAGCGCCGGCGGCGCGCTGCAGGTCGCCCCAGGTCTCGCTCATCGAGCCCATGCCGGTGACGAAGATCATGGCGTAGCCGGCGAACTGGGTGAGGAGTCCGACGGTCATGCGGTGCGCCACGACGTCATGCGCGCCGACCCAGAAGACGCCGACGATGCAGGCGGTCACTGCCGACATGACGACGGCGGTCATGACGGCGCGGGCGCGGGTGCGCAGGATGGCGACGACGAACGAGGTCTCGACCGCGGCGCCGAACAGCTTGCGCTCGGTGTCTTCACGGGTGAACGCCTGGACGGTCTGCACCGCATTGAGCGTTTCGCTCGCCCGCGCGCTGGTGTCGGCGATCTTGTCCTGGCTGCGGCGGCTCAAGGTGCGCACCCAGCGCCCGAACAGGATCAGCGGCAGCAGCACCAGCACGACGATGCCGATGACGAGCGCCGTCAGCTTCACGCTGGTGATGAACAGCAGGATCAGGGCGCCGATCAGCATGACGAAGTTCCGCGCCGCGACGGAGGCGGATGAGCCGACGACCGTCTGGATCAGCGTGGTGTCGGCGGTGAGGCGCGACAGGACTTCGCCGGTGCGCGTCACTTCGAAGAAGGCCGGCGTCAGGCCGATGACGTGGTCGAACACGGCCTTGCGGATATCGGCGATGACGCGTTCGCCCAGCCAGGTGACGAAATAGAAGCGGATAGCGGTGGCGATCGCGAGCGCGAAGGCGATGCCGATCAGCGGAAAGAAATATTCGTCGATCTTGGAGGCCAGCGCGACGCTGAAGCCGTGCTGGACGAGCTGGCCGAGGGCGGGCGGGATCAGCAGGCTGGCGGTCGAGGAACAGATCAGGGCGACGAAGGCGACGGCGATGGCGGGGCGGTAGGGCTTGAGGAACGGCACGAGCTGCCTGAGCGGGCGCAGCGACCGGGCCTTGGGCCGGGCGGCGGCCACGAATTCGAGCTGTTCTGCGTATTCTTCCCCGGTCTGCGACACGTTTCCTGCCCGATTAGCCTTGTTCCAACAGGTATATAGGAGCCCCGGGCGGCAACCTAAGGGGCGCTTCGCCGCGCGCCTTGTCACGGGCGCCGCGTGCCTTGCCTTGGCGCAAGGCGCACCCTATAAGGCGCGGCTTCAATTCTTCGGGTCCAGCGGTCATGAAAAAGGGCATCCACCCCAATTACCACTTCGTCGAAGTCCGTCTCAACGACGGCTCGACCTACAAGACCCGCACGACTTGGGGCGAGGCCGGCCAGCAGCTGACCCTCGACATCGATCCGACCACGCACCCGGCCTGGACCGGCGGCCAGCAGCAGCTGATGGACCGCGGCGGTCGCCTGACGCGCTTCAACAAGAAGTTCGCGGGCATGCTGAACGAAGGACCCGCGGCCAAGGCCGCGACTCCTGAAACGAAATAAATCAGTTCCGCGCCAAGCGCTGGAACGCAGTCGGCGGCCCGGGTCCTTGCGCCAGAGCGGCACGGATCGCGTCCGCACATTGCGCCGGGCTTAGCTTCGACGTGTCCACGTCCAGATCGTAAAGTCCGTGCGCGTGCACGGCGTCCTGCCAGAGCCGCACCGGCTCCGGCACCGGATCGCCGGGTGAGGCCTGGACGTATTGTCCTTCGCGGCCGGCCTGGCCGGCGGCGCGCCGCGCCAGAATGACATCGATCGGACAGCGCACGCCGACGAACAGGACCGGCAATCCTTCCAGCCGCCTGGCGCAACCCTTCAGGATTCCGATCGGCTTCGAATAGGCGTCGTGATGGCCGACATCGGCGACGACGTTGAGGCCCCGGCGGGCGTGCGCCGCGATCGAATCGTAGAGCGCGGCATAGAGCGCCGGCAGGATGGCCTCCAGGTCGGGCCGCTCACCGCCGGGCCGCAGGCCGATTCCAGGCAAAAGGCGTTTGGGCGTGATGCGCGCGTATGCATCGACGCCGAGATTGAGCCAGGGTCCGTCGAAACTCTCCTGGATCGCGGCGGCAATGCTCGACTTGCCCGCGCGCGGGGCGCCGTTGAGGATGACGATCTGGCCGCTCAGGGCTCGCCGCCGAAGGCTTTTTCCAGACGGCCCATCTGCGCCTGCACGCCGGATTGGGTTTTCAGGCCACCGGCGAACAGCACATCGTCGAGCCGCGCGATGCGGCGGTAGAGATTGTCGCTGCGGGTCAAAAGATCGCGCAGCGTCGCCGGCAGAAGCTCGATGCCGACGCCGTTGCCGCCGAGACAGATTTCCTTGGAGCCCAACCGGTAGCGCTCGCTGTGCGCATCCTGCGCCGCCATGTCGCCGTCATGCACCGCGCGCTGCACCAGAAGCCAGCTCGCGGCCTGCATCAGGCGGGTCGTGACGCGCATGCTTTCGCCGGCATAGAGCAGCGCGGCCTTGCGCGGCAGATCCTTGGCTTCCTGGCGGCCGCGGCCGTCGAGATATTTCGCGGTCTCCTCGACCAGCGACATGCCTTCGTCGAAGGTGCGCTCGAACAGCGCCGAACCGGTGAAGCTTTGAACGGTGAGGTCGTGGAGGTCGTCGGCCGTATTGGTGTTCATTCGCCGCTGCCCGCTCTGTGCGCGAGGAAAGCTATCAACTCGCACGCCTTGCGCAAGACGGATTCGCCTTTGCTCTTTGCATAAACCAAACGAATGGTTGCGCGCGGGCAACGTTTGGCTGTGCGTATTAATCTTTATATGCGCAACTCACGCAGCGGGCCGGACCGATTAACGCTTAAAGAACGCATCGGCGGCGGACTTGGTGGAATTGCGCGCCACGATCGCTTCGCGGCAACGCGCGATCTCGCTCTCCAGCGCCGCGATGCGCTTTTCCAGTTCATGCGCCGACATGGCCGAAATGTCCTCGCCCAGGACGATGTCCGGCAGTTTCTTGCGCGGCAACAATTCTTCCGGGTCGACCGCCAATTGCGCCTCGCGCCTGCTATCTTCGGCGCGGATTATAGGACCAATCGCGGCGAGGCGTCATGAGAGCCATCGAAGTCACGAACCCCGGCCAAGGCTACACATTGGCCGTGACGGATATTGCCAAGCCAAAGGCCGGCGCGGGCGAAATGCTGATCAAAATCGCTGCCGCGGGCCTCAATCGCGCCGATCTGGCACAGGCGATGGGGATGTATCCGCCGCCGCCCGGCGCGCCCTTGACGCTGGGCATGGAATGTTCCGGCGAAGTGGCCGAATTGGGCGTCGGCGTCACGGGCTTTGCGACCGGCGACAAGGTTTGCGCCCTCTTGGGCGGCGGCGGCTACGCCGAATATGTCGCCGTGTCGGAGAAACTGGTCCTGCCGGTGCCCCAGGGCGTCAGCCTGGTCGACGCGGCGGCGCTGCCCGAAGTGCATTTCACCGTGTGGACCAACCTGATGGATACGGCCCGGTTGAAAGCGGGCGAGAGCGTGCTGATCCATGGCGGCTCCAGCGGCATCGGGACGGCGGCGATCCAGCTGTGCGCGGCGCGCGGACACAAGGTGTTCACGACGGCGGGCAGCGCGGAGAAGTGCGCGGCCATAGCCGCGCTCGGCGCGACGCGGGCGATCAACTATCGAGAAGAAGATTTCGTCGAGGTGATCAAGACCGAGACCGGCGGCAAGGGCGTCGACGTCATCCTCGACATGGTCGGCGGCGACTACATCCAGCGCAACATGAGCGCCGCGGCGCTGTGGGGCCGCATCGTCAATATCGCCTATCAGAGCGGCATGCAGGCGAATGTGAATTTCGGGCCAATGCTGATGAAGCGGCTCAGCCTGCTGGCGACGACGCTGCGGGCGCGCAGCAACGACGAGAAGGGCGCGATCCGCGACGCGCTGCTGCGCGAGGTCTGGCCGCTGATCGACGCGGGCAGGATCAAGCCGGTCGTGGACCGGGTCTACCCGCTTGCCGAGGCCGGCGAGGCACACAAGCGGATGGCCAAGAGCGATCATATCGGGAAAATTTTGCTGACGGTGTGAAAAATGGGCTAGGCTTCCTGCACGCCATCACCCTTCGATGGAGTTCGCGTGCGAGCAGGATACGTTGCTGCCGGTGTGCTGGCCGGGGTGCTAGCCTCTATCGCGTGCGCGCAGGGTCTATCGCAACCGTCCGACATGGACTTCGAATCAGACGCGGTCGGCCAGCCGCCGCCGGGTTGGACGGTCGATATGGCGGCGGCCGGCACAGGCGCGTCGGCCATGATAGATGGCGACCGGCCGGAATCCGGACACGCCAGCGCCCGGCTCACCCTTCCGCCACCGGCGGCCGCCGACGCCTATGCCAGCGCCACTCTGCGCCGCGACATCGACGCCGCGCCCTATCGCGGCAAGATCGTCGTTATCCATCTCGCGATGCGCACGGACATCAAATCGCAAGGCGCGTTCGCCTCGGTCATTTTCCGCGCGCGCGCCGAGCGGGTACAGGGCCGCTTCTATCCTGACGCAATCACCAACCGTGCCCCCTCTGTCGACTGGACCAGTTACGATCTGCCCCTTGCCGTTCCGGCCGATGCGGATCGCCTCGCCCTGGCCATGTCGCAAACCAAGCCCGGCTCCGCTTGGCTGGACAGTGTGCGCATCCACATCGCCGATCCGGCGGAAGTCGGCTGGGAAGCGCCGCGGCCGCTCACCCCGCGGGGCATCGCGAACCTTCACGCCTTCGCGCGCCTTTTGGGTTATGTGCGGTTTTTTCACCCGAGTGATCAGGCCGCCGCCGCGGACTGGAACAGCATCGCCATCGCGGGCGTCCAGCGGATCGAGGACGCGCCCGACGCGGCAAAACTTGTGAAAGCGCTGCGTGACATATTCATGCCGCTCGCGCCGACGCTCCGCATCTATGCGACAGGCGGTTCTGTCTTGCCCCGCCCCGTCGCGCTCGCCGACACACCCGGCGCGACAATCGTCGGCTGGCAGCACCACGGCGTCTTTCTCGGTCTGCCGCTTCCGGGGAATTCAGCGCTCTATACAAGCGAGCGCATCGGCATGACGAACCCGAAGCCAGCGGACGCATTTCCGGCGGACCTTGGCGGCGGCGCGTCGATCCTGATGCCGACGACGCTCTACAGGGACGACAAGGGCACGCTGCCGCACGTCCCTCCGGCGCAGATCCATCTCCATAAGCCGGCACTCTTCGTACCGTCCGGCCTGGATCGCTCGACCCGCCTGGCGGATGTGATCTTGAGCTGGAATGTCTTCCAGCATTTCTATCCCTATTTCGCAGAGGAGCCGGTCGATTGGGCGGCGGTACTGGATGTGACCCTGGCGGAAGCCGCGACCGATGGCGATGAGGCCGAATTCCGCGCGACCCTGTCGAAGGAGCTGGCGGCGCTGCGCGATGGACACGGCTACGTCTATTTTCCGCATCAAAAGGAGCTGAGCCTGCCGGTTCTGTGGGACTGGGTCGAAGACCGGCTCGTCGTCCTCCGCGTGGAACCGGACGTCAAAGGGCTTCGGCCGGGCGACGTCGTCGACCGTATCGACGGCGTGCCGGTCGCGAATCTCCTGGCGCATTTGATGCCGACGATTGCCGCATCGACACCGCAATTCCAAATGGACAAGGCGCTATGGGCCATCATGCGCCGGACAAGTTCGGCGCCGGTCACGGTCCAGGCGCACCATCCGGACGGAACGGCGGTCACGGCGGCTCTTACGCCGGACGAATACAAGATCGATCCACTTGCGTTCGACGACCTCAAACCTGTCAGCGAATTGAGGCCGGGCATCTGGTATGTCGATCTGAGACGATTCAAGAAAAGCGATCTCGACGGTACGCTAAGCGGCCTTGCGGGCGCGAAGGCCATCGTTATCGACATGCGCGGCTATCCCACGCCGGACGCATTGATGGTCGTGGCCCATCTGTCGGATAAGCCGATCCCAACCGGCCAGTTCGACATCCCGGTTGCATCGGTGCCGGACCAGACGCGCGTGACCTATCAATCGGTCGGATGGAGCTTGCCCGCGGCCGTGCCCCGCTTCACGGGCAAGTTCGTCTTCCTCACCGACGCGGACGCCGCCAGTTACGGCGATATGGTGATGGGGATGGTCGAAGACAATCACCTCGGCGCCATCGTCGGCGGGCCGACGGCCGGGATCGACGGCACCATCAATCCTTTTGTGCTGCCGGGCGATTATCGGCTCAACTGGACCGGCTTTCGGGTTCGCAAGCTGGACGGCTCGCGCTTCATGGGCGTGGGTGTCTCTCCCACCGTGCCTGCCGCGCCCACCATCGCCGGCATCGCGGCAGGGCGCGATGAGGTGCTGGAAAAGGGGCTGGCCGTGGCGGACGGCAGGCGATAGGGCCAAATCCCTGTAAATTCAATGGTTTCGGTCTAGCCCAGATTTTGCTTTATTCCTGCGGGGTCACCCGCTAGAACACGCGCCTTCCTCGAAAATCCAACAGTCGAGCGAAGGGACGGGGCGGACAGCCTCGCCCGGGAAAGGAAAGATTTATGGCCGCCGAACCGCAAAAACCGCTGATGCCCAAGGCGACCGCCGTCTGGCTGGTCGACAACACCTCGCTCAGCTTCGAGCAGATCGCCGATTTCTGCGGCCTGCATCCCCTGGAAGTGAAGGGCATCGCCGACGAGGACGTGGCCAAGGGCATCAAGGGCCAGGACCCGGTGTCATCCGGCCAGCTGACGCGTGAGGCGATCGAAGAGGCCGAGAAGAACCCCAAGGTGCGCCTGAAGATGGCCGCGCCCAAGCACAAGATGCCGTCGGTCAAGCAGAAGAAGGCGCCGCGCTATACCCCGGTGTCCAAGCGCCAGGACAAGCCCGACGCGGTCTACTGGATCCTGCGCAACCATCCCGAATTCGCCGACGCCGACATCATCCGCCTGATCGGCACCACCAAGGCGACGATCCAGAAGATCCGCGAGCGCAGCCACTGGAACGCGACCAACATCAAGGCGGTCGATCCGGTGACGCTGGGGCTGTGCTCGCAGCTCGAGCTCGATCTCGCGGTGACGCGCGCCGGCGCCAAGCGCGACCGCGCCATCAAGCGGGCCGAGAAAAAGGGCGAGACCATCAAGCCGGTGTCGGAGACGACCGGCACCTCGGCGACCGCCCCGGCGCCCGCGCCGGACCCGCTCGAATTTCCCAGCGAAGACGACAGCCCGGGCTAAGCCGCCGTCTGGTCCGCGCGCGGGTCGAGCTCGGCGGATGCCGGCGTGCCCTGCTGCGGCTGCGCTTCGAACCTGTCGTGATGCAAGTCGCTGGGCGCATCGCGCACGCCGATGCGAACAATTGTGAACACCGCCATCGCAACGTGGATCGACGCGGTATAGAAAAACAACGCCTGCGTGCCGAAACGGCCGATCACCAGGGCCGCGACCGTCGGACCCAGAACCGACGCCAGCGAATTGATCAGCAGCAAGGTCGCCGAGGTCTCGACGAATTCGCTGCGCGGAATGCGGTCGTTGGAATGGGCGACCGAGAGCCCGTAGAGCGGCAACGCCACCGTTCCGAACAGGCCGATCAGGGGCAGCACCGTCCAGCGATGCGCGCCGCCGAACGTCGCCAGCGCGATCCCGATTGCCGCCGCCACGACGCAGACGAAGGCGATGATGAAGCGCCGGTCCATGCGGTCGGAGAGGCGACCCAGCGGCAACTGTACGATGGCGCCGCCGAGCGTGAAAACGCTGACGAACACCGCGATCCAGCCCTTGCCCAGGCCATGGGTCTGGGCATAGACGGGCGCCAGCGTCCACACCGCGCTGTTGGCGAAGCCGACCGCGATGCAGCCCATGACGCCGACCGGCGCGATGCCGTAGAGCCGCAGCGGCCGCAAAACGGGGACATGCGCGGCTTGCGGCTGCGGCAGCCGCGTCAGGCCCATCGGGATCAGGCTCAGCGCGTAGAAAATGGCTGCCGTGCTGAACAACACGAAGCTGGTCGGACGACCGGTTCCGAACAGCATCTGGCCGACGATCAGGGCTGAAAAATTGACGGTCAGGTAGGTGGAGAAGATGCGGCCGCGATTTTCGTTGCTGGCGCGGTCGTTGAGCCAGCTCTCGATCACCATATAGATGCAGGCCGCCGCCAAGCCGAAGGCGCCGCGCATCAGGATCCAGACGAATTCCGAGACGAACATCGACTGCAGCAGGATCGTGGCCGCCGAAATGCCGGCACCGATGCCGAAGGTGCGGCTGTGGCCGACACGGGCGAGCAGCCGGGGACCCGCATAGCACCCCAACACGAAGCCCGCGAAGTAGAACGAGCCGACGACGCCAAGCGTCAGGTTGGAGAAGCCCTCCAGATGCGCCCGCACCGGAATGAGCACGCCGATCAGGCCATTGCCCGCGATGTAGAGCGCGGCGGAAAAGAGAATGGCCCCAAGGGCGAAGATCTGCTTGCGCATCGACGATTCTTCAATTGGCGCGCAATCTCTCGATCGCGCTTGCAGCGCCTTACGCCGCCATTGCGGTCAAACTATGTAGCGCAGGACCACGAAGCCCAGAACGACCAGAACGAGAAATCCGATCAGCACGAGCTCGAGATATTTCTCGATGAACAGCTGCGCCCGCTCGCCGAACAGGTAAACGGCCAGCCCTTCCAGGACGATGAAGCGCAGACTGCGCGTGATGGCCGAATACAGCATGAAGGACGCGAACGGCACATTGGCGAGGCCGGACGAGATCGTCACGAGCTTGTAGGGCACGGGCGTCAGCCCCTGCACGACGATCAGATAGGCGTGCGCGGTGTATTTCTGGCGCAGGGCCTCGACCTGCTCCAGCGGGATGTGGAGCAGATGGATGAGCCAGATGCCCGCTGTATCCCAGAACAAGGCGCCGATCGCATAGCCGAGCATGCCGCCCGTCACCGACCAGAACGTGCACCAGGCCGCAACCGCCAGCGCGCGCCGACGGTTGGCAAGCATCATCGGCAGCAGCATGACGTCGGGTGGAATCGGGAAAAACGACGCTTCGGCGAAGGCGAACGCCGCCAGCGCGGCCCAGGCGTTGCGGCCCTGCGCGTGGCGCATCATCCAGGCGTACAGGCGGCGGAGACCGCGCGGCGCGGGTAGAACCTGATCCGTCATGGGTTTTCCTTGGGCCGCGCTTTCCTAGCAATGCCGCCGTGCCCCGTCCATGGCGGCGCTTGCTGGTTAATGCGGCATTCTTTAGCGTTTCGGACCCGACGAAACCGCCTGCCGAAGAACCCTCATGGCCAAGCCGAAAAAGAAGACGAAAAAGAAAGCGTCCAAGCCCGCGCGGGCAAAGACCAGACACGCCAAAAAGGCGCCGAAGAAGAAGGTGCAGCCCAAACCGGTCCGGACCCTGGCGCGCGTGCCGGCCAAGCCGGATGCGCGGCGCCGGCCCAAAGCGCCGGTGCGGCGTGCCGCGGAGGGCGCGATGCGCGCCCTGCCGCGCCTGATGCCGCGCTTGCGCGCCGGCAAATACGACGCCGATCTGGAGCGCAATCCGGCCAATTTCCAGGCGCTGACGCCGCTCACCTTCCTGGAGCGCGCCGCATCGGTTTTCCCGAACCGCACCGCCATCATCCATGGCGCCCAGCGCTTCAGCTATGCGCAATATTGCGCGCGCGCGCGCCGCCTGGCATCGGCGCTGACCAAGGCCGGAATCAGACGCGGCGATACGGTCGCCGTCATGCTGGCCAACACGCCGCCGATGCTGGAGGCGCATTACGGCGTGGCGATGGCGTCGGGCGTGCTGAACGCGCTGAACACGCGGCTGGACGCCGCCGCGCTCGCCTTCATCCTGGATCATGGCGAGGCGAAATATCTCGTCACCGACCGCGAATTCTCCGGGGTCATGCGCGAGACGCTGAAGCTCGCCAAGGCGCGGCCGATCGTGATCGATTATGACGATCCGGAATTTCCGCAAAGCGGCGAGCGGCTGGGGAATATCGATTACGAGGCATTCCTGGAGGGCGGCGATCCAGAATTCGCCTGGCTGCATCCGGCGGATGAATGGGACGCGATCTCGCTCAACTACACGTCGGGCACGACGGGAAACCCGAAGGGCGTCGTGTTCCACCATCGCGGCGCGGCGCTGATGGGCTACGGCAATGTCCTGGCGGCGCAGATGCCGCGCCATCCGATCTATCTGTGGACGCTGCCGATGTTCCATTGCAACGGCTGGTGCTTTCCCTGGTCGCTGTCGGTCGTCGCGGGCACGCATGTCTGCCTGCGTTGGGTGCGCGCCAAGGCGATGTTCGACGCCATCGCCGATCACAAGGTCACGCATCTGTGCGGCGCGCCGATCGTGATGTCGACCTTCATCAACGCCAAGCCGGAGGAGCGCCGGCCGCTGCCGCACAAGGTCGAGTTCATCACCGCCGCCGCGCCGCCGCCCGAGTCGGTGCTCGCCGCGATGAGCGATGCGGGATTCAACGTGACGCACGTCTACGGCCTGACCGAGACCTATGGTCCCGCCGTGGTCAACGAATGGAGCCAGGAGTGGGAAGCGCTAGAGGCCGGGCCGCGCGCCGCCAAGAAGGCGCGCCAGGGCGTGCGCTATCACGCGCTCGACGGGCTGTCGGTGATGGATCCTGAAACCATGGAGCCGGTGCCGACCGACGGCGCGACCATCGGCGAAGTGATGTTCCGCGGCAATGTCGTGATGAAGGGGTATCTCAAGAACCCCGCCGCCACGAAGGAAGCATTCGAAGGCGGCTGGTTCCATTCGGGCGATCTGGGCGTGATGTATCCGGACGGCTATGTGCAGCTGAAGGACCGCTCCAAGGACATCATCATCTCCGGCGGCGAGAACATTTCCTCCATCGAGGTCGAGGACGTGCTCAACAAGCATCCCGCCGTGATGTTCGTGGCAGTGGTGGCCAAGGAAGACGAGAAATGGGGCGAGACGCCCTGCGCCTTCGTCGAACGCAAGGCCGGCTACGAGCACGTCACCGCGGAGGAGCTGATCGAACACTGCCGCGCCAACCTGGCACGCTACAAATGCCCGCGTTACGTGGCGTTCGTCGACCTGCCCAAGACCTCGACCGGCAAGATCCAGAAATTCAAGCTGCGCGAGATGACCAAGGACGTGAACTAGACACGTATGATAACCACATTGGGTACATCGAGGCTTCACGCGAAAAGTTGCACTTCGCAACTCGAACACCCCTTGTGATCGCCCCCCGATTCAGAGGGGTGGCGGGTGCTTTGCGCGCAAACGATCCTCCGCGCCGGCGAGTGGGGTATCTGATGGCTGCGAAAAAAATACGAGGAGCCGCGAAGAAGACACCGGGCGGCGATCTGCTGCGCCGGCTGCAGGGCATGCTCTACGAATATCATGACATGGGCCGCTTCGAGGAAGCGCGGCCGCATATCCTGTGGCTGATGGAGATCGCCGAGTCGGAAGCGGGAAGCCCGCCGGTCCTTACGTCCTGAGAGGTCAGGTGGCGCGCCCGCTCTTCGCCAGCGCCAGCGCGAGCCCCAGGACATTCAAGGCCAGGAACGCGCCGGTCGAGACGACCATCGTATGCTCAAAGCCGGCATTGCCGGTGCCGGCGCTCCAGTTCTCGTAATGGCTGAAGAACGAGCCGTAGAACATGGCGCAGCCGAAGCCCCAGCCGGCGGCGAGCAGGCGGCCCGAGCCACGCCGCAGGACGAGAACCGCGCCGACCAGCAGCAGGCCGAGCGCGATGAAATCGTAGACGGCGAAGGGGAGCGGCTCGCTCTGGCGCAGGACGCGCAGGATTTTCAGCGGTCCGCCGATGACGCAGAGCACAATTCCCAGCCATGCCGAAATCTTCTGCGCGGTCATATGAACCCCTTTCCCCGGCGCGGAGCCTAGCGCCAGTCGGGGACGGCGGGCAATCGGCGCCTCAGAGCTGCAACCGCATGGCGCAGCGGTTGGGCAAGCCGCGGGCTTCTTCGGCGCGCACGATTTCGCGCAAGCGACCGTCGCTCTGGGCGCCGGACAATTCGACGAAGCCGTAGCGCGCGTAGAAGGGGGCGTTCCACGCCACGTCCCGAAAGGTCGTGAGGGTGATCGCCTTCAAGCCCCGCGCCCGCGCCGCGTCCACCGCAACATCGATCAGGCGCCGGCCGAGGCCGCGCCGCTGAAAGTCTTTCGCCACCGCCAATTCGAGGATGTGCAGCACATCGCCGAAGATTTCGCCGCGCAGCGCACCGATCACGCCGGTGCCGCTGTCTTCCGCGACCCAGACCATGCCGGCAGTGATCAATGGCAGAAATGATTCGGGCGAAGCGAGCGGCTCATCGGCAACCCAGGCGAGTTCCGTCAGCGTGCGAAACAAAGCGCCGGCCGAAGCTTCTATGCCCGGCAAAAAAGCGGCGTCGCGCTCGTCGGCCAGCCGGATGGACATGGATGTGGTCATTGCTCGGTGATAGCCCAGACGCGCTGCCGCCGCGCGGGAAAATTTCTACAAGACGGACGGCAGCCGGCGCTCTACCCTTGGCTTCGACAGCGGGGAAAGTCCATGAATTCGAGCGTCCAACCGATCGCCAGCCGCTATGCGCTGACCTTCGTCTTCATCACCATGCTGATCGACACGATCGGTCTTGGCATCATCATTCCAGTCACGCCCGCGATCATCAAGCAATTGACCGGACAGGAACTGAGCGGCGCGGCCGGCTGGGGCGGCTGGCTGATGTTCGTCTATGCGCTGATGCAGTTTCTCTGCGCGCCCATCATCGGCAATCTGAGCGACCGCTTCGGCCGCCGCCCGGTGCTGATCCTGTCGCTGGTGGCGCTCGCTATCGACTATGCCATCACCGGTCTGGCGCCGACCATCGCCTGGCTGTTCGTCGGCCGCTTTCTCTCCGGCGCGGCCGGCGCGGCCTATCCGACCGTCAACGCCTACATCGCCGATGTTTCGCCGCCCGAGAAGCGGGCGGCCAATTTCGGACTGACCGGCGCGGCCTTCGGCATCGGCTTCATACTCGGGCCGGCCTTGGGCGGACTGATAGGCGACCATTGGGGCGCGCGGGCGCCGTTCTTCGTGGCCGCTGCCATCGCGCTCGCCAACGCGCTGTTCGGGCTTTTGGTGCTGAAAGAGTCTCTGCCGCCGGAGCGCCGGCGCAAGTTCGAATTGTGGCGCGCCAATCCGCTCGGTGCGCTCAAGGCGCTCGGCCGCTTTCCGGCGATGTACGGTTTGATCGGCGTCGGCGTCCTGCTGCAGCTGGCGCATGACTCGCTTCCCGCGACATGGACCTACTACACCATATTGAAATTCCATTGGACGCCGGCTGAGGTCGGCTACTCGCTGATGGCGGTCGGCGCGCTGACGGCGGTGTCGTTTGGCGTCCTGCCGCGCTTCGTCGTGCCGCGTATCGGCGAGACCAATTCGGTCTATGTCGGATTGCTCCTGTCCGCCATCGGCTATGCCGGCTACGCGTTCTCCGGTGCGCCGTGGATGCTTTACGCATGGATGGTGGTGTGGTCGCTCGGCGGCGTCGGAGGGCCGGCGCTCAATTCGATCATGTCGAAGCAGGTGCCCGCCGACGAGCAGGGCGAATTGATGGGCGCCCGCGCCAGCATGGACAGCATTACGTCCATCATCGCGCCGCTGCTGCTGACAAATCTGTTCGCCTATTTCACCAGCGGGCATGCGTTCATCTACTTCGCCGGCGCCTCGTTCCTGGCGGCGGCGTTGTTCGAATTCGGCGCGCTGGCGCTGTTCGCGTATGCGCAACCACGCATCGCCGCTGTGTCGGCGGAACAGGTCAGGCGTGGAGCGGGGAATTAGTGAACGCTGCTTCGCAGTCGTTCGAGTTCGTCTTTTATTCGGAGTTTTTCTTTCTTAAGCGCGGCGACCCGAACTTCGTCCCAATCGGGATGGGCCATCTCGTCGTGTATGCGCTCTTCCAGTTTCTTGTGTTTTTCAGATAGTTCCTGGATATGCCCTTGTAGTGCCATGCGTGCACCTCACTTTTTAGGCCTGTGAATTAGATCACTGTCGGAGGGTGCTGTCACGCCCCTCTTCCGCCCTTGGCCAACAGTCTGTAAACGGAACCCCATGGCGAAGGTTGCGGAAATCCAGAAAAAAGAACGGCTTGTGGTGGGCATCAGCGGCGCCTCCGGCGTCGCCTACGGCATCCGGCTGCTCGAGGCGCTGGCCGAACTTAAGGTTGAGTCGCATCTGGTGGTGACCAAGGCGGCGGAGATGACCATCGCCCTGGAGACTCAATTGAAGCCCAAAGCCGTCGCGGCCAAGGCGGACTATTCCTATGCGCCGGGCGATATCGGGGCGGCGATCGCGTCCGGCACCTTCAAGACCAAGGGCATGATCGTGGCGCCCTGTTCGGTGCGCAGCTGGTCGGAGATCGCGACCGGCGTGACGACCGGCCTTCTGACCCGCGCCGCCGACGTGACGCTGAAGGAGCGCCGGCCACTGATCCTGATGGTGCGTGAGACGCCGCTGCATGTGGGCCACCTGCGCACACTGGGGCAGCTGGCCGAGATGGGTGCGACCATCCTGCCGCCCCTGCCCGCCTTCTACGACGAACCGCACAGGATTTCCGACTTCGTCGACCAGATCGTCGGCCGCGCGCTGGACCTTCTGGGCTATGATTGGCCGAAGCAGAAGCGCTGGGACGGCGGCCGCCGCAAGCCAGGCGCTGAAACCTGATGGTGCGATGAGCAGTGAAGTCACCAGGCCCGACGAAGTCGCACTCCGGGCCAAGCTCGCCGAGCTGACGCAGGAGCATCGCGACCTCGACAACGCCATCGCCGCGCTGACCGAAGCGGGCGCGCGCGATCAGCTGCAATTGACGCGGCTGAAGAAGCGCAAGCTGCAGCTGAAGGACGAGATCGCCAAGATCAACGACCGCCTGCTGCCCGACATAATTGCTTAGTGCGAGCAACGCGAGCGTTGAAAACTTCAGCGCGCGCCGCGCTTGTGGGCGTACATCGCTTCGTCGGCGCGGGCCATGGCGAGGTCGGCGTCGTCGCCCGACTTCAACTCGAAAGCGCCATAGGCAAAGCTCACCGGGATCGCTTTGCTCGCCCACGAGGTCGGCGCGGCGCGCAGTTTTTCAGCCAGGATGTCCGCCTTCTTGTGGGCCTGGGCCTGGTCGGCATGGCTGAGCAGGACGCCGAATTCGTCGCCGCCGAGGCGCCCGACGCAATCGCTGTCGCGGACATTGTCGGACAGCACGCCGGCGAAATTCTTCAGCACCGCGTCGCCGCCGGCATGGCCATAGGTGTCGTTGATCGCCTTGAAGCCGTTGAGGTCGAAATAGATCAGGCTGGCCGGCGTGCCGTAACGGCCGGCGAAGGCGATATAGCGCGTCAGCTCGCGCACGAAGGCACGCCGGTTGAGCAGCGGCAGGAGCTGGTCCTGGTCGGCGTTCTTTTCGGCCTCGTCGAGCCGGTTGCGCGTGGCCTGCAATTCCCGGCGCAGGCTGTCGACCTCGCCCATCAGGGTGACGATGGCGTCACGCACGCGGGGGGTGAATTCGCTTTCCGGGATGCCCAGGACGCTGGCGGTGGCACCCGCCGTGGCCGGGCTGACAGGCGCGGCAAGGCTTTCCGCCTGACGTGCATAGGCAGCGGCGCCGGTGGCACGCGTTCGGCTGGTCGGTCCTGTCCGTTCGATCTTCATGATCGACCCCTTCGGCCTTTCTGGCGGCAAAAACAATACTAAGAGCGCTTTAACAATTCCTTTATGAAACAGAACAACTGGTAAACAGCCGTCAATCAGGGCTTTTCCGCAGACCGCGCAGCCCTATAATCCAGCGCTTCCTGCTGGCTGATTTGCCCGCCAACTCCCAAGGGAAGCATGCCCAGCCCAAAGCCCCCCCTTCCGCTTGTCGGCCTGATCATGGGGAGCCAGTCGGACTGGCCGACGCTCAAACCCGCGTCCGAGATCCTGACCGCGCTCGGCGTGCCG
The DNA here is from genome assembly GCA_036512455.1 of Rhizomicrobium sp. Taxonomy (GTDB): domain Bacteria; phylum Pseudomonadota; class Alphaproteobacteria; order Micropepsales; family Micropepsaceae; genus Rhizomicrobium. The sequence goes on from DATCAT010000041.1 coordinate 111,174, forward strand.
CATGAGAGCAGAATCGTCTCCGCCCACCGCACCCCGGAGCGGATGAGCGGCTATGCCAAGGCGGCCGCGGGGCGCGGGCTGAAAGTGATCATCGCCGGCGCTGGCGGCGCGGCGCACCTGCCGGGCATGACGGCCTCGATGACGACGCTGCCGGTGCTGGGCGTGCCGGTGGAATCCAAGGCGCTGAAGGGCATAGATAGCCTGCTCTCCATCGTGCAGATGCCGGGCGGTGTGCCAGTTGCGACCTTCGCCATCGGCGAGAGCGGCGCGAAGAACGCGGCCCTGCATGCCGCCGCCATTCTGGCGCTGGGCGACAAGGCGCTGGCCAAGCGGCTGGCGGCCTGGCGCGCCAGGCAGACCGCGTCGGTCGCGCAAACGCCGTCCGACAAATGAGCGATGCGAAACGCCTGACCGCGCCCGTGCCGCCGGGCGGAACGATCGGCATTCTCGGTGGCGGGCAATTGGGCCGCATGCTGGCGCTGGCGGCGGCGCGGCTGGGACTGAAGACGCATGTGTTCTGCCACGACGAGCAGTCACCCGCTTTTCAGGTGTCCGACGCCCACACGATTGCGGAGTTCGACGATCTGGCGGCGCTCGCCAGGTTTGCCCAGCGTTGCGACGCCGTGACCTTGGAATTCGAAAACGTGCCCGCGACCACGGTCGAGCATATCGCGCAATTCAAGAGCTTCAATCCCTGCGCCCGGGCGCTGCGGGTCACGCAGGACCGCTTCGAGGAAAAGTCGTTCGTCACGGCGCTGGGGCTGAAGACCACGCCGTTCTTCGCGGTGGATTCGGAAAGCCAGGCCCGCGCCGCCTTCGCGCAAGCAGGCGCCAATGCCATCCTGAAGACGCGGCGCATGGGGTATGACGGCAAGGGCCAGGCGAAAGTGGCGAGCGACGCGGAAGCGGCCGAGGCCATCGTCGCCTTCAAGGGCGCACCGTCGATCCTGGAAGGTTTTGTCGATTTCGCGTTCGAAGCCTCGGTCGTGGCGGCGCGCGGGATGGACGGATCGTTCCGTGCCTATGACCCACCGGAGAATCTCCACGAGAACCATATCCTGCGGCGCTCTATCGTGCCGGGACGGCTGACGGCGGCGCAGGCCGGCGAGGCCAAGGCCATCGCCCGAAAGATCGCCGACGCGCTCGACTATGTCGGCGTGCTGGCGGTGGAATTGTTCGTGAGCAAGGACGGCACGTTGCTGGTCAACGAAATCGCCCCGCGCGTGCACAATTCGGGGCACTGGAGCATCGAGGCCTGCGCCGTCAGCCAGTTCGAGCAGCACATCCGCGCGGTCGCCGGCTGGCCGCTCGGCGATCCCGCGCGCCATGCCGACGCGGTGATGGAAAACATCATCGGCGCGGAAGCCGACGACTGGGAAAAATACGCAAAGCGGCCGGGCGCGCTGCATCTCTACGGCAAGGGCGAGGCGCGGCCCGGGCGCAAGATGGGACATTTCACCACGCTCAGCCCGTTGACGAGGGCCTGAGCCGACAATAGGGTCCGTGATGATGAACACGATGTCGAAGCGCACGACGAAGACGACGAAGCCGGCCAAGGCTTCGGAGACCGCGCGCGCGTAACGTTCACCGCCTCGCCTGATCCGAAGCCCCGCCCGAAAGGTCCGGGGCTTTTTGCTGTTTGGAGACCAAGATGCAGAAGAATCCCGTTGTCGCGATTGTCGGTGCTACCGGTGCGGTCGGCGCCGAATTCGTCGGCTGCCTTCAGAAGCGCAATTTTCCGCTCGGCACGCTGAAGGCGCTGGCGAGCGCGCGCTCGGCCGGCAAGACGCTCGACTTTGGCGGCAAGAAGATCGTCATCGAGGAGCTGACAGAGAATTCTTTCGCCGGCGTCGACATTGCGCTGTTCTCGGCCGGGGGCGGCATCTCCCGGAAATACGCGCCCATCGCGGTCAAGGCCGGGGCGGTAGTGGTCGACAATTCGTCAGCGTTCCGGATGGACCCGAACGTGCCGCTGGTGATCCCGGAGATCAACGCCCGCCGCATCGCCGAGCACAAGGGCATCATCGCCAATCCCAACTGCTCGACGATCACCGCGCTGGTGCCGCTGTGGCCGATCCACAGGAAGAATCGGATCAAGCGCCTGATCATCTCCACCTATCAGGCATCGAGCGGCGCGGGCGCGGCGGCGATGCAGGAACTGGTGGATTCGACTCGCGCCCATCTCGACGGCAAGCCGTTCCAGCCCAAGGCCCTGCCGCATCCCTACGCGTTCAACGTGTTCAACCACAACGACACCGTCGATCTCACCACCGGTTACAACGGCGAGGAGACCAAGGTCATCCAGGAGACCAGGAAGATCTTCGAGGACGAGCAGATCCGGGTCGGCATCACCTGCGTGCGCGTTCCGGTCTTGCGGGCGCATTCGGAGTCGATCACCTTCGAGTGCGAGAAGCCGATCAGCGAAGATGAGGTGCGGGCGATCCTGAGCGATGCGCCGGGCGTCAGGATTGTCGACGACCGGGTGAAGAATTACTTCCCGATGCCGATCGACGCCTCGGGCCAGAACGACGTGCTGGTCGGGCGCATCCGCAAGGATTTGAGCGATCCATCGGGTCATTCCATCGCGATGTTCGTGGCGGCCGATCAGTTGCTCAAAGGCGCGGCGCTGAACGCGGTGCAGATCGCCGAGTACCTGCTCTAGCGTCGGACGCTGAGCGCGCCCAACACCTCCGAGAGCGAAGGAAGGCGCGAAAGCCCTTCCTTCGCCTGCGCCTTGAACTTCTCGAACGTCATGACGTTCTCGATGCGATCGGCAAGGAAGGCGGCGGTTTCGCTTTCGCCGGCGCTCTGGTCGGTGAACCAGCGCATCAGCGTCGCCGAATAGACCGCCGCCAGGATCCCGCGCTTCGTGTAGAAATTGAAATCGGTCGAGGTGTCGCCGACGGCGCGCCATATCGCATCGACCGTGCGATAGACGAGCCTGGCGCCCAGCGCGGCATGCGGCGGCAGCGTGAGGAAGGCGGCGGCGCGGCGCGCGGCTTCCTTGTGCGGGCGCACCGCCTCGATCCGCGCCATCACCGCGGCGGCGATGCGGGAGCGAATATTCATCGCTTTGAGATCCAGGGCCGCGAGCTTCCTTTCCATCTCGGCATCGGCGGCGAGCGAGAACGCTTCGACCAGGCTGAGCGGGCCGTTGGGAAACAGCCGCGCCAGCGCCGGCTTGTCGGCTCCGGTCTCTTCGGCGGCGCGGGCGAGCGCCCGGTCGGAGAAGCCGTCGAACACGGCGTGTTTCAGGGCGGCCTCAAGAACTTTCGCCTTCAGGTCCGCGTCGTCCGCCGGTTTTTTTCTGGGTGCCATCGCCGTTCCGCCAAGAAAAAAGGGTGCCGATAGTATCGGCACCCTTAAAGCAAAGTCAGCTGCTTACGGCACGCGATCCGCAGTATTTGCCGTGCCGCCGAGGCTGTAATACAGCCGCGCCACGCTGGTCACCGGATGGGTCGAAGCCGACGTCAGGCCGAAGAAAAAGCTGGTCGCGCCGGGACAGACCGGCGAGGCGAAGGTGAAGGTGATGAGGCTGCCCGACTGCGAGGCGGAGGCCAGTCCGACGCTGCCCAGACCCCCGGCGGTGCCCACGAACACGTCGAACAATGCGCCGGGGCTGTAAGGCTCCTTGGCGACGGGGCCGAACAGGACCTCCAGCTTGGTGACGCAGTTTGCCGCGGTGAGGCCAGACACGGACGTCAGATCGACGCGATAGATGTAGGCCATCTTTCCGCCCGCCGGCGCCGGCGCGATGCCGGGGCTGGTGCGCGACTGCAGCCGCGCCACGCCGCTGTCGCCCGGCGGCGTGAAATTGCCGACCGAGTCGGTGACGACAATGACGCAGGTGGTGTGGAAGACGCAGTTCACGGCGGGAAAATTGGTATTGACGATGGAGAGCGGGCCCGCGCCCGCCTCGGTTGCGACGAGAGCGGACGCGAGCAACGCGGCGGAAGCAAGCAATGTCCTTGAGCGTGTCATGTTTCCTCCTGTTGGCGGCGCCGACGCCATCGGCGCCCCAAAGAAATTGGTCGTTGGCGAGTACTCTACGGAACGCGATCGTGCACGTTGGCGGATCCGCCCTGGTTGAAGAACAATCTCGCCGTGCCGAGAATCGGATGGACCTTGGCCGAGGTCAGGCCGAAGAAGTAGCTGGTCTGGCCCGGACAGACGCCGGGCGTCGTGGGGTCGGCGAAGTTGAAGGTGATGACGTTGCCCACCTGCGTTGCCGTGCTGACCACGACGCTACCCAGTCCGCCGACCGTCACGACGTAGATGTCCCTGAGCGGACCTGGCGGATAAGGCTCTTTCACGACCGGACCGAAGGCAACCTGCATCTTGGTGACGCAGTTTTCCGATAGTGGAGCGGATACCGAGGTCAGATCGACGCGATACTCATAGTCCATCTTGCCGCCGGCCGGTGCCGGCGCGATGCCCGGAGAGGTGCGCGATTGCAGGCGGCCGACGCCGACCATGCCCGGCGGCGTGAAGGTGCCGACCGAGTCGGTGACGACCTCAATGCACGTGACGTTGAAGACGCAATTGACCGCCGGTGCGTTGACATTGACGACCGAGAGCGGCGCGGCGTGCGCAGCCAATGGCAGCAAGGCGGCGGCCGCAACCGTGAAAGCGAGTACGCTTTTGAGCCGAAGCATGAATATCCTCCTGATCAAATAGATGGGGAACTCTGCGCCTTGCACAAAGGAGGGACAAGAAAGGACAGCCAGATTAACTGCCCGCAATGAATGGTTTTTGGCTTTACTTTTGAAAACTCATTCCGGTTCCTTGGTCCAGTGCCGCGCCTCGCTCTCGAAGATCAGCCGGCTCATGTCCGACATGCGGCTGGGATAGAGAATGCCGTCGAGGTGATCGCATTCGTGCTGCACGACGCGGGCATGAAAGCCCTTGGCGCTGCGCGCGACCGCGCGGCCCTCCAGATCGAAGCCGCGATAGCGGATGTGGAAGGCGCGCTCGACGAAACCGCGCAAGCCGGGCACCGAGAGACAGCCCTCCCAGCCGCCTTCTCTGTCGTCGCCGACGATCTCGATCTCGGGGTTGATCAGCACGGTCAGCGGCGCGGTGTGGTCGAAGCGTTCGTCTTCGCTGAGGCCAGGATCGGAACGGCCCTCCGGCGCCTGGAAGACGACGACGCGCAGCGGCACATGGACTTGCGGCGCCGCCAGGCCCGCACCATTGGCGTCGATCATGGTCTCGACCATGTCGGAGACCAAGCGGCGGATATCCGGCGCGCCGGGGTTGGCGACGGCCTCTGCCCGCTGGGCGAGAACCGGATGGCCCATGCGGGCAATTTTCAAGATGGCCATGATTTCAACCGCTTAGCATTTTCCGGTATTCGAACCTCAAAAAAATGAGGGGGGTCCCCCCCAATTCTACAGCGCCTATTCGTTTTTGAGTTTTGCGGCACCCTCCCCCCTGCGGAGCGATCCGGGGGCGCGAAACGCGGGCCGACCGATGATAGGAATTTGGTCAACTTTCTGCAAGTGCGGTGGACAGTCCAAACCCCGTCTGATATCACCCGCGCCTCCCAAAACGGGCCCGAGGAGCGGAATTTGCAGATCATCGTTCGCGACAACAATATCGACCAGGCGCTCAAAGCGCTGAAAAAGAAGATGCAGCGTGAAGGCATCTTCCGCGAGATGAAGCTGCGCGGCCACTACGAGAAGCCCAGCGAAAAGCGCGCCCGCGAGCGGGCCGAGGCGATCCGCCGCTATCGCAAACTGCAGAGGAAGCGCCTGCAGCGCGAGGGGTTGCTGCCGAGATAGGCGGCAAGACAGCGAATTCGAAAAGGCCGTCCGATATGTCGGGCGGCCTTTTCGTTTCAGCCCGGTCTAGATTTTTCGCCTAGTCAGCGCCGCGACGCCACCGCGGACGAGCGCGCCCAGCGAGGGCGGGCGCTCGGTCGTCAGCACATGGCGCGCGAAGACCCGGCCGGTCCACCAAATCAGCAGCGCCGTCGTCGTCACCGCCAGCAGCACCGTGCCCCAAAGCTGCCAGACCGGCGGGTGCGAGGCGATGCGCAGCATCATGAAGAACGGCGTGTAGATCGGCACCCAGGACAGCGTGCTGGCGAGCGCGCCGTTGGGCTCGCGCATGACGCCGGCGATCATCAGATTGGGCAGCATCAGGATCAGCATCGACGGACCGAGCAGGGACTGCGCGTCGGCAAGGCTGTTGGCCATGCTGCCGATGGCGAGGAACAGCGAGCCGTAGATCAGAAGGCCGCAGAGGAAGAAGACCAGCAGCAGCGGCAGCGTTTCCAGCGAGGCGGTGGCGCGCAACGAGGTGAAGACCAGCGCCGCGGTGTCGTGGCTGGCGATCGCCATCAGCGCGAACAGGGCCAGCGCCCAGATCAGAAGCGTGGTCAGCGCCACCGCGATGACGCCGATCAGCTTGCCGGAGGTGATCTCCCGCGCCGTGGCGCAGCTGAGCAGCACCTCGATCATGCGGGTGGATTTCTCCTCCACCACGCCCTGCAGCAGCACGCTGGAATTCATCACCGAGACGACGAACAGGATGATGGCGAGCGCGATGGGGACGATGGAGTCGATGGCGGAGTTGTGTCCGCTGGCGCGGTCGGGGTCGCGGGCCTGGACATCGGCCGTAACGTCGAGAATTTCGGGATCGTGCAGCTGCGGCGCGATCTTGCGCAGGTCGTTGAAGCGCAGCGCCTGGGTGAGAGCGTCGGCGACGAAATCCTTCAGCGTGGCATCCGCGCGTCCCTGGGCCCAGATCTGAGCGGGGTGGCCGTCCTCGGCGCCGAAATCCGCAGGCACGACCACGACGGCTTCCAGATGCGGCGTGTTGTCGAGACCGTATTCGCGCTCCTGCGCAAAGGCCCGCCGGACGGCGACGGCAAAACGCTCGCCGCTCGCGCCGACCAGATAGTCGGGCGCCGGGCCATCGGAAATGTCGGTTGGCTGCGTCTCATAGCGCGGCGCGCCCGGCTTCAGGCTGAGTTGGCTCGACACGGCCGCGTCGCCGCCGACCGCGCGATAGTCGCGCAGTACTCGCGGCGAATTCGGATTTTCCAACATGGCCGCGACGGCGGGCGACGCCTGCCGGAGCTTGTGCATGTCGGCGTAGGCCAGCGCGTAATGCGACAAGCCGGCGAGCTCGCGATGCGCGCGGCGGCGTTCCACGGCGCCGGCGACGGCGCGGCGATAGACGCCGCCCGCGCGGTCGACGACGGTGATGTAGTGTTCCCGGGCTCCGCCATCACCGCCGCCGGTCCATTGCGGCACCAGGATCACGATCATGATCCACAGCGGAAACATCAGGATCGAGAGCGCGAAGCCGCGGCGCGTGACGTATTTGATGAATTCCTGGCGGGCGATGAGGAAGGCGCGCTTCATTCGACCTTCTCCACCAGAGAGACGAAGACATCGTGCAGGCTGGGCGGCGCGATGTCGAAATGGGTAAGCTCCACGCCGCGCTCGAAACAGGCGGCCAGCAGCGTGCGGCCGTCCGAGCCTTCCTTCATCTCCAAAGTCCAGCTGGGCTGACCGTCGCCGGGCGGCGTCGCGCGCTGCACGCCGTCGACGCCTTTCAGAAAACTCAGATCCGAGTCGGCGCCGATGCGGGCGCGCCGCGGCATCAGACCGCGCGCCTGGTCCAGCGTGCCTTCGAACAGCTTGCGGCCCTTCGCCAGCACGATGAGGCGGTCGCAGAGCCGCTCGGCATGCTGCATCGTGTGGGTGGAGAACAGGATGGTCTTGCCCTGCCCCGCCAGCGCGCGGATGAAGGCTTCGAGTTCGGTCTGGTTGACGGGGTCGAGGCCCGAGAACGGTTCGTCGAGGATGACGAATTCGGGATCGTGCGCCACCGCGGCCAGCACCTGGACCTTCTGCGCCATGCCTTTCGACAAGCCTTCGATCCGCACCCGGGCGAATTCGCCGAGCCCGAAATCGGCCAGCAGCTTGCGGGCCCGCGACAGCGCCGCGGCGCGCTTCATCCCCTTGAGCGTGGCGATATAGGCGATGGCCGCGTCGGCGCGCATGCGCTTGTAGAGGCCGCGTTCCTCGGGCAGATAGCCGATGCGTTCGCGCACGCGGGCGATGTCCTGGCCGAGGACGCGGATGGTTCCGGAGTCCGGCGGGATGATGCCCAGCATCATACGCAGCGTCGTGGTCTTGCCGGCGCCGTTGGGGCCCAGGAAGCCCAGGATGGAGCCGCGCGCGAGATCGAAGCTGAGATCGTCGACCGCGGTGAAATCGCCGAAGCGCTTGCTGACGTGGGACAGTTCCAGAACGGCTTCGGTCACAGGAAATCCAGGGGCGTAGCTTCTGAATAGTCCAATTCGATTTTAGATTTGGTTGACACGTTCCTATACACCGCTGATCTTCGATTGATCGTCATTGGGAGTCGATAGCCAGATGCATTCCCACAAGCTGCGCGACATTCCTGAAATTGTCTTAGACGCATTATCCGGCACGCATCCCCTCATCTACTTGTTATTGTATTTACTGGCAATTCCAGTATTTGCGACCGTCTATTGCGTTTTGCCGTCAGGGATCTATGCGCCCTACGCTCATCTCGAAAACGGCGGAAGAGACGACATCAAAGAAGTACAAATCATGCTGGCCCAAGCCATACAACGACAGTTGCGCAGCAGTGGTTCGCAAAAGCGAGATGTTCCTGATCGATGGAATTTGGAAAGCGAGTTCATAGCAGGTGTTTTTGATCTTGATAGCTCGAAAATCTCATTCGACCTATACGTGATGGCCCATGATCGAACAAATGCTGCTCCGGGTCTCATGCAATTTCCGGTTCGCATTACCATTCCATTCTTTAGCCGGATGATTTCGTACGCAGACACTAACCATCCGAGGTATTTTCGAGTTCCAGTATTTGAGCGAGCGCCAAATTGGTCAAAATATCTCGACAGTCCAATTGACTCTGTTATCCCACAACTAGAGTCCGACCTGCGCGTTATCGAACTTAAGCGGGAGGAGGAAATGGCTCTTGAGCGCCTATTTAGAGGCGCTGCGGGGGACGCCACCGCAGTGAGTGGGGTCTACGGGCGAATGTTTTACTTTAGCGCAATGGTTCAAACCACGGTTGGATTTGGCGACATTGTGCCGATGACAATGCTCATGAGGTTGTTGGTTGCTCTACAGGCTATGTTGGGAATCGCCTTCGTCGGCCTGTTCCTCAATGCGGTCGCCTTCCGAGCGGCTCGCCGGGTGGTCCCGAGGGTTGACGTGACCGATACCTGAGTTCCTGAACGACGTCTTTCGTGAGATGGGATGGGCATCGCGCCGTTAGAACAGAGTCAGCAATAGAATTAACTAACGCCAACCACGCGATAGGCGCAGCGGCCGGCGCCGGCGATGATGTGGGAGAGGCGTTCGACGCGGATGTCCTTGCCCAGCACGCGGTGAAACAGCGCCAGTTCCTCAGCGCACAGACCGGTGCACAGCCGCGCGGCGGCGCAGATCGGGCAATGGTTCTCGACGAACAGCCAGTGGCCGGTCTGAGGCTCGCGCCTGACCTCGGCCATGTAGCCTTCGGCGCTGCGGATTTTCGCCAGCGCCTCGAGCTTGGCCCTCAAGGTCTGCGCCTTGTCGGTCCTGGCGCGGTAGGATTTTTCCAGATCGGCGTTGCGCAGCTTGAGCAGCTTGCCGAGCCCCTCCTCGCCGAACGCCTTCTTCATCTGCACGATCAGGTCGGAGGCGAGCGACGAATGGCTGTCTGCGAAATGGACGTCGGCAGCCGGGGTGGCGCGCCACAGCTTCACCGGACGGCCGCGCGGCCGGGCCTGTTCTTCGTACGTCGCGTCACCCTCAGCCTCGAGCGCATAAAGGTGCTGGCGCACGGCCATGGCGGTAAGTTTGAGCTTTTCACCAGCGGAATCCGCGGAAATCGGGCCGTCGCGCTTCAAAAGTTCGCGCACCGCCGCGCGGCCGGTGGTTGGCGTATCCTGTGACTCGCGCGACGCTGCCATGCGTTATTTTCTAAAGGCGAGCCTTGTGTAAATCAAGGGGCGGTATATTTTAAAGTTGTCCCTTTGGAAAATGAGGCGGCCATGTTCACCGGCACGGGCATAAGCGAAAGCGCCCTTAAGACGTTGGGCCGCAAGGTCGTGCGGCGGGCGGGCAAGCAGGTGCTGCTGATCGCGTCGCGAGGCAAGCTGTTCGCCATCGCCAATCGCTGCCCGCATGAAGGCTATCCCTTGAGCGAAGGCACGCTTCAGGAAAGTCTTGGGGGACCGGGCTGCGTGCTGACCTGCAACTGGCACAATTGGAAATTCGACCTCAGCACCGGCGAGGCTCTGGTGGGCCGCGATCCCGTGCGCGCCTATGCGCTGGAGGTGCGCGGCGGCGAGATCTTCGTCGACCTCTCCGATCCGCCGGCCGAGGCGCAGCGCGCACGGGCCCTGAAAGGCCTGGTCGAGGCCATCGGCTACAACGACCATCCGCGCATCGCGCGCGAAGTGGCGCGGCTGGAACGCGCCGGCTTCGACGCCAGCGTCGCGCTGACCCACGCGATCGCCGCGCGCAACGACCGTCTGGAATACGGCACGACGCATGCGCATGCCGCGGCTGCCGACTGGCTGGCGCTGGCGGAGCGCGCGCCGTCGGATGCGGCGCGGCTGACGGCGATGATCGAGCCGATCGCGCATCTGGCCTGGGATACGCTGGGCGCACCGCGCTATGCCTATGGCGAGGAAACGAAGAACTGGGATGGCGAGGCGTTCCTTCGCGCCATCGAGACTGAAAACGAGAACGAGGCGAGCGCCTTGCTGCGCGGGGCGCTGGCCGGCGGCGTGGCGCGCGATGCGGTCCGGCGCGCGCTCGGCCGCGCGGCGCTGTCGCACTACGCCGATTTCGGACATAGCGCGATCTATACGCTGAAGACAGGCCAGCTGATCGCGCGGCTGGGGCCGCAAGCCGAGCTGCCGATCCTGCTGGCGCTGGTGCGTTCGCTGGTGAGCGCGACGCGCGAAGACCGGCTGCCGGAATTCCGCTTCTATGCCAAAGCGCTCGCCGCCTGGGACGGCAAGGGCGAGGCGCCGGTGCAAGCGGCGGACTTCATCGGGCTCTCGGTCGAGGCGGCCCTGAAGCGGACACTGGAATCTTCGGGACGAAGCCCGCGCGAGATTTACGACGCGCTGACCGGCGCGGCCGCGTGGAATCTTCTGCATTTCGATATCGGCGTGGACCGCGCGACGGACAACGCCATCGCCGACAACGCCAGCTGGCTGGATTTCACCCATGCGCTGACCTTCGCCAATGCGGTGCGCCATATCTGCGGCGAGCAGCCCGAGTTGTGGCCGCAGGCGCTGCTGCAGATGGCTTTGTTCGTCGGCCGCAACAAGCCCTATGTCCGGGCGCAGCAGGACGTCGAAGCCTGGCGCGTCGGCGACGCGCAGCACTTCATCGCGCGGGAGATGGAGACGCTGTTCGATCACGGCATCGTCGAGCCGATCATCGCCTGCCACCGCATCAAGATGCTGTTCGCGCTGGAGGAGGAGCTGGCCGTGGCGCCGGAGGCGCCCTGGGCGGCGGAGATGTGCGCCGCGATGAACCGCTGGCTGCACACGCCGCAGAAGCGCCATCACGGCCTCAGGCTCGCGACCCAGGCGCAAGACTTCGTCGCCAAGGAAGGTTAGGATCGGGCCATGAGCCATGAAGCGTCCGTCCGGCGCGTTTCGATGCCCGGCGCTGCGCGCGTCCTGGCGTTCTGCGCCATTGCCGGCGGCCTGCTGCGGATCGCCGACAGCTTTGCGGTGAACGTGCTGCCCGCGATCGCGCTGCCGGCGCTCTATCTCGCCACCGATATTCTCCTGCTGGCGGGCATGGCGGGCATCTGGTGGCGGCGGCGGCAGACGCTGGGCATCGCCGGGGCGGCGGGCCTGGTCATCTTCGCCTGCGGGATTTTGATGATCCGCGCTTCGGCGTTCGGGGTGGTCGGCTATCAGCTCGGCGCGACGGTGGCGCTCCTGGGCTTCGCGAGCTATTCGGTCGAGACGCTGATCCGGCGCAGCGCTGCGCCCTGGGCGCCGCTGCTGTGGCTGCTGTCCTTGGCTCTCGGCATCGCCGGCGTCGCGGGGCTTGCGCCCCAGACCATGATACTGGCGGCGGGCGTGACATTCGGCGCCGGCTTCGTCGCGGCGGGCGCCGAGGCGCTGATGACTTAATCGAAATCGTGCGCCTCTTCGCCGACATGGGCCACCATGTCGGTGATGACTGAGCGCACATGCTGGTCGGCGGCGACGTAGAAGACCTGTTTGCCCTGGCGCTCGGCGCGCAGCACGCGGGCGGAACGCAGCAGCCGCAAGTGATGGCTGACCAGCGAGGGCGAGAGCTTGGTCTGGGCGGCGATATCCGAGACGCAGATCGGCCTTGCGAGTGCCGCGAGAATGATCCGCAGGCGGCTGGCGTCGCCCATCAGGCGGAAAATCTCCGCCAGTTCAATGGCTTCATCGTCGGTGATTGACACCTTGCGCTTCATGGCTCACCATTACTGAACATATGAACACTCGTTCATATATTTGGTTTCGCGAGGCTGGTCAACCGTCCCATGAGTCACGTCCACGATCACGCCGGCCATGGGCACGGCCACAGCCACGGCGCGAGCGATTCCCGCCGTGTCGCCTGGGCGTTCGTCATCATCTTCGTCTTCATGCTGGTCGAGGCGGCGGGCGGCATCGTGTCGGGCTCGCTGGCGCTTCTGGCCGACGCCGGACACATGGTGTCGGACGCCGCGGCGCTGGCCATGAGTTGGCTCGCCATCCATGTCGGCAAGCGCCCCGCGGATTCGGCGCGCTCCTTCGGCTATCGCCGGCTCGAAGTGCTGGCCGCCTTCGTCAATGGCTGCGCCCTGTTCGTCATCGCGGCGTGGATCCTGTTCGAAGCGGTGATGCGCCTGCGCGCGCCGGCACCGGTGCTGGGCGGCACGATGCTGGCGGTGGCGATCGCCGGGCTGCTCGCCAATGCCGTCGCCTTCGCGGTGCTGAACGGCGGCAGCAAGGAAAGCCTCAACATGCGCAGCGCCTGGCTGCATGTGCTGGGCGACATGTTGGGCTTCGTCGCCGCCATCGTGGCCGCGCTCGTGATCCTGGGCACGGGCTGGACGCCGATCGATCCCATCCTGTCGGTGCTGGTGGCGCTGCTGATCCTGCGGAGCGCCTGGACCATCGTCACGGCCTCGGCGCACATCCTGCTGGAGGGCACGCCCAGCCATCTCGATGCGATGCGGATCGCCGGCGACCTGATCGCCAGCGTGCCCGGCGTCGCCGACGTGCATCATGTCCATATCTGGTCGCTGACCTCGCAGCAGCCGCATGTCACGCTGCACGCGCGCTGCGCGACCAACGACGCCCGCGTCATCGCCGGCATCAATGCGCGGCTGAAGGAGAAGTACGGCATCGCGCACTCCACCATCCAGATCGATGTCGAGGCGTGCGCCGACGAAGATTGCGCCGAGCCGGCGCACAAGGCGCATGCGCATTAGACAAACGCGAAGGGCCGCGCTGGGAGCGCGGCCCTTGCTTCTGTTTCAGGAGGATATGCGAAAGTTCAGTGGCTGAGCACCAGCTTGCGGCCGTCGGGGAAGGTGAAGCCGGTCAGCGCGTCGCCCTGCGGCTTCAGCACGGCGTAGATATCGCCCGAGCCGCCGACCAGCTTGTAGCTGGAACCGACGTTCACCAGCTTGGTGATGGTCGTGCCGGTGGCGCAGTCGGAGGCCTGGGTGACGCCGCCGTCGGCGGTGACGGTCAGGTCGCACGGCGCCTTGGCGCCGATCGCGAGCTTGTAGGTGCCGGCCGCCAGCGCGGGCGCCTGGGCGTAGGCGGTGCCGAAACCGGAGATGGCGAGGAGGAAGGAGAGGGTCAGGAAGCGGGACTTGTTCATGTGAATAATTCCTTCAGGGTTCAACGTTTAGAAGATTAGTATCAGGACACCGGATTTCAAGGACAAATTGTTCGCATCTGCAACAATTCGCCACTCCGACTCCGCGACAAGAGAAATTATTGTTTATATTCAGATAGTTGAATGAAAAATAATTTTCTGGAAAACTTCGTGCTGTGAGTTTGAAAGATCGAATTGTTTGCACTGCAAGAGCAATTTGGTCACGCAGGGTGATGGATCGTGTCACAAATTACGGCGGCTGGCCGAAGTTGCGACCGCCTCGGCCGGCGCAGCGAAAAGCCAGCGCGCGAAAGCGGCGGCGAACAGGGCTGCGGCCAGTTGTACGACGACAAAAGCCGGAGCGTCGGCGGGGCGTATGCCGGCGAAGGTCGGCGTCAACGCACGTGCCAGCGTCACCGCCGGGTTGGCGAACGAGGTCGAGGCGGTGAACCAGTAGGCCGCGGTGATGTAAAGCCCGACCGCCGCGGCAACACTGCGGTAGCCCCCGGCGCGGCAGCCGAAGATCGTCAACAGCAGGCCGAAGGTGGCAACGCCTTCGGCGAGCCACTGTCCGGCGCCGCCGCGCGCGGCCGTTCCGGCTGCAAACAACGGCAGCGAGAACATGGCATGCGCCAGGACCGTGCCCGCCGCGCCGCCGAGAACCTGCGCCGTGGCATAGAGCGCGGCATTGCCGATAGCGATCTCGCCGCGCGCGCAGAGCGCCAGCGTCACCGCCGGATTGAGATGCGCGCCGGAGATCGGCGCCAGGATCAGGATCAAGGCCGTCAGCAAGGCGCCCGTGGCGACCGCATTGCACAGCAGCGCCAGCGCGACGTCATGGGTCAGGCTCTGCGCCATGATGCCCGAACCCACGACCCCGGCGACGAGCAAGGCGGTGCCGATGGCCTCCGCCACCAGGCGCCGCGCAAGATCAGGAGCGGCCGATATCGTCGACATGTTTTCTCAAGGCCAGAGCCGCATTCACATCATTTGAATCGGAATGCGGCTCTAGCTTTTTGAATTGTCGCGCAATTTTCCGGAAAACCGGTGTCCACTTTTCCGGATCGCGCTCTAGACGGTCGAGCTTCTCGAACGGAAGCGCGATGAAGACACGGATGCGATTGGAGAGCAGGCGTAGCGTCTCGCGAAACGCCTTGGCTTTCTCCGCGTCGCTGCCGGCGACGGCGGCGGGATCGGGCATGCCCCAATGCGCCGTTACCGGATGACCGGGCCACACCGGGCAGACTTCCCCGGCCGCGTCGTCGCAGACCGTGAAGACGAAATCCATCTGCGGGGCGCCAGCGGAAGCGAATTCATCCCAGCTCTTGGAGCGATAGCCTTCGGCGGCAAGGCCGGCATGTTTCAGTGTTTCAAGTGCGAGCGGGTTGACCTCGCCCTTCGGAAAACTTCCCGCCGAAAAGGCGCGAAAGCGTCCCTTGCCTTCGAAATTCAGCAGGGCTTCGGCCAGGATCGAGCGCGCCGAATTGCCGGTGCAGAGGAACAGGACGTTGAACGTCCGTTCGCCCATCAGCAGGCGCCGCCGCAGCAAGCCCCGGACTTTACCGGTTCGCTCGCGACAACCGCCGGAGCGGGGCAACAGCCGACGGACGCCGCGGTCTGCGTCCGCGTCTCGTCGGCGCCGACGCCATAGACGGTGAGATCGCCGGTGGTGCGGAAGGTCTCCCAGCGCACGCCCTGCGGGTCGCTGGCCCAGGCTTTGTCGCCGACGGCGTAGCAGCAGTTCGCGCCCTTCTCCTCCAGCACGCTTCCGGCCGCATCAAGGGCGCGCGCCGTCGCGGCCGTGAGCGCGGCATCGTCCTCGACCTGGATGCCCAGATGGCTGAGACCTTCGGCGCCGCCCGTCGAAATCGCGAAATTCACGCGCGGATCGTCGAGCATCCACTTGGCGTAGTCGGCTTCGCGTTTGGCCGGTTCGGCGCCGAACAGCGCGTTGTAGAAACGCACCGACTGCGAAATATCACGCACATGAAGATGAACATGAAGTCGGTTCATGGCAGTTCTCCAGCGGTTTGAATCGACAGATTTCGGGATGGCCGGCGCAGCAATCCTCCATCAGGAAGGACAGCAGATCGCGCATGCCGTCATAATGCGCGGCGTAGATCAGGCTGCGGCTCTCGCGCCGCTGGGTGATCAGGCCGGCGCGCTCCAGTTCCTTGAGGTGAAAGGAGAGTGTGGGCGCTGGCGTGCGCAGCGCCTCGGCGATCGCGCCGGCGCTTTCGCCGGCCGGACCGGCGCGGACCAGGCGGCGGAAGATCGCCAGGCGCGTCTCCTGCGCCAGGGCGGACAGACCTATGAGGGCTTGCGGTGATTCCATATTTCCAAAATAGTGGAAATATAAGGGAAGTCAATACAGCAGCTCACTTTTTTGGCGCCAGTCCGATGCAGATGCGCCGTTACCAGATTGTCGCGAAGTCGGCGTCGATGTCGTGGCGCAGCTCGCTCTGGGTGTCGAAGACCATGCAAGCTTTGGTCGCCGCGTCGTAGGGCGCCCACCCCGCTTCCGGCTTGCCGGTTTTGATGAACTGAACGACCGCGCGGTGCAGCGCATCGCCGGCGGGACGCGCCGCGGCGACGCTGCCGAGCAGCGGCAGCATGGACTCATAGGTCTGAAAGACGCCGGGAATGTCGATGCAGTGGATGGCGCCGCCGAAGGTGGGCGATTGCCAATCGTAGCGATAGAGGAAGGTGCGGCCGGGACTGACGGCGCTGTGCACGTCGGCAAAAGACGACGTCCATTTGCGGAACAGCGCGTCGGTCATGGCGCGCTCGTGGATCGGGATATCCGAGGCGCCCGGCATCATTGCCTTGTAGTTGGCGAACGCTTGTTTCGGCTCGTCCCTCGGATTGAGGATTCCGCCATGGACGCGAAACGCCATGCGCGCGGCATACCGGTCCGGCAGCGGCAGGAAGATGGTCCACAGCCGCGCCTCGTCGCGGCAGGTGCCGAGCATCACATCGAGGCCGGGCTTGTTGCCGGCGCGGATGAAGTCTTCCGGCGCCTGCGGAAAGAGTTCGGTCCCCGTCGCCATGCCGAAATGTGAGAAGTGCTCGCGGCCGAGCGCGCCGTAACGGGCGCGGTGTTTGCCTAGGAAGGACGATGGCGAAGCCCTGGCGACCGCGTCGATGCTCAAGGCCGTGAGCGCGTCGGCGTCGCCCGGCTTGACGCCCAGCGATTCGAAGAAATCCCGCGCGAAGCGGCTGTATTCGTCGTGCGGGAAGACAGAGATCGCCGCGCCGCTGAAGCTGATGGCGCGCCGCATCAGGCCGTTGGTCAGGGGCGACATCGCCATCGCGATGGTGCTGGTGGCGCCGGCCGACTCGCCCATCACCGTGACGCAATCGCGGTCGCCGCCGAAGGCGCCGATGTTCTCATGCACCCAACGCAGCGCCTGAAGCTGGTCGAGGAAGCCGCGATTGGCGACGCCGATGTCGCCGGCGAAGAGATCATCGCCGCCCATGAAGCCCCAGAGGCCGAGGCGATAATTGATCGTGACGACAACCATGCCCCGCGCCGCCAGCGCGCTGCCGTCATAGCAAGGCTGCGAGCCCGCGCCGGAGGTGAAGGAGCCGCCATGGATCCAGACTGCGACGGGCAGCCTGGCGTCGGGATCGAGCGTCGGCGTCCAGATATTGAGATTGAGACAGTCGTCGCCTTCCGGCGCCGCGAACTGCGAGATGACGTCGCTGACGACCCGCGCACCGCGCTTGAGGCGCATGGCCGCCCTCAAAATTGGATTCATGCGCGGCTGGTAACAAGCTTCGCCGTTGCGCGTGGCGTCACGCACGCCCTGCCAGGGCACCACCGGTTGCGGCGGCCGCCAGCGATTTGCTCCCGCCAGCGAAGCGGCGAAGGGCACGCCGTGGAAAACATGGATATCGCCATCGCGCCCGCCGGCGATACGCCCGCCGGTGACGTCAACCGGTCTTGATTCCGCTCTGCCGTGCAAGCCGTTACCCGCCTTTCGACCGCAAGCCGGACGGCACGCCGAATGCGCCGCCGCGAACGCGCGCGCATAGCCCGTGGGGCTTTTGCGCAAGGCATAATTGCGGTCATACTGCCCGTCCGCAAGGAGCGGAGAGGCTTTATGTCCAAGATCACGACTCGCACCCTGACGCCCGCCATCGGCGGCGTTGTCGAAGGCGTGGACTTGTCCAAGCCGCTCGACGACGAGCAGATCGCGATCATTCGCGGCGCGCTTCTGAAGCACAAGGTGATCTTCTTCGAGGACCAGCACATCACGCCGATGCAGCATCGCGACTTCGCGGGCCGCTTCGGCGAGCTGCACACCCATCCGCTCTATCCCGGCGTGCCCGAGGCGCCCGAGATGTTCATCCTCGACAATCACGCCGGCAACCCGACCGACAACGACGCCTGGCACACCGACGTGACCTTCATCGAGACGCCGCCGCTGGGCGCGATCCTCTATGCCAAATTGCTGCCGCCCGAAGGCGGCGACACTTGCTGGGCCAACATGCAGGCGGCCTATGAAGGCCTGTCGAAGCCGATGCAGCGCTTCCTGAGCGAGCTCGACGCGGTGCACGATTTCGCGCGCGGCTTTCCGGCGCGCGGCACGGTCGCCAAGGAAGCCGGCGCCGACAAGCATGCCAAGGCGCTGGAGGAACATCCGCCCGTCATTCATCCGGTGGTGCGCACGCATCCGGAGACCGGCGCCGACGGGCTGTTCGTCAATTACGGCTTCACCGACCGCATCAAGGGCCTGCGCCGCGAGGAGAGCGCCGCGCTGCTCAGCATGCTGTTCGTGCACATCCAGAAGCCGGAATATCAGGTGCGCTGGACGTGGAAGCCGAACGCCATCGCCTTCTGGGACAACCGCATCACGCAGCACTATGCGGTGAACGACTACCTGCCCCACCGCCGCATCATGAACCGCGCCACGATCCTGGGCGACCGTCCGTTCAACCGCGCGCGCAAGGCGGCGAACGTCCGGCAGGCGGCGGAATAGTGACGAAGCGCGAGACCGGCGGCTCCCATTTGTCCGTTCCGATGCGCCGCCCTGAGGATGTGATCGCACATCTGGGAAAAGGCGTGCGCCATTGGAGCAGCGGCTATTCCGCACATTCGCTTGCATCTGCGTGGTTTGGCGCGAAGGGCTTTCCGCCCGCAGTCCGCGCTCTTTTGGACGGCTCCGATGTCTTTCGCGGCGCGGTTTTCGTTGACGGGCTATTTGAACGCGCGACCGAACTGGGAGACGGTCTTGAGCCAACACATACCGATCTCCTCGTCATCGCGAAGCGAAACGGCAAGTTGATCGCGATTGGCGTGGAAGGAAAAGCCGAAGAACCGTTCGCCCAGCTGGTCGGCGAATGGCTCGCTGCGGACACAAAAGGCACGCGACCCAAGCGGCTGCGCGAGCTTTGCGCGATGCTGGGCTTCGCGGGCGAACCAGACCCCCGGTTGCGCTATCAGCTGTTCCATCGCGCCGCTGCTTGTGCACTCGAGGCCGAGCGCTATGGCGCAGAGACCGCATTGCTTCTGGTGCATTCGTTCAGCGAGAAGCGCACGAGTCTTTGCGATTATCGCAACTTCGTCACCGCAGTGGCGGGCGATGCGGCGGCGTTGCCGGATGCGATCACCGGCCCCGCACGGTGCAAAGTGAACGGTCAAGCGATCGAACTCTATTTCGGATGGGTCAGCGATACGGTGACGCGCCAGACCTTCTGGAAAGACCTGCAAACACATTCGCACGAGCGCGAGGCTTACCTTCGCAGCATCGCCGACAAGATTCAGCGATACGGACCGAAGGATGCGTGAGGCACCGTGACGGTCGTCTTCCTCAACGGCTCGTTCGAGGTCAGGACTTCGGCGGCAACAGGATTGCTTTGAAGTCTCGCGCGCCATGCAGAACGTGCAAGACGTCAACGCGCTCGCCAACGGCATAGAAAATCGAATAACTGCCGCAGACGCGACGGCGAACGCCCGAATTTCTAAGACCCCGAACGAGCGGGAAGGCGTTCGGCATATCGCCAAGGCTCATGCAAGCGCCGAACAATTCCTCGACGAAAGACTGGGCACGGATTGGGCTGTCCTGTTCGATCCATTCGCCGATCTCGAAGAGTTCAGAGCGCGCCTGTTCGGAAATATGGACACGCACCGCTAGCCGGCGCGGGCCGCAGACTTACGCGCCGCCGGCTTCTTCGCCTTTCCGTTGAACCGTTTCCTCAGTTCGGCAAAGACTTCCTCGGCGGGCTTTGTCCGTCCCGCTTTCACATCGGCGAGTCCGCGCTCCAGCGCGCGATCGAGTTCCTCGAGCCGCTTCTCGCGCTCCTCGACCATGCGGACGCCTTCGCGGATGACTTCGCTTTTGGAACCGTAGCGGCCCTTGGACACAAGCTTGGAAACTACGCCTTCGAGTTTCGAGCCGAGATCGACGCTGGATGCCATGGCAATTCTCCTGTGGCGGCCAGGATAATCCACCCAATAACTATTATCAACGCGCCTACTTCCCCTCGAATTTCGGCGTCCGCTTCTCGACGAAGGCGAGCATGCCTTCGCGGGCGTCCTTGGTGCGCATCAGGGGCAGGAGCTGCAGATAGACGTGATGCACGTGCTCGTCGAAGGGCTCGCTGAGCCCCATGCGCATCATGCGCTTGGCGGCCTGCACGGCGAGCGGGGCGTTGGCGGCGATCTCGGCGGCCAGGGCGCGGGCGCGCGGCATCAATTCGGCGTCGGGCACGACTTCGGAGGCGAGGCCCATCGCGACGCACTCGGCCGGCGACAGCGTGCGGCCGGTGAAGATCACCATCGCCGCCTTCTCCCAGCCGATCAGGCGCGGCAGCAGCCAGGTGCCGCCCGACTCGGGCAGGATGCCGCGCTTGGCGAAGGACAGCGCCAGCTTGGAGGACTGCGCCATGATGCGGATGTCGCAGCCGATGGCGGTGTCGGCGCCGTAGCCGGCCGCGCCGCCATTCAGCGCGCAGATCACCGGCGTGTTGATGGCATGCAGCACGGTCGGCGGCGTGTTGCGCAGATCGAGGTCGGTGGCGCCGGCGCCGCTGCCGATGCCCATCCCGGTGCCTTCGGTCGCGGCACGCAGATCGAGCCCGGCGCAGAAGGCGCGGCCGCTGCCGGTGAGGATGATGCAGCGGACCAAAGGGTCCTCGTTCGCCTCAAGCAGGCATTGTGAGAGCCGCGCCAGCATCGGGCCCGATATGGTGTTCATGCGCGCGGGCGCGTTCAGCGTGATGGTCGCGATATGATCGGCGACCTCGTAGAGGACTTCGTCGGTGACGATGCGTTCGGGCTTGTTCATGGCGCTCTCCCCGGATGACTGGTGGGGAAAGTCTAGAACGAAAACGCGGAAGCTGGCGAGGCCCGGCGCGATCGGGAGATCGCGCGCAAAAATCACGTAGGCGGTGGACTGTGGAGGTAGCTTTCCACCAGGGATCCCGCCACCAATCGCCAGCCGTCGACCAGGACGAAGAAGATCAGCTTGAACGGCAGCGAGATGATCACCGGCGGCAGCATCATCATGCCCATGCTCATCAGGATGGAGGCCACCGCCATATCGATGATGAGGAACGGCACGAAGATGAGAAAGCCGATCTCGAAAGCGCGTTTGAGCTCGCTGAGCATGAAGGCCGGCGCCAGTGTGCTGATGGCGACGTCAGTGGCGGCCTTGGGCACCTTGGCGTTGCTCATGTCGAGGAAGAGCTTGAGGTCCGCCTCGCGCACATGCGCCAGCATGAATTTCTTCATCGGCGTGGCGGCGCGGTCGAAGGCCTGCTCGGTGGTGATCTGATTGTTGACCAGCGGCACGATGCCCTGGTTGTAGGCGTCCTTCAGGGTCGGCGTCATCACGAACAGCGTCAGGAACAGGGACAGCGAGACGATCACGCTGTTGGGCGGGCTCTGCTGCAGGCCGAGCGCGGTGCGCAGCAGCGACAGCACGACCACCATGCGCACGAAGCTGGTCATCATGATGAGGATGGAGGGCGCGATCGACAGGACCGTGATCAGCGCGATGATCTGCATCATGCGGTCGGTGAAGAGCCCGCCGCCGGAGAGATCGATATTGAGTCCGCCGCCGGCGGCCGTCGCCGTGGCGCCGGTGGTGGCCGCGGCCACCGCGTTCGCGGCCGGCGATGCGGCATAGGCCGCGCCGGGGAGAATCAGAAGCGCGAACACGACGGTGATGAGAAGAGGCGCGAGTTTCTTCACGAGCCGGGCGGTGCTCACGAGACCGCCTCGGCGCTCATCAGCGACGCGGTGATCGGCAGGGCCGTGGCCGGAATTCCCGCTTCGATGACGCTGGTTCCATCGGGCCCCGAGAGCACCAGATGTTCGACGCCGTCGCGGCGGATGATGAGAAGGCGCTGGCGCGGCCCGATCATCAGCGTCTCGACGACGGCCAGACGCCGCGTCGCGGACGGCTTGACGAGGCCCGAAAGACCGAAGCGGCGCGCGGCGAGACCCGCCGCGCCGACCAGGCCGAGCACCAGAAGCAGGGCGCCGAGATAGCGCGCGAAATCCATGAGATCCATGCGCGCATCTAAGGACCGTCAACCTTAATCGGGCGTTAAAAAGCAGCAGAATTTGCCCGGCAGGTATTTCCCCTAGCGTTAAGCGCGGCTTAATCGTTCGGGCGCACCCTCTGACTTCTTAAGGCTAATTTTCCGTGTACGGAGAAACGTCCATGGCAGGAAACATCAGCGATATGCCGCTTCTGGCGATGCTCAAGCAGCGCATGAGCTGGCTGAGCGCGCGGCAGAACGTGCTGGCGCAGAACGTCGCCAATGTCGACACGCCCGGCTACGCGGCGCGCGACCTCAAGCCGATCGATTTCGCCGACATCCTCAAAGGCGCGACGACGCCGTCGCAATTCACCGGCGGCATGAGCGTCACCGATCCGCGCCACATCTCATTGACGCAATCGCACGCCTCGGACTACGGCGACTTCGCCTCGCCCGACGTCGAAGCCAATCCGAGCGGCAATTCGGTCAGCCTCGAGCAGGAGATGATCCGCGTCTCCGACACCCAGGCCGAATATCAGGCGGCGAGCAACCTCTACGCCAAGGCCATCAGCATGATGAAGACCGCCATCGGCGGCGCCTGAAGGAGAAAACCATGGATTTCACCACATCCCTCATCGTCGCCGCCTCCGGCATGCGCGCCCAGTCGGACCGCATGCGCGTCATCGCGGAGAACATCGCCAACGCCAATTCGACTTCGCCGACGCCCGGCGGCGATCCCTATCGCCGCAAGATCGCGACGGTGAAGAGCGAGTTCGACCGCGAGCTCAACGCGACTCTCGTCACGCCGGGCAAGCCCGTCAGCGACAACAGCGAATTTCGCCTGCAATACGATCCGGGCAATCCGAACGCCGATACCAAGGGCTACGTCAAGCTGCCGAACGTGAACTCGCTGGTCGAAATCATGGACATGCGCGAGGCGCAGCGTTCCTACGAAGCCGATCTGACCGTGATGGACGCATCCAAATCGATGCTGACCCGCACCGTCGATCTGCTGCGCAAATAGGGAAACATAACAAATGGCACTTCCAGCAGCAGCCGCGGCCGCCTACCAGGCGATCGCCAATATCGGCGGCGCCGGCGGCGGCGCGGGCGCCGCGACGTCGGGCGCCACCGGCGCCAGCGCGGGCGATTTCTCGAACTTCCTGTCGACCGCGCTCAAGGACGGCATCGGTTCGATGAAGCAGGGCGAGACCATGGCGGCCCGCCAGGTCGGTGGCCAGGCCAACATCGTCGACGTGGTCAGCGCCGTGAACCAGGCCGAGATCACCCTGGATACGGTGGTCGCGGTGCGCGACAAGGTGGTGCAAGCTTATCAATCCATCATGAACATGCCGATCTGAAGACAGAAGACAGGGATCAGGGATCAGAATTATGACACCGGCAGATACTATCGACTTCGCGCGCTCGGCAATCTTGACATTGCTAGAGGTCATCACGCCGGCCATGCTGACGGCGCTGATCGTCGGTCTCGGCATCGGCTTGCTGCAGGCCCTGACGCAGATCCAGGAAATGACACTGGTGTTCGTGCCCAAGATCGTGGCGATCTTCCTCGTGCTCCTGATCTCCCTGCCCTTCGCCGGTGCGGCGATGAACGGGCTGATGGTCGATATCGCGCAACGCATCTCTGCCTACTAGCGCACTCGCTGTGAGAAACTCGCTTCACCCTTTCCTCCCCCGTTGTTACGGGGGAGGTGCCGAGCGCAGCGAGG
>DATCAT010000042.1:0-40411 GCA_036512455.1 Rhizomicrobium sp.
AACACGCATGCACAACGATACGGTTCAGGCCGCAGACACCGCGCGCAAGATCGCCAGCTATGCGAGTTTGTGGATTGCTGCTTCGTTGCTCTTCGGTGCGATCGTCGCCGCAGCCGCGGCAATGTCCGCGCGTTGGAAGGATGACGCGATCACTTTCGGCTGGCCGCGCCGCGAACCGGAATAGGTTTCCCGTGAACTAGTCGAGGTCTGCAATCTTCTCTTTCGGCTTGCCGCCGACTTCCTGCGCCAGGGCCGCGGCCATGAAGGGATCCAGATCGCCGTCCAGCACATCGTCAGGGCTGCGGCTTTCCACCCCGGTGCGCAGATCCTTCACCAGCTGATAGGGCTGTAAAACATAAGAGCGAATCTGGTGGCCCCAGCCGATATCCGATTTCTCGCCGACAAAGGAACCGGTTTCGGCTTTTTTCCGCTCCAGCTCGATTTCATAAAGCCGGGATTTCAGCATCTCCCAGCAATAGGCGCGGTTCTGGTGCTGGCTGCGCTCGGTCTGGCAGGCGACCGCGATGCCGGTCGGGATATGGGTGATGCGCACCGCGCTTTCGGTCTTGTTGACGTGCTGGCCACCGGCGCCCGAGGCGCGATAAACGTCGATGCGGACATCCTTGTCGGGAATGTCGATCTCGATGGACTGGTCGATGACCGGATAGACGGTGACGGACGAGAACGAAGTGTGCCGCCGCGCGTTCGAATCGAACGGCGAGATGCGCACCAGGCGGTGCACGCCCTGCTCGCTCTTCAGCCAGCCATAAGCGTTGTCGCCCTTGACCATCAGCGTCGCCGATTTGATGCCGGCGCCCTCGCCTTCGCTCTCTTCCAGGAAGTCGACCTTGTAGTCGTGCTTCTCCGCCCAGCGCGTGTACATGCGCAGCAGCATCTGCGCCCAGTCCTGGCTCTCGGTGCCGCCGGCGCCGGCGTGGATCTCCAGATAGGTGTCGTTGCCGTCCGCCTCGCCCGACAGCATCGACTGCAGGCGCTGCTGTTCGGCCCTGGCGTGCAGCGCGGCAAGCGATTTCTCGGCTTCCGCGATCAGCGCCGATTCGTTTTCGGCTTCCGCCATCTCCAGCAGGCCGAGGCTGTCAGCCAGTTCGTTTTCGATGGCGCGGACGGACGACAGCGACGCCTCCAGCTTCTGACGCTCGCGCATCATCTTCTGGGCGTTCTGCGGGTTGTTCCAGATCGCGGGGTCTTCGGCCTTGGCGTTCAGCTCGTCGAGGCGGCGGACCGCATTGTCCCAGTCAAAGATGCCTCCTCAGCAGGGCGATGGCCTGCTGGATCTCTTCGACGGTACGGCTGACTTCGGGGCGCATGGGGATTCTCCGGGCGCTGATATAGGGAGCGAGTGCGGATTCGTAAAGCTTCGCTTTTTTTCACCTCCCCAGCATGGGGAGGTGAAAGGATCAGTACAGCCCACCATTGCCGGGGTCGACGGTGCCGGTGGTGACGGCGTCGGTGGCGGGACCGGCGAACGGATTGCCTTCGCCGCCGATGTCGTTGTGCGGCGCGTCGGGCTCGCCCGGCGCGGTGTTGGGCTTGAACACTTCGGCCAGCGAGCCGCCGAGCTCGCCGCTGTGATAGTCGACCTTGACGATCTCGATGCCCGGGGCGGGGCGGAACGGAATGCCGGGCGTGTTGCTGAGCGCGCCCTTCATGAAGTCGCGGAAGATCGGCGCCGAGACGGTGGCGCCCTGCTCGACGCCGCCCAAGGTGCGCGGACTGTCCATGCCGGCATAGACGCCGCACACCAGATCGGGCGAGAAGCCGACGAACCAGACGTCCTTGGAATCGTTCGAGGTGCCGGTCTTGCCGGCCAGCGGCTTGCCGACGGCGAGCACCGAGCGTCCGGTGCCGCGCAGCACGACGCCTTCGAGCAGCGACACGACCTGATAGGCCGTCTGCGGATCGAGCACCTGCTCGCGCGTGTCGGCGAGCAGCGGTTCCTGCTGGCCGTGCCAGTCCTCGTTGTTGCAGCCGTCGCAATTGCGCCCGTCATGGCGCCAGATGGTGCGGCCGTTGCGGTCCTGGATGCGGTCGATGAGCGAAGGAATGACCCGCTTGCCGCCGTTGACGAACACGGCGTAGCCGGTCACCTGCTTGAGCAGCGTCGTCTCGCCCGAGCCGATGGAGTTGGACAGCAGCGGCGCCAGATGATCGTAGGCGCCGAAGCGGATGGGATACTGGACCACCTTGTCCATGCCGACGGCCTGGGCCAGGCGGATGGTCATCAGGTTGCGCGACAGTTCGATGCCGCGCCGCAGCGTCGTCATGCCGAGGAAGTGGCGCTCGAAATTCTTCGGCCGCCAGATGTGGCCCGAGCCGTCATTCATCTCGAACGGCGCGTCCAGCACCTTGCTGACCGGCGTGTAGCCGTTGTCGAGCGCGGCGGCATAGACATAGGGCTTGAACGACGAGCCGGTCTGGCGCATCGCCTGGAAGGCGCGGTCGAACTGGCTCGAGGCGTAGGAGAAGCCGCCCGACAGCGCCAGCACGCGGCCGGTATGCGGATCCATCGCGACGATGCCGCCGTTGATCTCCGGCACCTGGCGCAGGCCGTAATTGCCGTGCTCGTCGATCGGCTCGACATAGACGACGTCGCCGATCTTGACGACGTCCTGCGGCCGGCTCGGCGCCGGGCCGGAGTAAGGCGAGTTCTTGGTCTGCCGCCGCGCCCAGGTCAGCTCGCTCCACGGAATGGTCGCGGTGGTGCCGTCATTGAGGCCGATTCGGGTGGCATTGCCGTCGATGTTCAGGACGATGGCCACGCGCCAACTGTCGATGCCGGACTGGTTCTCGACCGCTTTGAGCGTGTCCTTCCAATTGCCCATAATGTTGATGTTGCTCAGCGCGCCGCGCCAACCATGGCGGCGGTCGTAGCGCACCAGGCCGGCGCGCAGGGCGTTCACGGCATAGTTCTGCAACGTGGTGTCGAGCGTGGAGCGGACCTGAAGGCCGCCGTCGTACAGCGCCTGCTCGCCATAGCGGGCATAGAGTTCGCGGCGCACTTCCTCGACGAAATAGTCCGCATCCTGGGTCTGCGAGCCGACGGCGCGGGTCTGGGTGACCAGCGGCTCGGCGATCGCGGCTTCGGCCTGCTCGGCGGTGATGTAGCCGTTCTCGCGCATCTGGCCGATGACCCAGTTGCGCCGGTCGAAGGCGGTCTTGTGGTTGCGCACCGGATCGTAGGCCGAGGGCGCCTTGGGCAGCGCCGCCAGGAAGGCGACTTCGGCGATGTCGAGCTGATCGAGCGACTTGCCGAAATAATTCAGCGCCGCGGCGGCGACGCCGTAGGAGTTCTCGCCGAGATAGATCTCGTTGAGATAGAGCTCGAGGATCTTGTCCTTGGAATAGGTGGCGTCGATGCGGATGGCGAGGATGGCTTCGCGGATCTTGCGGCTGAACTTCACGTCGCTGTTGAGCAGGAAGTTCTTGGCGACCTGCTGGGTGATGGTGGAGGCGCCTTCCAGCCGCTTGTGCTGGAAGATGTTGAAGATGTCCTTGATCGCGGCGCGCATGATGCCGGAGGGATCGATGCCGGGATGGTTGTAGAAATTCTTGTCCTCGGCCGAGGTGAAGGCCTGCGTGATCAGCTTGGGCACGAAGCTGATGGGCACGAAGATGCGGCGCTCGCGGGCATACTCGCCGAGCAGCGAACCGTCGCCGGCATAGACCCGGGTGGTGACCGGCGGGGTGTAGTCGCGCAGCGCCTCGACGCTGGGCAAGTCGCGCGTCACCGAGAAGATGTAGATGACGGCGCCCAGGACGCCCGCGGCGGCGAAGACGCCCAGGCCCAACCCGACATACAGTAAGATGCGGCGCAATTTGCGCATGTAAGCCCTCTTGAAGCGCCTTCTTATCGGCCGAATGTGGCGGAGGGAAGGTCTTGCCCAAATGGTTCCAATTTCAGGGAAAACCGTTCCCCGGCGGCGGGTTGAAATAGCCGTCCACGGCGGCCGCGATGGCCTTGGCGACCCGGTTGCGCCAATGCACCGAATTCATCTGCCCGGCGTCCTCGGCATTGGAGAGGTAGCCCAGCTCGATCAGGACGGCCGGCACGTCCGGGGCCTTGAGCACGACGAAACCGGCCGAGCGATGCGGCTGGCGCGGCAAAATGTCCGTCGCCGAGGTCAGCATGGCCACGGCGCCCTGGGCGAATTGTGACGACCTGTTCATGGTGTCGCGCTGGGCCAGATCGATCAGGATCGGCGCCACGGTCGAGTTGCCGCCGCCGAGATCGACGCCGGCGATGACGTCGGACTGGTTCTCCTTGCGCGCCAGGGCGGCGGCCTCCTTGTCCGAACCGGATTCCGACAGCGTGTAGATCGACAGGCCGTTGACGCCGGCGTCGGGATTGGAATCGGCGTGCAGTGAGATGAAGAGGTCGGCGTGCCAGGAGCGCGCGATGCCGACGCGCTCCTTGAGCGGGATATAGACGTCGCTGTCGCGCGTCAGATGGACCGTGTAATTGGTGCGCTGGACGAGCTCGCGCCCCAGCCGCAGCGCTTCATCCAAAACAAGATCTTTCTCCATCAAGCCATTGACGCCGCTGGTGCCAGAGTCGATTCCGCCATGGCCGGCGTCGATCACGATGACGCGCTTTTCCGGCGCCGCGGGGAACGGCGACGGGGCCGGCGGCAGCGCGGCAAGCTGCTCGGCGGCGGCCTCGCGCGCCTTCAAATCGGCCGGCCAGCCGGCGCTGCGGGCGAACTGCTCGGGCGCGGTCGGAAACAGGTCGATGACGACGCGGTAGCCATAGCCGCCGCTGGGCGGCAGCACGCGCGGTTCGCTGACCGACATCGGCTTGTTCAGGTCGATGACGAAGCGCGAATTGCCGGGCCGGAACAGGCCGTAGCGATAGCTCTTCACCGCGCCGTTGCCGGTCGGCCGCGGCGCGCCGTCCAGGTGCCATTGCACGGCCGGCATGTCGATCACCACCCGGTTGGGATCGGCCAGGGTGAAGACGCGCATGGCGACGGGATCGGACATTTCGACCACGAAGCGGGTGCGGTCGTCGTGCTCGCCGATGCGCGCGCCCATGACGATGGGGACGGGCCCGGGTTTGGGGGCCGGATGGGCCTGCGAGGCCGCCGGGCTGCCCTTGAGGAGCCTGGAGATCAGGTCGTCGGCCGCCTGGGTCGCGGAGGGCGCGGCCATGGCCGCCCCGGCCAGGGCCAAGCTCGCCAGAAGACCCAAAATCACGGCCGAACGGCTCTTCATTGGCATTGCCCGCGCAGATCCAGGGGAAGCTGGCCTTGAAGAAACTGGCCATAAACCATTTACGAATCCTTAGCGACTTGGCCCTTTACAATGAAACCTGAGGTTCCCCTTGCCGTTGAGGCAGCCGGACCCTACAACATGTTCATGCTGCGCCGACCGGTCACAGGGGTGATCGGATTTGACGGTGCGGTGGTCCGGAGATCGCGCCGGAAGGCCCCCAATCGTTCCGATAAGTCTATCGGTCGAAGTTGGGCCCAGGCGCCCGAAATCCCTCCATTGCAGCAGCGTCCCGCAGCCGGCCCGGCCGGCGAAAAGTTTATCTTGTGATGACCGACACAGCGCGAGCCCTTTCCCCCGACCCCGCAGCAAGGCTGCAGGCGGCGGCGCGGCGGCGCATGTCCCCAACAACGCGGTTCAGCCTCTGCCCAGCGCCAGGACGCGCGGCGGCTGGCTCTGCGCCGCCCGGAGAGTTCTATGCCCAAGCGCATGCTTATCGATTCCAGTCACCCGGAGGAGACCCGGGTCGTCGTTCTCGACGGTAACAAGGTCGAAGAGTTCGATTTCGAGGCCGCGACCAAGCGGCCGCTCAAAGGCAACATCTATCTCGCCAAGGTGACGCGCGTTGAGCCGTCGCTGCAGGCCGCCTTCGTCGAGTATGGCGGCAACCGGCAGGGCTTCCTCGCCTTCTCGGAAATCCATCCCGATTATTACCAGATCCCGATCGCCGACCGTCAGGCGCTGATCGCCGAACAGGAAGCCGAGGCGCGGCGCAGGTCCGAAGACGACATCGAGTCGTTCGAAATCTCCTCCGGCCCCAAGCCGCAGATCAGCGACGACGAGGACGAGAGCGACGAAACGGCCGAGACCGCCGAGGGCGGGATCGCCGAAGCCGCGCCCGCCACCGAAGGCCTGCCGACCGAGGACGGCCCCGAACCCGAACGGCCCAGCGAGGCCCTCAACGGCGACAGCCATGAGGAAGTCTTCGAACATCGCGGCGCCGCGGCCGACGAGGACGACGACGAAGACGACGACGAGAGCGACGTCCCGGCCCACGATCCCGCGTCCGCCCAGGACCACGTCCACCACAGCGATGAAGACGAGACGATCGACGAGATCGCCGATGCGGAGACCCGCGACGGCGTGGTCGACGAGCAGACGGTCGCGTCCGCCGCGTCGCATGTCCCGGCCGAAGACGGGTTTCATGTCGACACGCCGGCGCCCGAGGTGACGGACAACATCCCCGACATCCAGACCGCCTCGGAGCAGCCGCTGGACGGCGCGCCGCAGGGCGAAGACCCTTTCCCGAACGCCGAACAGGGCGGCGAACAGCAGGGCGGTTCGCGGCCCTTGCAGGCGCAGAAACCGTCGCAGCGCTGGATGCGCAAGCGCCACTACAAGATTCAAGAAGTCATCAAGCGCCGCCAGATCATCCTGGTGCAGGTGGTCAAGGAAGAGCGCGGCAACAAGGGCGCCGCGCTGACGACATATCTTTCGCTCGCCGGACGCTATTGCGTGCTGATGCCCAACACGCCGCGCGGCGGCGGCATTTCGCGCAAGATCACCAATCTCTCGGACCGCAAGCGGCTGAAATCGGCGGCGCAGGCTCTCGAACTGCCCGAGGGCATGGGCCTGATCATCCGCACCGCCGGCGAGAACCGCACCAAGGTCGAGATCAAGCGCGACTACGAATACCTCCTGCGCATGTGGGACACGATCCGCGAGACGACGCTCAATTCCATCGCGCCGGCCAACGTCTATGAGGAAGGCGACATCATCAAGCGCGCCATCCGCGACCTCTACAACAAGGACGTCGCCGAAATCATGGTCGAGGGCGAAGCGGGCTACCGCAACGCCAAGGACTTCATGCGCATGCTGATGCCGACGCATGCCAAGAACGTCAAGCCGTTCCACGAGGCGGTACCGCTGTTCCAGCGCTACCACATCGAAGCCCAGCTCGACGCCATGTTCTCGCCGACCGTGACGCTGCGCTCGGGCGGCTACATCGTCATCAACCAGACCGAGGCGCTGGTTTCCATCGACGTCAATTCGGGCCGCGCCACGCGCGAGCATTCGATCGAGGAGACCGCGCGCAAGACCAATCTGGAAGCCGCCGAGGAAATCGGCCGCCAGTTGCGCCTGCGCGATCTGGCGGGCCTCATCGTCATCGACTTCATCGACATGGAAGAGGGCCGCAACGACCGCGACGTCGAAAAGCGCATCCGCGACGCGGTCAAGAACGACCGTGCCCGCATCCAGATCGGCAAGATCAGCCAGTTCGGCCTCCTGGAAATGTCGCGCCAGCGCCTGCGCGCCGGCGTCATCGCCGGCTCGACCGTGCCCTGCCCCCATTGCGGCGGCCAGGGCATCGTGCGCTCGGTGGAATCGACCTCGCTGCGCGTGCTGCGCGGCCTCGAGGAAGAAGCCCAGAAGCAGCGCGCCGAAGGCCTCACCGTGCGGGTCGCCAGCGATGTGGCGATTTACACGCTCAACCAGAAGCGCCGCGAACTGTCGCGCCTGGAAACCGAATACTCGATTACGATCAATTTCGAGCCCAAGGCCGAGCTGATGACCGGGCAGTTCGAGATCGACCGCGTCGGCCACCGCAATCCCGAAGACTTCCCGCGTCCGGCCATTACCGCCGTCACCGAGCCGGTGATGGAGGAAGAAGAACTCGACATCGCCGAGGAAGAAGAACTCGACGAGGAAGACGAGGCCATCGCGGCGGTCGAAGAGGCTCCCGCCGAAGCCGAGCCACAGCCGGCACGTGCCGAACGCCAGGACGGCGAGCGCAATGCCGACGGCAGCCGCAGGCGCCGCCGCAGGGGCGGACGCAATCGCGGCGGCCGCGATCGCGATCGGCCCGCCCAGGACGGCCAGCGCACCCAGCCCGCGCCGAGCCAAGAGGCCGCCGCCGGCGAAACGCCCGACGATGCCGTTGCCGCCGAGAGCGGTCCGGAAGATCTTACGCCCGAACAGGCGCCGCAGGCCGAAGGCCAGTTCAGTGCACAGGACGGCGAAGCCCGCCGCAAGCGCCGCCGCCGGCGCGGCCGCCGCGGCGGCAACCGCGAACGTTTCGCGGCGGACGGCGAACGCAGCGAGCCGACGCCCGAAGCGCCACCCGTTCCGCAAACCCCGGCCACGTTCGGAACCGAACGCTTCGGCGAACCCGACGAGATCGACACCACGCCGCGCGACGTGCCGGGGCCCGTGCCCAACGCGGCGTCGGCGCCCTCCTGGTCGCTGAGCGAGACGGCGGAGATCGACACCACGCCGAAGGACGAGCCGACGACCTCCGACGCGCCGGTCAAAAAAGGCTGGTGGCAGCGGGCGTTCAAGTCGTAAATCGACGCGCAATTTAGGGGTGAAGCTGAAGAACGCTTCACCCGATTGCGCTCTTGGCGCAGACGGAGTCCGGGCGCGGTTGGAAAACGGTGTTTTCGATCGTGCTCGGTCAGCCTGAATTCATCGACATTGGTCCTTTCTGAAGGCAGCAAACCGCGCGCGACGAAAAACGC
This sequence comes from Rhizomicrobium sp., assembly GCA_036512455.1. Classification (GTDB taxonomy): domain Bacteria; phylum Pseudomonadota; class Alphaproteobacteria; order Micropepsales; family Micropepsaceae; genus Rhizomicrobium. The sequence continues at coordinate 8,748 of DATCAT010000042.1, forward strand.
CGCGGCGCTCTGCATTCAACTGTGGGGATTAACGTAAAATGGCGCTTGGGCCGACTCGGTTCAAGGGCGGACGGTTTAGGGCCAAATGAAACCAGCCGCTGACAAGCGAAGATCGATATGAGGTAGCTGAACAAGACGTATTCGCCGCAAAGGATGCCACCAAAATAGGTACGGTAATACTGCAAGTTCTGGCTTCAGTGCGTCGCCCTCAATTGGAATAAATTATCTGCCGAATCAGTTACTTATGGCCATCATTATGACGCGAGCGTCATGATGATGGCGGTAGAAGCGAATTCATTTGCGCTTCCGTCGACGCCTTACTATGTCCACAGGGAACAGGAAGAATTCAGCCTAGGGATATTGTCCGCAGCAGCACTAACCTCTAGGTTGCGCCCAACTAGGGGGCACAAAATGAGCAGAATCTCGCATACAATTGGCTTCTTTGTCGGAATGGCGCCGCTGTTCGCCGCCGGCTTTCTCGCCGGTGGCGCGGCGACGGGCATTTTCGTCACCATCGGCTCATGGATCGGCCCCGTGGGCCGTGTCCTCGCCGAACCGACCGTCGCAGCCGTGGCGGAGGGTCTTGAGATCATTATCGGTTTGATCGGCGGCGCCACGGCTGCGTTCGCCCTTGGGCCCTCGTCGCCCGCGTCTACCGACTCCAAAGCGCATTAGCCAATATGCCACCCTATCAGCAGGCGCAGGGTATCTCTGCGGTGCATGGTTCGATTTTGACCACGACGGATGTCATCGTCCTCGTAATAGGTTTTCTCTGCGCGGCCTACACTTGGATTCGCAGCGAACGCGACCGTGATGGGCGCACTCTGCTGCTTGGTTTCGGCGCCGGCACGGCGACAGCCTATCTGGTCGGGCTGGTCGTTACGATGCTGGGCTTCCCAAAGATCTACAACGAGATGCTTCACAGCAACCTTGTCCTGGTCTGCGGTTCGTTCGCCTATGCAGCAGTGATGAATGTCATGACATTACCGCCATTGCCCCCGTGGCCCTGGCTGAAACGCCGAACCAGTTCCTAAGACGAGGGGCCTCGTGCCCAACGCGGCGTCGGCGCCCTCCTGGTCGCTGAGCGAGACGGCGGAGATCGACACGACGCCGAAGGACGAGCCGACGACCTCCGACGCGCCGGTCAAAAAAGGCTGGTGGCAGCGGGCGTTCAAGTCGTAAATCGACGCGCAATTTGCGGATGAAGCTGAAGAACGCTTCACCCGATTGCGCTCTTGGCGCGGACGGAGTCCGGGCGCGGTCGGGAAACGGTGTTTTCGATCGTGCATGGCTATCCTGAATTCATCGAAGTTGGTCCTTACTGAAGACAGCAAAACGCGCGCGACGAAAAACGTCGCGGCGGCATGCTTACACCTGTGGGGATTTACGGCAGATGGGGTTTGGACCGACTCGGTTCAAGGGGTGCGCGAAAATATATTTTGCCATTTCTTATCCATAGAAGGATTCACGTGGAGACGCGGAGAACGCGGAGAAATTGTTTCGCTGTGCTGGATAGGCGCGTGTGTGCGCCGCAGCGAACGATATTTTCTTGCTGCGCAAATAAATATTTCCGGGCGCGTTCGCCCGTCATTCGACGGGGGCGCCACGCCGGACGCCCTCCCCTACCGACAGCGTCACACCGCAGCTAATCGATCGGACTGCCTTCGCGGGGGCTGCGATTCTCGAGCTGGTTTTTCCGCGCGATTTCCTGCGCCTTCGCCGTCGGCGTCGGGGCATGCATGATCTTCATCTGCTCGAGGAAATTGGCGATGCCTACCGAAAGCTGCAACGAGTAGTCGGTCGAATGCGATCCGGCATCGAAGGGCGTGCCGGACGGGGTGTTCTGGAACCATCGGGAATTGCCGGCCGGCGACGGGATCATGCCTGCCCCCACGGGCGACTCGCCGGTGGCATGGCAGGACAGGCAGGACGAGATCGGATTGTCGACCGGGCCGTTCAGCCGCCCCTGATAGCCGACATGCGGCATGTGCACGGCGGCGTTGAGCACTGTCTCCTTCAGCGGCGCGCCCTGGGGATCGTTGCCCCACATGATTCCGACGGGCGCGACATTGGTCCAGCCGGCGCCCTTGGGTCCGCCGGGCCCGCCGCCATAGACGAAGGTGCCCATGATCCAGCCGGTGGTCGAAGCAACGCGCGAATCCTTCACCGCGATGTCGATCTGCAGCAGGCGCACGGTCAGGACCGCGCGCACCCGCTTGGCCGGATCGTTCGGGATGTCGCTGGTCTGGATATGCGGGTCGGCATAGACGTAGGCCTGCCATTGCGGCGCGCCCGCCAGATAGGGCACCTGCGCCACCGGCGCGGTGGTGAACAGCAGCTTGGCGGCGACCGTGCCTTCGGGGAAGGAGGCCAGCGCCGGATCGGGCTTGCCGTGATCGCTCCAGACCCGGCCGATGATCGTGCCGCCCGGCATGTTGTAGAATCCGACCGCGTAGTTGTTCCAGTTGCAGGTCTTCGGCAGTGGTTTCTTCTTGCACGCCGCCGGCGGCGTGTAGAGCTCGCCGATCGCGGTCACGCGTTCGCGCGTCAGGCCGTGGATGAACTCCCGGCCGCCCTTGCCAAAATCCTGCCACGGCGCGTTGTACCATTTGCGCACGCTGTTCTGCGCCGGATCGAACGACTCTTCGACCGTGGGCTTGATGTTGCCCTCGTAGAAATAGTCGAGAACCGATTTGAGATAGTCGTTGCCTTGCGTCTTGGGATCGAATTTCAGCCAGGGCATCTGATCGGGCGCCGCCGTGGCGGGATAATCCTGCGCCAGGTGGAAGACATGCCCCTTCCAGCCGACCGTGGGCTTCATCAGCGCGTTGCAGAACGGCGTCGTCGGCGTATCGCAGTCGCCTTGCGCGGTGCCCGGCTTGGTGACGGCGGAGCCCACCGCCGCATGTTTAGGAGCGGCCAGTGCCGACACGGTCAGTGCCGACATGGTCAGTGCCGCGCTCGCCAATGCCAGCGCCGAGCACGCCGAAACAAGCGCGATTCGCCGGCCTGAGATTCCGATAGCCATGATATCTCCCCCTCGATCGTGTTCGCCGGCACATGCGAATCGGCAAGAGCCGCGCGATTGCCCCATGAACGGTGACGATGGGGACGGCGGAACGCGCCGCGGACGCACGCATTGCAAAGCATTCAGCAGTGAAACGCATGTCACGCCAAATGCAGAAAAATTGCAATACTGTAGAGCTAGTACTTTCTTGCTTGACGTCAAAATCCGTTCGCGGCAGCGGTTGGAGCCGCTCGCAGCCCTATCGACCCGCCCGCCCAGCCATCACCGCCAGCTGCGCGCGCCAGTACTCGCCGTGGCGGCGCAGGAACATCAGGTCGGACATCGTGTGCCGCGCGACGTGGCTCTGGGGCACGCTGTCCCAGCCCTTGTGCTCGACGGTGACGCGGGTTTCGTCGCCGAGAGCTTCGAAGCGCACTTCGACCTGCGTGTTCTGGTCCTTGGCGAAGGTCGCCTGGCGCCAGCCGAAGACGAGCTTCTCGCCCGGCCGCCAGACCGCGATGCGGCCGATGACGAAGACCGTGCCGCTGGGCAGCGTCTCGATGAAGCGGCCGCCCTCGGCCGGCTCGAAGCCGAGCACGCCGCCGTCGCGCGGCGTGAAGCGGAACAGCGGGCTGGCGCGCCACCACAGCGCGATGTCGCGCGTGAAGAGCTCGAAGGCTTCGGCGGGCGTGGCGCGCACGCGCACCGAAACAAGTACGCTACTCACGCAATTTGGCCTTCTTCTGTTTGTCGACATGCGCCTTGAAGGCCAGCATCTGCCGGCTCCACAGCGCTTCGGTCTCTTCCAGCCATCGCTTCAGTTCCAGTATCGGTTCGGGCCTCAAACTGTAGACCCGGACGCGGGCGTCGAGGCCGTCATGGCGTTCCTCCACCAGGCCGCCGAGCCTCAGCGCGCGCAGGTGCCGGCTCATGGCGGGGGCGCTGAGACCGGCCGCGCCGGCCAGCTCGCCCGCGGCGCGCGGGCGCTGCGACAACAGATCGACGACGCGGCGGCGCATCGGATCGGCCAGCGCCGCCAGCGTCGCATCGAGTTTCGGTTTGGCGCTCACAGGCTCTCGCGCAATTTGAGCCCGCCGCTCGCCTTCTCCATTTCGCTTAAGGTCAGCGTCTTGACCGTCTGGCCGAAGGTCCAGACATGGCCTTCGGGATCCATCGCGCGATAGGTGCGGTCGCCGTAGAACTGATCGGCGGGCTCGGCGAGAATCGTCGCGCCGGCAGCACGGGCGCGGGCGCAATGGGCGTCGATATCGCCGTCGACATGGACATGCATGTGCTGCGAGTTGGCGCCGCCCAGGGTCTTCGGGCTCTTGGTGAAGTCCGCCCATTCGTGCGCGACCATGATGAGGCCGCCGCCGAACTTCATCTCGGCATGCACGATCTTGCCGCTGTCGTCGGTGATGACGAGGCAGGCCTCGAAGCCGAAGGCTTTTTCGAGCCATTCCAGCGCGGCGCGATCATCCTGGTAGATCAGGGAGGCGCGGAAGGTGGGCTGGATTTCGTCGCCGGTCGGCATGGGCTCAGTCCTTTCATAATTCGAAAATATTTATCAATTATTGCAACTAATGAGTCAAGCGGTTTCCGCCTTTTTCTTGAAGGCAAATCCTTAGCGCGGATCGCCGGCGGCGCCCAGGCCGTCGAAAGCGGGATCGGAGAGCGCGACGCAGGCGCCGTTCTGGCAGACGATGGCGTTGATGGTGTCGAAGGGCGCGACGCCGGTGGAGCGCAAATCGCTTCGGCGGCTGAGCGCTTCGCCGCGCGCCAGCCGGCCGAGCGCGTAACCCATCGCCGCCGTGCCGTTGGGGCCGCCGGCGCCGACGCCGACCAGGGAGATCGCTCCGTTGCTGCCGTCGGTCGCGATCACGGGCGTGATGAAGGCGGCGGCGAGCCCGGCCTGGCCGGAGGACGGCGCAAGCGCCAGCGTAACGCCGGTGCCGGCTGCGTTGTGGCCGGAGCCGAAGGGCCCGTTCATGGTGACGGCGCAGGCGACCGACTGGCCCCTGCCGTCGCTGGCGGCGAAGCCGGTGGCGCCGAGATCCTGCGGCAGGTTGGTGACGCCGAACCGGGCCAGCGCCTGCTTCACGGCGACGACGACCGAGGCCTCGAGATCGTTCTGGCCGACACTGGTGTCCTGGGCGCGGCCGAGCGTCTCGAACAGCGCGCCGGCGAAGGCGCCCGCGCCGGTCTGCTGCGACGGCAGGAAGACGAACTGGCTGCCGAGCTGCAAGGCCTGCGGCGTCCGGCGCGTCGCCGAGGAGCGGGCGAATTCGGCAACCCCGATGGCGCCGCCCTGCAGCGACGAATAGGCGAGAATCCGCGCCCCGACCTGGCCGCGATAGAAACCGTTCGGCCCGCCGGTACGGATCGCCGCCAGCGTGGCCGCGAGTTCGGCGTTGGCGACGATGGTGCCGGCCGGCTTGGCGACGCCGGATTCGTCGAGGAATTCGGCGGCGAGGCCGGCGTCCAGCCGGATCACGGCCTGGGCCGCGACGAGACGCGCCGACAAGGCGCGCGAGATGGGAAAGCCGGCCGCGGCATAGCCTTCGCCCGGCGCCAGGTCGCGCTGCCAGGGCAGCACGCCGTAGAGACCCTGCATCAGCGCGAAACCGCGGACATTGCCCGGCACGGCATAGGCGCCGCCGCCGGCGGAATCGCGTGCGAGAAAATCGAACTCCTCCGTCGCGGCCGCATCATGAACGATGCAGATACCGCCGCCGCCCAATCCGGCCGCCACCGGATAGGTCACCGCGAGCGCGAAATACATCGCGGTCGCCGCGTCCACCGCGCTGCCGCCTTGCGACAGGATGGAGGCGCCCACCTTCACGGCGAAGGGCTCATCGCCGACGACCAGCGAGGCGGCGCCCGAGCCGCCGGCGCCACCCGAATCGCCGAAGCCGAGCGACTGGTCCAGATCGATCGCACAGCCGGACAGCACCAGCAGGCTTGAGACACAAGCCAAAATCCTTGAGCGCAGGATCACGATGGCATTTCCTTGGAAGTTAACCGTTCCGCCATCATCGGTTGAAGTTGGCGGTCCGTTGACGCAGGTTCAGCGCCCACATACGGTCCCCACCGGACGGGGCGCGGGGACTGTTAGGAGAGTTCAAGCCTTGGCGTTTTGCAACCCTTTGCTCCGATTCCGCCGCCTCGCCGCGATTATTTCGCGCCGCGGGCATGTATTTTCTTTTATTGCGCGCCGAGCGCGCGCGGGTGCATTCCTGTTCGGCTTTTTGGGCAGCCTGGCGGCCTTGACCGGCCCGGCCTCGGCGCAGGGCATCCTGCTGTTGCGCGACACCGAAACCGAGCGAGCGCTGCGCTCCTATGAGGACCCGCTGCTGAAGGCCGGCGGCCTCGAGCCCGCGGCGGTTAAAATCTACCTGGTCAACGATCCGTCGGTGAACTCCTTCGTCGCCGAAGGCCAGAACATGTTCATCTTCACCGGCATCATCATGTTCGCCAAGAACGCCGGCGAGCTCAAAGGCGTGATGGCGCACGAGACCGGCCACATGGTGGCGGGCCATCTGTCGCGCGACACCGAGGCGATGCACAAGGCGATGATCCCGATGCTGCTGTCGATGATCGTGGGCATCGCCGCGATCGCCGCCGGCGCGGGACAGGCCGGCATGCTGATCCTGATGAGCGGACAGGGCATCGCGGAGAATCAATTCAACGCTTTCAGTCGGGTCCAAGAGGCCACCGCCGACCAGATCGCGCTGAAGCTTCTGGACAAGACGCACCAATCCTCGCGCGGCCTGCTGGCGGCGTTCGTGCGGCTGGCCGACGAGGAAGCGCGGGCGGCGAACCAGCAGGACGCCTACGCCACCGACCATCCGATGGGACGCGAGCGCGTCGCCAACCTGGAGACCGCGGTCGAAGCCTCGCCGTACAAGGACGTGCCGGAAGATCCGGCGGTCGAGCATGAGTATGAGATGATCCAGGCCAAGCTGTTCGGCTATGTCGCGCCGATCCAGGAAGTCTTCAACCGCTATCCGCTCAGCGACACCAGCAAGCCGGCGCGCTATGCCCGCGCCATGGCCTATTCGCGCAAGCCCGACCTGCCACGCGCGCTGGCCGAGACCAACAGCCTGATCAAGGAAGAGCCGAACAATCCCTATTTCTACGAAGTGCTCGGCCAGATCTATGTCAGCATGGCCAAGCCGGACCTCGGCGTCGCCGCCTTTCAGCGCTGCGTCGACCTGATGCCGGACGCGGAGCAATTGCGCGTGGCGCTGGCGGCGGCGCAGCTAGCGACCGAGCGGCCAGGTCTGGCCCAGCCGGCGCTCGACAACCTCAAGAGATCGCTGCGGATCGAGGACGACGATTCCTTCGCCTGGTACGAGGCGGCGCAGGCCTACAGCATGCTGAACAACGAGCCGATGGCGGACCTGGCGACGGCGGAGCGCTACTACTCGGTCGGCGCGATGGCGCCGGCGGCGCAGTTCGCGGTGCGCGCGCGCCATGGGCTGGAACAGGGCTCCCCCGACTGGCAGCGCGCCAACGACATCGTCGCCATCGCCGTACCCGCCGCGCGCCAGCAACAACAGCGTTGAGGCAAACGGCATGATCCCGCAATGGAAGATCGCCGCGCTGGGTGCACTCGGCGGCGCGGTCTTGAGCGTGCTGGTCGTGTTCGGCTCCGCCGCCGTGGGACTGTTCCCGCACAAAGTCGACGGGCCGCAATTGCGCGCCTATCTGCTGGCGCATCCCTTCCTGGTCCAGGACATGATGGCCCAGGCGCAGGTCGATCAGGACGCCGCCGCCGGGCGGGCGCAGCAGGCGGGCTTGCGCGCCGTCGGGCTGAAAGCCTTCTTCGATCCCAAGGTCGCCTTCGTCACGGGCCCGGTGAACGCCAAGGCGACGATGGTGGAATTCTTCGACTACAATTGCGTGCACTGCCGCAACACGCTGCCGGCATTGCGCAAATATTACGAGGCGCATCGCGGCGACACGCGCTTTTCCTTCATCGAGTTTCCGGTGTTCGGGGAGATGTCGGTCGCGGCGGCGCGGGCGGCCATCGCGGCGCGCAAGCAGCCCGACAAATACGTCGCGTTCTCCTTCGCGATGATGAGCGAGACGAGCGCCATCGACAGCAATCAAATTTTCGTCGATGCCAAGGCGGCCGGTCTCGACATTCCAAAGCTGATCGAGGACATGAAGGATCCGCAGATCGACAAGACGATCAAGTCGGCCCATGCGCTCGCCATGCGGCTTCATATCGACGGCACGCCGACCTTCATTTTCAACGGCCGCGTGCGCGCCGGCGAACTCGATTCCGACGGCTTGCGCGACGTCATGGCGGGTAAGGATATCTGAACGTCTAGTCCGCGGTGCGGATGCCTGCCGGGCCGGTGACGTGGAGCGCGCCGGCGCGTTTCAGCGTCTTGCCGCTGAGCCGGAAAATCTCGATTTCATTGTCGGCCATGCATTGCGCCAAGAGGACTGTGGCGGCGCGGTTGAAGGCGACGCCCTGGCACCAATGGCCGATGGGGGCCTGCGCCAGCGCCGTGAGATTGGCGCCGTCGACGCGATAGAGTTTCAGCAGTCCAAAATCGTGGAAGAACGGCGATGACCGTGGCAGGTTGGAGCCGTTCATCACGGTGACGGCCAGGATATTGCCGTCGGGCGAGAGCGCCAGGCCCTCCGGCGTCGGGCCGACGCTGATCGTGTTGACGACGCGCGGCGCCGCGGCTTTGAGATCGATCAGGCTGACGGTGGCGGCGTCACCGGCGCCCGCGCCGATATTGGCGACGATGGCGGTGTCGCCCTGGGGCCGCATGACGAGGCCATAGGGGCGGATGCCGGCGGAAATGTCCTGGCCGGTATAGACGACCTTGGCGCCGTCGATCGCCAGCACGGAGATTTTGTTGTCGCCGTCGCGGGTGACGAGCGCGTGCCTGCCGTCGGGCGTGAAGGCGACATGGCTGGGGCCGGACTTCGCATCGCCCAGCACGATCTTGCCGGCGGGGGTCAGCGTCATGCCGGCAAGGGTGAAGACGGAGACCGTGCCTTCGGCGCGATTGGCGACCAGCGCCAAGGTGCCGGACCGGTTGATCGAGACGCCGGAGGCGCCCTGCCCCGCGGTCAGCGAGGCGACCACTTTGCGCGTTCTCAGATCGATGACGGTCAAGGCATCGTTGGGCAGGGTCTTGGTGGGATCGGCGGGGTCGATCTTCGTCGCGCCCGTGACTAGGGCAAACGATTCATCGGGCGCGATGGCGACGCTTTGCGGCGGGCCGATGACGCTGGCCGGCGCCTCGACCGTGGAGAGGAGGCGCGGCGGAAAGACGTTCAGGTTGATGATCGTGGCGCTGTCGGGCGCGGGATGCGGGTTCACGACCGTCACGCCATTGACGAGGCTGACCTTGGCGTCGTTGGCGGAGACGGCGAGCTGGGCCTTTGCTGCGCCGAAAGCCAATACGAACACAGCGGCGACGAGTGGAAGGATGCGCTTCATCTTCTAGCCGCGCTTCTCGAGCGGCTCGGCGTGGATTTCCAGCCAGGGATAGCCGCGGCTGTCGTGATAGACCGAAACGGTCGGCGGCGGGAACGACAGGTCCGCGAACGCGCCGGCAGCGATTCCGATGACGCCGGGAATACCGCTGTTCGTGCGGTGAACCGACACGCCACAGACCGGGCAAAAATTCATCGTGATGTGGTTGCCTTCGTCGCCGATGCGCACATATGGCGTCGACCGGCCGGCAATTGTCACATCCTTCTGCGCCCACCAGCCGGCGAACCCGAAAGCGCTGCCGCTGCGCCGCTTGCAGGCGAGGCAGTGACAGACCGCCACGCGCCGCGGCTCGCCCGAGCAGGTCGCCGAGAGCTGGCCACATTCACATTGCGCACGGCGCGTGATCATCGTGGTCTCCCTTAGATCAATCCGGTCATCGGACTGGACGGATCGCCGTAGTTCTTCTTCGGCATGCGGCCGGCGAGGAAGGCGAGGCGGCCAGCCTCGACAGCGTGCTTCATCGCGGCGGCCATCATCACCGGGTCCCGCGCATGGGCGATGCCGGTGTTGGAGATGACGGCGTCGCAGCCGAGCTCCATCGCCACCGCGGCGTCCGAGGCGGTGCCGATGCCGGCGTCGACGATGACCGGGACTTTGCAGTCCTCGATGATGAGGCGCAGGTTGACCGTGCTCTGGATGCCCATCCCCGAGCCGATCGGCGAGGCCAGCGGCATGATCGCGGCGGCGCCCATGTCTTCGAGGCGCTTGGCCATCAACGGATCGTCGCTGCAATAGACCATGACCTGGAAGCCGTCCCTGGTCAGCATCTCGGTGGCGCGGATCGTCTCGATCATGTCGGGATAGAGCAGCTTCTTCTCGCCCAGCACTTCGAGCTTGACGAGATTCCAGCCGCCGGCTTCGCGCGCCAGGCGCAAGGTCCGCACGGCCTCCTCGGCGGTGAAGCAGAAGGCGGTGTTGGGCAGGTAGGTATATTTCTTCGGATCGATGAAATCGATCAGCTTGGGCTGGTTGGGATCGGTCAAGTTCACGCGGCGCACCGCGACGGTGACGATTTCCGCGCCGCTGGCTTCGAGCGCGCGGGCGTTCTCCTCGTAGGACTTGTACTTGCCGGTGCCGATGATGAGGCGCGACGTGTAAGTCTTGCCGGCGATGACGAAGGGTCTGTCCATGGGGCTCACTCTGGTTGGCGCGTTCCCGCCGCCGATGAAATGCACGATCTCGAATTTGTCGCCGTCCGCGACCTGCACCGCGTCGTAAGTCGAGCGCGGCACGATCTCAAGATTGCGCTCCACCGCGATCTTCTTGGGGTCCAACCCGAGCGACACCAGCAGGACGCGCACGCTTATGGCGCCGTTCAGGGCCTTGGCTTCGCCGTTGATGGTGACGTTCATGCTTCTCTCTCACAAAGAAAAGCGGCGGCGCCTTCGCCGTCCGCTCCCTACGCCGGTACGAGCCGGATCAGGTTCGAAGGGACTCGGCAGGTGCCGATCTCAGCCTTGTGATGGCCGGATCAAGTCCGGCCATGGAGGCGCCCCTGGGACTGCGCGATGCTAGACCCGCGCGGCCCGGCGATAAACCCCCTCACCCGAGCGTCGATTGCCCCGTCTTGGCGGAGAAATACATGGCGGTGCGATAGACCGTGCTCAGCGCCGAGATCACACCCAGGACGGCGGCAAGATAAATGGCGCTGACAATGCCCACCATGACCAGCGGCCGGTCATGCGCGACCTGCAATTGATCAGAGGCATTGACATAGGCGAGCAGCAGGATCGGAGGAATAAACGCCAAGAGGCCGAGTATGCCGATCCCGACCGCGGGACCCACCGCTTCGCCCCACCTGCCCTTGACGATTTCGGTGGAGCGCGCGACGGCTTGTCGGGGCTGCAAACCTTCCGCAACCAGAATCGGAACGACGAAAAAGGTGGCGACACTCCAGCTCAAGGAGACCGCGCTGCCGGCGAGGGCGCCCAGAATTCCGAACCTTCTCAGCAAGCCCTGGGCAAAGCTGATGGCGAATCCCACGGTCGAGGCATAAATCGCCCATTGCAGGATCGGCGACAGCCGGGCGACCGAAGACATCAGCCCCGCGCGCAACGACACCGGGCGGCCGGCAAAGGCGTCCAGCACGCAGGAAATCAGCGCGGCATTAAAGAAGACGGCGATGAAGGTCGCGGCCAAAAGAAATCCGAACCAGCCGATGGCGACAAACAGCCAGGCGAGACGAGAGTCCTGGCCAAGAGACATCGATCCGAAGATCAACAGGGCCGCGGCGACGAGCGACGCCGTCGATAGCACCGGCAACAGGATGAGCCTGGGATGCGCGCGCAACACAAGCAGGCTTGAACGGAACACCGTCAATCCGCGCCGCGTCCGCTCGAACATGCGTCCTCCTGAAATCGGGCCGCCAGACCATGTCACGCGCGGCACCGCGGTACAAAGACATCCAGAGTCCCGTGCGGCGGCTTTGGGTGTTTCCGTTGGGCGGACTTCCCGACTATAAGGGGCGAATCCGCTCTCTTTCCGGAGGCCCCTTGGCCAAAACTGGCAAACAAAACAAGGTCTTGCCGATCTACGTCCTGAACGGGCCGACCCTCAACCTGCTGGGGACGCGCGAGCCGGAGATTTACGGCCGCACCACGCTGGCGCAAATCGGCAAGCTGGCCGCGGCGCGGGCGAAGACTCACGGGCTTGCGATCGTGTTCAGGCAATCGAACCACGAGGGCGATCTGGTCGACTGGATCCAGGAGGCGCGGCTCAAGAGCTCGGGCCTGATCCTGAACGCCGCCGCCTATACCCACACTTCGGTCGCAATTTACGACGCATTGAAGAGCCTCGAGAAGCCGATCATCGAAGTGCATCTGTCCAATCCGCATGCGCGCGAACCGTTCCGCCACCGTTCCTTCGTCAGCAGGATCGCCAGCGGCGTGATCTGCGGGCTGAAGGAACAAGGTTATCTGGCCGCTGTAGACGCGATGGCGTTGCTCATCACCCCGGATGCGGCGGCGTCCCGCATCAAAGGTCAATCATGAACATGAAAGACATGAAGTCGATCGGCGCGCGCTTGACCAACGGGCCCAAGTCCAAGGACGGGCTGGTCGACGCCGCCGCGATCCGCGAGCTCGCCGAACTGCTCAAGGAGACCGGCCTCACCGAGATCGAGATCGAGCACAACGGCGCCCGGCTGCGCGTGTCGAAACAGGCCGGCGGCACGATGATGGCCGCGGCGCCTGCCGCCGCCTCGGCCGCGCCAGTCGCCGCCGCCGCGCCGGTGAAGGCAGCCGGTCCCAATCCCGGCGCCGTGCCCTCGCCGATGGTCGGCACCGTCTATGCCTCGCCCGAGCCGGGCGCACCGCCTTTCCTGAAAGTCGGCCAGACGGTGAAGGAAGGCGACACGCTCTTCATCATCGAAGCGATGAAGACGATGAACCCGATCACCGCGCCGCGCGCCGGCACGATCAGCGAAATCTGCGTCAGCGACGCCCAGCCGGTCGAGTTCGGCCAGACGCTCTGCATCATCAGCTGATGTTCGAAAAAATACTCATCGCGAATCGCGGCGAGATTGCGCTTCGCATCAATCGCGCCTGCAAGGAGATGGGCATCGCCACCGTCGCGGTGCATTCCACCGCCGACGCCGACGCCATGCATGTGCGCCTGGCCGACGAGAGCGTCTGCATCGGTCCGCCGGCGATGGCGCAGAGCTATCTCAACATCCCCGCCATCATCTCGGCCTGCGAGATCACCGGCGCCGAGGCGATCCATCCGGGCTACGGCTTCCTGTCGGAGAACGCGCGCTTCGCGGAGATCGTGCGCGAGCACGGCATCACCTTCATCGGGCCGACGCCGGAGCACATCCGCATGATGGGCGACAAGATCACGGCCATCAAGGCGGTGAAGGAACTCGGCATTCCGACCGTCCCCGGCTCGGGCGGCGCGGTCGAGGATGCCGACGCGGCGCGCGTCGCGGGCGAGATCGGCTATCCGGTGCTGATCAAGGCGACGGCCGGCGGCGGCGGCCGCGGCATGAGGGTGGCGCAGAACGCGGCCGAACTGCCGCTGGCGCTCTCCACCGCGCGCGCCGAGGCGAAGAGCGCGTTCGGCAACGACCAGGTCTATATGGAGAAATATCTCCAGAAGCCGAGGCACATCGAGATCCAGGTGCTGGCGGATGCGGTCGGCAACGTAGTCCATCTGGGCGAGCGCGACTGCTCGCTGCAGCGCCGCCACCAGAAGGTTTGGGAAGAGGCGGGCTCGCCCGCGCTCAACGCGGCGCAGCGCGACGACATCGGCGGCGTGGTGACGCGCGCCTTGAAGAAGCTCGGCTATCTCGGCGCCGGCACGATCGAGTTTTTGTTCGAGGACGGAAATTTCTATTTCATCGAGATGAACACGCGTCTGCAGGTCGAGCATCCGGTGACCGAGGCGATCACCGGCATCGACATCGTGCGCGAGCAGATCCGCATCGCCGCCGGCGGCCAGCTGGAAGTGACGCAGGACGACATCGTCTTCTCCGGTCACGCCATCGAGTGCCGCATCAACGCGGAGAACGCCTTCACCTTCCAGCCTTCGCCTGGAACGATCACGCAGTTCCACACGCCGGGGGGCCTGGGCGTGCGTTTCGACAGCGCGATCTATTCGGGCTATCGCATCCCGCCCTATTACGACAGCCTAGCCGGCAAGCTGATCGTGCATGCGCGCAATCGCAACGAGTGCCTGCTTCGCCTGCGCCGGGCGCTGGACGAACTGGTCGTCGGCGGCATCGAGACCACGATCCCGCTGTTCCAGCAGCTGGTGCGCGAGAAGGACATCATCGACGGCGAGTACAACATCCACTGGCTGGAACAGTGGCTGGCGAAACACAAACGATAGTTTTTGCAAGCCGCGGCAAATCGGACCTTCTGACCGCGAATATCCGTCAATACTTCGCTTTGCAACAGGTACAAGCATTCGTTAGCATCCCAGCACGCTCCGGGGGCGACGCACGTGACCACGATCCAGATTACGAACGATTACACTGTCCTGCACGGACAGAACTTGGCATTCTCCAACGAGACCGCCTTCTACTTCAACGCGGTCGGAGAGAACGCGTCCCTCTACAATTTCGGCAACATCACGATCAACGCGACGACATCGGTCGACGGCATCACATCGAGCGGCTCGGAGTTCTATTTCAATTCGGTGTTCTGGAATGAGGCGGGCGCGAGCTATGTGATCAACGAGAGCGGCGCCGGCGCCCTGGCAACCGGCTATTATGCCGGAAGCTGGCAGCCGGGACTGCACAATTCGGGACTATTCGAGATCAACTCGACGAACGGCAATGCTGAAGGCTGGGTGAGTTGGAGCCCAAACGTCTCCTTCGTGAACGACGGGACCTTCCAGGTGAACGCGTCGGGCAACGCCACCGGCGTCTTCCTGTACAACGGCGGCACCTACACCAATTCTGGCCTGATCGACGTCAGCGGCGCCAGCGCGCTCGCAATCGAGCTGCCTTTCTACTCGAGCACGCTGACGAACACCGGGACCATCATCGCCGAGACGCCGGATGGTCAGAACGCGATGGCCGTCTACTTCGACTACTATTTCGGGGGTTCGGTAATCAACAATTCCGGAACCATAACGGGAGACATCGGCGCACCCGCGCAGTCATCCGCAAGCATCACGCTCACCAATTCGGGGACCATTACCGGCAACTTCACGCTGGGGATCGGACAGGACACGATCCACAACGATGGCGCCATCGTCGGGAATATCGACCTTGGGAACGGGAACGATACGTTCGACGGCGCAGGCACCGTCCAGGGCACGATCTATGGCGGGCTCGCCGACGACACCATTACCGGCACGGCCGGCAATGACGTCATCTTCGGCGACAACGCCGTGCAGAGCGGCCAAGACGGCAATGACGTGATCCATGCCGGTGGGGGCAACGATGTCCTCACTGGCGGCCTTGGAAACGACGTGCTCGACGGCGGCAGCGGCATTGACACCATCGCCTACGCCACGGCTCCGGTCGGCGTGACGGTCAACCTCGCGATCACCGGGTCTCAGGACACGGTGGGTGCCGGCACCGACACGATAACGAATGTCGAAAATGTCACCGGCTCGGCGTTCGACGACACGCTGACCGGCGACGCCGGCAACAACGTGCTCGCCGGCGGCGACGGCAACGACACAATCAAGGGCGGCGGCGGCAACGACACGCTCAACGGCGGCGACGGAACCGATACGGCCGCCTATTCGGGCCTGCACACCGACTACACGGTCGCCGACAGCGGCGGCACACCGACGAGCGTCAGCGATACAAGCGCCGGCACGCCGGACGGCTCCGACACGCTGACAGGCATCGAAAAGCTCCAGTTCGGCGACGGCACCTTCGTCTACGACAATGCGGGCAACGCCACCGCGACGCGAACAGACGCGAACGGAACGCAACCCTGGTCGAGCGTCGTTACGAGCTTCGACACCACCGGCAGCCTCACCGGACAGACGATCGTCAACGACAACGGCACCCACTGGGTCAATTCCTACGATCCGGCGAATGCGCAAGGCTGGACCTGGAAGGTCGACGCCTATGATGCGTCGAACCGCCTGGTCTCGCAGAGCGGCACGAACGACGACGGCACCCACTGGCTGACCCTCAACGACGTCGGCAACCAGTACGCCTGGGCCACGGCGACGATCCAGTACGACGCGAACTGGAACACGGTGTCGGTGACGGGCACGAACGACGACAACTCGCACACCGTTTCCGCGACCTCGGTCGAGACGGCGCTCGACGGCATCACCTGGTTCGCCACGCCTTACGATCCGAATTTCGGCGGCGCGGCGCAGGGTAACGGACTTGGCGGCGGCGCGGAGAACGACCTTCTCTACGGCCATGCCGGCAACGACACGCTGGATGGCGGCGCGGGCAACGACATACTGATCGGCGGCGGCGGCGACGACCTGCTGACGGGCGGTGCGGGGAATGACCGCTTCGTGTTCGGTGCGAGCGATACGGGCAACGACACGATCACCGACTTCTCGGCGGGCGACGTCATCGAACTGCACGGCTACGGCATTGCGAATTTCACGGCTCTGCAGTCGCTGATGAGCCAGTCCGGCAGCGACACGGTCATCACCATCGATACGTTGGACCACATTACGCTGCACGGCGTCACGCCCGCGCAGCTCGCTGCCAACGAATTCCTGTTCACTTGATTCTTGTGCGCGCGCAAAAGACATCGCCGACGGGGAATATAATATCCACTGACTGGAGCAGTGGCTGGCGAAACACAAGGCGAAATAAGCAAGCGAAGAAGAAGAGCCAGGCCGGCGCTTTTTAGGAAAAGCCGCTAAAGGTATCGTCGTCGCTGGCGTCCGCCGCCTGGGCCGCAAAGGCACAATAGCTGTGCATTCTTGGGGCCGTCCAAGAATCACGCGATGGCCGGAATCCGGGCTCATCGCGCCCGTTTGCCGCTTCACGATCCTGCAGTGCGTGACGCATATTGACACCCACAGCCTTCCCCCATTTTATGAGCGAAAGCGCGTCGCATCAAGACGCTTTTCCCTTTCGGTCAACCGCCTGTGCTGCAACCGCGGAGAGGTCTTGCGTTGAGACGGGATGAATTGGTTCATCGTACCAAGCGATCGCTCGCCGGCATCGTCGGTCTGGTGCGGTATCAGCGCTGCGCGATGACGGTCCGCCGACAGCTGGCCGCTGCGACTGCGCAATCCGGCGATCTGGCACAGCGCGCCACGCTGGCGTGGTCGAATGGCGACACCGCCGCCGCCGAACGCGACTGGCGGGCATTGGCCGCGGCGCAGCCGCTGGTAGCAGACTGGCCGATCAAACTCGCATTCGCCGCAGAGGTTCAGGGCGACAACCTTGCGGCGGAAAGAATTGTCGAAGAGGCGTGGGGCCGCGGCGCGCGCAGTCCAGACATGGCCGAGCGCATCGCCTTCTTCCACCGGACGAACCGGTTGTCGAACACCACGATCGACGATGCGATCGCCATCGTGCGCGACCCCGACGCGTCGCCGGCGGCCGCCGGCCGCGCCGCCGGCTATCTGTTGAGCGAAGGCCGGCTCGAACCGGCGCGCGAAGGGCTCGCGCGCATCGCGGGCATTCAACGCTATGCCGGCATGCTGCGCAGCCTCGCGGTGGCGCTCGACATCCTGCAAGAGGCGCAGGCGCAAGGCCGCACGATCATCAGCGGCTCGCTCTCGCCCGCCCGCGACGCGATCGAGGTGCGCGAACCGGGCGCGGACACCACCGTCATCGTCTTCACCACGCTGCGCGGCGATTGCGGCGTGCCGGTGAGCGCCCTGCATGCCCTGCTGCAGCCGGCCAAGGTGAACGCGATCTATCTGTTCGACGAGCGCAAGCAGTTCAATCTCGACGGCAGCACGACGTTCGGACGGCCCTATGGCGCGATGATCGAAGGCCTTCGCGCCAAGCTCGACGCCTGGGGCACGCGGACGCTGATCGTGCTGTCGTTCTCCGCCGGCGCCTTCACCGCGATGCGCGCCGGGCTCGACCTCAAGGCTCAGGGCGCATTGCTATTTTCGCCGATCGTCACCCTGCACCGCTGGCCCGAACACCCCTTCGAGCTGGCCTTCGGCCGCCCCGACGACGATTCCCGCATGATGGCGATGGAGACCTATCTGCGCCGCACCGTGCCGCAGATGATGACCCATCTTCCCGACGAATTGCGCGACCGCGACTGTCTTAAGACGATCGAGATGCATTACGGATACTATCTGCCCGATCTCGCCCACATCAATGAAGTCTGGACCGTGCCGGGAATCGATTTTCGGCAACTCGAAGGCTTTCCGGGCCACGAATGCCTGAGCGAGATCTTGCGGCGCGGCGACAAGGAGGTGCTGACGCGCTTCATCGCGCGCGTGCGCGCCGCGTCGAGCGCTTAGGAGCCGCCGGACAACATGATCCGCCTTATCCTGATCGCAGCGGCCGTCGGCATCCTCATCGCCGTGCTGGCGACGGTCGGCGTGTTCTCCCATGCGCCAAAGCCGCTGGCCGCGCGGGCGCGGGCCAATCTGGTGGTGGTGGAAAAATCGGCGCACCGGCTAACCTTGTATGCGCACCAACGGGTGCTACGCGTCTATACGATTTCGCTGGGGCACGACGGGCTCGATCCCAAGGCCAGGCAGGGCGACGGGCTGACGCCGGAGGGCCGCTACGAGATCGACGCGCACAACGCGCATGGCGGGTTCTATCTTTCGCTGCACATCAGCTATCCGTCGGCGATGGACAAGAAGGTCGCGGCGGCGCGCGGCGTGGCGCCGGGCGGCGACATCATGATCCATGGCTTGCGCAACTACACTGGCTGGATCGGCACCTGGCAGCGCGCCATCGACTGGACCGACGGCTGCATCGCGCTGACCGACGACGAGATGGACGAGATCTGGCGCGTCGTGCCGAACGGCACGCCGATCGAGATTCGGCACTGAGCGCGTCGTCAATTGACAAGCGACACACGACACCTTATTCTCGTCAAATGATCCGATCGTTCCGACATCGCGGGCTGAAGGCCCTCTATGAAGGAAAGACGGCGGCACGAGTCGCGCCCAAGCATGTTGAAAAGCTGCGGGACATTCTCGCCGTTCTGGATCGCAGCCGTCGCCCGGATGAGTTGAACCTGCCGGGCTTCCGTCTGCATCCACTCAAAGGTGCGCTTGCTGGACACTGGGCCGTTTGGGTGTCGGGAAATTGGCGCATCACATTCCGTTTCATGGATGGTGAGGCGCTGGATGTGGATTATCTGGACTATCACTAGGAGTACTTGCTCATGCCGATGCACACCCCTCCTCACCCCGGTGGGATCGTTCGCCGTCAATGTCTGGAACCGCTGGGGCTTTCGGTGACCGAAGCCGCAAAGGGGCTTGGCGTGACGCGGCAGGCGTTTTCCGATCTGGTAAACGAAAAAGCGGGCGTCTCGGTGGACATGGCCATCCGTTTGTCCAAAGCATTTGGTTCGACGGCGGAATTGTGGCTTGGCCTGCAAACCGCCTTCGACCTCGCCGAAGCACGCGGCCGCATGCGCACGATCAAGGTTCGATCTTTCGCCGCCGCTTAGACAGCCACGTCGAATTCGGCGAACGGCACGCCGATCGAGATTCGGCACTGAACGGCGGAACGCATTACTCCGTGTAGAGATCGTCGACCATCGGGCAGCGATCGACGCGCATGGCGCCCAGATTGCGTAGCGTGCTGATCCAGCATTCGTCGAATACCGAGCAATAGCAGGCGCGGTAGACGATCTCGCCGCGGACCTTGTCCAGCTGCTTCCATGTGGTGTCATTGTCCGGGCCGAGCGGCAGGCTGAGAAAGGCCCGCGCCTCGCCGGCGCGGATGACGATGCCGCTGATCTTCGCGGTCGACATCGGGGTGTGCACCGGCGCGCCGGCGGGCTGCGGAAATTGAAAAGCCTTGAAGCCGCAGCACGCGGTCATCAGGTCGAACCCGCTGCGATAGGATTTTCCCCGCCACGAGACTTCCAGCGTCTCGAGCTAGGCGGGGCCGACGCCGGCATTGGCGACCTGCAGCGTGATGTGCGGGCGATTGCTCTCGTCGGAATTGCTGGCCTCGATCTGCAGCAGCGGCCAGGACGCCGCCGCGACCATCTTGCGGTTGGCGTCCTCGGTGCCGATGGCGACCCAAAGCGAGATCACCGAGACGGCGAGCGCCACGACGGTGACAACGTATTCCAGCCAATGGCGGCGCAGGCGGTCCATGCCGTATGTGTAGAACCAGGTCCGAACCGGGCCAATTCACAACTGCGCTAGCGGCCGGCGCGCTTGCCGCGAATGCCGGGACATCGTTAGCTGGGCCTCGTGCCCTATGCGCAAACCCTTGGCGCCACAAGCTATGTCTTCGACGATCTGAAGACGCTGCTGGCGCGCGCCTCGCCGGACCGCTCGGGAGATCGGCTGGCGGGCCTGGCGGCGCGGTCGGGCGAGGAACGCGTGGCGGCGCGGATGGCGCTGGCGGATTTGCCGCTCAGGGAGTTTCTCAAGAACGACCTGGTTTCGTATGACGAGGACGAGGTCACGCGACTCATTCACGACACGCATGACGCCGCCGCGTTCGCGCCGGTGCAAGCGCTGACGGTCGGAGAATTTCGCGACTGGCTGCTGGCGCACGAGACGACGACGCAGAGGCTTACGGCGCTGTCGCCCGGGCTGACGCCGGAGATGGCGGCGGCGGTCTGCAAGCTGATGCGCAACCAGGACCTGATCGCGGTGGCGCGCAAAGTCTCTGTGGTGACGAAGTTCAACAATACGATCGGGCTGCCGGGGCGTCTGTCGGTACGTCTGCAGCCGAACCATCCGACTGACGATGCCAGGGGCATTGCCGCGTCCATCGTCGACGGGCTGCTCTACGGCAGCGGCGATGCAGTGATCGGGATCAATCCGGCGACGGACAATGTCGGGGCGGTCTCCAACCTGCTGGCGATGATCGACGAGATCCGGCGGCGCTGGGACATCCCGACGCAGTCCTGCGTGCTGGCGCATGTCACCACGACCTTGAAGGCGATGGCGCAAGGCGCGCCGGTCGATCTGGTGTTCCAGTCCGTCGCGGGCAGCGAGGCGGCCAATAAGAGCTTCGGCGTCGATCTCGCCCTGCTGAAGGAAGCGCGCGCGGCGGCGCTGGCGCTCAAGCGCGGGACGATCGGCGACAACGTGATGTATTTCGAGACCGGCCAGGGCGCGGCGCTGTCGGCGGGCGCGCACCATGGCGTCGATCAGCAGACCATGGAGACGCGCGCCTATGCCGTGGCGCGCCATTTCAAGCCGTTGCTGGTCAACAGCGTGGTCGGCTTCATCGGCCCCGAATATCTGTTCAATGGAAAAGAGATCGCGCGCGCGGGGCTGGAGGATCATTTCTGCGGCAAGCTGCTGGGCCTGCCGATGGGCGTGGACGTTTGCTACACAAATCATGCGGACGCCGATCAGGACGACATGGACAATCTGCTGACGCTGTTGGCCGTCGCCGGTTGCACGTATGTGATGGGAGTCCCCGGCGCGGATGACGTGATGCTGTCCTATCAGAGCACGTCGTTTCACGACGCGCTCTATGTGCGCGAGGTGCTGAACCTGAGGCCGGCGCCGGAGTTCGAGACGTGGCTGCGGCGCATGGGAATTCTGGACGATAGCGGCCGGATGCGGCCGCAAGTGGCGGGACGCGAAGCCGCACGGCTGCTCGATTTCGCGAGGCGAACATGAGCGCGAGCGACGAGTGGCACGCCCTGTCGGCGTTCACGCCGGCGCGCGTTGCGTTGGGACGCGCCGGCAACGGCTTGCCGACCAAGCGCGTGTTGGAATTCCAGCTGGCGCATGCGCGGGCGCGTGACGCGGTGAATGCGCCATTCGATGCGACGGCGATTGCGGCCGCGCTGGCGCCCTTGCCGACAATCCTGCTTGAGACGAAGACGCAGAACCGCATCGACTATCTGATGAATCCCCATTCCGGGCGAACGCTGCGCGAGCCTTCGCGCGAACGGCTGGCGCCGGGCCCATGCGACGCGGTTCTGGTCATCGCCGATGGTCTGTCGTCGACCGCGATCCACGCGCATGGCGCGGCGCTGGCGCGCTGCATCCTGGCGCAGGCGCCAGGCCTCACCTGGGCGCCGATCGCCATCGTCGGCAACGGACGTGTCGCCATCGGCGATGAGGTCGCCCAAGCGCTGAACGCGGAGTTTGCCGTGGTGATGATCGGCGAGCGGCCGGGCCTGAGCGCGGCGGACTCCGTCGGGCTCTATCTGACGCGCCGGCCAGTTGCAGGCGTGACCTGTGATTCGCAGCGCAACTGCATTTCCAATGTGCGGCCCGGCGGATTGGCGCTGGACGAGGCCGCCTACCGGCTGAGCTGGCTCCTTTCGCAGGCGCGAACGGTCGGCGCCACCGGCGTGGCTCTGAAGGAAGACGCGCCGGAGCGCCCGAGGCTGCCTGACGCGCGGCCATAGGCCTGCTAGGGTGCGGCGGAGCACATCAGGGGGATTCGCATGGCTTGGCTCTCCAAATATCAGCCTTACCTTTTGAGCATCCTGCGCATCGTCGCGGGGCTTCTCTTCCTCGAGCACGGCATGCAGAAGATCCTGCACTTCCCGCCGATGCCCGCCGCGATGGCGTCGGCGATACCGCCCAAGATGATGCCGATCATCATGGCGGCGGGGATCGTCGAGCTGGTCGGCGGCGCGCTGATCACGGTGGGGCTGTTCACGCGGCTGGCGGCCTTCATCTGCGCCGGCGAGATGGCCGTCGCCTATTGGATGGTGCATTTCCCGCGCGGCGGATTCTTCCCGGCGGTGAACGGCGGGGATGGGGCGATCCTGTTCTGCTTCATCTTCCTGTTCCTGGCGGCCGCTGGACCCGGGCCGCTGGCGCTCAGCCGGTCGGAGAAGATTTAGCGCCGCCTAGGCATCGGTCTGTCATCCCGGCAAGCTCGCGAAGCGAGCGCAAGCCGGGACCCATCGCGACGCATGCTCAATGGGTCCTTAGGTCTCGCTACGCTCGCCCGGGATGACAGCATTTGTGTGCGGTTAGACCTATATTCAAAATGTTCTAAGGTCACTCTCATGCACGGCACGCCGCCGCTGACGCCTGAGCTTGTCCTTCGCGCTTATGCCGAGGGACTGTTTCCCATGGCGGAGCGGCGCGACGACCCGACGCTGTTCTGGGTGTCGCCGGAGCGGCGCGGCGTCATTCCGCTGGACGGGTTTCATGTGCCGAGGCGCCTGGCGCGGACGGTGCGCGGCGACCGGTTTGCGGTGACGACGAATCGGGCCTTTGTCGATGTGATGCGGGCCTGCGCCGAGGCCGCGCCCGGCCGCGACCAAAGCTGGATCAACGACGAGATCGTCCGGCTCTACACGGCGCTGCACGCGACCGGCTATGCCCATTCGGTGGAGTGCTGGCAGGGCGGCGCGCTGGTCGGCGGGCTCTACGGCGTCAGCCTGGGCGCGGCGTTCTTCGGCGAGAGCATGTTCAGCCGCGAGCGCGACGCCAGCAAGGTCGCGCTTGTCCACCTCGTGGCGCAGCTCAAGATCGGGCGCTATCGGCTTCTGGATACGCAGTTCCTGACGGCGCATCTGGCGCGCTTCGGGGCGCGGGAAATCCCGCGCCTGGCCTATCTGGCGCAGCTGGAAGAAGCCTTAAACCACATTGCCCATTGGCCGGCCTCCGCCGGCGGTGCCTACTGGCCCGCGTCTTCGGGCAGCGCGGTCGGCTTCTCGGCGTCGGTGGCGTCGGGCGACACCGGCTTGACCGGCTTGGTGGGTCCGATGGCCACCGTCTCGCCGGGCGCGACGGCTTTGCAGGTGATCACCCAGACGTCATAGAGCGGATGCTCCATGCCGTTGAGGCCGGGGCTCGAGGCATACATCCAGCCCGAGAAGACGCGGCGCGGCGGCTGGTCGGGACGGTGATCGTCGATCTGCACGAAGGCCGCGGTCTCGGGCGTCTCGGTCGAGGGCGTCGAATAGCAATAGCGGGCCGAGACCGTGAGCGTCGCGAACTGCGCCGACTTGCCGATCGGCACCAGCAGCGTGGTCGGCCGGCCGGTGATCTTGTCGAGACCGCGCATGATAAGCGTGAGCGGACCGACCGGCTTGGATGGCGTCGCAGGCTTGAGCGGCTTGGCCGAGACAGGCTTTGCCGGCTTAGGCGTCGCAGCGGGCGGGGCCGCGAATGCAACAGCACCCAGAAGCGCAACCCCGGCGCCAAATTTCAGAACGCTATGGATGCGCATTGGGCACGCTGGGTTGCTGCGGCTTGGGTTGATTGCCGCCATTGTTGTTGTTGCCGCCGCCGATGAAGCGGCCGACCAAGCCCATCAGGTCGACGGAACCCTGCACGTTGGTAATGGCGCCGCCCGGTGGAATCATTTTGTCGTCACCACCGGGTGAAATGGAAAGATACGAGCCGCCCAGAAGGCCGGACGACGTCACCATCAGCGACGAATCGGTCGGAATTTGGACATCGCTGCGAATGTTCATGTGCAGCGTGACGAGATAGGTCTTCGGATCCAGCGTCAGCGCATTCACCGCCCCGATCTTGATTCCCGACAGGCGCACATCGGTGCCGGTGGCGAGGCCGTCGACCCGCGGCATCTTGGCCGTGAGCTCGTAGCCGCCAAGGCTGCCCGAACTCGTACTGGTGTAGGCGAAATAGAGGAACGCCGCCGCCACGGCGACGACGATCGCGCCCATGATGGTCTCGACCGTGTTGTTGCCAGCCATACCTACTCCGGCTTCCAGGGCTGATAGTCGCCGGTGGCGCGTGGGCGGACGCCGCCCGCCAGCAGGCTGCCATCCGGGCGATAGGCATCGGCCGTGCCGGTGAGATTGGGCTGGTGTTCCTTTTCCCAGGATTTCTCCTTGAACGGCGCGGTCGTCGGCGGCTCCTTGAAGGTGTGATGCAGCCAGCCATGCCAATCGGGCGGCACGCGGCTCGCCTCGACGGTGCCGGCATAGATCACCCAGCGGCGCGCGCCCTTCTTGGCCTGGTAGTAGCGATTGCCGAATTTGTCGGTGCCGACCAACGCACCGGAGAACCAGGTCGTGGCCAAGGTTCCAAGCGTGGCGTTGTGCCACCAGCCAAAGATGAAGCGGATGAGGGACATAAGGGTCCGGCCAAACCTAAGATTTGTCGGCGGAATATAGAGGGGCCGGGCCGCTCGCGCCAAGCGGCCATTCCACCACCATCTGCGACGTAATCCCTAGAATTCCACCGAAAAACCTACGCGGCCGACCTGGTTGCGCCCATCGAGGGTGGACGCGAAGCCGCCATCCACCATCACCGGCATATCCCCGCCGACGTCGAGGCGGTGGGCGACGTTGAAGCCTATCGCCTCGCTGCCGCCATAAAAGCCGGCATGGGTAGAGAATGTGGTCTTGCCGGGACCCGATGGAACCATGATGCCGCCCAGCGCCGTTGAGGCCGCGACGGCGTCGCTCATGTCGCTGCGCAGCAGTGCGATCTGGCTGTTGGTGCCGGCGATGGCGTCCTGAAGTTGGCCGAAGGTGGCTGCATCCGTCCGCGCCACGCCCGGCGCGACATTGGTAATGCGGCGTTCGGCGCCCGGCGCGCCGACGGAAACCGTGCTGGGCGCGTCGGCGATCGCGTCCGTACCGATCGCCACCGAATTCGCGGCCGTTGCATGCGCGTTGAGACCCAGGGCCACGCTGTTGACGGCCGTCACGCTGGAATTGGCGCCGATCGACACGCCGCCGTTGCGCGTGACGCCCGCGTCGCTGCCGATGGCAACGGCCAGATTGGCGCCCACCAACGTATCGGGGCCGAAGGTCGACGAGCGCAAACCCATCGCCACCGAGCCGGTACCGGAGCCTGTCGCCATGTAACCAAGTGCGATGGCGCCCACACCGTCTGCGAACGCAACACCGCCGATCGCGACCGTATGATCGGCGTGGGCGTCAGCCTGCCAGCCAACCGCGGTGGCATAGTCGCCCGCCCCCTGGGTCGCCTTGCCGATGCCGACGGCGCCCAGTCCCCGCACATTGGTGTAGGCGCCCACTGCGACGCCGTCGAAATTGGCCCGGGTGAGATCGCCGATGGCCGTGGCTTGCGAGCCATTGGCGAAGGCGCCGATGCCGATGGCGGTAGAGCCTCCGAAGTTCGAGTGCGTAACCCCGTCGGGGTCGAGATCATCGACCACGGCCTGGGCGCCGCAGGCGAGTTGTCCATTGGTGACGACGACGTTCTCGACGCAGGCCGCGAGCGTGCCGTCCGGCGCCGTGACGGTCTGCGCCGAGGCGCCGGTGGCGGTCAGCAACGCAACGCCGCACACGACCAGGCCAACGATAGAAAAGCGATGGAACGCGCGAAACAAAACCATGGGACCCCCGCAATGACGCGTCAAAGTCCCCACCACCCGTCGCACGGCTTCGCCCAAACGAATCAGCAGCCGTTGTGCGAGCGATTGCGTCATGCGTGGGGAACTTCGTCAACGTTTACGCCACAATCCACGATGGCGCGCGGCGCCGGGCCGTCGCTCACGGAACCCCCAAGGGCGATGGCTAGGTAGGAATCCGTATGCCGCAGATATCCACAAACGATCCAAAATCGCCGCGATGTTTGCGGCTGTCACAATTGCGAAAAAATTTTCTGCGCGATTCTCGTTAAGCGCTTGACAGGGTCTTTTCCTCAGCAAAAAGCATGTGTGGGTCCTACCAGATGTGGTAGGTAAGAATTTGTTTACCACTTTTCGCTTGCGAGCGTTTTCGAACGGTGCCCATACTTGGGGCCTGTCGCTGCTCGCGACACCAAATCTGGCGGACACGAATCCACCTCGCCGCCGCGGCCCCTGTCACTTCGACAGGCTGCCCGGCGCTAGGAAAACTGTCCCCAAAATGGTTCCGAGCGGCGGGGCCACTTTTTTGTTCGGGGATCACCGCCATGCGCATTCGCCGTCAGTTCACGGTCGAGGGACAATCGCCGTACGAAGGCCTCGCCTTCCGCTCGGCAACCAGCGAAATCCGCAACCCTGACGGCTCGGTGGTCTTCCAGCACGCGGACATTGAAGTCCCCGAGAGCTGGAGCCAGGTCGCGTGCGACGTGCTGGCGCAGAAATATTTCCGCAAGGCGGGAATCCCCACCGCGCTGAAGCCGGTGGCCGAGGAAGGTGTTCCCGAATTCCTCTGGCGCAGATGCGCCGACTCGAAGGACACCGCCGGCGAGCGTTCCGCCAAGCAGGTGTTCGACCGCCTGGCCGGCACCTGGGCCTATTGGGGCTGGAAGGGCGGCTACTTCGACAGCGAAGCCGATGCGAGCGCCTTCAAGGACGAACTCTCCTACATGCTGGCGGCGCAGATGGCGGCGCCGAATTCGCCCCAATGGTTCAACACCGGCCTGCACTGGGCTTACGGCATCGATGGCCCGAGCCAGGGCCATTACTATGTCGACCACAAGAGCGGCCGGCTGACGAAATCGACCTCGTCCTATGAGCATCCGCAGCCGCATGCCTGCTTCATCCAGTCCGTCGCCGACGACCTGGTGAACGAAGGCGGCATCATGGATCTGTGGACGCGCGAGGCGCGCCTCTTCAAATACGGCTCGGGCACGGGGACGAATTTCTCCTCGCTGCGCGGCGAGAAAGAGAAGCTGTCGGGCGGCGGCAAGTCGTCCGGGCTGATGAGCTTTTTGAAGATCGGCGACCGCGCGGCGGGCGCCATCAAGTCGGGCGGCACGACGCGCCGCGCCGCCAAGATGGTGATCGTCGACGTCGATCATCCCGATATCGAGACCTTCATCGACTGGAAGGTCGTGGAAGAGCAGAAGGTCGCCGCCATGGTGGCCGGCTCCAAGCTGGCCGAGAAGCATCTCAAGCTCGTCATGAAGGCCTGCATCAACTGCGAGGGCTCGAACGACGATTGCTTCGATCCGAAGAAGAACCCGGCGCTGCGCCGCGAGATCAAGGCCGCGCGCAAGGTGCTGATCCCGGACAACTACATCGAGCGCGTCATCTCCTTCGCCAAGCAGGGCTACAAGGAGATGGAGTTCAAGTCCTACGACACCGATTGGGATTCGGAAGCCTATCTCACCGTCTCGGGGCAGAATTCGAACAATTCGGTGCGCGTCACCGACGAATTCCTCAACGCCGTGCTCGAGGGCAAGGCGTGGGACCTCACCTTCCGCGGCTCGAACAAGGTCGCCAAGACCGTCGACGCGCGCGAATTGTGGGAGAAGATCTCCTATTCGGCCTGGGCCTGTGCCGATCCCGGCATCCAGTTCCATTCGACGATCAACGACTGGCACACCTGCCCGGCCGGCGGCGCCATCCGCGCCTCCAATCCGTGCTCGGAATATATGTTCCTGGACGACACGGCGTGCAATCTCGCCTCGCTGAACCTGATGACGTTCCGCAAAGATCACGACGGCGGCGCCAAGGTGTTCGACGTCGCCTCGTTCGAGCATGCGGTGCGGCTGTGGACCGTGGTTCTGGAAATCTCGGTGCTGATGGCGCAGTTCCCGTCCAAGGAAATCGCGCAACTGTCCTACGACTACCGCACGCTGGGCCTGGGCTTCGCCAATATCGGCGGCCTGCTGATGGCGGCGGGCATCTCCTACGACTCACGCGAGGGCCGCGCGATCGCGGGCGCGATCAGCGCCGTGATGACGGGCGTCTCCTATGCCACCTCGGCCGAGATGGCGGGCGAGTTGGGTCCGTTCCCGGAATATGCCGCCAACAAGGACGCGATGCTGCGCGTCATGCGCAACCACCGCCGCGCAGCGCATGGCGAAGCGGCCGGATACGAAGGTTTGTCGACGCCGCCGGTGCCGCTGGACCTGGCGGCGGTCGCCAACAAGGACCTCGCCTTCGCGGCGCAGCGCGCCTGGGACGACGCGGTGTCGCTCGGCGAAGGCTTCGGCTACCGCAACGCGCAGTCCACCGTGATCGCGCCGACCGGAACGATCGGCCTGGTGATGGATTGCGACACGACGGGCGTGGAGCCCGACTTCGCGCTGGTCAAGTTCAAGAAGCTGGCGGGCGGCGGCTACTTCAAGATCATCAACCGCTGCGTGCCCGAGGCTTTGCAGACTCTGCAGTACCGGCAAGAGCAGATCGACGACATCATCGGCTACGCCGTCGGGCACGGCACGCTGGAAGGTTATGCCGGCGCGGTGAACTACGACGCGCTGCGGGCGCGCGGCTTCGGCGAAGGCCAGATCAACGCCATCGAAGGCGCGCTGGAATCGGCGTTCGACATCCGCTTCGTGTTCAACAAATGGACGCTGGGCACCGAGTTCTGCAACGCGGTGCTGAAGATCGACGGCGAGGCGCTGGACGCGCCGGACTTCGACATGCTCAAGACGCTCGGCTTCTCGCGCGCCGACATCGACCTCGCCAATTTGCATGTCTGCGGCGCGATGACCCTGGAAGGCGCGCCGCATCTCAAAGACAAGCACCTGCCGGTGTTCGACTGCGCCAATCCCTGCGGCCGCATCGGCAAGCGGGCGCTGTCGGTCGAGAGCCACATTCTCATGATGGCGGCGGTGCAGCCGTTCATCTCCGGCGCGATCTCCAAGACCATCAACATGCCGAACACCGCGACCGTGAAGGAGTGCGGCGAGAGCTACATGATGTCGTGGAAGCTGGGCCTCAAGGCCAACGCGCTCTATCGCGATGGCTCCAAGCTCAGCCAGCCGCTGGCCAGCCAGGTGCTGCAGATCGACGACGAGGACGAAGACGTCGAGCTGGCGCCGGCGGCGCGCACGACCGTCATCACCGAACGGATCGTGGAAAAGGTCATCGAGCGGGTGCAGGCGCATGAGCGCGAGAAGCTGCCGCAGCGCCGCAAGGGCTATACCCAGAAGGCGATCGTCGGCGGGCATAAGGTCTATCTGCGCACCGGCGAATACGAGGACGGCCGCATCGGCGAGATCTTCATCGACATGCACAAGGACGGCGCCGCCTTCCGCAGCCTGATGGACGGCTTCGCCATCGCGATTTCGGTCGGCCTGCAATATGGCGTGCCGCTGGAAGAATTCGTGGAAGCCTTCACGTTCACGAAATTCGAGCCGGCCGGCATTGTGATCGGCAACGACTCGATCAAGAACGCGACCTCGATCCTCGACTACATCTTCCGCGAGCTCGCCGTGTCTTATCTCGACCGCAGCGACCTGGCGCATGTTCAGCCGGCGGCCGACGAAGACATCGGCTACGGAACGGATGACGGCTCGCATGACGACCGCAACCGGGAAGTCGCGCAGGCGATGCGCAGCGTGGTCTCGCCCGGCTTCGTGCGGGGCCGCATGCAGCGCTCCATCGCCGTGGTGCGCGGCGGCGCGGCGCCCAAGATGATGGAAGAGCACGACCACGCAGCGCACGTGCACGTGCATGTGCACGAGGAGCATGACGAGGTGCAGGAATTCCTCGTCGCCGACGACGTGGCGGGCGCGCTGAGCGAAATCCGCGCCGGCGTGCTGGAGGCGGCCAATCCGGTCGGCGACCTGGTCAACGCCATCGGCTCGCGACTGAAGGAGCGCGCCGAGGACGCCGCCGGCAAGGCCGGCAAGGTGCGCGAACTGCAGGCCAAGCGCGCCGCCGAGGCCCGCATGAAAGGCTATGAAGGCGACGCCTGCGGCGGCTGCGGAAATTTCACGCTGGTGCGCAACGGCACGTGCATGAAGTGCAATACGTGCGGCAGCACGAGCGGGTGCTCGTAGGACGAAGCTAGGAGGAACTGATGCATCGCATAGCAACAACGACTGGGGTTGGCCGACTCCTTCCCAAAGGGAGTGACGGTGCGCGAGTCAGTTTCCATGCCACGCTGTGGCAAGACGGAAACGGACGAAAGCATTGGGAAGGTGATTTGGAACTGGCTGAGGCCCGTTCCGGTCAGGGAATTTCAACCGTCTTAGCGGCGCTCGGCGAACAAAGGACAACGCTTGAGCTCGATACCGGCGGTGAAATGGACGTGGTCGTCACAAATTTTACCGTCGGCTCCAATGCGCCAATCCATTTCGTCGTGAGTGGAGCAATTCCCGGCAGGTAAGGAACACCTCGCGATGGGTGGGAAGGGGTGGGTGGCTCGCGCTCCCGCCCCTTCCGCTTTTCTGGCCCCCTACTCGTCATCACCCGCGCATGCGGGTGATCCATCTTGCTTCGACGCCGAAGAAAATGGGTTGCCCGGACAAGCCGGGCAATGACGAAAGGAGTATAGTGGCGTTATGAGGATTCTCTCGCTCGCTATGTTTCTGCTCGCCGGCTTGGTCACCCCTGCCCTCGCCGCGGCCGACTGGAACGGGACCTGGGTCGGCAATTGGCAGAGTGCGGACGGTAACGGCGTGCAAATCATGATGGCCGGCAATGTCGCGACGGGGATTTTCTGGAACGGCGATTATCTGCCGGATGAATTGCACGCGTCCGTATCGGCCGACGGCAAGACGCTGACCATCACCTGGGATCATGCGAGCGCCGTGCTGACGCGCAGCGGCGCCGAGACGGCAGACGCCGTGATCCACGAACCCGGCAAGCCGGACGCGAAGTTCGCCGTGAAAATCGATCACTAGAGCGATTTTGGCATGAGATTACGCATAGCCGGCATGCTTGAAGAAATTCGCGCACTCGGCTTGTGAGAAGGTGGCAAGGATCGCGCCGATGCGATCCCAGAGCGCCGGCATGGAGCGCTCAGCGGCTTTGCGCAG
>DATCAT010000043.1:0-11243 GCA_036512455.1 Rhizomicrobium sp.
CTCGACCTCGATCGAGACGTTGTCGCCCGGCATCACCATCTCGGTGCCTTCGGGAAGCTTGACGATGCCGGTCACGTCCGTGGTGCGGAAGTAGAACTGCGGACGGTAGTTGGCGAAGAACGGCGTGTGACGGCCGCCCTCGTCCTTGGTCAGCACGTAGACTTCCGCCATGAAGTTGGTGTGCGGCGTGATCGAGCCAGGCTTGGCCAGGACCTGGCCGCGCTCGATGCCGTCGCGCTCGATGCCTCTGAGCAGGCAGCCGACATTGTCGCCCGCCTGGCCTTGATCCAGCAGCTTGCGGAACATCTCGACGCCCGTCACCGTCGTCTTGGTGGTCGGATGGATGCCGATGATCTCGACTTCCTCGCCGACCTTGATGACGCCGCGGTCGATGCGGCCGGTGACGACGGTGCCGCGACCCGAGATCGAGAACACGTCCTCGATCGCCATCATGAAGGGCTGGTCGATCGGACGCTCTGGCTGGGGGATGAATTCGTCCACCGCCTTCATCAGCTCCAGGATCGAGTCGTGGCCGAGCTTGGGCTCTTTGTCCTCCAGCGCCATCAGCGCCGAGCCGCGGATCATCGGGATCTTGTCGCCATCGAAATTGTAAAACGTCAAAAGTTCGCGCACTTCCATCTCGACCAGGTCCAGCAGTTCCGGATCGTCGACCATGTCGCACTTGTTCAGGTACACCACCATCGCCGGCACGCCGACCTGGCGGGCGAGCAGAATGTGCTCGCGGGTCTGCGGCATCGGGCCGTCGGCCGCCGAAACGACGAGAATCGCGCCGTCCATCTGGGCCGCGCCGGTGATCATGTTCTTCACATAGTCCGCATGCCCGGGGCAGTCGACATGGGCGTAGTGCCGCGCCTTGGTCTCGTACTCCACATGCGCCGTCGAGATCGTGATGCCGCGCGCCTTCTCCTCCGGCGCCTTGTCGATCTGGTCATACGCCGTGAACGTCGCCCCGCCGGTCTCGGCCAGAACCTTCGTGATCGCAGCCGTCAGCGACGTCTTGCCATGGTCGA
Source organism: Rhizomicrobium sp. (assembly GCA_036512455.1). Lineage (GTDB taxonomy): Bacteria > Pseudomonadota > Alphaproteobacteria > Micropepsales > Micropepsaceae > Rhizomicrobium. The sequence continues at coordinate 1,032 of DATCAT010000043.1, forward strand.
CATGGCCGATCGTCCCGATGTTGCAGTGCGGCTTCGTCCGCTCAAATTTGGCCTTCGCCATGATGTATCTCCGTGACCTAAGTTTTTGTTATGCGTACTTGGCTTTGATTTCGTCCGCGATCGCTTGCGGCACCTGCGCGTAATGAGCGAACTCCATCGAGTAGTTCGCGCGCCCCTGCGTCTGGGAGCGCAACTGGTTGATGTAGCCGAACATGTTGGCGAGCGGCACCATCGCATTGATGACGGCCGCGTTGCCGCGCGTGTCCTGGCCCTGCACCTGGCCGCGGCGGCCCAGCAGATCGCCGATGACGCCGCCGGTGAATTCGTCGGGCGTCACGACTTCGACCTTCATGATGGGCTCGAGCAGCTTGACGGCGCCCTTGCTGGCCAGCTCGCGGAACGCCGCGCGCGCCGCGATGTCGAAGGTCAAGGCATTCGAGTCCACTTCGTGATACTTGCCGTCGGTCAGCGTCGCCTTGAAGTCGATCACCGGGAAGCCGGCGAGCAGGCCGGATTCCTTCTGCGCCTTCAGGCCCTTTTCAACCGCGGGGATGAATTCCTTCGGGATCGAGCCGCCGACGACGTCGTTCTCGAAGACGAAGCCCGAGCCGGGCGGCAGGGGTTCGAAATCGATCGACACTTCGGCGAACTGGCCCGAACCGCCGGTCTGCTTCTTATGGGTGTACTTGATCGAGACCGGACGGTTCAGCGTCTCGCGATAGGCCACTTGCGGCGCACCGACATTGGCGTCGACCTTGTAGGTGCGGCGCAGGATGTCGACCTTGATCTCCAGATGGAGCTCGCCCATGCCGCGCAGGATGGTCTGGCCGGATTCCTGGTCGGTCGAGACGCGGAAGGAGGGATCCTCCTGCGCCAGACGCACCAGCGCCATGCCCATCTTTTCCTGGTCGGCCTTGGTCTTGGGTTCGATCGCGACCTCGATGACCGGATCGGGGAATTCCATCTTTTCGAGGATGACCGGATTGTTGGGATCGCACAGCGTCTCGCCGGTCGTGGAATATTTGAGGCCCGCGAAAGCGACGATGTCGCCGGCGAAGGCTTCTTTCACGTCCTCGCGGCTGTTGGCATGCATCAGCAGCATGCGGCCGACGCGCTCGGTCTTGTCCTTGACGGAATTGAGCACGCCGGTGCCCGAATTCACCACGCCCGAATAGACGCGCACGAAGGTGATCGAGCCGACGAACGGATCATCCATGATCTTGAAGGCGAGACCGGCGAACGGCGCCTTGTCGTCGGCCGGGCGCGGCACTTCTTTGCCCTTCATGTCGATGCCCATCAGCGGCGGGATGTCGAGCGGGCTCGGCAGATAATCGACGACGGCATCGAGCAGGGGCTGCACGCCCTTGTTCTTGAAGGCCGAGCCGCACATCACCGGCACGAAGTGGAAATTGTTGGTGCCCTTGCGGATGCAGCGCTTGAGGTCCGCTTCGCTCGGCTCCAGGTTCTTCTCGAGATAGGCTTCGAGCAGCGCGTCGTCTTCCTCGACCGCCATCTCGACGAGGGCGGCGCGCAGCTCCTTGGCCTTGTCGGCGTATTCGGCCGGGATTTCGACTTCGTCGAACTTGGCGCCCAGCTGTTCGTCGTGCCAGATCAGCGCCTTCATCTTGACGACGTCGACGATGCCCTTGAATTCGCTTTCGGCGCCGATCGGCCAGGTGATGACCATCGGGCGGGTGCCCAGCCGGTCGATCATCATCTGCACGCAGCGCGGGAAATCGCTGCCGGTGCGGTCCATCTTGTTGACGAAACAGATGCGCGGGACCTTGTACTTGTCGGCCTGGCGCCACACGGTCTCGGACTGCGGCTCGACGCCGGCGACGGCGTCGAACACCGCGACAGCACCGTCCAGCACGCGCATGGAGCGCTCGACTTCGATCGTGAAGTCGACGTGACCCGGCGTGTCGATGATGTTGATGCGGTGCTCTTTCCAGTAACAGGTCGTCGCCGCGGACGTGATCGTGATGCCGCGCTCCTGCTCCTGCTCCATGAAGTCCATGGTGGCGGCGCCGTCATGCACTTCGCCGATCTTATGGCTCTTGCCGGTGTAATAGAGGATGCGCTCGGTCGTGGTGGTCTTGCCGGCGTCGATATGCGCGGCGATGCCGATATTGCGATAGCGTTCGAGCGGGGTTGTGCGAGGCATGGCGGACTCTTTTTCTTACCAACGGTAATGGGAGAACGCGCGGTTCGCGTCTGCCATCTTGTGCGTGTCTTCACGCTTCTTCACGGCGCTGCCGCGGTTGTTGGCGGCGTCCATCAGCTCGCCCGAGAGGCGCCCTGTCATGGTCGGTTCGTTGCGGGCGCGCGCCGCGGTGATCAGCCAGCGGATGGCGAGCGCGCGGGCGCGGTCGGTGCGCACTTCGACCGGCACCTGGTAGGTGGCGCCGCCGACGCGGCGCGACTTGACCTCAATGGACGGCGAGACGTTGCGCAGCGCTTCGTGGAAGACCTGGATCGGATCGTTCTTGGTCTTGGCCTGGATGGTGTCGAAGGCGCCATAGATGATGCCTTCGGCGGCGGATTTCTTGCCGTCATACATTAGGCTGTTCATGAACTTGGCGAGAACGAGGTCGCCATATTTGGCGTCCGGGGTGATTTCGCGTTTGTCGGCTCTGCGGCGACGAGACATGTGTGCTCTCCTTACTTCGGACGCTTGGCGCCATACAGGGACCGGCGCTGTTTGCGGTCCTTGACGCCCTGCGTGTCGAGCACCCCGCGGATGATGTGATAGCGAACGCCCGGAAGGTCCTTCACGCGGCCGCCGCGGATGAGCACGACGCTGTGCTCCTGAAGATTGTGGCCTTCGCCAGGAATATAAGAGAGGGCTTCGTAGCCGTTGGTCAGGCGAACCTTCGCGACCTTGCGCAGCGCCGAGTTCGGCTTCTTCGGGGTCACGGTGTAGACGCGGGTGCAGACCGCGCGCTTCTGCGGGCAGCCCTGCAGGGCCGGCACCTTGTTGCGCTTGGGCTTCTCGCCGCGTGGCTTGCGGATCAGCTGATTGATCGTCGGCATTCGAATTCCCGTCTTTTGGCCCAGCGCCAATCGCTTGAGCCGAAACATAAAGACCGGTGCCGGCCACTGGCCTGCCCCGGGTTTCGCGGAGGACTAAGGGTTTTGGCCCTGAGTCGCGCGTTTAACGCTTTAAACTGGCTTTCCGACAGCGTTTTGGCGGTTCCCCGCCGACGGCCTGTCCCTGAAAGGTGGCGCTATATATGCGGGTGTTTTGGGCGGGTCAAGCGCCGAAAGTAAGGAAATTGCGCTTCGCTGTTCGGCCTAGAGATCGGCGCAGTTGAACACCGTATTCCATTTCTTTTTCAAGGCGTTCAGCCGGTCCAATGCGCAGTCGGCGACCACCGCGACAGCTTCGCCGCCACCTTCGTCACCTCTGCCCTTCATCCCGGCACCCATCAGGTCGAGCGCGCGAAGCAGAGCCTCGACTTCATTCAAAGGTGTTTCCATGTCAAACAGGGCGTCGCGGACTTTTTCGCGCTTCCTGTTTTGCACGGCTTCATTTGAGCCTTGCCGATGTGACTTCGGCATCGACGCCCCCCATGTTAGGCTTTATGCGCTACATTGGACTTTAAGTTCGATATCGGACTTATTTCCAATCATAATGATTGGTAACAGTCTAAATGTCAATATCTGCAGCCCAATGCCGCGCGGCGAGGGGATTGGTCGATATGGGCCAGGCCACCCTTGCCGAGAAAGCAAGCGTATCTCGCTCTGTGATTGTCACATTCGAGAACGGACACACTCAGCCCAACCGCAACAATCTCACCGCCATCCAACGTGCGCTGGAAGACGCCGGCGTCGAGTTCCTGAACGATGGCGTCCGGCTGAAATCTTAAGGTTGAATTTTCTGCCGCCTTGAGCTACATTGTAGCTCACGAGAAGGACTTGAAAATATGGCAGCCAACGCCGTTGTCCGCGCCAGAATCGACGGGCGCGTAAAAGACGAAGCCACCGCAATCCTCGGCGCCATCGGTCTGACGGTGTCAGACGCCGTGCGGCTTATGCTGATGCGCACGGTGGCTGACAAGGCGCTGCCGTTTAATCCGCTCATTCCCAACGCTGAAACCATCGAAGCGATGGAAGCAGTGATGAGGGGTGAGGTAAAGGAAGTGGGCGACCTGGCCGGCCTGATGGCTGACCTCCATGCGGACGATTGAGCGCGCCACAAAATTCAGGCGAGATTACAAACGCGAAGCCAAAGGGCCGCATCGGCAAACCCTCGATGAAGATTTGGGAATTGTCATTCAGTTGTTGCTGACCGATCAGCCACTACCCACGAAGTTTAAAGACCACCCTCTGTCAGGGACTTGGAAAAATTTCCGCGACTGTCATGTGCGACCCGATCTTGTACTGATGTACCGCAAGCTCGGCACAGATAAACTTCAGCTGGCGCGCTTAGGTTCACACAGCGAACTTGGCTTCTGACGAATGGCGCCGTTTGCTATAGGAATGCGGTGCACTCCAGCTTCGAAATTCCATGCTCGTCCGACCCACCGTCCGCGTATTGCTGCTCGACCGGGATGACCGGTTGCTGCTGATCAAGTGCGGCAATCTAGGTACGCCCGATACGCCGCCGGTGTTCTGGGCGACGGCGGGCGGCGGGCTCGAGGACGGCGAGACCATCGCGGCCGCCGCGATCCGCGAAACCTTTGAAGAGACCGGGATTTCCGGCATTGAGCTGGGGCCGGTGGTGTGGGTCGGCGAGGCCGTGCTGACCTTTCCGGGTGAGGAAACGACCCTGTTCCAGCATAGCTACATCGTGGCGCGCTGCGATGCCGGAGCGTTTGATTCCAGCGGCTGGACGCAGCAGGAGCGCGACACGATCCTGGAGATCCGCTGGTGGACGCTGGAGGCGATTCAAGCGACGGACGAGCACCTCTACCCGCCGGGCCTCGCCCGGTTGCTGCCCGATGTGCTGGCCGGGAACTACCCAACCGAGCCGCTGGTCATCGCGCGCTTTTAAACACTGAGAGACAGTCGCGTTATTTTGCGACTAATTCTCATTGACAGCCGGTGACGGACCGCTATGGTCGCCTCAGTTGCGAACGATTATCACTATCAGCGCTGAGGATTTCCATGCATTCCGCCAAGAAAGGCGAAAAGCTCGCCTGTGCCGCCATCGGCATCACCTCGCTGGCGGCCCTGTCCGGCGCGCAGGGACAGGAACTGGCGCGGAACACGGCCGGTGTCACGACCATCGAGACGGTCGTCGTCACCGACCGCCGCACCGGCATCGATCTTCTGCCGGCGAAAATCCTCGACACCCCGCAATCGATCAACGTCGTGCCGGCCGAAGTGATCAGGCAACAGGGCCTGAGCAATTTGCAGGACGCGCTGAAGAACGTGCCGGGCATCACGCTGAACGCCGGCGAAGGCGGCACGCATGGCGATCTCGTCAACCTGCGCGGCTTCTCGGCCGGCGACGACTACTTCATGGACGGCCTGCGCGACACCGGCCTCTACGACCGCGACACGTTCGACTACGAAGCGGTCGAGATCTACAAAGGTCCCGCGTCCACCCTGTTCGGCCGCGGCTCGACCGGCGGCGTCATCAACCAGGTCTTGAAGGCGCCGCAGCTCTATCCGATCGAAGACGTCGCCGTGACCGGCGGCAGCAACGCCGAGATACGCGGCACCGCCGACCTCAATTACGTGCTGAGCGACACGAGCGCGATCCGCGTCAATGTCATGGCCCAGCGCAATCTGCAGGAGGGGCGCCCCTTCTCGCGCATCCAGCGCTACGGCATCGCGCCGTCGATCGCCTTCGGCCTCGGCACCGATACCAGCTTCACGCTGAAATACCTGCACCAGCAGGAAGACAATATCCCCGACTACGGCATCCCGTTCCTGTTCGACAAGCCGGCGCCGGTGGCGCGCGACAGCTTCTACGGCCTGCCGTCGGACGACCGTTTCAAGACCGAGGTCGACGTCGTCACCGGCCGCTTCGAGCACAAGTTCGACGCCGTGTTCACGATCAGCGACACGATGCGCTATGGCCACTATTGGTTCGACTCGCGTCAGACGGCCCCGACCTACGGCTCGGCCAACTGCTTCACCAGCGCGGTCTCGCCCTATTATTACACGGGCGGAACACTGTGCGCGACGCTGCCGGCTGCCGGCCGCGTGCCGACCACGACCTTCAATCCGCTCTATCCGGTGCTCGGCACGCCGCTGAGCGCCATCTTCGTCGAGCGCGACCGGCCGAGCTCCAAGGGCACCATCGCGACGATCATGAACGATGCGAACCTCACGGCGCATTTCGCGACCGGGGCGCTCGATCACACCGTCGTCTTCGGCGTCGAGTACGACAATGAAAGCGCCGACCTGACGCGCTTCACCAACCAGAACACGGTCATCGCGCCGACGCCGCTCCTGGCGCCCGATCCGTTGGAAGCCTTTCCCGGAACCCAAACGAGTGTGCGCCAGAAGCCGATCACCAAGACCGACACGCTGGGCCTTGTCGTGACCGACACGGTCGCGCTCGGCGCGCAATGGACGGTGACCGGCGCGATCCGCTACGACCATTTCCGCGCCCGCTTCGACCAGGCCATCGGCACGCCGTCGTATTTCACGCACACCGACGACATCTGGAGCCCGCGCGCGGCCGTGGTGTTCAAGCCGACGCCCGAGACCAGCGTCTATGTCTCCTACGGCACATCGTTCAACCCGTCGGCGGAGAACCTGTCACTGGCGGCCAACAACCAGGCGCTGCCGCCCGAGGAGGACAAGACCTATGAGCTGGGCGGCAAGGCGCAGGTGCTGGACGGCATGCTGTCCTTGACCGCGGCGCTGTTCAGCACCGAGATGACGAATGCGCGCATCACCGATCCACTCAACGTGTCGCTGCAGGCCCTGGCCGGCACGCTGCACGTCAATGGCTTTGAGTTCGGCGCGCAAGGGCGGCTGACCGACCATTGGGAGATCATCTTCGGCTACACTTATCTGGATCCCACCGCCGTCGGCCTCGCCGGCGCCGGCATCCATGGGCCGATCCCCAACACAACCCACAACCAGGCGAACATCTGGACGACCTACGACTTCGACGACGGCATCAAGCTCGGCAGCGGCCTCAACTATGTCGGCCAGCGCAACGCCGGAACGGACAATGCGACCGTTCCGGGCAGCATCGTGACGGCGCATGTGCCATCCTATGTCACCTGGGACGCGATGCTCGGTTACAAGATCAACGACACGTTCGGCCTGCAGCTGAACGCCTATAACCTGACGGACGAGTACTATTTCGTGAACGCCTATTTCACCCGTCCGGGCGAGAACCATACCAATCCGGGTCCGGGGCGGACGTTCCTGCTGACCGCCACGGCATCGCTGTAGCATGCTGCTTCACGTTCCCAACCTCCTGACGCCGGACGAACTGGTTGCGATCAACGAGCGCCTGTCGTCGGCCAGTTGGGGCGATGGGCGCGTGACGGCCGGGCATCAGTCGGTGCGCGTGAAAGAGAACCTGCAGATCGCCGAAGGCAGCCCCGAGGCACGCGAGCTGGGTCCGTTGGTTTTGCGCGCGCTGGAGCGCAGCGCGCTCTTCATGTCGGCCACCCTGCCCGCCGCCGTCTATCCGCCGCTGTTCAACAAATACGAAAGCGGCATGAATTTCGGAGCCCATGTCGACAACGCGATCCGGCAGGTGCCCGGCGCGGCGCGCCGGCTGCGCACCGATGTGTCCGCGACCCTGTTCCTGAGCAGGCCGGAAGATTATGACGGCGGCGAGCTGATCGTGCAGGACACCTACGGCACGCACAGCATCAAGCTCGCCGCCGGCGAGATGATCCTCTATCCCGCGACCAGCCTGCATCGCGTGGCGCCGGTGACGCGAGGCGCGCGCGTCGCCTCGGTTTTCTGGATCCAGAGCATGGTGAAGGACGACGCCGAGCGCGGCATGCTGTTCGATCTGGACCGTTCGATCGTCGAGATGGCGCAGGCCTCGCCGGACAGCCCGGCCGTGCTACGGCTGACGGCGCTGTATCACAACCTCGTGCGCAAATGGGGCGCGCCGGCATGAACGCTGAGCCCCGCGACGCCTGGCGCGTGGCGGCGCTCAGCATGATGTCGCCGGCGGAGCTGCGGGCGCTGCTGTCGGGCGGCGACGCGGCCTCCTGGGTCGAAGCGGCGGCGGCCTGCGGCATGGCGGAGGCGCAGCTGCGGCTCGGGCGCATGCTGCTCGAGGGCCAGGGCGTGGCGCGCGACGCGCGGGCGGCCTTCGCCTGTTTCCTCTGCGCCGCCGAGACCGGCGATGCCGACGCACGCAACATGCTGGGCCGCGCCTACGAGAACGGCTGGGGCACGGCGCCCGATCCGGCGCGGGCGGCGGTGCTCTATCGCCAGGCGGCGGAAGCCGGCCTTGCCTGGGCGCAATACAATCTGGGCCACCTGCTGCTGGACGGAAATGGCGTGCCGCGCGATCGCGACGAAGCGTTCCTCTGGTACATGCGGGCCGCCAGCCAAGGCCACAGCCGCGCGATGAACTTGATCGCGCGCTGCTTCGAGCAGGGTTGGGGCGTGGACCGCGATGCGGCCGCCGCACGCGAGTGGTATCGCAAATCCGCCGAGGGCGGTTATTTCCGCGGCGCATACAACTACGCGACGATCTTGGCGAGCGAAGGCTGTATCACCGGCGCGGCGCGCTGGTTCCGCACGGCGCTCGACGGCGCGACAGAGCCGTCACGCGACAATATCCACCGCGCCCTCGCCCGCCATCCGGACGCGCGCATCCGGGCATTGGCTTAGGCCGTCGCGAACAAGTCGCGCGGGCGGCCGCAGATCACCGACTCGAAATCGAGCAGCGCGCGCTTGAGCGGCAAGCCGCCACCGAAACCGACCAGCGCGCCGTCGGCGCCGATGACACGATGGCACGGCACGATCAGCGGGATCGGATTGCTGTTGCAGGCCAGGCCGACGGCGCGGGCGGCGTTGGCGTCGCCGAGACTCTTGGCGATGGCGCCGTAGGAGACGGTTTCGCCGAAGGGGATTTGCGTCATCGCCTGCCAGACGGCACGTTCGAAGTCCGATCCGCCTGGGGCTTTACAAGTAAGATCGAAGATAAGGCGCTTGCCGGCGCAATATTGCTCGACCTGTTCGCGGACCGGCGCCAGCGCGGCGTCGTCCCGCACGCCTTTGGGATAGAAATCGCGGTCGGCGTGCAGCCAGAAGCGGACCACGCTGCCGTCATCGTCAACCGCCGCCGCGAACTTCGCGAAGCGGGTGTCGAAGGCGGACCAGCGATATGCGTTCTCGGTCATGCGGGAAGCGTACTCCGCGATTGCGGCTGCGCCACCTGATTCTTGCGCCGTTTTCGGACGCGATGGCCTAACAAAAAAAGGGCCGCTGTTGCCAGCGGCCCTTTTCGTTTGTGCTTGATGCGGAAGATTACTCCGCGGCCACCGGGCCTTCGATCTGGGCGATGGGGACGTTGGCTTTCGCCTGCTCTTCCTGGATCGCCTTATCGCGCTCGGTCGCGACGTGGCGCAGGCGCGCGATGGCGCCGCCGGTGCCGGCCGGGATGAGACGACCGACGATGACGTTTTCCTTGAGGCCCTCCAGCGTATCGACCTTGCCGTTAACGGCGGCGTCGGTGAGCACGCGGGTGGTCTCCTGGAAGGACGCGGCCGAGAACACCGAACGCGTCTGTAAGCTGGCCTTGGTGATGCCCAGCAGGACCGGACGGCCTTCGGCGAGCTTGCCGCCGGCTTCCGTGGCCTTCTGGTTGGCCTCGTCCATCTCGAGCTGGTCGACCTGTTCGCCGGCGAGCAGCGTGGTCTCGCCGCCCTCGGTAACTTCCAGCTTCTGCATCATCTGACGGCAGATCACTTCGATGTGCTTGTCGTTGATCTTCACGCCCTGCAGGCGATAGACGTCCTGGATTTCCTTGACCAGATAGGTCGCCAGTTCCTCCATCCCCTTGATGCGCAGGATGTCGTGCGGCGAGGGATTGCCTTCGACGATGTAGTCGCCCTTCTCGACGAAGTCGCCCTCGCGCACCGAGATGTGCTTGCCCTTTGGGATGAGATATTCGACGGGATCGAGCTTCTCGTTCTTCGGACGCACGATGACGCGCTTCTTGTTCTTGTAGTCCTTGCCGAACTCGACGAAGCCGTCGGCTTCCGCGAGCACCGCGGCTTCCTTGGGCTTGCGCGCCTCGAACAGCTCCGCCACGCGCGGCAGGCC
>DATCAT010000044.1:0-69369 GCA_036512455.1 Rhizomicrobium sp.
AAGGGGGCCTAGCGCCGCGGAGCGGCGCCCAGTCCGCCCCCTCCACCGCTTCGCGGTCCCCCTCCCCCGTAACAACGGGGGAGGAAAAAAGAAACTACACCGCCCCCGCGCGCTTGGCATAGTGCCAGCCGCGGATCGCCAGCGGCCGCACGGCGCTCGCGTTCTGCGCCGCATTGGCGCTGGCCGCCGTGCCATCGCGCACCCGCCCGACGATGCCCTGCAGGATGCCGCCCAGCCGGAAGAAATTGTACGCGGCATAGTAGTCCATGTTCGGCGTCGAGGTCCGCCCCGTCCGCTCGCAATACATCTTGACGTATTGCTCCATGGTCGGAATGCCGAGCGCCTCCTTGTCGACGTTCATGACCGAGCCCGCCGTCGTATTGGCGCCGTCCTGCTGCCACTGCATCAGGTGATAGGTGAAATCGGCCAGGGGATCGCCGATGGTCGAAAGCTCCCAGTCGATCACCGCCAGCACTTTCGGCTCCGTCGGATGCAGGATCATGTTGTCGAGACGATAGTCGCCGTGCACGATCGAGGGCTTGCCTTCTTCCGGCAGGTGCTTGGGCAGCCATTCGATCAGCTTGTTCATCTCGTCGATCGTCTCGGTCTCGGACATCTGGTATTGCTTGGTCCAGCGCGAGATCTGCCGCGCCACATAGGCCGTCGGCTTGCCGAAGTCCTCGAGCCCCAGCTTGACGTGATCGAAATTGTGTAAGCGCGCCAGCGTCTCGTTCATCGCGTCATACGTCGCCCAGCGCTGCTTCTTATCCATGCCGGGCAGGGCACCTTCCCACAAGACGCGGCCCTCGACGCAATCCATGACATAGAACATCGTGCCGGCGATGCTCTCGTCTTCGCACAGCACATAGGGCTTGGCGACGGGAAAGCCGGTTGGATAGAGCGCCGAGATCACCTTGAACTCGCGGTCCACCGCATGCGCGCTGGGCAAGAGCTTGCCCGGCGGCTTGCGGCGCATGACGTATTTGCGGTTCGGCGTGACCAGCTGATAGGTCGGGTTCGATTGCCCGCCCTTGAACTGGCGTACCTCCAGCGGCGTCTGGAACCCTTCGATGCGGTCCTCCAGATAGGCTTCGAGCTTCTTGACGTCGAACGCGTGCGCGGCCGAGACCTCCTTGGTCCCCGCATACATTTCCTGCCGGCTGGCGACTGGCTGGCTCATCGCCGTACTCCCCATTCGAATTTCTTATTGGCCGCAGTTTTGGCCCGCCCGGCCACAGGAAACAAGCCTTGCCGCCGGTTCCCATGCTAAGTTCGAGAGCAAAACGGAGGCACTGAATGATGCGCAAGGCCGGTTTGCTGTTCCAGGCCGCGTGCCTGTGCGCCGTCACGGGCCTTGGCGCCGCCGCGCAGGATGCGTCCGCCCCGGACCGCGTGGCGTACATGGTCAAGCCGTCCGACGCCGACAGTGCCATCACCCAGTTCGACGAGGCCAGCGTCGTCCTGTTCAACCGCGGCGCCGGGCCGAACGCCCAGCTGGCGATTTTCTTGCCGGGCACGGGCGGCAGGCCGCAAAACGTTCAGCCGCTGCTCGGCGTCGTCGCCAACCAGGGCTATCGCGTCATCGGTCTGGAATATGACGACACGCCGGCGGTCGTCCAGGTCTGCCCGCGCGATCCCAATCCGAACTGCTCGGCCAATTTCCGCGAGGAGCGCATCTTCGGTAGCGGCGCCGACGCGCCGGTGCAGAACCCGCCCGAGGAAGCGATCGTCCACCGCCTCGTCATGCTGCTCAGATATCTCGACCGCCGGCATCCCGAGGAGCATTGGGCCGGCTATCTGGCTGGCGACGAGCCGGCCTGGAGCCGCATCGTCATCTCCGGCCTCAGTCAGGGCGCCGGCATGGCCGCTTATATCGCCAAGCGCAAACCGGTGGCGCGCGTGGTGCTGTTTTCCAGTCCGTGGGACTTTCAGGCGCCGCCGCAAACCCTCGCGCCGTGGATCGGCGGGCCGTCGGTGACGCCGCCGGAGCGCTGGTTCGCCGAGCTGCACCGGCGCGAGAAGACCGCCGCGCTGATCGCGCAATCCTACCGCCTGCTGCAGATCCCGCCGGCCAATGTCCTGGTCTTCGATCTGGATTTGCCGGAAGGCAAGGACGTCGGCGGCAATCCCTTCCACGGCAGCACGGTCCACATGCCGGGCTACATTCCGCAGTGGCAATTCCTCTACGGGCGCTCGCCGTAAAGATTTGGCGCCAGGGACGCGAGCGCGTTCGTCACATCGGCATTGCTGCGCACATGCACGGCCTGGAGGCCGGCGGCGCGCGCGCCTTCGACATTAACCAGCGTATCGTCGAAAAACAGGATTTGCGGCGCCGCGACGCCGATCTCGCGCGTCACGTGCTCGAAGGCGGCCCGGTCCGGTTTCACCAGGCCGATCTCGGACGACGCGAACAGCTTGCGGAACGGCTTGAACGCACTGGCGTAGCGCGCCGTCACATAGGCGGCATGCGCCGGGTTGGTGTTGGAGAACAGATAGGCCGGCAGGCGCGCGCAGGCCGGACCGATCCAGTCTTCGGCGCCCGCGATCACGCCGCCGAAAATGGCGTTCCAGCCGTCAAGGAACTGCTCGTCGGACAGGTCGACATCAAGCGTTTCGCGCAAGGCTGCGAAATAGTCGGCAACGCCGATTCCCCCGCTCTCGTATCTGTGGAAGGCATCGTCAAGTTTGTAGCGCTCCTGCAGCGCCGCGGCGTCGCACCCGGCATGCTGCGCCCAGCGCGCGGTGACGCGCGCGAAGTCGATATCCACGATGACGCCGCCGACATCGAACAGCAATGCTTCCACGGTCTGTCTCACAGCCTGTCCTCTACTTGCGCGCCAGCGCGCGCCAGCCGATATCGCGGCGCGCGAAACAGCCGTCCCAATGGATCAGGTCCACCGCGGCATAGGCCCGTGCCTGCGCCTCGGCGACGTCGCGGCCCGTCGCGGTCACGCTCAGCACGCGTCCGCCCGTGGCGACGATGCGGCCGTCGCGCCGCTCCGTGCCGGCATGGAATATCTGCACGCCGGGCAGGCGTGCCGCCGCCTCCAATCCCGAGATGACGTGACCCTTTTCGTAGGCGCCCGGATAGCCCTTCGACGCCATCGCCACCGTCAGCGCCACGTCGTCGCTCCAGCGCAGGTCGATGTCCTTGAGCGCACGATCGCGCATCGCGAGCAGCGCGGTCAGCAGGTCGCTTTTCAGCCGCACCATCAGCACTTGGGTTTCCGGATCGCCGAAGCGGCAATTGTATTCGACCAGCTTGGGCCCCTGCGCCGTGATCATCAGCCCCAGATACATCGCGCCCATATAGGGCATGCCCTTGGCCCGCATCGCCGCCACGGTCGGCTGGATGAAGCGCTCCATGGCCAGCGCCTCCAGCGCCGGCGGCAGCACCGGCGCGGGAGAATAGGCGCCCATGCCGCCGGTGTTGGGACCCTTATCGCCGTCGAAGACGCGCTTGTGATCCTGTGCGCCGGCCAGCGGGATCGTGGTCTCGCCGTCCGACAAGGCGAAGAAGCTCGCTTCCTCGCCCGCCATGAATTCCTCGACCACGACATCGTGCCCGCTCATCCCGAAGCCGCCTTCGAACATGAAGTCGACCGCCTTGTGCACCTCCGCGGCCGTCTCCGCCACGATCACGCCCTTGCCCGCCGTCAGCCCGTCCGGCTTGATGACGACGGGCAGTCCCAGCGAATCCGCGAACGCCTTCGCCGCCTTAGGTTCGCGGAAGCGCCGGTACGCCGCCGTCGGAATACCGTATTCGGCACACAGGTCTTTGACGAAGCCCTTGGAGCCCTCCAGCACCGCCGCCGCCTTGCTCGGTCCGGTGGCGCAGATGCCGGCCGCTTCGAACGCATCCCACAATCCGCCGACCAGCGGCGGATCGGCGCCGATCACCGCGAAGTCGATTCGCTTCTCCGTGGCGAACGCGACCAGCGCAGCGAAATCCAGCGCCGCGATCGGCACGCATTCCGCCACCGCCTCGATCCCCGCATTGCCCGGCGCGCAATAGAGCTTGGTCAGCAAGGGACTGGCGCTCAGCGCCCAGGCCAGCGCGTGCTCGCGTCCGCCGGAACCGACGAGCAGCACTCTCATTGCGCCACCGACCGGATATGCGCCAGCAGGAGCGCATTGACCTGTTCGGGAAACTGGTCGACCACGAAATGCCCCGCGCCGGCGATCTCCTCGAAGCGATAGGGCCCGCTCACATACTCCGCCGTCAGTTCCGCCGCCCGCCGTCCTACCGTCGCGTCGTCGGTGCCCCAGACATAGAGCGTCGGCACGAGGACAGGCGGAACATCCGCCGCCGTGAAACCCGTCGCGCGGTACCAGTTCATGGCGCCTTCGATGGCGCCGTCTTCCAGCAGGGCGCCGACATACACATCGATCGCCGCCGCCGGCACGCCCTGACGTGTCAGCGCATCGCGCAAGGGCTTGAGCCCGGCTTCCCGCATCCGCGCCACCGCGTCCGCCTCGCGAAAGGCGCGATGATGTCCCGACCGCGTCGCCTGCTCCTTGTCCTCCGCCATGGCACGCGCAAACGCCGCCGGATGCGGCCGCGACAGGATCGAAAGGCTCCGCAGGCGCTCCGGCTGCTGCGCGGCGATTAGCCACGAAAGCTGGCCGCCCCAATCATGTCCCACCAGATGGAATTTCTCGTGCCCGAGCGCGTCCATCAGCGTCAGCGCGTCGCCCGTCAGCAGGTTCGTCGCATAGGCGTCGGCGCCGGCCGGCCGCGCGCCGCGCGAATAGCCCCGCTGATCCGGCGCCACCGCGCGATAGCCCGCCGCCCCCAGCGCCGCCACCTGATGCCGCCACATGTGCCGCGTCTCGGGAAAGCCATGCAGCAGCAGCACGGGCTCGCCGGTCGACGGGCCCGCGAGATCGGTGGTGAACGTCAGCCCTCCAACGATGATTTCGCCTGTCTCAATGGTCAAAAGTCACCGCCCATCCGCCAACAGAAAATCGCGCGCCTCATGCAGCAAGCATGGTGTCGGCAAAGCGATATTGTAAGTCGCGTCGGAATGTGTAAGTCTATGTGTAGGGAGTCACACATGGCAACGAATCTCTCCATCGATCCTGATCTGCTCGACCGCGCTTTGGAAGTCAGCGGCGAAAAGACCAAGAAGGCTGCGGTCACGAAGGCGCTGCAGGAATTCATCCAGCGCCGGGATCAGAAGCGGATCCTTGAACTGTTCGGTACGATGGATTGGGATCCGGCCTACGACTACAAAGCTGAACGAAGCCGCGATTGAGCCTGCTTCCTGACACGAGCGTCTGGTCTCTGGCCTTTCGGCGCGACAATCCATCCGGTGACGAGGTGAGAGCTCTTACGCGCGCGCTTGATGCCGAGGAATCGGTCGCCACGACGGGCTTAATTCTTCAGGAATTGCTGCAGGGTTTTTCAGGTCCCAAGATGAACGAGCGGATATTGGACCGGTTCGCATCGCTTCGCTATCTGGTGCCGGACAGGACTGATCACGTCAACGCCGCAGAGTTACGCAATCATTGCCGCCGCAACGGCGTGCAGATCGGAACCATCGATGCATTGCTGGCGCAATTGTGCATCCGGCACGATTTGGTGATGTTGTCGGCGGACCGCGACTTCGTTCATGCTGCTCGCCATTGTCCGCTCGTTGTTTGGCAAGCGACCTCACTCGTCTTGTAACATCTGCTCTTGTACTATCTGCAAGTCATGTCCGAAGCACCCACCCGTCCCGTCGCCAATCTCCCCGAATTCTCGGTCAGCGAAGTCTCGGCCGCCCTCAAGCGGACGGTCGAGGACGCGTTCGGCTTCGTGCGGGTGCGCGGCGAGATTTCGGGGCTGAAATTCCATTCCTCCGGCCATGTCTATTTCGACCTCAAGGACGACAAGGCTGTCCTCAACGCCGTGATCTGGCGTGGCACCGCGTCGAAACTGAAGGTCAAGCCGCAGGCCGGGCTCGAAGTCGTCTGCACCGGTCGCATCTCCACCTATGCCGGCTCGTCGCGCTATCAGATCATCGTCGAGCAGGTCGAGCTCGCCGGCCTCGGCGCCCTCATGGCGCTGCTGGAGGAGCGCAAGAAAAAGCTCGCCGCCGAGGGCCTGTTCGACGCCGGCCACAAGCAGAAGCTGCCCTTCCTGCCCGAGGTGATCGGCGTCATCACGTCGCCGACCGGCGCGGTGCTGCGCGACATCATGCACCGCCTGAACGCGCGCTTCCCGCGCCGCGTCCTCGTCTGGCCCGTGGCGGTGCAGGGCGAGCGCGCGGCGGCCGAAGTCGCTGCCGCCATCCGCGGCTTCAACGCGATTCTGCTTGGCGGCCCGTTGCCGCGTCCCGACCTGCTGATCGTCGCGCGCGGCGGCGGCTCGATCGAAGACCTGATGGCCTTCAACGAGGAAGCCGTCGTCCGCGCGGTGTTCGACAGCGCCATCCCGCTGATCTCCGCCGTCGGCCATGAGACCGACACCACGCTGATCGACTTCGTCTCGGACGTCCGCGCCCCGACGCCGACCGCCGCCGCCGAACTGGCCGTGCCGGTGCGCACCGAACTGTTGGGCCAAACGCTGGACTACCAGCGCCGCCTGCTGCGCTCCTATGCCAAGGCCATGGACGACCGCCGCCGCCATCTGGCGCAGCTCGTCCGCGTCTTGCCGCGCGCCGAGCAATTGTTCGCATCGCCGCGCCAGCGCCTGGACTATGCCGGCGAGAATCTCGGCAAGGCGCTGCGCAAAAATCTGCAAAGCCACCGCGCCGAATTGACGGAAGCCGGCGCCGTGCTGCGGCCCAGCCGGATCGCGCGTCAGATCAAGCTGGGCGACGAGCGCACCAGGGCGCTCGCCCAGCGCCTCCACCGGGTTCAACGCACCGCCTTGGCGGATCGCCACAGGCATGTCGAAACGCTGTGGCGGGTTTTGGAGAGCTCGTCCTACAAATCGGCGCTGGAGCGCGGCTTCGCCCTGGTGCGCGGCGAGGACGGTGCCATCCGCCGCCGCGCCGCCGCCGTCGCCACCGGCGAGCGGCTGACCCTGACCTTCGCCGACGGCGAGCAGGGCGCCACGGCTGACGGCGCCGCCACGCCCAAGCCAAAAACCAAGCCCAGAGCATCCGGCGGCGGGCAGGACAGTTTGTTCTAACAACATTACCCTCTCCCCCTTTTCGGGGGAGAGGGCAGGGTGAGGGGGTGCTGATGAAAGTTACCGATGAACGACCTTTCGCTTGCGGCGTTCTCCCTCACCCCAACCCTCTCCCCCAAGAGGGGGAGAGGGAGTAGTTTAGAGCAATGAACAAGATGGAACGCGATCTGCGGCCCGAGGGCCAGGCGGTGCTGGAATATCTCGATGGCGAGTTTCGCGTCGTGAAGGCGGGCTCGTTCGTGCCCTGCGCCGTCACCGGCGTCCACATCCCGGTGGAGGCGCTACGCTATTGGAGCGTCGACATGCAGGAGGCTTACGCCAACCCGGTGGTGGCCTTGAAACGTATGCAGGACTCGGGAAAGATTCCGAAGTGATCTCGCGCCGTCTCGTGGTCGCGAGCGGCCTTGCCACCTTCGCGCTGCCGGCGCTGGCGCGCGCCGAAACGCCGCGCCTGTCCCTGACGGGCGCGCTGGAGCAGGGCAGCCTGATCGTCGGCCGCACCATGGCTGGCGCGCATGTCACGTTCGACGGCGAGGCGCTCCATGTTTCGCCCGAAGGGATCTTCGCCTGCGGCCTCGACTGGGACCGCACCAAAGCCGCGCGCATCGTCGCCGGCTTCACCGAAGTCGATCAGGCCGTGCGCGATATCGTGCCCATCGTGCGCCAGTACAACGTCCAGCACGTCAACGGCCTGCCGCCCAGCACGGTGTCGCCGCCGCCCGATGTCCTGGAGCGCATCAAGGACGAGCATCGCCGCCTCGCCGAAGCGCGCAGGACCGACAGCGAGCACGTCTGGTTCGCCGATCCGTTCGATTGGCCGGCGCCCGGCATCATGAGCGGCGTCTTCGGCAGCCAGCGCATCGACAACGGCAAGCCGATGTCGCCGCATATGGGCGTCGACATGGCGAACGCCGAAGGCACGCCGATCCATGCCCCGACCGACGCGGTGGTGGCGCTGACCGACGATTTCTTCCTCGAGGGCGGCTTCACGCTGCTCGATCACGGCCACGGTGTCTTCACGCACTACATGCATCAGAGCGCGCGGCTGGTGAAAGCCGGCGATGCGGTCAAGCGCGGCGATATCATCGGCCATATCGGCAAGACCGGCCGCGCCACCGGCCCGCACCTGCACTGGGGCATGAACTGGTTCCAGGTGAAATTGGATCCTTCGCGGTCGACGCGAACGCCGGCGCCGCCGAGAGCGTAGTTATCTTCTCCCGCGAGCGGGAGAAGACGCAAAATCTTACGTTTAGCGTAGCGCAGCGAAGCTAAGCGTTAGATTTTGCTAGATGAGGGGAACCGACGTCGAGAGACCCCCTCACCTGGCCGCTGCGCGGCCGTCCTCTCCCGCGAAGTGCGGGAGAGGTTAACTCACGACCTGCCGCGTTCCCCTGTCGCGCAGCTGGTCCTGGTCGCGCGTGGTGGGCCAGCGGCGGTGGATCCACAGCCATTGCGACGGATTGGCGCGCACCATCTTCTCCACCGCATCGTTGATCAGGCAGGTCAGCGTGTAGACGTCGCGGTCCTGATCGCCGCTCGGCGCGAACGCAAGCGGCGGAAGTATCGTTATGCGAAAGCGCGAACCGTCCAGCCGCTCGCCTGACGCCGGCAGCAGGACGGAGCCCAGCTTCAGCGCAAACATCGCCGGCAACGGTGTCGTCATCGCGTCGCGGCCGAAGAACGGCGCGGCGATGCCTTCATTGGTCTTCTGGTCGGCCAGCAGGAAGACCGACTTGCCGCGCCGAAGCAGCGTGAAGATCTTGCGCGTGCCGGCCGGCCCCTTGGGGACTTGTTCGGCGGGGCCGTTGGCGCTGCGCTGCGCCACCAGCCAGCGGTCGATGATCGGATTGTTCTGCGGCCGATAGACCTCGCCGCCCTCGAAGCCCAGTTGCGCCGCGGTGAACGGCATCATCTCCCAATTGGCGAAATGGCCCGAGAAGAACATCACGCCCTTGCCGCGCGCGATGGCCGCGTCCCCACCCTCGCGATTGGCGATTTCCAGGCGCGGATTGTCGCCGGTCAGGGAGAATTTCCCCAGATGCGCATACTCCGCCACCGTGCGGCCGAGATTGTCGCACATCTCGCGGATGATGGTCTCGCGCTCGGCCTGGTTTTTTTCCGGAAACGCCGCCAGCAGGTTCTCGCGCGCCCGATTCATGATGACGCGCACGCGATAGAAGATCTGGCGGCCCACGAAGCCGCCGACGGCCGACGAGGCTTTCAATCCGATCAGCCGCAACAGGCCGATGCCGGTGAAGAACGCCGCCGCTTCCGCGCCGTAGCGCAGCCTGGCTGTCAGCGGCAGGGGTGCCGGTGTCTTGGCGGTCATGATGCCGTGGGCGGTAGCGCAGGGCGGATCAGCCTGTCAAGCAACGCGTCCAGTGCGGCGCGGTCCTCGAACTGTGAATGCGCCGGCAACGCCACGATGCCTTCGCGTTCCGCCGGTGTCAGCCGTACGAAGTCTTTTTCCGTTGTCACCAGCAATGCGTTTTCCGCCCGCGCCCGTGACTTCAGCCGCGCCATCTCCGATTGCGTGTAGACATGATGATCGCCATAGGCGCGGCTCTCGACGATCACAGCCCCCAGCGCGGCGAGCGAAGCGAAGAATTTCGCCGGCCGTCCGATCCCCGCGAAGGCGACGACGCGTGTGCCGGCGGCGACGATGTTGCCGTCCTGGATCAGCCGCGCGCGCAGCACGGGCTTGGCGAACCCCGCCACAAGCTTCTGTCCGCCGTCGCCGCTCACGATCACCGCGTCGGCCCGCGCCAAGCCCTGCGCCACGGGCTCGCGCAGCGGGCCCGCCGGCAGCACGCGCCGGTTGCCGAAGCCCGCTTCGGCGTCGACCACCACCAGCGACAGGTCCTTGGCGAGCGAAAAGTTCTGATGCCCGTCGTCCATCACGATAACGTCGAAGCCGTGCTCTTCCGCCAGCCGGGCGCCGGCCGCGCGGTCGGCCGAGACGATCACCGGCGCCACCGCCGCCAGCAGCAGCGGCTCGTCGCCGACATGCGCGGCGCGGTCGTCGGGGCCGACGAAAGCGGTGCCGCGCACGCTGCCACCATAGCCGCGCGTCAGGAACACCGGCCGCTGCCCGCGCCCGATCAGCGCCTTGGCGATGGCGATGGCGATCGGCGTCTTGCCCGTGCCGCCGGCGGTGAGATTGCCGACGCAGACGACTTTCGCCACCGATCGGTAGGTCGAGCTGTGTCCGGCGCGATACTGCACGCTCGCGCCATAGAGCCAGCCGAACGGCGTCAGCAGGCTCACCGCGAGCTGCGAGACCAGGTCCTTGCGGGTCCAGAAATCAGGCGGGCGCATGATCGGCCAGGAAATCGTCGACCACCGCGATGGTCTTCTCCACCGCGCCGCCCAGCGCCGCCGCGCCGCGTGCCGCTGCGTCGCCCAGCGCCTTGGCCTCGCTCGAATCGCCGAGCAGCCGGCCGGCCAGCGCGATGATGTCGGTGCTCGAACGCACCAGCCCCAGGCCCTGCTCGGCGAAGATCGCGGCGAAAGCGGTGGCGGAGTTGTAGGTGTGCGGCCCGCCCAGCACGCCGCAGTGCAGCCGCGCCGGCTCTAACGGATTATGTCCGCCGACCGGCACCAGGCTGCCGCCGACAAAGGCGAACGGCGCCAGGCGGTAGAACAGTCCCAGCTCGTTCAGCGTATCGGCGATATAGACCGCCGTGTCCGCCAGAAGCGGGCCGCCGGCGCTGCGCAATTGCGCCTTGCGCGTGTCGCACAGCATGGCGATGTCGGCGCCGCGCGCCGGATGGCGCGGCACGACGATGGTGAGCAGGCCGGGATGCGTGCCACGCAGCGCGTCGTGCACCGGCAGGATCGTCTCGTCTTCGCCCGGATGGGTCTGCGCCGCCAGCAGGACGGGCCGTGCGCCGATCGCGGTTTTCAGCTCCGCCAGTTTTTCCGGCTCATAGGGCAGGGGCGGCGCGTCCTCCTTCAGGCTGCCGATGACGCGCACGTCCGGCGCGCCCAGGACGCGGAAGCGGGCCGCGATCTCGTCGTCCTGCGCCAGGCAGACATCGAACGCCGCCAGGATGGCGTGCGCCGTCTTCTTCGCCCAGCGCCAGCCTTCGAAGGAGCGCTGCGACATGCGCGCATTGACCAGCGCCAGCTTGGCGCCGCGCGCGTGCGCGCCGAGGATCAGGTTCGGCCACAGATCGGAATCGACGAACAGCCCGGCGTCGGGCCGCCAGTGATCGAGGAACCGCGCCGTCGCGCCCGGCGTGTCGATCGGCACGAATTGGTGGAACGCGCCCTTCGGCAGCCGCTCCTCCATCAGTTCGGCCGAGGTCACCGTGCCGCTGGTGACCAGCACATGCACGCCCTTGGCGGCGAGCTGCTCGATCACCGGCAGCGCCGCGATGCACTCGCCGACGCTGGCGCCATGCACCCAGACCAATTTTCCTTGCGGCCTCGCCATCCGCGCCTGGCCCAGCCGCTCCGCCGCACGGTCGCGGTGTTCCTTGCCCTGCCGGCCGCGCTGGCGCAGCAGCAGCGGTGCCGCGGGCGCCAGCAACGCGGTCGCGGCGCGGTAGGCCAGGATGCCCAGGGGAGCGCGCGCCATGGTCAGGCCGGCCCCGAATCGTCGGCGAGATCCTGGCTGTACAGCCGCGCATACAAGCCGCCCTGCGCGATCAGCTTGCCGTGGCTGCCCCATTCGACGACGCGGCCCTTGTCCAGCACATAGATCCGGTCGGCATCCAGCACCGTCGACAGCCGGTGCGCGATGACGATGGTGGTGCGGTCCTTCATCAGCCGCGTTAGCGCCTCCTGCACCTGCCGCTCGCTTTCCGCGTCCAGCGCCGATGTCGCCTCGTCGAGCAACAGGATCGGCGCGTCGCGCAGCATGGCGCGCGCGATGGCGATGCGCTGGCGCTGGCCGCCGGATAGTTTTAGTCCGCCTTCGCCGACCCGCGTGTCGTAGCCTTGCGGCATCGCCGTGATGAAATCGTGCGCCGCCGCGTCGCGCGCCGCGGTCTCGATCTCGGCGCGGCTGGCGTCCAGCCGCCCCAGCGCGATGTTGTCCGCCACGCTCTCGTCGAACAGGATGGCGTCCTGCGTCACCAGCGCGATGTTCGCGCGCAGCGATGCCAGCGTCACGCCGCGGATGTCCTGGCCATCGACGCGGATGCATCCCGTCTCGACATTGTAGAAGCGCAGCATCAGATTGAAGATCGTGCTCTTGCCGGCGCCCGAGGGTCCGACCAGCGCGATCTTGGCGCCCGGCGCGATCTCCAGCGAGACGTCGACGATCGAGGGCGCATCGGCCTGATAGGAGAAATTGACGTTCTCGAACGTCACGCCGCCGCCCATGGGAGCCGCCGCGACGTGCAGCGTCCCCGCGTTCGCCACGTCGACGATGGACGGCTTGCTGTCGATCACCGCGAACACCCGGTTGGCGGCGGCGACGCCGGCCGACACCACCGGCCACAACTGGCTGAGGTTCCGCACCGGCTGCAGCGCCAGCAGCATCGCGGTGAGAAAGGCGACGAAATCGCCCAGCGCCAGCTTGCCGTGCTGCGCCTGATAGCCGGCGTAGAAGATCGTCGCCGCCATCACGAAGGCCGCGAACAGGTCGGTGGTCGGAACCGCCGCCGCGCGCCGCCGCACGACCTTCAGCATCGTGTGCAGCCGCTGCGCCAGCCTCTGCCGTGCCCGCTCGGCGACATGCGCTTCCAATCCGTAGGCCTTGACGATGCGCCGCCCGTCGAGCGCCTCGGACAGCGAGGTCGCCAGATCGCCGGTCTGCTCCATGCCGCGCGTCGCGGCGCGGCGCAACGAGCTGCCGATGCGCTCCATGATCCAGCCGACCAGCGGCATCACCACGACCGCGATCAGCGTCAGCTGCCAGTCGAAATAGAGCATCATCGCGCCATAGGCGAGAAGCTGCGTCGTCTCCAGGCCGAAGGCGGAGACCCCGCGAGTAATGATGTCGCGCATCTGCGTCGCGTCGTACAGCATGGTGGAGACGAACTGGCCCGAATGCACCGCGTTCAGCGAGGCGAGGTCGCGCCCGATCAGGTGGTCGAACATGTCGCGCTGCGCCGCAGCGATCGCGGTCTCGCCGACCGTGTCGATCAACGCCGCCTGGCCGTAACCGCTGACCGCCCGCACCACCATCAGCGCGATGACGCCGAGCGGGATGACGGCGAGCATGTCGGGCTGCTTGGCGAGGAAGAGATATTTGATGGCGTATTTGACCACCAGCGGGATGGCGCCGCTCGCCGCCGAGGTCACGATCATGCAAGCGACGGCGGCCGCGAACACCAGCCACTGGCTGCTGATATAGTCGCGGAACAGGCGCCGGATGACCGCGATATTTCCCGGCTCGGGCGGGCGCGCAGTGGCCGCCGCCGTCGCTTTGGCGGCGGCGCTGGGCGGCGCCTGGGTTTCAAGGCCGGTTGTCATGCCGGCGGGGCATAGCACGGCCCGCCGGGCCGTTGCGAGGGTGGCCGGGCCGTGTGCTCACGACCCCGCATCGGGCTCCATCAGGCGATGAATATGCACGACAAAATAGCGCACCAGCGCGTTGTCGACCGTCGCCTGCGCCTTGCCGCGCCAGGCTTTCAACGCCTCGGCGTAATTGGGGTACATGCCCACCAGGTCCAGCTTGGAGAGGTCCCGGAACGCCATGCTGTGCGGCGCCGTCAACTCGCCGCCGAACACCAGATGGAGCAATTGCTTGGGTGTGTGATCGACCATTTTTCTCCTCTCATCCGCGCGGCAGGTTGATGTGGCTCACCCGTTCCAGGAGCTGCGCCTGCAGCGTCGGTCCGGCCGCGACCAGCGACGGCTGCAGCGTGCTCTCGCGATTATAGCGCAGCGCCGCGCCGGTGTGCGTCGTCACCTGGCCGCCGGCCTCGGTGGCGATGATCTGCGCCGCTGCGACGTCCCAGTCGCGCTTGGACGACAGCGCCATCATGGCGTCGAACTGGCCGCAGGCGACCAGCACGATGCGATAGGCGATGGAGCCGCGGGTCTCGATCTCCATGGCCGGCCAGGGCCGGTTGGGCGGCGTGTTCCACGCGGCATGCGCGAACATCGCCTTGTCGCCCAGCATGCGGCAGCCTTCGACGCCGTCGCGGCCGCTGACATGGATCGGCGCGCCGTTCAGGAAGGCGCCATGTCCCACCCGCGCCGTAAAACACTCTTCCGCAATCGGATTGTAGACCGCGCCCGCCACCGGATTTCCATCGACCACGATGCCGGCGCAGATCGTGAAATGCGGCCGTCCCTTCATGAAGGCGACGGTGCCGTCGATCGGGTCCACGACGAAGACGCATTCGGCTTGCAGGCGCTGCGCATCGTCTTCGGTCTCTTCCGACAGCCAGCCATAGCCCGGCCGCGCCGCGCACAGCGTCTCGCGCAGGTACTTGTCGACCGCGAGATCGGCTTCGGTGACGGGATTGCCCTTGCTCTTGTCCCATCTCTTGTAGTCGCCGCCGAAGAAGGCGCGGGCGATCTTGCCGCCCTCGCGCACGCTCTCCTCGAGCAGCGTCAGGTCGGCGGCCGCGTCACGCACCGGCAACGGTCATGCCTTCGATGCGGATGGTCGGCGCGTTGGTGCCGTGCTTGAATTCCAGGTCGTCGGCCGGCGTCAGCTGCGCGAACATGTCCTTCAGGTTTCCGGCGATGGTGATTTCGGAGACGGGATAGGCGATTTCGCCGTTCTCGATCCAGAAGCCGGCGGCGCCGCGGCTGTAATCGCCGGTCACGCCGTTGACGCCCATGCCGATCAGTTCGGTGACGTAGAAGCCCTCGCGGATGTCGGCCATCAGCGCCTCTGGCGTCAGCGTGCCGGCTTCCATGTAAAGATTGGTCGCGGACGGCATCGGCGGGCCGCCGGTGCCGCGCGCCGCATGTCCGGTGGTCGCAAGGCCGAGCTGCCTGGCGCTGGCGCAATCCAGCAGCCAGGTTTTCAGGATGCCGTTCTCGATCAGCGGCCAGCGCTTGTTGGCGACGCCTTCGCCGTCGAACGGCTTGGAGCGCAACCCGCGCCGGCGATGCGGATCGTCGACGATGTTGATCGACGGCCCGAACACCGGCTTGTCCAGCATGTCCTTCAAAAAGCTGACGCCGCGGGCGATCGAACTGCCCGATATTGCGCCGGCCAGGCGCCCCACCAGCCCGGACGAGACGCGTGGATCGTAGACGATCGGGACCGCCTGGCTTTTCACCTTGCGCGGGTTGAGGCGCTTGACCGTCCGCATCCCGGCGCTGCGCCCGATGGCCTCGGCGCTTTGCAGGTCGGCGACATGGCGCGCGCTCGCCTGGTCGTAGTCGCGCTCCATGCCGGTGCCTTCGCCGGCCACGACCGCGACGCCGATGCCGCTATTGGTGCCGGCATAGGCGCCGTAAAATCCTTCGCTGGTCGCCAGCGCCACGCCGGTGCGGCTGAAGCTGGCGCCGCCGCCTTCCGAATTGGTGACGCCCTTGACCGCCATCGCGGCGCCTTCCGTTGTGCGCGCCCATTCCACCAGCGTTTCCGCCGACGGCTCGTTTTTGTCCTCGATGTCGAGGTCCGGAAAATTTTTCGCCAGGCGCTCGCGCGGCGCCAGGCCGGCGAACTTGTCTTCCGGCGCCAGCTTCGCCATCGCCACGGCGCGGCCCGGCAATTGCGCCAGCGACTCTTTGGAAAAATCCGTCGACGACACGAACGCGACCTTCTGCCCGATGAAAACGCGCAAGCCCAGATCGTAGGATTCGGCGCGCTCGACGTCTTCCAGCTTGCCCAGCCGGTAGGAGACGCTGGCCGAGACGTTCTCGACCAGCAGGGCGTCGGCGGCGTCGGCGCCCGCCGCTTTTGCCGCGCGAATGGCGCTGTCCAGAATCGACTGCGTAGCGGGACGCGCCATGTCGCGCTAGCTCGCGGCCGGCCCGAAGACGAGCCACAGCATCACGGCGATGGCGATGAGATAGGACAGCCAGGTCAGGATCATGCCGAGCAGGCGCGCCAGCGACGTCCCAACGTTGCGCGTCAGACCGACGGCATGCAGCAGGCGGCCCAGCGTCAACGTCGCGCCGACCGCATGCAGCATGTAGATGCTGGCGCCCAGCGAATAGAGGATCACCAGCATGATGATCGCCATCGGCACATATTCGGTGTTGTTGGCGTGCGCCCGCAGCGGCCCGACCATGGCCGGATTGCCGCCGTCGCCGATTTCGGTGCGCGTCTTGACGCGCGCCCGCACCACCAGCATGCCGAGCACCAGCATGATCAGGGCATTGATCGCCGCGTAGAACGCGACCATCTGGAACGGCTGCAGGAAGGGATTGTCCATGATGTCGAAATACCCGGAATTTCGGGCTCATAAGTAGAGCAGTTCCCGGCGGGGTCAAGCGGTCAGTGGCCGTCCGCGGCGGTGAAGTAAATCTTGCGCGCCTTGTAGGCGAAATACAGGTGCATCAGGCGCAGCCGGCGGTTTCCGATGCTCAGGTCGCCGGGACTCCAGCAGGTGTGGATGGAGTATATGTCGGCCAGCACGGCGCCGAGGCGCGGATGCGGCGAGCCGTTGCAGGACAGGGCGTTGGGATCGCCGAACAGCACGATGGGCGGCTTGTCGATGGCGAACCCGTCCGCGCGCAGCGACGCGAAGGGATAACGGTAGGTGGGCCGGCCGTCGTCGCGTTCGCCGATCGGCGTGACGCCCGGCGTGGTCGGATCGAGACCGAACAGCCGCTTGGCGACGTCGAATTTGAGCCGCATCTCGGTCGCCAGCGGGTCGAGCGCGACCTGCACCGGCTTGCCGTCCAGCAGCATCGTCGTCGTCATGCGGCCGCCGTCGCCATCCATCGCAAGCGTCGCATACTGCGCCGCCCAATAGACCCGCTTGTCGTCGCACGGATTGCTGGCGAACAGGTTGACCTTGTGCTGCTTGAAATCGAGATCGACCTCGAAATTGCCCAGCAGGTCGGACGCCAGCACGCCGACAACGCCGGCGTCGCCGTCATACGGTCCCGGCGTCACCAGCATCTTGACGTCGCCGCCCCTCACCGTGCCGAGCGTCATGGAGTCGACCTCGGCATAGCCGCTCGCATGGCCGCCGAAAATGTCGAACGACTGGCGCTCCGAAAGATGCAGCGTGCGGTAGCCGGCCGCCGCCGCGGCGGGCGCGAACAGTTCGGAGTGCATGCTGCTGGTGCCGATCAGCATGCGGTGCTGCGCGCCGGCAAGGCCCACCGCGACGGCGACGCGGCCGTCGGGTTCGTCGATCATGTCCAGCTGGGTGAGAAGCTTCGGCGTGCAGTCGTCGGCCAATGCCGGCGCGACGATCAAGAGCAGGGACAGAACGCCACCGGCAAGAACGGTTGCTCTTCGCATCGGATACTCCCCGGCCAACTTAGACAGTTCAACGCCCGGATGCACGATTGTCCAGTGCGAACTTTGAAGCCAAAATTGCGCTAATCGCGCCAGATGGATTTTCCGTCGCCCGGCAGGCCCAGACGCGGCCACTTCTCCGTCACCGTGCGGATCACATCCTCGTCCATGCGGATCTGGCGGCCCCATTCGCGCGTTGTTTCCGGCGGCAACTTGTTGGTCGCGTCGAGTCCGATCTTGGACCCCAGCCCGCTCTGCGGCGACGCGAAGTCCAGATAGTCGATCGGCGTGTTCTCGATCAGCGTGACGTCGCGCTTAGGATCCATGCGGGTTGAGACCGCCCACATCACGTCCTTCCAGTCGCGCGCGTCGATGTCGTCGTCCACCACGATCACCCATTTGGTGTACATGAACTGGCGTAGATACGACCACACCGCCAGCATCACGCGCTTGGCATGGCCCGGATAGGCCTTCTTCATCGACACGACCGCGATGCGATAGGAGCAACCTTCCGGCGGCAGCCAGAAATCCACGATCTCGGGAAATTGCTGGATCAGCAGCGGCACGAACACTTCGTTCAGCGCTTCGCCCAGCACCGACGGCTCGTCCGGCGGCCGCCCCGTATAGGTCGACAGATAGATCGGCTGCTTGCGCATCGTGATCGCGGTGATCGTGAAGACCGGGAACTGCTCGACCGAATTGTAATAGCCCGTGTGATCGCCATAGGGTCCTTCGTCGCGATAGTCGGTGAGCGAGACTTCGCCCTCCAGCACGATCTCCGCCTCGGCCGGAACTTTGAGCGGCTGCGACACGCAATCGACCAGCTCCACGCGCTGGCCGCGCAGCAATCCCGCGAACTGATATTCCGACAGCGTCTCCGGCACCGGCGTCACCGCCGCCAGGATGGTGCCCGGATCGGCGCCCAGCACGATCGCGGCGGGCAGGGGCTTGGCTTTCTCCGCCGCCCAGCGCGCATGATGCTGCGCCCCGCCCCGGTGCCGCAGCCAGCGCATGATGGTCTGGTTCTTGTTCAGCACCTGCATGCGATAGATGCCCAGATTGTAATTGTCCTCGCGCGCTTCGCCCGGTCCCTTGGTCACCACCAGCGGCCAGGTGATCAGTGGCGCCGGCTCGCCCGGCCAGCAGGTCTGGATCGGCAGCGCGTTCAGATCGATCTGATCGCCGCGCAAGACGATCTCTTGGGCTGGCCCGCGCGACACGCTCTTGGGCTTCATCGCCAGCAGCGTCCGGGCCAGCGGCAGAAGCTCGAACGCCTCGCCCAGCGACCGCGGCGGCTGCGGCTGGCGCAAGGTCGCCATCACCTCGCCGACCTCGCGCAAGGATTTCGCGTCGACCCGCTCCTTGCCGTCCATCGTCACGCCCATGGCGACGCGCTTGACCGTGCCGAACAGGTTGACCAGTACCGGAATGTCGCTCGCGGTTCCATCCGCCTTGACCGGCTTCTCGAACAACACCGCCGGGCCGCCGGACGCGATCAGCCGCGTCTGGATCTCGGTCATCTCCAGCACGGTCGAGACCGGTTCGCGCACGCGCACCAGTTCGCCGGCGGCTTCGAGCTTGGCGATGAAGTCGCGCAGGGAGCGGTAGGTCATGGGGAACTCGGCAAGGCGGCGCATCATGCCGCTTGCCCTTGCGGCCCGCAAATGCGCGGCCTTGCCGGACACCAAGGCGCCCACTAGGCTCGCGCGGATTCGAGGTCTTTAGGGGGACACACGATGGCGGGTCTTTTCGCGCGAAAGCCTGTCGCGCAGATCATGGCCGAATTCGAGAGCGGCGAGCTCAAGCGCACCCTGGGTGCGTTCAACCTCGTCACGCTCGGCATCGGCTGCATCATCGGCGCCGGTATCTTCGTGCTGACCGGCCACGCAGCCGCCACCATGGCCGGCCCCGCCGTGATGTACGCTTTCATCATCTCGGGCCTCGCCTGCGCCTTCGCCGGCCTGTGCTATGCCGAGCTCGCCTCGACCATGCCGGTGTCCGGCTCGGCCTATTCCTATTCCTACGTCACGCTGGGCGAGGTCTTCGCCTGGACCATGGGCTGGCTCCTGCTGCTCGAATACGGCATCGCGGCCTCGACCGTCGCGGCCGGCTGGACCGGCTATGTCGTCAGCCTGGCGAAGGATTTCGGCATCGTCATCGCCGACGCCGTGTCGCACTCGACCATGCAATACATCGTCCCCGACCCCAACAACCCGGCGGCGCATGGCGCGCTGCAGACCACCGGCGCCGTGAACGTCGTCGGCGCCATCGGCATCCTGGCGGTGACGACCCTGCTCGTCATCGGCATCAAGGAGTCGGCGCGGGTCAACAACGTCATCGTGGTGATCAAGGTCACCGTGCTGCTGGCCTTCGTCGTGATCGGCTTCAGCTACATCAACCCCGCCAACTGGCACCCCTTCATCCCGGCGAACGAGGGTAGCTTCCACTATGGCTGGCCCGGCATCCTGCGCGCCGCGTCCTACGTCTTCTTCGCCTATGTCGGCTTCGAAGCGGTTTCGACCGCCGCCGGCGAGGCCAAGACGCCGCAGCGCGATCTGCCGGTCGGCATCCTGGGCTCGCTCGTCATCTGCACCGTCATCTACATGGCCGTCGCCGCGGTCATGACCGGCGTGGTGCCGTTCCGCGCCCTCAACGTGCCCGACCCCATCGCCGTCGCGGTCGACCGGATGAACCCGCTCTGGGCGATCGTCAACTGGCCGCTGACCGCGACCCACAAGCTCAATCTGTTCTCCTTCATCATCAAGATCGGCGCCTTCACGGGCCTGTCCTCGGTGATGCTGGTGCTCTGCTATGCCCAGACCCGCGTCTTCTACCAGATGGCGCGTGACGGGCTTCTGATGGGCGTGTTCGGCCGCGTCAGCAAGCGCTTCAAGACGCCGGCCGCCGGCACCATCCTGCTCGGCGCGATCATCGCGGTGGCCGCCGCGGTGTTGCCGCTCGACGTCATGGGCAATCTGGTCAGCCTGGGCACCGCGCTCGCCTTCGCCATCGTCTGCATCACCGTGATCTACATGCGCCGGGCGCATCCGGAGATTAAGCGCCCCTTCAAGGTGCCGTTCTATCCGCTGACGCCCATCCTCGGCGTCTTCTTCTGCGTCGTCCTGATGATGGGGCCCATCCTGCTCGACATCTCCGGCGCCGCGATGGGCAAGGACCTGATCGGCCAGCTCTTCGGCTTGCTCAGCCCGCTGCCGGCCGGCGCCGCGGTGCCGAGCTATGACGCGCCGAAGGATCCGATCGCGCTCTATATCCTGGTCGGCTACATCATCATCGGCGCGCTGCTCTATATCGGCTACGGCTACCGCCACTCCAAGCTGCGCCACGGCGTCGCCGTCATGGGCCACGAACCACCCCCGGGCGACCTGCCGCATTAAGCGTCAGCCGTAATCCAGTACATTCATTCGATCCAAATGTAAGGGATGGGTCACAGCCCATAAGAACACGGACAAGTGGAAGGCAAAAACGAGATAAGAGAAGAAAAGGGCCGGTCGATAACGAAAAAACGCGGCCACCGCGGCCGCGGTCGCAACGAGTTCGAACGCAACGATCGCCTGCAGACGCCAGTCTTCGAGAACGTAGCGCACGGGAATGACGTCGAAGATCGCTACGCTCAAGGCGGTGGCGAAATTGGTGATCAGGAGCAACATCCATGAGGCTCGCGGAAACCAGGGTCGCAGACCGAGCCAGCTGCAATAAAGCACGGCCACGGCGATCGACACCCCAAGCTGTTCCCAGTCCACTTTGCCGCCCTTTTCTTGTACGACCCGCGCGTCTTCGCCGGGTTCGCCGCGTCCATGATAGCGCAAAGATGCTCCATCGACAGCGGTTCATCTGCGACCGACACCGCGGCTTCGCGCGATAGGCGGCCGGGTTCGGTTTCTCTATGATATGCCTATGCGGAGCGTCGTCATCGTCAATGCCGGCACGGGCGGACAGGCTTCGGTGATCTTCGATGCCTGTCTCGCGGCGGAGATGCCGGTGGCGGGCTGGTTGTCCGCCGATGCGCAATCGCGCAATCCCGCTGCCGCGCTCAATCGGCTCGGCGATCTGTCGCTGCTCGACAACCGCGAATTTGTCGCGCAATTCGCCGTCATCGTCGGCGCCGGATCGGCGCAGTTTCGCCGCACGCTGTCGCTCAAGGTGCTTGGCTATGGCGGCGTGCTGGCGACGGTTCAGCATCCCGCAGGCACGCTTTCGCGGCTGGCGAAGATCGGCGCCGGAAGTTTCCTCGCCGCGGGCTCGGTGGTCGGCGTGCACGCCAGCGTCGGCCGCTTCTGCATCGTCAACACCGGCGCCACCATCGACCACGACAACAGCATCGCCGACGGCGTCAATATCGCGCCCGGAGTCCACTTCGCCGGCAACGTGCAGGTCGAGGAAGACGCCTTCATCGGCGTCGGCGCCGCCGTCGCGCCGGGCATCCGCATCGGTGCCGGCGCGACGGTCGGCGCCGGCGCCGTCGTCATCCGCGACGTGGCGCCCGGCACCACCGTCGTCGGCAATCCGGCGCGCCTGTTGCACAAGCGCGCCGCCATCGAGGAGCGTCCATGATCAGAGGCAGCTGCGCCTGCGGCGGCATTCGGTTCGAGATCGATCGCATCCGCGCCCTGACCCATTGCCACTGCGCGATCTGCCGCAAGCTGAGCGGCGCCGCCTTCGCGACCTATGCGCATGTCGATTCCGGCAAGTTCCGCTTCGTCGCGGGCGAGAATCTCATCGAACGCTACGAATC
This sequence comes from Rhizomicrobium sp., assembly GCA_036512455.1. Taxonomy (GTDB): domain Bacteria; phylum Pseudomonadota; class Alphaproteobacteria; order Micropepsales; family Micropepsaceae; genus Rhizomicrobium. Next base: position 22,210 of record DATCAT010000044.1, read on the forward strand.
CACGCCCGGCAGTTTTCGCCACAGCTGCCGCGTCTGCGGCTCGCCCGCGCCCGGCAAGGCAACCTATCTTCCGACGGTGAGCATTCCCGCCGGCCTGCTCGACGACGACCCCGTCGTCAGGCCGATGCTGCACGTCTTCACGTCGTCGCGCGCGCCGTGGTGGGAAATCCAGGACACGCTGCCGCAGCACGAAAAATGGGTCCCCGGCTACGAGCCGAAGCCGGCGGCCTGAACCCGGCATGCGCACCCAGCCTTATCCAGGCCGCGCGCGGCGGGCGTATAATGCTTGCATGACAGGGAGCCCTTCTCATCCGCGCCAGCAAAACCGGGCGCCGAACGCACATGCGGGCGGGTTCGCGAACGCGCCCGCATGTCAGTCCGCGCGGTCCGAACCATGGATAGCGACCCCGCAAGTCCATGTTTTGGAAAGGTCGGGACAAAAAAAGAGAGTCACCCTCTCCCCCACTTTTTGGGGGAGAGGGCAGGGTGAGGGGGTGCCTCAGAAAAGAGCGTCGAATCCGAAGCCGCGCCGTATCAACGACTCTCATCAATGCCGAGCATGTCAGATCGACATCGGCACCCCCTCACCCCGCCCTCTCCCCCGCTTCGCCGGGGCGAGGGAGAAGTGGGGCACCCCCCCCTCAAAAAATCCGAAAACAATTATGTTGCCGAAATTTCGCCAAGCCATTGCGCGCGCGGACAAAACGCGATTCCCGTCAAACACCTCGGTTTTGCGAATCTTGCGCGGAGGCCCGAGGGGGTACCCCCCCTCGGTTTTCTGCCGAACAATTATGTTGTCGAATATTCCGGCCCGCCGCGAACAAAATTACTCCGGCATCTCCCCGATATACGCCGAGCTCGGCCGCAGCAGCCGGCCGCGCCGCTGCTGTTCGCGCGCATGCGCCGTCCAGCCCGCGGCGCGCGCCGTGGCGAAGATCGGCGTGAAGGCCTGGCGCGGGATCGCCAGCGCGTCGAGCAGGATCGCGGTGAAGAACTCGACATTGGTGTCCAGCGGATGATCCGGCTTCTTTTTCCGCAGCGCCTCGCGTGCATAGGCCTCGACCTCGGCGGCGAAGGGCAGGTTGATCGAATTGGTCGCCAGCTTGCCGATCGCCGCGTTCAGCACGTCGGCGCGCGGATCGCGCACCTTGTAGACGCGGTGGCCGAAGCCCATCAGCCGTTCGCCGCGCGCCAGCGCGTCGTCGATCCACGGCTTGATGCGTTCGCGCGTGCCGATGGCGTCGAGCATTTCCAGCACCGGTTCCGGCGCGCCGCCGTGCAAGGGCCCCGTCAGCGCGCAATAGCCGCCGGTGACGGCGCAGAACAGATCCGCCTGCGTCGAGGCGATGACCCGCGCGGTGAAGGTCGACGCGTTCATGCCGTGATCGCACACCGTGACGAAATAGGCGTCGAGCGCCGCCGCCTCGCCGGCGCTGGGCGGGCGCCCATGCAGCATCGACAGCGTATCGGCGGCGTGGCCGAGCTTGGCGTTGGGGATATGCGGCGCCTTGCCGTTTGCCCGTTGCACCAGCGCGCCCACGATCACGGGCAGCGCGCCGACGATGGTCGCGTCATGGGTGATGCCATGCTCGGCGCGCAGCGTCGCGATGGCGGCGCGGAAGCCGTCGACGATGGAAAGCCCGTCGCTGGCGGCCAGCATCTGCGGCAGGTGCGCGAAGGCCCGTACCCGCGCCTCGCCCAGCGCCGCGCGCACTTCCGCCTCGCTGATCGGCACGGTGGTAGCGGCGGTCCACAACCGCGCCGTGACGCCCTCGAAGCTGGATTTGCCGGCGAGGTCGGCCACCCGCTCACCGGCGATGATGAGTTCCCCCTTCTGGCCGTCGACATGGGAAAGCGCGGTTTCGGCCGCCGCGACGCCATCCAGTCCGATGGGGGATTTGCTGCTCTGCAATGTCATCTCGATCTCCTCTGTTGCAATGCACAAAAGATCGGGCGGTTGGACATATTGATCAATCATGATTAGGCTGATCAACATGAATAATTCCGACGATACCCTCTACCTTACCGCCCGCGACGCCGCCACCGAGCTCGCCGTCTCCCCGGCGACGCTCTACGCCTATGTCAGTCGCGGCCTGATCCGCTCGGAGCCCGGCGCCAACCCGCGCAGCCGCCGCTACCGCGCCGAGGACGTCCGCGGCCTGAAGAACCGCCGCTCGCCCATGGTCGAAGGCCAGGGCCTGAAAGCTGCCGACCTGCCGGTGCTCGACAGCGCCATCTCCACCATCACCGAGGAAGGCTCGATCTATCGTGGCGTCTACGCCGTGGCGCTGTCGCGGACCGCGACCTTCGAGCAGGCGGCGACGCTGCTGTGGGACTCCAAATCATCGGATCCCTTCGCCAAATCAAACTTGCCCATCGTCTCGCCACCGATGCGCCTGATCCTCGAGGCGACAAAAGGCGCGACGCCGATGGACCGTGCCGTCGCGGTGCTGGCGCTCGCCGCCGACGCCGATCCGCGCGCCTACAACAGCGTGGCGGAGGGCCGCGCCGCCATCGGCGCGCGCATCCTGCGCCTCGTCATCGCCGCGATGATCGGCGCCGAGCCGTCCGCCGATCCCTTGCACAAGCAGATCGCGCGCAGCTGGGCGCCGAAGCACAAACATGCCGAGGATCTCATCCGCCGCGTGCTGGTGCTGCTGGCCGATCACGAACTCAACCCCTCGACCTTCACGGTGCGCTGCGCCGTCTCGACCGGCATTTCCCTCTACGACGCCGTAATTGCCGGCATGGTCGCTCTGAAAGGCCCCAAGCATGGCGGCGCCGGGCCGCTGGCCTCCAAGCTGGTCGACACGCTGCTGGAAGGCGACATCGCCGCCATCGTGCGCGAGCGCGTCGCGCTCGGCGAACGCTTCGCGGGCTTCGGCCATTCCATCTACCGCCACGGCGATCCGCGCGGCGTGTCGCTGCTGGAAGAACTCACCAAAGCCGGCGCCGACAAGCGGCTGACCGTCGAAGTCCCGGCCCGCATCGGCGAGGCCACCGGCGCCTTCGTCAATATCGATTATGCGCTGGCGGTTCTATGCAAGACGCTCGGCCTCGCGCGCGGCAGCGAGACCGCGATCTTCGCCATGTCGCGCACTGGCGGCTGGATCGCGCACGCCATCGAGCAACTCGAAAGCCACGCCCTCATCCGTCCGAGAGCCCGTTACATCGGGCCCGCTCCTGGCCGCGCCAGCAAGCGTTGATCACATGGGCTTCTTGAAGCGATACGCGAACTGGTCGGTCTTGCCGCGGATCGAGGGGTCGAACACGATCGCGGTGTGCGGATCGGCCGGGTTGCGCAGCACGTCGCTCTCGCCGTCGAACACGAAGCCGGCCGCTGCCATTTCCGTCTTCACCACGGCGGGATCGATGCGATGAAACTTGTCCGCCGTCTCCACCGCCGAAGCGCTGGGCAGCGCGACGTGATCGACGATCACCACCACGCCGCCGGGCTTCAGCCGCGCCAGGAAGTCCTTGTCGACCACCATCATGTCGGCGTGCACGCGGCTCAGATGCAGGTCGTGGTAGTTCCACGACGTCCAGATGACGTCGAGCGGCGCCATCGCCGGCAGCGGCGCGATCGGTACGACGGTGATGTTGGCGTAGCCCGGCTGCGCGGCCAGCGCGGCCGCCGCCGGCTCGGCATCGGAGCCCTTGGGGTCCGGCACCGCCGCATAGAGATGGCCCGCCGGTCCGATCTCCTTGCTGAAGATGCGCGTGAAATAGCCGCCGCCGGGCAGCAGCTCGAGCACGTTGTCGCCCGCCTTGATGCCGGAGAAGCTCAGCATCTCCGCCGGTTTGCGCGCCGCGTCGCGCGCCACGTCCTCGGCGGGTCGTCCCACGTCGCTGATCGAAGCCGGCGTCGCCGCCCAGGCGCTGCCCGTCAGCGCCGCGGCCAGCGCGAGCGAAGCGATAAAGGTGCGATGCATGATGTCCTCCCGTTTGGCAGTCATCGTAGCACAAACAACAAAACTCCGCTGTCATCCCCGGCGAGCGTAGCGAAGCGGAGCGAGGGAAGGGGACCCAGGCTAAGCCGCATCTATGGTGTTGCAGAATGAAGCCCGCTTGGTTCTTCCACAGTGTCGATGTGACTCATCCTGGGTCCCCTTCCCCTCGCTTCGCTCGGCCGGGGATGACAGCAGAGCTAGCGGAACACCACTTCGATCTTCAGATCGTCGAACAGGCGCGCAAGCTCTGCATCCAGCGCCACCGCCGGTGCCGCTATCACGATCTCCACGCGCCCGCCGCCTTCGCGCATTTCATCCACGAAGAATCGATAATGCTCGAACCGCGCCGCGACATCGCGCAGCGCCGAATTCAGGTCGCCGCGTCCGGTCTCGTTACCGGCGAGCCGCGTCTGCCAATAGGTCTCGTGCCGGTCGCCGCCCGCCGCCCACGACGTCTGCGGCGGCAAGCCAAGCTCCTCGGTGATCTTCCTGGGATCGATCGACGGATGAAACACGCGCAGAGAAAGCTCCGGAGTCGTCATGCGATCAACTTGTAAACGCTGGTCTGCCGGATCTCCTGGTCTTCCAGGTCGCGCGAGGTCGCGACGCGATAGGTCTCGAGCTTCTCCACACCGCCGCGCGGAAAATAGCTGCGTCCCGGATCGCCGATCAGCACGGTCGCGCCATGGATCGCGCGGTCGATCAGCCAGGCGAGCATCTGCTCCGCCAGCGGCCGCTCGTAGCACATGTCGCCGACCAGGATGACGCGCCAATTGCCGTCCGAGCCGATCAGGTCGGCGGTCGTCGTCCCTAAGATCGCGCTGTTGGCGATGGCGTTCAGCCGGATCGCGGCCTGCGCATGCGTGTCGATATCCGCCGCCAGCACGCGTTCCGCGCCCGCCTTTGCCGCTGCGATGGCGACGAGGCCCGAGCCCGAGCCGAAATCCAGCACGTCCTTGCCGGCGACGGTCTCCCGATGATCGAGCACATAGCGCGCCAGCGCCTGCCCGCCGGCCCAGGCGAAGGCCCAATAGGGCGGCGGCACGCCTTGCGCCTGCAGCTCCTCCTCGGTCAGCCGCCACAGCGGCACGACCTCGGTCGCCAGATGCAGTTTGATTTCCGGCACCAGGGGCGGCGCGACCAGCGCGGTATTGGCGCGGATGAATTGGGCGGGATCGCTCATGTGGCACTGGTAACACAGGACGTGCCGATGATCGCGCCTGGCGTGCGCCCCAATTGACGCGCCAGCGCTCGAAGCCTAGTTTCCTGCCCCGCAGCGCGTCGAAGAGGAGGCGTCCAGATGATCGACAGTGTCCGCAAGACCCTCCGCCGCGTCGCCGCGTAACAATCCGTATACGGATGATTCCGCTGTCGGCGCCCTTCCAGGCTCTGACCCAAGGAATTCATCGTGCTTGAACGCTACGGCTGGAGCGACACGCTCCGCCACCAATTCGCCGCCCACGCCGCCGAGGGTCTGGTCCCCGCGCGCGTGCTCGTCCAGCAGCGCGGCCACTACGAGATCGTGGCCGAGGCGGGCGAGCTATCCGCCACGCTGGCCGGCAAATTCGCCCGCGAAGCGGAGGAGGGCGGCTATCCGGTCGCCGGCGACTGGGTCGCGGCCGCCGCCCGCGCCGGCGAGAGCGCCGCCATCATCCGCGATGTCCTGCCGCGCAAGGGCGTCTTCAAGCGTCGCGCCGCCGGCCCCGGCGCCGCGCGCATGCAGGTCGTCGCCGCCAATGTCGACGTCGCGCTGCTTGTCGCTTCGCTGAACGGCGATCTCAACCTGCGGCGCATCGAACGCTATCTCGCCGCGGCGCACGAAAGTGGCGCCGATCCGGTGATCGTGCTGACCAAGGCCGACATGTGCGACGACGTCTTGGGCCGCAAGGCCGAAGTCGAGAGCGTCGCGTTCGGCGCGGCCGTGCATGCCGTCTCGGCGGTGAGCGGCGAAGGCCTGGACGCGCTGAAGGCCCGCCTGCTGCCGGGAAACACCGCCGTCCTGGTCGGCAGTTCCGGCGCCGGCAAGTCGACGCTGGTCAATGCCTTCGCCGGCGAAGCCTTGATGCAGACCCGCGACATCAGCGTTGACGGCCAGCGCGGCCGCCACACCACGACGCATCGTGAGCTCGTCCTGCTGCCCGGCGGCGCGCTGATCCTCGACACGCCCGGCATGCGCGAATTGGGCTTGTGGGACGCCGGCGCCGGCGTCACGGCGGCCTTCGGCGACGTCGAAGAACTGATGACGCAGTGCCGCTTCAACGATTGCCGCCACCGCGGCGAGCCCGGCTGCGCCGTGCGCGCCGCGCTGGAAGTCGGCACGCTTGAGGCCGAGCGCTGGGAGGCTTACGTCAAACTGCAGCGCGAACTCGCCTTCGAGAAGCGCAAGGACGATCCGCGCCTGCGCGCCGAAACCCGCAAGGTCTGGATCCGCCGCCACAAGGACTACCGCGCCAAGAAGAAGTTCGAGGAAGGTGACGAGTAGCGGACCGGAAACTAGACCTCCAACGCCTCCCACATCGCCATGGCGAGGCCGAAGGCGCGCAGATCGCCGGTCGTCGTGCCGGCCATCTTGTTCATGGCGTAGCCGAAGGTGGTGCGCGCATCCATGTCGATGATGACCAGCGAGCCGCCATAGCCGCCCCAGAACATGGTGCTGGCATTGGGCAGCGGCAGCAGTCCGCCCGCCAGGCCGAAGCCCAGGCCGAAGCGCGCCGGTACGTCCATGATCTTGTCCCTGCCCTCGACCTGGAGTTCCAGCGCCTTGCGGCAACCGGCTTCCGACAGGAATCGTTTTCCCTTGGCGACGCCGCCGTTGGCGAGAATGGCGTGAATCTCGGCCACCGAGCGGGCATTGCCGGTGCCGCCGGCCGCCGGAATCTCGGCGCCGCGCCAGGCCCGGGTTTTGGTTTCCGCAACGTCGATGCCCGGGTTGGTCGCCATGTTGCTCATCAGCTCGGTCATGCCCGGTCCGTCGCCGACCGCGACGCCGGGCGGCGGCGGAATGAGATCAGCGACGCGATGATCCTCCGAGGCCGGCAAGCCGATCCAGAAATCGGCGCCGAGGGGCGCGGCGATCTCCTCGCGGAAGACGGTGCCGAGCGACTTGCCGGTGATGCGGCGGATCACTTCGCCGACGAGGTAGCCCTGGGTCAGCGCGTGATAGCCAGGCGCGGTGCCGGGCTCCCAGAACGGCGCCTGGGCTGCGAGCAGCGACGTCACCTTGTCCCAATCGTAGATGTCTTGCGTGGTGATCTTCTCCTTCCAGCCCGAAAGGCCCGCCGAGTGGCTCATCAGGTGGCTGACCTTGACGCGCTCCTTGCCGTTGGCCGCGAACTCCGGCCAATAGCGCGCCACCGGCGCGTCGAAATCGAGCAGGCCGCGGTCGGCGATCAAAAGCGCCGTCAGCGCCGTCATCGTCTTGGTGGTGGAATAAACGTTGACGATCGTGTCCTTGACCCAGGGACGCGTGCGGCCCTCGTCGGCGAAGCCGCCCCACAGGTCGACCACCGTCTCGCCCTCGACCGTGGCGCAGAACGAGGCGCCGATGTCCGCGCCGCTTGCGAGGTGGCCCTCGAACACCGCGCGCACCGGCGCGAATTTGTCATGCGTGAAGCCCTGCACGGAACCGTCGGCCATGGACCTGCTACTCCTGTGTTCGTCGTTGAGCGTTTGGTGGGTTCGTTTGGCTAGGCCGCGACCGCCAACGGGTTGGATTTGCTCGTCGCCAGTTTCAGCATGGTGACGTAGTTCGGCTGGATTTCCATCCTGCGCCCCAGCCCCTTCGCCAGCAGCAGCCTGTGCAGCTTCGGCAGGTTGTAGCAGGGCACATAGAACAGCAGATGATGATCGACGTGGTAGTTCACCCAATAGGGCGCCACCAGCGCCCGCACCCACCATGATGCATAGGTCGTGCGCGCATTGCGGAAGACGTCGTTGTCGTCCGGCACGATGGCGTGCTCGGCGATATTGCGCACCCGCGTGATCGCCATCTGCCAGGTGATGTTGGGTAGCACCCAGAACATCAGGAAATAATGCGGCTTGCCGAACGCCGTCATCAGCGCCAGCAAAATAAGCTGCACCGAATATTGCCGTCCGATCCGATCCCAAAAGGTTTTCAGGCGTTCGCCGAACGGCCGCCCCGGCTCGCCCCAGGCGCGCAGGAACTGCGCCTTGCGCTGCTTGTAGCCGGTCTGGCCGGTGAGATCGCGGATCATCTTGCGCCGGAAACTCTCGCGCGTGATGGGGAATTTCGCCGACAGGCCGAGATCCGGATCGTCCGCCTGCTGCGTGCGGCGGTGATGCACCAGATGGTAGTGCCGGTAGCCGATCATCTCGCCCATCGTCGGGTAGGCGCACAGCCATTGGCCCACCCATTCGTTCAAGGCCTTGGTCTTCATCAAGACGCCATGCGCGGCGTCGTGCATCAGGATGGCGAGGCCGAGCTGCCGGCTGCCGATCACGATCACGGCCGCGACGAAGGTCAGGGGATTGGGCCACACCGCATAGAGCGCCATCGCCGCCCCGATCATGACCCAGGCATGGATGACGCAGAGCAGGCCGGTGAAATCCGAGCGCGCCCGCACGCTCGCCATCTCGGCCGGCGAGAACACGGAGGTGGGATCGAAGCGCTGCACGTTCATGGGGCAATTATAGTCCGTTCGTGCGCCTTGCGAAGAGCGAAGTTCCGCAACGGCAACTCACCAGATCCAGCTGGAAAGCAGGAATGCGGCGGCGATCAGCGCGCCTGTGTCGCGATTGGCGCGGAACAACTTGAGGCAGCGTGCCGCATCGTCGATGGCCAGCGTGTGCACCTGCCACAGCAAATGCGCGCCCGCCGCGATCAGCACGAAGGCGAGCGGCCAGCCGGCATGCTCGGTGAAGCCTGCCGCCAGGATCAGCGCGAACGCCGCGGTGTAGAATCCGAGCACCCAATCCTTCGCCCGCGCGCCGAACAGAAGCGCCGTCGACTTGACGCCGATCAGGGCATCGTCGTCCTTGTCCTGCGCGGCATAGATCGTGTCGTAGCCAAGCGTCCAGAAGAACAGGCCGGCATAAAGCATCGCGTCCGCCGCATCGATCGTCCCGGTCTGCGCCGCGAAACCGAGCAGGGCGCCCCAGTTGAACGTCAGTCCCAGCCAGGCCTGCGGCCACCAGGTGATCCGTTTCATGAAAGGATAGGCCGCCACCAGCAGCAGCGATGCCGCGCCGATCTCTAGGGCGAACAGGTTGAGCTGGACCAGGATCGCCAGACCCGCCGCCAGCTGGGCGCCCAGGAACAGCCAGGCCTGCCGCACCGTCACCGCTCCCGACGGAATCGGCCGGCCGCGCGTGCGGGCGACCTGCGCGTCGATATCGCGGTCGACGATGTCGTTGTAGGTGCAGCCGGCGCCGCGCATCACGACCGCGCCGACGGCGAACAGCGCGGCCAGATACATATCGTGCCACGTGGAAAACGGCCGCTCGCTGGCGATGGCGCCCAGCACCAGCCCGCACACGCACGGCCAGAACAGCAGCCAGGTCCCGATCGGCCGATCCAGCCGCATCAGGCGCAGAAACGGCCGCAGCGCCGGCGGCGCCTGGTCGACCCAGGTCAGAAGGGCGGCATCGGCGGGAATAGCGGTTGTCTCGTTCATCGCCGTCACACTACAAGTAATTGTCCATGAGCGAAAACGATCTCACCCATCCCGGCGGCAAGCTGCGTCTCTTTGTCGGGGCGCCGCTGTGGCAGGGCGCCTGCGTCGTGCCGGACGATCAACAGACGCACTACCTCCTGCACGTCATGCGCGCCAGGGCGGGCGACCGTGTCAGCCTGTTCAACGGCGCCGATGGCGAATGGCTCGCGCGCCTCACCGGCGTCTCGAAACGCTCCTGCTCGCTGGAATGTGAACACAAGATCGCGCCGCAGGCGGAAGTTCCCGACGTCTGGCTCTGCTTCGCGCCGATCAAGAAGACGCCGGCCGACTATCTCGTGCAGAAGGCGACCGAGCTCGGCGTCCGTGTCCTGCAACCGGTCTTCACCCGCCGCACCATCGTCGCCAGAGTCAATCTCGAACGCATGCGCGCCAACGCGGTCGAAGCCGCCGAGCAATCCGGGCGCCTCGGCGTCCCCGAAACCCGCGAGCCGCTCACTTTCGATAAGCTGCTCGCCGCATGGCCGAAAGACCGTCGTCTGATTTTCTGCGATGAGGGCGGAGACGCACAGCCGATCGCGCAAGCGCTCGCGAGCGAATTGGACCAGCCTTTTGCCATCTTCACCGGCCCGGAAGGCGGTTTCGATCCCGCCGAACATGAGGCGCTGCGCAGCCGGCCCTTCGTCGTCGCCGTCTCGCTCGGCCCGCGCATCCTGCGTGCCGACACCGCCGCGCTGGCGGCGCTCGCGGTGTGGCAAGCGGTGCGAGGCGATTGGCGCTAACGCATCAGATTGCTCAGATCGACGCCGTAGAGCGCCGCATTCTTCTTCATGTAGACGGGACGCGCCTCCACTGTCTCGCCGCGCAGCGCCGCTTCGACGATATCCAGCATCGTGTGCCAGCCCATCGCGTTTTGCGCCACGAAGCGTTCGAGCACCGGGAAATGCGTGAAGGTGAGCAGCACCTCACGCCCGCGCGTCTCCAGTTCGAACGTCGGATACGACTCCGGATAGGCCGACACCGCGTCCGGCGTATCGTTCGGCCCGAATACATTCCACGTATAGATAAGCTTCGTCGGCTTCTGCCATTGCGTGACCACGCCGCGAATATGGCCGCCCATGAGGCGCACCTTGCCGCCCTGGCGCGGTTCGATGCTGCTGTCGGCGCCGAACCAGGCCGACAGCAGGCTGGGGTCGGTCAGATGCGCCCAGACGTTCTCGATTGGGCCGGGCAGGGTGCGCGAGAAGGTCACGCACGGGACTTGTCCCATCTCGCCTTTGCCGCTCATCGGGACCTCAGCCGAATTTCTCGCGATACTTCGCATCGTAGGGCGCCACGCCGATATAGGGCACGTAGGCTCCGCTCGCGCCGCGCCCCAGCGCGTCCAGTAGCGCTTCCCAGCCGCCGAAGAACGGCAGGATATCCTTCTTCGCCGTGTCCTTCGCAAAACGCTGCGTCAGCACCAGCCGGCAGCTGCCCTTGGCGGGAGACAACTCCCAGCGCGCCAGGGAGCGCGGGATCGTCGGGCCTTCGTCCCAGGAATATTCGAGCAGCCGTTCCGGTACGAACGCGGTGATCGTGCCGCTCATGGTAGAATTGTGCTCGCGAAAGCCGATGCGGTACGTGCCGCCGACGCGCGGTTCGACCGCCACGTCGCCAAGCCAGTTCTTCAGGACCTTCGGATCGATCAGCGCGGCCCACACTTTGGCGACCGGCTGGTCGACGATGCGCTCGAAGCGCAATAGCGGCTCGCTGCCGTCCATCAGCGTGCCATCGATCGCCATCACCGGCGCGCTCTTGAACATGTCGGTATACGCCTTCTCCAGCGGAGGCCACGCCTCGGCATCGTAGGCGGTCTTCAACCCGTCGCCGCCAAGAAGCGCGACCGCGGCCCCGTCGAGGAAGGAATGCCAGCCGGCGCCGAAGCTGATGATGTCTTCCGCCTTGCCGCCGGCCGGCAGGACATGGGTCAGCGTCAGTTTGCAGGCCGCCGGCCCGTGCGCCGCGATCGTCCAGCGCACCAGCGATTGTGGCATGCCGTCATTTTCCTCCCAGTCGTATGCGATCAGCCGTTCGTGCTCGAGCGCGGTGATCTTGCCCGTCATCACGTTCGTCGAATTGCGAAAGCGGATGATGAACTTTCCCCCGACGCGCAGTTCCGCCTCGATATCCCCTATCCAGTTCACCGCGATCCCTGTGTCGGTGATCGCGGCCCACACTTTCGCCGCGGGCTGCGCTAAGGTGCGTTCATAATGCAGGACGTACCCGCCTTCCGCCGTACGCGAGAGAGTGCCGAACGGGTTCATGGCTTTCTCAACTCCGCTTCCAGGGCGTCGAGCTTGTTCGCCCAGAATTTGCGCAGATCGTTGATCCAGTCCGCCAATTCGCCCACGCCTTCCGGATTGAGTTCGTAGATCCGCCGCTGCGCCTGCGCCCGCACCTTCACGAGCCGCGCCTCGCGCAAAGTTTTGAGGTGTTGCGACACCGCCGGCGCGCTCATCTCGAAGCGGCTCGCGATGTCGCCCGATGAGAGGGCACCGCCCGCGAGCATCTTCATGATGCGCTGGCGCGTCGGATCGGCGAGAGCGGACAAACCATTCATGCCGACAGTATTGTAGTGATAACTTAATTAAGTCAATGCGAAAATTACTGCCGACTCCCGTCGTCTTGCCGCCGTCACGCCCGACGCCTATTTAACAAACGACTGAACAGCTGATTTACAATTCACATATCGACGTGGGGGCATTGCACCCCGGCGCGAGGGAAGAACGATCGCATGTCCATTCCGCAATCCGCCGGCGGCCCGATCGAGTCGCGTGACGACCTCGTCCGCCACCTCTCCGACGGCTGCAAGCCGAAATCCGATTGGCGCATCGGCACCGAGCACGAAAAATTCGTCTACGACATGAAGGATCACAAGCCGCTCGACTACGAGGGCCAGCCCGGCATCCGCCAGTTGCTCGAGGGCATGAAACGTTTCGGCTGGGAGCCGATGAACGAGGGCGACAACATCATCGGCCTGACGCAGAATTATGCCTCGCTCAGCCTGGAGCCCGGCGGCCAGTTCGAGCTCTCCGGTGCGCCGCTCAAGACCGTCCACGAAACCTGCGCCGAGGTGAACACCCATCTCGAACAGGTGCGCGAAGTGGCCGGCGAGATGAATGTCGGCGTCCTCGGCCTCGGCTTCGCGCCGACCTGGTCGATGGACGAGACGCACCAGATGCCCAAGGGCCGCTACAAGATCATGCGGCGCTACATGCCCAAGGTCGGCGGCTACGGCCTGGAGATGATGTTCCGTACCTGCACGGTGCAGGTCAATCTCGACTTCTCCTCCGAAGCCGACATGGTCAAGAAATTCCGCGTCGGCTTGGCGCTGCAGCCGGTCGCCACCGCCTTGCTCGCCAACTCGCCGTTCCGCGAGGGACGGCCCAATGGCTTCCTCTCCTACCGCAGCCAGATCTGGACCGATGTCGACAACGCCCGCTCCGGCATGCTGCCCTGGGTGTTCGACGACGGCATGTCGTTCGAGCGCTATGTCGACTACGCCCTCGATGTCCCGATGTACTTCGTCTATCGCGACGGCAAATATATCGACGTCGCCGGCAGGAGCTTCCGCGATTTCCTCGCCCGCAAGATTCCGGACGTGAAGGACATCGAGCCGACCATGGCCGATTGGGCCGATCACCTCACCACGATCTTCCCCGAAGTTCGCTTGAAGAAATTCCTCGAAATGCGCGGCGCCGATTGCGGCCAGTGGCGGCGCATCTGCGGCATGCCGGCGCTGTGGGTCGGCATCTATTACGACCAGGTCGCGCTCGACGCCGCCTGGGACCTCGTCAAGGACTGGACCGCCGAGGAGCGCCAGGCGATGCGCGACGCCGTGCCGGTGCAGGCCTTCAAGACCCCGTTCCGGGGCACCACGGTGCACGCGCTGGCGCATCGCATGCTGGAGATTTCGTCAGCCGGCCTCAGGCGCCGCGCCGAACTCGACAGCGGCGGCATGAGCGAAGACGGCTTCCTCAATCCCTTGCGCGAACTCGTCGCCCGCGGCTACACCCGCGCCGAGGAACTGCTCAAGGCCTATCACGGCGACTGGAACCGCGACCTGTCGCGCCTGTTCACGGAGTACAACTTCCTTTGAGCATGCTCGTCATCCGCGCTTACGATCCGTCGGATCGTGACGCGCTTGTTGCCATCGATGCGCGCGTCGGGACCGAGACGACGCGGTTGCCGCTCTTGCTGCGCGCCCACGCCGCGCAAGGTTTTTGGCTTGCGGAACAGGGCGGCCGCGTCGTGGGCTATATCGCACGCACCTTTGAATTCTTCGACAAGGATTTCATCGCGCTGGTCGTCGTCGACGAGACGCTGCGGCGAAGCGGCATCGGCACCGCCTTGATGCGCAAGATCGAGAATCTCGCCACGGGCGACCGCATATTCACCTCGACCAATGAGTCGAACGCGACGATGCGCGCGGTTCTCGCCCGCCTCGGTTACGTCCCGAGCGGCCGGATCGACAATCTCGATCCCGGCGATCCCGAACTCGTCTTCGTGAAATTCCTCAAGCGCTGAAAAAAGGGCGGCGCGGTGATGCCGTGCCGCCGCCGAACGTCACGGACTGATCCGGACGTCCGCTGTGCAGAATGTGCCGGCGTCCTCGATCGGCGGACTGGGCAGTGTCGGGTTTTGATACTTCAAATAGATGATCTTGCGGTCCTTGTTGGCGCAGATCTGAGTGATCGGAAATGGCCCGGTGGAGTTGCCATTCACCGAACCGCAGATTGCGATGCCGTTCAGAAACGTCTGCGTCAGGCGGGAAACCTGATAGATGCCCTTGTCGGTCTTCATGTAGAGAAAGCCGTTGCCGCTGACGGTTTGGTTGTACTGGATATTTTTGCCGTCGTTGCAGGTTGCGATCCAGGTCGCGGCATCGGCGACGGAAGGCACCAAGGCCGCCACCGCGGCGGCAAAGAGAATTACACGCATGATCTTTTTCCCCAAACCCGGAAGGGTCTGCGGACGCACGCGCGCGGCGCCGGGGTCGCCGCTCGTCGACCGAAGGACGCAGGCTTAGCAGAGTTGCCGAAACCGTTCTATCGCGGACCGGAAGCCGGGCTCAATTCCGCCGCGAAAGGAACGCCATGAGCAGTCCGCCGGCCACCAGCCCCATGCCGCGCCAGGCCCAGGTCATGTGATGCGCCTTGAATCCAGTCGTCACGGCGCCGGTGCCCTGCAGAATCCACCACACGCCCAGCAGCACGGCCAGCGCGCAGACCGTCAGCAGAAGCGGCCGGAAAAAAGACGTCAGGAGCCAGGCGTTGTTCATGTCTTCGGTTGCGGCCTGCGCTCAGCGCCCTGGCGCGCCAGCATCCAGCCAGGATATTCCGGCGGCAGGGCGCTGACCTCGTCCAGCTTCTTCATCTCGTCCGCCGTCAACGTCAGCTTCACCGCTTCCAGGTTGTCGTCGAGCTGTTCCATCGTCTTGGCGCCGATGATGATGCTCATCACGAACGGTTTGGCCAGGATGTAGGCCAGCGCCACCCGCGCCACCGAGGCGCCGCCATGCGCAGATCCGACCTCTCGCATCGCGTCGATGCAGGCCCAGGCACGGTCCTTGTTCACCGGCGGGAAGTCGAAGGCGGCGCGCCGCGCGCCTTCCGGCCCATTGCTGCCGGGTCCGAACTTGCCCGAGAGCAGCCCGCCCGCCAGCGGGCTCCACACCATCAGCCCGACCTTCTGGTCGTTCAGCATCGGCACAATGTCGCGTTCCAGGTCGCGCCCGGCGATGGAGTAGTAGGCCTGCAAGGTCTCGAACCGCGCATAGCCGTTGTTCTGGCTGATGCCCAGCGACTTCATGATCTTCCACGCCTGCCAGTTGGAACAACCGACGTAACGCACCATACCTTGACGCGTCAGGTCGTCTAGCGCCCGCATGGTCTCTTCCACCGGCGTCACCGAGTCGGTGCCGTGGATTTGATAGAGATCGATGTGATCGGTCTGCAATCTCTCGAGACTGCGCGACACCGAATCCATGATGTGCCCGCGCGAGGCACCCAGATCGTTGGGCCCTGGTCCGACGCGGCCATAGCATTTCGTCGCGATCACCACGTCGGAGCGCTTGGCGCCGATATCCTTCAGCGCCTGACCGGTCAGCTTCTCCGAATTGCCCATCGAATAGACGTCGGCGGTGTCGAGGAAATTCACGCCGACTTCCAGCGACCGCGACACGATCCCCGTCGCACCCTTCTGGTCGACTTCGCCGACGATCTTGAACATGCCCTGGCCGCCGAACGTCATGGTGCCCAGACAGATTTCCGAAACGAACAGGCCGGTATTGCCGAGCTGGTTGTATTTCATGGCGTCACCTCAATCGGGCAGGGGGATGAATTCGACGTCGTCGCCGGGAATCTTTCCGAACGCGCCGGCATTCCACTCAGCCTTGGCGCGCTCGATGCGTTCCTTCGAACTGGAGACGAAATTCCACCACAGATGGCGCGGCCCGTCGAGCGGCGCGCCGCCCAGCAGCATGGCCCGCGCCGCGCCGCGCGCGCGAACGGTCACGGCTTGACCCGGCCGCAGCACGATCATCGTGCCGTCGCCATGCTCTTCGCCGTCCACGTCGATCGTACCGCCGACGACGAACACCGCCCGCTCTTCGTGCTGGGCATCGACGGTGAATGCCGAGCCCGCCGCGAATTGCGCGTCGGCATAGAAGATCGGCGAGAACACGCGCACCGGCGATTTCAGCCCGAACGCTTCGCCGGTGATGAGCTTCACGGTCACGCCGCCGCGCGTCGCCGACGGCAAGTCGCGCGACGACACGTTCTGGAACGACGGCGCGGCCTCCTCGGCACCGGTCGGCAGGCCGACCCAGCTCTGGATGCCGTGCAGCCGGTGTCCGGCGGCGCGCGTCTTGGGCCCGGTGCGCTCGGAATGCGCGATGCCGCGTCCCGCTGTCATCCAGTTCACTTCGCCCGGCTGGATCTCCTGCACCGAGCCCAGCGTATCGCGGTGCATCTGCGAGCCTTCGAACAGATAGGTCACCGTGGCGAGCCCGATATGCGGATGCGGCCGCACATCGATGCCCTTGCCGGGCGCGAACGTCACCGGTCCGAAATAATCGAAGAAGACGAACGGCCCGACGGCGCGTTGTTCGACACTCGGCAGGATGCGGCTGACGTGAAAGCCGTCGCCCAGATCGCGCGGCTTGCCTTTGATGACGGTCATTGGGGCGGCCTCAAGCTGGCAGCACAATAATCTCTGGCCAGAGTTCTTTCCAGCGCCGCGCTTTCTCCAGGTAGCGGTCGGGGTGATAGTTCGGCAGGCGGTTCGGCCGCAGCGTCAGGCTCTCGATGTCGGCGAAGCCGCGCGGCGCGTAGACGTCGTATCCTGCGCCAGTGGGCCGGATGCCGACCATCGCGCAATCGCACAAGAAGCGGTCGATGCCGTCGGTGGCCCGCATCAGAGGCGGGTAGGGCACCTGGAATTTTTCCTCGTACCACAGGTGCACCCGCCCCTGGTTGCGCACTTCGATGGGTGCGCCGAGATCGGCAAACAACGCATCGGCGCGTTTGATGACGGCATCCTCGGCGTCCCAGGACGTGTCCCGATCGAAATAGAAGATGTCGTAGTCCTTGATGCCATACTCCGGCGGGCGCTGCGTCAGTCTGTTCCACACCGTCTGGAACAGGGCACCCGACACCAGCCAGCTGTCCGGCGCGTTCAATGCGTCCAGGCGCTCCAGGATGGCGCGATTGAGCGGATTGCTCAGCGCCGCTTCGACGAATTGCGACTCATTCATGGAGCCAGTGTCACAGAAGCGCCAGCATGCCGTCCATATAGCGCTGCGCCCAACCGCGGAATGTCTTGCCCTTGGTCCATTCGGCCAGGGTGTTTGGGCTTGTGAAGTACTGCCAAAACTTCATCCGGTCGTTGACGATGTAGAGCGGCAATCGCTCCCGTAACGTTCTATCGAGGGGTGTGGCGGCGCGATAGCTTTCGACGAAGACCCGCGCCAGCGCGACGTCGGTATCCAGATAGCTGCAGGCTTGGCGGACGACATCCAGCGCGCCATCGGCGAAGCGCGCTTCGTGCAGGTCGAACAACCCGCTGACACGCCAGGCGCCGGTGTCCTTCGACACTGTCAGATTGTTGAGCTTGTAGTCGCAATGGACGTAGGTGTTCGGCCGTCCGCCCGCCGCGTTCCGCGCCTGCTCGGCCAGCGCCTCGATCCAGGCAAAGTCGTCGGCCGTCATCGAGCCGTTCTTGTCCGCCGCGTTCACCATCGCATGCGTCTCGTCGATGGTCCACACCGGCGCGCCGCCGGGATAGGGCTCCAGCGCGATGGAGGTCCGGCCGAAATCGCCGGCGAACGGCCAGGTCAGCGTCTGCATTTCGGCCAGCATCTCGCCCAGCGCCGCGGCGACGCCGTGCCGGTCCGGCGGCTCCAGCGCCTTGCGGATGCTGCGTTCGTCGAAGCATTGCCCCGGCATGCGCGGCATTATCAAATACGGCCAGCCGAAGATGTCGCTCGCTTCGTCGTGCAGCATCGGCCACGGCACGGGCGTCTTGGTCCGTTCGTGCAATTGCCGTGCGAAGAACTTCTCCTTGCCGAACTGCCAGCGGTCCTCGCGACGGTGCTCCGTCTCGTTGAGTTCCTTCACCCAATGCGGCGCACCGCGCAGCACGAAGTCGCCTTCGCTGGTCGTGACGAACACGTTCTGTCCGAACAGGCCCGAAATTGTCGGCTCGGCCTTGAGAAAGCGCCCCAGATTGAACCGCGCCGCGACGGCTTCAAACTGCGCCTCGCCGATCGCGCCCAGTCGCTGCGAATAAATTGTGCCTTCGGGCATGGCGGCAATCTGCGCTCAGATCCCCGTGAAAACCAGATCGAGCGCCGCCACGATCCGGTCGCGGTCGGCTTGAAGGTTGGCGACGGGATTGCGCAGATAGCGAAGTGAAAGCGCAAACGGTTCCGTCGGGGAGAGGTGAAGGCTTTGACCGAGAATCTTGAACACGGGATTGAGCCTCGGCTGCATGTGAATGGCCGTGCCGGTCATCAAGGGAACCGCGACCCGCGTCGGCAGATCGTCGAAAAACACGTGCTGGATAACGACCACATAGGGCCGATGTTCGCGTCCTGACTTCAGCGGATTGCGAAAAACATCAAACCGGCGTGTCATCGGGTTCTTCGAGATCGAGCAATTCCTCGCCGAACACGCCGTTGCGTTCGATATAGGCGTTATAGGATTCGAAGAATTCCCTGTTCTCCTCCCGGAAGCGCCGGATGCGCTCAGGCTCCGTAAGCGTACGCAGCGCGTCGTCCAGCGCCTGCGAGAGGTTGATCTCCATCTCCTTCGCCACCTTCAAAATTTGGGCATCCACCGACACATTGACCGCGCGCTTGGGCCCGGGTTTCGGCCCGGGCCCGATATGGCCGTTGTGCTTGGGCAACTCTGCGCCGCGAAAGCGTCGGGGCGAATCTGCCATGCCTTTCTTCATGCGCATAGTCTATGCGCATTGCCATGCGCATTCAATCCAGAGCCGGCAGGACCGCGACCCCGGCGGCATCCCGTCCGATCGGCCGCGCCCATTTCACCGCGGACAGAGGCAGGGCGGCAAAGAGATGCGGAAAATCTTCGCCCCGCGACGGCGCATGTTCCCATTTGAGCGCGCCGCCTAGCGCCTCCGCCTCGACCGCGACGAGCAGCAGGTTGTGCTGTCCGGCGTAGTAGAGCCGGAGAGTCTCCGCCAATTGCGGCCCGGTCGAAAAATGAAGGAAGCCGTCGGTCTTGTCGTGCGCCGACCCGGTGAACGCACCCGCACGCTCCGCTGCTGCCCAGTCCGCTGCGGTCGCAATTTTGAAGATCGGATTCATGACAGCAGCACGATCTTGGCGCGGTGCCCGCGGCTCCTGCTCAGCTTGGCATCGCAGGTCATGAGAGGCGCACCCAATTCTTCGGCCAGCGCTACGTAGCACGCGTCGTAAGCAGAGACGGAATGGCGCAATTGCCAGATCCGCCGCAGAAAATCCGTGTGCGCGTGCCGCTCGATTCTCCAGACGCTCAGTTCATCCAAGGCCAGTTCCGCCATGTTTTCATCGAGGTCGCTGGAGAAAGTAAGCCTGCGCAGGGCCTGCGTGAATTCCAGGTCCAGCAGATGCGGAGCGTGTACATCTTCGTCCGTGAGCGCATTGGCACTGCGAATGCCCACCGATGTGTGCAAAAGAATTTCGATCGCCACGGAAGCGTCCAGGACGATCATGCGTTCAACTGCGCCGATCGCGTTCTTCCCGGATAATCTGCGTCGGCGACACTTTGAAATGTTGCACCGGGAGATTTGCCAGTCGCTTCTGTATTTCGGCCAGCGTCGGCCGTTCTGCGATCTTGCGTGCTTCGCGCGTCAGGAAATCCGACAACGACAGGCCTTCAAGCGCGGCCTTGGCCTTTAGTTGGCGGTGCAGGGCGTCGGGCACGTTCCGTAGCTGAATCATTTTTGACATGCGAAAATGATAGTCACATGTGCGGCACATGTCAATGAATCGCGGGAGGCGTCGGCCTTGGCCGGCCTCACACCCGAATGATGAATTGCGTGCCGATGATGTCGGGCTTCAGTGCGAAGCGCAGCGCGAACTTCGAAACCGCGTCCTTCACCGAGGCGCGGCCCTGTTCGTCGCGCCAGCGATAGTCGTCGCCGCACAGCAAGCCGCCGCCGCGCACGCAGCGCCGCCACGCCCCCAGGTCGGCCAGCACCGCGGCCATGGAATGATCGCCGTCGATATAGACCCAGTCGAAATATCCGTCCGCGAACGCCGCCGCCGCCGCGAGCGAGGTGGCGCGCTGCACGCGGACTTCTGGCCGGCCGGCGAACCGCGCCGCCACGCCGTCATGGATCGCATCCATGTCGGCCTGGTCGCCGGCCCTTGCGCCGCCGTACCAGCGCTGCGGAAAATTCGCATCGAACGCCCAGGGATCGACGAGATGCAGTTCGCGCGGCTGCGCCGCGTCCACTACGCGTTGCGAAAAATCGCCCTTCCATACGCCCACTTCGGCGCACACCGCGCCCTTGGGCAGGCGCTCCAGCAGTCTTGTGCGCGGCTCGCGCAGGAACGAGAACATCGATTCACCCTTCACAGGCGCCAGCGCCACTTGCCGTCCGTCTTGGCCGCGGCGATGCCGAGCACCACGGCCATCAGCACCACGATGCCCATGATCGACGCGGCGAGGCGCAAAGGTTGCGACGCGATATGCGCCGTAGCCCAGGACAGCGCCGGCACGGCGACGAACGGCACCGCGCACCACGCCCAGCCCTGCCAGCATAGCGGCGTCGCGCCGAACCCGTACTGCTTCGGCCGGAACCAGTATTTCGGCATCATGCCGCCTGCGCCGTGCCGCCGATCGTCAGTCCATCCAGCCGCAGCGTCGGCTGACCCACGCCCACCGGCACGCTCTGGCCGTTCTTGCCGCAGACGCCGACTCCGGTGTCGAGCTTCATGTCGTTGCCGACCATCTTCACGCGCGTCAGCGCTTCGGGCCCGCTGCCGATCAATGTCGCGCCCTTGATCGGCGCGCCGATCTTGCCGTTCTCGATCAGATAGGCCTCGGTGCAGGAGAAGACGAATTTGCCGCTGGTGATGTCGACCTGGCCGCCGCCGAAATTGCTGGCGTAGACGCCCTTCTTGACGCTGGCGATGATCTCGCCGGGATCGGCCGTCCCGCCCAGCATGTAGGTGTTGGTCATGCGCGGCATCACCTGGTTGGCGTAGGATTGCCGCCGTCCGTTGCCGGTCGGCGCCACGCCCATCAGCCGGGCGTTCTGCCGGTCCTGCATGTAGCCTTTGAGGATGCCGTCCTCGATCAGCACGGTGCGCGAGGTCGGCGTGCCTTCGTCGTCGATCGAGAGCGAGCCGCGCCGCCCGTCGATCGTGCCGTCGTCGACCACCGTGACGCCCGGCGCGGCGACGCGTGAGCCGAGCAAGCCGGCGAAGGCGCTGGTGCCCTTGCGGTTGAAGTCGCCTTCCAGCCCGTGGCCGATCGCCTCATGCAGCAGGATGCCGGGCCAGCCCGGCCCGAGCACGACGGTCATCTCGCCGGCCGGCGCCGGGATCGACTGCAGGTTGACCAGCGCCTGACGCAGCGCCTCGTCGACCGCATTGTGCCAGTAGTCGGAAGTCAGATATTGCACATAGCTGCCGCGTCCGCCGCCGCCATAGACGCCGCTCTCCTGCCGTCCGTCCTGTTCGACCACGACCGAGACGTTGATCCGCACCAGCGGGCGGATATCGCGATAGGTCTCGCCGTCGGGGCGCAGGATCTCGATCTGCTGCCACTCGCCCGACAGGCTGCACGACACCTGGCGCACGCGGGAGTCCTTCGACCGCGCATACGCATTGATGTCCTCCAGCACCTTGACCTTGGTCTCGAACGCGGCGGTGCCGAGCGGATCGATGTCCGTATAAAGCTTGACGTTTGTGCGCGCGGGGCCCGCCGCCGCGACGCCCGAATGGCCGCGCGCCACCGCGCGCACCGTGTTCGCCGCGCGCTGGATCGCCTCCTCGGAAAGCTCCGAGGCATGGGCGTAGCCGGTCGCTTCGCCGGCCACGGCGCGCAGGCCGAAGCCCTGCGTGGTGTCGAAGGTCGCCGCCTTCAGCCGCCCGTCGTCGAAGGAAAACGATTCGCCCTGGCTGTATTCCAGGAACAATTCGCCGTCGTCGGAACCCTTCAGCGCCTCATTGACGGTCGCCTGGACTTTGCCCCGGTCCATGCCGGTGCGGGTGAAAAACAGGTCGGACGGATTGCTCATGACGGGCTCCGAAACGGATGATTTGGCGCACATATACATATAGGTGCTTTTTTGCCGCCTTGCCCACCTTGCCGGATAGGCCGCTGAACTGCCCGCTGGCGCACACCCCGTGCCAGAAGGTCGCAATGACTTTAGGGGCTTAGCGCCTCTAAATCGCCGCCAAGAATCTGAAAAGCGGGGGCTCGGGCGCCTCGCGTGCACATTTTGTGAGGTCGCCTCATGTCCTTCAGAAAATCCGGCATCGGCGCGGGCGTGGCCGCGGCCTCTTTGCTGTGGGCGACGGCCGCCCTGGCGCTGCCCTACAACTACCAGCTCGGCCTGCAGCCCGCCGCCTCGCCGGTGATGGAGCGCATCGAGAGTTTCCACACCCTCTTGGTCTACATCGTGGTGGCGATCAGCGTCTTCGTGGCGATACTGCTCGGCATCATCATCGTTCGCTTCAACAAGCGCGCCAACCCCATCCCCAGCAAGACGCATCACAATGCGATCCTGGAAGTCGCCTGGACGATCATCCCGGTGATCATCCTGGTGGTCATCGCGGTGCCGTCCTTCAAGCTGCTCTATTACGAAGCGGACATGCCCAAAGCGGACGTCAAGCTTCGCGTCATCGGCAAGCAGTGGTTCTGGACGTACGAATATCCCA
The DNA here is from genome assembly GCA_036512455.1 of Rhizomicrobium sp. Classification (GTDB taxonomy): domain Bacteria; phylum Pseudomonadota; class Alphaproteobacteria; order Micropepsales; family Micropepsaceae; genus Rhizomicrobium. Next base: position 45,231 of record DATCAT010000044.1, read on the forward strand.
CCGCCGGCAACTTCCAGTACGATTCGCTGCCCCTGTCGGACGCGCAGGACAAGGCCGGCGGCGAGCCGCGCCTCCTCGGCGTCGACAACGTCGTCGTGGTGCCGGTGGGCAAGGTGATCGAAGTCGAGGTCACGGGCGCCGACGTCATTCACTCCTGGGCCTTGCCGCAAATGGGCGTGAAGATGGACGCGATTCCCGGACGCCTCAATCACACCTGGTTCAAGGCGACGCGCACCGGCACCTTCTATGGCCAATGCTCGGAGCTGTGCGGCGCCAAGCACGACTTCATGCCGATCGAGGTCAAGGTGGTGACGGACGCGGAGTATTCCGCATGGCTCGTCACCGCGAAGAAAAAATACGCCCAGATCGACAACGGCAACAGCACGCGCCTGGCCGCGCAATAACCCGTGCGCCGCAAGGCGCAAAGTAACAAGGACGACGTCCATGGCTGATCTCGCCCACGCAAGTGACGACCACGCCCACGGCCATCCGACCGGCTGGCGGCGCTTCGTCTATTCGACGAACCACAAAGACATCGGCACGATGTATCTGATCTTCGCGATCGTCGCCGGTCTGATCGGCGGCTTCCTGTCGATGATGATGCGCGCCGAGCTCATGGAGCCGGGCCTGCAGATCTTCAAGGACCCCCACACCTTCAACGTCTTCGTCACCGGCCACGGCCTGATCATGGTGTTCTTCATGATCATGCCGGCGATGATCGGCGGCTTCGGCAACTGGCTGGTGCCGCTGATGATCGGCGCGCCGGACATGGCGTTCCCGCGCATGAACAACATCTCGTTCTGGCTGCTGCCGTTCTCTTTCCTGTTGCTCATCCTGTCCATGTTTGTCGAAGGCGACAGCGGCGGCACCGGCGTGGGCGGCGGTTGGACGCTCTATGCGCCGCTCTCGACCTATGGCTCGCCGGGACCCGCCATGGACCTCGCGATTTTCTCCATCCACATCGCCGGCGCGTCCTCGATCCTCGGCGCCATCAACTTCATTACGACCATCTTCAACATGCGCGCGCCCGGCATGACGCTGCACAAGATGCCGCTGTTCGTCTGGTCGATCCTGGTGACCGTGTTCCTGCTCCTGCTGTCGCTGCCGGTTCTGGCTGGCGCCATCACCATGCTGCTCACCGACCGCCATTTCGGCACCTCGTTTTTCAACGCGGCCGGCGGCGGCGATCCGATCCTCTACCAGCATCTGTTCTGGTTCTTCGGACATCCCGAAGTGTACATCCTGATCCTGCCGGGTTTCGGCATGGTCAGCCACATCATCTCGACCTTCTCCAAGAAGCCGGTGTTCGGCTATCTCGGCATGGCCTATGCGATGGTGGCGATCGGCTTCATCGGCTTCCTGGTCTGGGCGCACCACATGTACACGGTGGGCCTTTCCGTCGATACCAAGGCCTATTTCGTCTTCGCCACGATGGTCATCGCGGTGCCGACCGGCATCAAGATCTTCTCCTGGATCGCCACCATGTGGGGCGGCTCGATCGAGTTCAAGACGCCGATGCTGTGGGCCGTCGGCTTCGTCTTTCTCTTCACCGTCGGCGGCGTGACCGGCGTGGTGCTGGCCAATGCCGGCGTCGACGTCGTGCTGCAGGACACCTATTACGTCGTGGCGCATTTCCACTACGTGCTGTCGCTCGGCGCCGTGTTCACGATCTTCGGCGGCTTCTACTTCTGGTTCCCCAAGATCACCGGCTACATGTACAACGAGTTCCTCGGCAAGCTGCACTTCTGGATCACCTTCATCGGCGTGAACCTGGCGTTCTTCCCGCAGCACTTCCTGGGTCTTGCCGGCATGCCGCGCCGCTACGCCGACTATCCGGACGCCTTCGCCGGCTGGAACTTCATCTCGTCGATCGGCGCCTTCATCGCCGGCTTCGGCGTGCTGGTCTTCCTGGCCATGCTGATCGAGGCCTTCTCGCGCAAGCGCCTGGCCGGCGACAATCCTTGGGGCCCGTACGCCACGACGCTGGAATGGACCCTGCCGTCGCCGCCGCCCTTCCACCAGTTCAACGAACTGCCGAAGATCACCTGATGGCGAACAAGAAACTTTCCTCCCCCGTTGTTACAGGGGAGGTGGCGAGCGAAGCGAGCCGGAGGGGGCGGGGCGTATGGCTCTGACCGCCACCTTTGAAGCTCGCCGTGTCGCCACCGTCGGCGACTATTTCGCGCTGCTCAAGCCGCGCGTCATGTCGCTGGTGATCTTCACGGGGCTCGCCGGCATCGTCGCGGCGCCGGGGCACATCGATCTCGCCACTGCCTTCACCGCGCTGCTCTGCATCGCGGTTGCGGCCGGCGCGAGCGGCGCGCTCAACATGGCCTACGAGTCCGACATCGACGCCTTGATGTCGCGCACCGCGAACCGTCCGATCCCGGCCGGCCACATCGCGCGCGGCGAGGCGCTCGGCTTCGGCTGGACGCTCTCCATCGCCTCGGTGACGCTGATGGGCCTGTTCGTGAACGTCGCAGGCGCCGCGCTGCTTGCCTTCACGATCTTCGTCTATGTCGGCGTCTACACGCTGTGGCTGAAGCGCCTGACGCCGCAGAATATCGTCATCGGCGGTCTCTCCGGCGCGCTGCCGCCGGCGATCGGCTGGGCCGCGGTGACGGGCGACCTGTCGCTCGCGCCCATCCTGCTCGTCGCCATCATCTTCCTATGGACGCCGCCGCATTTCTGGGCGCTGTCGCTGTGGCGTTCGGACGACTACGCCCGCGCCGGCGTGCCGATGATGCCGGTGGTGCGCGGCAAGGCCTCCACACGCCGCCAGATCCTCGCCTACACCGCCGCGCTGATCCCGCTCGGCCTCAGCCCCGCCGCTATCGGCCTCGCTGGCCCCGTCTATCTCGCCTGCGCCGGCGGAATCGGCGCCTGGTTCGCGTTCGAAGCTGTCGCGGTTTTCCGTGAAACGGACGAGGTCAAGGAACCGGCCGCCAAGCGGCTGTTCCGCGTCTCGCTGATCTATATGTTCGCGCTGTTCGCGGCGCTGATCGTGGAGCCCGTGCTCCACATCGCGCCTTTCGCCGCGTGGCTGTGAGGCGATGGCGATGAGCGACATCGAGGACAAGAACCGGCGCAGGCGCTCGATCGCGATCGCGCTGGCGCTGGGTGCTTTGGTGGTTTTGTTTTACATCATGACGATGGTGCGGGTTCACCCGTAAGAGAGAAGGTTCTGATCATGGCCAATTCCGAGGTCAAGCACGACTACCATCTGGTCGACCCCAGCCCGTGGCCCATCGTCGGCTCGATCGCCGCCTTCACCATGCTGATCGGCGCCGTGTTCTGGATGAACAAGGACTACACCGGCTTCTTCGGCCTGCCGGTGAACGGCCAGCCCTGGATCTTCATCATCGGCTTCGCGCTGGTGCTGTTCACCATGGCCGGCTGGTGGCGCGACGTCGTCAACGAATCCGTGGTGCGCGGCGATCACACGCCGGTGGTGAAACTTGGCCTGCGTTACGGCATGCTGCTGTTCATCGCTTCCGAAGTGATGTTCTTCGTCGCCTGGTTCTGGGCCTATTTCAATTCGGCGATCTTCTTCAACGACGTCTCCATCGGCGCCTGGCCGCCGAGCGGCATCGTCACGCTCGATCCCTGGCACTTCCCGCTGCTCAACACGCTGATCCTGCTCACCTCCGGTACGACCGTGACCTGGGCGCATCACGCCATCCAGCATGGCGACAAGAAGGGCGCGGTGCAGGGCCTGATCCTGACCGTGCTGCTCGGCGCCTCTTTCACCTGCGTGCAGGCCTATGAGTACGCCCACGCGCCGTTCACCTTCGGCTTCAATCACCTCGCGCTGGTGCCGTTCACCGACGCGGCGCACGCGTCGTTGACGGCAGGCGTGGGCAATTTCGACGCCATCTACGGCTCGACCTTCTTCATGGCGACGGGCTTCCACGGCTTCCACGTGCTGATCGGCACGATCTTCCTCTCGGTCTGCCTGCTCCGCGCCATCGCCGGCCAGTTCACGCCGACGCGCCACTTCGGCTTCGAGGCCGCCGCCTGGTACTGGCATTTCGTCGACGTCGTGTGGCTGTTCCTGTTCGCCTGCATCTATGTCTGGGGCGCGGGTCCGGTCACCGTCGGCTGACGGGATGACGGCCCCCGGCGTCGCATCGGCGAGCCTGCTGGGGCGTTGTCCGCGTTGCGGCCAGGGCAGGCTGTTCGACGGCTATCTGGGCATCGCGCCGGCCTGCACGGTCTGCGGCCAGGATTTCAAGAGCTTCGACATCGGCGACGGCGCCGCCGCGCTGGTCATCCTCGTCGTCGGCGCCATCGTCTGCGGTCTGGCGCTGTGGACCGAGTTCACCTTCCACCCCGCCCTTTGGGTCCATGTCGTGCTGTGGGCGCCCTTGATCACGATCCTGACCTTCGCCTTCCTGCGTCTGATCAAATCGGCGCTGCTCGTGCTGCAGTACAAGCACAAAGCCGGCGAGGGCAGGGTGGAGCCCTGATGTTCTTCCGCCCGCTTCCCGCGCTCACCGTCGCCTGCGCGATCCTGTTCGCGTTCCTGATCGGCCTTGGCGTCTGGCAGCTGCAGCGCCTGCAGTGGAAGCTGCGCCTCATCGCCGGCGTGGAGCGCAACGTGCGTGTGAAGCCGATGCCTGTCGGCGACGGTGGCCATCTCTATTACGAACCAGAGACGAACTATCTCCACGTCAAGGCCACGGGCCGCTTCGACAACGCCAAGGAAGCCTATGTCTTTGCCATCGGACCCGAGGGCGGCCCGGTCTATCACGTCATCGTGCCGTTCCGGACGACCGACGCGGAAATGTATCTCGTCGATCGCGGCATCGTCCCGCGTGACATGAAGAACCCCGCGACGCGCCCCGCCGGCATCCAGAACGGCACCACGACGGTGACCGGCATCTGGCGCTGGGCGGAGGCGCCGGGCGCGTTCACGCCCAAGCCCGACCTCGCGCATCGCGTCTGGTACTTCAAGGACGTCGCGAGCATCGCCCGCGCAGACGGCATCAAGCTCTGGGAGCCCGAAGGCGGCCTGATCGAAGCCGACGCCACACCGAACCCCGGCGGCTGGCCGCGCGGCGGCCAGACCGTGGTCGCGTTCCGCAACGAGCACCTGCAATATGCCATTACCTGGTTTTTGATGGCGACGGCGCTGCTGGGCGTGTATCTCGCCTATCATGTCTCCAAGGGTCGCCTGGGCTTGAAACAGGGAGACTGAATTCCTACTTCTGTCCACCTGTCGGCCGGACCGCAGCGATCGGGTGGGGAGGGGGACCCCATCGTATTTTTCGTCGAACAATTATATTGCCGAAGCCGCTAAGAGGTTGATTTGTCAGAGGTTCCACTTTTCCTGAGCACCCGCGGGCAGGCCCCCCGGGCTGGATACGCCGATATCCTGCTGGCCGGCCTCGCGCCGGACGGCGGGCTGTACCTGCCTTTAGCCTGGCCCCAAATCGGCGCCGCCGAGCGGGCCGGCTTCGCCAAGGCGCCCTATATCGAGGTCGCCCGCGCGATCGTCTCCCGTTTCGCCGGCGGCTCGTTCTCGCCCGACGAAATCACCGACGACCTCTACGCCGCCTATTCCACCTTCGAGGACGCCGCCATCGCGCCGTTGGTCGAGATCGGCCCCGACCTCTACCTGCTCGAGCTCTTCCACGGTCCCACGCTGGCCTTCAAGGACATCGCGCTGCAGGTCCTGGGCAGGCAGTTCGCCCGGGCGCTGGCCAAGCGCGGCGGCAAGGCGACCGTCGTCGCCGCGACCTCCGGCGACACTGGTTCCGCCGCCATCGCCGCGCTCGGCGGCCTGCCCAATGTCGATGTCTTCGTGCTGCACCCACGGGGACGCGTCAGCGAGGTGCAGCGCCGCCAGATGACGGCCTCACCGCACGCCAACGTCCACAACATCGCGCTCGAAGGCACCTTCGACGATTGCCAGGCCATCGTGAAGGCGCTGTTCGCGGAAGACCAATTCGCGCGGGCTGTGAACATGACGGCCGTCAATTCGATCAACTTCGCCCGCATCGCCGCGCAATGCGTCTACTACTTCACGGCCACCGCCGCGATCGGCAAGCCCGCGACCTTCGTCGTGCCAACCGGCAATTTCGGCGACGTCTTCGCCGGCGAAGCCGCCATGCGCATGGGACTGCCCATCGAAAAACTCGTCGTCGCCACCAACGCCAACGACATCCTGGCGCGCGTGCTGAACAGCGGCGTCTACGAACAGGGCGCGGTGCAGCCCTCGCTCAGCCCCTCGATGGACATCCAGGTCGCCAGCAATTTCGAACGCGCCCTGTTCGAGGCCTCGGATCGCGACGCGGCCTGGCTGCGCGGCGCCATGGAGGGGTTCGCCCGCGACAAACATCTGTCGCTGCCCGCCAAGGTTCTCGCCAATCTGCGCGCCCGCTATGTCGCGGCGCGCTGCGACGATGCTGAGACGCTCGAAACCATCAAGCGCGTCCATGGCGAATCCGGCCGCCTGGTCGATCCGCACACCGCCGTGGCGCTGCATGCCGCATACCGGTTGAATCGGGAAGCCGGCTCGCCGGTCGTCGTTTTGTCGACCGCGCATCCCGCGAAGTTCCCCGAAGTGGTGGCGCGCGCCACCGGCGTCTCGCCGCCCCTCCCGGCCAGGCTCAAGGGCCTGTTCGAGGGCGCCGAAAGGCTGACGATTTTGCCCAACGACAAGGCCTTGGTGCGGGCGCATATCGAGGCTAAGCTCGCCCTATGAAACCTGAAATCACAAGACTTTCCAACGGCTTGACCGTTATCTCCGATCCCATGGCGGGGCTCGAAAGCGCCATGGTCGGGATCTGGGTCAACGCCGGCTCGCGCAACGAGACGCGTCCCCTCATGGGCATCAGCCACATGCTCGAACACATGGCCTTCAAGGGCACCGCGACGCGCAGCGCCCGCGACCTCGCCGAGGAGATCGAGGCCGTCGGCGGCTATCTCAACGCCTATACCGGCCGCGAGCAGACCGCCTTCCACGCCCGCGTCCTCAAAGCGGACGTGCCGCTCGCCATCGACCTGCTCTCCGACATCCTCATCCATCCGGCGTTCGCGCAGGACGAAATCGAGCGCGAACGCCAGGTCGTGCTGCAGGAGATCGGCCAGGCCGCCGACACGCCCGACGACATCGTCTTCGATCACCTGCAATCGGTGAGCTATCCCGACCAGCCGATGGGCTGGCCGACCCTCGGCGTCGTCGAGACCGTCAGCGCCTTCAGCCAGGACGATCTGCGCGGCTATTTCGGCGCCAACTACCGCGCCGGCGACATGACCTTCGTCGCCTCGGGCGCCGTGTCGCACGACGCCATCGTCAAACTCGTCGGCGAGAAATTCGCCGCCCTCAAGCCGGGCCCGACGCCCGCGCCATTGCCCGCGCGCTATGTCGGCGGCGACATCCGCAAGGAAGAGGATCTCGAACAGGCGCACATCACCTTCGCCTTGCCCGGCGTGTCGAGCGCCGATCCGGACTTCTACGCCGCCCAGGTCTATGTCACCGCGCTCGGCGGCGGCATGTCCTCGCGCCTGTTCCAGGAAGCGCGCGAGCGCCGCGGCCTGTGCTACGCGATCAGCGCCTTCGCGCAGGCTTCGAAGGACAGCGGCACCATCGGCGTCTACACCGGCACCGGTGAAGCCGAAGCGGCCGAGATCTCGGCCGTGATCGCCGGCGAAATGGAGAAACTCTCCGCCGGCGCCACCGATGCCGAAGTGGGGCGTGCCAAGGCGCAGATGAAATCGAGCCTGCTGATGGGCCTGGAACGCCCCGGCCAGCGGGCCGAGCAGATCGCCGGCCAGATGTTCTCCTATGGCCGCGTGCTTTCGATTGAGGAGTTGAGCGCCAAGCTCGACTTGGTCGACGCCACCGCCGTGCGCCGCTTCGGCGAGCGTGTCCTGAACGGCGGTGCGCCCGCCATTGCCGCCGTCGGCCCGATCGGCAAGCTGGAATCCTACGACGTCTTCGCCCGCCGCTTCGGCGCGGCGCGCACGCTGTGCGCGGCGGAGTGATGAACACGGGCCCCATGGCATTCATGCGGGGCCTGACCTTTCCGGGCGGCCAGCAGCCCGTTATCAAGGCCGGCGCGGTCTATCTGCGCTATCCGCGCATGGCCGATTTTCCGGCCTGGCAAAGGCTGCGCGGCGAGAGCCGCGCGTTCCTCGAACCCTGGGAGCCGGTCTGGGCCAGCGACGAGCTCACCAAGGGCGCCTTCCGCCGCCGCATCAAGCGCTACCAGAAGGAAGCGCGCCTCGACTCCGCTTACGCGTTCTTCGTCTTCCGCTACGAAGATGACGCGCTGATGGGTGGCTGCACGCTGTCCAATGTCCGCCGCGGCGTCACGCAATGCTGCGCGCTGGGCTATTGGGTCGGCGAACGCTTCGCCCGCCAGGGCTACATGTATGACGCGGTGCGCGCGCTGGTCCCGTTCATCTTCGGAACGCTCGGCCTGCATCGCATCGAAGCGGCCTGCCTGCCGTCGAACGAGCCGTCGAGCAATCTGCTCAGCAAGGCCGGCTTCCGCCAGGAAGGCATCGCGCTGCGTTATCTTCAGATCAACGGCGAATGGCGCGATCACGTCCTGTTCGCTTTGCTGGCGGACGAGGCGAAGGTAGCCTAGTGCGGTATTGCGTGATGCCGCCGCCCCTCTCTCGATGTCATGGCCCGCGAATGCGGGCCACCCAGTTGGAGACGTATTCGATGTCGACACAATTGGCTGCGCCCCAAGCCTGCAACGCCCGAATCTGCGCTCACCTGGGTGGCCCGCATTGGCGGGCCATGACAATAACGTTGTGATGAATCGATTCGCCTTCACTGCGGTCTTGGCCGCCAGCCTCGCGGCCATGTTCGCGGTCGCAGCCGCCGCACCGTCGCCGGCGCGCCCGAATGACCCGCCGCCGGCGGTGCATGGGGTCGATTTCGCCAGCAGCGATGGCGTCATCGAGATCGCCGAAGGCCTCGCGCCCTATCACGGGCCCTCGGCCAGGCCGCGGCCCGACGGTTCGGGCTGGTACCTGATCACCGCGACCAATTCCTCCATTCGCCCCGCCGCCCGCGTGCTGCAGGCCGCACAGCCGCAGAGCGTCGGCTTTCGTATCCTGCCGCGCCGAACGCGGCCGGCCATCGTCGGCGTCGCCAGTTCGGATTCGCTCGTCGTCATCGACCAGTTGAGTGCCTATGGCCGCCGGGCCTTTCGCGTCATCGTGCCGCCCGCGACGACGGTCGCCATCGCCGTGCAGATCGCCAATGGCGCCGAGCCGCCATCGCTGCTCGCCTGGACCGAGCCCGCGCTGGCGGCGCACAACCGCCAGCTCGCGATCTTCACCACGGCGGTGTGGGCGGTCATCGGCGCCGCCGCGCTCCTCGCCGCCGGTCTTGCGGTGACGCTCGGCCACGCCCCGGCGCGCTGGGCGGCGATCACGCTGCTGCTGATCCTGCTCGAGCGTCTGTCGGAGACCGGCCTGTTCGACGGCAGCCTCGCGACCGCCGTCGGCGGACCTTACGGCCTGATGGCGATGTTCGCCGGACTGTCGCTAGCCGGCGGCATGATGCTCGCCGACGCCATCGTTCCGGTTCACGATATCTGGCCCCGGCGCCAGCGTTGGCTGTTCTACGGTCTACTGGCGGTTTGCGCCCTTTCGCTGCTTGCTTTCGTCGGTGTTCCCGGCGCCACGGTTCTGCTCGACACCATCGTCGTGGTCGGCGCCGCCGCCACGGCCGCCTATCTCGTCTATCGCGGCCGTCTCGGCGCCCAGGCGGCGCGCGTCGCCGCGCCCAGCGCGCTGGTCTTCGCGCTCGTCGCGCTGGCCTCGGCCGTCGCCACCATGAACGGCAGCGGCGATTCCTGGGCGACTTCGGCCGCCGGGGGGTTCGCCGCCGCCGGAGCGCTTCTGCTGGCGCTGGCCGTCGCGGCGGGGGAGGGCATCGCGGTCCTGCCGTTCCAATCGATCGCCGCCGAGCCGGACGTCTTTCAGGAAACCGTCGCGGCCTACGAATCCGCGCGTCAGGCGCCCGCCGCTGGAAGCGGCGGCTTCACAAGTTCCGCGCTGCAGGCGATCGGCGCCTCGCACCAAGGTGTGTTCGACCTGGATTTCGAAGCCGAGCTGGTGAAGCTGTCGCGCGACGCCGCCGGCCTGATCGGCCTTTCCGAAGCCGCCTCGCGCATCGCCCATGGCGACTGGATTAGCCGCGTCCATGCCGACGACCGCGAGGTCTACACCCAGGCGCTCGACGACTATCGCAGCCATCCCGGTCTTGCCTTCCGCGTCGAGTTCCGCCTGCGCAGCGAAAGCGGCCGCTACCCCTGGTTCGAACTGCGCGCCACCATGCTGGGGGATCGAGCGCCCGCCGCACGCTGTCTCGGCCTGATGGCCGACGTCACCACGCGCAAGGAAAGCGAATCCGAACTCCTCCAGCGCACGCTGCGCGATCCCTTGACGGGCCTGGGCAATCGCGTGGCGCTGATGGAGGAACTGGAGCAGCTGGGGGCCCGCTTCGCCGCCGCGACCTTTGTCCTGCTCGACATCGATCGCTTCAAATCCATCCATGCCAGCCTCGGCGACAGCGGCGGCGACGCCTTGCTCACCCAGGTCTCCGAACGGCTCGTCAAGCGCTTCAAGGGCGTCGCCGAAGTCTTCCGTGTCGGCGGCGATGCCTTCGCCGTGCTCTTTCCCGGCGCAAGGGGCGCCGCCGAGGCGGTGGGCAACGAACTGGTCGAGACCTGCGCCGCGCCCTATCCCAAGGATGGCCGCAACATCTTCGCGCCGGCCAGCGTCGGCGTCGCCGTCGGGCGCGACGCGCGCGACCCGCTCGATCTGCTCAAGAACGCCGAACTCGCGCTGCTCCAGGCCAAGCGGCTCGGCGGAAGCTGTGCCCGGGTTTATACACGCGACCTCGAACTGCTGGCGCCCGGCGATGCGGTCGCGCTGGAAACCGATCTGCGCCGCGCCATCGAGGACAAGCAGCTCGACGTCTACTACCAGCCGATCGTCCGCCTCGCCGACGGCACCGTGGCCGGCTTCGAAGCCCTGTTGCGCTGGAATCACCCGGCGAAGGGCCTCGTCTCGCCGTCCGATTTCATCGCCCATTCCGAGGAGACCGGCACCATCGTCGCGCTCGGCCGCTTCGCGCTCGAGCGGGCCGGCCGCGACGTGGCGCAATGGCAGCGCTTCTTTCCCCTGGAGCCGCCGCTCTTCGTCAGCGTCAACGTCTCGCGCCGCCAGCTGCGCGACGAGGATTTCGTCGTCTTCCTCGGTGCCCTGTTGCATGGCGAAACGATAGCGCCCGGCACGCTCAAGCTCGAAGTCACCGAAAGCACCGTCGCCGCCAATCAGGATGTCCAGGCTGCGCTCGAACGCGCCAAGGCGCTCGGCGCCGGCATCTCGATCGACGATTTCGGCACCGGCGTCTCCAGCCTCAGCCAGCTCAAGACGCTGCCCTTCGACACGATCAAGATCGACCAGAGCTTCCTCAGCCGCCATCTCGACGCCGATACCGCGGCCGACGGCGACACGGTGCTCAAATCGATCATCTCGCTGGCCCACGATCTCAAGCGCAGCGTCGTCGTCGAGGGCGTCGAGAGCGCCAAGGATGCCGAATGGCTCAAGCAGCTGGGCTGCGAATTCGCCCAGGGCTTCTATTTCTCCGAACCCCTGCCGTCCGCCGAGGCGCTGCAATTCATCGCCCGGCATTTCGACGCGCGCCAATCGAAGACCTGAAACGGGGGATCAGGCGCGCCCGGCTTCCGACGACAGGCCCGACAGCCCGGCGCCGAGCTTGCCGAAGGCCAGTCGCCATTTGGCGTCCATGCTGGCGTCGAACACCAGGCCCGCATCGGCGTCGCAATGGATCCAGCCGTTGGCGGCGATCTCGTTTTCGATCTGGCCCGGGCCCCAGCCGGCATAGCCCAGCGCCATCAGCCATTGCGCCGGCCCGCGCCCATCCGCGATCGCCCGCAGCACGTCCACGGTCGGCGTCAGCCCGATCTCCGGCGTGATCGCCAGCGTCGAGGGCCGGCCGGCCCGCTCCGTGCCGTGCAGCACATAGCCGCGGTCGGTATCGACCGGCCCGCCATACAGCACCGGGTTGCGCGGCGTCGCCTCGGTCACCGGGATGTCCATCTTGGCCATCAGGTCGCGGAACGGCAGGGCCGGGATCGGCTTGTTGATGATCACTCCGCCGGCGCCCCCGGCCGTGTGCGAGCACATCAATATGACGCTCTTCTCGAAACGCGTGTCCGGCATGCTCGGCATGGCGATCAGCAGCTTTCCGTGCAGAAAGCCCTGATCGGCCTGTGGTTGCTGCAGGTTTCCGAGCGCCATGGGGGTGAGGCTAAATCAATCCGGAAGTCTTTGCGACCGGCACGGGCTTCGGCTAAAACCCCCTCGGCTTTCCAACCTTTTAGGAGATTTCCATGACCGTTCATGTCGGTGACAAGGTCCCTTCCGCCACGTTGATGCAGATGAAGGACGGCGGCCCCAAGCCGGTCAAAACCGAGGATCTGTTCGCCGGCAAGAAGATCGTGGTCTTCGCGCTGCCGGGCGCCTTCACGCCGACCTGCTCGGCCAAGCACGTTCCAGGCTTCGTGCAGCATGCCGACGAGTTCAAGGCCAAGGGCGTCGACGCCATCGCCTGCGTCAGCGTCAACGACGCCTTCGTGATGGGTGCCTGGGGCGAGAACCAGAAGGCCGGCGACAAGGTGATGATGCTGGCCGACGGCAATGGCGACTTCACCCGCGCCATGGGCCTGGAAATGGACGGCTCGCGCTTCGGCATGGGCAAGCGCAGCCAGCGCTACGCCATGATCGTCGACAACGGCGTCATCAAGGAACTCAACGTCGAAGAGCCCGGCGCGTTCTCGGTGTCGAGCGCGGAGCATGTGCTGAAGCAGTTGTAAAATGCGTCATGGCCGGGCTTGGTCCGTAGCGACAGCGTGCGGACGCCACCCAGCGCCCGCGCGCTTACGCTGTCGCTAAGCGCCGGGCGCGATGGGTGGGCGGCTCAAGGCCGCCCATGACGATGGTGTTACGGTATTGCCCCCCGCGCCAGCGCATCCGCGCGCTCGTTCTCGACATGCCCGTCATGCCCGCGCACCCATTTCCAGGTAACCTGGTGGCGCGCGGTTTCGGCTTCTAGCAACCGCCACAGATCCTCGTTCTTCACCGGCTTCTTGTCTGCCGTCTTCCAGCCGTTCTTCTTCCAGTTCTTGATCCACTTGGTGGCGCCGTCCAGCACGTAGCGCGAGTCGGTGTAGAGCGTGATCGCCGACGGCTTGGTCACCGCCGCCAGCCCCTTGATCGCCGCCATCATCTCCATGCGGTTGTTGGTCGTCGCCGTCTCGCCGCCGGACAATTCCTTCTCGTGCCCACCGCTGCGCAGGATCGCGCCCCAGCCGCCCGGCCCCGGATTTCCCGAGCAGGCGCCGTCGGTGAAGATCTCGATCCCACTCACAACCCGTACTCCGCCGCGTGCTTGACCTTCAGGTGAAAACGCAGGCGCCGCGAGAAGTCGCGCGGCTCTTTGGGCCGCACCAGGGCCTCCGGATCGTGGTGGATGCGGTCGTGCAGCCGCGTCAGCAGGAAGCGCAATGCCGCGCCGCGCGCCAGGATCGGCAGCGCCTCGGCCTCGCGCCCGGTCAGTTCGCGGCGCTGGCGGTAAGCCGCGATCAGGCTCTTGCCCTTGGTGATGTTGAAGCTCCCATCGCTCTCGAAGCACCAGGCGTTCAGCATGACCGCGAGGTCATAGGCGAAGGCATCGTTGCAGGCGAAGTAGAAATCGATCAGCCCCGACACTTTGGCATGCATGAACAGCACGTTGTCCGGAAACAGGTCCGCATGGATCACGCCGGCCGGCAATCCTTCCGGCCAGGTGTTCACCAGGTCGCGATGGGTATCCGCGATCAGCACACGCAGCCCCGGCTCGACGCCGTCCGCGCCGTCCGCCGTCTTGTCGACCAGGGCGCGCCATCCGGCCGGCCCCAGCGCATTGGGCCGCGTCAGCTCGAAGCTCGCCCCCGCCTCATGCAGCTTGGCCAGCGCCTCGCCGGCTGCGGCACAGTGCACCGCTTCGGGCCGCCGCAGCGACAGCCCGTTCAGGAACGTCACCAGCGCCGCCGGCCTTCCGTTGATCTCGGACCATTGCGCGCCGTCCCGGCGCCGGACGGGCTGCGGACAGTCGATGCCGCGCGCCGCCAGATGCTCCATCAACCCCAGGAAGAAGGGCAGGTCGCTCTCCCTTACGCGCTTTTCATAGAGCGTCAGGAAATATCCGCCGCGGTCGGTCTGCAGATAGAAATTGGAGTTTTCGACGCCTTCCGCGATGCCCTTGAAGCTGAGCGGAACGCCGATGTCGTAGCCGCCGAGCAGGACCTCCAGGTCTTCGAAGGACACATCCGTATAGACCGCCATGGCCCCACCTCCTCTTCAGGGTCTGCTTCCCCTTGACGGCGCGCTTGGCTACAGTCCGGCGCGTTTTGCGCCGCGTTCGAGAAGTCGTCCGCGGCCCCCAAAAAGTCAAGCGAAGGACACTTCATGGCAGAGCCGTTTGTCGCGCAGAAGTCGCCGTTCTCGGCCGCTGTCGAGGCCGGGAAATCCTATTGGTGGTGCGCTTGCGGCCAATCCAAGCGCCAGCCTTTCTGCGACGGCAGCCACAAGGGCAGCGCCTTCACACCCGTCGAATACCAGGCCGGCGAGACCAAGACGGTCTGGTTCTGCGGCTGCAAGCACACGCACACGGCCCCGCTGTGCGACGGCTCGCACAACACGCTTTGATCGAACCATGAAAACGATATTTCGTACCGCGGCGCTCGCGGGCATCTCTGTCCTGCTCCTGACCGGCTGCCAGTCGGCCAAGGAGAAGGCCATGTGCCCGGCGATCGACATCCTCGCCAACACCTCGGCGCTCATCGTGATCAAGCCGGGCATGCCGAGCGATCCGGCCAACGAGCTCTTCACGATTCAAATGACCGCCGCGAAGGCGCGTTGCGACTTCGACGTCGACGAGGGCACGACGGATTCGGACATCGACATCACTTTCCGCGCGACGCGCGCGCCGAGCGGCGAGGCGGCGGACTTCACCGCCCCGTACTTCGTCGCCTCGATCCTCGACAGCACGACAATCCTCAACAAAAAGATCTTGGGGACCGCCTTCAGCTTCGCGCCCGGCCAATCGACGGTCACCTTCACCCAGAACGTGCCGTCGTTTCCCAACCGCATGCAGAACGGCGTCAAGCCCTATCAATACAGCCTGCTGGTCGGGATGCAGCTGACGAAGGAACAGCTCGACTATCGCAAGACCAGGCGCCTCGCCCAATGATCGCGCTTCTGCCTGAGCTGAGCGCGATCGCCGGAGCGGCGTTTGCGGCCGAGGGCCTGTCGCAATCCTTCGGCCAGGTCACGCGCTCCGACCGCCCCGACCTGGCGCAGTTCCAGTGCAACGGCGCGCTGGCCGCGGCCAAGCAGGCCAAAGCCAATCCGCGCGCCATCGCCGATAAAGTCGCCGCGCGTCTGAAGGCGAACCCGCTCTTCGCCAAGATCGGGATCGCGGGTCCGGGCTTCATCAACCTCGACCTCACCGACGACGCCTTGACGGCGCGCGGCGCCGCGCTCGCAAAGGATGCAAGGCTCGGCGCCCCCCAGACCGGCACGGGCAAGGCGGTGGTGATCGATTTCGGCGGCCCCAACGTCGCCAAGACGATGCATGTCGGGCATCTGCGGTCGTCGGTGATCGGCGACAGCCTGCAGCGCCTGTTCCGCGCCAATGGCTGGACCGTCACCAGCGACATCCATCTGGGCGATTGGGGCCTGCAGATGGGCCAGCTGATCTCCGAGATCGGCCGCCGCGGCATCGCGCCGGTCTATTTCGACGCGAATTTCACCGGACCGTATCCGCAGACCTCTCCGGTCACGATGGACGATCTCGAAGAAATCTTCCCCGCCGCCTCCGCCGCCTGCAAGGCCGACGAGACCCGCCTCGCCGAAGCCCGCCAGGCCACCGCAGAGCTGCAAGCCGGACGGCCCGGCTACCGCGCGCTGTGGCAGCATTTCTTCAACGTCTCGAAGGCCGGGCTCGACCGCGAATTCGGCAGCCTCGGCGTGCATTTCGACCTCTGGAAAGGAGAAGCCAGCGTCGATCCCATCACCATCCCGATGATCGAAGATCTGAAGACGCGCGCGGTCGCCGTCGAGAGCGAGGGCGCGCTGGTCATCCCGGTCGAACGCAACAGCGACAAGAAGGAGATGCCGCCGCTGATCCTGGTCAAGTCGGACGGCGCGGTGCTCTACGGCACGACCGACCTCGCGACCGTCGTCGACCGCGTCCGTTCGCAGAATCCCGATTCGATCCTCTATGTCGTCGACCAGCGCCAGCACCTGCATTTCGAGCAGGTCTTCCGCGCCGCCGAGAAGGCCGGCCTCACCGGCAAGGCGACGCTCGAACATGTCGGTTTCGGTACGATGAACGGCACGGACGGCAAGCCCTTCAAGACCCGCGCCGGTGGTGTGATGAAGCTGTTCGACCTGATCGCCATGGTCACGTCGGAGGCCGAGAAGCGTTTGGCGGAACAGGGCATCGGCGCGGACTATTCCGCCGAGGAGCGCGCCGGCATCGCCCGCAAGGTCGGCATCGCGACGCTGAAATTCGCCGACCTCTCGAACTACCGCCTGACCGATTATGTCTTCGATCTGGAGCGCTTTTCGCGCTTCGAGGGCAAGACCGGCCCCTATCTGCAATATGCCGCCGTCCGCATCCAATCGATCCTGCGCCGCGCCGAGGCCGAGGGCTACGCTATTGGCGATCCCGCGATTCACGCGGCCGAGGAACGCACGCTGTTCTTGCAATTGCTCGCGCTGTCCGACGCGATGCAAGCCGCCGAAGAGCGCCGCGCCCCCAACATCCTGTGCGACTACGCCTTCACGCTGGCGCAGCATTACAGCCGTTTTTACGCGGAGCACCATATCCTGTCCGAATCGGACGCCGGCCTGCGCGCCGCGCGGCTAGGCCTCAGCAAGCTGACTTTGGCCGTGCTGGTCAAAGTTTTGGCACTCTTGGGCATCGAAGTTCCGGAAAGAATGTGAGTAGTCCACCTTTCGGACACTCTATTTTGCGGCATTCGTTGACTCGCAAACGACCCTCCTTATGATGCGCCGCAACGTGACGCCCCGCCTGTAGGCGCGCCGTCATGGCCAACACATGATCCCTCGCGGGAGACATACGCCCAGCTTAAAGCCGACCCGTCGGCCGAAGCTTGGAGGTGGTAGGCCGACTTGTCGGCCGAAGCCCGAAGGGCGTAGGCCGAAGGAGCAACCGCCCCGGAAACTCTCAGGCAAAAGGACCGCGCGTGGAGATGAGCTTCTGGAAAGCGGGACAGGCGTTTTCTGTCCCCACCGAAGGGGTAACCTTGGCGCGCGGTGCGCGGGGGGAAATCTCTCAGGTCCGATGACAGAGGGGCGCGAGTTCCGCGGCAAAGCGGTTCGCGCCACCGCAACCTCTGCATACGGACCATCAATGGCTGACGCGAACGAAGCCCTCAAGACGACGCCGCTGCATGCGCTGCATGTCGCGCTCGGTGCCAAGATGGTGCCGTTCTGCGGCTACGACATGCCGGTGCAATATCCCGCCGGCGTTCTCAAAGAACATCTGCATACCCGCGAAAAAGCCGGCCTGTTCGACGTCTCGCATATGGGCCAGGCCTTCCTCTCCGGCGCCGATCCGGCCAAAGCGCTCGAACGCCTGACGCCCGCCGACGTCGCGGGCCTCAAGGAAGGCATGCAGCGCTACGGCCTGCTGCTGAATGAGCAAGGAACGATCAAAGACGATTTCATGTTTTCGCGCTTGGCCGGCGAGGAGGCGCTCTACCTGGTCGTCAACGCCGGCACCAAGGACGGCGACTTCGCCTACATCGCTGCGAAACTGGATGGCATCGCCAAACTCGAGCCCCGTGCCGACCGCGCGCTGCTGGCGCTGCAAGGCCCTGCCGTCGCCGCCGTCCTCGAGCGCCATTCCCCCGGAATCGCCAATCTCACCTTCATGAAGGTCGTGCGCTGCAGCGTCGCCGGCGCGCCCGCGATCGTCAGCCGCTCCGGCTACACCGGCGAGGATGGCTTTGAGATATCCCTCGAAGCGATCCATGCCGAGCGCGTCGCCCGCGCGCTGTTGGACGAAGCGGACGTCATGCCGATCGGCCTCGGCGCCCGCGACAGTTTGCGGCTCGAGGCGGGCCTGTGCCTCTACGGCCATGACATCGACGAGACCACCAACCCTGTCGAAGCCGCTCTGGTCTGGTCCATCGCCAAGCGCCGCAAGCTGGACAAGGATTTTCCCGCCGCCGAAAAGATCATGGACGCCATCTTCAACGGCACGGCGCGAAAGCGCGTCGGTATCCGTCCCGACGGCCGCGCCCCGGCGCGCGAAGGCACGCAGATCGCCGACAAATCCGGCAAGATCGTCGGCAAGATCACCTCCGGCGGCTTCGGTCCGACGCTGAACGCGCCCGTCGCCATGGGCTATATCGACACCACCTTCGCAACCGACGGCACCGAGATCGATCTCATTGTGCGCGGCAAACCGTTGCCGGCCAAGGTCGCACCCATGCCGTTCGTCCCGCACCGCTACCGCCGCGCCATTTAGAAATTATTGGAGCATTCTCATGAGCGAAGTCCGTTTCACCGATCAGCATGAATGGGTCCGCGTCGACGGCGACGAAGCGACCATCGGCATCACCAAATACGCCGCCGAGCAATTGGGCGACGTCGTCTTCGTCGAACTGCCCGAACTTGGCCGCATGGTCGGCGCCGGCGGCGAAGCGGCGGTCGTCGAAAGCGTCAAGGCGGCGAGCGAGATCTACGCCCCGGTCGGCGGCGAGGTGACCGGCGCCAATCCCGCGCTGACCGACGATCCGGCCAGGGTCAACGCCGACCCCGAAGGCGAGGGCTGGTTCTTCAAGCTGAAGCTCGCCGACAAAAGCGAACTCGCCAAGCTGATGACGGCGGATCAATACGCCGAGTTCGTGAAAGGCCTTTAGGCAATGCGTTATCACCCATTAACGGCCACCGACCGCTCTGCGATGCTCGCCAGGATCGGCGCCGGCAGCGTCGATGCCCTGTTCAAGGACGTGCCGCAGATCGCGGTCGTGCCGCTCTCGGCCTTCGCGCTGCCCAACGGCCAGGGCGAACTGGAAGTCGAGCGCAAGCTCTCCCGCATGGCGGCCAAGAGCGTCGCGGCCGGGGCAGGTCCGTTCTTCTGCGGCGCCGGCGCCTACAAGCATCATGTTCCGGCCGCCGTCGATCATCTGATCCAGCGCTCGGAATTCCTCACCTCCTACACGCCGTACCAGCCCGAGATCGCGCAGGGCACGCTGCAATACACGTTCGAATTCCAGACCCAGGTCGCGCTTCTGACCGGCATGGAAGTCGCCAACGCCTCGCTCTATGACGGTTCGACCGCGACCGCCGAAGCGGTACTGATGGCGCAGCGCATCACCAGGCGGCCCAAGGCGATCCTCTCGGGCGGCCTGCATCCGCATTATTCCGAGACCGTCGAGACCGTCGCCACGCTGTCCGGCAAGGTGGTGCGCGCGGCGGCGACACCCGGAAAGCCCGACGACGTCATTGCGCTGATCGACGATCAGACCGCCTGTGTCGTGGTGCAGAGCCCCGACGTCTTCGGCCTGATCCGCGATTTGAAGCCTATCGCCGCCGCCGCGCACGCCAAGGGCGCGCTCCTGATCGCCGTCGTCACCGAAGTGGTCTCGCTCGGCCTGCTCGAAGCGCCGGGATTCCAGGACGCGGATATCGTGGCCTGTGAGGGCCAATCCCTAGGCAACGGCCTCAATTTCGGCGGTCCCTATGTCGGCCTCTTCGCCACCCGCGAGAAATTCCTGCGCCAGATGCCCGGCCGCCTCTGCGGCGAGACTGCCGATGCCGCGGGCAAGCGCGGCTACGTTCTGACGCTCTCGGCCCGCGAACAGCATATCCGCCGCGAGAAGGCGACCAGCAACATCTGCACCAATTCCGGCCTCTGCTGCCTCGCCTTCACCATCCATCTTTCGCTGCTCGGCGAAGAAGGTTTGACTCGCCTCGCGCGCATCAATCACGCCAAGGCGAGTGTGCTGGCGGACAAGCTAGCCAAGGTGAAAGGCGTCACGCTTCTCACGCCATCCTTCTTCAACGAGTTCACCGTCAAGCTCTCCAAGCCCGCCGCCGAAGTCGTCGAAACTTTGGCCAAGAAAGGCATCATCGCGGGCGTCCCCGTCTCGCGCCTTATGCCGCACGATCCGAACGTCAAAGACCTTCTCATCGTCGCCGCCACGGAAACAACAACCGACGAGGATTGCGATGCCTTCGCCGTCGCGCTCGCAGAGTGCGTAGGCGAGAGCCGGAGCAGCAACAAAGAAGTCCTGTCATGACCATGAACGCGCAAGGCCGTCCCACCGCACCGGGCACGATCGAGAGCAACGAACTGCCGACCATCTCCGGCGACCGCGGCCTCGACCATGAGGAAGCGCTGATCTTCGAGCTTGGCCGCGACGGCATGACCGGCGTCGACCTGCCGGACGTGCAGATGTCCGAGACGCGTCTCGCCGGCATGCGCCGGCGAGGGCCCATCGGTCTGCCGGGCCTCTCCGAGCCGGAAGTCGTCCGCCACTATGTGCGCCTCAGCCGGATGAACTACGCGATCGACGCCGGGCTCTATCCGCTCGGCTCCTGCACCATGAAGCACAATCCGCGCCTCAACGAGAAGCTGGCGCGGCTGCCCGGTTTCGGCGATCTGCATCCCTTGAGCCCGCAATCGACTGTGCAGGGCGCGCTGGAGCTGATCTCCGAGTTGATGACATGGCTGACCACCCTGACCGGCATGTCGGCGGTGGCGATGTCGCCCAAGGCCGGCGCCCATGGCGAACTCTGCGGCCTGCTCGCGATCCGCGCCGCCATCGCAGCGCGCGGCGAGACGCGCAAGCGCATTCTGGTGCCCGAATCCGCGCACGGCACCAATCCCGCCACCGCCGCCTTCGCCGGCTTCACCATCGACGAGGTCAAGGGCACCGCCGACGGCCGCGTCGACATGATCGAGCTCGAAGGCAAGCTCGGCCCCGACGTCGCCGCCATCATGCTGACCAATCCCAACACCTGCGGCCTGTTCGAGCGCGACATCCGCCACATGGCCGACGCCACCCACAAGGCCGGCGCCTATTTCTATTGCGACGGCGCCAATTTCAACGCCATCGCCGGCCGTGTCCGCCCCGGCGATCTCGGCATCGACGCCATGCACATCAACCTGCACAAGACCTTCTCGACGCCGCATGGCGGCGGCGGTCCGGGGGCAGGGCCAGTGGTGCTCTCCGCCGCGCTCGCGCCCTTCGCGCCGCTGCCGTTGCTGCTACATGACGCAAACGGCTTCCGCCTGATCGAGGACCGTGACGAGCTTCCGGTCGGCGCCAAGCCCTTCGGCCGTATGTGCGCCTTCCACGGCCAGATGGGGATGTTCGTGCGCGCGCTCGCCTATATGCTCAGCCATGGCCGCGACGGCGTGCGCCAGGCATCCGAAGACGCCGTGCTCTCCGCCAACTACATCCTCGCCTCGCTCAAAGACGTCATGAGCGCCCCGTTCGGCGACGGCCCCTGCATGCACGAAGCCCTGTTCGACGACAGCTTCCTCAAAGGCACCGGCGTCACCACGCTCGATTTCGCCAAGGCGATGATCGACGAGGGTTATCATCCGATGACGATGTATTTCCCCTTGGTCGTCAGCGGCGCAATGCTGATCGAACCGACCGAATCCGAATCCAAGGAATCGCTCGACCGCTTCATTCACGTCCTGCGCGAGCTGGCGCTGGAGGCCAGGGACAAGAAAACCGCCCGCTTCGAAGGCGCCCCGCGCCTTAGCCCCCGCCGCCGCCTCGACGAAACCGCCGCCGCCCGCAAGCCTGTGCTGCGCTGGAAGAAGAAGGACCTGCCGCAGGCGGCGGAATAAAAAATCCGTCATGGGCGGCCTTGTCCGCCTTCGCCAAGGCTACGGCGGATCAATGCGCTAGACCCGTCCGCCGAAGCTTTAGCGTAGGCGGAAGCCGCCCACCGCCCCAGCGACAGCGTCGTGGGCGCGCCCGCGTCTGCGGGCGCAAGAGATGCTTGCGTTGGATGGCCGGCTCAAGGCCGGCCACGTGAAAAAAGACCCCCGTCCTTTCGGACGAGGGCCAGTTGGTGTCCCTAGGAGGAGACAGAACGGGTCAGGTGCAGAGATGCACCGTCAGGCCGGCGGGCACCTTGGTGTCCGCGTCGCCGCAGGCAGCATCGAGTTGTTTCTGGGTCAGGCCTTTGGTCTTCGTCAGGTCCGTGCCCTTCAGAGATGTGATCGTCATGACCGCACCGGTCAGATCGGCGCCGTCGAGATCGGCATGCGCCAGGTTGGCGGCCGAGAGATCGGTGCCGCGAAAGGTGGCGTTCGAGAAATTGGCGAACGACATGCACATCAGGACGGCCTTGGCGCCGTCGAAATTCGCGCCCGCCAGGTTCTTGGCCTTGACGCAGGTGTTGGTCAGGTCGGCGCCCTGCAAATTGCAGCCGGGGCAGTCGACGATGCCGGCATGCAGCCGCGCCACTGCCGCCGCATCGTAGGTAGGCGTGGAGGCCGGGGCCGACATGGCCTGTCCGATGCTCAGCGCGAGCATCGCGAGAATGAAGGCGATCAACTTCGACATGGGCAGATGTCTCGTTTCGATACAGCTGTACCTGACGTCGCAAGCGGCATGCCGGTCAAGCCGCAGCAAGAAACGGGTCGAACCGGCGGCCGTCCTGCCCCAGATAGGCAAGACCGACCCCGATGGAGACAAGCCATGTCCTTTCGCATCCGCGGCCTGAGCCCCGCCCAGTTCGAACCTCTGTTCGCCCTCGACGACTTAGCCCTGGCCGAGCGCAGCATGCGCCGGGTGCTGATCGACGAGCCCGACAGCGCGCCCTGCCGCATCACGCTCCAGGACGCCGCGCCCGGCGAGCACGTCCTGCTGCTGCCCTTCGCCCATCACATGGTGCATTCGCCCTACCGCGCTTCCGGCCCGATCTATATCCGTGAGGGCGCCCTCCAGGGCGCGCGCGAAGCCTTCGACCGCATCGACGAGTTGCCGCCGGTCTTCGCGCCCCGGATCCTGGCTGTCCGTGCCTATGACGGCGAAGGGATGATGATCCACGCCGATGTCGTGGAGGCCGATCCGCGCAATCTGTTCAAGGACTATTTCGCCGATCCCGCGACCGACTACATCCACGTCCACTACGCGCGGAGGGGCTGCTACTCCTGCCTTGTCGAACGGGCCTGAGATCAATCTTCCTTTGTCATCCCGGGCGAGCGGAGCGAGACCCGGGACCCATCCGGACATTTCACGATGGCGCTGCACGCTGCTGACGCAGCGCTTGGCCGGGATGACATGTAGGTGAAAAAATTGGAAGGCAATCGGTAGCGGCGAACGCTACCCCACAAACGCAAACGGAGGCCCCTCGCGATGGCCTCCGTCCACGGTCAGTCACTGGTTTTCTTGTTCACGACCTTCGCTGCGCAGCGCCGGCCGCCCCAAGAGTCCCGTGCCATCTGTTTTCGACGCTTCCTTTACGACTTCCTTTCGTCCGCCGCGCCCTTCTTTCGTCGGGCCTTCCACGTCACGCTCGCGCGGTGATCTGCCGCCTCTTGCGCCCAGCTTGACCGGTTTCCCCGCCGGTCCCTGGATTCTCGGTCCTCCCTGGCGTTCTAGAACGCTTCCGGTGGCCCTTGTAGCACCCCGGTCCGTTTCAGGCTCGAGCCCTCACCGTCCGGTACAAGGTGTGTGCCGGTCGCCTTTTCAGGCCCCTTGAGCGTTTCCTGTGTGCACAGGTGCCCTAGACACGAGTGGAGTTTGCCCAACGCTTTTTGCTGAGTCGAGACGCGCGAATCAGTTGTCCACAGAAACTGAATCACTTCGAGGAATGTGCTGCGCCTGCGAAATATTAAGCGCGGTCGGTTGAAGCCACTTCAGCTTCGCCCGCGAATTGCGCGCCAACGCTAGAGCAGTTTTGGAATGAACTGACTCGGGTCGGATTCCCAAAGTTGGCACGATAGGCGAGTCTGGGACCGCGGCTGATTCGGGAGGCGTGGATGGCGCGACCCTATTCCCTGGATTTTCGTGTTGGCCTGGTTCGTTAC
>DATCAT010000045.1:0-44583 GCA_036512455.1 Rhizomicrobium sp.
CGCCAGCTTCTGGGCAGAGGTCGTGATGCGGCGCGTGCCGTCCGAGGACGCCAGGGCCGTGATCTGCGTCGTCGAACCGTCGACCAGGTTGGTGCCGTTGAACGAGGCGTTCTTCACGATCGTGGTGATCTGATCGCGCAGCGCGACGAAGTCCTGGTTCAGCGCCTGACGGCTGGCGGTATCGAGCGAAGAGTCCGCGGCGGACAGGGCCTTGGTCTTCAACTGGATCAGCAGATCCGAAATCGACTGGCCGGCGGAGAGTGCCGTGTCGATGGCGGAGATGCCGCGGCTCAGGCTGTCCGTCACCGCTGAATAGCCGGCAACCGCACCGCGCTGATTCTGGGCAATGGCATAGGTCGAGCCGTCGTCACGGGCCGAAGAAACCTTCAGGCCCGAATTGATCTGGCTTTGAACCTGAGTCAGCTGCGACTGCGTGGCGTTGAGGTATTGCAGCGCGACGAGCGCACCGCTGTTGGTGTTGACGCTAAAAGACATGATCGGCCCCCTTCTGGATTAGACGAGCGTTGTGCTCAGGCGTTTTGCCTGTAGGTAGTATTGGCAAGGGGCGTGCCGGACGCGGATTTAGAAATCCGTAACGTTCGTTTGTCTTGCGCCGGCAGCAATTTTCCGACGTCTAAAATTTTAGATATTCTTCATTCAATAGGCAGGAAGTGCCGCCAGATCGGCAATTCTTGCCTAAGACAGGGAAATTCTTGCCGCGTTGGAACCGCGACGAGCAGTCCGATTTGCAGGTTTTCCGCCGCCGCACCTGCGGACATGCCAGAGCGCCGCAATGTTGCTAGGGTCGCCGGCGATGGCCGACACTTTCCTTGCAGATAACGATCGGGCGGACGCCACCCGCGAACCGCTATTTTCGTTCGACAACAGCTATGCGCGGCTGCCGGAACGGTTTTTCGCTCGCCTGTCGCCGGTGCCGGTGGCTCAGCCCAGGCTGATCCGCGTCAACGAGGCTTTGGCGCGCACGCTCGGCCTCGAGCCGCAGCGGCTGTCGGCACCGGACGGCGTGCTGGCGCTGGCCGGCAATCGTGTGCCGCAGGGCGCCGAACCGCTCGCCATGGCTTATGCGGGGCACCAGTTCGGCAATTGGGTGCCGCAGCTTGGCGACGGGCGCGCCATCCTGCTGGGCGAGGTGCGGGCCGCCGACGGCGAGCGCTACGACATCCAGCTCAAGGGCTCGGGCCCGACGCCCTTCTCGCGCAACGGCGACGGCCGCGCCGGGCTCGGACCGGTGCTGCGCGAGTATATCGTCAGCGAGGCGATGGCGGGCTTACGCATTCCAACCACCCGTTCGCTGGCCATGGTTGCGACCGGCGAGCAGATCTTGCGTCAGGAGGGTCCGGTGCCCGGCGCGGTGCTGACGCGGGTCTCGCGCAGCCATGTCCGCGTCGGTACTTTCGAATATTTCGGCAACCGCGGCGATGAAGACGCCGTGCGCCTGCTCGCCGATTATGCGATCGCGCGTCTCTATCCCGATGCGGCGAACGCCGAACAACCCTATCGCGCCCTGCTGGACGGTGTCATCGCGCGGACAGCGGCCCTGATCGCGAGTTGGCAGCTGGTCGGCTTCATCCATGGCGTGATGAACACGGATAACGCGTCCATCGCCGGCGAGACCATCGACTATGGTCCCTGCGCCTTCATGGACGCATACGATCCGGCGACGGTGTTCAGTTCGATCGACCGCGGCGGGCGCTATGCCTATGGCAACCAGCCGCGCATCGCGCATTGGAACCTTGTCCGCTTCGCTCAGGCGCTCTTGCCGCTGTTGGGGCCTGACGAAGACGCGGCGCTGAAAGCGGCGCAGGATGCGATCAATGCCTATCCCGTGCAATTCGAAGCCGCCTACCACGCCGGGTTGGGCGCCAAATGTGGGCTTGCGCAATCCCGTGAGGGGGACCTCCCGCTGATCGGCGAACTCTTCCGGCACATGAAGGACGGCCACGCCGACTTCACGCTGACCTTCCGGTACCTGTGCGACAGCGCCGAACAGATCGACGACGGCCTCCGTTCGCTGTTCGACAACGCCTCGGCGCTGGACGTTTGGCTGGCGAAGTGGCGCGAACGGCTGGCGCTCGAGACCGTCGCGCCGGCGGACCGCGCCGCGTCGATGCGCGCGGTCAATCCGAAGTACATCGCCCGCAATCACCGCGTTGAGGCCGTCATCGCTGCGGCACAAGAGCGCGCCGATTTCGCGCCGCTGGATGAATTGCTGAACGTCCTGTCGGCGCCGTTCGACGATCGGCCGGAATTCGCAGCCTATGCCGATCCACCCAGGCCGGAGGAAGTCGTGCTGCAGACGTTCTGCGGCACCTAATTCGTGAGCAAACCGAATACCGGCGTGCCGGCCGACTGCGCGCGCTTCATCGTCCGCAGCCAGCCATGCAGCGCCTCGCAGTCGAGGCCGTGCATCATCAAGCGGTAGCCGGCCTGCAGCGTCGAAAGCTGCACCATCGGATGGTGGTTCTCGACGAAAGACAGGTGATAGTCGGTACCGAGCAGCTTGGCGAGGTAGATGGCGATGGTTTCGTCCAGTTGCAGCGAGTTCGAGGCGCGAATGAAATCGGCGCGCGGCAGGAACAGCGCGTAGAGCGGCGTATAGGCCTCGATCGCGGTCTGCACATCGGCGAAATTCAACCAGCCGCCGTCCTTGAGTTCTATCGGGAACGGCCCATCGGTGATCATCGAGAAGTCGGGCCGAGCAACCGGCGCCAGATCGCGGTTCTGCGCCCGCAAGCCGATGTTGAGCTGGATGATGAAATTGTAGACGTTGAGATCGTGCTGCAGAAAGACGTTGTTTTCCAGGTCCTTCAGGACGCGCGGCCTGAGCGGCACGGTCTCGATTGCCGGCACACCGGCATTGGCTTTGATGAAGGCCAGGATCTCGGTGCCGATGTGGAAGTGGCGCATGATCAGGAAATCGGCGTCGCGCGAGGCGAAGTGCTTGAGCCCCCAGTGGATCAGCTTGTGCAACGCGCCGTTCAGATTGGGCCAGTGCGGCGAGATCGCACGCAGGACTTTCACGATCAGGAAAAAGACGAAGATCGGCCCGCGCACGACGGGAAACGCCCAATCGCGCGACCAGGACGCGTTGCCGCGCAGCAGCGCCGCCTTGGCGTCCTCATCGATCGGCAGCGAGCGGTCGAGCGAGAGCGCAAGCCAGGGATCGGGATCGCGCGGATCGAAGGCCTTGGGATCGAAGACGCGCGCGCTCACGCAGCGATCTCCTCGATCTGCAGCGCATAGAGCCGCGCCGTCACTTCGGCGGTGCGCACGATGCGCTTGGCGACCTTCTCGTCGGGAAGGACCAGTCCCAGCATCTCTTCGAATTCCGCGATATGCGTCAGATCGTTCTCGCCGTGATAGAGCAGGAAGCGGACCGCCGTGTCGGGCAGGGCGAGCCGGCTCTGCGCCAGCCGGCCCCATTCGGCGGCCTTGATCGAGCCCAGCCCCTCGATGATCCACATCGCGCCCAGCAATCCGAACGGGTTGGGTTTCGACGCCTCGTGAAACATCCAGGCCGACAAGGCTTCGGAGCCGATGTTCTTTTCCGCGCCGGTGATGGCCGCGAGTTCACCGCCGCTGGCGACGAAATCGGCTTCCAGCAGGCGGAAGTCGCGATGCTCGGTGACGGCATGACGCATCAGCCTGGAGCGCAGTTCCAGATGCTCCTCATCGACGTTCGAAGCGGCGCGCGACATCCACAACGCCCCGTCCTTGACCTGCTGGCGCAGGCCGATGAGGAAGGCGCGATAATCGTCGATTGCGAAGCGGCCGCGCGTCAGCTTGCGGATTAGCGGCGTCTGTTCCAGGCGCCCCTCGAAGGACGCGAACACGACCGCGAGCTTGCGCAAGACGTCGGCGGTATCCGACATCAGACAGCTTCCAGCATCATGAAGCCGACCAGCGCGCGTCCGCTCTCCGGCACGACGCAGAGAACCTTCTCGCCGCGCTTGAGCCGGCCGCTTTTCAGGAATTCGTCCAGCATGATCCAGATCGAGGCCGAGCCGACATTGCCGACGCGCGGCAGGTTGGAAAACCATTTCTGTTGCGGGATCATGGCGTCGGTCTTTTCCAGCAATGAGACGATCTCCTCCCGCAGCGACCGCGCCGAGTAATGGCACAGCAGCCAATCGACGCTGTCGGGCAGGATGCGTTTGAGGTCCACCTTCTCCAGATAGACGCCGACCCAGGCGCGGATGACGCGCTTGAGCAGGTCGAAATCCTGCAGCAGCGCGATGGCGCCGGCGGCATGCGCCGCCAACGGCCCGCTGGCCGCCCAACCTTTGGAAATATCGCTGCGATTTTCGACGGCGGCACCGGCCCACATGCACGGATCGAAGCGGTCGGCCAGCGACACGATGTCGATGAAATCGACGCGCAGGGATTGCCTGTCCTTTGCGGGTTCGGGCTCCATCACGATGGCCCCGGCGCCGTCCGACAGCGTGAAGCGCAGGAAGTCGGCCTCGGCGCGGGCGCGGCCCTTGGCGTCGACCAGCGCGGTGCCCTCGTAGAACGAGGGGCGAAACCAGCGTGAGGAAAATTCACCGGCGCAGGCGGCCGCCACCTTATGTTCGCCGGCCAGCACGTTGAGCCACGCCGACTTCGCGGCCATCAGCGATGAGCCGCAGACCGATTGAAAGCTCGCGATCTCCATCGAGCGCTGTCCCAACTCGCCATGCACCGCCGTGGCGTGTCCCGGCACCAGGTAGTCGCCCTGCGTCGTCGCGGTGGCGAGGAAGCTCAAATCGCCGACGCCGAGCCCTGCGCAGTCCAGCGCGTTATTCACGGCCTTCGCGCTCATCCCGGCATTGGTCGCGAAGGCATGACCGTCACTGTCTAGCGCGTAGTGGCGGGTCTCGATGCCGTTCCAGCGCAAGGCGCGGCGGCCCAGCAGGCTGGGGCGGCCATGAATGCGGCCGATATGATCCTCGATGGAATCGTTGGCAACCGGTTCGCCGGGCAGATAGCTGCCGCAACCGGTAATGAAGACATCCCTCGACATGACTCGAATATAGACGCACTTCGTCGCTTCACGGCGGCTTAAATTGGGCTTCTTCGGGGCAGCACGGCCCCCAAGATTGCCGCTGCGCCTGGAAAGCGGCGGCGAATGGCGGCAATCAGGCGGTCCGCAGCACGCGCGGCTGGGTCGCCAGCAATACCGCGAAGAAGATCACCACGCCGATCACGCCGGTCAGCGCGTCGGCGGCGAGAAAGCCGTTGGTGTGCCAGCGCTCGTAAGCCCAGCCGTCCAGCAGCGCCACATACTGGATTGGGAAGTTCGAGAGCGAAGCGAAGATGTTGTACTTCGTGGCCGCGGCGCCGCGCCCGATGGCTTCCAGCACGACGGCGCTGAACGAGGCGTAGTTGAAACCCTGGACGAAAGCGTAGAGCAGGGTAAAACCCACGAACATCGTCTCTGTTCGCGCCGCGACGGCCATGGCCAGCGTCCCGACCGACAAGGCGATGCCAAAAATGGCGTAGGCGAATTTGCGATCCATGCGATCGCACAGATAGCCGCCGATGACGCAACCGACCGCCGATACCATGCCGCCCAGCACGCCGTTGACGAGCGCGACCGTGTCGGCGCCGGCATGCCAGTCGCCCGCCACCGCCGACCAAAGATTGGCGGCCGCGCCGGACCCGATGGGCATGAAACAGATCAGCAGCGCGAGATAGCCGGCACGGGCTTTCGCCGTTTTCCAGACGTCGACCGCGACGCCCCAGATGCTGTGCGCGTAAGAGGCGTGGCGGTGATCGGTCGGCGGCTCGCTGACGAAGATCAGCGCAAGGCAGCAGGCCATGAACAAGGCAGCCATTGCGGCGCCAGGCAGCCATTGGATCGTGCTGTGCTGTGCGATCCATAGCGCCGCGCCGCCGCCGATGCCCTGGCCGCCGAGATTGCCGGCTTGATACCAGCCGCCGGCACGGCCTTTCTCAGCGTCGTCGGTGGCATGCGCCATCAGGTTCTCGGCCGCCATGGCGAGGAACGTCGTCGCCAGGCTGTTGAAGAAGATGAGCACGGTGATGATCGTGAGAGTCGATGGGCTGGGACGGAAGAAACCGATGGCGGCGAGGCTGACGGCGCTTGCGACGGCGGCCAGCAGGTACCAGGTCTTGCTGCCCATCGTCGTATCGACGATAGGCGCCCACAGGAACTTCCACGTCTGCGGGATCAGGCTGATTGCGACGAGACCTGCGACGGCGCCGACGCCGACGCCCGCCGCGTGCAGCAGGTAGGCCAGCGTGACGACGAGGTAGCCATTGGCCGCGCCGAACGGAGTGCAGAGCAAAAGGAATACGATGGGGTGGGTTGCGCCCGCTTTTGTATCGCTCACGTCTCGCCCTGGCCCCTGGGAAATTTGACTCTAGAGGGCGACCTTAACGGGGTTGCGCCCGGGCGCAACGGTCCGCCGCACGACGATTTCGGTTGCACTCGGCACCGAAAACCCCCTGACTGTCAGCCAGTGCCCGTTAGAGGCGCGCATTGGGGAGAACGACATGGACGCGAAGGCCACCGGCCATATTCCGGCCCGACAGATCGCAACCTTTTCCGCCGGCGCCATGCCGGTCGGCGCGCTGGTCACGACGCTGGGCGTCTATCTGCCCCCCTACTACGCGTCCCACGTCGGCATATCGCTTGCAGTTGTCGGTATATCGTTCACCGTCATTCGCTTTCTCGACATTCTATTTGACCCAGTTCTCGGCATCGCTATCGATCATACGCATACGCCCTTTGGGCAGTTCCGGCCTTGGCTGGCGGCAGCCGCGCCCATTTTGATCGTCGCTTCGATCGCCATCTACTTCCCGCCGTCCGGCGTCGGCAGCATCTACCTCATCGGATGGCTGCTCGTGCTTTACGCCGGATATTCCATGCTGACGCTATCGCAGGCAGGTTGGGGCGCGGCTCTGGTCGCTGAATACCACCAGCGCAGCCGCGTCTATGGCTGGATCCAGGCCGTCGCCGTCGTCGGCGCACTCGGCGTTCTGATAGTGCCGCTGGTACTGCCGCCTCTCTGGCACGAGGTTCCGTTCAAAGGTGTGCCGTTGATGGGCTGCGTCGTGCTCGCCGCTATTGTCATCGGCGCCTGCATTACCGTGTTCTTAGCACCAGAGCCGCATAGTGCCGCCAAGACCGAGCGCTTCGGCTTCCGGGACTATCTGCCACTGCTCAAGCGGCCGGAACTGTTGCGTCTCATGTGCGCCGATTTGTTTTGCACTTTAGGCCCCGCCATTACCGGACCGCTCTATCTCTTTTTCTTTCAGCAGGCGCGCGGCTACACGCCGCCGCAAACGCTTTATCTTCTCATAATCTACGTAGCGGCCGGATTGATCGGCCCGACGGCATGGTCGTTCGTCGCGCGCCGGTTCGGCAAGCACCAGACCATCCGCATCTCCAGCGTCTGCTATGTCGTCGCGCAGTCGACCCTGCTGGCGCTGCCCAAGGCGCAGCCCCTCGCGATGTCGTTCGCGATGTTCGGCGTCGGTTTCGTCGCCAGCTCGTTCGCTTTCCTCGTGCGCGCCATGATCGCCGATGTCAGCGACCAGGTGCGGCTCGAGACCGGCAAGGACCGCACCGCCATGCTCTATGCGATGGTGACCAGCACGAACAAGATCGGCGCGACGCTCTCGGTCGGCGTCGCCTATCTCATCCTACCGCTGTTCGGGTTCATCGCGAAGGAAGGCGCGCACAATACCGCCGATGCGATCTGGGGCCTGCAAGCCTGCTACCTGGCACCGCCGGTCATCTGCGTGCTGATCGGCGGCCTCGCCATGTGGGGCTACAAGCTCGACGAGAAACGCCACAGCGAGATCCGCATCGCGCTCGGCGCGAACGCCGCCATCGCCGGTGCCCGGGACGCGGCGCAAAGCCTCACCGGCGATCCGCCCGAACCCGAGCAGGGCGTGTTTGTTGCAGGTCAGTGAAGAGTTTTATGCCCTACCGCTTCGCTACTTGAGGGCGGGTACCTTGTTTACAGGCAATTCCAACGCGCCAAATTGGCGCTCGCGACGATTTTGGTTGCGCGAACCGGCGAAACCCGTGTGAACTCCCCGTCATGTAGGGCCCACAAGAGGCCGCCACAGGGAGAATTGCATGGACGCGCGTTCGCCGGTTTTGCCGACGACCAGTAAATTGCCCGCCCGCATCCTGGCGCCCTTCGCCCTCGCATCGATGCCGGTCGCTGCCTTGGGCCTGCCGCTCAGCGTCTATCTTCCCAATTACTACGCGAGCCATCTGGGCATCTCTCTATCCTCCGTCGGGCTTGCGTTCGGCATCGTCCGGTTGATCGACATCGCCTTCGATCCGGCCATCGGCATCGCGATAAACGCCACCCGGACTCCGTTCGGCCGCTTCCGGCCGTGGATGGCGGCCGGCGCGCCGTTGCTCATGCTGGCGACCTATCTGCTCTTCATGGCGCAGACCGGCGTCACGGTCGCGTATCTGGTTGGCGTGCTGCTGGTGCTCTACGCCGGCTTTTCCATGCTGACATTGGCGCATTCTGCGTGGGCGGCGGCGCTCGTGCCCGAATACCACCAGCGAAGCCGGGTTTATGGCTGGATGCAGGCGGTGGGCGTGGTCGCGGTCGTCGTGGTGTTGGCCATTCCCGTCATCCTCGCGGTCGGATGGCACAAGACGATCGCCGAAGGCGTCCAGGCGATGGGCTGGTTCATCGTCGGAATAACGCCCGTCACGGTATTTCTCTGCACCTTCGCCGTCGGCGAGCCCAAACAGGTCGAGACCCAGCAACGCATCACGCTCAGGGACTATTGGACCATGCTGGCGCGGCCGTCGCTGCTGCGCATCCTGGCCTCCGATCTGTTCCTGGCGCTGGGCCCGGCGATCACGGGCGCGCTCTACATCTTCTTCTTCACCCAGTATCTGGCGTTCACGCGGACGCAAACGACGTCGCTGCTGCTGATCTACATCGCCGCCGGCCTGGTCGGCGCGCCCACCTGGGCAAGGGTGGCACGCCGCATGGGCAAGCACCAGACCGTGATGCTGGGCTGCGTGCTCTACGCCTTCGCGCAGGCCGTCGTTTTCCTGGCGCCGCGCGGCAGCATGGCGTTCATGATCCCGGCCATGTTCGTCGCCGGCTTTGTCGTGAGCTGCTTCACCTTCCTGATCCGCGCGATGGTTGCCGATATCAGCGACGAGGTGCGGCTCGACATCGGAAAGGACCGCGCGGCCCTGCTCTACGGCCTCATCACCGCGACCTCGAAGGTGGGCTCCACCATCTCGATTCCGATAACGTTCTCCGTGCTGGATGCCTTCGGCTTCATCGCCAAGGAGGGCGTCATCAACACCGGGGTGGCGCTCGACGCGCTGGTGGCCTGCTATGTGTTCGTGCCGGTGCTGACGATGTTCGTCGGCGCCTGGGCGCTGTGGGGCTACAAGCTCGATGCCGACCGGCATGACGGCATCCGCGCCGAACTGGCGCTGCGCGACGATGCAATCTCCGGCGTGATGGGCGGCGGGTAAGCTCAGCGCGTCTTCGGCTGATAGCCTTCGAACAGCACGCGGAACGATTCGCCGCTGATGCGGTCGAAGTCGTATTCCGCATCCAGCTTGCCCGCGAGCTTGAGCACGACCGCGCCATGCAGCGAGGCCCAGAACACCCGCCCGATCAATTCCGGGTCGCCCTCGAGGAGGCCTTCGCTCACCAAGCCTTTGACGTATTGCGTCATCGTCGCGCGGGCGCGGATGTTCGCGGCGACCAGTTCGGGATAGTTGCTTTCGTCGGGCTGCGAAAGATCGAACATCAGCCGGTAGGCGGCCGGTTCGCCGAAAGCGAAATCGACATAGGCGTGAAAGACCGCCGCCGATTTTTCCGCCGCCGTCCTGGCGCTCGCGAAGGCGGCTTCCAGAACCTCGGACCAGCGGGTGAAAGCGCGGGCGCGGACGGCCGCCAGGATGTCGTCCTTGTCCTTGAAGTAACGGTAGGGCGTCATGGCGCTGACGCCGAGTTCGCTCGCCAGTTCGCGCATGGTGAAGCCCTCGCGGCCGCGGGCGTCGAACAGCTTGGTCGCGGCGTCGCACAGCCGCTCGCGGAAGTCGGCAACGTCGGTCTGGGTGAGTACGCGCGGCATTGAGAATCCCTCTCAAAACAAGACTTGCCAAACCTAACCTGAATATGCGATGAATTTACACGGTAAAAGTTTCGTACCCTTAGAGGAGTTGGCCATGAACGCTCCCGTGCGCATCAATCCGTACCTGACCGGCAATTTCGGGCCGGTCGGCAGCGAGGACGATTTTCAAGACCTGAAGGTCGCCGGCGAAATTCCCTCAGGCCTGCGCGGCGCGTTCTATCGCAACGGTCCCAACCCCCAATTTCCGCCCCGCGACCCCAATCATCACTGGTTCGCCGGCGACGGCATGCTGCATGCGTTTTTCGTCGAGAACGGGCGGGTTTCCTATCGCAACCGCTATGTCCGCACCCCGAAATACGAACTCGAGCATGCGGCAGGCAAGTCGCTGTTCGGCACTTTCGGCAATCCGCTGACGACCGATCCGTCGGCGGTCGGCAAGGAAGGCGGCGTCGCCAATACGAACGTGGTCTGGCACGCCGGAAAGCTTCTGGCGCTGGAAGAAGGCCATCAACCCTTCGAAGTCGACCCTGCGACATTGGCGCCTCGCGGCTACATCCCCTATGCGGGCGCGGCGAACCGCTTCACCGCCCATCCCAAGATCGACCCAGAAACAGGCGAAATGGTGTTCTTCGGCTACGGCGTCGGCGCGCTGCCGCTGTCGGCGGGCATGGCCTATGGCGTCGCCGACAAGACCGGCAAGGTCACGCGCCTCGATCAGTTCCAGGCGCCGTTTTCCAGCATGGTCCATGACTTTTGCGTGACCAAGAACCATGTCCTGTTTCCTATCCTGCCGCTGAGCGGAAGCCTGCAGCGCGCCATGGCGGGCAAGCCGGCCTTCGGCTGGGAGCCCGAGCTCGGCAGCCGCATCGGCGTTCTGGCGCGCAACGCGGGCATCGAGACCATCCGCTGGTTCAACACCGACCCCTGCTACGTCTTCCATCCGATGAACGCCTGGGAAGAGGGCGACAAGATCTTCGCCGACGTCATGCAGTATCCCACGGCGCCTTTGTTTCCGAACGCCGACGGCTCGCCGGGCACGCCGGCTTCGGCCTATCTGGTGCGCTGGGAGATCGATCTCAAGAACAACACCAATACGATCAAGCAGACCAGACTCGACGACATGGCGGGCGAATTCCCGCGGTTCGACGAACGGCGCGCCGGGCTCGCCTACCGCCACGGCTATTTCGCCGCCGACACGAGCGACACCGGCAAGGTGATGTTCAACGCCATCGCCCATATCGACTTCCAGACCGGCAAACGCGTCCTGCACGAACTGCCCAACGGCGACGTGCCGGGCGAGCCGATCTTCGTGCCGCGCAACGCCGATGCGGCGGAGGGCGATGGCTGGCTGCTCGCACTGATCTATCGCGGCGCCGAGGACCGCAGCGATTTCGCGGTCTACGATGCCGGCGATATCGCCAAGGGCCCGATCGGCGTCGCCGAACTGCCGCGCCGCGTGCCGTTCGGCTTCCACGGCAATTGGCGCCCGGCCTGAATCAGATCTGCTCGCCGCGCACGCGCTCGAACAGCCAGGCCCAGAAGGCGACCGTCAGTAACAGTACGACGGCGGCAAGAATGCCGGTCGGCGAGGTGAAGAATGTCGCCAGCGAGTCTGCGATCAGCATCACGCCGGACAGCGCGTTGACGCTGAAGGCGTAAGCCGCCGGCCAGCTCGCCCAGACCGCCAACAGCAGCAGCGCGGCGAGGCCGACAGGCATCGCCAATGTCAGCCGCTTGCGCCACGCGATCCGCCCGGCGACACGCGCCACAAACGCGTCGTCATCCGGCAGCACGGCCGATTCGGCAAACAGGCGCGTCAGGTCGGTGTCGTCACTCATGGCTTCAGCCATTGTTTCAGTCTCGCCCCACCGCGCGCAACATGCGATTTGACGGTTCCGAGCGGCCAGCCGGTGCTGTCGGCGATCTCGCCATGGCTGAGGCCCTCGCCATAGGACAGCACAACGCACAGTCTTTGCGACGGGTTGAGCCGTTCCAGGGCGCGCTCAAGGTCCAGGCGATCGGCGAATTCCGGCGCGGCCGATTCGTCCGCTTCCGACAGCGGCTCCAGCAGCAGCTTGGCCCGCCTGGCGTGCTGCAGCCAGACCCGCACCGCGACCTGCTTGAGCCAGCCGCCGAACGCGGCCGCGTTGCGCAGCTGCGCCAGCGTGCGCCATGCCTGCACGAAGGTCTCCTGGGCCAGATCGTCGGCCAAGGACGGGTCGCCGCTCAGCCGCCGCAGCATGCCGCGGACCGTCGCCTGGCGCCGGCGCACGAGCTCGGCAAAGGCCCGATCGTCGCCCAGCGCCGCCAGCGTCACCACATGCGCCTCCGTGGCATTGCCCAGGTCCACTTAGCTGCCGTTTCAGCCGCGTCCGATTGCGAGGCGCGCCACGAACAGGCCGGCGCTGATGCACCACAGCAAGCCGCCGACGGCCGCGAGCCCGCGGAAGGCGCTCGACTCGCCGCCCATGCTGAGCACGTAACCCATGACCGTCAGGCCGCAGCCGACGAAGAAGGTCACGATGGCGCCGGTCATCAGACCGGCCCGCGCGTCCTGGGGCGACGATGTCCTGGTGCTCAGGCTGCCCAGCGTCGCAGGGTCCAGCGTGACGCCTTTCTCGATTGCCGCGCGGATGGTCTTTTCGCGCTGGTTGCTGCGGATGATGCGCGAGACGATACCGCCCAGGACGATCACCAGGATGAAAAGCCAGAAAAAATCGACCCCATAAATGCCGTGATCCCAGAACATGCGATGCGCTCCTTGACTGCTTTCACCCGACGAGATGCGCCAGCCGGCCAGTTTGGATGCAGGCCGTTTTGCTGCATAGTAAGCCGATGAAACGATACACCTTTCTCGCGCTTGCAGCATTCCTGGCAATCGGCGGCCGCAGCGCGGCGGCTGAGGCGACCGCGCCCGCCGCGACCCCCAATTGGGTGCAGTACACGGCGCAGGGGCTCGAATTCCGCGTCGTGCTGCCCGGGTCCGGCCCTTCATCTTGTCCGTCGGTGGTCATCGATGGTCACCAAACCCCGATGTCGCTGCGTGCGGCCGCCAGCCCGGATTTCCCGACGCTGTGCAGCGCAGCCATTCCCCACGGCACCCACGCCCTGACATGGGGTGGCGGTTTGAACGTCCACCTGCCGGTCGCCGAGCCGCAGCGCATTCTGGTGCTGGGCGACACCGGCTGCCGTATCAAGGGGACCGCGCTGCAGGCCTGCAACGATCCCAAGGCGTGGCCCTTTGCGCAACTGGCCACTGCCGCCGCCGCCCTGAAGCCCGACCTGGTCGTCCATCTTGGCGACTATCTCTATCGCGAGTCCGCCTGTCCGACGACGTTTGCCGGTTGCGCCGGTTCGCCCTGGGGCGACAATTGGGACGCCTGGAACGCCGACTTCTTCACGCCCGGCGCGCCGCTGCTCGCCGCCGCGCCCTGGATCGTCATTCGCGGCAATCACGAGGATTGCTATCGCGCCGGGCCGGGCTTCCTGCGCCTGCTGGGGCCGGTCGCCTTCGATCCGGCGGCGCCCTGCGCCGATCATCAGGATCCCTATGCCGTGACGGCTGGCAGCCAGACCATCGCCGTGCTGGACAGCGCCAGCGCCTCGGATACGACGCTCGACGACAAGACGGTGGCGACCTATCAGAAGGACTTCGAGGCCCTCACGGCGATGGCCGATGCCGGCCGCCCCTTGTGGCTGGCGACACACCGCCCGATCTGGGCGGCGATCACCGGTCCGCTCGGCGTTCCGATCGGCGGCAACGTCAACCTGATCCAGGCGGCGGGCGATCTGAGCGCCTTCAAAGCGATAGCGCTGATGCTGGCCGGGCATATCCACACCTTCGAGGCCATCAACTACGACGGCAAGGTGCCGCCGCAGATCGTCGACGGCAATGGCGGCGACAATCTCGACGTCACACCGCTCAATCTGCGCGGCACGATTTTCCAAGGCCACTCCGGCGTCGCGGTGAAGGACGGCCTCTCCGTCGGCGGCTTTGGCTTCCTGACGATGACGCGCGTGGCGGGCAGCGACGGCTGGTCAATCCAGCTCTACGACTCGGCCGGCGCGCCGGGCTTGCAGTGTCAGTTCGAAATGGGCCGCGTCTTCTGCCTGAAACCGCGATAGCGCGAAAATATTATTTGCGCGCGCGAAATTTGCGCGGCTTTGACAATATCCCGCCTTTATCCGCGACGATTGTAGTTGCAGCGAATTGCTGCGCATGGTGCGCAGCGATAAGCTTTGACGGCGTGACGGTGGGGGAATTCTGTGGCTAACAATCGGCTCTTTCTGATGGTCGGCGGCGGCGTACTGGCTGTCGTCGCGGTCGTGGTCGGCGCGCTCTACTTCACGGGCGGCGGCGGCAACGCGACGCTCGGCGGCGGCTTCCTCGCCCGCATCCAGAACGGCCTGTCCTCCATCACCGGCAGCATGACGCCAGCCCAGATGGCCGAAGCTCCCGACTTCGCCTTCCGCCGCCTCGAAGTCGACACCACCAAGCCGCAGGCCGAAGCCTGTCTGGTCTTTACCCGTAGCCTCGATGCCTCCGGCAAGACCCATTATGAGGACTACTATTCGATCGATCCGGCCACCCGCGTCGCCAGCCATGTCGTCGACAACCGGCTGTGCCTGTCGGGTCTCGACTTTAACGCCACCTACCAGGTCACGCTGAAGAGCGGCCTGCCGGCCGCCACCGGCGAGAAGCTGATCGCCGACGAAACCGTTCCGGTCGAGTTGCGCGACAAGCCCTCGCTGGTCCGCTTCGCCGGCGGCATCATCCTGCCGCGCAACAACGCCGAAGGGGTGCCTGTCACCACCGTGAACATCGCCAAGCTGCGGCTGAAGGTGATCCGCGTCGGCGACCGGCTGCTGTCGCAGATCGAAAGCGGCACCATCGACGAAACCACACTTTATTCCTGGAGCGACTCCGAACTGGAGAACAGCCAGGGCACGCTGGTCTGGCAAGGCACGATGGACGTCGCCAATGTCAAGAACGACTCCGTCGTCACGCTGGTGCCGATCCGCGACATTCTCAAAGGCAAGCCGCCCGGCGCCTATGTGCTGATCGCCATGGACGGCGCCAAGGACCAGACGCAGGACTACTATGAAGAGGGCACCATCGCCGCCCAGTGGGTGGTCGATTCCGACATCGCGCTGACGACATTCCAGGGCGCCAGCGGCCTCACCGTGTTCGCACGCTCCTATGCCAGCGCCCAGGCCATGGGCGGGGTGAAGCTGACGCTGGTGGCCAAGGACAACAACGTCGTGGCGACGGTGAACACCGACGGCAGCGGCCGCGCCGATTTCGCAGCGGGCCTGCTCCGCGCCAAGGGCGGCGACTCGCCGGTCGTGGTCATGGCCTATGGCAATGGCGGCGACTTCTCGTTCCTGGATCTGCGCCGTGCGGCGTTCGACCTGACCGACCGCGGCGTCGGCGGTCGCGAGACGCCCGGGCCGATCGATGCCTTCCTTTATACCGAGCGCGGCGTCTATCGCCCCGGCGAAACCGTGCAGTCGACGACCATGCTGCGCGACCGCGTCGGCGCGGCCA
Source organism: Rhizomicrobium sp. (assembly GCA_036512455.1). Taxonomy (GTDB): domain Bacteria; phylum Pseudomonadota; class Alphaproteobacteria; order Micropepsales; family Micropepsaceae; genus Rhizomicrobium. The sequence goes on from DATCAT010000045.1 coordinate 15,656, forward strand.
TCACTTCGGTGCTGACGCTGATTGCGACCAGGCCTGACGGTCTTGAGGTCGCACGCACAACCATCGCCGGCGCCTCGCTCGCCGCCGGCGCCGCGGTATGGCCGCTCAAGCTCAGCAACCGCGCACCGCACGGGCGCTGGCAGATCGCCGCCTATGTCGATCCCAAGGCCGATCCGGTCGGGCGCGTGCAGTTCGACGTCGCCGATTTCGTGCCGCAGCGCCTGAAGGTGACGCTGACGCCTGAGACCAAGGTCGTCCATACCGGCGAGAGCATCCGCGTCCGCGCCGAGAGCCGCTTCCTCTACGGCGCGCCGGCCTCCGGCCTCAGCGGCGAGGGCACGGCCAAGATCACGGTCGACGGCAATCCCTATCCGGAATTCAACGCCTATCAATTCGGCCGCGCCGACGACAAGTTCGCCGACGTCGATGTCCAGATGACGGTGCCGGAAACCGACGCCAGCGGCGTGACGGAAGCCACCGGCGCGCTCGGCGATCTCGCCGACACGACCTTGCCGCTCAAGGCCGCCGTGACGATCTCGATCCACGAACCGGGCGGCCGCACGACCGACAAGAGCGTCGAGATTCCGGTCCGCACGCATGACGTTCTGATCGGCATCCGCGCCGACTTCGAATTCGGCTCGGTGGCCGAGAACGCCCGCGCCGGCTTCGAAGCCATCGCGGTGAACGGCGACGGCAAGCGCATCGCGCTGAACAATCTCACCTATTCCTGGGTGCGCGAAGACACGACCTATCAGTGGTACCAGCAGGAAGGCTCGTGGAAATACCAGGCCGTCACCCGCGACCGGCTGATCACCAGCGGCCAGATTTCAATCGGCGCCAGCGCGCCGGCCAAGTTGGCGCAGAACCTTCCCTATGGCTCCTATCGCCTGACGATCACCGATCCCACCTCCGGCACGGCGTCGTCTTACCGTTTCTATTCGGGCTGGGCCGCGAGTTCGGAAGGCGACCGTCCGGACCGCATTCCGGTCGCCGCCGACAAGCCCTCCTATCGCGTCGGCGAAACCGCGCATGTCAACATCAAGCCGACGTCGAACGGCAAGGCGCTGGTCGTCGTGGCCGGCGACCGCGTGTTCTCCTCGCAACTGGTCGACGCACCGGCGAGCGGCGCCAGCGTCGACGTTCCGGTCTCGGCCGATTGGGGTCCGGGCGCCTATGTGCTGGTCACCGACTATCGCCCGCTGAACGAAGCGACGGGCCATGAGCCGGTGCGCGCCATCGGCGTCGCCTGGCTGCAGGTCGACAATTCGCAGCGCACGCTGACGCCGATCATCGGCGGGCCGCAGAAAGTGCTGCCGCGTCAGAAGATCGTCATCCCGGTGACGCTCAAGGGCCTGGCGGATGGCGAGGACGCCTATCTGACGCTGGCGGCGGTCGACGAAGGCATCCTGCAACTGACCAATTTCGAATCGCCCAATCCGAACGACTTCTATTTCGCCAAGCGGATGCTGGGCGTCGGCATGCGCGACGATTACGGCCGCCTGATCAAGCCCGAGAAGGGCGCGGTCGGCGCGATGCGCGAGGGCGGCGACAGCTTCGGCGGCCGGCCGCTGGCCGTGGTGCCGACGCGCACCGTGGCGCTGTTCTCGGGTCTCGTAAAAGTCGGACCCGGCGGCATCGCCAATGTCGCGCTCGATATTCCCGATTTCAACGGCGAGCTGCGCCTGATGGTGGTGGCGGTGACGGCGAGCAAGCTCGGTCATGCAGACCGGCCGCTGACGGTGCGCGATCCGGTGGTGGCCGACATGGTGTTCCCGCGCTTCCTGGCGCCGGGCGACCATGCCGCCGCCGCGCTCAACCTGAACAATGTCGAGGGCAAGCCCGGCAGCTATGTCGCGACGCTGACGACGACAGGTCCGGTCGGCCTGCCCGGCGGCGCCCGGCAGACGGTGATCACGCAATCCTTGCGCGTCGGCCAGCGCGTGCTGGTGCCGATGCAGCTCGAAGGCCGCGGCATCGGCATCGCCGACATCGCGCTCAACGTGAAGGGACCGGGCGGCTTCAATGTGAGCCGCTCCTGGCAGATCGAGTCCCGGGCACCGCAGCTCGACATCGCCCGCGACGAGACCCTGCCGCTGGGTCCCAAGGCGACCTATGCGGCGAACGGGCAATTGGTGGCGGATTTGATCCGCGGCACCTCGACCGTCGGGCTGACCGTGTCGTCGGCACACGGCTATAGCGACGTGCCGGGCCTGCTCAAATGGCTCGACAAATATCCCTATGGCTGCATCGAGCAGACCACCAGCCGCGCCATGCCGCTGCTGGTGTTCAACGACCTGTCGGACCTCGCCGGCCTGCCGCGCGATCAGGCGCTGCGCCCACGGGTGCAGGATGCGATCGACTCCGTGCTCGACATGCAGAACTTCGCCGGCAATTTCGGCATGTGGGCGGCGGGCTCCGATGCCGATCCGTGGATCAGCGTCTTCGCGCTCGACTTCCTCTACCAGGCCAAGGACAAGGGCTATGTCGTGCCGAACGATGCGCTCAAGCGCGGTTCGACCTGGCTGCGCTCGGCGGCGTCGACCGACTCCAATTCCGACAACACCCGCGCCTATGCCTTCTACCTCCAGGCGCGCACCGGCCAGGTGAACCTTTCCGATCTGCGCTACTTCATCGACACCCGCGGGCCGGAGATGAACACGGCCATCGGCGAAGCGCTGGCGGCATCGGCCGCGGGGCAGGCGGGCGACCGGGCGCGCGCGGCGTTCGGCTTCGGCAAGGCGCGCGAGATCGCGCTGAAGGGCGATGCCTTCACCTATCCGGTCGGCGACTACGGCTCGTTGCTGCGCGATCTTGCCGGCACGACGGCGCTGGCGGCGGAGAACGGCCAGGCCGACCTGATCCCGGCCCTGATGAAGAAGAGCTCCGAAGTCGACATGACACTGAACGCGACGACCACGCAGGAAAAGGCCTGGATGCTGCGCGCGGCCTATGAGCTGACGCGCCAGACCGCGCCGCTGAACATCCTGGTCAATGGCCAGCCGGGGGCGCCGCGCGACGGTGCCATCCGCCTGTCGCCTTCGACGGCGCAACTGGCGGCGGGTCTGACGTTCCTCAACCGCGGCGATGCGCAGGTCTGGCGCACCACCTCGGTGCAAGGCACGCCGGCGACGCCGCTGGCCGCCGACGCGCACGGCCTGACGCTGAGCAAGACCTACTGGACCATGGGCGGCACGCCGGCGGATCTGTCGAGCCTGCACCAGAACGACCGCATCATCGTCGAGCTGTCGGGTCAGATGGAGCATAACACCTATCGCCAGATGGGTTTGATCGACCTGCTGCCCGCGGGGCTCGAGATCGAGATGCCGCTGGGGAGCGAGGACGGCAAGCCTTACGCCTTCTTGAACAGCCTCGCCGACACGACGATGACCGATGTGCGCGACGACCGCTTCGTGGCGTCGTTCACCATCGGCTCGGCCTATGTCAGCGACGCGGACAAGAAGAAGCCGGAGCCGCAGCCGATGTTCCGCATCGCCTATGTCGTGCGCGCGGTGACGACGGGAACCTTCGTCCTGCCGGCCGGCGTGGTCGAGGACATGTACGCGCCGAGCATCCATGCACGGACCACGATGGGCACGGTGACGGTGGCGCCGTAATTTGTCCTCCACCGTTGTTACGGGGGAGGGGGACCGCGAAGCGGTGGAGGGGGCCGGTGCGAGGCGTCGCCCCCTCCGTCTTGCCCGCTGAAGTAGCGGGCAATCCACCTCCCCCGTAACAACGGGGGAGGAAAGGGACGAAGTGTGAAGTCGTTCAAATTACATTCCAACCTCATCATCGCCCTCTTCGCGCTGTTCGGCATGGCTTGCGCGCTTGCCACTGCCGATGTCGCCAATCCGCCGGATATGACGCGGGCCGTTCGCGTTTCTCCCGAAGTGGTGGACAGCAAGGGCGTCATGCTGCGCTCCTTTCTCACTCAGGATGGCTATTGGCGCATGAAGACTTCGGTGCGCGACGTCAACCCGCGCTATCTGGCCATGCTCAAGGCCTATGAGGACCAGCGCTTCGAGGAGCATTGGGGCGTCGATCCGCTGGCGGTGCTGCGCGCCGGATTCCAGTTCGTCACCTCCGGTCATATCGTCTCGGGCGGTTCGACCCTGACCATGCAAGTGGCGCGCATCCTGGAGCCGCCGCGCTCCCGCGGCATCGCCACCAAGCTGTTCCAGATGCTGCGTGCGGTGCAGCTCGAAGAGCGCTATTCCAAAGACGAAATTCTCTCCCTTTACCTCACGCTGGCGCCGTTCGGCGGCAATCTGGAAGGCGTGCGCGCCGCCTCGCTGTCCTATTTCGGCAAGGATCCGTCGCAGATCGATCTCTCCGAAGCGGCGTTGCTCGTCGCGCTGCCGCAATCGCCGGTCAAGCAGCGCCCCGACCGCCATGCCATCCGCGCCGCCAAGGGCCGCGACAAGGTGCTGGCGCGCATGGTCGGCGAAGGCATCGTCACCCAAGGCGACGCCGACGTGGCGCGGCGCGAGGGCGTGCCGTTCGCGCGCCAGGCGATGCCGCTGTCGGCGCCCCATCTGGCGATGCGGCTGAAGCTGCGCAGCCGCGACACCCGCATCGTCACCACGCTCAATGCCGCGTTGCAGGGCGCCGTGGAGCGCCTCGCGGCGCAGGAGGCGCCCTATTTCGGCGACGGTACGGCGCTTTCCATCGTCGTGGTCGAGAACCGCACCCGCAACGTGCTCGCCTATCTGGGCGGCGTCAGCTATTGGGGCCCGTCGGGCCAGGTCGACCTGGCGCAGCGCTCGCGGTCTCCCGGGTCTGCGTTGAAACCGTTCATCTACGGCATCGCCTTCGACAACCTGATCCTGCATCCGGCCTCGATGATGACCGACGCGCCGACCATGTTCGGCGACTATGCGCCCAAGGATTTCGAAGGCACGTTCCAAGGCGCGGTGTCGGCCCGCGAAGCGTTGCGCATGTCGCTCAACATTCCGGCCGTGATGGCGCTCGACCGCGTCGGTCCGCTCGCCTTCACCACGACACTGGAGAACGCCGGCGCGCGGCTGGCCTTTCCGGCGGGCGGCGAGGCACCGAGCCTGCCGGTGGCGCTGGGCGGCCTCGGCATCAGTCTCTCCGACATCACCATGCTCTATGCCGGCATCGCCAATGGTGGGCAGGCGCGGGGCCTGCGCTTCGTCATGGGCACGCCAGACGCGCCGGATCACCGGCTGTTCGGGCCGGTGGCGGCGTTCTACTTGAAACAGATCCTGCGCGGCGTGGCGTTGCCGGACGGCTGGGCCATGGGCCAGGGCCTGACGCGCGCCCGCGCCGTCGCGTTCAAGACCGGCACCTCCTATGGCTATCGCGACGCCTGGTCGGTGGGCTTCTCCAACGACTACACGGTCGGCGTCTGGGTCGGCCGCGCCGACGGGTCCCCGCGCGCCGGACATGTCGGACGCGAATCCGCGGCGCCGATCCTGCTCAAGACCTTCGAGCTCCTGCCGGCCGATATGCATGCCGACGGACCGACGCCCTCGGGCGCCATCCTGACCAACGAGAACGACCAGCTGCCGCCCTCGATGCGCGTCTTCCGCCGCGAGACCGCGCCGGCGCCGCCGCGCGAGACCGTCGTGCCGCCGCCGACCATCGCTTTTCCGCCCAACGGCACGGTGGTGCCGCTGCCGCTCGACAGCGCCAAGGAGCATACGATCGTGCTCAAGGCCGATGGCGGCAAGGCGCCGCTGACCTGGCTGGTCAACGGCCAATTGCTCGGCAATTTCGACCGCTTCCAGCCGGTGCTCTACACCCCGGACGGCGAAGGCCTGGCGCGCATCACCGTGGTGGACGCTCAAGGCCGCAGCGATACCTCGCAGGTGCGGTTCAAGAAGCCGAAAAGCTAGCGAGGCTTCTCCTGCGTCAGTGACACCGAGTTGCCGTCCGGATCGCGGTAGCGCGCGGTGCGGCCCCAGGGCTCGTCGCGCGGCCCCACATCGACCGGCACGCCGGCCGCGACGAGCGTTTTGTGCATGGCTTCGAGATCGCCGACCGGAAAGCCGATCTGCAGGTCGCGCGTGACGACGCCCTTGCTCTTGTAGAGCGCGAAGTGGAAGAACGAGTCGTGCCAGGACAGCGCCGCGTGATCGCCGGAGATCCAGCGGTCGCTGCCGCCATGGTCGAGATCGCGGCGCAAGGGGATGCCCAGGAGATCGCGATAGAACGCGAGCGAGCGCTCGACGTCTTCGACTTCCACAATCAAGGCAATGATGCGTCCGACGGGCATGGGGTGTCTCCGTTGAGTGATTCTACTCGCCATTTCCAAATTCACCATGGCCGGCCTCCGAGCCGGCCACCCAGCAGGCGCGCGTCCGCGCGCCAATGACTTTTTTTCGACGCAGGCGCGCCGGTCGCTACGCTGGCGCTAGCGACGGGTGGCCGGGTCAAGCCCGGCCATGGTGAGTTAGGAGATATGCGTGCATCCACCTTGACCCGCGATGGTGTTTGCGGTGGGTAGGCACCAAGATGCCGCCCGACAAATTCTCCGACCACATTTCCGAACATGCCGTCGTCCATGTCACGACGCGCGCCGAACGCCGCCGCGCCTTCGGCATTCTGTTCGTCAGTCTTCTGTGCATGGGCGCGGGTCAGACCGTGTTGTTCAACATCCTGCCGCCGCTGTCGCGGCAGTTGGGACTGTCGGCGGTCGAGACCACGACGGTGTTCGCCGTGTCGGCGGCGGTGTGGGTCATCACCTCCACCTATTGGGGCAAGAAGAGCGATCATTGGGGCCGCAGGCCCGTGATGCTGCTCGGCCTGCTGTCGTTCGCCGCTTCCTTCGCGCTGTTCGCCAGCGTGATGCTGGGCGGCCTCAAGCACTGGCTGCCGGCGGTGGCGATTTTTCCGCTGCTGATCGTCAGCCGCTCGCTCTACGGCCTGCTCGGTTCGGGCACGCAGCCGGCGGCCCAGGCCTATGTCGCCGACCGCACCACGCCGCAGGAACGCATGCAGGGCGTCGCCACCGTGGGCTCGGCGTTCGGCCTCGGCACCGTCGCCGGCCCCGCCATCGCCAGCCTGTTCACGCCCTTCGGCCTCTTGGTGCCGTTCTATTTCATCTCGCTGTTGGCGCTCATCAGCGCGGCGACGATCTGGTTCCTGCTGCCGGAACGCACGGCGCCCAAGGCGCGGGCACCGGCCAGCGTGGCGCTGAAATGGCACGACCGGCGCGTGATGCCCTTCGCGATCTTCGCCGTCGGCCTCTCCACCGCGAGCACCGTGCCGATCCAGACCATGGGCTTCTTCTTCATGGATGTGCTGCACGTGCCGCCCGCCGGCGCGGCGCAGTACAACATGATCGGCCAGCTGGCGACCTCGCTGGCGGCGCTGTTCGCGCAGCTTGTGGTCGTTCAATATGTCCGCGTCTCGGCGCGGGTGCTGACCAATTGGGGGCTGGGCGCCGCTTTCGTCAGTTGCGCGCTGTTCCTGGTCTTCGGCAATTTCGCGTTGCTCGTCATCGGGCTTGCGTTGTCGGGTCTGGGCTTCGGCATGGCGCGGCCGGGGTTCACGTCCGGCGCCTCGCTGTCGGTGGCGCCGCACGAACAGGGCGCGGTCGCCGGCATCATCGGCGGCGCCAGCGCCATGGGCTTCATCGCCGGGCCGCTGATCGGCTACATGTATGAATGGTCGCCCTACGTTCCGTATGTTTTCGCTGCGGTGCTGCTGGTCGTCATGTTCGCCTATATGTGGCTGTCGCCGACGCTGCGCAACGCCGGTATGATCCCACCGGACATCGAGATCGTCGACGAAGATATCGAGACGCCGGTAGCGAACGCGTAATGATATTCTCGCCCGCGAAGCGGGAGAGGACGGCTTGAGCGAAGCGAAAGCCAGGTGAGGGGATGTCGCCCAGTCTAATCCCCTCACCCAGCAAAATCTAAGGCTTAGCTGCGCTGCGCTCCGCTAAACCTAAGATTTTGCATCCCTCTCCCGCTCGCGGGAGAGGACATCAGAGCCCCTTCGCCTTCACTTCCGTCAATATCGCCGCCAGCGCGGCTTCTGTCGGGAAGCCGTCGGCCGGGAGGTTACGGGCTTTCTGGTAGAGGCGCAGTGCGGCGCGGCCGCCATGGCCGAGCACGCCGTCGATCTTGCCCGGATCGAAGCCGAGCTTGAGCAGCGCCGTCTGCATCGCGATGCGTTCGTCGCGCGACAGCGACTGCTCGTCGCGCGGCCAGGCGGCGACGATGCCGGGGCGGCCGGCGATCATGTCGGCGAGGGTGCACACCGCCAACGCGTAGGACACCGCGTTGTTATATTTCAGGATCACCTTGAAATTCGGGAACGCCAGGAACGCCGGACCGCGCAGGCCGGCCGGAATGTAGATCACGCCGGCATCGGCATTCGCCGGCAGGCCCGAGCCGTCGGCGGCGCGGACGCCGAGCTTGCTCCAGTCGGCAACGGATTTCTGCGTATCGCCGTCGGCCAGCTCATAAGCGAAATTCGCTGGCAGGCGGACTTCGGTGCCCCAGAGATGGCCGCGCTGCCAGCCGTCGCCGGAGACTTCCGCCGCAGCCGAGGCGAGCGCATCGGGCGCCGAGTGGAACAGGTCGCGCTTGCCGTCGCTGTCGCCGTCGACCGCGCTTTTCAGATAGGTCGAGGGCAGCATCTGCAACTGGCCGATCGCGCCGGCCCAGGACGCCGGCATCTGCTTGGGATCCAGGCCCTCCTGCTGCACCACCTTCAGCGCGTTGAGCAGTTCGCTCTTGCCGAAATCCATCCGCGTGCCGTCATAGGCCAGCGTCGCCAGCGCTTCGAACAGGTTGAACTCGCCGAGCGCGCCGCCGAAATCGGTCTCGTTGCCCCAGATTGAAACCAGGATCTCCTTGGGCACGCCGTATTTGGTTTCGATCGTGGTGAGCGCCGCAAGATTGTCGGCCATGTGGCTTTGCCCGTCGCTGACGCGGCGCTGCGAGGCCGCGGTGTCGAGATAGGACCAGATCGGCTTGACGAATTCCGGCTGGGATTGGGTCAGGCCCTCGATGTGGATGTTGTGGTGCAGGCCGGACATCGCGGTGTCGTAGATCGCCGGCGTGATGCCGGCAGCGAGCGCGGTGACGCGAAAATCCTTCACGAACTGGGCGAACTTGATGTCCTGCGGCGAGAGTTTGGGCTTGTGATGGTGATGGCGCGCGACGGAGCGTGCTTCGCTGGGCGCGATGGTGATGCAAGCCGCGGCCAGGGCGAGGCCGGCCGCAGCACAAACGCGGCCCAATTTTCGCAACGGCTTCGCAAAAGGCATGACCAATCCCGCACCGAGTCGGTGTCGTTGTAGCATGGCAAATAGGGCAATCCTCAGGCGCGGACCGTGACGACGCGGCGCGCGGGCAGCCTATCGCGTTCGGCGTCCCAGCGCCCCGCCGCAGCCAGCGCCACGATCCGCCGCACGAGCAAGGTCGAGACGTCGGCCTCGACGCTGCGTTCGAGCAAGACGCCGTCGCGGTCGCGCCAGCGTTGCGCGCTTTCCAGCAGCAGGCGGTCCTGCTTGAAGATGATCGGCTCCTCGTCGCTCCAGACGAGGCCGGGCTTGGTGCTGGAGGTCAGCCACTCCTGGCGCGCCGTGCCGTCGCCGGTGGGCACGAAGTGCATCAGGATGGTCTCCTTGCTCTGGCGGCCGTTGAACGACACCGTGACGCGGCAGGGCAGTTCGAAGGTGAGCCGCACCAGCGGCGTGCCGACGTCGTCGTCCGCGCTCGCCGTCGGCGGCATGAAGACCACCAGGCCGTTATCGGTGCGGCGCACTTCGTAGCGCTGCTCGATGAAGCCGTTGGCCTGGTTGAAAAAGAATTGCCCGTGCGTGAACGGATGGGCGAAGACCGGATGACAGTAGTCGACATTGTTCTCGATGCCGGCAAGTGCGGAGCAGGCCAGCGCCACCGTGCCCTGCGTCCAGCCGTTGTTGCCGAATTCCGGGACCGGCGGCGGCGCTGCCGGCGCAGGCTCGGAAGCGTCGGTCCAGACCCAGATGTAGGCGTCCTGCTCGACGCAGGGATAGCTTTTGATATCGCACCCCTTGGGGATGGCGCGGCCCTCGGTCAGCGAGGGGATATGCACGCAGCGGCCGTCGCCGTCGTAGCGCCAGCCATGATAGCCGCAGGCCAGCGTGCCGCTCTCGAGCTTGCCGAGTGACAGCTCCACGCCGCGATGGCAGCAGCGGTCGATCAGCGCATGCGCGGCGCCGGCCGCGTCGCGGAACAGCACCAGGTGATGGTCCAGCACCCGCACCGCCAGCGGCTTGTCGGTCAGGCGGGAGGAGGGCGCCGCGATGTACCAACAGCGCCGTGGCATGCCGCCGGCTTCGACATGGCCGATTTCGTCCGTTGCGCTCATGGCCTGATCCCCTCGTCACGATATCCCCAAGATGGGGTCCCGGCGGGCGTTCCGGAAGGGCCGGAGGGCCGTTTTTTGGCGCAAAGGCTGGGGAAATTGGCCGGTTGACACCTTGTGCCCCCCCGCATAGTTTCCGCGCCTCTTTGCGGGCCGCCGAGCCCCTTTAAGGCTTTGAAGAACATGAAGGTTCGCAATTCGCTCCGTTCGCTCAAGAAGCGCGACAAGGACTGCGTCGTCGTCCGCCGCAAGGGCCGCGTCTACGTCATCAACAAGAAGAACCCACGCTTCAAGGCGCGCCAGGGCTAGACGGCCGCCGTGCTAGCGTTCGTGCGTTTCTGACAGGCGCGCGACAATTGGACCTTCCGCAACCCGACGCCGACATCATCGCCCATGGCGGCGACATCGTGGCCGCTTTGCGCGCGATCGTGCCCGATGGCGTGGTGAGCGATGCGGCGGGGCTGGCCGCGTTCGACGGCGACGCGTTGACCGCCTATCGCCAGAAGCCGCTGGTTACCGTGCTGCCGCGCACCGCCGAGCAGGTCGCGGCGATACTCCTCTATGCCGGCGAACATGGCGTGCCGATCGTGCCGCGCGGCGCGGGGACATCGCTGTCGGGCGGGGCGTTGCCGCGGGCCGACGGCATTCTACTCAGCCTGACGCGCATGAACCGGATTCTCGACGTCGATCTTGAGAATCGCTGTGTCGTGACGCAGCCCGGCGTGACCAATCTTGCCATCACGCGCGCGGTCGAAGGTGCCGGATTCTATTACGCGCCCGATCCCTCCAGCCAGATCGCCTGCACCATCGGCGGCAATGTGGCGGAGAATTCCGGCGGGCTGCATTGCCTGAAATACGGGCTGACGACGAACAACCTGCTCGGCGTCGAGATCGTGCTGATGAACGGCACCCGGCTGAAGCTGGGCGGCAAGGCGCCGGGTGCCTGCGGACTCGATTTGCTGGGCGTCGTCGCGGGCTCGGAGGGCCTGCTCGGCATCGTCGTCGAAGCCACGCTGCGCATCCTGCCCAAGCCGCCGGCCACGCGCACGCTGCTGGCCGCCTTCGCGTCGGTGCCGGCGGCCGGTCAATGCGTCGCCGACATCATCGCGGCGGGCATCGTGCCGGCGGCGATGGAGTTCATGGACAAGAACTGCATCGCCGCGGTCGAGGCGCATTCGGCGCCCGGCTATCCGCGCGACGCCGAGGGCGTGCTGATTATCGATGCCGACGGCATCGCCGCTGAAGTCGATCACGCCACCCAGCGGATCGCAGAAATCGCGCGCGCCAACGACGCCGAAGTTCGCGAGGCCAGCGACGAGAGCGATCGCGCCAAGCTGTGGGCCGGGCGCAAGGCGGCGTTTCCGGCCATGGGGCGGCTGGCGCCCGACATGCTGTGCATGGACGGCACGATCCCGCGCCGCGCCCTGCCGCTCGTGCTGGCGCGGATGACGCAGATGGCGAAGGAATACCGCCTCGGCTTCTGCAACGTCTTCCATGCCGGCGACGGCAACCTGCATCCCCTGATCATCTTCGATTGCATGAAGCCGGGCGAACTGGACCGCGCCGAGGCGTTCGGCGCCGCGATTCTGCGGCTCTGCGTAGAAGTCGGCGGCGTCCTGACCGGCGAGCACGGCGTCGGCGTCGAGAAGCGCGACCTGATGCCGGCGATGTTCAGCGAGGCAGACCTGGCGCAGCAGCAGCGGCTGAAATGCGCTTTCGATAGCGGCGGCCTGCTCAATCCCGGCAAGGTGTTTCCGACGCTGTCGGCCTGCGTCGAAGGCGGGCACATGCACGTCAAGGACGGCCGGCTGCCCTTCGCCAACCTGCCGCGCTTTTGAATCATGCCGACCATCGCCGCGTCCACCGAACAGGAAGTCATCGACGCCGTCATCACGGCGCGCGCATGGAAGTCGCCGCTCGAGATCATGGGCGCGGGAACCAAGCGGACATTCGGGCGCGCCGTGGTCACGATGGGCACGGTGCTCGATGTCTCGGGCCTCAAGGGCATCATCTCCTATGAGCCGGAAGAATTGATCCTCACCGCCGCGCCCGGCACGCCGGTAGCGGAGATCGAGGCCGAGCTGGCGCAGAAGGGCCAGCGGCTCGGTTTCGAGCCGCCCGATTGGGGTCCGCTGCTGGGCGCAGAGCCAAGCCTCGGCACGATCGGCGGCGCGATCTCGGCGGACGCCAACGGCCCGGCGCGGGTGCGTTGCGGTGCGGTGCGCGATCATCTGCTCGGCTTTCGCGGCGTGAACGGTTTGGGCGAGGCGTTCAAGGCCGGCGGCAAGGTGGTCAAGAACGTCACCGGCTTCGATCTGCCCAAGCTGGTCTGCGGCGCTTTCGGCACGCTCGCGGTGCTGACCGAAGTGACGCTGCGCGTCTTTCCCAAGCCGCCGCTGTCGGCGACGCTTGTCGTGCGCGGCCTTTCCGCCGAAGACGGTTTCGGCATCTTGCGCAAAGTGTGGTCGTCGCCGCTCGATGCCACCGGGCTCTGCTTCAGCAACGGCAATGCGCTGATCCGGCTTGAGGGCGAGAAGGAGCCCTTGGCGGAAAAATACGCCCTGCTGCGCGCGCTGATCGGCGACGCCCAACAGATCGACGACGGCGAGATCGCCTTTCGCGCCATCGGCAGCGGCGAAGTGTTCGCCGACACGCCCTACGACGTCTGGCGCGCCTATGTGCCGCCCGCCGCCGCGGCGCAGGTGGCCGCGGAGATCGACTCGCCGCTGTGGCTGGCCGACTGGGCCGGCGGGTTGCTGTGGATCGGCACGCTGCCGGGCAGCGACGGCGTACGCGAGGTGGTCAGGCGACATGGCGGTCATTGCGTGCTCCTGCGCGCCGACGAGGAAACCCGCGAGCGCGTGGCGGTGTTCGAGCCGGAGGAGCCGGCGCGCGCCGAACTGACGCGCGCCGTCAAGGCGGCGTTCGATCCACTCGGGCTGTTCAATCCCGGCCGCATTTGGGACGGGATCTGATGCGCACCGCTTTCACGCCGACGCAGCTGACCGATCCGCATATCGCGGAAGCGGAGAAGAATCTGCGCGCCTGCGTCCATTGCGGCATCTGCACCGCCACCTGCCCGACCTATGTGCTGCTCGGCGACGAGCGCGACGGGCCGCGCGGCCGCATCGTGCTGATGCAGAACATGCTTCAAAAGGGCGGCGCCCCGGACGCGCAGACCGTGCTGCATGTCGACCGCTGTCTTTCGTGCCTCGCCTGCCGCACCGCCTGTCCGTCGAGCGTCGATTACGCGCGGCTGGTCGACGAGGCGCGTTCGCATATTCAGACCCATTACCGCCGCCCGCTGGGCGACAAGATGCTGCGCTGGCTGATCGCCACCGTGATGCCGCGGCCGGCGCTGGTGCGCGGCGGCCTGTTCCTGGCGCGTGCGTTCGCGCCGCTGGTCTCGCGGCTGCCCGGCCGCCTCGGCGTCATGGCGCGCATGGGGGCGAACGCGCCCCGTGCCACGGCCGAGGGCCCGGTGCGCGCCATCCTGCCCAATGCGCGGCGCTTCGCGCTGATGCCGGGCTGCGCCCAGGCCGCGCTCAACCCCAATATCGATGCCGCCGTGGCGCGCGTGCTGGCGCGGCAGGGGATCGAGTTGGTGCCGCTGGAAGGCGCCGGCTGCTGCGGCGCGCTGGTGCATCATCTGGGACGCAGCGAGGACGCCAAGAACTGGGCGCGGCGCGCCATCGAGGCGTTCGAACGCGCCGCCGACACGTTCGAAGGCGTGCTGATCACCGCGACGGGCTGCTCGGCGCATCTCAAAGACCTGACGCATCTGTTCCTCGACGATCCCTTGTGGCTGCCGCGCGCCCGCGCCTTTGCCGCCGCGAGCCGGGATTTCCTCGACCTGGCGGTGGCCGGCCCTGAGGCGCCGCGGCGCCATGTGCGGGTGGCCTGGCATGCCGCCTGTTCGTTGCAGAACGGGCTCAAGCTCGCCGGCAAGGCGGAAAGCCTGCTGGCGGCAGCCGGATTCGACGTCGTGTCCATTCCGGACGGCCATCTGTGCTGCGGCTCGGCCGGCAGCTATTCGATTCTCCAGCCCGAGATCGCCTGGCAGTTGCGGGCGCGCAAGCTTGCGGCCATCGCCGGGCTGAAGCCGGACATCGTCGCCAGCAGCAATATCGGCTGCCTGGTCCATCTGGCGGGCGCCGATGCGCCACCGCTGGTGCACCTGGCCGAGTTGCTGGACTGGGCCGAGGGCGGGCCGTTGCCGGTGGCAATGACGGCGGGCGCTGGCTAGAATTGCGCATGCGTCCTGTCCTGTTCCTGCTCGCTTTGCTTGCACTGCCGACGGCTGCGGCGGCCCCGTCGGCGCCGCAGTCCCTGCCGTCGCTGCTCAATCAGCTCAGCCATGCCGGCTCGCCGGAAGACGCCAAGCCGATCGAGGAAAAGATCGGCGGCATCTTTCTGCAATCGGGCAGCCCCAGCGTCGATCTGCTGATGTCGCGCGGCACCGCGGCGCTGGCGGCCGGCGACACCGGCACGGCCAAGCAGCTGTTCGAGGCGGTGACCGACGTCGCGCCCAACTACGCCGAGGGCTGGCATGCCAGAGCCAATCTGCAACGCACGCTGAAGGACGATTCCGGCGCCATGGTTTCGCTGGAGCACGTCATCCTGCTCAATCCGCGCCAGTTCGCGGCGATGTTCGAGCTCGGCAACCTGCTCGAGGAATACGGCAACAAGGACGGCGCGCTGAAGATCTACCGCAAGGCGCTGGCGCTCGACCCGCAACTCGAAGGCGTGCAGAAACATGTCGACGCCCTGACCCGCGATGTCGAGGGCCAGGGAATTTAGGGTCTCCTTGCAGTTCCGCTTGTCATCCCCGGCTGAGCATTGCGTCAGCAGTGCGAAGGGAAGGGGACCCAGTATCTGAAGCGCCTGAGGCTCTTGTAATCCTGGGTCCCCTTCCCTCGCCGCGCGAAGTGCGCGGCTCGCCGGGGATGACAAATTTTTTCATACTTCAAACAGAATCCAGGCGCCGGCTGAATCGCGGTTTTGCAACCGCGCTCGCCTGATCGGCGTCTGCTGTTCACTCACAGCTGTGGGGATTTACGGGAAGTGGGGTTTGGACCGACTCGGTTCAAGGGGCGCGCGAAAATAATTTTCGACGTCGGCTATCCACAACAGGATTCACGCGGAGGCGCGGAGGACGCGGAGAAATTGCTGCGCGTTGTTGGATAAGGCTTTGTGTGCAGCGCGGCGAACGATATTTTCTTGCTGCGCAAATAAATATTTCCGGCGCTGTTGGAGCGCCGCTCAGCCGGTTTTCGGACTCACGAAAGCGACACGCATCAGGTTGGTGGAGCCGGGGGTTGCGAGCGGCACGCCGGCGGTGACGACGACGCGATCGCCGGCCCGGGCGAAGCCTTCCTGGACCGCGAATTTCGTGGCGCGGTCGACGACGTCGTCCAGATCGTGCGCGTCTTCCGTGGTGACGCAGTGCAAGCCCCAGCAGAGCGCCAGCCGGCGCGCGGTCTCCAGCGACGGCGTCAGCACGATGATGGGCGCTTCGGGCCGCTCGCGCGCGGCGCGCAGCGCCGTCGAGCCGGAACTGGTCCAGCACACCACGGCCTTGGCGTGCACGGTATGGGTGACCTGGTGCACCGCCGCCATGATCGCATCGGCGGTGGTTTCCTCCGGCGCGTTGCGCTGCGCCTCCAGGATCGAGACGTAGAGCGCGTCGTTCTCCACCGAGGCGGCGATGCGGTCCATCATCTGCACGGCTTCGACCGGATAGGCGCCCGAGGCCGTCTCGGCCGACAGCATCACCGCATCGGCGCCATCGAACACGGCGGTGGCGACGTCGCTGACCTCGGCGCGGGTCGGTACCGGCGCGCCGATCATGGATTCGAGCATCTGCGTCGCGACCACCACCGGCTTGCCGGAGCGGCGCGCGGCGCTAATGATCTGCTTCTGCCGGCCGGGCACGGCTTCGAGCGGCAGCTCGACGCCGAGATCGCCGCGTGCCACCATCAGCGCATCGGCCATCTCCAGGATTTCGCCGAGCCATTCGAGCGCCTTGGGCTTTTCGATCTTGGCCAGCACGGCGGCGCGCCCCGCCACGATCTTCTTGAGCTCGGCGACGTCGTCCGGCCGCTGCACGAAGGAGAGCGCGATCCAGTCGACGCCGAGATTGAGCGCGGCGTCGAGGTCGCTGCGGTCCTTGGGCGTCATCGCCGGAATGGGCAGCAGCGTGTCGGGCAGGTTGACGCCCTTGCGGTCCTTGATCTCGCCGCCCACCACGACGATGGCGTCGGCGTAATAGTCCTTCACCGCCAACAGTCGCAGGCGAATCTTGCCGTCGTCGATCAAAAGGGTGTGGCGCATCTTCATCGCCGCGAAGACTTCGGGATGCGGGATGGGGATGTCGTTCGGATCGTCGGCTGTAACCTTGCGCACGAAGCGCACCTGCTCGCCTTCCTTCAGGATGCGCGAGCCGCCGGGCATGGTGCCCAGACGGATCTTGGGACCCTGCAGGTCAACCAGGATGCCGATCGGCCGGCCGGCCTGGGCCTCCTGGGCGCGCACGGCGGCGTGCAGCGCGGCCAGCGCCACATGCGAGGTGTGGCTCATATTGATGCGGAAGACGTCGACGCCGGCCTCGAACAGGGCGCGGATGCGCTCCGGCGTGGACGACACCGGCCCTAAGGTCGCGACGATCTTGGTCTTGCGGCGGCGTCTCATCTTCAGTCCGATAGAGATTGCGTCCAGTTCAGGTTGTTGCCCGTGTCGACTTCAAAAAATCCGCGCCGGTCGTAGCCGCGCTCGGTGCAGCCGCCGCGCCCGACGATCGAGAACTGGTCCGTCGTGCCGACGCAGAAACTCTTGCCGCCGTCCCAGGTGCCGACGGCTCCGTCCGACGCATACAGGTAGTAATAGCGCGCGACCAGCTTTCCGGCGATCAGTTCGGCGCATTTTTTGGGCTCGACATGCCACCAGCCTTCGCTGATCCAGCGCGTACCACTAAAGCGGCCGACGGCGACCCGCACCGGCCGGGCGCCCTTGTTGCAGACGTTCAGCCCCGCATCGGCGGGGCCGGCGGCGGCGAGCAACAGGGCGAGGGCGAGAACCAGTCTCATTTCTAAAGGCCTATCGCTTCGCTACATGAGGCCGAGGAGTGACCCGGTGTCGCGCATGGCAGAACCCCTGTCAACGCGCTTGCGGGGCGCATGACACAGCCCAATTATCGCCATTCCATGACGGACCAACCTTTTGAGCATGTAAGACCAGGCGCGGCGGATTCGCCGCTGCTGTTCCTATGTGACCATGCCTCCAACGCGCTGCCGCCCGAATACGGCACGCTGGGCCTGAGGCCGGAACTGTTCGGAACCCATATCGCGTCCGATATCGGCGCCGCGGAAGTGACGCGCGCGCTGGCGGCCCAATTCGGCGCGCCGGCCCTGCTGGGCGCCTGGTCGCGGCTGCTGGTCGATCTCAATCGCGGCGAGGACGATCCGACGCTGGTCATGAAACTGTCCGACGGCAGCCTCATTCCCGACAATGCCAGGATCGATGCGGCGGAGACGGCGCGCCGGATCGCCCGGTTCCACGCGCCCTATCATGCGGCCATCGCCGGGCAGATCGCGGCGATGCGCGGCGCCGGCAGCGTGCCGGTGCTGGTCTCGATGCACAGTTTCACGCCGGTGTGGAAAGGCTTCAAGCGGCCCTGGGAGATCGGGATCCTGTGGGACCGCGATGGAAGACTGGCGCAACCCCTGATCGCGCAATTCGCGCGCGCCGGTTTCGCCGTCGGCGACAACGAGCCCTATGACGGCGAATTGGAGAACGATTGCCTCTATCGCCACGGCACCATGCTGGGCCTGCCGCATGTTCTGATCGAGATGCGCCAGGACCTGATCGCGGAGGCAGGCGCAGCGCGCGCCTTTGCCGCCCGGCTGGCGCCGATCCTCAAAACCGCGCTGGCGGCGATGGGTCCGCCCGCCCTACACTTCACCCGGCCCCTGGCCGTGAAGGGAAGCGACAGCATGGACGAACGCAGCAGAGAGCAACTCGAAGCCGCCGCCTTCCGCCGGCTGGTGGCGCATCTGCGCGCCCGCAGCGACGTGCAAAACCTCGACCTGATGACGCTGGCCGGGTTCTGCCGCAACTGCTTAGGGGACTGGTACCGCGAGGCGGCGGCGGAGAACGGCATCGTTCTGGACAAGGATGCGGCGCGCGAAGTGGTCTACGGCATGCCGCCGGCCGAGTGGAAAAAGCGCTACCAGAAAGAGGCGACGGCGCAGCAACAGGCGGCGTTCGAGGCTTCTCAAAAGACTCACAGCTAAGCTGTTTGGAGGCGTTGCGCCGTCCGCACCTGCCGCCTAATTGTCATGGCCAAAACAGGTGAGTTCGCACATGGCCAAATCCGGCTTCGCCAAAGAGCACTTACGATCCTATATCGAGCGCATCGAGCGGCTCGAGGAGGAGAAGAAGGCGCTGGCCGACGATATCAAGGAAGTCTATTCCGAAGCCAAGGGCACCGGCTTCGACACCAAGGTGATGCGCCAGGTCATCCGCCTGCGCAAAATGGAAAGCGCCGATCGGCAAGAACAAGAAGCGATGCTCGAATTGTACAAGAGAGCTCTGAATATGGCGGACTAAGTCTCTGGACTCGGCCCAAGAGACTTGAAGGTACTGTCCTCCACGATCAGCCAAGATTCAATGATCTGGGCAGCCGCGCGAAGTTCATCGGATCGTCTGTTTGCGATCAAAATGTATTGACCGATTTGGTCAAAACTTGGATGAAAACTATCTACGGCGCCTCGCAGGGCAAGAATTCGATCAGCGACCGTAAACGTACTATAGATAACGCGACTGACTTGCTTTGCGATTTCCGGTGGTAGCTTGGCTGCGTCGCTCGCCCGCTTCTGCAGTTCTCCAAAGAAATTGGCTGACACAATTTCCCGAAATTGTGTCAGGGAAACTTCCGGCGCCGATGTCTGACTTGATGAATCGCGATCTTGAACACCCTTCAGCACCAGAGAAATGAATTTCATTTCCTCTGCGGCGTGCCTAAGCCAAAACGATAGATCGACGGCCTCGGAAATCTGAACACGCTTTTGGAGACGCTGCTCACGCTGGGTTGACAATGCGTTCTGATAGTACGAGCCCATAATCACTGCAATTGCTGCAACGATCGCTGCGGCGAACGCTCCATAAAACGCCGGCGCGTCTTTGGTGCCCCAGACAGCCAATGGCAAAGCGATGGTCGACAAGACCAAAGCTATTGTAATTCCGATGATCGCGCTGCGCAAAAGTTTAAGAAGCACGATGGGCCCGCAAGTTCGATAAGCATACAGTCGAACCAATTCAGACCTGACGTCAAGTTATCAGTGAAGTCGAATCAACCAGCCGCTTGATACACTTCGCCGCTGTTGGGTTCGCCTGCTGCCAACTCCGGCTCGGCTGGTTCGAGGCCGAGTTCCTTCAGCTTGCGGTACAGCGTCGAGCGGCCGATGCCGAGGCGTCTGGCGACCTCGGACATGTGGCCGTCATAGCGGCTGATCGCCATGCGGATGACTTCGGATTCGATGTCTTCCAGCTTGCGCATGTGGCCGGCGACGTCGGTGCCGGCGATCGCGTAAGGCGAGGCATGCGCCGGCGCCGCGAGCGCGGGACCGATGCCGTGATGCGCGGTCGGCAGGACATCCGATGCCGGGGCCGCGTAGCGGACGCGGGCCTCGACGCCGAGCGCGGCGGCGATCTGCGGGAAATCGATCGTATCGAGCAGCGTGCCGTCGCACAGCACGACGGCGCGGAAAATCGTGTTCTCGAGCTGGCGGACATTGCCCGGCCAGTTGAATTTTTCGAGCAGCATGGCCGCTTCCAGCGTCAGGCCGATGACGGGCTTGTTCTCCTCGGCGGCGAAGCGGGTGACGAAATGCCTGGCCAGCGCCGGAATGTCGTCGCGGCGGTCGCGCAGGCTGGGCACGAAAATCGGAAAGACGTTGAGGCGGTAGAACAGGTCCTCGCGGAACTGGCCGTCGCGCGACAGCGTGGCGAGGTCGCGGTTGGTGGCGGAGATGATGCGGACATCGACCTTCACCGGGCGCTTGGAGCCGACCGGGTCGACCTCGCCTTCCTGCAGCGCGCGCAGGAGTTTGACCTGCATGTCGAGGCGCAGCTCGCCGATTTCGTCGAGGAACAGCGTGCCGCCATCGGCTTCCTGGAACTTGCCCAGATGCTTGTCGGATGCGCCGGTGAACGAGCCCTTCTCGTGGCCGAACAGGATGGATTCGATCAGGTTTTCCGGGATGGCGCCGCAATTGACGGTGATGAACGGCCGCCCGGCGCGTTCCGACGAGCCCTGGATGGCGCGCGCGATCAATTCCTTGCCGGCGCCCGATTCGCCTTCGATCAGGATCGGGATGTTGGATTGCGCGGCGCGCTGGCCGAGGCGGAAGACCTGCTTCATCTCGGCCGAGGTGGCGACGAGGTCGTCGAAGGAGAGCCGGTTGTCGGTCTTCTTCTTCAGGCGCGTGACTTCGCCCGACAGCGTGCCGATCTTGAGCTGGTTGCGAATCGAGATCGCGATGCGTTCGGGGCTGGCGGGCTTGACCAGGAAATCGTTGGCGCCGGCGCGCATCGCCTCGACGGCGGAATCGATGCCGCCCTTGGCGGTCAGCACGATGACGGGCAGGTCGGGATTGGACTGGCGCAGCCTGGCGAGGACGTCCAGGCCGCTCATGTCCGGCATGACGAGATCGAGCAACATCAGCGCGATCTGCTCGCCCTTGGGGCCGTTGATCAGTTCGAGCGCCGGCGCGCCGCCGGGCGCGGTGACGACATGCATGCCCGAGCGCGAGATCGCGGCTTCGAGAAGCCGGCGCTGGACCGGATCGTCGTCGACAACAAGAATCGTCTGCGCCATGTCGGTGCCCCAAATCTGAACAGGGCGATATTCGCTCGGATGGGTAAATGCCGCGTTTAATCCTGTCTTTTCCCGGGACAATTGCATTACGCTTAACAAGTGGTGAACGGGCGCAAAGATGAGCGACGGGCGCAGGGATTACTGGGAATTTTTCGCCGACGATGCCAGGCGCACGGGCAGCCTGCTCTATGCGCGGCTCGCGGCGGCCATCGGCAAGGACGCGGAATTGAAGGCGCTGGCGGCGCGCGCGAAGGCGGGCCAGCCGCACGCCAACCTGATCCTGGGTGCGGTGCATTATCTGTTGCTGCGCGGCGCGGACGATCCGCTCAAGCGATTTTATCCGTCGGTGGGCGGCACGGTGTCGGCGGAGGGCGAAGACCCCTTTCCCGATTTTCGCGCCTTTGTGTTCAGGCATCTGGATCAGGTCGAGCCGCTGATCGCGACCCGCGTCACCAACACCAACGAGATCGGCCGCAGTGCGCTGCTGCATCCCGGATTTCGCGTCATTGCGAACGATGCGGCGGCTTTGCCGCTGTCGCTGATCGAGATCGGGCCGAGCGCGGGGCTCAACCTGATCTGGGATCGCTATGGCGTGCGCTATCACAAGGACGGTGCGACCGTCGCGACGATTGGGCCGGACGCGCCGCTGATCGTCGAATGCGAATTGCGCGGCGATAAAGTGCCGCCGACGGGGCTTGGGCCCAAGATCGGCGGCCGCGTCGGGTTGGAGCTGAACCCGGTCGACCTTTCCAATCGCGACGACCGCGACTGGCTCAGGGCATTGATCTGGCCCGATCAGGTGTTGCGGCTGAAACGTCTGGACCGCGCGATCGAACTGTTCGCCAGGGAGATGCCCGAAATCCGCGCCGGCGATGCGCTGGCGCTGCTGCCAGATGCGCTGGCCGGCGTGCCGCGGGATCAGGCGCCGGTCGTCTATCACACCATCGCGGTCTATCAGTTCTCCAGAGAGATGCGCGAGGCGCTGGAGAGCATTCTCACCGTGGCCGGATTGCGCCGGCCGGTGTGGCGGCTGGCCTTCGAATATGACGGATCGCTCTATGTGCTATCCGTCATCCGCTACCAGGACGGCACGCGGCAAGAGACGCGGCTCGCCAGCTGTCATCCGCACGGCACGTGGATTGAGTGGCTGGCATAGGCGATCTTGCCGTCCGCAATCCGGGGCGGCGCGTCAGAAGGCGGCCTTGAATGCCAGCTCCCAGTAGCGCTGCGGCGTGAGCGACACATCGGCCTTGCCATTGGTGTAGGTCAGCGCAATGGATGTCGACTGGCTGTTGTCGCTTCCCGATCCGCCGCCCGATCCGCCTCCGGCGCCACCACCGGAACCGGTATCCGAACTCAGTTTGAAGTTCAGGCTGGTGTCGAAACGCGTCAGATCGGCATGGGTGCCGGAGAAATCGTGCAGCGTCTTATAGCTGGCCGTATAGGAGAGCCGGCTGGCCAATCCGATCAGGATGCTCCGCCACGACGGCGGCGCGCCGGCGTCCTGATCGCTCGGGTCAAGCCCGTAGATCGTCCCCGAAACGTCGAAGCCGACGCGTGCGTATTCCTTCTGATTCAAATTGATGAAGTCGCCGGCGTTGAAGATGTGACCGTAGTCGACATCGAGATTGTAGTTGCACGCCAGCTGGATGTAGCTGTCGGAATACGGAAACGATTTCGTCATGCAGTCGAAGAACTGTGGCGTCGCGCTGAGTTGCGCGGTCCAATACAGGATCGATGCGCCGAACTTGTCGTCGGTGTCCGCCTGGATTCGCGTGGCAATTCTGATCTCGCTCGGTTCCCACCAGGATGCGTTCGTGGCTTGTACGGCAACCTTTCCTTCCTTGGCGTCGGTGTTGAGCTTCCAGACACCGACGAAGCCCGCGCCCGCGGCGATATCGGTCAGGTTGTTCTTCAACGCCTTGGGATCGGCCTTGTTGACGCGGTCCGCCGAGATGTAGGGCAGCAGCCACCCATCGTGATAGCCGTAGCCGTCGGGGCTGCCGCTTCGCGACTTGCCGTCGTCGGCGGGACTGAAACCGAAACCGATCGCGACGTGCATCGTGAAGGTGTTTGATGTGTGGTCGAGCTGGTCGTGATGAAAGGCGATGGACGCCGAATTTTCGGAACCGCCGGTCTTGGGGAGAGTCGCCGCCTCGGAATTCACGGAATTGAAGATGGTGTCGCCCAGCCCCTGAGACAGCAATGCCGGGCTTCCGCGCATGTAGAATTTCGGTGCATAGCCATTGATTTCAGCGACGCGCGGGTAGACGAGCGCGGTCCAGCTCGGTGGCTTGGTCGGCTTCCAATCCGGCTTGGGCCGCGCATCGGCCAATGCGATACCGCCACCGGACGCGGGCGCCGCCGGCGTGGCGGCCGGCAACTGGTCCTTGTCGGGCTTGAAGCCGGACGTGGCGGCGGGATTGTTGAGCGGCGCGGCTGCGACGCTGGTTGTCGTCGAAGGGTTTTTGCGCTCGGGCGCTTTGGGCGTGGTATCGGCTGGCTCTTTGCCGACGCAGACAAATTGCGTTGTCTGGTCGCGCGCCACGGAGATCGTCCAGTCATGCAGCAGGTAAAATCCGCGGCCGGAAATGGCGGATCGCGCCGACCGCGCATCCTTCCATTCGACATAGCCGACCTTGTCGATGTCCGAGACGATCGTTCCATCGACGAACTGGTGATACATCAGGCCCAGATTGTTCCGCGATTTCCAGTCGAGCCGGTCCAGCAGGAGCGGCGCCGTCGCCGGCGGAGGCAGCAGTGATTTGCCGGGGTCTTTGGCCCCGTCGATCCCGTCGATCGCGTTTTGCTGCTGGTAGCCGTAGTTTTCGATTTCCAGATACTTTTGCGCCGGCGTCAATTTTTCAAAGTCCGCGCCGTCGACCGGCCATTTCTTGAGCATCGCCTCCAGAATGGTGGTGGGCGTCGGATCCTTCTTGCAGTCGACGAACGAACTCGAACCCTTGCCGCCGGCGACGGCCGCCGACGACAGGCCGAGAAAGCATGACATCGCCAGACCGGTGATGCGTTTGACGTTGCTGATCACGAGCAGTTCCCCCTTGCAATATCCGACCGCACGCAGCCCGCTACGCGTGTATGCGAGGGGTGATGCGGCAAACGCAGTCGCGCGACCCGCAATTTCAATGCGGATGCGCTTTCCATCACAATTTTTGGTGTTCTTCTCCAAGCCCAAAGGAGAAGTACGCAGAACGAACGCCCCGGGGCGATTTCATCGCCTCCACTACCTGTAGATTACACGTTGGGACTCTTGCCGTAAATCTCCGATACTTGGAGATGTGCGATTATTCACTTCGGGATCATCTTTGCCCCGCGCGGTGGGCCGCTTCAGGTTGCGCGTTTCGCGCCTCCTGCTAGGAAGGTCTAGAACAGCCTTTGGCCAGCCGGCCGGAGAATACGCCGATGTCCGACACACCCATCATGCCGCCGATCCCTGGTGCGCTGCCCGACACCGAACGGCAGATGTTCAACATCACGGCGACCGAGGGGCCGCTGGCCGGGTTCGACGGCGCGCCGCCGCCGTCGCCCAAATGGTTCGAGGAAGCCCTCGCCATCCAGCCGGAGAGCAATTTCATCACCGTGGCCGGCGCCAGGATCCATTATCTGCGCTGGGGCGACCGGGCGCGGCCGGGCCTGCTCCTGGTGCACGGCAACGCGGCGCATGCCCA
Organism: Rhizomicrobium sp.; assembly: GCA_036512455.1. GTDB lineage: Bacteria > Pseudomonadota > Alphaproteobacteria > Micropepsales > Micropepsaceae > Rhizomicrobium. Next base: position 40,553 of record DATCAT010000045.1, read on the forward strand.
TTGGTGGGATTTCATCGCGCCGTTCCTGGCGCGCGACTACAACGTCGCCGCCATGGACCTGTCGGGCATGGGCGACAGCGACTGGCGGCCCGAAGGCTACGACATGGAACTGTTCGCCAAGGAGGAGATCGCGGTCTGCGAGGACGCCGGCATGTTCAAGCTGGACGAGCCGCCGGTGATCGTGGCGCACAGCTTCGGCGGTTTCGTCACCATGCTGACGGGCGGGCTCTATGGCGACCGGCTGGCCGGCGTGGTGATCGTCGATTCGCCGGTCAATCCGCCCGACCGCCCCGGCGGCCCGCCCAAGCGCGAGATCAAGCCGCATCACGTCTATCCGACCCTGGGCGCCGCCATGGCGCGGTTTCGGCTGATGCCGCCGCAGACGGCCGAGAATCTCTATCTGGTCGATTGGGTGGCGCGGCATTCGCTGAAGGAGGTCGCCCAGGCGGACGGCCAGACCGGCTTCACCTGGAAGTTCGACCCGGCCATCTGGCAGCGCTTTTCCATCGGCGACACGGCCGAGCGGCTCAAAGCCACGCGCTGCCGGATCGCGGTGTTTCGGGGCGAGCATTCGGTCCTGCTGCCGCCCTCGATCGGCGAGTACATGTTCAACCTCCTGGGCCGCTCGGCCCCAGTGGTCGAGATTCCCCAGGCGCAGCATCACATCATGCTGGACCAGCCGCTGGCCCTGGTGGCGGCGCTGCGGGCCCTGCTGGCCGATTGGGAGCACTCCACGGCGACACGCAAACCGGCCTGAAAATCGGCCGAAAAGCGGCGTTTTGCGCGTTGTCTCAAGGAGGCCGATTGCTATAGTCCCGCCCAGTTCGATTAGAGGGCTTAAAATGGCCGCGCACGGCGATTCTCACGGCGATCAGAAGACGGGCTCGATGGACATCAGCGCCCATATCAAGGCGTGGGCTGGTTTCACCAGCTTCGTCAAATGGTCGATCATCGGCATCCTGCTGATCATGGTCTTCCTGGCCTTCTTCCGGACCCACGGCTGACCCAAGGCCAGCCATGAAACTCGCCATCCTCAAGGATCGCCATGCCGGCGAGTCCCGCGTCGCGGCGTCGCCCGACAGCGTCAAGAAACTCAAGGGCCTGGGTCTGGATGTGACCATCGAGGCCGGCGCCGGATCGGGCGCGCGGATGGCCGATGCGGACTTCGCCGCGGCGGGCGCCAGCATTGCGCCGGACGCGGCCGCGGCCCTTGCCGGCGCCGACATCGTCCTGACCGTGCGCGCACCCGATGCGGAGCAGATCGGCCAGATGAAGAAGGGCGCCGTGCTGGCCGCGCTGCTTGCTCCGTACACGGACAAGGACACGCCGGCCCGGCTGGCGGCGCAGGGGGTCGACGCCTTCGCGATGGAATTTCTGCCGCGCATTTCGCGCGCCCAGGCCATGGACGTGCTGTCGTCGCAGTCCAATCTCGCGGGCTACAAGGCGGTGATCGACGCCGCGGCCCAGTTCGGCCGCGCCATGCCGATGATGATGACGGCGGCGGGCACCATCGCGCCGGCCCGCGTGCTGGTGATGGGGGTGGGCGTGGCCGGCCTGCAGGCGATCGCCACCGCGCGGCGGCTTGGCGCCATCGTCTCGGCCAGCGACGTGCGCCCCGCCACCAAGGAACAGGTGGAATCGCTGGGCGGAACCTTCGTCGCGGTGATCGACGAAGAATTCAAGAACGCCCAGACCGCCGGCGGCTATGCCAGGGAGATGAGCCCCGAATACCGGGCCAAGCAGGATGCCTTCATCGCCGAGACCATCAAGAAGCAGGACATCGTCATCACCACGGCGCTGATCCCGGGGCGCAAGGCGCCGATCCTGGTGACCGAAGCGATGATCCAGTCGATGAAGCCGGGCTCGGTGATCGTCGATCTGGCGGCCGAGCAGGGCGGCAACACGCCGCTGACCAAGGCGGGCGAAGTGATCGAAGTCCATGGCGTGACGATCATGGGCTACACCAATCTGGCGGGACGGCTGGCGGTGGACGCCTCCTCGCTCTATGCCCGCAACCTGTTCAATTTCGTCTCGCTGATCGTTGACAAGAAGACCGGCGCCCTGGCGCTGAACTGGGACGACGAGATCGTCAAGGGCGCCGGCGTGACGCGCGACGGCGCGATCGTGCATCCTTTGTTGAAAGGCTGAGTCATGGACATCGTCGATCCCATCGTCTTCCGCCTGACCATTTTCGTGCTGGCGATCTTCGTCGGCTATTTCGTGGTGTGGGGTGTGACGCCGGCGCTGCACACGCCGCTGATGGCGGTGACCAACGCGATTTCGTCGGTGATCGTGGTCGGCGCGCTGATCGCCGTCGCCGTGCCGGTGCTGACGTCGTCGTCCTGGATCTCCAAGGGCCTCGGCTTCGGGGCGCTGGTGCTGGCGAGCGTGAATATCTTCGGCGGCTTCCTGGTCACTTCGCGCATGCTGGCGATGTACAAGAAGAAGGAAAAACCCGTGGCGGGCGCGTCCAAATGAGTCCTGCGCTGCAAGCCGATCTCGCCGCGATTGCCTATCTGATCTCGGGCGTGCTGTTCATCCTGGCGCTGAAGGGCCTGTCGTCGCCGGCCTCCAGCCGCGCCGGCAACCGCAACGGCATGATCGGCATGGCGCTGGCCATCGTGACGACGCTGTGGGTTGCGGGCGTAACCGATCCGGTGACCTGGGGTCTGGTCTTCGGCGGCCTCGTCGTCGGCGGCGGCATCGGCGCGGTGACGGCGCGGCGCATCGCCATGACCGACATGCCGCAGCTGGTGGCGGCGTTCCATTCGCTGGTCGGCCTCGCCGCAGTGCTGACGGCGGGCGCGGCGCTCTATTCGCCGGACGCCTTCGGCATCTGCGTGCAAGATGCGGCTGGGGTCTGCACCGGTGCGATCAAGATGCAGAGCCTGATCGAGATGTCGTTGGGCCTCGCCATCGGCGCCATCACCTTCGCGGGGAGCCTGATCGCCTTCGCCAAGCTCAACGGCAACATGAGCGGCGCGCCGATCCTGCTGCCGGCGCGCCATGCGCTGAATATCGCGATCTTCCTCGGCATCGTCGCGCTGGTTGTGCTGTTCGTGATGCAGCAGCCGCTCTGGGCGTTCTGGGCCATCGCGGTGCTTTCATTCGTCTTCGGCATCACGCTGATCATTCCCATCGGCGGCGCCGACATGCCGGTCGTGGTCTCGATGCTCAACTCCTATTCCGGCTGGGCGGCGGCGGGCATCGGCTTCACACTGGAGAATTCCGCGCTGATCATCACCGGCGCGCTGGTCGGCTCGTCGGGTGCGATCCTGTCCTACATCATGTGCAAGGGCATGAACCGCAGTTTCATCTCGGTGATCCTGGGCGGCTTCGGCGGCGAGGTGGCGGGACCGGCGGGCGGCGCCGAGCAGCGGCCGGTCAAGCTCGGATCCGCGGATGACGCCGCCTACATCATGAAGAACGCGCAGAAGGTGATCATCGTGCCGGGCTACGGCATGGCGGTGGCGCAGGCGCAACATGCTCTTCGAGAGATGGCCGAGAAACTCAAGAAAGAGGGCGTCGAGGTCAAATACGCCATCCACCCCGTGGCCGGCCGCATGCCCGGCCACATGAACGTGCTGCTGGCCGAGGCCAACGTGCCCTACGACGAGGTGTTCGAACTGGAGGATATTAATTCGGAGTTCGCCCAGGCCGACATCGCCTTCGTGATCGGCGCCAACGACGTGACCAATCCGGCGGCGGAAGACGACAAGACCTCGCCCATTTACGGCATGCCGGTGCTCCAAGTCTGGAAGGCCGGCACCGTGATGTTCATCAAGCGCTCGCTGGCATCGGGCTACGCCGGCATCGACAACCCGCTGTTCTACCGCGACAACACCATGATGCTGCTCGGCGACGCCAAGAAAATGACCGAGAGTATCGTCAAGGCGATGTGAGCGCGGCCTAGCGCTAGGCCTTCGTCTCCGCCGGCAGCGGCACCGCACAGTGCATGCGCACGCCTTCGGCTAAGTAGTCGATGGTGGCCTTGGCCTGGATCTGCCCGGGCAGCACGAATTCCAGCAGCC
>DATCAT010000046.1:0-7675 GCA_036512455.1 Rhizomicrobium sp.
CAGGCCGAGCCGCCACCGCCCGCCGCCACCGCGCCGCCGGCTAGGGCGGCGGACAATACGCCCTGGTACGACCCGTTCCACGTCTTCGGCACCAGCCCCCGCCAGCAGGTACGGCCCGAACAGTTCGGCGCCGAGAATCTCTCGGCCCCGCCGCCCCTGCCGGGTGCGCCGGCCGCCGCCGCGCCGCCCGAGCCGCAGGCGCTCGACAGCATCACCGCCGTCGTGACCGACTATTCGTTCAACCACTACGGCAGGTTCCTGGTCATTCTCGACAACGGCCAGATCTGGCGCCAATTGGCGAGCGATACGGTCAAGGCCCATTTCGGCAAGGACGAAAAAAACACCGTCACCATCAGCCGCGGCTTCATCGGCTCCTACAATCTGACGATCAACGACTCGTCGATTGTGTTCAAGGTGGAGCGGCTGAAGTGACCGTCACCTCCCACGAGGGGAGGTGAGATTCAAATCGGATCGTGCTCCGCCACCAGATGGCCCGGCGCGACTTCGACCAGCTTGGGCCGGTACTGCTCGGCATCGGCGTTGTCGATCAGCCTGGACTTGAGGAAATTGAGCTGCGCCCGCGTGTCGAGCGGCGAGGGCAGGTCGCCCGACAGCTTCAGGCGCTTCTTGGCGCGTTCCAGTTTCGGATCGGGGATCGGCACGGCCGAGATCAGCGCCTTGGTGTAGGGATGCTGCGCGTCCTTGTAGATCGTCTCGCGGTCGGCGAATTCCACGACGCGGCCGAGATAGAGCACCATGACGCGATGGCTGATCTGGCGCACCACCGACAGGTCGTGGCTGATGAAGATCATCGACATGCCGAAATCGGTCTGCAGCTTGACGATCAGATCGATGATCTGCGCCTGGATCGAGACGTCGAGCGCGCTGACCGCTTCGTCGCAGATGACGAGCTTGGGCTCGACGATCATGGCGCGGGCGATGCCGACGCGCTGGTTCTGGCCGCCGGAGAATTCGTGCGGATAGCGGTTGATCCAGCCGGGCTCCAGTCCCACCTGTTCCATGATCTTGCGCACGCGGCGCTTGATCTCGTCGCGCGACAGTTCGGTCTGCAGGGTCTTCAGGGGCTCGGCGATCGACTCGCCGATGGTCATGCGCGGGTCCAGGCTCGCCAGCGGGTCCTGGAACACGATCTGCAATTCCTTGCGCAGGCGGCGCTGGTCGCCGGCGGAAATCTGCGACAGGTCGCGCGTCATCCACACGACGGTGCCCTGGGTCTTGGGCAGGAGCCTCAGCACGGCGCGCGCCAGGGTCGATTTTCCGCAGCCGGACTCGCCCACGATGCCCAGCGTCTCGCCCTCGCGCAGCGTGAAGCTGACGCCGTCGACCGCGCGCAGCGGCCGTGACTTGGCGAACAGGCCCGCGCCGCGCACCGGGAAATGGACCGTGAGGTCCTCCACTTCCAGCAGCGGCTTGTCGTTCTTGAGCGCCGGGACGTGCGCATGACCGGCGCGGTCGGGCCGGTCGAGGCGCGGCATCGAGTCCAGCAGCATCTTGGTGTAGTCGGCGCGCGGCTTGTAGAAGATGTCGTCGACGGGTCCGCTCTCGACGATCTCGCCGTGCCGCATCACGGCGACGCGGTCGGCGACGCCGGCGATCACGCCCATGTCGTGGCTGACCATGACGATGGCGGTTTTAAGCTCGACTTTAAGGTCGCGCATGATCTCCAGGATCTGTGCCTGCACCGTGACGTCGAGCGCCGTCGTCGGCTCGTCGGCGATCAGCAGGTCGGGCCCGCAGGCCGTCGCCATGGCGATCATGACGCGCTGGCGCATGCCGCCGGAGAGCTCGTGCGGAAACTGCTTCATGCGCCGCCTGGCTTCGGGAATGCGCACCAGCTCCAGCACTTCGATGGCGCGTTTCTCGGCCTCGTCGCGCGGCAGGCCGGAATGGACGCGCAGCGCCTCGATGATCTGCGCGCCGGTCGTCATGTGCGGCGTCAGCGAGGTCAGCGGGTCCTGGAAGATCATGGTGATCTTGGAGCCGCGCAGCTTGTTGAGGCGCGGCTGGCTGATATTGAGGATTTCCTGGCCGCGATATTTGACGCTGCCGCTCGCCTTGCCGTTGGCCGACAGCAATCCGATCGTCGCCATGAAGAGTTGGCTCTTGCCCGAGCCGGATTCGCCGACCACGCCCAGGCACTCGCTCTCGTTGATGGCGAAGCTCGCATCCTTGACGGCATGCACGTCGCCGTCCGGCGTGGAGAAAATCACGTTGAGATTGCTGACTTCCAGAATGGGACCGGTCATCGGTTCAGCGATCCTTGGGATCGAGGGCGTCGCGCAAGCCGTCGCCGATGAAGTTGAAGCAGAACAGCGTCACCGCCATGAAGGCGGCCGGGAAGATCAGCATCCAGGGCGCGGTCTCCATCTGGGCGGCGCCCTCGGAAATCAGCACGCCCCAGGAGGTCAGCGGTTCCTGGATGCCGAGGCCGAGGAACGACAGGAAGCTCTCCGCCAGGATCGAGGCCGGCACGGTCAGCGTGACGTAGACGATCACCGGTCCGAAGACGTTCGGGATGATGTGGCGCGCGATGATGCCGACCGGGCCGACGCCACCGGCGCGCGCCGCCTCGATGAATTCCTTCTGCTTGATGGAGAGGGTTTGGCCGCGCACGATCCGCGCCATGGTCAGCCACTCGACCGCGCCGATGGCGACGAACAGCAGGAAGAAATTGCGGTTGAAGATCACCATCAGGATGATGACCAGGAAGATGTAGGGAATGGAATAGAGCACGTCGACAAAGCGCATCATCAATTCGTCGATGCGGCCGCCGAGATAGCCCGCCGTCGCGCCATAGGTGACGCCGATGACGAGACTGACGAGGGTGGCGATCAGGCCGACGGCGAGGCTGACGCGGGCGCCGTAGAGCGTGCGCACCAGGAGGTCGCGGCCGATATTGTCGGTGCCGAACCAATGCGAGCCGCCGGCATTGCACAGCACGCTGTGGTCGGGCCACCAATCCGGCGCGCAGGAGACGATGTCGTAGTTCTGCGCATCGAAGCTGTAGGCCAGGAAGAACGGCCCGAACACCGCCGCCAGGGCGATGGCGCCGAGGATGACGATGCTGACGACCGCGGCGCGGTTGCGGAACAGGCGGCGGCGGGCATCGTCCCACAGGCTGCGGCCTTTGACTTCCAGCGCGAGCCCCACGATCTGGGCGGTCTTGTCGGAGAATGGCACGCTCATTTGGCGTACCGCACGCGCGGATCGAGCACCGCATAGAGCAGGTCGGCCGCGAGATTGAGCAGGATGATGAAGGTCGCATAGTAAATGAGCACGCCCATCACCAGCGTGTAGTCGCGGTTGAGCGCGCCGTTGATGAAATAGCGGCCGATGCCCGGAATGCCGAAAATCTGCTCGACGATCAACGAGCCGGTGAGGATGCCGGCGGTGGCGGGGCCGAGGAAGGAGACGAGCGGCAGAACCGCGGCGCGCAGGGCGTGGCGGATCACGACCTTGGTGCTCGACAGGCCCTTGGCCCGCGCTGTGCGGACGTAGTTGGAGTGCAGTACCTCCACCATGCTGCCACGCGTGATGCGGGCGATATAGGCGATCGGCCCCAGCGACAGGACGAAGACCGGCAGGATCATGTTGCGCAGCGCGCCGCCGTTCCAGCCGCCGACAGGCAGCGAGATGTCGTAACCGAATAGGCTCACCCCATAGACGCCGAAGATCAGCGTCAGCAGCGGCGCCATGACGAAGGTCGGAATCGTGATGCCGATCATCGCGCCCGACATGACGGTATAGTCCACCCATTTGTTCTGGCGCAGCGCCGCGACGGTTCCCATCGTCATGCCGATCAAGAGGGCGAGCGTGATGGCCGACAGGCCGAGCTTGGCGCTGACCGGCAAGCCGTCGGCGATCAGCTCGGTGACGGTGAAATCCTTGTTCTTGAAGGATGGGCCGAGGTCGCCATGCGCCAACCGGCCCAGATAGAGGAAATATTGCTGGTAGAGCGGCTTATCCAGGTTGTAGGCCGCCTTGATGTTGTGCTCGATCTCGGGCGGCAGGCGGCGCTGGCTGTCGAACGGCCCGCCCGGCGCGACGCGCATCATGAAGAACGCCAGCGTGATGATGATGAACAATGTGGGGATGGCGCCCAGCAGTCGCCGGATTGCATAACTGAACATCGGCTGTTGCTGGTCCCGCGCGCGGTGCTTCGGCGGCAGTGAAGCTCGATTAGGGTTAAGGCGATGTCAATGCGCTTAAGCGCGCGTCCTCGCGTAAGATTGCAGGAAACCGACCGGGCGCGAAAGAATCGCAAAACCGCCCGTCACTGCGCCGCCAACCAGACCTGCCAGCGCGGCTCGATGTCAGCGCCATGCAGCTGCCACCACTCGTCGTCGATGGCGAAGGCGGTGGCGAAGTGCTCCGGCGTCGTCGGCAGATAGGGCGTCATGTCGGTGCCCAATTCCGGGTTTTTACCCACCAGCGGCAGCGCCGAGCGCCGCGCCGGCCCGTAGGGCACCCAGCTCGCCACGCCGGCGAGGCTTTGCGAGCCCGTCGCGAAGCGCACGAAATCCATCGCCGCCTCCTTCTTGGGATCGCCCTTGGGCACGCCGAAGACGTCGAGTTCGTAGAGCTGGCGGTCCCAGATCACGCCGACGCCGCGGTGGTGCTGCTCGGCGTCGTAGATGTCGCCGTTGAGCACGGTGGCGAAGGCGGCGCGGCCGTCGTTCAGCATGGCGATGGCGTCCGCCGAATTGTTCCACCACACCAGCGAGCCCGTCAACGTCGAGAGCTTCGCCAGTGCCCGGTCGATCCCCACCGGGGTCAGCAGCGCGTCATAGACGTCGCCCGGTTTCATGCCGTCGGCCAGCAGCGCCAGTTCCAGGTTGAATTTCGCGCTGCTGCGGCGCAGGGCGCGGGGCCCTGGAAAACGCTTGAGGTCGAAGAAGTCGGCCACCGTCTGCGGCCGTGCCGCGCCGAAGCGATCGGGCGCATAGGCCATGACTTGCGCGTAGACCACGCTGCCGGCCCAGCATGGACCGACGGCGTTCTTGACGAAGTCCTTCGCGGCCGCCGTGCCGTCGGCCCCCGGCGGCAGCGCCGCCGCGTCGATCGGCTCGAGCAGGCCGAGCCGGCAGGCCGCGATGGCGTCGGGCAACTCGAAATCCATCACGTCCCAGTCGTAGCGCCTGTTGCCGACCATCTGCTGCAGCTCGCTCAGGCCGCCGTCATAGAGCGCGATGCGCACGTCATAAGACTTGGCATCGCCGTAAGTGCGGAACATGGCGTTGGCCTGGGCGCGGCCATAGGCGCCCGACCAGGTCGCGACCGTCAGCACCGGCAGCGTCCGCGCCAGCCAGAAGTAGGCGCCCACCAGCACGATGAGCATCGCGGCGGCCGCCCCCAGGATGATCGTCAAGCGTCTCGACATGTGGTCCTCTATTGGCTCTTCCGGAGCCGGGCCTCAATGGAGGCCGAAGATACCCTTCAGCGTATCGCCGGCGTCTTTATTTTTCTTCTTCGGCGACGGCTTGCCCGAACCGGTCAGCCCGTTGAACAGTCCGGTGATCGGCGCCGTGCCCTTGTCTATCACACTGCCGACCAGCCCGGTCACCGCACCGGCGAGGTCCGGCGCATAATGCACATGGCTCCACGGCCCGGTGATCGCGAACGGCACGCCGACCGACAGGAGGTTCAACCGGCCGCCGATCGAGGCCTTGGGCTCGATGCGATAGGCGATGGTCTGGTTGCCCAGATCCAGATGCCCGGCCCCTTTCATGTGTAGAAAGGGGCTGTCCAGCCGAAGATCGCCGTTCCACAACATGCCGTTCGAAATCGAGAAGCTGCCGCCGAAGCGGTCGAAATTGGTGGTCGCGCTGCGGCCCGTCGCGCCGGCGCTGAGGATGGTCTGGATGGTGCGCGCCACCTGGCCCATGTCGACGCCGTGCACGCTGCCGCGGCCGATGCTGACGGTGCCCTTGCCCGACAGCGCGCGCATGATGGCGTCCGGCGTGGCGCCTTTCGCGGTCACGTTGAGCACGATCGTGCCGCGTCCATCGAGCTTGTCGACGCCGATCGTGTCGGCCAGGAACGTACCCATCGCGATGCCGGTGAAGGTCAGTCTGTTGGCGACCGCCGGTATCGCGCCGCGCCCGTCGACGGCGAGGTCGGCGACGCCGCTGCCGCCATAGAGCTGCATCGGGCCCAGATGCGCGGTCATCGACCCGTCCTGCAGCGTCACGGCGATGGCGGTGCGGCCGGTTTTCAAATGCAGCACGCTGAGCGCGCCGACATTCAGCGTCAGATGGCCGTTGAGCAGCTTGATCAGGTCGAGCTTGACCGGCGTCTTGCTCCAGCCGCCGCTGGGGGGACCCGCGACGCGCTGCGGACCGGTTTGCGCCCGACCGCCGAGCGCCAGATAGGTGTTGAGATCGAGCCGGTCCAGAACCAGCGATGCCGTGACGTCGGGAATTTTGCCGCGCGTGTCGGCGGTCAAGGCTCCGGACACCGCCATGCCGTCGAGCTTGGCCTGGATGGCGGTCATGACGAGCCGCTGGTCCTTCGCCGCGATATTGGCCAGGGCGGTCAGCGGCCCAAGCCCGCTGCCGGCGGCGATGGGATGGCCCAGCCAGGCGGCAAGGTCCTTCAGCGACGCCGTGCGCAGCGAGACGCTGCCCTTGGCCGTGCCGTCGCTCGAGACGAAGCCGAGAAAGCCGGCATGCAGAAAATCGGCGCTCAACGCGATGTCGGCATTCGTCGCCCGGCCGGCCAGCAGCGAGTCCGGCGTCGCCACTTTCGCGATGTAGTCCAGGCGCCGGCCGAGAAAGTCGAACGATCCGCTCGCGCGCACGGGCCGGCCCAGCTGCGTGAGCGTGACCTTGGCATCCAAACTCGAAATCGCGCGGTGGATATCCAGCCTGTCGTTGTCGTAGGAGACCGCGCCGTCTTCTATTCTGAGTCCGGCGAAGCGCGTGCCCGGCGGCAGGCGCAGGCCGCTGTTTGGCGTGTGCGTTTGCACGAGCTCCCAGTTCGCCGTGCCGTCGCGCGAGACTTCCAGCGCGATGATGGGCTTCTCCAGCACGATCTCGCCCGCCTCGACGCGGCCCGACAACAGCGGCCACAGCTTCACGGCGATCCGCATGCGGGCCACGCGGACCATGGCGCGGGCGCGGCCGCCCGGCACATTGGCGAGCGTCACGTCCCGCGCATCGAAGCCGAGCGCAGGAAACAGCGAGAAGGAGAAGGCGCCGTTGATCTTGAAGGCGCGGCCGGTGGCATGGCCGACCTCAGTTTCGATCTGCGCGCGCACGGCCGTGGTCGGCGCCAGCAGCGGCACGGCGGCCACCGCGGCGACAACCAGCGCCACGCCGCCACCGATCAGGCCGTAGAGGGTTCTGCGTTCCATCGGGCGCGATCCTAACGCACCGTGCGCGAGCCGCTACCCCTTCGTTGTCATGGCCCGCGAATGCGGGCCACCCAGTTGGAGAATTGCAAACTGCCGAAAGATTTGACTGCGCCAAATCCTGCGATGTGGGAGCTTGTCGTCACCTGGGTGGCCCGCATTCGCGAGGGCTTTGCATAAGTAGGACTTTAGTAGGACTTTTGAGCGGCTACGAGTGAGTTTGGCAATAGGGCGTTTGGACGATTGTGGGTCCGTCATTTGGATGGTGTTGAACCGTCGGATCAAGCCGGGATCGGCCGCCCT
>DATCAT010000047.1:0-153237 GCA_036512455.1 Rhizomicrobium sp.
GCGTTCGCGCCGTTGAATGGGATGATCGACGATTCTCCGCCGAAGCCGGAGGTGCTGGGGGAGGCGGAGCGCAAGAGCCTGCACGCCGAAGCGGCGAAGCAGATCGAGATCGCTGCGAAGCTGATCGAAGAGTGTGGCTACCACCGGCGCGACACGGAACTGGCTGAGCTTCAATCGGTGCTCAAAGGCGAGCGCACCTTCGCCTCGCTACCAATCCACGTCTAAAGCATCGCCGGGATCACCCTATCCGGCGGCTTGTGGCCGTCGGCGAAGGTTTTGATGTTGATGATGACTTTCTCGCCCATGTCGATGCGGCCTTCGATCGTGGCGGAGCCCATATGCGGCAGCAGGACGACGTTCTTCAGCTTCAGCAGCTTGGGGTTCACCGCCGGCTCGTGCTCGAAGACGTCCAGCCCGGCGCCCGACAGCTGCCCCGCCTCCAGCATGCGCGCCAGCGTGTTCTCGTCGATCACTTCGCCGCGCGCGGTGTTGACGATGTACGCGCTCGGTTTCATCAGCTTGAGGCGGCGCGCCGACAACAGATGATACGTCGCCGGCGTGTGCGGGCAATTCACGCTCACGATGTCCATGCGTGCCAGCATCTGGTCGAGGCTCTCCCAATAGGTCGCCTCCAGCTCGTGCTCGATGTCGGGATGCACCGGCTTTCTGTTGTGATAATGGATCTGCAATCCGAACGCCTTGGCGCGGCGCGCCACCGCCTGGCCGATGCGCCCCATGCCGACGATGCCCAGCCGCTTGCCGTGGATGCGGTGGCCGAGCATCCAGGAGGGCGACCAGCCCTTGAAATGATCGTCCTCCAGTTCCTTGACGCCTTCGACCAGCCTTCGCGGCACGGTCAGGATCAGCGCCATGGTCATGTCGGCGGTGTCCTCGGTCAGGACGCCCGGCGTGTTGGTGACGATGATGCCTTTGTCGAGCGCCGTCTTGACGTCGATATTGTCGACGCCGGTGCCGAAATTGGCGATCAGCTTGAAGTTCGGTCCGGCGCGCACGATGACCTTGGAATCGATCCGGTCGGTGATGGTCGGCACCAGCACGTCGCATTTCTGCACCGCCTCGATCAACTCGGCCTGGCTCATCGCGTGGTCGTCGACGTTCAGCCGCGCGTCGAACAGCTCGCGCATGCGCGTCTCGATCGCATCGGGAAGCTTGCGCGTGACGATGACAAGCGGCTTCTTGGGGGCCATTGCAGGCAAAACCTTCCAAACGGGCGCCGCTTAACGGCGCCCTTTTGGTATTAACAGATGAGGCCCAAGCGTCAAGTTTAGGCGTTGCTCTCCGTCATGGCCGAATAGACCAGCGTGCGCAGGTCGCGGCGCAGCGTCAGCCGCGCGTCGGTGCCCATCACCTGCGTCATGAAGACGACGGTGAGGTCTTCCTTGGGGTCGATCCAGAACGCGGTCGAGGCCGCGCCGCCCCAGAAGAACTCGCCCGGCGTGCCCGGCACGCGGGTCAGCGCCGGGTCCACCGTCACGCCGCAGCCGATCGAGAAGCCGACGCCGCTGTAGCCGGCCTCGCTGAACAGGCCCGGCGCGGCGACGATGTCGGTCAGAAGCTTGCCGCCTTCCAGAAGATTCAGCGAGAACATCTTCACGGTTTTCGGCGACAGGATCTGCACGCCGTCCAGTGTGCCGCCGCCCAGCATCATGCGGCAGAAGCGCATGTAGTCGGCCATGGTCGAGACCAGCCCGCCGCCGCCCGATTCCAGCTTCGGCGTTTCGGCATAGGTCGATTTTCCGGCATCGTCCTGGATGCGCAAGCCGCCGCCCGGCTTGGGCATGTAGCAGGAGGCGAAGCGGTCCATCTTCGCCGCCGGCACGCTGAATGCGGTGTCCTTCATGCCCAGGGGCTCGAACAGCCGGGTTCTGAGGAACTCGCCGAACGTCATGCCCGAGCATTTCTGGACGAGATAGCCCATCACGTCGATCGAGACGGAATAGTTCCACTTCGTGCCCGGCGAGAAATCGAGCGGCAGTTTGGAGAGCTGCTCCATCATGCCTTCCAGGCCGCCCGGCGTCTGGAAGTCGTTGATCTTCTGCGCGCGATAGGCCGCGTCGACCGCCGTGCGCCACATGAAGCCATAGGTCAGGCCCGACGTGTGCGTCACCAGGTCGACTACTTTCATCGGCCGCTCGCAGGGCGCGGTGAGGAACTGGCCGGCGGTGTTCTCGACCAGGCTCGGCACGCCCGACTGATAGACGCGCAAATTCTTCCACGACGGGATGTGGGTGTGCACCGCGTCGTCGAGGCCTATTCTGCCTTCCTCGACCAGCATCATCAGCGCCACGGCGGTGATCGGCTTGGTCATGGAATAGATGCGCACGATGGCATCCTCGCGCCACGCCTTGCCGCGCTCGATGTCCATCTGGCCCGCCATGCTGTTATGCGCCAGCGCGCCGCGCCGGAAGATCTGGGTGTGGATGCCGTTCAGCAAACCGCCGTCGACATAACGCTCCTTCATCACCCGATCCAACGTCGCCAGACGTTTCGACGACAGTCCCACGCTCTCCGGCTTGCCCATGACAGTCTCCTGATGTTGTCCTGAGGCCAGCATACATTTTTCCTCCCCCGTTGTTACGGGGGAGGTGCCGAGCGAAGCGAGGCGGAGGGGGCCCAGCGCCGCAGCGCGGCGCCCCCTCCGTCACGCCCGAAGTGGGCGTGCCGTCGATGACCGCGCGCCATTGGTCCGAGCGCGGCCAAATCGACCCCCCGTAACAACGGGGGGAGGAAAGCCGCCGCCGGCCAAGTTTTTCGAAAAACCGGTATCTTTTCCGTTGCGGCAGCCTCGCGGTGGCGGGATAATCGCCCCAAGAACAATCAGGGGAGACCGCCATGGCCTGGGACTTCGAGACCGATCCGGAATACCAGAAGAAGCTCGATTGGGTGCAGGAGTTCGTTGAGAACGAGGTCGAGCCCTTGACCCATATCGGCGTCGGCATGGGCGGGGTGAAGTCCAAGACCTACCTGAAGGCCGTCCGTCCGCTGCAGGCCAGGGTCAAGGAGATGGGCCTGTGGGCCTGTCACCTGACGCCCGATCTCGGCGGCCAGGGCTATGGCCAGGTCAAGCTGGCGTTGCTCAACGAAAAGCTCGGCCGCGTCGGCCTCGCACCCGTCGTCTTCGGCTGCCAGGCGCCCGACACCGGCAATGCCGAGATCATCGCCCATTACGGCACCAAGGAGCAGAAGGACCGCTACCTCTGGCCGCTGCTCAACAACGAGATCACTAGCGCCTTCTCGATGAGCGAACCGACCGGCGGCTCCGATCCGCTCTACTTCAAGACCAAGGCCGAGTTGCACGGCAACGAATGGGTGATCAACGGCGAGAAATGGTTCTCGACCGGCGCCCGCAATGCCGAAGTGCTCGTCGTCTACGCCGTGACCGATCCCGACAACAAGGATCCCTACAAGCGCATGAGCATGTTCCTGGTGCCGAAGAAGACGCCGGGCGTGAAAATCCTGCGCAATGTCGGCGTCGGCGGCATGCAGGGCGGCAATGAAGGCTATGTCCAGTACAAGGACGTGCACATCCCGTTCGACGCCATGCTGGGGCCGCGCGGCGCCGCCTTCGAGCTCGGCCAGGTCCGCCTCGGCGGCGGCCGCGTGCACCACGCGATGCGCACCGTCGGCCAGTGCCAGAAGGCGCTCGACCTGATGTGTCAGCGCGCCGTGTCGCGCTCGACGCGCGACGGCAAGCTCGGCGATTATCAGATGGTGCAGGAGCAGATTGCCGACAGCTACATCCAGTTGCAGCAGTTCCGCCTGATGGTGCTGCACGTCGCCTGGTTGATCGACAAGCACAAGGACTACAAGGCCGTGCGCAAGGACATCGCGGCGGTGAAGGTTGCGATGCCCAAGGTCTATCACGACATCGCGGCGAACGCCTTGCACATCCACGGCGCGCTCGGCGTCTCCAACGAGATGCCATTCATGGGCATGGTGACCTCGTCCTTCGTCATGGGCATCGCCGACGGCCCGACCGAAGTGCACAAGGTCACGGTCGCCAAGCAACTGCTCAAGGACTACCGCCCCGACAACGACCTCTTCCCCAACTACCACCTGCCCAAGGTGCGCGAACGGGCGCGGGAGAAGCACGCCGACCTCGTCGCCGAGCTCAAGGAAGAATGGGCTCAGAGGGCGCAGAGCATCGACGCGCTGTAGCTATCGGGCCGCCGCAAGCCCCACATCGTCCAGCACGATGGCGCCGCGCAGCGATTTGTCGAAGTCGAAGCGGATGCTGCGCAGCGCCTTAAGGTCCAGCTTCGGATTGGCCTTCGCGAAATCGGCCAGCGCGAAGCGGTAGCGCCGCATGACGATCTCCGACGGCGCGATGCTGCTCAGCTCGGGGATACGGCGGGTGTTGGCCTTGATCTGCGGATAGAGCAACAGATCGTGCGACAGCGGCAGCCGCGCCTCGGCGCCGTGGGCGTCCGTCAAGACGACGGTCCAGTCGAGCGCCGCGTCCGGTTTGTCGTCTCCCTTCGTGCCATGAAAATCCGGCGGCAGGCTGGCGATGCCGGCTTGCGAGAGATCGAAGACGAGGTCCGTTCCGGCGCCGGCGCCCACCCCCGCCTGACCCAGATCGATGCGGTACGTCGCGCCATGCCTGTGCACCCGGTCGTCCCAGGCCAGCACCGCGGTGTGGGTGTCCAGATGCGAGGATTTCAGGTCGACGAAGTCTTCGCGCCACAGCGAAAGGTTCGCGGCGCTGATCGTGACGCCCGGTCCGCTGCCGGTCGCCGGATCGATGTCCTCTTCGTAATTCGCCAGCCAGCGCGTCTCGCTGTCGGCATAATTGTTCACCAGGAACGCGTCCGGCAGCCAGCCGGCGCCGTTGCGCGCGTCCTCGAACAGTGGGCGATAGCCGTCCTTGCCCATCAGCGTCTCCTGCAGGAACGCCGAGAGATAGACTTTCGCGATGCGCCGCTGCGCCTCGCCGTCCATGATGGCGCGCTCGTCGATGAAGGGCTTGACCGGCATGGACAGGTCGTTGCGGCCCCACACGGTGTTGAACTGGTCGTGATTGGCGTCCTTCACGTAGAGCGTGGCCTTGAACTTGCCGGCGCCGGGCGAGAACGTCGCCCGCGAATATTGCGTGGCGCCCATGAACGACAGCAGGTCGCCGTCCATGCTGCCCTGGATGACGAAGTAGTTCGTGTCCTTCATCGGCGTCGGCCGGTCGCGCGGATCGTATTGCCCGTCGACCGGCGCGATGGCGGCGATGGCGCCGAGCTTGAAGCGATAGTTGAAGGCCAGCGTCGCGTCGTCGGGAAAATGTCCCAGATTGTTGAAGGCGTTGGCGATGGCGACCGCTTCGCCGCCGCGCGAATGGCCGATCAAGCCGATGCGGTCCATGTCGACCTTGCCGAACAGCGGATTGTGCGGATCTTTGTTCCAATTGCGCCATTGCACCAGGTGTTCCAGCAGCAGCCAGCCGCGCACGCTGTTCTCGCCGCCATTGCGCATGTGGAAGACGTCGGCGAAGTCCGCCGCCGAACTGTTGAGAAAATTCTCGTCGACCGAAGCGAGAATAAAGCCCTGGCTCGCCAGCAATTCGCCCAGATAGGCGTAGCCGGGATCGGAAAAATCTTCCATCACGTGATTGCCGTGCACGATCAGGACCAGCGGAAACGGCCCCTTGCCTTGCGGCATCCACACCCGGCCCTGCACCGGCAGGTGCGCGACGTCGAAGCCCCAATACTGCGTGCGCACCCAGCCGCCCAAACCGGTCCACTGCTTGTCGAGCTTCGATGCGTCGACCGGTTTGGAGACGATCCGGGCTCCGGCCGCGTATTCGGGACGCTGCCGATCGTGGCCGCTGCCATAGGTCAGGGTGATGACCTTGTACGGTCCGGGTTTGCCGGGGTCGGGCAGGGCGAGCGTGCGGCCCTTGAGATGGTACTGGGCCAGCGTTGGATTGGGATCGGTGACCGGCTTGAAGAAGCCGTAGAGCGCCAGGACGAACAGCGCCGCGCCGGCCAGGAAGAAGATGATGGAACCTGTGCTGCGGCGGCGAAGCAGTGCGGCGCCGGCGCCGAAGAACAGGGACACGCCGATCAAGGTCAACGGCAGCGCGACCGCCATCCCCAGCTGGAACCAGGCGGCGCCGACATAGAAAAGCACGGCCGGCAGGCACAGGAACAGGGCGAAGCAGAATTTCGGCTGCAGCAATCCGCCCGCCCAGATCACGGCGAGCAGCACCAGCGTCACCAGGCCCAGGATCACGACGATGCCGGCCAGGCCGGCGAGTTTCTCGACACTGAAATGCGGCACGATTTCGACCCAGGCCATGGCGACAAGCAGGACCGCCCACAGGCCGTACAACCCCCGCGCAGCACCCGACCAGGCCGCGTCGGATGGCGTCAGGGCGCCGCGAATCCGCTTCAGGACCGCAAGCGGACGATTGCCCAGTTTCAGCATGAGACTTCCTGCTCCATCCCCGTCGCGGCGCCTCCGCAGCGAGCCCACAAGCTTAGGTGGTGCATCTTGAGCGGGCCGCAAGCGTCCCGACAGGGGGGCGGACTATTGTATTATCCCACTAGCGCCGCGAATATTAGCCGCCGGCCTGAGCAACTGTTCGCGGGAAGGCATGGCTGACGGCTGGCATGGCGCCGGCGAAGTCACCTCCGTGTTCTCGCCGATTGTCGTGGAGATCGAGGCGACGCTGGACGGCAAGCCCTATTCCGCCCGGAGCGATCGCCGCCCTGATGCACCCTGCATCAGGCCAACGCTGCGCTCGCCGATAGCCTGCGCCAAGCAGGTTCTTGAGACAATTGCGCCGCTTGCGGCTGCGGCCCCCACTTCTGCTAGGCTTGCGCGCATCGCTATCTCGAAACCAGATATCACCGGAAACGCAGCACCATGAGCACCGCCGCCGATCAGCCGAAGCCCTCTTGGCCCGCCATGTCCATCGCCGAGGCGACGGCGCTTTTGACCGCGCCCGGCGCGCGGCTGGAGATGGACACCGTCACCATCCGCGGCGTTCCGACGAGGGTGTGGAAGAACTGTCCGCCGACCAACAAGGAAGTCTTTCTCGCGGGCCGCCAGTTCGGCGACAGGGAATTCCTCGTCTACGAGGACGACCGCTGCACCTTCGAAAGCTTCGCCCGCGCCACGCTGAAACTCGCCGCCGAGCTGCAGAAACAGGGCGTCGAGAAGGGCGACCGCGTCGCCATCGTCATGCGCAACCTGCCCGAATGGGTGGTGTGCTTCTACGCCGCCGAGATCGTCGGCGCCATCGTCACGCCGCTCAACGCCTGGTGGACGGGACCGGAGCTGGAATACGGCCTGGTCGATTCCGGCACCAAAATCGCCTTTGTCGATGCCGAGCGCCTGGAGCGCATCAACGAGCATCTGGTCAATTGCCCGGCCCTGACGCGCATCTATGTCAGCCGCTTCTCAGACGACGACCTGCCCAGCCCGATCGTGCACCGGTTGGAAGACACGATCGGCAAGGTCAACGATTGGGGCACGCTGCCGCCCGGTGAGATGCCGGCAGTCGAACTCGCCGCCGACGATGACGCCACGATCCTCTACACCTCGGGCACGACGGGCCGGCCCAAGGGCGCGCTTGGCACCCATCGCAACATGACCTCGAACATCATGGCGGCGGGATTTTCCGCAGCGCGTAATTTCCTGCGCCGCGGCGAAGCGGTGCCGGTCGTCGCCAATCCGCTCGACGCGCCGCAGCGTTCGACGCTGCTCTCGGTGCCGTTCTTCCATGCCACCGGCTGCTTCGCGGTGCTGGGCCCGACCGTCGTCTCCGGCGGCAAGATCGTGCTGATGCGCAAATTCGAGGCCGAAAAAGCGATGGCGCTGATCGAGAAGGAGAAGATCAACAGCGCCGGCGGCGTGCCGACCATCGCCTGGCAGCTGCTCGAGCATCCCAGCCGCAGCAAATACGACCTGTCGTCGCTCGAAGCCGTCGCCTATGGCGGCGCGCCGTCGGCGCCGGAACTGGTCAAGCAGATCAAGCAGAACTGGCCCAAATCCGCGCCCGGCAATGGCTGGGGCATGACCGAGACGTCGGCGACCTGTACCACCCATTCGGGCGAGGACTACGAGCACCGCCCGACCTCCTGCGGCCCGCCGGTCGCGGTCTGCGATCTGAAGATCATGGACGTCGAAGGCACCCGCGAACTCGCCATCGGCGAAGTCGGCGAGTTGTGGGCGCGCGGCCCCAACATCGTCAAATGCTATTGGAACAAGCCCGAGGCGACGGCCGCCACCTTCATCGACGGCTGGGTGCGCACCGGCGATCTCGCCCGCCTCGACGACGAGGGCTTCTGCTTCATCATCGACCGCGCCAAGGACATGCTGATCCGCGGCGGTGAGAACATATACTGCGTCGAGGTCGAGAACATCCTCTACGAGCATCCCGCCGTGATGGACGCGGCCCTGGTCGCGGTGCCGCACAAGCAATTTGGCGAGGAACCCGGCGCCGTGGTGCATCTCAAACCCGGCATGCACACGACGGAAGAAGAACTCCGCCAGTTCGTCGCCGGCAAGCTCGCGGCGTTCAAGGTGCCGGTGAAGGTGGTGTTCTGGCCCGAAACCCTGCCGCGCAACGCCAACGGCAAGATATTGAAGACGGAACTGAAGAAGATCTTCGCGAACTGACCGATGGTGCAGTCCAAGGCCGCAGCGGTCGTCGACAATCTGAAAGAGGCCGACGGGACGCATCATCCGGCGCATAGCGTTCTCTTGAAATCAAAAACAGATTGTCATCCCCGGCGAGCGTAGCGCAGCGGAGCGAGGGAGTTCGTAGCGACAGCGTACGAACGACCCAGGCAGGGGCAACAGTTAGTAGAACCCTGGGTCGCCCATACGCTGTCGCTATGGGCTCCCTCTCGTCGCGCGAAGTGCGCTTCGCTCGCCGGGGATGACAGCGGTGCTTACGCCGCCCACACTCCGCTCTTGTCGGACGTATACCCAATCGCCCGATATGCGGCGTCGACCAGGCTCTGCCCGCGATCGTTCAGCAATATCCCCAGCCCCATCTTGTTCATTGCATAGCCGAAGCTCATACGCGCCTCAGGATCCGCAAACCCGATCGAACCGCCGGCGCCGACATGGCCGAAAGCGGCTTCCGACAGGATCGCCGAGCAGTTCTCGGCGTTGTCCAGCTTGCGATTGTCCATCGCCTTCATGAAGCCCAAGGAGAACCGCGTCGGAATCTGCAGCGTCGCGTCCTCATGCGTCGCCACCGTGACTTGTCCCATGCGCGTCAGCGTGTCGGCGCCGACGAAGCGCTTGCCGTTCAGGCCGCCGCCGTTTGCCAGCGGCGCATAGAGCCCCGCCAATCCGCGCCCGTTGGATACGCCCGTCGCCGAGCCGATTTCCGCTGCCCGCGCCTCGCGCGCATTGGCATTGAAGCCGCCGCCGTTGAGCAGGAAGCGCCCCGTCGGGCCCATCGGGTCGGCCATCATGGCGAACGCCATGCGCGAACTCGCCGACTTGGCATCCGGCGGATAGAGGATCACCGGCACGACGCGTGGCTCCAATTCCTCCGGCAGGCCCATCCAGAAGTCGATGCCGAGCGGTCCCGCGATCTCATCGGCCAGGAACTTGCCCATGCGCTTGCCGGTGCTGCGATGGACCATCTCACCCACCGTCCAGGCCGTGGTGACGCCGTGATAGCCGTTGCGCGTGCCCGGTTTCCAGAACGGCGCCTCGGCGCTAAGCCGCTCGCACATGTAATCGTAGTCGTAATAGGCGCCGGCTTTGAGCTCCTCGCGCAGGCCCGGCACGCCGACCGAATGGTCGAGCATCATCGAAACCAGCGCGCCCTCCTTGCCGTTGCTCGCGAATTGCGGCCACACCGTCGCCACCTTGGCGTCGAGATCGAGCAGGCCGCGATCCGCCGCCATGTGCGCGCAAAAAGCGCTCGCGCCCTTGGTGCAGGAGAACACCACGCAGATCGTGTCCCGCGCCCAGGCCTCGCCGCCGTCCGTTTTCTGCCCGCCCCACAAATCGACGACCGTCTTGCCGTCGAGCGTGATGCTGACCGCCGCGCCGATCTCGCCGCGATTATCGAAATTCTCGGCGAAGGCATTCGCCACGCCGGCGAATCTGGCGTCGCAGGTGCCGCACACCGTGCCGCGGGATGTCTTGCGCTCGATATTGCCCATGGTCCGCCCTTCGATTTTCGCGAAGCTTCCGGGCATTGGACGCGTGTGTCAAACCGGTGCTAGACCGCCGTCATGGCCGATCTGCGCGTCACCGCAAACATCACAATCGCCGATGCCGAGCTGGAGGAGCACTTCATCCTCTCCTCGGGCGCGGGCGGGCAGAACGTCAACAAGGTCGCGAGCGCCGTGCAGCTGCGCTTCGACGCGCTGCACAGCCCCAGCCTGCCCGACGACGTCCGCATCCGCCTGCTGCGCCTCGCCGGCCATCGCCTGACCAAGGACGGCGTCATCATCGTTACCGCGCGCGAGTCCAGAGACCAGATCCGCAACCGCGAAACCGCCCGCGAAAAACTCGCCGAGCTGATCCGCAGCGCGGCATATGTGCAGAAGAGACGCCGCCCAACCAAACCGACCCGCGCCAGCAAGGAACGCCGCATCGATTCCAAGAAGCGCGACGCACGGACGAAGAAACAAAGGTCGAAAAGGTTTGAGGAGTGAGTCTTCTTTTTCCTCCCCCGTTGTTGTGGAGGAGGTGGTTTGCTCGCTCTTCGCGGGCAAGACGGAGGGGGTGACGCCTCGCAATGGCCCCCTCCGCCTCATTCGCTTCGCTCACTCGGCAGCTCCCCCGTAACAATGGGGGAGGAAAAAAGGCGACGCCTACTTCGCCTTCTCCGCTGCATCCACTTTCTGCTGCGCCGCTGCCCAACGGCGCGAGCCTTCGCCGGCGCTGCCGGGCTGCGGCGCCGGCAACTCCTGGCCCGCGGCCCGCATGCGTTCGGCGATCTGGCGGCCGAGCGCGATGACGTGCGGGATTTCGCTGTCGGCCAGCGGCTTCATGAATTTCTTGCGCGCCATCGCCTTCTCGACATAGGGCGCCAGGTCTTCCGCCTTCTTCTTGACGCGCTCGGCTTCCTTTTCCTTGAACTCCGGCATCACGTCGTGCGCGAACAGCTCGAGCGCTTCGCAGATGTGCTCGTGCTTGTTGCGCCCGCCCTGTTGGATGAAGGAGACCTGGTCGACGCCGGCATCCTGGAAGCCGCGCATGTGCTTGCGCAATTGATCGGGCGTGCCGATGCCGCCTTCGCCGCCGGCGCCGGGCGCGTCCGGTCCCGCCGCGGCCTGCGCCTTCTCGAACGCGGCCCAGATGTCGGTGCGGCCCGGTATGTGATCGCCGAAACCGTAATGATGCCCCAGCGCATAGCCGAAGAAGCGGAAACCCATCAGCCCGCGCCGCCGCGCCTCGGCTTCGTTCTGGTGCACCGAGAAGCTCGACACCATGCAGATGTTCGGGTTCACGGCGTGGCCGATCGGCACGCACTCCTCCTTGAAGATGCGATAGTAATCGTCCACCCACTGCTTGGCCTCGGCCGGATCGACGAAGGCGAAGGTCAGCGCGCCGATGCCCAGCCGCGCCGCCAGTTTGATGGTCTCGCGGTTGGAGCACGCCACCCACAGCGGCGGATGCGGCCGCTGCACCGGCTTGGGCACGATGTTGCGGCAGGGCATCTCGAAATACTCGCCCTTGAAGCCGGGATAGGGATCCATCGCCAGCATGTTGGCGCATTGCTCGACCGCCTCAGCCCATTGGCTGCGCTTCTGCTCGACCGGCACGCGATAGCCCCCCAACTCCTGCTGCGCCGAGCTTTCGCCCGTGCCCCATTCGACGCGGCCGTTCGACACCAGGTCGAGCGTCGCGATGCGTTCGGCGACCCGCGCCGGATGGTTGTAGTTCGGCGGCATCAGCGTGATGCCGTGGCCCAGCCGGATATTCTTGGTGCGCTGCGAGCAGGCCGCCAGGAACACTTCGGGCGCCGAGGAATGCGAATATTCCTCCAGGAAGTGATGTTCCACCTCCCAGGCATTGTCGATGCCGAGCTTGTCGGCGAGTTCGACCTGGTCGAGCGCGTTCTGGAACAGCTTGAGCTCGTCGCCGGCGTTCCATGGCCGCGGCAACTGGTGTTCGTAGAAAATCCCAAAGCGCATCGTTCTCTCCTCGGTCAGTTCGTTTTTTGCAGCGCGGCGGCGCGGCGCTGGTCGCGCAGCTGTATGCGGCGCGCCTGTTCCTCGGGGTCCCAGGCGTGGCGCGGGCCCGTCGTCATGCCGCCATCGACCACGATATGCGTGCCGGTGACGAATTCGGAATCGTCCGACGCGAAATAGAGGCAGGCCCGCGCGATGTCGGCCGGCACGCCGCCTTTGGGAATCGGCTGCGCGTCCGGCGCGGTCTCCGTCATCGTGGTCTTGATGACGGCGAGCATTTCATCGGGCGCGCCCATCGCCTTGGCGCCGGCGGCGAAAATGTCCGTCAGGATCAATCCCGGACAGATCGCGTTGACGCGAATCCTGGCGCGGCCGAGCTGTGCCGCGCTCACGGTGGTCAGGTGGATGACGCCGGCTTTGGCCACGGAGTAGGCGACGGGCCCCGCGCCGGCCTGCAGCGCCGCCACCGACGCCGTGTTGATGATCGAGCCGCCGCCGCGTTCCTTCATGAACGGCACCGCATAGCGGATACCGAGCGCGACCGAGCGCAGCAGCAGGTTCATCGAGCGGTCCCACGCCTCGCCCGTCATGTCCTCGATCGTGTTGGGGCTGCCGCCGGCGCCGGCATTGTTGAACAGGATGTCGAGCCCGCCGAACGCGTCCTTGGCGCACCTCATGGTCGACTTGATGTCGTCTTCCTGCATGACGTCGCAATGATGATACTTCACCTGCCCGTTGAAGCGCCGTTCCAGTTCGCGTCCCTTGTCGTCCTGGATGTCCGCCGCCAGCACGCGGGCCCCTTCGGCGACGAACAGCTCGACGGTCCCCAGCCCGATGCCGGAAGCCGCGCCCGTGACCACGGCGATCTTGTCTTTCAGGCGATCCAAAAATGCCTCCCTTGCGGCCGTTTCCGGCACTGATTTGTTGTCAGTCTAGGCAGGGAGGCGCGCCAAAACAAACCGCTTTTTCGAAAATTGTTTTCCCCCATTGGCAGGGGCCTTCAGCCGATCCGCTCGACCAGCGCGGCGATGGTGGAAAGCCGGGCGCCCGGTTTCAGCGCCTTCTCGAAAAGCGCGCTCGCTTTGGGATCGTTCTCGCGCAGCCAGCGCAAGCTCGCCTTGGAGCCTTCATACCAGCGGCCCCGGCCGGCAAAATAATTCTCCAGGAGAGCCGTCAGCAGCCAGGCGCGCCGGTAGTTCCCCTCGGCGTCCCCGACCCGCGCGCGCGCCAGCATTTTGCGCGCCCAGACCTTCCTGGCCTGCAATTCGTCGGGCGGCAACGGTTTCGGCCCCGCCGCGTAGGCCTTTTCGATACGGGCCAGCAGGCGGTCGCCGAAGCCGCCTTTCTGGCGCAGGACCTTTCCGCCCCGAACATGCATGAGCTGTTCGGCCTTGGCCTTGCGCTCCGGATAGGCGAAGAAATCGAGATAGACGCCGCGCCACAGGCGGGCATCGCGAACGACCTCGCCTTTGTCCCGAACACCGAGGAGATCGTAGTCCGACGCACGTGTGGCCTCGCCGCGCGCCTGCGAGCCGTACAGGATCAGCGTATGGCAGCGATGCTTGCGCTGAAATTCCTTCACCACGGCCGCGAGAAACCGGCCGTCCCGCGTCATTGGTTTTGCGCCGCTCACCGCGAAAACACCCCCATCAGCATCGGCTTGGCGTAGAGCGCCGGCGCATCGAACGCCATCACGTCCGGAATCGTGAACGGCAGATCCGACGCGGCGTTCAGCGTCGCGTTCAACATCTGGGCGGCGATGTAGGGATCGACCGCGCGGATCGAGCCTTCCGCCACGCCGTCGGAGATCATTGCCGCGAAGCGCTCCGAGACGCGGTTGGCGCGCTCGACCATGGCGAGGCGCATCGGCTCGGGCAGGGCGCTGAGCGCCGAGGAGCGCAGCAGCGGCCCGCGCTCCGAGAGCTGGAACTCGACCAGCGTCGCCGCGGCCGACGAAATGCGCTGCCAATAGTCGCCGCCCTCGACCAGCGCCGCCGACTGCACCCGCCGCATGACGTCGAAGGTGCGCTCGAAACACTCGACCACCAGATCGTCCTTGGCGTCGTTGTGATGATAGAACGAGCCCTTGGTGACGTTGAGCTGCTCGGAAATCTTCTCGACCGAGGCGCCGCGATAGCCGCGCTGGTTGATCAGCCGTGTCGCGGCGGTCAGAAAGGTCTCGCGCTGGATTTCCTGCGCGTCGGCGGGCGCCGGCAATTCGGGCAGCCGGGCCGGATGCCAGGCCGCGCCCTTCGGCGCCACGCCATGCGCCATGATGTCGAACATGCGGTCGCGCACGCGGCTGTAGTCGTCCAGGTCGTAGCGCGGCAGCCAGGTCACCGACCAGTACATCTGCTCCATCAGCATATGGGTGCGCGCCGTCGACATGCGCCGGTCGAGCCACTCATAGCCGGGGCCACGGAACAGCGAGCGCACCTTGCGGAAGAACTGGCCGTAGGCCTTGGCCACGATCGGCAGATGCGGCTCCTTCAGCGCCCGGATGTCGTTGAACACCGCGATCGGCGCTTCCTCGCCCTCGCGGATGCGGCGATGCAGGTCGAGATAGGCGCCGAGGAATTTCAGCAGCCGCTGCGGCGGCTCGCTTTCCTCCAGCGCCGCTGAGATCAGGGCATCGAAGCGCTCGATGCCGCGCAGGTAACAGGCGACCGCAAGGTCTTCCTTCTTGCGGAAATAATAGGTGACGCTGGTGGTGATCAGATCGACGCTCGCCGCCACGTCGGCCAGCGTCATGCCGCGTACGCCGCGCCGGTTCAGGATGCCGGCGGCGGCCGCGATGATGGCTTCTTTCTTCTTGTTGTAGCGGTCGGTGGAACCCGCTCGGGCATTGTCCATGTCTGTGCGGTTCAAAATGCGCTCGCACTATAGCCTATCGGCGGTGGTTTATCCTCTCTCGCCGTGGTTCTGGCCGAGCGCCTCCTCGGCCAGGACGCGCAGGTTTTCCTCATGCGTGGCGCGGTCGATGCGGTAGAAGCTGAGGCAGCCCAGGGCGACGGCATAAAGCGTGAACGTTACCGGGAAATAGGCCAGCGCCAGGTTCTTGGCGATCTGCGGATCGAGCGTCGCAGGATCGGCATGGGTCGGGAAATGCACGAAGGCGAGCAGCAGGCCCGCGACCAGAATCCCCATGCCCGACACGGCTTTTAGCACGAAGGCGTTCGCGGCGAAGAACAACCCTTCCGAGCGGCGGCCGGTGCGGCGCTGGCTGTCCTCGACCACGTCGGCCAGCATGGAGGAGACCACGATGGTGCAGGCGATGCTCAGCATCGTGCCAGTGGTGCCGAACAAAGCCAGCAGCGGAACCAGCACTTTCGTGCCGTTCGCGGGAAACAACCCGACGATGCGGAACGCCAGCGGCGTCCAATACAGGGCCGTCGAGGCGATCCAAAGGATTATCGCCGCGCGCTTCTTGCCCATCCTGGACGCGAAACGCGTCGAGAAGCTCCACGCCCCGAACGGCGCGATGATCGTGACGACCGAGAGCACGAAGATCTGAAGCGCGCTCAGGCCCCAGAAATACGTATTGAAGTAGTTGTTGAGCGAGGCCAGCGTGCCCGCCGCGATCGCGGCGAACAAGGTCGACGACAGCAGCACCAGGAAGGAGCGGTGATTCACCGTCTCCCACATCTCCCTGAGTGTTCCCAGGATCGAGATCCGGCGCTTCGGCGGCACGGTGAAATAGGGAATGAATTTGTGCGTGCCCCAGGCTGAAATGAGAATTGCGGCCACCATGATCAGGCAGGCCGCGATGGAATAACTGACATAGCCCGCCGGATTGAGCTGGCCGACCGGATAGGCCTTGCTGGCCTTGAAGAACAGGCCGAACGCCAGCAGCGTCATCCCCAGCCCGCCGACCCAGCCGAACAGCTGGCGGTAGCTGAGGAACGCCGTGCGCTGGTCGTAGTCGGGCGTCAGTTCCGCCACCAGCGCGGAGCTCGGAATCTCGTACAGCGTGATGAAGCTGCGCACCACCAGGATGATGGCGATCAGATAGTAGAACAGCGCCGCATTCGACCAGTGTGGCGGATTCCACAACAGGTAATAGCCGATGGCGACCGGAATCGCCGCGGCATACATCAGGGGATGGCGCCGGCCCCAGCGCGTGCGCAGATTGTCGGAGAACTGCCCGACGATCGGATCGGCGAAGGCATCGAACAGCAACGCCGCCGCGATGGCGCTCGACACCCAGGCGGACGGCAGGCCGACGACCTGGTTGTAGAAGAACAGCAGGAAATAGCCGAAGCCTTGGTCCTTGACGCCGAAGGCGATGGAGCCGAAGCCGTAGAACAGCTTGGTGCGCGTGCTGGCAAGGGCGCGCCGCACGGCCGGATCGAGAATGGCCGTGGGAACTGCGACCGAGCCGCTCACGGATGTTCCGAAGCGGGCATATAGGCGGCTTCAGCCACCAGCTTGCGCAGGTTTTCCTCGTGATCCTTTCGATCGATGGGAAAACGCGAAATCACGGCGATGCCGATGCCGTAGAGCGTCACGATCGCCGGCAGGTAGACGAGCGCCATGTTACGGATGATGATGGGATCGACATGCCCGGGCACCGCGTTGTCGGGAAAGCCGACGACACCCAGAAGCAGTCCGGTCAATAGAATTCCCAGACCGGA
This sequence comes from Rhizomicrobium sp., assembly GCA_036512455.1. GTDB lineage: Bacteria > Pseudomonadota > Alphaproteobacteria > Micropepsales > Micropepsaceae > Rhizomicrobium. The sequence goes on from DATCAT010000047.1 coordinate 16,763, forward strand.
CACCGCCTTCGCCATGAAGCTGCTGCCCGCGAAGAACAGACCCTCCGAGCGCCGCTTGGTCTTCAGCTCGCTGTCCTCCACCACATCCGCCAGCATCGCCGTCATCAGGATCCCGCTTGCGATCGTCATCGCACCGGAAATCGCGGCGAAGACGAACAAGGTGGGGACGAGCCAGGGCGACCCGTTCGCCCAGAACACGCCGAGGAGCCTAAGTAGGACCGGAAAGATCGAGATGAACAGGCCCGTCGCGAACAGCGTCACCGCGCCGATACGCTTGCCCAGCCGCTTGCCGACCGGCAGCGCGATCAAAAAGGCCATGACGAAGGCAACCACGGTGCCGAAGCCCAGGATCACGATTTGGGCGCTGGAAAGCTCCCAGAAATAGGTGCCCAGATAGATCGCCATCGCGAAAACGAGCCCTGTGGCGGCGCCGAACGCGATCTGCGCCAGCATCAGGATCAGGAAGGCGCGGTTGTTGAGTGTCGCCAGCATCTGCCTGGCGTATTCGAGAATCGAGGGCGCGCGCGCCGGCGGTTTGCGCAGGATGGGAATGAATTTGTGCGTGCCCAGCGCCGAAATGAGTATCGCGCAGAACATCAGAACCGCCGCGAGCATGCCGTAATGCGTATAGCCGGTCTCGTTGAGTTGCCCCACCTTGTGCGTCGCATCGGGCCTGAGGAAAACGCCCAGAGCCAGCAGGTACATCGTCATGCCGCCTGTCCAGGCAAAAAAGACGCGATAGCTCGATAGCGCGGTGCGCTGATCGTAATTGTCTGTGAGCTCCGGGTTCAGCGCTGAGCTGGGAATCTCGTAGAAGCTGATGAAGGTGCGCACCACGACTGCCACGATGAAGAGATAGATGAGCAGCGCACCTTGGCTCCAATGCGGCGGGTTCCACAGCAGGAGATAACTGACCGCGACCGGCAGCGCGGAAAGATAGAGAAGCGGATGCCGCCGTCCCCAGCGCGAGTGCAGATTGTCGGAAAACTGGCCGATGATGGGATCGAGCAGGGCGTCCATGCACAGGGCCGCGAACAGGATGCCGGCGACCCGCGCCGGCGGCAGGTGCATGACCTGGTTGTAGAACAGCAGCAGGATGGTCTGGAAACCATTGTCCTTGATGCCGAAGGCAACGGAACCGAAGCCGTAGAACAATTTGGTGCGCAGGCTGCCGACGTCGCGCTGCAAGGCCTCAACGTTCATCCGCTGTCTCCACTTACGCCAATGTTGCCGTGTCTCATTCGCCGGGCGCCGGCTCGGGCAGGCCGTCGGTCAGGTGGGCCTCGACCGCGACCGGCGCATGCGCCATCTCGGCGGCCACTTCCAGCTTGCGCAGATTGTCCGAATGGGTTTCGCGCGTGATGCGGTAGCGCGACATCAGATACATGCCGGCCGTGAACATGACGATGACGACCGGCATGTAGACGTAAGCCAGGTCGCGCACGATGTGCGGGTCGAGCGTCGCCGGATTGGCTTTGTTGGGAAACGCGACGAACGACAGCATCAGGCCGGCGATGAAGGCGCCGGCACCGGAGATCGCCTTGGTGACGAAGCTCTGGGCGGCGAAGAACAGCCCTTCCGAGCGGCGGCCGGTCTGCAGCTGGCTGTCCTCGACCACGTCGGCCAGCATGGAGGAGAACATCACCAGCACGACGATGGCCAGCGTGTCGGTGATAAACCGGTCGAGCAGCAGCAGCGGCAGCAGCCAGGGCGAGCCGTTGACCGGAAACAGCCCGATCAGCCGCAAGCCGATGGGCAGGGACGACAGGAATATGAAGGCGATGAAGAGCGCGATCCCCAGCTGCCGCTTGCCGAAGCGCTTCGACAAAGGTATCGCCGCGACGACGCCGATCGCCGCGGCCCCCAATCCGATGACGGAAAACAGGGCGATCTGCGCCGATGTCAGGCCCCAGAAATAGGTCGCGAAGTAGAGCGCCAGCGTGGTCGAAACGCCGATCGCCACCGTTCCGCACAGGGCGGCCGCCGTCAGCACCACGAAGGACGGGTTCGACAGGCTGGCGCCCATCTCGCGCAGGATCAGCATCAGGGACGCCCGCCGCGCCGGTGGGACGTGGAAGTACTGAATGTTGCGATGGGTGCCGAGCGACGAGATCAGGATGATCGCCGTCATGACGATGCCGGCGATCATCCCGTAATGGACATAACCCCCCGGGTTGAGCTGGCCGAGCTTATGCGCCGCGTCCGGCACCAGGATGAATTTCTGCGTGATGAAGCCCATCGCCACGGTGCCGAGCACGAGGAAGAAATAGCGGTAGGAGAGAAAGCTGGTGCGCTGGTCATAGTCGGTGGTCACCTCGGCGATCATCGCCGAGTTCGGGATCTCGAACATGGTGATGAAGGTGCGCACGATGATCGCGACGACGATCAGATAGAGGAACATGCCGCTCTGGGACAGGTGCGGCGGAGACCACAGGAAAAAATACGAGACGCCGACCGGTATGGCGGATGCGTACATGAAGGGATGCCGGCGGCCCCATTTGGTGCGCAGGTTATCGGAGATCTGTCCGACGATCGGATCGGCGAAGGCGTCGAACACCAGCGCGATCATGATCGCGGTCCCGACCAGACCCGCCGAAAGACCGATGACCTGGTTGTAGTAGAGCAACAGGAGGACGGCGAAGCCGCCGTTCTTGATGCCATAGGCGGCCGAGCCGAAGCCGTAGAACAATTTCGTCCGCAACCCGCCCAACTGGCGTCGTCCGGCCTCGGTGGTCATGGCGTACTCCAGTCAGGCGATTTCAACGTGCTCATTCGGCCGCCGCGATGTTGGAGTCGCTGATCGAGCCGGCCGCCGCCGCCGCGATGTTGGATTCGCCGATCGAGCCGGCCGCGCCCGCCGCTTCAAGCCCCGCCGGCGACATCTCGGCCAGCGCGGCGGATTCGGCCAGCAGCTTGAGATTGTGCTCATGCGTCTTGCGGTCGATGCGGTAGCCGGTGATCAGGGAGATGGCGATGATCCACAGCATGATCTGCAACGGCATGTAGATCAGTACGAGGTTGCGCACCGCATGCGGCGCCACGGTATCGATCGTCGCCTGCGCCGCGTGCTGGGGAAAATGGACGAGGTCGATCAGGATGCCGGCAAGCAGGATGCCCAAACCAGAGGTCGCCTTGTTGACGAAGCTCAAGGAGGCGGAGAACAGACCTTCCGAGCGCCGTCCGGTCTTCAGCTCGCTGTCCTCGACGACGTCGGTGATCATCGATGTGATCAGGATGCCCGATGAGATCGCCAGCGCCAGCCCCACGGTGACTGAGCTAAAGAAGATCAGCAGCAACATGTTCGAGCCGTCCTTCGGCATCAGGCCGAACAATTTGAGCGTCATGGTGATGTTGTTGACGAACAGCGAGCCAAAGGCCGTGGCGATGAAGCCGAGACGTTTGCCCAGCCGCGCCGAAACCAACGGCGCGACCGGCACAGCGATGGCGACGGCGAGCAGCGCCCCCAAACCGAGTACCGAGAGTTGAACCGGCGTGAATTTCCAGAAATAGGTGCCGAAATAGGTGTTGAGGACGGAACCCAATCCGAGCGCCATGCCGCCGAACAGGTTGGTCAGGGTCACCATCAAGAGCGACCGGTGCGACAGGCTCTCGTACATTTCGCGCGCCTGCTTGATCAGGGTCGGCCGCGGCCGCACCGGCAGCTGCTTCATGTATTTGATCCGCCCATGCGTGCCCGCCGCCGAGACCAGGATGCTGGCGGCCATGACCAGCGCCGCCATGATGCTGTAGGCGAAATAGCCGTCGCGGTTGAGGATGCCGGTGGGCTGCGCTTTCGTCGCCACCATGAAGAAGACGAGCGCGACGGTCAGCGTGCCCCCATTGCCGAGCGCCAGGAACAGCCAGCGGAACGCCATCAGCGAGGTGCGCTGGTCGTAGTCGGGGCTCAGTTCGGGCGCCAGCGCGGTGCTCGGAATCTCGTAACAGGCGATCGCGATGCGCACCAGGATCGCGGTGGTGACGAGATAGCCGAACAGCCACCACGAATGCCAATGCGGCGGATTCCACAGCGCGAAGAAGAACAGCGAAACGGGCAGGGCGGAGGCGTACATGAAGGGATGGCGGCGGCCCAGCCGCGAGCGCCAATTGTCGGAAATCTCGCCGATGATGGGATCGAACAGCGCGTCGGCGGTGATCGCGACCATGATGGCCAGGCTGACGAGCGTGGCCGGCAGTCCCAGGACCTGGTTGTAGAAGATCAGCAGGAAGGTTGCGAAGCCGGCATCCTTTGTGCCGTAGGCCACCGAGCCCAGGCCATAGACCAGTTTCGTGCCGAACCTGGGGGCCGGTATCGCCCCCGTCGCTTCCGCCATCGTTTTCTCTCCACCCTCCGGCCTGCTAACACCAGGCCGGTTCTTATTGTTGTGCGCCGTTCCTCGTTGGGAACGCTCAGGCGCCGGCGATCAAGCTGACCGCCGCCACGCCTTGCTTGTCAAACGAATAGGGAAATCGGGTATCGCCTGCACGGCGGCCATTCCGCCCCCGCAAGCTCCCGAAATAGTGCAGCACAAACGACGATTTGGAACGCTCATCGCCCACCGTGCGTGTTTCTCTTTAGAAGGTGCGGTATGGCGCAAAGGGTGTCAACCGCATCCCGCGCGAAGCGGCGCAAAGAGGGCCAAAGCGCCCGCCATCGGCGTCCGAAAATGGCCACATCGGGGCGCGCCTTTGGGCCATACTCCTTACCATGGAAATGCCCCCGCACGACGTCTGCTACCGCGCCATCGCCACCCGCGACGCGCGCTTCGACGGCCGCCTCTTCATCGGCGTCAGGACGACCGGAATCTATTGCCGCCCGATCTGTCCGGCGCGCACGCCCAAGCGCCAGAACGTCACCTTCTGGCCGAGCGCGGCGGCGGCGCAGGAGGCGGGCTTCCGTCCCTGCCTGCGCTGCCGGCCGGAGATTTCGCCCGACGCCGCCGCCTGGCGCGGAACGTCCAACACGGTGTCGCGCGCGCTGGCGCTGATCGCCGAAGGCGGGCTGGACGGCGATGAGGCGTCGCTCACGAAGATGTGCGAACGATTGGGCGTCGGCGAGCGGCAATTGCGCCGCCTGTTCGACAAGCATTTGGGCGCGCCGCCCATCGCGGTCGCCCAGACGCGGCGCGTGCTGTTCGCCAAGCAGCTGATCCAGGAAACGCGCCTGCCGATGGCTGCCGTCGCCGATGCCGCGGGCTTTGGCAGCATCCGCCGCTTCAACGACGCCTTCAAGAAACTCTACCGCCGCCCCCCGCGCGAGTTGCGCCGCCAGAGCAGCGCGGCGCCGAACATGTCCACCGTGACGCTGCGCCTGGGCTATCGCGCGCCCTACGATTGGGACGCGATCCTCGGCTTTCTCGGCGCCCGCTCGATCGCCGGCGTCGAGCTGATCGAGAAGAACACCTACCGCCGCACCATCGAGATCGACGGTGCCTTCGGCAGCATCGCCGTCGCGCCCGCCAAGAGTCAGACAGTCAAGAACCATCTCGAAGCGACGATCCGCTTCCCACGCGTCACCGCGCTGCTCTCCATCGTGGCGCGCCTCCGGCGTCTGTTCGATCTCGATGCCGACATCGCGACCATCGGCGCGCATCTCTCCGGCGACGCCGCGCTGGCGCCGCTGATCGCGCGGCGGCCGGGCCTGCGCACGCCCGGCGCCTGGGACGGCTTCGAGCTCGCCGTGCGCGCCATCCTCGGCCAGCAGATCACGGTCGTCGGCGCGCGCCAGCTGGCCGTCAAACTGGTCGCCCGCGCCGGCACCGATATCGCGCCCGACCTCAGCGGCGACGAGCGCCTGGCCCGCGTCTTTCCCTCCGCCGCCCGCATGGCCAGGACCGATCTGTCGACGCTCGGCATGCCGAAGGCGCGCATCGCCGCGCTGCTGGCGCTGGCGGAGGCGGTTGCGCGCGATCCCAGGCTGATCGAGCCGGCCGGCTCCTACGAAGAGACCATCGCCAGGCTCCTGGCGCTGCCCGGCTTCGGTCCCTGGACGGCGCAGTATTGGGCGCTGCGTGCGCTGCGCGACAGCGATGCCTTTCCCGCCGCCGATGTCGCATTGCTGCGCAGTCCGCTGGTGGCGGAGGGCGGCAAGCGCCCCTCGCCGAAAGCCCTGCTCGCGCGCGCCGAATCCTGGCGGCCCTGGCGCGCCTATGCCGCCCAACACTTATGGACCGCGGACAGCGAGCATGTCTGAGCCGTTGTTTCTCGACCGCGTGCGGACGCCGATCGGCGAGCTCCTGCTGGTCGCCGATGCGCGCGGCGCCCTGCGCATGCTCGAATTCCACGACAAGCCGGAGCGGTGGCGCCCCGACTTCAAGCGCCGCTTCGCCGATGCGGCCTTCACCAAGAAACGCGACCCCTTCGGACTGGCGGCAAAGTTGAAGCGCTATTTCGGCGGCGACATCGCGGCGCTGGACGAGATCGCAACCGCTGCCAAGGGCACCGAATTTCAGCACTCCTGCTGGCGGGCGCTGCGCAAAATCCCCGCCGGCACCACGACCAGTTACGGCGCGCTGGCCAGGAAGCTCGGCAAGCCCGCCGCCATGCGCGCCGTCGGCCTTGCGAACGGCGCAAACCCGATAGCTGTCGTTGTGCCTTGTCATCGCGTCATCGGCAGCGATGGTTCGCTGACCGGTTATGGCGGCGGCCTGGAGCGCAAGCAGTGGCTGCTGGACCACGAGAGGAAACACGCATGAACCCGCACTATTCGACCTTCGCCGCCCTGCATGCCGGGCCGAAGCTTCTCATCCTGCCCAACGCCTGGGACGCCGGCAGCGCCCGCATCATCGAGAGCGCCGGCGCGCAAGCCATCGCGACCTCCAGCGCCGCGGTCGCCTGGGCGCATGGCCATGCCGACGGCCAGTTCCTGCCCTTCGAGACCCTGCTCGCGACGGTGAGCGAGATCGTCAAGACGGTGTCGGTTCCCGTCTCCGCCGACATCGAGGCCGCTTACGCCCACGACGCGGCGACGGCGGCGAAAACCGTCGGCCAGGTCATCGATGCCGGCGCCGTCGGCATCAACATCGAGGACGGCAACGACGCGCCCGACCTGCTGGCGAAGAAGATCGAGAACCTGAAAAACGCCGCCGCCAAGGCCGGCGCCGGACTGTGGGTCAATGCCCGCATCGACACCTATCTGCGCCGCCTGGTTCCCGCCGAAGCCGCCTATGCCGAGACCGTCACGCGCGCGCGGCTCTATCGCGAGGCCGGCGCCAATTCGATCTTCGCGCCCGCGCTGACCGATCTCGCGGATCTGACGCGGTTGGTGAAGGATGTGGTCCTGCCGCTCAACTGCCTCGCCTGGCCGGGCCTGCCCGACGGCGCCGCGCTGGAAAAGATCGGCGTCCGCCGCCTCAGCGCCGGCTCGGGCATCGGCAAGGTCATGCTCAATCACACCCATGCAATGGCCAAGGCCTTCCTCGCCGACGGCAAGTCCAAGCCCTTCAGCGCAGGCCAACTCGGCAACATCAACGGCCTGATGCGCAAGGGGTGATCGATCTGGGCAGTTGCTCTCTCCTCGATGTCATGGCCCGCGAATGCGGGCCACCCAGGTGATACAGCTCACGCATAGCGGAGCCGTGGGGGTTCACGCGGAGCCGCGGAGTACGCGGAGTAGAAGAACTGTTCTCCGCGCACTCCGCGGCTCCGCGTGCACAATTCCTTCTCGCGCGACTGATAGACTCTGCGCCCACCGGGGTGGCCCGCAGTCGCGGGCCATGACAAATTGTGGAATGATCGCCGCACCATGAACCCCACGCAAACCTACTGGACCGGCGTCGCCCGGTTTCTCTGGCCGGCGCTGATCGGCGTGGCCGCCGGCGGCGCGCTGGTGCTGTGGCGCGGCGGGACGACGCTGTGGATCGCCGCCGCCGCTATGGCCGGGGCGGCGATCCTGGTCTCCATCATGGCGCGCGAAGGCCGCTTGTTCCTCGCCGAACAGGCCGCCGATCTGGGCGAGAAGAGCGACACCTTCCTGACGCCCGTCGCGCGCGCGGTTCTGGCGCAATTGCCCGATCCGCTGCTCCTGCTGGATCAGGGCGGCCGCGTCCTGTTCGCCAATGCCGCGATGTACACCGTCATCGGCGTGCCGCCGGAGGGCAAGCACATCTCACTGCTGCTGCGCACGCCAAGCGTGTTGGAAGCCATCGCCCACACCACCGCGACCGGCGAAAACTCGTCCGTCGAGTTCGTCACGCCGGTGCCGGTGACGCGGCACTATCAGGCCTACACCGCGCGCCTCTCGGTGCGGCCGCCGGTGACGACGCTGCTGCTGCACGACCTGACCGCGATCAAGCGCACCGAGCAGATGCGCGTCGACTTCGTCGCCAATGCCAGTCACGAGCTGCGCACGCCGCTGGCCGCGGTCTCGGGCTTCATCGACACGCTCAAGGGCCACGCCCGCGACGACCCGCAGGCGCAGGGCCGCTTCCTCGATATCATGAGCGTCGAGGCCGGCCGCATGCGGCGCCTGATCGAGGATCTGCTGTCGCTGACGCGCATCGAGCTCAACGAGCACGTCCGCCCCTCCGGCAGGGTCGCGCTCGAAGCCATCATGCGCGAAGCCTTCGCCGTGCTGAGCCCGCTGGCGCAGATCGACGGCATCGCGCTCGAACTGATCGCCGCGGCGGATCTGCCGCCGGTGACCGGCGAGCGCGACGAACTGATCCAGCTGTTCCAGAACCTGATCCACAACGCGATCAAATACGGCCGCACCGGCGGCCATGTCTGGGTGACGATCGTGCCGGCGCCGTCCTCCGGCGGCCGCGGCAACGAAGCGATGCTCTCCGCCAGCATCCGCGACGACGGTGAAGGCATCGCCGCCGACGCCGTGCCCCGCCTGACCGAACGGTTCTACCGCGTCGACGTCAAACGCAGCCGCGAAAAAGGCGGCACCGGCCTCGGCCTCGCCATCGTCAAACACATCGTCAACCGCCACCAGGGCCGGCTGACGATCGAGAGCAAGGCGGGGGAGGGGAGTACGTTCACGGTGCTGTTGCCGATTGCGGCGATGATGGAAGCTACGGATGGTTAGAAGCCGGCTTATTTTTTCCTCCCCGTTGTTACGGGGGAGGTGGCGCGCCCGCACTTCGCGGGCGTGACGGAGGGGGCGACGCTGGGCGCGGCTTCGCCACGCTGGGCCCCCTCCCCCTCGCTGCGCTCGGGACCTCCCCCGTAACAACGGGGGAGGAAAGGAAGCTGCTGCCCCCTCTGTCACATAACTGTTATAAATCTGTCGCATATCCATGTGGCTGGGGAGCCTATGAGCAATTGGCGCGCCGCCGCGCAGAGTCGGACGGATGACATGAACGATCACACCGTGAAGGCCTTCAGCGAGAAACTCGAAGGGCTGTCTGCCTCCATCGCCCAGATGGGGGGCCTCGCCGAGGCGCAATTCGCCGCCGCCGTCGAAGCCGTCGCCAAGCGCGACACCACGCTGGCCGAAGGCGCGGTCGGCGGCGACAAGCGCATCGACGCGCTGCAGGTCGACATCGAAGACCGTGCCCTCAAGCTGCTCGCCCTGCGCCAGCCCATGGCGGTGGACCTGCGCGAGACCCTGGCCGCGATCAAGATCGCGTCCGAGCTCGAACGCATCGGCGACCTCGCCAAGAACATCGCCAAGCGCGCCATCGTGCTCAACCGCGAGCCGCCGATCCGGCTCACCGCCTCGCTCGCCCGCATGGGCAAGCAGTCGCTGGCCCAGCTCAAGCAGGTGCTGGACGCCTATTCCGACCGCAACGCCGAGGCCGCCGAGGCGGTGTGGAAGCAGGACGGCGAAATCGACGAGATGTACAACAGCCTGTTCCGCGAACTGCTGACCTACATGATGGAGGATCCGCGCACCATCGGGCTGTGCACGCATCTTCTGTTCATCGCCAAGAACATGGAGCGCAGCGGCGACCACGCCACCAACATCGCCGAAGTCGTCTACCACATGGTGCGCGCCGACCATCTCGCCGCCGATCGGCCCAAGGCCGACACCACCAGCGAGACCACGGTGCCGTTCGAGCGCAAGGCATGAGTCTGAAACCCACCGTCCTCGTCGCCGAAGACGAAGGCGCGCTGATCACCCTGCTGCGCTACAATCTGGAGCGCGAAGGCTATCGCGTGCTGGAAGCGCAGGACGGCGAGGAAGCGCTGCTCGTCGCCGCGGAGGAAAAGCCCGATCTCGTCCTGCTCGACTGGATGCTGCCACAGCTGTCCGGCATCGAGGTCTGCCGCCGCCTGCGCGGCCGCCAGGAAACCCGCAACGTGCCGATCATCATGCTGACGGCGCGCGGCGAGGAGACCGACCGCATCCGCGGCCTCGATACCGGCGCCGACGATTACCTGACCAAGCCGTTCTCGATGACCGAGCTGCTCGCCCGCCTGCGCGCCGTGATGCGCCGCATCCGCCCCAGCCTGGCGCCCGACACGATCGCCATCGGCGACATCGAGATGGACCGCGCCGCCCATCGCGTCCGCCGCGCCGGCCGCGAAGTGCATCTGGGCCCCACCGAATACAAGCTGCTCGATCACCTGATCCAGCATCCCGGCCGCGTCTTTTCGCGCGAGCAATTGCTCGACGCCGTCTGGGGCTCGGACGTCTATGTCGAAGCCCGCACGGTCGACGTCCATGTCGGCCGCCTGCGCAAGGCGCTCAATGTCGAAGGCGTGCGCGATCCCATCCGCACCGTGCGCTCCGCCGGCTACTCGCTCGACGACGCGGTGGCGCTTTCCTGACGCGCCACACCGATATCGCGCGCGGCGACAATCCGGCGGCGCAGCGGCCGCGCCAGCTAGAGGGCCTCCGGCTCCAATCGTGACACGACCGGCAAGCTGTGCGATCTTCGCAATGCGCCGGCCGATGCGGCGCATAGGGAGAATTCGGTGACGGCGCAGCAGAGCGGTGGGATGAAGGCCACGGTGTGGAAAGACTTTCTTCCGATCGAAGTCATGTCCGGGTTGCTGGACTTCGTGGCCGCCACCGAATCCAAGTTCGAGTCCTCCAGCGTCGGCTTTGCGGACAGAGGATTTGTGGTCGACCCGACCCGGCGCATCTCGCTGGTCAGTTCCGATTTCGGCCCTTTTCATGAGGCTCTCGGCAAGCGGATGATGTCGCTTGCACCGGCGATGATCCGTGCCTTGGGTCTGCCGCCGTTTTTGCCGGCGCTGGTGGAGTTGGAATTGGCGGCGCATGGCGACGGCGCGTTCTTCGCCCGTCATACCGACGCCCAGACCGCGCGATCCGATGGGCTGGAGCGCCTGTTGAGCGGCGTCTACTATTTCAATCGGGAGCCTAAGGCTTTCACCGGCGGCGCGTTGCGTCTGTATCCGCCGCGGCCGGCTGCGAGCGGCGTGCCGTTCGCCGATGTGCCGCCCGAGCGCAACAGTTGCGTCTTCTTTCCGGCATCCATGCCGCACGAAGTGATGCCGGTGTCTTGCCCGTCCGGGCAATTCATGGACTCCCGCTTCGCGATCAATTTGTGGTTCGTTGGACGCGTCTGATCCGCGGCTCACAAGACCTTGGCGATCGCCTGTTGGAGATCGGCCGGCTTGGTCGTCGGCGCGAACCGCCCCGCCACCTTGCCGCCGCGGTCGATGAGGAATTTGGTGAAGTTCCACTTGATGTTGCGCGTGCCCAGGATGCCGGCCTTCTCGGCCCTAAGAAAATCGTAAAGCGGATGGGCGCCCGCGCCGTTGACCTCGATCTTGGCGAACATCGGGAAGCTGACGCCGTAATTGGTCTGGCAGAAGGCGCCGATCTCGTCTTCGGTGCCGGGCTCCTGCGCGCCGAACTGGTTGCAGGGAAAGCCGAGCACGACCAGGCCCTGGTCGCGATGCTCGCGATAGAGCTTCTCCAGCCCCTCATATTGCGGCGTGAACCCGCAGCGGCTCGCCGTGTTGACGATCAGCATCGGCTTGCCGCGATAGTCGGAAAGCGAGACGTCCTTGCCTTGCAGAGTTTTTGCCGAAAAATCGTAGATCGTGGTCATCGTCTTCCTCTGTCGCTGCCGACAATGCCACTCTTCGGCCGGTGCCGCACACGGAATTTCGCGTTCGGCGCCTTGAGAAAGCCTGGAGAATTCGCCGGCGCGCGGCAAGGATCGCCAAGTCGAAATCTCGTTCGGATAGCTGTGGATACTTTGGGTGGTCCTCGGACAGCCCCGCGACCTTTGACTACTATCTGGATACAGGCAGCGGCTTTGAGGGGGCTCAATGTTCGGATCTCAGATTCTCGACATCGCCATTGCGATGATCATGTTCTACCTGTTCATCAGCCTCATCTGCTCGGCCGTGCGCGAGGGTATCGAAGCCCTCACCAAGGTCCGCGCCATGAACATCGAACGCGGCATTCGCGAACTGCTGAACGATCCGAACGGCAATACCATCACCCAGCACTTGTTCGATCATCCCCTGCTCGCCGGATTGTTCCAGGGCGACTACAACCCCGCCGCGTTGGTGAAGGCCGCTGGCGGCAAAGCCAATGCCGTCGTCAAGAACATGGGCATTCGCTCACGCAACGATCTTCCCTCCTATATTCCGGCCAGCAATTTCGCCATCGCGCTGCTAGACATCACGGCCAAGCGCGCCTGCGCTGCCGCGCCGCCGGTGTCGCCGCTGCAGGCGCCCCCCCTGAACCTGAACACGGTGCGCGATGCCATCGCCACGCTGCCCAATGCGCAAATCCAGAGCGCCGTCTTGTCGGCCGTGGAGCGGGCGAACGGCGATCTGGCGCAGGCGCAAAAAAATCTGGAGGACTGGTTCAACAGCGCCATGGACCGCGTCTCCGGCTGGTACAAGCGCCGCACGCAGATAATACTTTTCGCGCTTGGATTCGTCGCAGCGGTCTTGCTGAACATGGACACGTTCGCGGTGCTGCACGCCGTCAGCGGCGACCAGGATCTGCGCAACAAGATGCTTGCGATCGCCCAAGCCGCGAACACCGATGCGGATAAGGACAAAGCTTCGAAACAACTAATCGACGGTTTCCAAAAGCTGAACTTGCCCATGGGTTGGGACAATTTCCGGCCCATACCGCAGGCGGACTGTGCCAAAGAGGCTCCCGCGCCCTGCCCGGACAGCCGGCCTGACTTTTGGGTTCGTGCGAATTTCTGGAACATCCTGAAAATGATCCTGGGCTGGCTCATCACCGGGGCCGCGGTGACGCTCGGCGCGCCGTTCTGGTTCGACACGCTCAGCAAATTCATGTCGGTGCGCTCCGCCTTGAAGCCGGGCGACGCGCAGGCCTCGCCGCCGCCGGCGCCCGGAACGACGGCCGCGCCCGCCGCGCCGGCCGGCGCGGCTCCGCCGGAGCCGCCTTTCAGTGCCAACGAATGGATCAGCGGTATCGCACAGGCAGGTGTCATATGAGCGCAGGCGACAACCCCAGCAACCCCAAGCCCGACCGGGACCTGACGAAACTGGCGCCGAAATTCCGCGACGCCGTCCAACGGGCCATCGCGGCGTGCAACGACCCCACCGGCCTGAACGCCAACGCCATGGTCTATGAAGGCTTCCGTACGCTCGAACTGCAGCAGATCTACTACGCGCGCGGCCGCACGGTGATTCCGCCGACCCACACCGTCACCAACGCACCGACCAATCTGTACAGCTGGCACGGCTACGGCCTGGCGGTGGACATCGTCCATGCGACGCAGTTTTGGACACCGCCCGGCGGCGAAGCCTGGTTCAAGGCTGTCGCCGCCGTGTTCAAGCAGAACGGCTGCAATTGGGGCGGCGACTGGACCCATCCCGACACGCCGCACATGCAATGGGGCCAGTGCAAGCCCAGCCCGTCGGACGAAGCGCGCAAGCTGCTGGCGACCGGCGGCGTCGCGGCGGTGTGGAAAGCCGTCGGCGCGGATTAGGGTTGCGGGCTTGTGCCTAGGAATTCGACGGTGTCGCAAGCGGACTGCGGACGTTGTCCGGGACCGATGGCGGCGTGACGACCGCTTGGTCTGATTACGAGGGCTTCCTTGCAAACAATTGGCTTTTCTTGTGGCGCGTCCAGCGAGATCGGTTGACTGCGAATATCCGCGCCGAGTTTCGAAATTGTGCATTCCATGTCTACCAACCTTTGCTGATCGGCTTCGTGCTGGTGCCCCCAATCCGGCGAGAGAGAATTTTTCTGACGCGTAAATTCGCCATCCTGTTGCTTGATGTCGTTGAACTGTTTGCACATCGCGCTAGACAGGTCTCGTTGCCCCTGTTGGTTCGCACGGCTCATCAGCGTGCGCCACTTGGCCCATAACGCCGGTAGTTGCGTGTTGTACTCTTTGAATGCGAGGTCGAGTTTATCGGCATCCCCGTCTTGACCGAAATACGACACATTGAGTGCAAGGGTCTGGTAGCTGAAGGCGACAGCAGTGTAATCGTCGAGGAGTTGGTATTGGGCCTGCCTGACCGCCGAAATATGCGCATTGTTTTGGATGATCGACGGTCCGATACAGTTCGAGAGGTACGCCGCCAAGAGCACAAGGACGACTTTCCCCGCGAAATCGCCGCCGCCGCGCAACCACGCCAGACGAGCGCGCACCCACGCCCAGCGGGACGGATGAGGCGCCTCCGCGCCTTCGCTCATGTCAGCCCCCAGCTTCCGTCCAATCGGCGGCTCAGCCCGCCATGCGGCCCCCCGCGGGCTTTAGCCCGCCATGCGGCCCCCGCGGGCTTTAGCCCGCCATCCGGCCTCTATCGCGGCGCGCCTGCTGCGGCTGATACGCCTTGCGGGCATGCGCTTCGCAATAGGGCGAACCGGACTTCGGCGAATGGCCGCAGAAGTGGAATTCGTCGGCCGAGGGATCGCCGATCGGCCAGCGGCACATCCGGTCGTTGATCGTCAGCACGGTGGCGTGGCTTCCGTCGCCCAGCGTCAGCGGATCTTCCTCGACCACCGGCGCCGGCGGGGTGTGCGTGCGCATCGAGACCTTGGGCGCCATCGGCAGGCGCGGGCGCTCGCTGCGCGACGGGCTGGCGCGGCCGGCGAGGCCCAAGCGATGCACCTTGCCGATCACGGCATTGCGCGTGACGCCGCCCAGGGCGCGGGCGATCTGGCTCGCGGAGAGCCCTTCGGTCCAGAGATTCTTGAGCTGCTCGACGCGGTCGTCGGACCAGTTCATCAATTGGGTCATTTGAGGGGCTCCTTGCCTGACACAAGATATCGTACCCCCCGCGATACAACGTACAAGGGTTGCGGCGTGACCGCTATCCCTTGTCCACAACTCCGTGAGTCGCACGCATAGGGGCCATTCGCTTGCCCGCTGGCGCCGGACTGGATAAACCCGAGCGCGCTTTGCGGGATTGTCCGCGCGGCCCAAAGCCGTCCAAGCCATGGAGAGTCCAGTGTTTCCCTCGGTATTGCCAACCTACAATCGGGCGGATGTCGCATTCGTCCGCGGCGAAGGTCCCTACCTTTTCGCCGAGGATGGCAAGCGATACCTGGACTTCGGCGCCGGCATCGCGGTCAACGCGTTTGGTCATGCCAATCCCCGTCTGGTCGCCGCGCTCACGGTCCAGGCGAATCGCCTCTGGCACACCTCCAACCTCTACCGCGTGCCGGGGCAGGAAACGCTCAGCAGGAAGCTGGTCGCCAACACCTTCGCCGACACCGCCTTCTTCACCAATTCCGGCGCCGAGGCCTGCGAGTGCGCCTTCAAGATGGCGCGCCGCTATCACTTCGTCAGCGGCCATTCGGAGAAGTTCCGCATTATAACGTTCACCGGCGCCTTCCACGGCCGCACGCTGGCCGGCATCGCCGCCGGCGGCCAGGAGAAATACCTCGAAGGCTTCGGACCGAAGGTCGAAGGCTTCGACCAGGTGCCGCCGAACGATCTCAAAGCGCTGGAAGCGGCCATCACGCCCGCCACCGCCGCGCTGATGATCGAGCCGATCCAGGGCGAGGGCGGATTGCATCCGATGCCGCCGGAATTTCTCCGCAGCCTGCGCAAGCTCTGCGACGAACACGGCCTGCTGCTGATCTTCGACGAGATCCAATGCGGCGTCGGGCGCACCGGCAAGTTCTTCGCCCATGAATGGGTCGGCGTCACGCCGGACATCATGTGCGTCGCCAAGGGCATCGGCGGCGGCTTCCCGCTCGGCGCTTGTCTCGCCACGGCGGAAGCGGCCAAGGGCATGACGGCCGGCACGCACGGCTCGACCTATGGCGGCAATCCGCTCGGCATGGCGGTCGGCAACGAGGCGATCGACATCGTTCTCGAGCCCGGCTTCCTCGACCACGTCCAGTCCGTCGGCAACTACATGCGCCAGCAGCTCGCGGGACTTATCGCCGAACACCCGTCGGTGTTCGAAGAGCTCCGTGGTCAGGGCCTGATGCTCGGCCTCAAGCTCGTCGTGCCCAACACCGAGTTCGTCGCCGCCGCGAGGCTGCACGGCCTGCTTATCGTCGGCGCCGGTGAGAATGTCGTGCGCCTCCTGCCGCCGCTTACCATCACCGAAGACCAGGTGCGCGACGCCATCCAATTGCTCTCGGCCACGGCGGCCGATTTCGAGAGCGCGGCCAAGACGGTGGCGGCATGAACGCGCCCACAGGCAAGGCCGCCACCTTCAAATCAAGCACCGTCAAACACTTCCTCGACCTCAGCGATTTCGACGCCACGCAGCTCAACGGCCTGATCGCGGCGGCGCGCAAGCGCAAGGACGCGCGCGCCGGCCTGTCGAAAGGCCAAGAGGACGCCGACGCGCCCCTCGCCGGCAAGATGCTGGCGCTGATCTTCGACAAGCCCTCGACCCGCACGCGCATCTCCTTCGACGTCGGCATGCAGCAGCTCGGCGGCAAGACCCTCATGCTGACCGGCGCGGAGATGCAGCTGGGCCGCGGCGAGACCATGGCCGACACCGCCCGCGTGCTGTCGCGCTATGTCGACGCCATCATGATCCGCACGCTCGACCAGGACATGCTGCACGAGCTGGCCGACAACGCCTCCGTGCCGGTGATCAACGGCATGACCAAGCTCAGCCATCCCTGCCAGGTCCTGGCCGACGTCATGACCTTCGAGGAGAAGAAGGGCCCGATCAAGGGCCGCACCGTCGCCTGGACCGGCGACAGCAACAATGTGCAGGCAAGCTGGGTACACGCCGCCGCCCGGTTCGGCTTCACCTTGCGCATCGCCACGCCCAAGGAACTGGCTCCGCGCGAAACGCTGCGCGAATGGGCGCAAGCTGCCGGCGCCAAGGTGCAGTTCCTCGACGACGCCGAAACCGCCGTCGCCGGCGCCGACTGCGTCGTCACCGACACCTGGGTCTCGATGGGCGACGAAGACACCACCAAGCAGCGCCACAATCTTCTGAAACCCTACCAGGCCAACGAACGCCTGATCGGCAAAGCTGCCAAAGACGCCATCTTCATGCACTGCCTCCCCGCCCACAGAGGCGAGGAAGTGACCGATGAAGTGCTCGACGGCAAACACTCGGTAGTGTTCGACGAAGCCGAAAACCGCCTGCACGCGCAGAAGGCGGTGCTGGTGTGGGCGTTGGGGTAGAAGACCATCATGGCTGCACTACGACCTATGCCTCAGATCACAATCAGCCAAGTGGAGCTGCTGCGGTGGAGCAAGCTTTGGCGCGGCGAAATAGGAAGCCCGAAAAAGAACGGCGAGGCAAAGGCGAAATTACCCGATCGCTTTGACAAAAAGCAGGGCATGGATTTTGGGTACGTTTTTGACGCGGCCTTTGGAAGTGCTTTGGCGGAAATGCTGGGAAAGGTGGATGTTCGTAAGCCTGAACACAATTCCCTGCTGCCGCCGCACAAGGACTGCGTCGAAGTGGGCGAAGTCCGGATTGTCGGTGGAATTCGGCCCCAGAACTACGATGCGGCTTATCGCCCGGATGGTCCTCGCCTAGTCTATGACAGCAAGACCCTGAACGACAAAAAGAGCATCGCCAAGAATTGGCAAAATATGATCAACGACTTGGCAACCGAAGCCTCGACGGTTCACACGCGATTTCCCTATTGTCTTGTTTGTTTCATCATTGCGCTTCCGAGGCCGGCCCTTTTGAAACCGCAAGAGCAGGCATTGATCCGGACATTGGAGCGACTGGGATCCCGGGACGATGAACTCGATCAGCCCCATTTGGCGGAAGCTGTTTCGCTGGTGATCTGGGATCCTGATACGGGAACCATTGACGCCGATTGGCCTCCGCCGGATTCAATCCTTCGAATTGAGAAGATGGCCGAGCGCATCGCGCCACGATATCTGGATCGCTATAAGAACCTGCCGCCCCATGAAGTGATGGAGGTAAGCGAAGCCGACGATGCTGAGGATGATGACGATCCAGCTGAGGCTATTTGACTACGCTTCGCGCTCGCCGCGTGCTCGCTTGCGGGACAATCTGCGATCACGCATTTTTGCCCAAATGTCTCTTAAGAGAAGACATTCGGTGCGGGACAACCCCAAATGTTGCCTGAGGACTACGCCGGCATTCTCTTCGAGAATATCGTCTAGTCTGCCGGCGCGCACCAATCGATCGCATTCCGGCATTGGCATCGCTCCATTGAGCTTTGCCGGCATGAGTACGCGCTCCGCTTCCGTCGGCTCCAGTTCTAGGACACCGCCGCCATAACTTCGCCCTTCGATTTCGGCCGATGCTCCAGTCAACCATGTATAGGTGTTGGCGATTGTGCGCTCCGGAGTGCCGGTGCGGCTTCGGAAACGGTGAATCGTATCTGTCGATGTCGCGCCCGATGAATTGAGCACGATGCGCGGAAAGTCGTAAATCTGCCGGAACATGAACGCGTCGGGCACCCAGGCCGACGGGACGATATACCAAGGCGTGCGGATCGAGCATTTATAGCCCTGGTGGTAATTCTTCTGCTCGCCGTCGCGGATATATCGCTGTAACCCAGTGCTCTTGTTTTCAGCCAGCTGGGAAATATTAAGCAGATGTACGCGAGCGCCGGCGGCGGACAATCTCTTCCATTCCGCGGTTCCGATCCGGCTTCCCTTGAGCTGGGCGGACCGTGAGACAAGCGGTGTGGTGTGCTGCTCCAACCCGAGCGACATCACTTGATCGTTGGTCAGGACAAAGAATTCGTTTTTGCCTGTAACCACGCCAACATCCACGCTCGCATGCGTAGCAAGCGACGTGACATTTTCCGACTGGCGCAGCTCGCGCATGAGCGCGATCTCGCGTTCGGATAGAAAATATTTCAGCCACTTCTCGCTGTCATGAAGAAGTTCTTTTGGAGACGCCGTTTTCAAAACGTTTCGCGGCGTGCGACCTATAATCTCTGACACCGTCGAGGTCTCTGTCATGGCCACTCGACACGTGTTGGTCCGCGATGAGCCACCCGTTGCATTGTCCGCGAGCAAGAGGACCACTTCTTGTTCCGCGTTGTCGAAAAAGAGTTCATTGCAGGCGATGACGTCAATTCTCTCGAAACGGCCGGCCAAGAAGGAGCGAAGCTGGGCTGCATAGCTCACTTGCAACAACTCCGCAGGCAGCACCAAAGCCATCCTGCCGCCGTTTTGCAACCGGGCCGTAGCCGCGACAACAAAAGGGACCCAGCTATTCGTTAGTCGATTTGGAGAGAGCCCAAGCGATTTCATGATCGCCATGGCATGCGTGCGACAAGGCTCTTGAAATGATTGATAGCGGATAAAAGGGGGGTTGCCGACGACAACGTCAAACTTGGTCTCGTCTTCTAGCCACCACGCGAAAAAATCCTCGTTCCTGACGATGTCGGATCGGCGGCCCAGTTTTGTTCGAATGCGGCTGGAGGCCGTCT
The DNA here is from genome assembly GCA_036512455.1 of Rhizomicrobium sp. Lineage (GTDB taxonomy): Bacteria > Pseudomonadota > Alphaproteobacteria > Micropepsales > Micropepsaceae > Rhizomicrobium. Next base: position 36,480 of record DATCAT010000047.1, read on the forward strand.
CCGCTTCCGCCGCAAGAATCTCGACGCCGGTCACCTGACCGGGAAGTTTCAGTTTGGTGGTTCCAAGTTTCGTAAGACGGTCGACGGCCGCGACAAGAAATTCCCCTGCACCGCAACTCGGCTCAAGAACGGTTTCGGATGAAGAGCGAATTGCCCATGTGCAAAGCCAACGTGCGATAGCCGGGGATGTATAGTATCCGCCGCGAAGCTTTTGGCCGGCATCGATTGGTTTCATTTTTTCTTTTCCCGCATGGCGTCTTTTGTTTTCGTCCCAGTCTGGGCGTGCCCATCCAGATAGTTCCGGGCAGTCGTGATGAACCACGCCTTCATGGTTGTCCCTTCCAAAGCTAGCGTGCTGTGCAGCTGGCTTTTTAGTTCCGGGCTGATCTCAATCACGAGCCGTCCGGACTTCCCCCGCGCCATCAGAAAACCTATGTAACATAAGTCACATAACATATCGGCGATTCGCTGCAGGAAGTCCATTTTCCCATGCTATGTTCTACTTTCGTTCCTGTTGGTTGTAAATATCGCCATAGAGGGAGGTCGGCGGCTGGGGGAGTCGGGAGATTCATTGAAGTCTGGATGGTCAGTGCCATATACCGTCCTCATGCCTCCATCCCCCTACAAACACGCCCCGCCGGCCGATTTCGTTTTGCCGTTCGATCTGCCCGATGTGAACCTGCGCGGCCGGCTGGTGCGGCTGGATGCGGCGTCGACCCGCGCGCTGTCGGCGCACAAGCTGCCCGAGCCCGCGGCGCGCGCCGCCGGCGAGATGCTGGCGCTGGCGGCGATCCTGGGAACTTCGCTCAAGCTCGACGGCCGCCTGACGGTGCAGACCAAGTCCGACGGCGCGCTCGATCTGATGACGGCCGATTATTTCGGCGCGGCGCACGGCGCGCCGATCGGCCTGCGCGCCTATGGCCGGCTCGACGCGGAGCGCTTTGCCGAACTGCCGGCGCCGCACGGACTGTCGTCCGTGCCCTTCGAGGCGCTGGCCGGCGACGGCTCGATGGCGATCACGATCGAGCCGCAGCGCGGCGGCAAAACCTATCAGGGCATCGTCGAGCTCAATCCCGCCGGCATCGCGGCGTCGGCCGAAACCTATTTCGCGCAGTCCGAGCAGCTCCCCACCGTGCTGCGTCTCGCCGCCGCGCCGCTCTACCTGCCGGGCAAGAGCGCGCCGCAATGGCGCGCCGGCGGCATCATGCTGCAGGCGACGCCGGACGGGCTCGGCGCCGACGATGATTGGGAGCGGCTCAGCGCCTTCCTCGCCACCGTCGAGGACATCGAGCTCTTGGACACGCAATTGCCGGCCGAGAATCTGCTCTGGCGCCTGTTCCACGAGGACGAGACGCGCGTGCTGCCGTTCCAGCCCATCGAGTTCCGCTGCGGCTGCGACGCCAGCCGCATCTCCTCGGTGCTGAAATCCTATTCGCCTGAGGCGCGCCAAGGCCTCGCCGATCCCGACGGCATCATCCGCGCCCGCTGCGAATTCTGCGGCAAGGTCCACGAACTACGCCCCGAAGCAATCAAGGCCGCGGAAGAGTAACGCACGAGCCCTTCAACCTCCCGCTGTCATGGCCCGCGAATGCGGGCCACCCAGCTGACGACAAGGCCGGTGTTGAAGAATTCGGGGTTGACGCTTGATAAGATGCGCGAGGCGTTACCTGGGTGGCCCGCATTCGCGGGCCATGACATGTGGTTTTGCTACTTCCCGTCCAAGAACGTCAGCACGATCCTATTATACGTCTCCGGCTGCTCCAGCGGCCCGAAATGGCTGGCGCCCGGCACGATGATCTTCCGCGCGCCGGGAATGGCGGCGGCGAGGCTGTCGGTATGGGCGCGCAGGATCATGTCGTGCTCGCCGGCCACGATCAGGGTGCGGGCCCGGATACGGCCGAGTTCGGCAAGCGTGTAATGCGGCTCGCTGTTCAGCATGACCTGGATCTTCTTCGCCATCGTCGCGAAATGCGAAGGATCGGGCGCGATGCGGTCGTAGAACGGCTTTATCTCGGCCGTGATCTGGGCGATGAAATCGCCCGGCATGCTCTTGGCGTCGACGCCGTCGGCATCGTAGTTCGCGCCGATGGCGACCAGGCGGCGCACGCGTCCCGGATGCTTCATCGCCATGTCGAGGCCGACGATGCCGCCGTCGCTCCAGCCCACGACATCGGCTTGGCGGATGTGCAGCGCGTCCATCAGCTTGATCGTGTCGTCGCCCATCGTCGCGTAGGTGAGCGGCCCGGCCGCGTCGGTGGAGCGCCCCTGGGCGCGGCTGTCGACCGCGATCACGGTGTGCGTGGCGCTCAGCCCGGTGATGAAATAATGCATCGTCTCCAGGAAGCCGCCGGCGCCGTGCAGCACCAGGACCGGCGGTCCCCGGCCATAGGTCTCGTAATACAGGCCGATGCCGTTGACCCGGGCGCGATGGCTGCCGTGAAACTGGCCGCTAACGGCCCGCCAGACGTAAAAGCGCGGGATGCCGAAATTGGCGCGGTCGATCTGCACGAAGCCGAAGATCGCGCCGGCGATCGCCACGACGATTATCGACACGATGAGCAGAACCCGGCGCGACATGGCGGCTCCTTGCGATGTCCTCGCGCGCGAGTCTATTCGCCGCTAGGCTCCCGGCACAAGCAATGGGTGCGGCATGACGGTTCTGGTGCTGGATTGCGACGGCGTCGTCTTGACCGGCCATCCCGGCGGCGGCCGCTGGGACAAGCACATCGCGCGCGATTTCGGCCTGACGCCCGAACGGCTGCAGGCTCATTTCTTCGCGCCCCATTGGCGCAGCATCGAGACCGGCCGGGCGGATCTGTTCGAGATCTTGGAACGCGTCTGGCCGCAGCTGGAATGCCGCGGCGATGCCAGATCGTTCGTCGACTACTGGTTCGCCAACGACAGCGCGATGGACGAAGGCGTGCTGGCGCAGGTGGACGCCTGGCGCGCCGCCGGCGCCAAGGCCTATCTCGGCACGACGCAGGAGCATCACCGCGCGCGCTATCTATGGCAGACGCTGGGCCTGAAAACCCGTTTCGACGGCATGCTCTATTCCGCCGAGCTGGGCGCGAAGAAACCCGACGCCGCGTTCTACGCCGCGGCGCAGGCGCGCCTGCCGGTGCGCGACGCCGGCGAGGTCGTCTTTCTCGACGACTTAATCGGCAATGTGGAATCCGCCCGCGCCCATGGCTGGCGGGCTTTTCACTTCAGGACGGCGGAGGATTTGCGAGACGCGCTCAGGTCTTCAGCTTCGCCCACGGATTGAGGAAGCTGGTCAGCTCGTTCCAGCGCTCGACCGCGAGCCGGCGCCGCGCCCGGCGCGCCACGACCTCGTGCCTGAGGCCATCCGGATCGCCGAAGAAGATCGCGTAATAGTCCTCGGCATATTGCGGATAGAGCGCCGGCTCGGTGATCGCGATGCCCGTGGCGCGCAGCAATCCGGCCAGCTTGTCCACCGCCGCCTTGTCCGCCACCTGCAGGCACAGATGGTGCAGCCCCGGCGCATAGGGATTGTGCTTGCCGCCATGCGCCGGGCGGATGCTGATCTGCATGACCTTGTTGAAATAATGCCGGTGCGGATCGCCTCCGATCGCCGCATCGCTCTTGCGGAAATCCAGCAGGCCCAGAACCGTGTCGTAAAACGCCTCCGACCGCGCAAGATCGGAAACGGTGAGATAGACATGGTCGAGCGCCACGACCTCGACGCGTTCGGGCAGCAGATCGCTCATCTCCTGTTTCTCACGCCACCGCCTGCAGGCCTTTGCGGGACACGAGCGTCAGCAATTTCAGCGAGGCGCCGCTGGGATTCTTCTCGCCGCGTTCCCATTGGCTGACGAGGCCGGTCGTCACATTGAGATAGCGCGCGAATACGGCCTGGCTGGCCCGCTCGCGGGTGCGAATGGCGCGAATCTGCCGGGGCGACAGCGGTTTGACCGGCGTGAGGCAGTCGTCGTCGAACTTTTTCATCGTGCGATCGTCGATCAGGCCAAGCGTGTGAAGGCCTTGCATTGTCTCATGAGCTGTGGCGAGCATCTTGCTCTGGTAGGTCTTAGCCATCGGCCGTAATCTCCTTTAGTTCACCGTCGGCGGTCGAGAATCTCGCGCTGGAGAAGTTCAACATCGCGCGGCGTGCTTCGTCACCTCCGAACCCAAGTATAGCACTAAGTGCTATAGAAGGTAATTGTCTTTAGTTTGCCGCCCGCGCGATCACCTTGCGCAGGAAGGCTTCGCAGCCGGCGAGTTCGGACAGCGCCACGAACTCGTCGGCCTTGTGCGCCTGGTCGATGGAGCCCGGCCCGCAGATCACGGCCGGTATGCCGGCGAGCTGGAAGAACCCGGCTTCGGTGCCGTAGGCGACGGCTTCGACCCGGTTGGTGCCCGTCACCTCGCGCGCCAGCGCCACCGCCGGCGAGGTCTCGTCCAGCACCAGCCCGGGATAGGCGGCGACCAGTTCGGTCTCGAACCTGGCTTCGCCGGCGCGGGCACGGTATTTCGGCAGGATCGCCGCATCGGCGCGGGCGCGCACCATGTCCACGATTCTGCCGGCGTCGCGGTCGGGCAGGGCGCGATACTCCCAGGTCACCAGCGCGTCGCGGCCGAGAATATTCACCGCCGAGCCGCCGGAAATCATGTTGGCTTGCACCGTCGTGTGCGGCGGGTCGAAACGCGGATCCGCGTCGGCGCGCAAATCCTGGCCGACATCGTCCAGCAGCTTGACGAATTCGCCCGCCATCATCACCGCGTTGGCGCCCTTCTGTGGCGCGCTGGAATGGCCCTCGCGGCCGTGGCAATTTGTGTGCAGCACGGCGCCCGATTTGTGCGCGCCGACCACCTTCATCCCAGTCGGTTCGCCGACGATGGCGAGCGCCGGCCGGATGTCCGCCGCCTTCAGGTCGTCGAGCAATCCCTTCACGCCGGCGCAGCCGACCTCTTCGTCATAGGACAGCGCGAAATGGATCGGCCGCTTCAGCCGGGAGCGCGCGATCTGCGGCGCCAGCGACAGCGCCACGCCGATGAAGCCCTTCATGTCGCAGGCGCCGCGGCCGAACAGCCTGTCGCCGCGCACTTCGGGCCGGAACGGATCGGAAGACCAGTCCTGCCCGTCCACCGGCACGACGTCGGTGTGGCCGGACAGCACATAGCCGCCGGCCGCGTCGGGCCCGAAGCTGGCGAACAGATTGGCCTTGATGCCGCCGGGATCGAGCGTCCTGCGGCAGCGCGCGCCGGCGCGCTCCAGAAGCTCTTGCGCGAAATCGATCAGCGCCAGGTTGGAGCCCCGGCTGGTGGTGTCGAATCCGATCAGCGACCGCACCAGAGCGAGCGGCTCCACATCCGAGGACATGATGGCTCAACCGCCCATGTTGGACGAGGGATTGCCGATCACCGCCAGGAACTCGCGGCGCGTGATCTCACAGCTGCGAAAATCGCCGAGCATGGTCGACGTCACCATGCTGACGCCGGTCTTGTGCACGCCGCGCGTCGTCATGCACTGATGGCTGGCCTCGATGACCACCGCGACGCCCTTGGGCTCCAGGATTTTCTGGATGGTGTTGGCGATCTGCGCGTTCATCTTCTCCTGCACCTGCAGGCGCCTTGCATAGGCTTCCACCACGCGCGCCAGCTTGGAGATGCCCACCACCTTGTTGTTGGGCAGGTAGCCGACATGTGCCTTGCCGATGATCGGCGCCAGGTGATGCTCGCAATGCGATTCGAACGAGATGTTCTTCAGCACGACCATGTCGTCATAGCCTTCGACTTCCTCGAAAGTGCGCCGCATGTATTCTTCGGGATCCTCGTTGTAGCCGGAGAACCAGTCCTCGAAGGCGCGCGCCACCCGCGCCGGCGTATCGACCAGCCCCTCGCGGGTGGGATCGTCGCCCGCCCAGCGCAGCATGGTGCGGATCGCCTCCTCGGCCTCCTTGCGCGAAGGCCTGGTGGACGGAACGGCGCGAAGCGGGGCTTTGAACTCGGACATGCAGGGTCTCGTGAGGGGGCCGCTAGCGGCAGCGTAGCGGCGTGAGTGTACTCCCCCCCGCCCCCCAAAGATCAACCCATGCTTTTGCAGGGCTCTCCAGGACTTTTTGCGTGCTGTTTATCCAAACTCAGCTGTCATCCCCGGCGAGCGCAGCGAAGCGGAGCGAGGGAGTGAGTAGCGTCAGCGTACGAACGACCCAGGCCTGGCTCGCCCATACGCTGCCGCTATGGGCTCCCTCGCCGCGCGAAGTGCGCGGCTCGCCGGGGATGACACGCTGTGGATTGGATCGGCCCGAAACCAACCCCGGCGCTAGTGTATCTGCCGCTGTTCGTGCGGGCTTTCGAGCAGGAACGCCGGTATCTCGGCCTCGAACTTCTCGCCCGAGCTGTTGCGCATCTCGTATTTGCCGCTCATGTAGCCCGACGCCGTCGGCAGCGGGCAGCCGCTGGTATACTCGAACGTCTGCCCCGGCGCGATCACCGGCTGCGCGCCCACCACGCCCGGACCCTTGATCTCCTTCACCTGGCCGTGGCCGTCGGTGATGTGCCAGTGGCGCGACAACAGCTGCACCGCGTCCACGCCGCGGTTCTCGATCGTCACCTTGTAGGACCACAGATAGCGCTGCTCGCCCGGATCGGATTGATCGTCGAGGAACGCCGGCTGGACGGCGACGCGGATGTTGCGAGTCTGGCGTTCGTACATGGCCAAAGTATCGGCAGCGGCCATGTCCGAAGCAAGGCCGTGCCCGGGCCGCCGTTAACGACGCCTCAGGACTGTGGCTCCACCGACACGTCGGTCTTTACCGAGTTGGCGATGAAGCATTCGCCGTGGCTAAGGTGGTGAATCTCGGCCAGCGCCGCCGCGTCCGGCGAAGTTCCGGCCGCGAATGTTACCCGCGGCCGCAGCGTGACGCGCGCCACCCACAGTTTCCCGTTGGAACCTTTTTCCATGACACCGACCGCGTCGTCCGCATACGAATCGACCGTCAACCGCTTGCGCGCGCAGATCGCCAGGAAGGTCAGCATGTGGCAAGCCGACAGCGAGCCGACATAAGCCTCCTCCGGATCGACGCGATCGGCATTCCCTTTGAACGCCGGCGCCGCCGACCCTGGCAGCACGATGGCGCCGGACTTGAACGTCACGTCATGCGCGCGGTTGTAGGAGTCGTAAGTGAAGTCGGCGCTGGAGCGCGTCCAGCGGACGGAGGCATGGTGTTCGGTCATAGGCTTCTCCTACCATAGGGCAGTGGCGGCCCTGGTGTCGGACCCGCCTACAGGAACGCATCGTTTCATCACGCGGCGACGCAAACCAATTGCTCCAATTGCTGCGGACTGAGACAGCCCGGCGCGGCGTCAATTCCAAGAATAGGGCTCAAAGTCGGGATCGTCTTTCGAGACTAGATTGACGGAAAATCCGCTTTCGAGCGATGCATAAGACGTCGACTTCAAGTCGATGCTTAGTCCACTGGTGATGCGGGGTTTGGATTTCTCGTCGAGCGTAAATTGGATAGAGGACGTCAATCTTGGTGCCGAAAGGTCCGCCTGAACTATCTTGGCGATTTCCAGAGGTATCCGAAAGTGATAGCGCACGCCACCCTGCATCTGCTGTATCTCCGTGACCTGCAGTCCTTTTAGGGCCGCGACAAATTTTTTCGCGTCGGCATCGGACGCGAATTCTTTTTCGTAGCCGATCGTCAAACCCGCGATGACAAAACGCTCCTTCAAATGCCCATAAACTTCCGCCGCAGTCAGCCAGCCTCGAACCGGTCTGTGGATCTCGAGGCCGCCGCTGCCCCAATGCGCGGCGATCGGCGGCGAATCGTCGGTGCCTAGCTTGATAAATATCAGCCCCGATGCTGCATTGACGGTAATGATTTCGGCGTCGCTCCGGGTCAGATCGGGATCGGCGATCAACAGGGTACTCCCGGCGGGCGGGCTCTGACCAAAGCCTTGGCAAAGATCGATGCTCAGATAGACCATGCCTGCGTACATGTCGGGCAAGTCCGGCAGAAGAGCCTTGACCGGTGACGTTTCGGGCCCTCGGGGACGCCCCGTCGAGAGCCTCCAATCAATGCTGCTGACGTTGAGATTCATGGCAAGTAGACCGGAGAAGGCGGAATCGATGCGCGCCTTTTGTTCATCCGCAAGCATCGTCAATTTCGCGACCTTGTCGTTGGCAGTTTTGAGCTCATCCAAAGTGTCATTGGCCGTCTGGCCAGCTTTTTTAGAACCAACGGCGTCCAAATAGCCTTTGGTGATACCCAAGGCGAGCGAAAGGGTGAGGCACGCGATCGATATCTTGCCGCGAAGCGTTATCCTCCGGTAAATAGGTTCGGTGCCTTCCGACCAGGTCTTTCCGCCGAAAGCCGCTGCTGTTGCGGCCGCGCCCAGGAGTAGGAGCGCGACGTTTAGGGCGAAGGACATGTCCGGCTCCGCGGATTGCAAGTTGACGGAAGATGACGCGAGCGACTTGACGCTAACCGCAATCGGTAACACGCGGCATCAACAAACATTCTAGTAATCTGAGCGGGGTACAGCAAACGTCCTGGGGCAGGTTTGGAAAGTTGGAGTTCAGCGCCATGGCGAACTTCGGACTCGCTCGAATGGCAAGAACCGGTTTTCGCCCGACCCATTTTGAGCCCCCTGGATAAGGTATGCGTTTCGACGCGATTTTTCGCGCAACTCCGCGATTTCGCAAATTGCAAATCCATAATGACTTTCCGCGTTCTCGCGCTTAGCATTTTCGCGATGAATTTTTCGAGGATGCGATGTTCTAACCGCGTGCAGCATGAGCACAGACAGGTCCGGGGTGTGCGCTCATGCTCACCCAGCGCGACGCACTTGAAATTTCCGCCTCGCAAACGAGGGTCCGGCCGTTCAAGGCGAAGCAATAGGCGACCGGTGGGACGAAGCGAGGGTGCTTTGACGGGACTTGCGGGATGCCGCCGTCGCGCGGCCGCCGCGTGTGTAGCCAGGGCGGGCGATGCGCAAGCGTTGTCCGTCTTTATTTTAGGGCCGCAGCCAGCGGATCATATGGGGATAGGGCGTTGTACCCTCCAGCGCCGCGCGCTTGGCGTCATGGGCCATGCCCGCATATTGCAGCATCGGCAGGCCGAAATGATGTCCGCCGGTGAAACTATCCAGGATCGCGGCGCTGCCGCCGCGATAGCCGCCCCTGTGAAAGACGATCGCGGGATCGAGCTCGAGATGCAGCGCCGCCGCGTAGGACCAGGCGATCGCCATCATCTCCTCGGCAGGATCGTCGCCGGCGTCGTGATGAAACGCGGCGCGGCGCGCAGACGGCACGACGGCAAGATGCCCCGCCTCGTGCAGCACATCGCCGGGAAAGCGCAGGCGTTCCTCGTCGATGACGATCGCGGCCCGTTCGATTCGAATGCCGGGAAGTGCGGTCGGCGCGCTCACGGCGCCGGCACGAACCTCAACTCCGATGTCGAGCAAAAACGCCGCGATCTTGCCGGTGATGGGATCGCCAAACCGCGCGCCCGTCACGCCGCCGCCAGCGCCTGCGCCAGGTCCTCGCAAAGATCGGCCGGATCTTCGAGCCCGACCGACAGCCGCATCAGTCCCGAGGTGACGCCGAGCTCGGCGCGCGCTGCCGGCGTCAGTTTCTGGTGCGTCGTGGTCTCGGGATGGGTGATCAGGCTCTTGGCGTCGCCGAGATTGTTGGAGATGTCGATGATGCCCAGCGCGTTGGCCATCTTGAATGCTGCCTTCTTGCCGCCCTCGATCTCGAACGCCACCACGCCGCCGCCCGCTTCCATCTGGGCGCGAGCGAGATTGTGCTGCGGATGATCGGGCCGGAAAGGATACAGCACACGCGTCACCCTCTTCTGCCCGACCAGGAAATCGGCCACCGCCGCCGCCGCGTCGCAATGCGCCCGCATCCGCAGGTCGAGCGTCTCCAGGCTCTTCAGATGCACCCAGGCGTTGAACGGGCTGATCGACGGGCCGGTGTTGCGGTAGAAAGTCTGCAGGTGGTCTTTGAGGAAATCCTCCCGGCACAGGATCACGCCGCCCAGCGCGCGGCCCTGGCCGTCGATATATTTGGTCGAGGAGTGCACCACGATGTCGGCGCCGAATTCGAACGGCCGCTGCAGGCAGGGCGTCGCGAAGGCGTTGTCGACGATCAGCCGCGCCCCGGCGCGGTGCGCGATGTCCGCCACCGCCTTCATGTCGACGATCGACAGCGTCGGGTTCGACGGCGTCTCCAGGAACAGCATCTTCGTCTCGGGCCGCATCGCCGACTGCCATTGATCGACGTCGCCGCCGTCGACCAGCGTCGCGGCGATGCCGAAGCGCGGCAGGATCTCCTCCACCACATGCCGGCAGGAGCCGAACATCGCCTTGGCCGCCACCACATGATCGCCGGTCCGAAGCGCGCAGAGGAACGTCGCCGTCACCGCCGCCATGCCGCTGGCCGTGGCGCGCGCCACCGGGGCGCCTTCCAGCGCCGCCATGCGCTGCTCGAACACGGTCACGGTGGGGTTGCCGAAGCGGCTGTACTGATAGCCGTCCGCCTCGCCCTTGAAACGGGCCTCGGCCTCCTCGGCCGCCTCATAGGCGTAACCCGAGGTCAGGAACAGCGCTTCGGAGGTCTCCTGGAACGGCGTGCGCAGCGTTCCGGCCCGCACGGCCAGCGTGCGGGCGCGCCACTTTCCGGGTTTTTTGTTCGTTGCCATGCACTTTTGTTGCGTGCTTGCTGGGGCCGGTCAAGTTTCTTATGGTCGCGCCGCATCGAAGGCAGCCATGACCAAAATGAAGACCATCAGCCATCACACCGCACTCGTCTATGTGATGGTGATCATTTCCGCCTCCGACGGCTCCATGAGCGAGAAGGAGCTGAAAGTCATCGGCGACCTCTCCAAAGTGCTGCCGTCTTTCGACGGCTTCGACCACAGCCGCCTGCTCGCCATCTGCCAGGAATGCGCCCAGATCCTGCAGGAGCCGGACGGCATCGACGCCATCATGGGCCTGGTCAAGGAAGGCCTGCCCGACGTTCTGCACGAGACCGCCTATTGGGTGGCGCTGGAAGTGGCGCTCGCCGACCGGCGCATCGCGCTGGAAGAGGTGCGCATGCTGGACGCGCTGCGCCGCCTGCTCGACATCGACAAGCTGACCGCCGCCGCGATCGAGCGCGGCGCGCGCGCCAAGTACCAGGTCGCGTGAAGCGCCTTCTGCTGCTGCGCCACGCCAAGACGGTTCCTCAAGGCCCCGGAATCGACGATCACGAGCGCGAGCTCATGAGCCGCGGCCGCGACGACGCGCCGAAGATCGGCCGCTACATCCAAAAATGCGGCTATGCGCCGGACCTCATCGTCGCCTCCACCGCGCGGCGCACGGTCGAGACGGTCGAGCTGGTGACGGACGAACTCACCGGCACGCAGCGCATCGACTATCTGGAGGCACTCTATCTCGCCGAGCCCGAAATCATCCTCTCCATCGTCCGCCTGGCGCCGGACAAATTGAAAAGCCTGATGGTCGTCGGCCACAACCCGGGCATGGAGCAGGTGGCGGCGGCCCTGGCGCGCGAGCCGGTCAAGCGCAAGGAACGCGACCGCTACGACCTGATCGAGGAGAAGTTCCCCACCGCTGCTCTGGCAGTTCTGGATTTCGATGTCGCGCGCTGGCGCGACATCGCGCCGGGCGAGGGTGCGCTCAAGGACTTCGTCCGCCCGCGTGATCTATAAAATGTTGTCATCTCCGGCCGAGCGAAGCGAGGGGAAGGGGTGCCGCGATCCTCGCCGGGGATGACAATGAAGATCGATTGTCGAAAACTTATCCCAATCCCAACCTCTCGAACTGCTCTTCCGGCGCCTCGACCGCTTTCATCGCCTCGCGCAACATCGCGGCGAGGTCTTTCTCGAGACCGCTGCCGGCGAGATTGTTTTCTTCGTTCGGATCCTGCGTCAAATCGTAAAGATGATTGCCGGAGAACCGCGCCGCGGCCCAGTACGGCACGGCGTCACTCTCGTCCCAGGTCTGGCGGATGACCGGCACTTTCGATCCCGGCATGCGATCGAGCCGGGCGCGCTCGTCGGGCAGCGGCATCTCCTGCTCGCGCGTGAGAAAATGTGTCGGCATGGTCGACCAGCGGTTCGACCAGGCGCCGAGCGGCCGATTCGTGGCTGCCGGCGCGCGGGCATATTTCAGCTTGCCGTCGATATAGTGCACCTCGCGGCCCCAGACGCCGGCCAGCAGCCAGTCGCGCACCGATTTCTTCGCGCCCGACAGCAGCGGCAGCAGCGAGTGGCCATGCGTGCGCTGGCGCACCTGATCGCCGATGCCGAAGAGCTCGCTCAGCGTCGCGAAGATGTCGACGCTCGTGGTCAGTGCGTCGCAGGTCGCCGGCGCCACGCCCGGCGCCGCGATCATGAAAGGGATATGCCCCAGCGTCTCGTACATCGGCACGCCCGGCTTGCCCCAGACATCCTTCTCGCCAAGGTAATGACCGTGGTCGGTGCAGAGGATGACGACGGTGTCGTCCCACAGTCTCTTCTCGTCGATCTTGTCGAGCACCTTGCCGAGCCAGTGATCGATCATCGTCAGCTTGGCGCCATAGCGGCGGCGGATCTGCAGCCCTTCGCGTTCCGTCATCACGCCGCGCGCGACCAGGCCCGCGCCATAAGGCGGCCAGATCAGCGGCGGCCCGTCCCAGTCCGGATCGTAACGCTGGATGTATGCGTCCGGCGTGTCGAACGGCTCGTGCGGATCGAACTCGTCGACGAACAGGAAGAACCGCTCATGCGCGCCGGCATTGTCGGCGAGCCAATTCGCCGCGGCCTGCATGGTGCGCGGCCCGGGAAAGTCCGCCTCGCCCTTGAAATAGCCGCGCGACTTGTCATAGGGCATCTCGCGCTGGAAGCCGATATGCGGCGAACCGGCCCAGCTCGGATCGCCGCGCGTCTTCCAGGCATCGCCCTCATGGCCGCGCTGATAGTCCCAGGCCGTGAAATCGACGTGATAATTCTCGCCGCCGGTCTCGAACAGGTGCGGATGATCGCTGATCAGCTGGCTGACCACCCCGGCGCGGCGCAGCGGATAGGTGATGGCGTCTTCCCACAGCTCCACCGAGCCCCAGGGTCGCCACAGAAAATCCCAGGCGCCGCACAAAATGTCGTGCCGCGCCGGCATGCAGGGCAGCGACGCCGAATAGTGCCTGGTGAAGCGCACCGAACGCCGCGCCAGCCGGTCGAGATTGGGCGTCGCGAACTCAGCTCCGCCATAGGCGCCCAGCATATGGCGGTTGAGGCTATCGAGGAGGATGACGATCGCGTTCTTGGCAACGCTCATCTGGCGTGGCTGCGTTCGGCCAGCGCCAGCTTTTTCCAGCCGAACGCCACTTCCGGCACCATGTCGCCCATCATGCGCGCCTTGCGCTCGGCGACGGTGCGCCCGCCCATCGTCTCATAGAAGAAGCGGGCATTGTTCTGCGCATGCGCCCAGATCACGCAGGAGCTGAAACCGCGCGCCTTGAGCACCGCGAAGGCGCCGTGCAGCAGCGTGCGCCCGGCGCCGCGGCCGAAATAGTTGGGATCGACATAGAGCGTGTAGACTTCGCCGTCATAGCCGAAGGAGCGGTCGCGCGCCGGCCCTAGGCTTCCCATCGCCACGATCCCGCACCTGGGATCTTCGGCGACCAGCACGGTCTCGCGCTTCTGCGAGCGGATCGCCGCCTGCCAGCGCGCCGTCTGGCCCTTCGGCGTCATGGCGCACAGCAGCGCACGCGACAGGACGGCGGGATAGGTGTCGTGCCAGGACTCGATATAGATGCGCGCCACCTCCGCGGCATCCTTGGGCCGCGCCACGCGGATGGTGAGCGCGAGATCGTCCATGCGCGAAGCTTCGCGCAACGTCGTGCGCGGAGCAAGCACGAAATCGCAATTACGTAGTGTGACGGAATTAACGACCGCGCATGCGCTTGATCGCGACCCAGACCATGGCGCCGCCGCCGACGACGAAGGGCCCACCGATGATCAGCGGCATGAGCAGAAAGGAAAGGGCGCTGTCGGCGTTCTTGGGATCTTCAAAGGCGCCTATCAATGCGCCGCCGCCCAGGATGCCGGTGCACAGTCCCGACGGAATGAGGACCAGAAGGCCGAGGATCAGCAGCGCGGCCGTGCCGGCTGCGCTGTGTCGGGGTTTGAATTCAGGCTGGGACACGCGCTTGCTCCCTTAATTTCACATCCAATCCGCTGCGATAGAAAAGATTGTACGTGTCGAACGGGATAATCTTGCCTTCCACCGTCACGAAATGGATGCAGGACCGCTTCACCGTGGCGACGCAGAAATTGTACTTGTCGAGAAATTGCACGATCACGATGCGGAAAACCTTGTCGTAGCCCAGATCGTCCGGCACCTCGATTTGCGGCAGGCAGCATAACAGATCGCCCAGCCGGGTCTTCGTCGCCTCGCCTGACGACGCCAGGGACAACAGGTCGAACAGCCGGTCTCTCAGCGCCGGATATTTCTCGAACGAGATCGTGTTGGGTGCGATCGCCAGCAGTTCGTCCTTCGGGATCAGCTTCGTGATCGGCGTCACCGTCGTCCCGTCGCGCAGGCCGTAGGCGATGGAAATCGAATCCGGATTGCACGGCAGGGGGATGATGTCCTCGCATCCGAAGACTTCGCCCGCCTGGCTGGCGATGGCGCGGCGGATATCGGTCAGCAGCATGCGGTCGGTGTTCTTGTCGAAGCCCTCGTTGCGCCCGGCATCCTGCACCGGCTGGAAGGTGATGCCGCGCACGCATTTGTAGCTGAGGGCATGGCGCACGATGTCGCCGATCTCGGCGTCGTTCACCCCCTTCTTCACGACGCAGACCAGCGTCGTGGAAATGCCGGCGGCTTCCAGATTGGCCAGCGCCTGCTCGCGCACCTTGCGCAAATCGGCGCCGCGAATATTCTCCAGCGCCGCGCGCTGCATCGAATCGAACTGCAGATAAACCTCAAAGCCCGGCTTCAGCTTCGCCAGTTCGGCCACGAAGGCCGGATCGCGCGCGATGCGGATGCCGTTGGTGTTCAGCATGACGTGGCGGATCGGCTTGGTCTTGCAGAGTTTCAGGATTTCGACGATCTGCGGATGAATGCTGGGCTCGCCGCCGCTGATTTGCACCAGGTCGGGATTGCCCTCGCTGGCGACCAAGGTCTCCAGCATGGCATCGACTTCCTTGAGCGTGCGGTTGCGCGTCTTCTGCGGCGACGACTCCGCGAAGCACACCGGGCAGGTGAGATTGCATTCGTCGTTGATCTCGATCAGCGCCAGGCAGGAATGCTGCTCGTGGTCGGGGCAGAGCCCGCAATCGTAGGGGCAGCCGTAATGCGTACGGCTCTGGAACTTCAGCGGCAGGTCGCCCGGCTTGATGAAATCCTTGGTGCTCTTGAAATAGGCCGCGTCGGAGGAAATCAGCGTCTTCTGCGCGCCATGCTCGGGACAGCGCTTGAGATAGAAGACGTCGTCGCCCTCGATGACGATCTTGGCGTGCACCAGCTTCAGGCACACCTCGCACAGCGACATGGTCTGGCCGTAGAAGCTGTAGTCCTTAGACGGCCGCACGAAGCTCATGGTTCTGCCTCATCATGAAGACGCTGTAGACGAACAGCGCGATGCAAATCAGATGGAACACATTGAACGGGCCGAGCACGGCCGGATAGGGCTTGAGGAATTCCCAGACGAAACGCTGCACAGCATACCATCCCACGAAGAGATAGAAGCCCTGGGCGCGCACGAATGGCGAATTTGTCCTCAAGGCCTGGAGGTAGACGGCCAGGAACAGCGCCATGGCCGCCGACTCATAGAGCTGGACGGGATGGCGCAGCGTTCCGTCGCCGAAATCGACGCCCCAGGGCAGGCTGGTCGGCGTGCCGTAGGTGTAGTCCGGCAGCCCGGCGAAGAAACAGCCGAAGCGCCCGACCGCGATGCCGAGCGCCAGCGGCGCCACGAACTGCCCGCCGGTCGAGCCCCTGATGCCGGCAAAGCGTTTGTACAGTTCCACGCCGACGATACCGCCGGCTACGGCACCGGCAATCGAATGGCCGATCTGCCAAATTCCCGCCAAGTTCATGTTGAGACTGCCGAAAATCAGGGCGCCGGCGATGGCGCCGAGGCCGAGCGCGATGAAGTAGCCCGGATCGCGCAGCGGCGTGCGCGCGCCGGCGAAATAGCGGCGCAAGACGAAGCGGCCGATCAGCCACGCCGATAGCCATGCCGCTATGTCGAACAATGCGTGGACGAGCATCTGTCCGTTATGCTCCTTCGCTTTTCCGCTGCACGCCAGATGAAATTTGCGAATCGGCGGCTGGCAAAGCGTCCGTTCATATTCATCTGCCGTTCATCTTCGTGGCAGGTGCGGCGAGATTGCAATGCGCGAGGTTTTGGATTTTCCGGCGAAGCAGCGTACAGTCGAGGCAAATCAGCCAAGCTGGCGTTGAAGTTAGCGGATGGGCTGCAGAAAATTGGCGCATAGGGAAACGCAAGGAGAGGCAGTCGCGCGGTGGGCCGCGCGGGTGAAGAATGTTGCTCGGTACGCAAGTGTGAAGTGGAACGGAATACCCTGGTTTAAGCGTTCTTTTAACGGGTGGTGAGAGGATTGCGGACCGGGGAATTTGGTGGTGGGGCATCATCGTACTTGTCAGAACGGCGCACGATCCCGACATATGAATCTGGAGGTTGCGACGGCTAGCTAGGAGTCAGAGGGATGAGTTCGCTCGACGTCTTTGACATCTTTACCCGCGACTATGCGCGGGAACGCTTCGAAACCATGTCCCTGCGCGACTGGCTGCTGGCCGCGCGTGACGACAAGATGCTCTACGCGACCCCGCCCGAGCGGATGGTCGCCGCCATCGGCGACGCCGAACTGGTCGACACCGCCCAGGACGCCCGCCTCGCCCGCCTGTTCTCCAACCGCACCATCAAGCGCTATCCCACCTTCGCCGGTTTCTACGGCATGGAAGACACGATCGAGCGCATCGTGGGCTACTTCAAGCACGCGGCGCAGGGCCTCGAGGAGAAGCGCCAGATTCTCTACCTCCTCGGCCCGGTCGGCGGCGGCAAGTCCTCGCTCGCCGAGCGCCTGAAGGATCTGATGGAGACCCATCCGATCTATGTGCTGAAAGCCGGCGACGCGATCAGCCCGGTGTTCGAATCGCCGCTCGGCCTGTTCCGCTCCGCGGAGCTGGGCAATCTCCTCGCCGAGCGCTACGGCATCGAGCGTCACCGCGTCGGCGGCGTCATGAGCCCCTGGGCCGTCAAGCGGCTCGACGAATTCGGCGGCGACATCTCCAAATTCGAAGTCGCCAAGCTCTATCCCAACAAGCTGCGCCAATACGCCATCGCCAAGACAGAGCCGGGCGACGAGAACAACCAGGACATCTCCGCGCTGGTCGGCAAGGTCGACATCCGCAAGCTCGAACATTTCAGCCAGAACGATCCCGACGCCTACTCCTTCTCCGGCGGCCTGTGCCGTTCCAACCAGGGCCTCCTGGAATTCGTCGAAATGTTCAAGGCGCCGATCAAGGTGCTGCACCCGCTGCTGACCGCGACCCAGGAAGGCAACTATATCGGCACGGAGACGCTCGGCCCCATTCCTTTCAACGGCACGATCCTGGCCCATTCCAACGAATCCGAATGGACCGTGTTCAAGGCCAACCGCAACAACGAAGCCTTCCTCGACCGCATCTGCGTCATCTCCGTGCCCTATTGCCTGCGCGTCACCGAAGAGACCGCGATCTACAAGAAGCTGCTCGACGCCTCCAATCTCGGCGGCACGCCGACGGCGCCCGAGACGCTGGAGATGCTGGCGAAATTCTGCGTCGCCACCCGCCTCAAGGAGCACGAGAATTCCAACATCACGTCGAAGATGCGCGTCTATGACGGCGAGAAGCTGAAGGACAGCGATCCGAAGGCCAAGACGCTGCAGGAATACAAGGACATGGCCGGCGTCGACGAAGGCATGGCCGGCATCTCCACCCGCTTCGCCTACAAGACGCTGTCGGAGACCTTCAACTACGACCACACCGAGGTCGCCGCCGATCCGGTGCACATGATGTACGTGCTGGAGCAGGCCATCAAGCGCGAGCAGTTCGCCGACGAGACCGAGAAGAAATATCTCGAATTCATCAAGTCGGAGCTGGCGCCGCGCTATGCCGAGTTCATCGGCAAGGAAATCCAGAAGGCGTATCTGGAATCCTACGGCGAGTACGGCCAGAACCTGTTCGACCGCTACATCGCCTATGCCGACGCCTGGATCGAAGACCAGGACTACAAGGACGCCGACACCGGCCAGCTCCTGGACCGCGGCGCCCTCGACAACGAGCTCAGCAAGATCGAAAAGCCCGCCGGTATCGCCAATCCCAAGGACTTCCGCAACGAGGTCGTGAAGTTCGCGCTGCGCTACCGCGCCCAGCACGACGGCAGCAATCCCGCCTGGACGGCGTATGAGAAAATCCGCTCGGTGATCGAAAAACGCATGTTCACCCAGGTCGAGGACCTGTTGCCGGTGATCAGCTTCGAATCCAAGAAGGACAACGACACGGCGAACAAGCACAACGAGTTCATCAAGCGCATGCTCGCCCGCGGCTACACCCCGCGCCAGGTGCGCCGCCTCGTCGAATGGTACATGCGCGTGAACAAGGCGGGTTGACCACTATGCTTCGGGGCTCGCGCTTCGCGCTCGCACCTCAGCATGACGCGTTCGGCGTCATCCTGAGGTGCGCCGCACTTGCGGCGCCCCGAAGGATGGTGCCATGACCCACTTCGTCGACCGCCGCCTCAATCCCAAGGGTAAGAGCCTGGGCAATCGCCAGCGCTTCCTGCGCCGCGCCCGCGTGCAGATCCGCGAGGCGGTGCAGAAATCCCTGAAAGAGTCCGGCGTCGCCGACATCGGCAAGGAACGCAAGATCAAGATCTCGACCAAGGGCACCAAGGAGCCGCGCTTCCGGCTCGATCCGCGCGCCAGCGGCGAACGCGATTTCGTGCTGCCGGGCAACAAGGAGTTCATGCCGGGCGACGCCATCGACAAGCCCAAATCCGGCGCTGGCCAGGGCGGCAAGGACGCGGCGGACTCCGGCGAAGGCGAGGACGATTTCGAATTCACCATGACCCAGGACGAAGTCCTCGACATCTTCTTCGAGGATCTGGAGCTGCCCAATCTCGTCCGCACCACGCTGAAGGAGACCCCGAACAAGGTCTTCCGCCGCGCCGGCATCACGACCTCCGGCGCGCCGACCCAGATCAACCTGGTCCGCACCATGCGCAACTCCTTCGGCCGCCGCCTCGCGCTGAAGCGCCCGACCTTCGCCGACATCGAGCGCCTCGAAGCCGCGCTCGCCGCCGCCGAGCAGGACGATCCCGTCCAGCCGCCGAAGATCGCCGCGCTGAAGGAGCAACTCGCGCGCGCCATCGCCAAGCGCAAATGGGTCGGCTTCATCGATCCCATCGACGTGCGCTTTAACGCCTTCACCGAGCAGCCGACGCCGACCAGCCAGGCGGTGATGTTCTGCCTGATGGACGTCTCCGGCTCGATGGGCGAGCGCGAGAAGGACCTCGCCAAGCGCTTCTACATGCTGCTGCACCTGTTCCTGAAGCGGCGCTACAAGAAGGTCGACGTCGTCTTCATCCGCCACACCCATGACGCGCAGGAGGTGAACGAGCAGGAATTCTTCTATTCGCGCCAGTCCGGCGGCACCATCGTCTCCACCGCCCTCGACAAGATGCTGGAGATCCAGCGCGAGCGTTACGCCACCGCCGACTGGAACATCTACGCGGCGCAGGCCTCCGACGGCTACACGCAGAGCGGCGACGCGCGCCACTGCGTCGACATGCTCAATCAGCTGATCATGCCGCTGTGCCAATACTACGCCTATATCGAGATCCTCGACGAGCGCGAGATGGAGGTCTTCGCCTCCGAGGATTCCGGCGCCGAACTTTGGCGTGCCTATCGCACGGTTGCGGAAGGCTGGGACAATTTCGCCACCAAACGCATCGCCAAGCCCGCGGACATCTTCCCGGTGTTCCACGAACTGTTCAAGAAGGCGGAGGTGGCGGCGTGAGCGCGTCCCAGATTTCCCCTCACCTGGCCGCTACGCGGCCGTCCTCTCCCGCTTCGCGGGCGAGGATAAGAGTGCTGATATCCTCTCCCGCACTTCGCGGGAGAGGACGGTTGGAGCGAAGCGACAACCAGGTGAGGGGGTGTCGTGAGCGCGACTAACCTCCTCTTCACCGAATCCGAATGGGACTTCGCCACCATCGACCGCACCTACAAGGCGATCGAGGACATCGCGCTGAACGAGCTGAAGCTCGACGTCTACCCCAACCAGATCGAGATCATCTCGTCGGAGCAGATGCTCGACGCCTATTCCTCCATCGCCATGCCGCTGATGTACAATCACTGGTCGTTCGGCAAGATGTTCGCGCGCGAGGAGGCGATGTACCGGGCCGGCTACAGCGCGCTCGCTTACGAAGTCGTGATCAATTCCAGCCCCTGCATTTCCTACCTGCTGGAAGAAAACACCATGACGATGCAGGCGCTGGTGATGGCGCATGCCGCCTTCGGGCACAACCATTTCTTCAAGAACAACTATCTCTTCCGGCAATGGACCAATGCCGAAGGCATCATGGATTATCTCGCCTTCGCCAAGAAATACATCGCCGCCTGCGAGGACCGCTATGGCCAGGGCGAGGTCGAAGCGACACTCGACTCAGCGCATGCGCTGATGGACCAGGGCGTCTTCCGCTACCGCCGTCCGCCGCGCCCGTCCAAAGAGCGCGTGCTGGAAAAGCGCCGCCTGCGCGCCGAATACGAGGAAGGCTCCTACAACGAACTCTGGCGCACACTGCCGGCCGGCGTCGAGCCGCCTTCGGCCACGCCGACGCCGGATCCGGAAGACGAATTCGGTGGCGAGACCAAGCTGCCGGAAGAAAACCTGCTCTATTTCATCGAAAAGAACTCGCCCAACCTGAAAGCCTGGCAGCGCGAGACGCTGCGCATCGTGCGCAACCTGGCGCAGTATTTCTATCCGCAGCGCCAGCTCAAGGTGATGAACGAGGGCTGCGCCACCTTCGTGCACTACACGATCATGAACGCGCTGTTCGACCGCGGTCAGATCACCGAGGGCTCGTGGCTGGAATTCATGCACAGCCACACCTCGGTGGTGTTCCAGCCGGAGTTCAACGACCGCCGCTACAACGGCTTTAACCCTTACGCGCTGGGTTACGGCATGATGGCGGACATAAGGCGCATCTGCGAGGCGCCGACGCCGGAGGACCGCGACTGGTTTGGCGCCTTCGCCGGCAATGGCGACTGGATGGGGACGCTGAAGGATGCCTGGGCGAATTATCGCGACGAAAGCTTCATCGAGCAGTTTCTGTCGCCGAAGCTGATGCGCGATTTCCGGTTGTTCGCGCTCTACGACAAGGCCGAGGCGGGAGCCTATCGTGTCTCAGCGATTCACAATGAGCGCGGCTATCGCAGCGTGCGCGCGCAGCTGGCGCGGCAATACGACATCGGCGCCGCCGACCCGAACATTCAGGTCACCGGCGCCGATCTCAAAGGCAACCGTACTTTGTTCCTGTCTCACGACATGCATCGCGGCACCCCCCTGCACAATCAGACCAAGGAACTCGTTCTGGCTCACGTCGAGCGCCTGTGGGGCCACGACGTGAAGATGGAAGAACGAGCAGCGTTCTAGCTGCGAGTGCTCTTAGTTGCGTGCAAGGCGGTCCGGATGCGCGGCCACGCTGATGGTCTGCACCGTGGCGTTTTGCGCCGGAACCGGCTGCGCGGACGACCAAGTCACTTCCAGGAACAGCAGCGCCGCGCCCGCGATCATCGCCCAGGTCAGCACGTTCGCGCTGACGGATTTGGTGTTTTCGTCTGTCATAACCCACTCCATTTTCGAGGCCGGCCCCGCATCCCTAATGCGGTCTTACCGGCCACAACTGGCAAATGGGGTGCGATAGGGACTCCACAATAGTGTGGATGCTGCATTGCAGTGAATGCGAGCCATGCGGAAATGGAATGCATCCAACCCTTGTCCCCGACGCATCGGGTTCCCATGTCGGTACCGGGCGTGTAACGCTCCCCCCGACCAACATTGGAGGGAAGCGATGAGCAGGCGCACGCTGGAGACCGGCACCAACGACCTGACGGGCACGATCGAGGACGGCGTCGCCGTCATCGTCATGAACCGGCCCGAAAGGCGCAACGCGCTGTCGGGCGGCATGCTGACCGCCATGTCGGCGGCTCTTTCGGCCTGCGAGTCCGATCCCGCCGTGGCCTGCATCGTGTTGACGGGCGCGGGCGACGCCTTCTGCGCCGGCGGCGACGTCAAGGGCATGGCGGACGGCACCGGCGGCGGCTCGACCGCGGCAGCCGGCTCCGATCTCGACAGCCGCATCCACGCCCAACGCCTCAGCCAGCGTTCGACCGCCGGCAAACTCTACAAGATGCCCAAGCCGACGATCGCGGCGATCCCCGGCGCCGCGGCCGGCGCGGGATTGTCGCTGGCGCTGGCTTGCGACCTGCGCATCGCGTCCGATACGGCCGTGATGACGACGGCCTTCGCCAAGGTCGGCTTCTCCGGCGATTACGGCGGTACCTATTTCCTCAGCCAGCTGGTCGGCAGCGCCAAGGCGCGCGAGCTCTACTATCTCTCCGACCGCATCGACATGAAGGAGGCGCATCGCCTCGGCCTGGTGAACTGGGTGGTGCCGGCCGACCAGCTGCACGCCGAGACGCTCAAGCTCGCCCATCGCCTGGCGAAGGGCCCGCGTATCGCCTATCGCTACATGAAGGAGAACATCAATCGCGCCGCGACCGGCGCCGATGTCGAGGACTGCATGGATCTTGAAGCCACGCATCACGTCCACACCGGCATGACCGAGGATCACAAGGAAGCCGCCAAGGCCTTCGTCGAAAAGCGAGAGCCGGCGTTCCGTGGAAGGTAAGGTTCACCTCCCCACAAGGGGAGACAAACAGGGGAAAAGCCAATGTTGCGATTGATATCGGGCGTCGTAGCGGGCGTCGTGGGCTGGATTGTGGTTGCGTTCGCTTTGAGTTTCTTGCTGCGCGCCGTGGCGCCGGACGTCTCCGCTGCGCTGAACGTCCATGCAACCACCGCGGCGCTTGCCGGGCGCCTTGCCATCAGCTTCATCAGCTCGCTACTCGGCGGCCTGGCGGCGGCGCTGGTTTCCGCCGAGCGCTCGCGCGCGCCCCTTATCGCGGGCGCCCTGCTGCTGCTGTGCTGGGGCTATTATCACGTCACGATGATCTGGCACCAATTTCCGCTCTGGTATCACCTGACGTTCTTGGTCTCGCTGCCGCTGCTCAGCTTGCTCGGCGGCCGATTCGCTCGGGCCAGATAGTCAGGCGGCTTCGGCCGCGACGCGCCAGGCGGGGAACAGCGCCGTCATGGTCGTGCCCTTGCCGGGCGCGCTCTCGACGCTCAGCGTGCCGCCATGCAGCTCGATCAGCGAGCGCGAGATCGGCAGGCCCAGCCCCGTGCCCTGATGCTGTCGCGCGACCTTGGAGTCGACCTGCCCGAAGGCGGCGAGCGCCACCTCGATGTCGGCCTGGCTCATGCCGATGCCGGTATCGCTGACCGCGATCGCGATGCCGTCGCCGGCGCGGCTGACGCGCGTCGTGACGGCGCCGCCGGCGGGCGTAAACTTGACCGCATTGGAGAGAAAATTCAGCAGCACCTGCTTGAGAGCGCGCTCGTCGCACAACAGGCGCGGCAGGCGCGGCTCGATCTCGGTGATGAGCAGGATATCGCTCTTCTGCGCTCGGTTGCGGATCAGCGTGAGGCAGTCCTCGACCGCATTGCGAAGCGCGACCTTCTCCTCCCGCAGCTCCAGCTTGCCGGCTTCGAGCTTGGACAGGTCCAGGATGTCGTTGATCAGGTCGAGCAGATGGCGCCCGCTGGTGTGGATGTCGCCGGCGTAGTCGGCGTACTTGTTGGTGCCGACCGGGCCGAACATCTGATCCTTGATCACTTCGGCGAAGCCGATGATGGCGTTCAGGGGCGTGCGCAGCTCGTGGCTCATATTGGCCAGGAACTCGGTCTTGGTGCGGTTGGCGAACTCGGCCGCTTCCTTGCTCTTGATGAGCTCGGCTTGCATCGCCTTGCGTTCGGAGATGTCGACGATCCAGGACAGCGAGGCGGGCTGGCCGTCCCAATCGCTCAGCGCGGCGCGGGTCTCCACCCAGATCTCGCTGCCGTCGCGCCGGATCATGCGGAATTCGTAGCTGGAGACCGCTTCCTCGCCCGCGAGGCGGCGGCGCATGTGTTCGCTGACGAGGGCGCGGTCGTCGGGATGAATCGAGATCTGGCTGTTGCGGCTGCGCCCGGCGCGCTCGTCGGCGATCATGTAGTCGTTCATCTCGCGCGCCGAAGCATAGCCCAGCAGATGGGCGAAAGCGTCGTTGGTATAGAGGACGTCGGTGTTGGTGCGCACCACGATGCCCTGTTTGGAGCCCTCGACGACGCGGCGAAGCTGGCCCTCGGTGCGGCGGGCATGCTCCACCTGGTCGGGCAGCAAGCGGACCGAAAACGTCTCGCCGCCGTCGCTCACCAGCGTGGCGCTGAGCTTGGACCAGCGGCCATTGGCGCGCGCCCAGCGCAGCGGGATCGTCTGCTCGCGGCGGGCGCCGTTCAAGATCCACTGCGCCGTCCACAGGAAGAAATCGTAGTCGTCGGCATGAATGTGGTTGGTGAGCGCTTCGCCCTCGGCGACGTCGCTGACCAGCCGCTGGCTCTCGGCCGGCGAGTCGACGCTCAGCACAAGGCCGCTCGCGTCGAGAACGATCTCGACCCCCGCCGTCGCGCCATGCTTGTGGTACTCGAACTCCGACACGCGCACTCCCCGGCGTGGCGAGGATGACGGACGGCGCGGAGCCGGCGTTTCCTCAACCATTGCCGCAAATGTAGGCGCCCGCGGTTAAAAGTGAATTACGCAGGGAGGGAAGTAAGGTCTCGTTAGCTTATGCGGCGCGCCTCGCGCGAGCGTGATCGGCCGCCGCCAAACTGCCGCAATGGCGCCGTTCCAAAGGCGCGATTGCGTCCCAGCCTGAGACGATTGCTCAGGTAGGGGACGCAAATGACAATCGCTCACGCCATCGGCTTACGCGCCGGCGCACTCGTTTTCGGGGCGCTGCCCTTCATTTTGGCCGCCTGCGGCACGGGTTCGAGCCCGCCGCCCAATGCCACCCCGCACGAAGTCGTCGTTTCGACCGGCACCGTGACGAAGTCGCAGGCGCCGTCGGTGCCGCCCCCGGATATCGCCATCGGCACGGATCGCGCCGTGGCGTCTTCGCCGATGGCCAACATGATCGTGGCCGAGGCGCCGCCGCCGGCGCCGGGCTACTGGCAGCCGGACATCACCTCGAAATTCCCCGACGCCAGGCCGAACGCGGTGATCGTGACCGCCGAACAGCCGGTCTCCACCTTCTCGATCGACGTCGACACCGCCTCCTACGGCGTGGTGCGCGATGCATTGAACCAGGGCGCGCTGCCGCCGGCCGATGCCGTGCGGGTCGAGGAGATGGTCAACTACTTCGACTACGCCTATCCGCTGCCGGAGAACCGCGACACGCCGTTCCGCGCCAGCATTCGCGTCTATCCGACGCCGTGGAACAAGGACACGCAGATTCTGCATATCGGCATCAAGGGCTTCGACATCCCCAAGAAGGAGCGCCCCGCCGCCAATCTCGTCTTCCTGATCGACAGTTCCGGCTCGATGGACGAGCCCAACAAGCTGCCGCTCCTCATCCGCTCCTTCCATCTTTTGGTCGATCAGCTGAACGACAAGGACCGCGTCACCATCGTCACCTATGCGGGAGCGGCGGGCGTCGTGTTGCCGCCGACGCCGGGCTCGGACAAGGCCAGGATATTGGCCGCGCTCGATCAGCTCCATGCCGGCGGCTCGACCGCGGGCGGCGAGGGCATCCGCATGGCCTATTCCCTCGCGGAGGCCAATTTCATCAAGGGCGGCGTCAACCGCGTGCTGCTGGCGACCGACGGCGATTTCAATGTCGGCATCACCGATCCCAAGGCGCTGGAGGATTTCGTGGTTCGCGAGCGCGCCACCGGCGTCTATCTGTCCTGCCTCGGCTTCGGCCGCGACAACTACAACGACGCCATGATGCAGAAGATCGCCCAGGCCGGCAACGGCAACGCCGCCTTCATCGACACGCTGAACGAGGCGCACAAGGTGTTCGTCGACCAGATTTCCGGCACGCTCTTCACCATCGCCAACGACGTGAAGATCCAGATCGAGTTCAACCCGTCGCGCGTCGCCGAATACCGCCTGATCGGCTACGAGACCCGCATGCTCAACCGCACCGACTTCAACAATGACCGCGTCGATGCCGGCGACATCGGTTCGGGCACCACGGTGACGGCGCTGTACGAGATCACGCCGGTCGGCTCCAAGGCGCAGATGTCCGATCCCTTGCGCTACCGCGCGCCGGAGCATCCCTTGTCCGATGCCGGCGAGCTCGCCTTCCTCAAGATCCGCTACAAGCTGCCGGGTGAGAAAGTGTCCAAGCTGATCGACCGTCCGGTCACCGACGCCGACGTGACCACGGACTTCACTGCGGTCTCGCCGGACATGCGCTTCGCCGCCTCGGTCGTCGGCGCGGCGCAGCTCATGCGCCACGATCCTTACATCAAGGATTTCAGCTACGACCGCGCCAGGAACATCGCGACCGCGGCGCGCGGCGACGACAGTTTCGGCTACCGCGCCGAATTCATCCGGATGCTCGACCTCGCCAAGTCGGCTGCCTCCCAGCAGGCGCTGAATCAGCACGGACCGGCGGAGTAATCAAAAAGAGAACCCTCTCCTCCTTCAGGGGGAGAGGGCAGTATGGCACCGTCGCTTTCGCCTCGACCGTCGCTCAGAACGCCCGCTGCGCCACGCGGATCAGCAACTGGCCCTCCAGCCCCGCCGCGCGATGCACGCCGATCTCGTTCACCTCCGGCGACGTCGCGATTTTGGCGAAGGCCGCCGCGGAGGGATATTCCACCAGCGCGCAGAGATCCCACATGTTCTCGACCTCGCCGATCACCAGCGACGCGATCTGCCCGCCGAACACGAACTTGCCGCCGTTGCTCTCGACGACCTTCTGCATTGCGCTGCCATAGAGTTGATAGGCCTCGCGCCCCGTCAGCGCCGTCGCACGGCCATCGGCATAGACGGCCTTGTCGCGGAATTTGAGCAGGTTGAGCATCACGATCGGCTCGCCCGACGCATCGCCCATCAGCGTCATGACGCGCTCCTGCGTCGGATAGAGGTGATTTTCGACTTTCATGGAATTTCCCCCGGTTAATCGTTGCCCGACAGCATCAGCGTCGGCACGCCGCCGGTGCCGCCGCGCACCGTGAAGACGGACGTGCCCGGCTTGCGGCCTTTGCGCAGTTCGGAGACGTCGATGCCGGCCGCCGCGATGCGAGCGCGCGCGCCTTGCGGGTCCTTCACGCGCCAGGCGAGGCCGCCGAAAGTGTCCGGTGCGTCGCTCACCGGCGTCTTCAGGCTGGCGCCGATCTCGACCACCGCGCCGCCGCAGCGGAAGAACAGTTGCCGCGCCCCCCATTGTTCGTTTGTGCGATCAAGACGCAGATCGAGCCCCAGCCGGCCGCCGTAATGCGCCACGGCGCGCTCCGGATTGGTTGTGCTCACCACGATATGATCGAGCCCGCCGACGGACGCATCGCCGAACCGCGCCGGCGCCACCGGCCACGTCGCGGCGTCCGGCTTGTTCTCGACCAGGAACAGCGCCACGCCATTGGCGCTTCTGCGCCGCATGACGGTCAATTCCCAACTGCGCCGGGCGCCTTCGGCATTGGCGGTGCGCGTCGTGTGCCGCGGCAGGAAGACGAGGCCGCGCCGTTCGAACAGCCGCATCGCCGCGTCCAGGTCCGGCACCGAGAAGCCCAGTCCCCAGATCGCGTCGCCGAATTTCTCCACCTCCGCCCGCGACGCGTCCGCTTCGGGGCCCGTGCCGTGCGCGCCGATGATGTCGAGCGCCGTATTGCCGAACTGGAACCAGGCATGCCGGCTGCCCGCCATGAAGCCGCGCCAGTTCGGCGAGCGGCCGAAGATGGTCTCGTAGTTCGCGACCGTCTTGTCGAAATCGCGAACCATGACGGCGACATGGTCGAAGCCGGTGATCATGGCAGGGAGTTCTAGCCGACCACCGGCTTGTCGTTGATGCGGGCGAAGAATTTCTGGCTCTGCTCGCCGCCCTGGTTGTAGTGCTTGGCGTTCGTGAAATCGGTGATCTTGGCGATGTTCGCCGCAACGTCGTCAGCGGTCGCGTTGTGGCCGAGATTGACGCCGTCGGTTTCGACCAGCTGCGCCGCGGCGAACACGCCTGCCGCCGCCGTCAGGATCGTGCCGGTCGGCGCGTCTTCGCTGACCAGATAGACCACCGCCGGCGTGACGTATTCGGGCTTGAGCATCTCCAGCACATTCGGCGGCATCAAATTCTCGGTCATGCGCGTGCCGGCGACCGGGCAGATGGCGTTGACCTTGATGTTGTCCTTGGCGCCTTCCAGTTTCAACGTGTTCATGAAGCCGACGAGCGACAGCTTCGCCGCGCCGTAATTGGTCTGGCCGAAATTGCCGTACAGGCCGGTGGACGACGTGGTCACCACGATGCGGCCATATTGCTGCTTCTTGAAAATCTCCCACAGCGCCTTGCACGGCTTGACCGTGCCCATCAGGTGCACGGCCATCACCGCGTCAAAATCCTTCATCTCCATCTTGGAGAAGCTCTTGTCGCGCAGGATGCCAGCGTTCGCGACCAGGATGTCGACGCGGCCCCAGCTGTCCATCGTCTGCTTGACGAGGTGGTCGACGCCGGCGTCGTCGCTGACCGAAGCGCCGTTGGCAAAGGCCTCGCCGCCCGCGGCCTTGATCTCGGCGACCACCGCTTCGGCGGCGGCCGAGTTGCCGCCCGTGCCGTCGACAGCGCCGCCCAAATCGTTGACCACCACCTTGGCGCCGCGCTTGGCCAGTTCCAGCGCATGGGCACGGCCGAGGCCGCCGCCGGCGCCGGTGACGATGGCGACCTTGCCTTTGAATTCGATGGTCATGGGAAAGCTCCTTCAAACCGTTGCGATAGCAGGCCGGGAGTGATGGCGCAGCGCGGTTTGTTGGTCAAGCGCCCCACTTTTTCGATCAGACGACGGCGCGCTTTGGGGCAAAATAACGCCGCAGGGCGCGGTTTGCCGGGATTTCGACGTACCGGCAGAGCAACCAGCCCCAGCCGATGCAGACCGCCAGTAGCAGGAACGGCTCGGGCCACCACATCCAGTCGCCGAAACGGATGCCGAAGATCAGCGTGTCGTCCGGCGGATAGGCGCTCTCGAAGAAGCGGATCAGCTGCAGCCACGCCGTCTGGCCGATATAGATGGCGAACGACCACTCGCCGAGCTTGGCCAGCGTCCTGGTCTGCAGGAAGCGCGCCACGAAGCCGCGGTCGAAGCTCAGCACATAGACCAGCGCCAGCATCGGCACGACCGTGTAGATGTCGCGCGGCGTATGCGACCAGCCATTGTCGAACGTGCCCCAGCCCATCCAGAGCAGCACCGCGAGCTGCAGCGCCGAGATCGCGATCTCCGGCAGCGTCTCGGCGAAGGCCCTTGTCTTGCCGTAGAGCACCGACATGCCGACGCCCACTGCGAAGGCGCTCATGCCGCGGAAAATTCCGTTGTGAAACGTGATGTCGAGGCCATGCTTGCCGGTGAGCGACAGCCACGCCAATCCCGCGATGCCGGCCGCGATCAGGCCGATGGCGCTGAACCACCCGGCCCGCGCCAGCACCAGATAGACCGGAAACAGCAGGCAGAGCAGGAACTCGACGCTGACGAACCAGCTGGCGCCGTTCCACGATAGATAGGGGAAAATGTTCCACGCCTGCACCAGGAACAGATTGGCGATGAAGGTCCAGAACGTGACGACGGGATGATAGGCCGATTCGTAGATCGACTGGCCCCCGCTCGCATGCGCGATGGCGTTCAGGATCAGCATGATGACGAGGATATAGAGCAGCATCGCCAGATGCAGCGGATAGAGCCGCGACAGCCGCGCGATCAGGAATTCCCGATAGGCGCTGCCGCGCCAGAATTCGCGCACCCGCCCGCCATAGACATAGGTCAGGATAAACCCCGACAGCGCGAAGAAGAACTCGACCCACAGATAGCCGTGGCCGACCACCAGGTCGAACGGCTTGAAATTGCGGTAATGATGGCCTTCGCAATAGTGATAGAGCACCAGGATCAGCGGCGGAATGGCGCGCGCGCCGGCCAGGGCGCGGATTTCGCCGGGGCGCGACGGCTGAGCGGTCATGGCGCCGTCACCTCGGGAAACCTGGTCGTGATGGCGGCAATGGCGGTGCGCAATCGATCGTAACGCGAACCGGTGATGGTGACGAAGGGCAGATGGCGGCGCTCGAGTTCGGCGCGGGTATGCGCCAGCATCCGCGCCCGCGTCGCCGGATCGGGGAAGTAGCGGATGCCGTCGGCCACGAACGGCACGTCGATGTCGCACAGAAGATAAAGATCGGCCGGATCGTCGATGCGGTCCAGATCGGCCGGCCGCTCGCCCAGAAGGATGTCCGACCACACCGCGGTCATCACCGCGTCGGTGTCGAAGACGAGCAATTGCTGCGCCTTGCGCCGCGCCGCCGCCGCCAGCAGGTCGTGGCCGCGCCGGATGGCGCGCAAATCCTCCATGTCGCAATCATTGCCGAAGATTTCGCAGTAAAGCCGGCCATATTCGGGCACCGCGAAGGTGCGGAAATGCTCCGCCAGTTCGCGCGCCAGCGTCGTCTTGCCGGTCGATTCCGGTCCATGCAGGCAGACGGTTCTCACAATGCCCCGAAAAGATGGCCCATGGCGGGGATTCGCCGCCGCGCGACGCATCTTCTAGCACGGACCCCCTATGGGGAAGCAGCCCCGGCTTCCCGGCGGGAGGATTTGCCGTAAGCTGCCGTCATCCTGCCGGGGGGACTTCATGGCGACTGTGCTGCCGCATCTGCAATCCGCATTGGGAATTCTCGTCATCCTGACGCTCGCCTGGGCGTTTTCGGAGAATCGCCGCGCCTTTCCTTGGCGGATCGCACTGGTGGGCATCGCGCTCCAGGCGGTCATCGCGGTGCTGCTCCTGAAAGTGCCGCTGGCCCGCGATGCGCTGTTCGGCCTTAACGGCGTGGTGATGGTGCTGACCGATGCGACTCGCGCCGGTACCGGCTTTGTCTACGGCTTTGTCGGCGGCGGGCCGTCGCCGTTCCCGCCGACGCTCGTCGATCCGCACAGCCTGACGACCTTCGCCTTCGGCATTCTGCCGCTGGTGATCATCATCTCCGCGCTCTCGGCGATCCTGTGGTACTGGCGCGTTCTGCCGCTCATCGTCGGCGGCATGGCCTTCGTGCTCCGGCGCACGCTGGGCATCGGCGGCGCGGTCGGCCTCGGCGCCGCGGCCACCGTGTTCCTCGGCAACATCGAAGGTTCGCTGGTCGTGCGGCCGTATCTGGCCAAAATCACCCGCACCGAACTGTTCATCCTGATGACCACGGGCCTCGCCGTCGTCGCCGGCACGGTGTTCGTGGTCTACGCCAACATGCTGGCGCATGTCCTGCCCGGCGCGCTCGGCCACATCCTCGTCGCCTCGATGATGTCGCTGCCCGGCGCCATCGTCGTCGCCTGCATCATGGTGCCGGGCGATGCCGTGACCGACCTGTCGCAGACCGACGATGCCCACAAATATCATTCGACCATGGACGCGATGGCGCGCGGCACCGAGGACGGCCTCAAAATCTATCTCCAGATCATCGCCATGCTGATCGTCACCGTGGCGCTCGTCGCCATCGTCAATTCGATCCTCGGACATTTCCCCGACGTCTACGGCGCGCCCCTGACGCTGCAGCGCATGCTGGGCTGGCTGTTCGCGCCGGTGGTCTGGCTCTACGGCGTGCCGTGGGACCAGGCGGTGCAGGCCGGCAGCCTGCTCGGCGTCAAGACCATCCTCAACGAGTTCATCGCCTATTCCCAGCTCGCAGCCCTGCCGCCCGGCGCGCTCGATCCGCGCTCGACCCAGATCATGGTCTATGCGCTGTGCGGCTTCGCCAATTTCGCCTCCGTCGGCATCCTGATCGCCGGCTTCGGCACGCTGATCCCCGAGCGCCGCGACGAGATCGTGCCGCTCGCGATGCGCGCCATCGTGTCGGGCACGATGGCGAGCGGCCTGACCGGCTGCATGATCGGCCTGTTGCCGGTGACCTGAGCCATGCGCGGGGGCGAAACCAGATTTCGCCTGCGCCTCGTGCCGCTGCTCGTCGTCGTCCTGCTGGGCTTGGGCTTGCCCATGCTCGGTGCCGTCATCGCCCAGGCGCTGAGCCATGTCCTGCCATTGCCGTCGGCGCGCGGTCCGGCGCTGCCCTGGCTCTATTCCCAGCATCTGTTCCAGACCCTGCTCGCGCTGGTGGCGATATTCGCCGTCAAGCGCTTAATGCCGTTCGATGCCGGCCTGCGCTGGCCGCCGGGCAAGACCTATCTCGTGCCGGCGCTATTGTGGGGCGCGCTGTTCGGCGTACTGATGACGCTCGTGGATCACGCGCCCGACCTCATCGCCCACCGGGCGCCGGTGCTGGACTATCCGCTGACCACGGCCAATGTCGTCGGCTGGCTCGGCTTCGAAGGCATCTATGTCGGCCCGACAGAGGAGATCCTCTTCCGCTCGCTGCTGGTCGGCTATCTCATCGCCGCCATGCCCGGAAAGTTGCGCCTCGGCGGTTTCGGGATGAGTTGGGGCGGTGCGATCGTGGCGTTGATCTTCGCCCTGGCTCACGCCGCCAACTTCACCTCGCGTCCGTTCTTCGAAGCGCTCGGCCAGCAGCTTTACGCCTTCGCGCTGGGCATTCTCTACGCCTATTGGTTTGAAAAATCGCGCAGCGTGCTGGCGCCGATCGTCGGCCACAATGCTGGCGATTTCGTCGAATACGCGATCGTCTTCGCTCTCGTTGTTATGTGGCGCTGACGAGGCCGAAGGCTTCGGCCAGCAATTCGTACGATCGCAAGCGTGATGCGAAATCGTAGGTGATCGTCACCACCACCAGCTCGTCGGCGCCATGCTCCGCCGCCAGCGCCGTCAGCCGCGCGCGCACCTGGCTGCCGGTCCCGACGATGGAGCGCTTGGCCACGGTCGACAGCAGCTTTTCCTCCTGCGGCGTCAGCGGCTGCGCCAGC
Source organism: Rhizomicrobium sp. (assembly GCA_036512455.1). Classification (GTDB taxonomy): domain Bacteria; phylum Pseudomonadota; class Alphaproteobacteria; order Micropepsales; family Micropepsaceae; genus Rhizomicrobium. The sequence continues at coordinate 69,714 of DATCAT010000047.1, forward strand.
GCTTCTTCGGGCGAGGGAAACGGGATCGGCCGACCGCTGAGCAGCCGCACCACCCACAGATTGCGCGATGCTGCCAGCCGCTGCGCATCGTCTTCGCTCTCGCCGACGAGCGCCGCGACGCCCAGCGACACGCGCGGCAGCGGACAGACGGCGCTCGCCTTGAAGCGCGCGCGATATTCGGCGACGGCATCCTCGCTGCCGTCGCTGTTGATGAAATAGGCGTGGCTGAACGGCAGGCCGAGTTCCGCCGCATAGACCGCGCCGTGAATGCCCGAACCCAGCATCCACAACTCCGGACCGGGTGTGGCCGCCCGCGGCATGGCGTGAATGCCGCGATAAGGATGATCGTCGGGTAGGGGTTCCTTGCCGGACGAGTCGTCGAGGAACTGACGCAACAGCTGGACCTGGCTGGGGAACGCGTCGATCGGCCAGGCTTGCGGACCGGATTGCAGGGCCCGCGCCGTCATCTGGTCGGAACCCGGCGCCCGGCCCAATCCCAGGTCGATCCGTCCCGGCGTCAGCACATCCAGCATGCGGAACTGTTCGGCGACTTTCAGCGGGCTGTAATGTGTCAACATCACGCCGCCGGAACCGACCCGGATGCGGTTCGTTTCCTGCGCGACGCGCCCGATGAGAATTTCGGGGCACGAGCCGGCGAACGAATTGCTGTTGTGATGCTCGGCCAGCCAGTAGCGATGATAGCCGAGCCGGTCGCAGGCCTTCGCCAGGGCGATGGTCTCGGCGACGGCATCGGCGGCGGTACCGTCCTTACGAATGGGGGATTGGTCGAGAACGGACAAAAGCATCGCATACGGACCATTATCTGGGCGGCTGTTCGCACTCCATTAACCACTAAGGCGCAGCCTATGACCAGACTATTCAAGAAGCCCACCGTGCCCCGCCCAGAGAACGTCGTCAGCATCCCCAAGAGCGTGCCCGAAGGCGCGTCCGGCGTCATACCGCTGGATGCGATCGAGAGCCCGATCCTGCGCCAGGGCCTCGACTACTGGAACAAGCTGCGCGGCGACCGGCGCTATCCCTCGCGGCAGGATATGATGCCACGCGATCTCACGCCCCTGCTGCGCAACATCGTGCTGATCCGCATCGTCGACGACGGCAAGGATTACGAATACCGCATCGTCGGCGACGCCCATGTCATCAGTCACGGCTTTTCCATGCAGGGCCTGCGGGTCAGCGACGTCGACAAATTCTCGCCCGGCTACGGCCCCGTGCTGAAGAGCCTCTACGACCGCGCGGTGCGCCGGCGCGACGTCTACGCCTTCAAGGGCTGGATGGAACGCGGCGAGAAGCACAAGCAATACATCTACAGCCAGAGCATCTTCATGCCGATGGGCCCCGACGATGCGACCATCGATCATGTCCTCAACTTCGCGGTCTACGACCCGCGCGACAGCTTCGACCGCTGAAGCGCGGCTGCGGGGGGCGGCGTGATCGTACCACAGACATTCGAGCATCAGCCGGCGCCCGAGACCTCGACGGTCGGCGTCATCGCGCCGGACGAGATCGACAACGCCATCGGCCGCACCGCCTATGCCTATTGGCGCATGCTGAAGGGGACGCGCAAGCTTCCCGCCCGCGGCGAACTCTCGCCGCGCGAAATGCAGGGCATCCTGCGCAATGTCGTGCTGCTGCGCGTCATCGACGGCGGACAGGACTACGAATATCGCATCGTCGGCCAGCTTTTCGTCTGGGCCTATGGCGCGCAGTTCCGCGACAAGCGCCTGTCGCAGATCGAGGCCGTGGCGCCCGAACACGGCAAGCGGATGCGCAAGATGTACGAGCAAGTCCGGCTGTCCGCCGCGCCGCTCGCCATCCGCGGCTGGGTCGGGCGCGAGATCGCGGCCACACGCTTCGTCTACTACGAAAGCATCTTCCTGCCTTTCGCCGACGACGGCGAAACCGTGGACCACATCCTGGTCGCCAGCGTCTACGTGCCCAAGGCGCCGGACTGACACGCCGCGCAGCGTTGGGCTAATCTCTTCCACATCAGGGGAGACCGCCATGCCGCTCGATATCGAAACCCGCGACCAGCTGCTGGACACCGTGCGCCGCTTCGTGCGCGAGAAATGCGTGCCGATCGAGGCCAAGGTGGCCGAGGAAGACCGCGTGCCGGACAGCATCGTCGCGGAGATGCGCGAGCTGGGTCTGTTCGGTCTTTCCATCCCCGTCGAATATGGCGGCCTCGGCCTCACCATGGAGGAGGAAGTCCTCGTCGCCATGGAGCTCGGCCACACCTCGCCGGCCTTCCGCTCCGTCATCGGCACCAATGTCGGCATCGGCAGCCAGGGCGTCGTGATGTTCGGCAACGAGGCGCAGAAGAGCGAATGGCTGCCCAAGCTGGCGAGCGGCGAAGTCATCGCCAGCTTCGCGCTGACCGAGCCCGGTGCCGGCTCCGACGCGGCCTCGGTGCGCACCACGGCGATCCGCGACGGCGATCACTATGTAGTCAACGGCACCAAGCGCTTCATCACCAACGCCAACCGCGCCGGCATGTTCACGCTGATGGCGCGCAGTGATCCGAACCGCAAGGGCGCCGGCGGCATCTCGGCCTTCATCGTGCCCTCGAACATCGCAGGCATCTCGGTGGGCAAGCCGGAAAAGAAGATGGGCCAGCAGGGCGCCCATATCTGCGACATCAATTTCGACAATGCCCGCGTGCCGGCGTCGCTGCGCCTCGGCCCCGAAGGCGAGGGCTTCAAGGTCGCCATGCAGGTGCTCGACCGCGGCCGGCTGCACATCTCCGGCGTCTGCGTCGGCGTCGCCGAGCGCCTGATCAAGGAGAGCGTCGCCTATGCCCGCGAGCGCGAGCAGTTCGGCCAGAAGATCGCCGAGTTCCAGCTCATCCAGGGCATGCTCGCCGACTGCCAGACCGAAACCTACGCCGCCAAATGCATGGTGATGGATGCCGCGCGCAAGCGTGATCGCGGCGAGAGCATCACGATGGAAGCCGCCTGCACCAAATACTTCGCCTCCGAGATGGTCGGCCGCGTCGCCGACAAGGCGGTGCAGATATTCGGCGGCGCCGGCTATGTCGCCGATTACGGCATCGAGCGCTTCTACCGCGACGTCCGCATCTTCCGGCTCTACGAGGGCACCAGCCAGATCCAGCAGATCGTCATTGCGCGGGGATTGCTGCGGGGAGATTGAGTATTTTCAGTATGTTGACACATTTTGCTGTCATTGACAGCACTGCTAGCATTATGCTAATCTGTCGCGATGGCAACGATCACCGTGCGCAATCTCCCAGACGAAGTCCGAGACAGAATGCGGGTCGAGGCGGCAAAGAATGGCCGTTCGATGGAGGAAGAAGCGCGCCAATATCTTGCAAGGGGTTACACGCCCAGACGGTCGCTCGAAGACGTTATGAAAAGACTCGATGCGCTGAATGCGAAATATCCTGAGCCGCCGAATGCGAAGATACTGATGAGCGAGGCGCACATCGCGGACAGCCGCATTGAAGTCTTGTTCGAGGAGGGCGTCATTTCTTTGGAAGAAAAACTTGGCTGGCAGGCGCGCATCGATGCGCGTTCCGTCACGCTTGACGAGGTCGAGGCCTTCTTTCGCAGCAGATGGCCGTGGTCGGAGAAATCGTAATCGATTCCTCGGCTGCTTTAGCCTTCCTCCGGAAAGAACCAGGAGGAGATCGCGCTCCGCCCTTTCTCGCCGTTGGCATCATGTCGGCGGTCAACCATGCCGAAGTCGCACAGCGCTACTGGCGGGACAATATCGATCCGCGTCCTTACCTTGAAGAGCTTTCTGGGATTGGATTGCTTGTTGTCGCAACCGAACAGGAAGCCGCCGAAATCGCCGGCGAACTTGTACGTCAAACCAAGCCGTTTGGCGTCTCACTGGCGGATCGCATCTGTCTGGCCGAAGCGGTACGGCGCAAACTGCCGGTCCTGACGACGGATCGTCCCTGGAGCAGGTTGGGCCTGTCGATCGATGTGAAGCAGCTGAGATGACCGCCGCGCCGCGCGAACTCGCGCGTCTCGTCGCCGAGATCCGCGCTTGCCGAATCTGCGCCGATATCCTCGAGCCGCACCCCGTCCTGCACGTCAGTTCCACCGCGCGTATCCTCATCGCCAGCCAGGCGCCGGGCCTGCGGGTGCACCAGACCGGTCTGTCGTTCAACGACGCCTCCGGCGACCGCTTGCGCGACTGGATGGGCGTCGACCGCGCCACCTTCTATGACGAGAAGCGCGTCGCGCTTACCGGGATGGCGTTCTGTTTTCCGGGCTATGACGAAAACGGCAGTGACCTTGCGCCACCGAAGATCTGCGCCCAGTACTGGCGCACACGCCTGATGCGGGCGTTGCCGGACTTCAAGCTCATCCTGCTCGTCGGCTCCTACGCCCAGACCTGGCATTTGGGCGAAGCGGCGAAATCCAATATGACGGACACGGTGAAGGCTTGGCGGGACTATGCACCACGCTACATTCCGATGCCGCATCCGTCGTGGCGCAACAATGGCTGGTTGAAGAAGAACCCATGGTTCGAACGCGAACTGCTTCCCACCTTGCGAAGGCGTGTGCGGCGCTCGCTCTCCTCCTGATCGCGGCCTGCGCGCCGCTGCTGGCGCCGGGCGGCTTGGAGAACGACACGCCGGCATTCGCGGCCGGCTATCTGCTCGCCCGCGACGGCGTGAAACTCCCCGCGCGCGCCTGGGGTCCCGACCGCCCCAAAGCCGTCATCGTCGCGCTGCACGGCATGGGCGATTATTCAAATGCCTTTGCCATGCCGGCGGAGGCCTGGGCGCAGCAAGGTATCGCGACGCTCGCCTTCGATCAGCGCGGCTTCGGCGCCTCCGAGCATCCCGGCCTATGGGCCGGCGGCGACGCGATGCGCCGCGATCTGGCTGACGCCCTCGACGCGGCGCGCGCCCGCTATCCCGGCGTGCCGGTCTATGCGCTGGGCGAGAGCATGGGTGGCGCGGTGGTGCTCTCCGCGTTCGCTGGCACCGATGCGCCCAAGGCCGACGGTATCATCCTGGTCGCGCCCGCGGTCTGGTCGCGCGCCGACATGCCGCTTTCCTATCGCGTGACGCTATGGCTCACGGCCCACACGCTGCCCGGCCTGGCAGTTTCCGGCAACGGCATCGTTCACATCTGGCCGTCGGACAACATTGCAATGCTGCGTGCCTATTCGCGCGACCCGCTCGTGCAAAAGGACACCCGCAGCGACGCCGTCTACGGCCTGGTCAACCTGATGGATGATGCGCGCCACGCGCCGGAGCATCTTGGGCCCACCCCGCCGATCCTGTTTCTTTACGGCCAGAACGATCAGGTCATTCCCGCGCCGCCCACGCAAGCGGTGATCGCCGCGCTGGGGTCGCGCGCGCAAGTCCACCGCTACGAGCACGGCTACCACATGCTGCTGCGCGACCTGGATGCCGCGCAGGTTTGGCGCGATGCGGCCGGCTGGATTTTGGACTCAAGCCGTCGCGGCGCGCAGGTCCGCGACTAGGGTGCGCGCCGCGCAAATTCCTGTGTGGCCCGCCCGGGCGGTATGGACAAGCCGCGGACCCTGTGGATTAGTGTTGCGTCTAAACGCCTGAGGGCGAAGGGGTATTTGCCTATCCTCCCGTCCGCTGGCCGGCTTTATTTGGATCGAGTGTTTGATCCCGATTGCGCAGCGTCGTTGCGTTGGCTGCACCGAGTTTGTTCTGAGCGCGGTGGTATTGCATGATTTGCGATCGCATGGCCTTAAAGCTCGTCGCCGGCTGCGTCAGGTGCTGCGCCGCGCTGCCGATCTTTGCCTTGCCCGGCTGCGTTTCCTATTCCTACATCGATGCCAACACGGTCCAGCACGTGGTCGGCTTCGTCGACATCGCGACGCCGCTTGCGTCCGGCAAAGCCGGCGAACCGGCTGCAACATCGGTGACCGTAACCAGTTTCGGCGTCTCGCTTCATCGCAGCCCGGCCGCCGACAACGGCCTCACGCTCGGCTACAGCAGCGAAACGATCGTGTCGCTGCCGAGCGGCGCATGTCTGGATCTCAACGCCAAAGGGGTTTGCGCGTCCCTACGGGCGCTACCCGCTCACGCCATCGAATGAGGAGCAACATGCCGATGAACCGTTTTTCCGTCTGTCTGATCGTGAGCGCCTGCGCGCTTCTTTCGGGCTGCGCATCGCCGCAGGACACCGTCGTGTTCGTCACCAACACCAGCTTCGGCATCAATGTCGAGAGCAAGCCACCGGCTGCGAGCATCGCTTATGATCGCACGGAGGGCTATATCGGGCCACGCACCGCCAATGGCGGAATACCCCCGGTGGTTGCCTCGCTGCAGACCAGCGGCGACGTGTTCCAGCCGAAAGTCAGGACGCTATACGCAACGGGCGACGCGGCGGTCGGTGTTGTGAGCCCGGCCGGTCCACCGACGAGCAACGGCGATCTGACGGCGGGCGACAACAAGATGGCATTTTTTGGCACCACGACGACCATCGGGTTGAAAGTCGGCTTCGATCCCACGGCGGGCACCCCCGACAGTCTTGTCTTCGGCTTCAAGCGCAAGGAGTTGTCCGTCATTCCGCTCGGCACGGATGGCGGAAAACTTCACTATCCCTCCGTGCTCGCGTCTATCGATACGACCGTCGCCGACGGAGCGCTCAAGGACACCGGGCTCACCATTGCGCAATACTTCGCGACTGGGCAGGCCGCGAACGTTCTGGCGGGCACCAACGGCACCGTGCGCCAATCGTTCCAGGCGGTTACCAACAATGCCATGATAGCGACGCTGACGCCGGCGCAACAGGCGCAGGCACAAACGCAGGCCGCCGGCATCCTCAGTCAGCGGAGCATCGACACCGAAACGGTGATGGGCAATGTCGCGCCGGGCGGCACGCTCGACGTCGCGAAACTGAATGCCTTGATCGCGGCGACGCAGGGGGCCGTCAGTCCGGGGCTTTCCACTGGGATGACGACCGCCGCACAATTGCGCGCGCGCCTGGGCGCCATTGACCCGTCTGTTGTCGGGACGCTCGCCAAGGCCGTCAGCTCGAACTAGCAACGATTGGAGATTTGAGATGGATGTATTTGTCTACGCTTGCGACACAGCCGAGCATGCGGAGGCAGCGAGGCTTGTGCTTGTCGGCATGGGGTATCCGGCCGACGGCATCATCGTCAACGGACAGGCCGACAACTTCAGCTACAATGCCACCCAATTCGCCGGCGGGGCGAAGGCAGAGGCGCTCTTCGGGCAGTTTATCGTTATCGGCAAGAAATAGCCGTCCGGCATAGCCGGTAGACCGCATTGGCGGGTCTAATCGTGCCGCGGCGATGGCAAGCTGCCGCCGTGGCGCACCAACGGAGGACAGCGATGACGGCACGACCGCAATTTATGTGCAAATCTGCGCCCATGCTTTGCTGCGTCCCTCCGTCATCCATTTGCGTGCCATGGCCATCATCTGCGTCGAAACCCTCCGCAAAGAGTTTTCCTATGTCCGGCGCAAAGCGGGCCTGAGCGGTCTTTTCAACCGCGACATCCAGACCATCCAGGCGGTCGACGGCATCTCCTTCGAGATCGCCGAGCGCGAGCGCGTCGCCATCATCGGTCCCAACGGTGCGGGCAAGTCGACGACGTTGAAAATGCTGTCCGGCATCCTGGAGCCGACCGGCGGCGGCGCCCGCGTGCTCGGCTTCGTTCCCTGGAAACAGCGCCGCGCGCTCAGCCGCCGCATCGGCGTCGTCTTCGGGCAGCGCTCGCAGCTCTGGGCCGAGCTGCCGGCGCGCGATTCCTTCGCGCTGCTGCGCCGCATTTACGATGTCGACGCTGGGACGTTCAAGCGCCGCCAGAGCGAGCTCGTCGAGCGCTTCGGCCTCGGCGCCCTGATGGATCAGCCGGTGCAGCGCCTGTCGCTGGGCCAGCGCATGCGCTGCGAAATCGTCGCCAGCCTGCTGCACGGCCCGGCGCTGCTGTTTCTCGACGAGCCCACCATCGGCCTGGACATCACCGCCAAGGCCGCGATCCGCGACTTCATCCGCGAGCATGCCGGCGCCGAGGGTCAGACCGTCGTGCTCACCTCGCACGACACGCGCGACATCGAGCTGGTCTGCGACCGCGTCATCGTCATCAACGAGGGGCGCATTGTCGTCGACCAGCCGACCGATCAGCTGCGCCGCCGCTTCCTCGGTCACCGCCTCGTGACCTTGCGCTCGGCGGCGCCCAGGCTCGAACTCGCGCTGCCCGGCGTCGTGCGCCGCGCCAGCGAGCCGCATCTTTCGATCTTCGAGGTCGACACCGCCGCGACGCGCGTCGATGTCGTGGTCCAGGCGGCGCTGGCGCTCGGCGGCATCGAGGACATCACCATCGAAGATCCGCCGATGGAGGAGGTGGTCCGTGCCATCTATGCCGCAAACAGCCCGCGCTGAATTGTCCGGCGCGCTGGCCGCCGCGTTCGGCGCCTTCGCGCTGGGCGTGCGGCGCAATCTGGCCAACTGGCCGATCCTGATGGGGCGCTCGCTGTTCTATCTCGTGGCGATGACCGTGCTCTCAGCCCTGTGGGACAAGGTCTCGGTTCAGAACCTGCCGGGCACGCTGGCCGCGGTGCTGCCGCCGGGCGGCCTGACGCTATATATCGGCGTGACCGAGTGGATCGCCCTGTCGGTCGCCGCCATCCATCTGCGCCTGGAAGACGATATCCGCCTGGGCCTGCTGGAGCCGCACCTGCTGCGCCCCAAACCCTATCTGCTGCAGAGGATCGCCGAATCGCTCGGCGATTCGTTTGGCCGCCTGCTCGGCATCGGTGCCGCGGCGCTGCTCGCGCTGGCCCTGTCCGGCCGCGCCACGCCGCCGCCGGTCGCCTTCGCCTACGCAGCCGTGCTGGGCATGTTCGGCGCCGCCATCGGCGTCCTGCTCTACACGCTGGTCGGCCTTTGCGCCTTCTGGATAAGGCGGGTGCTGCCGCCCTATCTCATCATGCAGAAGGCGATGTTCCTGCTGGGCGGCCTGTTCGCGCCGATCACGCTTTATCCCGCCTGGCTTTACCGCGTGGTGGTGGTGACGCCGTTCGCGGCGCAAACTTTCTTCGCCGGCAATCAGATGATCGCGCCGTCGGCCGTGACGTTCGGTTACGCGTTGCTGGCGCAGCTCGCCTGGATCGCCGTCATCGCGGTGCTCATCGCGCTCGTCTGGCGCGCCGCCTTGCGAAAGATTTTGCGGGAGGGCCTGTGATGAACGCCGCAGCCACCTATGCCGCCAACATCGCAGCGGCGATCCGCACCTCGCTGATGGACCGCACCAATTTCATTCTGCAGTCCCTCGGCATGGTCGTGAACGACGTGTTCTTCCTGACGCTGTGGTACATGTTCTTCGCGGGCTTCAAGCGTGTCGGCGGCTGGGGTCTCACCGACGTCGCCCTGCTGCTCGGCCTCGTCATGACCATCGTCGGCATCGCCGGCGTGTTCTTCGGCGGCTTCCGCGACATGGCCGCCGTCATCCTGCGCGGCGAGATCGACGCGCTCCTGACCCAGCCCAAGGGCGTGCTCGCCCGCCTCCTGGCGCGCGAGAGCATCGCCAACGCCTGGGGCGACATCGCTATGGGTCTGTGGATGCTCGCCACCTTCGCAGGCCTGTCGTGGCGCGAGATCCCGTTCGTCCTGATCTGCCTGATCGGCGGCACGACCGTCTACGTCGCCTCGGCGGTGGTCTATGCCAGCCTGGCCTTCTGGTTCGCCGGCGCGCGCAGCTTCGCGCGTGACCTCACCGATTTCATGCTGATGTTCTCCTCCTATCCGGGCTCGATCTTCACCGGCGCGACCAAATTCGTCGCCTACACGCTGCTGCCGGCCGGCTTCGTGGTGCTGGCGCCGGTGACGTTCCTGCGCGCGCCCGCGCTTGCCAGCTTCGCCGTCATCGCAGCCTCGGCGCTGGGTTATGCCGCTCTCGCCGCCCTGGCCTTCCAACTTGGCATGCGGCGCTACCGTCAAGGCAAGGTCGCGATTGGCTGACCCCGCCGGCTGCGATTGTCACACCGGGCGCGCTCCCGCCGCCCGCTATGGCAGACTGGCCAAGGCCCCTGCCGGAGAGAGAGACGATGTCCATGCAACAGGTCGCTGTTCCCACGCCCGACGGCGACGCCCGCGCCTTCACCTTTCAGCCCGCCGGCGCGGGCTCGTGGCCGGCAGTGATCTTCTTCATGGATGGGCCGGCGATCCGCCCGGCGCTGTTCCAGATGTGCGAGCGCCTCGCAAGCCACGGCTATTTCGTCCTCTTGCCCGACATGTTCTGGCGCGCCGGCCCCTACGAACCGATCGACATCAAGGAGGCCTTCAAGGACGAAGCCTCGCGCCGAGCCGTCTTCGGCAAGTTCATGGCCTCGACCGACGTCGACAAATCCACGCGCGACACCGGCGCCTGCCTGGATTGGCTCGCCAAGCAGCCGCAAGTAAAGGGCAGCAAGGTCGGATGCACCGGTTACTGCATGGGCGGGGCGTTGTCGCTGCGCGCGGCGGGGAACTTTCCCGATCGCATCGTCGCCTCCGCCGGATTTCACGGCGGCCGACTCGCCACCGACGCGCCCGACAGCCCGCATCTTCTTAGCCCCAAGATCAAAGCCAAGGTCTATGTCGGCGGCGCCGACCAGGATGCCGGCTTTCCACCCGAGCAGGCGGACCGCCTGCGCGACGCGCTCAACGCTGCCGGCGTTGAGAATACGGTGGAAATCTATGACGGCGCCCGTCACGGCTACGCCCCGCCCGACATGCCGGTCTACGACCAAGCCGCATCCGAGCGGCACTGGCGCGAGATGCTGAAGCTGTTCGCCGAGACACTGAACTAGAGGCCAAAGGCACTCTCATCATCGGCGGCCCGCCGCTCGCTTGCGTGGGCCTGCTTGCGTGTGTGTCTCAATACTGATCAGCCAATGAGTGAACGACCGTCGGCGCGGTTGCGAATTGCAATCTGGTAGTCCAAGCCAGGTTGCTTTTGCCTCTGTTCTTCACAGGGCAAGATACCACACTCAAATTGAGTTATCTCGCCAAATAACAAGCAATCTCACTAGCTTAAGCGATCGCCTAAGTTTAGCGTGTGTGCGGGAGCTGACGCCTGCGATATCACCGAGCGGTCATGCGCAGGACTGTCCCCGGGCGCAAGCGATCATGATCAAAAAAAAATCGGACAGAGCCGCAAAGGCGTCGAGCAACGACGCCTTGTTCGGCGCCCTGATCGCCACGGCTGTCGATGGCATCATCGTCATCGACGCGCTCGGCAATGTGCAGGTCTTCAACGCCGCTTGCGAAATTCTGTTCGGCTACGAACCCGGCGAGGTCATCGGGCGGAACATCAAGATGCTCATGCCCGAGCCATATCACGGCGCCCACGATCAATATCTTTCGAACTACCGCGAGACGGGCGAGCGCAGGATCATCGGCATCGGCCGTGAGGTCGTTGGCAGGCGCAAGGACGCATCGACATTTCCAATGTATCTGTCGGTCGGCGAAGGCACGATAGCCGGCGAGCGATTCTTCGTCGGCATCATCCGCGACCTGACCGCGCTCAAATCCGAAATCGCGCTGCGAGAGAACGCCGACCGGCTGCTCGCCCAGATCGTCGAATCGTCGCATGACGCCATTCTTTCCAAGACTCTGGACGGCAAGATCATGAGCTGGAACGGCGCCGCCGAACGCATGTTCGGCTACAGCGCCGGCGAAGCGATTGGACAGCATATATCGCTTCTGATCCCGTCCGACCGTCTGGCCGAAGAAGACGCCATCATCGCGCAGGTGCGGGCCGGGCAGAGCATTGACCACTTCGAAACCGTGCGCCGGCGCAAGGATGGCGGCGACTTCGACGTCTCAATATCCGTGTCGCCGGTCCGCGACGGCGCGGGGCGCATTTTCGGCGCCTCGAAAACCGTTCGCGATATCAGCGAGAAGAAGCAGGCCGAGGCGCGGCTCCAGGCGTTGCAGTCCGAACTCGCCCATACCGGGCGCCTGAACTCGATGGGATTGCTGTCGTCGGCCATTGCGCACGAGATCAACCAGCCGCTGACAGCGGTGACGAATTTTGTTTCCGCGGCCCGGCGCGTGCTGGACGCGCCCGGCGAAGCCTCGGTGAACAAGGCGAAGAACCTGATCGACAAGGCCGCCGCGCAGGCGTTGCGGGCCGGCGCCATCATCCGCAACTTGCGTGAATTTGTCGAAAAGCGCGAAAGCAACAGGCGGCTCGAGAATATCGACGATGTCATCGAGGAAGCCATCGCGCTGGCGTTTGTTGGCACCGCGGGCGGTGGCGCCAAGGTTGTCCTCGACCTGGCCGCCGGAACGCCCCTTGTCCTGATCGACAAGGTTCAGATTCAGCAGGTTCTGGTCAATCTCATGCGCAACGCCATCGAGGCCATGCAAGTCGTCGAGAGCCGCGAACTGAACGTCGGCACACTGCTGGAGACCGGCGTGTTGTGCGTGACGGTGCGTGACAGCGGCCCCGGCCTGCCGGACGAGGTCCAGGCGAATCTGTTTCAACCTTTTGTCACGACGAAGGAGAAGGGGATGGGTATTGGTCTGTCGATCTGCAAGTCGATCGTGGAGGCGCATGGCGGTCGCATGTCGGTGCAGTCCCGGCCGGGCTGCGGCGCCTGCTTCGCCATTCACCTGCCGCTGGCGAAGGAGACCCCGGCATGACGACCGCATCCCCAATTCTGATCGTGGACGATGACGGCGACGTCCGCGAGTCCTTGCGCGAGTTGCTGGAGTCGGCCGGCCATGCCGTGCGCAGCTATGCCTCCGCCAAGGCGCTGCTGGCCGACGATGTCGCGGCCGGCGCCTGTTTGATCGCCGATATCAAAATGCCGGAAATGGATGGCCTGGAGCTGCAGCAGGAAATCGTCCGGCGCAAATACGGCATTCCCGTCATCATCGTTACCGGCCATGGCGACGTGCCGCTGGCGGTCCAGGCCATGAAGGCGGGCGCCCTCGACTTCATCGAGAAACCCTTTGCCGCCGAGACGATCCTGGAAAGCGTCCGCAAGGCTCTGGAATTCGGCAGCCGCGCCGCCAGCCGCTCCGCCGAAGCCAAGGCCGCTCAAGAAGCGTTGTCCTTGCTGACGCCGCGTGAGCGCCAGGTGTTCGACCAGATCGTCGCCGGGCGGCCCAACAAGATCGCCGCCTATGAGCTGCAGATCTCGCCCCGCACCGTCGAAATCCACCGCGCCCATATCATGGACAAGATGCGCGTGCGCAGCCTCTCCGATCTGGTCCGCATCTCCCTCGCCGCGGCGGGCAAGGACAGCAATTGAGGCCTCAAGCCGCTTTGGGCGGCGGCGCCTGCAACAGCTCGATGACGTAACCGTCCGGATCCTTGGCGAGCCCGACGATGGCGCCGCCCAGCGTCGCGATCGGCGCCGGCTCGCGGATGATCTCGCAGCCTTCGGCGCGGATGCGGCCCGCCACGGCGGCGGGGTCGGTGACGTAGAACACCAGCTTGATCGGATTGTCCTTGTAGTTGCGCGCCGAACCGTCGGTGTAGTGCATCAGCACCACGGCGCTGCGCCCTTCATGGCCGAGCACGATTTCGTCCATGTAGTCGAGCTTGAAGGTCTGCATCTGCTTCATGCCCAGCACCTTGGAATAGAATTCCGCCGAGCGCTTCAGATCGCTGACCCCGATCCCCGTGGCGCCGAGATAGTCCGCCGAACGTGCCATGTGTGTTCCCCGCAAATGCGTTGTGTTCGCAGGATAGGATGGCACGGCGGCTTGTAAAGTGCGCCATGCGCATCCGGCCCCACGGTCGGTTCGCGCGCCGCGCCATCGGCGGATCGCGGCTAGATCGTGAGTTCGATGTCGAGGATCGCGCCGGCAATGACGGGATAGGGTCCCCAACTCGATGGCGAGACAATCGCGGCGCCATGGCTGTCCCGGCCCGCGAGCGACACGGAATAGTTCCCCGGCGCGACGGGGAAGCCATCGCTCGGCGGAAACCGTCCACGATCGCGCAGCATGACGCTGAGCAAGGAGCGCTTTCCGGCGCCGCCCTCGATCGTGCCCACCGCCGCTCCCGACAAAAGGACCGTGATCTCGCCGACGGCATTGACGCGATTGGGCGTCACCGCGATCCAGCCCGTGGTCGGCTGAGCCGTGGTCGTGGTCGCCGCCGCGTCGTCGTGCGACAGGGGCGAACGCAGGCCGAAGGCCTGAAACAGCTTGTTCACCACCGAACTGCCGCCCGCGATGATCATCGCGGTCAGGACCTGACCGGCGAATTCGGGTTTTTGCTCGCTGTGAGTGTAGACGCTGAAAAGTCGCGACACGATGTCCAGATCGAATATCCAGACGAAGGTGAAGGAAAACAGAAACGCGACGACCGCGTTCATCGCCGCCGGATCGAAAACCGAGAGAAAGGGCTTCCAGCGGAACAGCAGGGCGAGCCCGCTCTCGACCAGGATCGCGATGATGAAGAGCTCGAATAAGGCCTTGAACGATTCCGAGTAGGTCTTGGTATCCGACAGCGTTGAATCGGGGTTGCGCACCTGCACCGGAACCGTCGTTTCGCTGCCGCCATCGGGTGTGTATTTGACCGTGTCGAGCAGATCGACCGCGCCCGGCGGCGGCGTGTAAACCACGACATGCCCGCTGTCGGGATGAGCGGCATCCGTCGCGATTCTCACCGTGCCGGAGGTGGCGCTCGCCGTCGGTGGCTTGCCTTTGAGATGATCGGCGACCACGACGGATTGGCCGGGCGGCGTGTTTATGGTTGGCGGATCGGCGGCAAAGGCCGGCCCCGCCATGGTGGGCAGGAGCAGCGCGAAAAGGCAAAGCCGTGTGCGGTTGAATCTGGTCATGTCACGCCCCCGATATCTTGGACGATCGCCTCCGCTGCCCGGCATCCCGGCGGGCGGCCCAAACGGAACGCGATCTGAATAGTTCGACTGTGATGGTGATTACTGTGGAATTTCTTGCGTCGAAAATTCTATGCCGATCTCGACTTCCAATCCAGACGGCGAACGTGCCTTGCAGCCGAACCTGTGTCAACGCCGCGGCCCTGTCGCGCCGCGAAGACCGGCCTGCCGGGGCGTAGCTGCGCGACGGGGGCGTGGCGTCGAGCCGGTTGGCAAATTCCGCAGACCCCGCCGGGCGCAGGCCCCGATCGGGCCGGACGCGGCGATCCTTCACCACGCCCGGCCCCTGGGTGCGGACGCACTCGAAGAGACACGCACCTGCGCCATGCTACTGCGGTCGCACGCGCCAAATAATCAACTTGAAAGCGAGTTGGGATGCGGTTGCGGCAAGGGCTACTCGACGCGGATCGCGGAATAGGCGTCGTCTTGGATCGCCTCCATTCGGCCGACGATATGGGCGCGGATTTCCCGCAGGTGCGGAAGCGTCCCGGCGAGGCCGATCCGTTCGAGCTGCGAAGCGAGTTCGCGCACTTGGCCTTCATACCGGATGAGTTCCGAGAACTGATCGGCAATCGAGAGATCGGGCGCCATCGTGGTTCTCGCCTCAGTGGGGATTGGTGGCCGGCCGGGCGGCCGAACGGTCCAGCGCGCTGCGGACGTCCCAGCGCCCTTCCGGGCGCATGAGGACGTAAGGATCGCTTCTCAGGCCGATGGCTTCGGGGTGAGGTTCGAACTCGCGAAAGATTTCGACATATTCGTGATCGGAATACACGATCGGCGCGTCGCGTTCGGGCAGGATCTCGAATCCCAATTGCTGCCAGAACGAGGAGAATCGCACTTGCGCCGTGCCGTAGGCGGCGCGAAATCCCTTTCGCCGCGCGAAATCGATGACGAAGATTGCGATGTCGCGCGCCATGCTGGTGACGCGCCGGTATTTCGGCAGCAGGGCAATGCGTTCCAGCTTCACGCCGTCGCCGAAATAGCGCAGACGCATGGTCGCCGCCGGTTCGCCGTCGACCAGGCCGAGAAAGTGCGTGCAGGTGAAGTCGTTGTTGTCGAATTCCTCGTCGAGCGGACAACGCTGTTCGCCGGCGAATACCGCCGCGCGAATGGCGTGCACCTGCATCAGTTGTGCGGCGTTCGAGACGACGACGACTTCGCAATTCTGGCTGTGGTTCCGCCTGCTTCGAAAGCGCCGAGCGGCCTCCTGCTGACGCAGCAACAGCGCGTCGCGGTTGGCGACATGTCCGTCGTTTGCGAAAAGCCCGTCGAGCCGGTCGTCCTCCGGCGTCAGCGGATGCGATCCGTTGCCGCGCAGGACCTTGAGGCCGCCCTCGGTGCCGGCCGTGGCATATCTCGGAATGCCGACATAGAGGCCTTGCTTGACCAATTCCTGGCTCACCAGCGGTCTGGCGCGCGCCCGGAGCTTGGGCGCCACGATGCCCCAGGTGTAATGCGCGTCCGGCTTCTCGCCGGCTTTGGCGAGCAGGGACAGCGACGGATGCCTGCGATCGAAGCTGCGATCGAGCAAACGGTCGTGGCCTTCCGCGTTCAGCAGCAGAAACGCGTAATAGCCGGCGAGGCGCTCGACGCCGTCGAAATCGCGCTCGACTATCGCCCAAAGGCAGTCTGGGTTGTGGTGGAAGACCGCCACCAGGTCGGATTCGTGCGCGGTTTCTATGTCAAATACGCTTTTGTTCAACTCGCCTAGTAGTTGTAATTCGTCCTGGCGAATTCGTCTTACACTCAAGCTGGTGGTGTCAGGGCTCGCGCGGCGAACTCCCGGCGAGCCTTCGCAAATCGCGTCGAAGACCGTCGGTTTTTCCGTGTCCATAGCTGCAACCTCCATTTGAGTACGCGTGGAATGCATCCGCGATGTTGGGGCGAGGTTGCTTATGCCGGAAGTCGCAAAAATAGCATTGGCCCATTCCAGAATTGGGGACGAGGACGATGCCCTCTCGGCGGTCACCGCCGACAGGATGGACTGGGACAAGTTCCGCGTCTTCGCCGCCGTCGCGCGAACCGGCAGCTTCACCAAGGCCGCCAGCGAATTGGGGCTGCAGCAGTCGACGGTCAGCAAGGCGATCGACCAGCTGGAAACGGCGATCGGCTCGCGGCTTTTCGACCGCACCAGCGCCCATCAGCGTTCGCTGACCCGGGCCGGCGAACTGATGAACAACGAGATACTGTCCGGCGCCCTCCATTTCGAACGCGCCGTCGGCCGGGCCCGCAACGCCGCGCTGTCGGCGGAAGGCGAGTGCAAGCTGGTCATGAGCGAGGGCATGGCCACGCACTGGTTCGTCCGTTACTTCCTGGGGGCATTCCAGCGCCGCCATCCCGGCGTCGACGTCAAACTGTTCACCACCAACGACTACACCAGGACGTTGTTGCCGCAGTTCGACATGCAGCTCCAATTCACGCCGGTGGCCGACGACAATCTGATGACCGTCCGGCTTGGGACGTTTCACTTCCTCTTCTTCGCGTCCAGCGATTTCATCGAACGCCACGGCATGCCGAGCACCATCGAGGACGTCACGAAATGTCCGATGGCGGAAGTGCTCCAGGCGCCCGGCAACCAGAGGCGATGGCCGACCTTCACCCAGGGCGCGAACCCGGTGCGCAGCGCCATTGCCTCGAATTCCGGATCGGTCGCGTTGGAGGCGGTGCAGGCTTCGCTGTGCGTGGCGCAGATACCGAGCTATGCCTACATCACCGACAAGCGGCTGGTGCCTCTAGTGCCCGGCTACTTTCGTTCCTTTGGGCTCTATCTGAATTTTTCGAAGGATGCGAAAGATCAGCCGGCGACGCGCGTGATGATCGACTATCTGAAGAATGTCGTTTTCAACAAGAACGCGATGCCGTGGTTTCGCGACGAGCTTGAATGGCCGAACGAGGCATGGCGCGGGCGCTTCGCTCGTCTGACCGGCGATCTCGATACAACAAACGAGTAACCCATGGCCAACAAGCGACAAACCAGCAAGATCGACGTCGTGATCGGGGCGCGATTGCGGGAAATCCGAAAATCGAAAAAGCTTTCGCAGGTCGATCTGGCCGACCGGGTGGATCTGACCTTTCAGCAGATTCAGAAATATGAAAAAGGCGCCAATCGCATTCCGGTCTCGCGGCTCTATCAGATGGCGGGCGCGCTGGGCGTCGGCGCGGAATATTTCTTTGCCGACCTGCCGGAACTTCGCTCGGCGGCCGAGTCCGCGGAAAATTCGCGGCTTCAGTCTTTTGCTTCGACACTCGAAGGCCAGGAGTTGATCGCGGCGTTTTCGCGCATTTCCAGCTGGTCCGTCCGAAAGAGCCTGCTGGACCTGATAAAGGCGCTGCCCGAGGCGTAGCGGCGCGACCCGCCGGCCGTTCGGCGCTTGTGCGCTGTGATGCGGCGACCATCGCTGCCGCGCAGCGTAGGATGGCCTGCCAACCGAAGCTCGCGGAAGGCGTCAACAGCCCTGCAAGCGTAGGGTGGCCTGCCATCCGAAGCTGCGCGAAACTTGGACCAGCCCTCCTACGCCCAAGTGGGCTTCGGAGGGCATCCTCCGCTGCTGCGCAGCGTAGGATGGTGGGCGCGACAGGGATTGAACCTGTGACCCCTCCCGTGTGAAGGGAGTGCTCTCCCGCTGAGCTACGCGCCCCGACCAAAACGATAACCGCTTCGGCGGACCCGCCGTATAGGGTCAGCGCCGCCGGGCCGTCAAGTTTGCTCCGCCCGCCGGCGCGCGATCATCAGCATCTGGGCGCGTTCTTCCATCTCCATGGCGGCGTCGACGCTGCCGATCTCCAGCGCCGCGTCGAGCGAGCGCTTGGTCAGGCGTAGCGCGTCGGGCCGGGCCTCCAGCATGGCGTGCGCCAAGGCAAGGCCGTGGGCGTCGAGTTCTTCGTCCGGCAGCACGGCGCTGACCAGCCCCGTCCGCAGCGCGTCCGTCGCATCGATCGGCCGGCCGGTGAGCAAGGCTTCGCGGGCGCGCGACAGGCCCATCGTGCGCTGCAGCCGCCAGCTGGCGCCCAGTTCGGCGCCGCTCAAGCCGATCTTGATGAATGCGGTGTGGAACATCGCGCTTGTCCCGGCGACGATCACGTCGCTCGCCAGCGCGATGGAGAGCCCGCCGCCCGCCGCCGGCCCGCGCACCAGCGCGATGACCGGTTGCGGGCAGGCCCGCATCGCCTTCATCAGATCGCGCAGGTACCAATCGCCGTCCGGCCCGTCGCGCAGCGCGTCGGGCGCGCCGGCGGCCTTCAGATCGGCGCCGGAGCAGAAGCCGCGCCCCGCGCCGCTGATGACGATGACTCGCGCGGCCGTATCGCGCCGCCGCGCCTCGAAATAGGAGAGCAGCTCCTCGGTCAGCGTCTGGTTGAGTGCGTTGAGCCGCTGCGGCCGGTTCATCGTCAGGCGCCGGATCTCGCCGATCTCCTCGACCTGCAGACTGTCGCTCATCGTGTGCCTTTCCCTGCGGCTTGCCGCGCCAGCGCCGGTATCTGCCGAAAATCGTCCGTCACTGCGTCGCCGCCCAGCGTGTGGGCGGGCTCGGGCGTGTAGCCGTAGGACACCAATATCACCGGCGCGCCGGCGGCGCGCGCCGTCGCCACATCGGTGATGCTGTCGCCGATCATGATCCCAGCTGCCCCGTCGCCATCGTGCAGCTCGCGCACCACGTCGTGGAAGATGCGCGCGTCCGGCTTGACGTAGCTCATGCGCCCGGCGCCATAGACGACCGGAAAAAAGCGCGTCAGATTCAGCTTCGCCAGCAGCAGGTCGGCCATCTCCTGCGGCTTGTTGGTCAGCACGGCGAGGCGCGCGCCGTCCTGTTGCAGTGCCGCCAGCGTCTCCTCGACGCCGGCAAAAGGCGTGCTGGCATCGGCGATATGCGCCCGGTAATGCACCAGGAAGCGGTCGACCAGTTCGGGCAGGCGCGCCTCCTGGACCTCCGCGCCGGTCGCCGCCATGGCTTGCGTGATCAGCGAGCGCGCCCCGAACCCGACCATGTGGCGCAGCGTCGCCGGATCGACCTCGCGCCGCCCTTCGCTGCGCAGCACGGCGTTGGTGGCGCCCAAAAGATCGGGTGCGGTATCGACCAGAGTCCCGTCGAGGTCGAAAACCAGGCCTGGGAAGGTTTCCGTCATTAATGATTCCACTGTTCCGCTGAGGCAATATAGCGTCGCAATTCGTCACTTTGTCCTTTTTCTGCGGTAGTTTAGGGGAACGCATGGCGAGAGCTTCGGTCATTCTGGCGGCGGGCCAGGGCACGCGGATGAAGTCCGCGACGCCCAAGGTCCTGCACAAGGTCGCGGGCCTTCCCATCCTCGGCCATGTTATCGCCGCCATGAAGGGCGCCGGCATCTCGCGCATCGTGGTGGTCAGCGCCCCCGGCATGGAAGACGTGCGCGCCTATGCTTCCGCCCAGGGCGCGCTGAACGCGATCCAGGACCAGCAGCTCGGCACCGGCCACGCCGCGGCCTGCGCCGCGAGCGCGCTGGGCGATTTCGCCGGTTCGCTGCTGATCAACAATGGCGACATGCCGATGGCGCAGGCGCCGATGCTGGCGGACTCGCTCGCCTCGGCGGAACGTCATGGCCTCTCCATCGTCGCCTTCGAGCCGCAGGACGCCGCCGCCTATGGCCGCGTCATCCTCGATGCGCAAGGCTTCCTGGACCGCATCGTCGAATTCAAGGATGCCACACCGGCCCAGCGCGCGCTGAAGCTGTGCTGCGCCGGCACCTATTCGGCGGCCAGCGCGCAAAAGTTCTTCGACTGGGCCGCGCAGCTCAAGAACGACAACGCGCAGGGCGAATACTACCTGCCCGACGTGACGCTGGCGGCGAAGGCGCAAGGCGTGCGCGCGGCGATCACGCTCGCCGACGCGATCACCGTCATGGGCATGAACAGCCGCGCCGAACTGGCCGACGCGGAGCGCCACATGCAGCAGCGCCTGCGCGCCCGCGCCCTGGAGGCTGGCGTCGGCATGACAGCGCCCGAGACCGTCTTCCTCTGCCACGACACCGTGCTGGAGCCCGACGTGCACATCGGCCCCTATGTCGTGTTCGGCCCCGGCGTCACGGTGCGGAGCGGCGCGGAAATCAAATCCCATTCCCATCTCGAAGGCGCCGTCGTCGGCGCGCGCGCCCTGGTCGGGCCCTATGCGCGGCTGCGCCCCGGCGCGGTGATCGAGGACGACGTCCATATCGGCAATTTCGTCGAAGTGAAGAACGCGCGCATTGAAAAAGGCGCCAAGGCCAACCATCTGAGCTATCTCGGCGACGCCCGCATCGGCCCCGGCGCCAATATCGGCGCCGGCACCATCACCTGCAATTACGACGGCTTCGACAAGCACCACACCGATATCGGCGCCGGCGCCTTCATCGGCTCGAACACAGCCCTGGTCGCGCCGGTGACGATCGCCGACGGCGTCTATATCGGCGCCGGCTCGGTGATCACCAAGTCGATGACGAAAGATTCACTGGTGGTGACGCGGGCGGAGCAGAAGGAAGTGCCGGGCTGGGCGGAGAAATTCCGTACTCGCAAGAAGGCCGAGAAGGCCGCCAAGGCAGAGGGGAAATAGCATGTGCGGAATTGTCGGAATCGCGGGCACGCGCGACGTCGCGCCGGTCATCCTGGATGCGCTCAAGCGCCTGGAATATCGCGGCTATGACAGTGCCGGCATCGCCACGCTGGTCGGCGGGCAGATCTCGCGCCGCCGCTCGCCCGGCAAGCTCGGCAAGCTCGGCGACGTGCTGCACGGCTCGCCGCTGACCGGCCACACCGGCATCGGCCATACCCGCTGGGCGACGCATGGCGCGCCGACCGAGACCAACGCGCATCCGCACGCCTCCGCGCGCGTGGCGATCGTTCACAACGGCATCATCGAGAATTTCCGCGAGCTGCGCGAGGAACTGATCGCCAAGGGTCATGTCTTCGCATCCGAAACCGACAGCGAAGTCGCCGTCCACCTGGTCACCGACTATCTCGATTCCGGCATGACGCCGAAGGACGCGGCGATCGCCGCGACGCGCCGGCTGACCGGCGCCTATTCGCTGGCGATGATTTTCACCGATCACGAGAACCTGTTGATCGGCGCCCGCAAGGGCGCGCCGCTCGCGGTCGGCTACGGCGAGAGCGAAGGCTATCTCGGCTCCGACGCCTTCGCCCTGGCGCCTTTCACCAACCGCGTCGCCTATCTCGAGGACGGCGACGTCGTCGTCGTCGAAGGCCCGCACATCGCGATCTATGACGAAGAGGGGCGCCCCGCCAACCGCGAAGTCACCACGACCTCGGCCTCCGCTGCCATCGTCGACAAGGGCGGCAAGCGCCATTTCATGGCCAAGGAAATCGCCGAGCAGCCCGAAGTCATCGGCCACACCCTGGCGCATTACGTCGATCCCGTCGGGCCGAACGTCGCGCTGCATGAGGCCGGCATTTCGGCGGCGTTGGCGAACGCGCCGCGTCTTTTGATCTCCGCCTGCGGCACGTCCTACTATGCCGCCCTGGTCGGAAAATACTGGTTCGAGAAGATCGCGCGCCTCTCGGTCGAGGTCGACGTCGCGTCGGAGCTGCGCTACCGCGATCCCGTCTACGCGCCCGATGGCGTCGCGCTCTTCATCTCGCAGTCCGGCGAGACCGCCGACACGCTGGCGGCGCTGCGCCACGCCAAGGCGCACGACCAGACCACGCTGGCGATGATCAACGTTCCCGAAAGCTCGATCGCGCGCGAGGCCGACATCGTAGTGCCGACCTTCGCGGGCCCCGAGATCGGCGTCGCCTCGACCAAGGCCTTCACCTGTCAGCTCGCGGCGTTGGCGGCGCTCGCCATCGCGGCCGGCCGCGCCCGCGGCGTGCTCTCGGTGGAAGAGGAAAAGCGCCTCTGCACCGCGCTGCTCGAAACCCCGCGCCACATCGTCGAAATGCTCAAGCAGGAGCCGAAATTCGAGGAGCTCGGCCAGGAGATCGCCAAGGCGCGCGACGTGCTCTATATCGGCCGCGGCCCCAGCTACCCCATCGCCATGGAAGGCGCCCTCAAGCTCAAGGAAATCTCCTACGTCCACGCCGAAGGCTATGCCGCCGGCGAGATGAAGCACGGCCCGATCGCCCTGATCGACGAGAACGTCCCCATCATCGTCATCGCGCCGCACGACGCGCTCTACGAAAAGACCATCTCCAACATGCAGGAATCGATGGCGCGCGGCGGCAAGGTGCTGCTGATCTCCGACGCGCTCGGCATCAGGAAGGCCGGCGACAAGCTCTGGCACGTCATCGAGGTGCCTGACGCCGATCCCCTGATCGCTCCGATCCTCTATTCGATTCCGGTGCAGCTGCTGGCCTACTATGCCGCCATCGCCAAAGGCACCGACGTCGACCAGCCGCGCAATCTGGCGAAGAGCGTGACGGTGGAATAAGATCCTGTATTAAAACGGTTATTCCGAATACTGGAATTATGGCCATCAATTGGCTATAATTACGGCATGACCGCTCAAGACCCCAAACCGGCCAGCACCGCGCACAGCGTCGCGGAAACCAAGAACCAGCTCTCCCGGTTGATCGACCGCGCCATACAGGGCGAGGAGATCGTCATCACGCGACATGGTCACGCCGTCGCCCGCATCACCGGCTTGACGAAGCCGCCAGTACCAAAGCGGATCACCAAGGAAGCCGTGGAATGGCTCAGGGTCAACCGCGTTGCCGGCAAGGTGCCGGAAGAAGATGCCGGCACCTTCGTTTCGCGCATGCGTGATGAGGAATGGCCGCGTTGAGCGTCTACTTCGACGCCAGCGTCATTGTGCCGATGTTCCTGCCGGACGTGTTTAATGAGCGCATCGAGACATATATCGAAACTGAACCAACCGATGTTGTGATCAGCGACTTTGTGTCGGCGGAGTTTGCGTCCGTCGTGGGGCTTCGTCTGCGGATGGGGTCACTTGTTATGGCCGGAGCACGCGAAGCACTTCTGAAATTCGACGTCTGGGTTCAGCAATACGCTGTTGCCGCTGAGACGCAGGCACGGGACGTCCACGCGGCGCAGGCGATGCTCAGACGCCTCGACCTCGTCCTGCGAACGCCGGATGCCATCAGCTTGGCCATCGCCCTGCGACTTGGCGCCGAACTCGCGACCTTCGATGTGCGCATGGCCGATTGCGCACGGGCGCTCGGCATGGCCGTCGTCGCGCTGTAGTCACCGCGCACGCCGCGCCAGCGAGAAGAATCCGACATCGATTTCCTGTTTGCGCGCCAGCGCCATGTTCGCCAGCGCCTCGCCGATCACCGGCGCGAATTTGAAACCATGGCCGGAGAGGCCCGCCCCGATGACGATGCGCGGATCGTTCGGCGCCCGGTCGATGATGAAATGCTCGTCCCACGACATCGGATAGAAACAGACCGTCGAACGCGTCCGCCGTCCCAATCCGGGAAGGAATTGCGCCACCATGGCAACGATATGCTCCACGTCGCGCGCCGAGATTTCGCGCTCCACCGTATCGGGACTGGCGATGCGTTCGGCGGAGAAGTGCTCGCCGACCTTGACCTCGCCCGCCGCGTTGGCGGGAAAGCCGTAGATCATCCGGTCGTCGCCGGTCGTGACGGCGAAGGGTTTGAAGCCGGCGCCTGCGGTATGGCGGCGGCCCGTGTCCTCGAACCAGTGCAGCACGCGCCGTTCGGTGTAGGTGAGCGCGCGCAACTGCGGCACCAGTTCGTCGATCCAGGCGCCGGTCGTGACGACGACGCGATCCGCCGCGAGCGCGCCCGCGCTTGTGTCCAGCGTCACGCGCGCGCCGCCGGCGTCGATCCCCCCGCAGCGGCAATCGCTCAGAATGCGCGCGCCATGGCTACGGGCGTCGGCCAGGAACGCGGCGATGGCCGGCTCGGCCAGGATAAAGCCGCCATCGCGTTCTTCGAAGCATTGCCAGCCTTGCGGAATCGCGAGCTGGGGCAGGGGAGGGGCCGCCGTCACGGGCAGGTTCCATCGCGCCGCGGCCTGGCGCGCGCTGTCCAAAAACCGCTCGCCCGGCGGCCCGCAATAGAACACGCCCTGCTGCTGGAACAGCGAGGTGTGCGTGCGCGCCTCCAGTTCCTGCCACAGCGTGATGGCGCGCAGCACCATCGGCACATAGGCCGCGCCCTCCGAATAGGCGGTGCGCAACAGCCGCGTCTCGCCGTGCGAGCTGCCGAGCGCATGCGGCGGCGCGTAGCGGTCGATGCCGATCACCTTCGCTCCGGCCCGCGCCAGCGCCGCCAGCGCCGCGCTCCCCGCCGCGCCCAGCCCGATCACCGCGACGTCGAATGTGTCCATGCCGGCAATCTAGCGGGCCCGGCGCTTTGTCGCCACAAGACGCACCAATCTCTATACTCGGCCCATGACCACCGATTCCAACGCGCTCAAGCGCGCTGCTGCCGCCAGGGCGCTCGACTACGTCAAGGACGGCATGAAGCTCGGGCTGGGCACCGGCTCGACGGCGGAGATTTTTCTGGAGCAGCTGTCGCCCAGGGTGCGCGGCGGCCTCAACCTCATCTGCGTGCCGACCTCCGAACGCACCGCGGTCAAGGCGCGCGCGCTCGGTTTCTCGCTGGCTTCGCTCGACGAGCTTGGTCCCCTCGACCTGACGGTGGACGGCGCCGACGAGGCCGACCGCGAGTTGACGCTGATCAAGGGCTTCGGCGGCGCGCTGCTACGCGAGAAGATCGTCGCGGCCTCGTCCAGGCGCATGGTTGTGATCGCCGACGAAAGCAAGCTGGTGGCGCGGCTGGGCAAATTCCCGCTCTCCGTCGAGGTGCTGGAGTTCGGCCACAAATCGACCCTCGCGCGCCTGGCCGCCGCCGCCGCGGCGCTGGGCTATGGCGACATCGTCATCACCCTGCGCACCAAAGACGGTGCCACCTTCAAGAGCGATTCCGGCAATCTGATCTACGATTGCGCCTTCGGCGCCATCACTTCTGCCGCCAAGCTGGGGCAGGCGCTGTCCGGCATTCCCGGCGTCGTCGAGCACGGCCTGTTCTTAGGCATCGCCACGACGCTGCTTATCGCCCATCCCGGCGAAGTGGAAGTCATTGAACGCGGAAAATAAGCGGCCATAGCCGCCGCAGCAGGCGGGTCTGCCAATCCGGCCCTCGCGCCGGCGCCACCTTCAACGCATAGTGTCCGCACGCCGCATCGCCGCACACCAGCGTCGGCCCGCCCAGCGCGTCCGGCGCGGCACGGGCCTTCTCCGGCATGCCGGCCAGCGTCCACATCATGTCGTCCATCATCTCGTAGGACAGCACGAAATAGCCGTGCCCCAACGGATCGCCCGGCGCCGCGCTGGCATCGACGATCTCGACGATGTTTTTCGCGCCCGTGGTGTATTGCAGATCCTTGTCCGGCACGCGTCCGGCGCGCGGAATGCCGCCATGCACGCTCTCGGAGGTGATCAGGATGAGGTCGTTCTCCGAGGCGTAGACCGTGGCGCGCCGCACGCAGGGCGCGCTGTGCCCCAGCAGGTGGCCGAAATCGTCATTGTCGTGCTCGGCGCTGACGTCCGGCGCCACCAGCAGCAACTCGTCCGCCATCTGCGCCGTGCGATGCGTGCACAGCGCCGCCAGCGCCGTCAGCGTCAGCCGCGCCCCCATGCTGTCGGCGATGACGTCGACCTTCAGTCCGCTCGCCGCCAGCGCCCGCAGCACGTCGATCAGCACCGGCACGGCATAGCCGCTGCGCTCGATATCGGCGGCATAGCGGTCGTACTTGCCTTCGCTGCTCCAGCTGAACGCCGCGTTGACGCAACTCCATTGCGTGTCGGTCGCCAGCTGCCCGCTGCGCATCAGCGCGGTCTGAAAGGTCTGGTTGTAGCCGTGCACGAACAGCAGCACGCTGTTGCAATGGGCCGCCTTGGCAGCGTCGGCTATCGCGCCGGCGAAGGCTTCCATGTCCTGTTTGCCGTCGCAGTCCAGGGTCCTGGGCTTCTCCGCCTTGGCCCAGCGCGGCGTCGCGCCCGGCATGAACGCGGTCGGGATGGAAATCTCCGCAACGCCGCAATGGCTCGCCGAATCCCAGTGCAGGCCGTAACCGAGCGCGCTGTCGTCCGCCTCGCGGTCGGTGGCGAAGTACACCGTGGGATGGTTCACCGCATTGTCCGGCCGCGCCCAGACCGAGCGGATGTCGTCGTGGCGCAGCGAATCGGACAACGTGCAGGCGTTCAGCGCCAGGCCGGCGCATAGCAGGATTGCAACGCGTATCCACCCCTGTTGCATGCTAGGTTCGGCCCCACTTAGAAGACGGACGAAGCGCCACTCTAGGCGACATGGATCAAGCGGAACATCCTCATGGCTCAATACGATTACGACCTCTTCGTCATCGGCGGCGGCTCGGGCGGCGTGCGCGCCAGCCGGATGGCGGCTTTGGGCGGCGCCCGCGTCGCCATCGCCGAGGAATCGCGCATGGGCGGCACCTGCGTCATCCGCGGCTGCATTCCCAAGAAGCTGTTCGTCTATGCCAGCCAGTTCGCCGAGGATTTCGAGGACGCGGCCGGCTTCGGCTGGACCGTCGGCAAGACGAAGTTCGACTGGCCGACGCTGATCGCCAACAAGGACAAGGAAATCGCCCGTCTCGAGGCGATGTATACGAAGAACGTCAAGGCCGCCGGCGTCGAGATCTTCGCCGACCGCGCCGTGTTCGAAGGCCCGCACGCCTTGCGCCTGCTCAACGAGGATCGCGTCGTCACCGCGGACAAGATCCTGATCGCCACCGGCAACCGCCCGACCCGCGAGCTCGGCACCACCCATATGATCAAGGGCGGCGAGCTCTGCATCACCTCCAACGAAGCGTTCCATCTCGACAAGTTGCCGGGCCGCATCCTGATCGCCGGCGGCGGCTATATCGCGCTGGAATTCGCGCACATCTTCCACGGCCTGGGCGCGAAGGTCTCGGTGCTCTATCGCGGCGAGAAAGTGCTGCGCGGCTTCGACGACGACATCCGCGACGCGCTGCATGTTTCGATGGTCGAAAAGGGCCTGCATGTCGCGCTGGGCTGCGAGTTCACGAAAATCGAGAAGCGCGGCGATTGCCTGCACGCCGAGACCAACAAGGGCGACGTCATCGAGTGCGACCAGATCATGCTCGCCATCGGCCGCGCCCCCAACACCGACATGCTGCATGTCAACAAGGCGGGCGTCGAACTCGGCCGCCGCGGCGAGATCGTGGTCGACCGCTATTCGAAAACCAGCGCCGGCCACATCTACGCCATCGGCGACGTCACCGACCGCGTCCAGCTGACCCCGGTCGCGATCCACGAGGCGATGTGCTTCGTGCAGACCGCCTTCCATGACAATCCGACGCCCGCCGACCACGCAGACATCCCGACCGCCGTCTTCACCACGCCCGAGATCGGCGTCGTCGGCATGACCGAGATGCGGGCGCTGGGCCTCGGCCATGCCATCGACGTCTACAAATCGGTCTTCCGCCCCCTCAAGCACACGCTGTCGGGGCGCGAGGCGCGCACCACCTTTAAGCTGATCGTGGATCGGAAAACCGACAAGGTCCTCGGCTGCCACATCTTCGGCGACCACGCCGCCGAAATCATCCAGGTCGTCGGCGTCGCCGTGAAGATGGGCGCGACCAAAGCACAATTCGACTCCACCATCGCCCTGCATCCTTCGGCGGCCGAAGAACTGGTGACGATGCGGACGAAGAGCTACAGCAAGGAGCCATAGAATCTCCCTCGCCCCCGCGAAGCGGGGGAGAGGGCGGGGTGAGGGGGCGCTGATGTCGATGTTGGAATTTCGATATCGCGAGAGATGGCATTCACAACGCGATTTCGAATTCTCGCACGCCGTCACCACCCCCTCACCCCGCCCTCTCCCCCAAAAGTGGGGGAGAGGGGGTTCTTTTTGCAATATGAGTTACCGGATTGCTTGCGAGAGGGTCGGATGAAATCTGGTGTTCTCCTGCTTTGCATGTCGGTAGCCACATCGCTGGGGACTGGTAGCATCGCCCCCGCCGCCGCCGCGCCATCCCCCTGCACCTATCTCACCACGCAAATAAACGCCGCCCCACCCGGCCCCGTCTTCCTCGTCAGCTATCCCACCGCCGGCGACGGTCCGCTGAAAGACACCGCTTTTCTCTACGACAACGCCGCCGCCGCCATCGCGCTGGTCGGCTGCAACGAAGTCCCACGCGCCCGCCGCATCGGCGACGCGATCCTGATTGCCCAAAATTATGATCGCTATTGGCACGACGGACGCCTGCGCGATGCGTATCTCGCCGGCGCGGTCTCCAAACCGGTGAAGCTCTCCGGCTGGTGGGACCCGATTCAGAACCGCTTTTTCGAGGACGCCTATCAGACCGCCAGCGACAACGGCAACATGGCCTGGGCGATGCTGGCCCTCTTGGCGCTCGATCGCGTGACCAACGATCCGCGCTATCGCGCCGGCGCGCTGCGCATCGGGACGTGGGTCGAGCGTTGGCGCGACAGGCGCGGCGCCGGCGGCTTCACCGGCGGCACCTTCGGCGAAGAGCCGTCGCCGCTGGTGCTGCACTGGAAATCGACCGAGCACAACACCGATCTCGCCGCCGCCTTCCGCGCTCTGGCCGAGACGACCGGCGACAAGCATTGGCTCGAACCGGCGCGCGCGGCGGAAGGCTTGGTGCGCGCCATGTGGCGGCCAATGTGTAACTGTTTCGCCGTCGGCAGCGGCGAGGACGGCGTCACGCCCAACACGCTGCTCGCGCTCGACGCGCAAATCTGGCCGCTGCTGGCACTTGGCAACGCCGCGCCATACCGCGCTGTCCTGGCCACGGTGCAGCAACAGCTCAGCCAATCCGGCGGCTACGCCTACAGCGAAGCGCGCGAAGGACTATGGACCGAAGGCACCGGCCAGATGGCGCTGCTCGCCGCGCTGTCGGGACGCCGCGAAGAGGCCGCCGCGCTGAACCGCGTCATCGCCACCATGCGCACGCCGGACGGCGCCTACTACGCCTCCAACCGCTCCGCGCTGCCCACCGGCTTCATGCTGCAGACCGATCCCACCAAAGCGCGCGAATATTTCCACACCCGCCACCTCGCCGCCGCGGCCTGGGCCGCGCTGGCGGAGCGGCGCTTCAATCCGTTCACGGGGGAGCGCGCGTTGCCGAGATGACCTCTCCCGCGAGCGGGAGAGGGACGCAAAATCTTAGGCTTAGCGAAGCGCGTAGCGTAGCTAAGCCTTAGATTTTTCTGGGTGAGGGGCCCTGACTGGGCGCGCATCCGACTCTCCCTCACCCGTCTCGCTTCGCTCGCCGACCTCTCCCGCGAAGTGCGGGAGAGGTTAGAAACTCAAATCTGCACCTTGCGTCCTTCCCAGAACGGCTTGCGCACCTCTCCCCGCTTGATCTTCCCCGCCGCGCTGCGCGGCAGTTCCGGCACGAAGTCGATCGAGCGCGGCACCTTGAATCCGGCGAGCCGCGGCCGCACGAATTCGATGATCTCCTTCTTGAGCGCGTCGCCCGCGACATAACCCTGCTTCAGCAGGATCACGCTCTTGACCTCTTCGCCCCATTCCTTGTTGGGCACGCCGATGGTGCAGACGTCCTCGACCGCCGCGTGCTTGATGATCTCGTTGTCGACTTCCTGCGGATAGATGTTGACGCCGCCGGAGATGATGATCTCCGCCGAGCGCCCGGTGAGGAACAGGTAATCGTCCTCGTCGAAATAACCGATATCGCCCAGCGTGAAGAAATCGCCGCGATGCGACGCCGCCGTCTTCTTGTCGTCCTTGTAGTACTGGAACGGATTGAGCTTCTGCGTCTCGTGATAGATCAGCCCGGCCTGGCCGTTGGGCAGCTCGTTGCCTTCCTCGTCCATGATCTTGACGCGCAGCAGGACGGGGCGCTTGCCGACGCTGCCCGGCTTGGCCAGCCATTCGTCGGCGCGGATGTAGAATCCGGCGCCGCCCTCGCTGCCGGCATAATATTCGAACAGCTTCGGCCCCAGCCATTGGATCATCGCATGCTTGACCTCGGGCGGGCAGGGCGCCGCGCCGTGCACGATCAATTTCAACGACGACAGATCGTATTTCTTCTTCAGCTCCGCCGGCGCCGCCAGCATGCGCTGCATCATGATCGGCACCAGATGCGCATGCGTCACGCGCCGGTTCTGGATCGTGCGGAAGACTTCCTCAGTGTCCCAGCGCTCGCCCATGAAGGCGATCGGCACGCCCGATGCCTGCGGGATCGCGATGTCGAAGGCGAGCGGGGCGGCGTGATAGCCGGGCCCGGCGCACATCTGCACGTCGCCATCGGGATCATATTGTGCGTTCGATCCCTCGAATTGCGGCGGCGTCGCCACGCCATGCGGCCGGTGCACGCCCTTGGGCCGCCCCGTGGTGCCCGAGGTGTAGAGCATCTGGCTGCCCATCACGGGATCCGGCAGGTCGCGCGCATCGACGCCATCCATCGCGCTCTCATAATCCTCGAAGCCGTCCGCGAGGCCGCCGACGCTGAGACGCAGCGTCAAGCCGTGCGTCTGCCGCACGGCTTCCCTAATCGTGTCGAACTTGGTCTCGGCGATCAGCGCCCTGGCTTCGCAGTCGTTCAGGATGTAAGCGATCTCGTCTATCGCCAGATGCCAGTTCACCGGCGTCATGCGCAGGCCGGAGCGCCGCGAGGCGTTCAGCGCCTCGACGAACTCCGCCCGGTTGGAGCAGAACAGCGCCACCGAGTCGCCGGGCTTCAGCCCCGCGCCGCGCAGCACCCGCGCCAGCCGGTTCGAATTGGCGTTGATCTTGGCGTAAGTGTGCGTGCCGAAGCGGTCCCACACCGCCACCCGCTCCGGCTTCACCTGCGCCCAGAAGGCGCTGACCATGCCCACCGACGCATAGGCCAGCAGCGGCTCGAGGAATTTCGGGTCCGTGGTATCCATCATGCCTCCCACCGCGCGGCGCTTGAGCGGCCGCTTCGGAATATTTCGCCGCGCCCAAGCTAGCGCGCCGCGCCCGCGAAAACCACGTGCATCCCCGCAAGTTCAGATTGTCGCGGAGTACCTCTTTTCTCCCTCGCCCCCGCGAAGCGGGGGAGAGGGCGGGGTGAGGGGGTGCCGATGTCAGGATTATCCGCCAGACAACATTGGACGTTATCGCCACAGTGCGGTATCGAATTTTGTGATCGCGGGAGTATCGTCACTATCGGCGCTTAAAGGACGCGATGCCATGACCAAAGCGAAGAAGAAAAATCGGCATATTGGTTCGACCCTTGACGACTTTCTCAAGGAGGAAGGCATCTATGAAGAAGTTGTGAGACTTGCCAAACGCAGGCCGAAGCATATTTCACAGAGCGATTGGGACGCAGTGGATTCGCCGCCGCTGACAGCCAGCCAACTAAAAAGGATGCGCCCGGCCTCGCAAGTGCTCCCCAACCTCGTCGACAATATCCGTCGTTCGCGCTCCAAACCGGCAAAATTGGTGTAGACTAAGGCGGCGATGGGGGACGGACGATGCGGGCGATATTTACGCTGATGACAATCATGCTGCTGGCCGCTTCGGCGCCGGCCGCCCTCGCCGACGACACCGACGCGCCGTCCGTCGCCGCGCTCGACGACGCGGCCTTCGACGCGCAATTCCAGTGCCCCGAGACGCTGGCCGACCGCGACGGCCGGATCGAGGAAATCCAGCGCTATCAGGCCTGGGCCCGGGACCACCACCCCGACTGGAACCTGAAGAAGCGGCTGGACGTGCGCTACGGCCTGCTGCGCCGCCACGGCTGTGCGGTCACGCTGGCCAATGTCGCGGCCAGCACACGGGCGCCCTTCGGCCCGTAGCCCGCCATTCACCACCCTTCGACGCCCCGGCTGGCAAACGGCGTCCGCTTCTCTTATATCCGCGAGGCCCCATCAGGAGGTTTGCCGCGTGGCCCAGCCCTGGACCCCGCAAAGCTGGCGTTCGAAGCCGATTCTGCAGGCCCCCGCCTATCCGGACCGGGCCGCGTTTGAGGCTGTCGAGGCGCGCCTGCGCACCCACCCGCCGCTGGTCTTCGCCGGCGAGGCGCGTAACCTGCTCGCCGGGCTGGGCCAGGTTTGCGAAGGCAAGGCCTTCCTGCTGCAGGGCGGCGATTGCGCCGAGAGCTTCGCCGAGTTCACCGCCAACAACATCCGCGACACCTTCTGCGTCTTCCTCAGCATGGCGACGGTGCTGACCTTCGCGGCCGGCCTGCCGGTGGTGAAGGTCGGGCGCATCGCCGGCCAGTTCGCCAAGCCGCGCTCCGACGACACGGAAACCATCGACGGCATCGCCCTGCCGTCCTATCGCGGCGACAATATCAATGGCAGCGAATTCACGGCGGAAGCGCGCACGCCCGATCCCGAGCGGATGATGCGCGCCTATTACCAGGCGGCGGCGACGGCGAATTTGGTGCGCGCCTTTGCGACCGGCGGCTATGCCGACCTGTCGCGGGCGCGCCATTGGAATCTCGACCATCATCATCCCGACCTCGGCCGCCGCTACGAGGAGGTCGTCGACCGGATCGACGACGGCGTCGGCTTCCTGCGCACCTTCTCGCTCACCGATGCGGTCAAGCTGCAGACCAGCCGCGTCGATTATTATTTCAGCCACGAGGCGCTGCTGCTGCCATACGAGGAAGCGCTGACGCGGCAGGATTCGATCACCCGCGATCACTACGCCACCAGCGGCCACATGATCTGGATCGGTGACCGCACGCGCCAGCCCGACGGTGCCCATGTCGAATATTTCCGCGGCATCAAGAATCCCATCGGCATCAAATGCGGGCCGGGTCTCGCCGAGGACGAACTGCTGAGGCTGCTTGCGATCCTCAATCCCGACAACGTCCCCGGCCGCATCACGCTGATCGCGCGCTTCGGCTCGGACAAGGTCGCCGCCCACCTGCCCAAGCTGATCCGCAGCGTCAAGCGCGAGGGCGCGAATGTCGTGTGGTCCTGCGATCCGATGCACGGCAATACGATCAAGCTGCAATCCGGCTACAAGACTAGGCCCGTCGAGCGCGTGCTCGACGAATTGCGCGCCTTCTTCGCCATCCACCGCGCCGAAAAGACCTATGCCGGCGGCGTGCATCTGGAAATGACCGGCCAGGACGTCACCGAATGTCTCGGCGGCGCACAGGCGATCAAGGAGATCGATCTGCACGACCGCTATCAGACGGCCTGCGATCCGCGCCTCAACGCCAGCCAGGCGCTGGAGATCGCCTTCCTGATCGCCGACACCATCCGTGCCGAACGCGTGCAGAGCGACCGCTTCGCCGCATCGGCCTGAAACAACCCGGGGGACTTCGAACGCATGGGTGTGGCGCGGCTTCTCGCCAAAGGGTGGGTCGTGTTTTGCCTGTTCGCGGGCGCGCACGCCGTCAACCTCGCGCTCGGCCGCGGCGAGCAACCCTGGGAGGCACTGCAGGCCATCGCCGTCTGCGTCCTTCTGTTCGGTGCCATGGGCCTGCTGTTCATCGCCGGTTTCGGCGCGTCGTCGGGTGCCGGCGCCAGGCCGTTCCTGCTGCGCCTCAAGCCGCGCCACTTCGTGCCCGGCTTCGACGGGGCGGTGTTGTTGGTCTTCTTGGTTTTGAGCTTCGCGGTTCAGGTGTTCCTCCGCGTGCCCGCCTTTGGCGGCTCGTCGGTCGAGGCATTGCAGCGGGCGATGTATTTCGTCGTCCCGGGACACATTTCTCTGGTGACGCGTCTGATGGCCTGCGCGCTTGGGCCGCGCATCTTTCCGCTGGCCCTGGCCTCGGCGTTCACCTGGCTGCTGGCGATTATCTTCGTCGCATCCGCCGTGTCGCGCATCCGCCTGACCGCGGGGCTTCTTCGGCTGGAGTACACAATGCGCCCCTCGGCCTTTGGCCCAACCCTGCTGGCGGCGCTTTATGGCGTCGTCGCGATTGTCTGTTTTCAGTTGTTATATGTGGGTTCGGCCTATGCCTGGCTCGGCTGCGGCGTTTATTCCGGACTGACCGGCCTGATGTTGATCGGGTTGGCGCCGCTGCTGCTCGCCTACCTCATCGTCGCCGCCCTGGCGACGCTGCGCGCCAGCGGTCCGGAGAGTTGAGGCGGGTAGGTTCCGGTCAACGAAAAATCCGCCGCGCCGCTGATTTTATTTTGCGGCACGGCGGCAATACCCACCAGAACGCAACGACACTCTCACAATCCGGGCCGCCGCGAAATTAGGTCTTGTGCATACGGCACAAAATACCTAGCGCGGTTCCTCCGGCCGAGCCGTCAGGCTGCCTCGAACGGATTGATGATCACGACGCCCGTCTTGTTGAAATGCCGTACATTCCGCGTCACGACCTGAAGATTGTGCTCGAGCGCGGTCGCGGCGATTGCAATATCGTCGTCGTCGCGCCTGAGCTGGATTTGCATCCGTCCCCATCTCTGGGCGATGGCAGTTGTAATCGGCAATATCCGGTCGCCGAACAGCATGAGATTGTCACGCAGCCAGGTTTCGAGGGCTGCTGCGAATGGCGGGTCGACTCGGCGCTGCTGTTCGATACCGCGTTCGATTTCCATGATTGTGATCGTGCTCAAGAACAGATCGACCACATTTTGTTGTCGCATCCACGACATGGCGCGGGATTGTGGCCGCTTGCGAACCTCCGATAAAAAGACGGTATCGAGCAGATACATTCAAAGCTCAATAGCGCGACGCTTCGGCTTTCGGCGCTCGAACTCGAAGCCGTCCTTCATCGGCATGGATAGAAGATGCTCAATGAAATTTTTCTGCGGCTTGTCCGGCTTTCTTGTCTTCTCCGTCAGCCGGTCGTACTCGCCGGCATCGACGATGACCACTGCCCGCTTCCCATGCTTGGTCACGGTCTGTGGCGCGCGTTTTGCCGCGACCACGACTTCGCTGAAGCGGTTCTTGGCGTCTTGGAGCGACCATTTTGTCATCGGAATATTCTAGCCAGAAATTCTAGCTAGAATATTAACCCCGCGCCGGCCCTGCGTCAAACCGCCTTGTCCGGCCCCACGCGCACCACCATCTTGCCGACATTGTCGCCCTTGAAGAGGCCGATGAACGCGGCCGGCGCGTTGGCGACGCCGTCGACGATCGTCTCGCGCCATTTCATCTTGCCCTCCGCCGCCCACTTGGCCATGTCGCGGTGGAAATCGGCCAGCAGGTCATAGTGGCTCGACACGATGAAGCCCTTGAGCGTCAGTTGCAGGCCGATGATCAGCGCCATGTTGTTCGGCCCGGGCGGCGGCTCGACGGCGTTGTACATGTCGATCATGCCGCAGAAGGGAATGCGTCCGAACGGCCGCATGGCGTTGAGCGCGGCCTGCAGATGCGCGCCGCCGACATTCTCGAAATAGACGTCGATCCCTTCTGGGAACGCGGCCGCGACCGCGGCATTGAGATCGCCGCAGGTCTTGTAGTTGATCGTCTTGTCGACGCCGAGGCCCTTGAGATACGCCGCCTTCTCGTCCGAGCCGACCGAGCCGACGACATAGCACCCCTTCGCCTTGGCGATCTGGCAGACGATAGAGCCCACCGCGCCGGCGGCCGCCGAGACGAAGACGCGCTCGCCCTCTTTCAGCGCGCCGACCCGCAGCAGGCCCGCATAGGCCGTCATCCCCGGCATGCCGAGCGCGCCGAGATAGGACTGGATCTTGGTTCCCGGCGCGGTCTCGAGCTTCTGGATGTCGCCGCCGCCGGAGACGAACCACTCGCGCCAGCCATAATTGCTCTGGACGAAGTCGCCGACCTTGAAGGCGGTGTTGCCGTTGGACGCCACCACCTGGCCGACCGCGCCGCCCTGGAGCGCCTCGCCGATCTGGAAGGGCGGGACATAGGATTTGCGGTCCACCATGCGCCCGCGCATGTAGGGGTCTACGGTGATATAGCTATTGCGGACCAGGATCTGGCCGGCGGCCGGCGTCGGCACCGCCGTTTCGGCCACTTCGAAGTTGTCAGTGGTCGGCACCCCGACGGGGCGGGATTTCAGGCGGATTTCGTGGTTTTTCTGGTTGTCCAAGGTCGTCTCCTTAACCGTCGAATGTGGGGATGGCGTGGGTGGCGGCACCCTATCAGGGACCCTTCGTGTAACAAGCCGAAACATTTTATGAGTCGCGCCGGCTCCCCCCGGCTGACCTTATGTCCCTGTAATCCCCGCTGGATTCCACTTGTCCCCATTCCGGTTGCGTCCCAAAGGTGCGCTCAAGGCTGCCGTCATCGGCGCCGGTGCGTTCGGCCGCCACCACGCTTCCAAATACCGCCACATCGACGGCGTCGAGCTGGTCGCCATCGCCGATCCGCATCCCGACGTGCGCAAGACCTCGCTCGCGACGCACGGCGTGCCCGCCGTCGCCGACTGGCGCGAGCTGCTCGGCGTCGTCGATCTGGTCAGCGTCTGCACCCCGGCCGTGACGCATGCGCAGATCGTCCGCGCCTTCCTCAACGCCGGCTCTCACGTCCTGGTCGAAAAGCCGATCGCCACCTCGATCGAGGAAGCCGACGCCCTGATCGCGCTCGCCGACCGCGCCGGCCTGACGCTCACCGTCGGCCATCAGGAGCGTTTCGTCTTCGCCGGCACCGGCCTGCTCGAGCACAAGGAAGTCCCGCTCGACATCTCCTGCTGGCGCATGGGGCCGTGGAGCGGCCGCGGCGCCGACGTCTCGGTGGTGCTGGACCTGATGATCCACGACCTGGATCTGGTGCATCAATTGGTGCCGTCCGCCGTGACCGCCGTCGACGCCCGCTCCCGCGCGCTGCACAGCCGCCTGGCCGACGAGGTCAACGCGCAAGTCACCTTCGCCGGCGGCGCCGTCGCCCATCTCGAAACCAGCCGCATCTCCGACGCCCGCCGCCGCGGCATGCGGGCCGAATACAGGGACGGCGTCATCGAGATCGATTTCGTCACCCGCCGCATCCACAACACCACGCCGCGCGCCCTGAAGCCGCTCGAGCAGAGCGATCCTCTGGGCATGTCGGTGGCCTCCTTCGTCGCCAGCGTGCGCGACGGCGCCACCACCCTGGTCCGCCCCGAAGAAGCCCGCCGCGCCCTGCACACCGCACTGCTGATCGACGACGCCGCCGACCGCAGCAGCGCCGCCTATGCGCCGGCCGCCTACCCCGCCGTCGCCGCCGCGCGCTGACACCCAAATCACCCTCGCCCCCGCGAAGCGGGGGAGAGGGCAGGGTGAGGGGGTGCTGATGCCGAACACCGAACTTGCAATGTTCGAAAAGACATCGCTGCCGAGCGATTTAAAACTTGACGCTCTACGCCAACCACCCCCTCACCGTCCGACAGCGGCCGCTGTCGGACCCTCTCCCCCGAAAAGGGGGAGAGGGGGAATGTCATTGTGCGCCTTTCACCAAGCCCTCGCCCGCGCTAAACCCCGTCCATGACGGATACGTTTCGCATCGCGCTCGCCCAGCTCAATCCCATCATGGGCGACATCCACGGCAATCTGACCAAGGCCCGCGCCGCGCGTGCCGACGCGGCAAAGCAGGGCGCCGACGTCATCCTGTTCCCGGAGCTCTACATCGTCGGCTACCCGCCGGAGGATCTGGTGCTCAAGCCGGCGCTGCAGTCCGACGCGCGCGAGGCGATCGAGAAATTCGCACATGACACCGCCGACGGCGGCCCGGCTGTCCTGGTCGGTGCGCCCTGGGTCGAGAGCGACAAGCTCTACAACGCCTTCCTGTTGCTCGACGGCGGCGCCATCGCCGGCAAGACCTTCAAGCACGACCTGCCGAATTACGGCGTGTTCGACGAGAAGCGCGTCTTCGCGCCCGGCCCCATGCCCGGCCCGTTCAACGTCCGCGGCCTGCGCATCGGCGTGCCGATCTGCGAGGACATCTGGACGCCCGACGTCGTCGAATGCCTGACCGAAACCGGCGGCGAGATTCTGCTGGTGCCGAACGGCTCGCCGTTCGAGGCCGGCAAGGAAGACGTCCGCGCCAATCTCGTCGCCGCGCGGGTGACCGAGGCCAGGCTGCCGCTGATCTATCTCAACCAGGTCGGCGGCCAGGACGAGCTGGTGTTCGACGGCGCCTCCTTCGTCGCCAATGCCGATTGCTCGATCCCCGTCTCGCTGCCCGGCTGGGAGGAAAAAGTCGTCGTCACGCAGTGGATGCGGCAGGCCGGCACCTGGGTCTGTGCGCCGGGCGAACGCGCGCCGGAAGAAGACCGTTCGCATGCGGTCTATCACGCCATGATGTTGGGCCTGCGCGATTATGTGAACAAGAACCGCTTCCCCGGCGTGGTGCTCGGCATGTCGGGCGGCATCGACAGCGCGCTCAGCGCCGCCGTCGCGGTCGATGCGCTGGGCAAAGACCGCGTGCGCTGCGTCATGCTGCCGAGCAAATACACCTCCGCCGACAGCCTGTACGACGCCGCCGAATGCTCCGCGCTGCTCGGCGTGCATTACGACACGGTGGCGATCGAGGATGTCGTCAACGCTTTCGGCGCGACGCTCGCGCCCACCTTCGCGGGCAAGCGCGTCGACACGACCGAAGAGAACCTCCAGTCGCGCGCCCGCGGAGTCATCCTGATGGCGATCTCCAACAAGTTCGGCCCCATGGTGCTGACCACCGGCAACAAATCCGAGATGAGCGTCGGCTACGCCACGCTCTATGGCGACATGTGCGGCGGCTACAATGTGCTCAAAGACGTCTACAAGATGGAGGTCTTCCGCCTCGCGGCGTGGCGCAACCAGTTCCGCCCGGCCGGCGCGATGGGACCGGAAGGCCGCGTCATCCCCGAACGCATCATCACCAAGCCGCCATCCGCCGAACTGCGCGACAACCAGAAGGACGAGGACTCGCTTCCCCCTTACGAAATCCTCGACGGCATCCTCGAATGCCTGGTCGAAAACGAAATGACCTTCGAAGACACCTGCGCCAAAGGCTACCACCCCGCCACCGTCAAACGCATCGAGCAGCTGCTCTACGTGAGCGAATACAAGCGCCGCCAGGCCCCGCCCGGCGTAAAGATCAGCGCGCGAAACTTCGGCCGCGACCGGCGTTATCCGATCACGAACGCGTTCCGTGATGCCCGTGACTAACGGCCCCTCACCCGGAAATGCTTCGCATTTCCGACCTCTCCCGCAAGCGGGAGAGGTTAGGGGCGCGCTTAACCTCTCCCGTTTACGGGAGAGGTCGAAAAACGCGAAGCGTTTTTCGGGTGAGGGCCCGCCGCCATGACCACCGTCGTCCGCATCGCTCTGCGCACCGTGTTGTCGGCAACAACGGCCGCCACGTTAAGCCTCCTCCTTTCAGCGAGCGCGTTCGCTGCCCCCCGAATTGAGGATTGCCACACGATTATGTCCCAGAGATCGTACGAAGCGACGGGCGCGAGACTGGCCCTGCTAAAGCCCGCGGACCTGGCGCACTTCCCTCCAGGCTTCTTTTGCAAAACCTGCCTGGGCGGCGGCGGCTTTGAGAACATCGTTTTCGAAGACGGCTCTGTTGTGAATTCCGGTTGGGAGCACATGGCTCTTTTCGATCATTCGAAGTCGTTTTTTTCGAATGACTCACTATGGCGCTCGGAGGTTATTTCCCAACGTATCGCAGCGATGCGCTATAGACCGCCCAGGGTTGGCGGCAAGCCTGTCTGCGTTCGCGTAAACTTCAATTGGATGATCGCGAAGCCTACGGAGTTGCGCCGTTGGGACGACGCGCCATGACCACCGTCCGCATCCCGCCATCCCCCACCGGCTATCTCCAGGTCGGCAATGGCCGCATGGCGATCCTCAACGCGCTGTTCGCTCTCGCTCTCCTCACCGCGAATCCTGCCACTGCTGGCCCCGATTGCACGATGATGGTGTCTCAATCCGCATTCGAAGAAGGCGGCACGAAGCTTGTTGCGCTGACTCGGTGGAATCTTGAAGATCTACCACGGCCCAGATTTTATTGCGGCAGATTGGCTTGCAATGGCGCTATTGATTTTTCCGGATATATCGATGAGCGAGGCGCAGTTCATATTCTCAAGACGGACGGGAACTCCTGGAAGACTGACCGGGCCTGGCACGCAAGAGTGCTGAAGTCGCGCTTGGAGAGAGCAATCTACGCACCGCCGACCCTGAATGGTCGCCCGGTCTGCGTGAAGATGCGCTGGGACATCATGTTCGCCCGGCCCGAGACGGATTGGCGCCCATGATCCCCACCGTCCGCATCCCGCCATCCCCCACCGGCTATCTCCAGGTCGGCAATGGCCGCATGGCGATCCTCAACGCGCTGTTCGCGAAGAAGACCGGCGCCAAGGTCCTGCTGCGCATCGACGACACCGACGACACGCGCTCGACGAAGGAATTCGAAGCCGCGATCCTGGAAGATTACGCCTGGCTCGGCATCCGCCACGACATCTTCGCGCGCCAGTCCGACCGCGGCACGATCTATGAAGCCGCCGCCGAGAAACTCAAGGCCGCCGGCCGCCTCTATCCGGCCTACGAAACCGCCGACGAGCTCGACCGCCGCCGCAAGCGCCAGATGGCGGCGCACAAGCCGCCGCTCTACGACCGCGCCGCTCTGAACCTCGCCGCCGAGGATCGCGCGCGTCTCGAAGCCGAGGGCCGGAGGCCCCATTGGCGCTTCAAGCTCAGCCATGCGCCCGTCCGCTGGAACGATCTCATCCGCGGCCCCGTCGAGATCGACACCGCCACGCTGTCGGATCCCGTCCTGATCCGCGAGGACGGCCGTTTCCTCTACACGCTGCCGTCGGTGGTCGACGACATCGACTTCGCCATCACCCACATCATCCGCGGCGAGGACCACGTCACCAACACCGCGCCGCAGATCGAGATCTTCGAGGCTTTGGCCGCGACAGCGGACAAAGGAACGGCCACGTTGCCCGCCTTCGCGCATTATCCGCTCTTCGTCCTGCCAGGCGGCGAAGTCCTCTCCAAACGCAAGGGTTCGCTGTCGCTGCGCGGCTTGCGCGAGGAGGGCATCGAGGCGCTGGCGCTCGCCTCCTATCTCGCCAAGATCGGCACCTCCGACCCGATCGAGCCGCGCACCAGCCTCGACGCGCTCGCCGCCGATTTCGATCTGGCCAAGATCTCCCGCGCCGCGGCGCATTTCGACGTCACGGAACTAGAAGCGCTCAACGCCAAGGTCCTTCACATTTTGCCGTATGAAACCGTCCAGCCGCGCCTCGTGGCCCTCGGCGCCGACCGCGGCCCGCAGTTCTGGGAAGCGCTGCGTCCGAACCTGCCCAAGCTCGAAATGATCACGACCTGGCGGGACGTCATCTTCGGTCCCCATGCTGGACGGATATACGACGCCGAGTTGACGACCAGGGCCGCCGAACTTCTTCCCCCTGAACCTTGGGACGAAAATACCTGGGGAATTTGGACAAAGACCGTGTCAGCCGCGACCGGCAAGAAGGGACGCGACCTTTTTCGCCCCCTGCGAGCCGCACTCACTTTCCTTGACCATGGACCGGAGATGAAAAAGCTGCTACCCCTGATCGGACGAGCCAAAGCCTTCGCGCGGCTCAAAGGGGAAACGGCGTGAACTTCGTCCGCCACATCTGTTTCGGAATTATTTGCGGCTAAGCCGCAAACGAACCCCTGTGCCCAACCCTCATCGTTAAAACTCAGTTGTCATGGCCCGCGAATGCGGGCCACCCAGGTAACGTCTTCGATGCTTTCGCAAGTTTCGGGAGATCCAGGGAATTGACACTGAGGCGCCCCACCTGGGTGGCCCGCATTCGCGGGCCATGACAGCGAGAAGATTGGATCAACGATTTCGAACTGATGTAAGAAAGTGCCACCATGACCATCCGCCTCTACAACACCCTCACCAAGTCGAAGGACGTCTTCGTCCCGATCGATCGCAAAAACGTGCGGATGTATGTCTGCGGCCCGACGGTCTACGACTTCGCCCATATCGGCAATGCGCGCCCCGTGATCGTGTTCGACGTGCTGTTCCGCCTCTTGCGGCACGCCTATGGCGCGGCCCACGTCAAATATGTCCGCAACATCACCGACATCGACGACAAGATCAACGCCCGCGCGCTCGAGCGCAAAGGCAATCGCGAGATCCTGGTCGCGCTGCGCGAGCTGACCGAAGAGACCCAGCGCGTCTATCTCGAAGATGTCACGGCGCTCGGCAATCTCAAGCCCAGCTTCACGCCGCGCGCCACCGAGCATGTCGCGCAGATGATCCAAATGATCGCGCGCCTGATCGCCGCCGGCCACGCCTATGTCGCCGAGGGCCACGTCCTGTTCGACGTCTCGTCCAAGCCCGACTATGGCAAGCTGGCGCGGCGCGATCTCGACGAGATGCTGGCCGGCGCCCGCGTCGATGTCGCGCCCTACAAGAAGAGCGCGATGGACTTCGTGCTGTGGAAGCCGTCCGACGCGGACACGCCGGGCTGGGACTCGCCCTGGGGCTTTGGCCGCCCCGGCTGGCACATCGAATGCTCCGCCATGGCCGCGGAATATCTCGGCGAGAGCTTCGACATCCATGGCGGCGGCATCGACCTGGTCTTTCCGCACCACGAGAACGAGATCGCCCAGAGCGAAGGCGCGCACCACAACCATCCGCTGGCGAACTATTGGATGCACAACGGCTATCTCAACGTCGAAGGCACCAAGATGTCCAAGAGCCTGGGCAACTTCGTGACCATCAACGAGCTCTTGAAGGACTGGCCCGGCGAAGTCCTGCGCTTCAACATGCTGCGCAGTCACTACCGCTCGCCGATGGATTGGACGGTCGCCGGCATGAACGAGAGCTGGAGGACGCTGGAGAAGTGGTACGGCGCGACCGAACCGCTCGCCAACCCGACCGTCGGCGCGGCGTTCCTCGACGCGCTGTCCGACGATCTCAACACGCCGCAGGCGATCGCCGAACTGCACAAGGGCGGCGAGCAGGACCTCGCCGGCGGTCTGGGCCTGCTCGGCTTCTCCAACGTGCAGATCAATCTCGCCGCCAAGAAACCAGTCGACGACGCCGCCATTGCCCAAGCCATCGCCGCCCGCAAGGCCGCCCGCGCCGCCAAGGACTTCAAGGAAAGCGACCGCATCCGCGACGAACTCCTGGCCCAAGGCATCGTCCTCAAAGAC
Organism: Rhizomicrobium sp.; assembly: GCA_036512455.1. Classification (GTDB taxonomy): domain Bacteria; phylum Pseudomonadota; class Alphaproteobacteria; order Micropepsales; family Micropepsaceae; genus Rhizomicrobium. Next base: position 113,522 of record DATCAT010000047.1, read on the forward strand.
GGCCCGACAGGTACGACGTGGGAGGTCAAGCGATGACCCACCCCCACTCACCATGGCCGGGCTTGACAGGTGAAGCGGCGATCCACCCTCACTCACCATGGCCGGGCTTGATCGGTGAAGCGCCAATTCACCCTCACTCACCATGGCCGGGCTTGACCCGGCCACCCAGCAGGCGCGCGTCGGCGCGCCGAAAAGAGTCTCTGGCGCCCGCAGACGCGGTCGCACTGGGTGGCCGGGTCAAGCCCGGCCATGGTGAAATCTGTAACTGTTTCAATGGGATAAAATTTAGTTCCCCGCACCCCTTGACAAAAAAGACAAAATTCCTACATCCACAGGATGCACTGCGCCAGCCATACACCCGCGCCTACCACTCCCGTCATCGCGGCGGCTTTGGCGCGCCCGCCGCGCCGCAGACCGGCGAAAACCCAGGCAGAGGGGGGGAGGGGGGTCGTTTTTTCGACGAACAATTATATTGCCGAAGGCCCCAAACGGAGAGCTGGGGCCTCCGCTGGCAACCAGAACGCCCGCACCCATGGCGCCCGTACCGCCCGATCGCTCCAGCTCAAGGCGGCGACAAGGCATGTCTGCCGCAAGTTCGAGGAACTGGCGGCGATGATCCATGTGATGGTCAACGCGGGCGTGAACCCGGACGACCATCCCGCTCTGCTGCACGCGCTGACGCCGACAGAAGCCGACTGGGCCGCGACGCGGGAGTTCGTCACCTCCCCCATTGTTGCGGGGCCGGTCGAAATCCGCGAAGCGGAGTTCGCTGCGACGGCGTGCGAATGGCGGGGGCCCGCCGATGAGCAAGGACCGCCTCTTCCTCTTCGACACGACGCTCCGCGACGGGGCGCAGACGCAGGGCGTGGACTTCTCGGTCGAGGACAAGCGCCAGATCGCGCTGGCGCTCGACGGCCTCGGCATCGATTACATCGAGGGCGGCTGGCCCGGCGCCAATCCGACCGACACCGCGTTTTTCGCCGAACGCCCGCCCTTGAGCCGCGCCACCTTCACCGCCTTCGGCATGACCAAGCGCCCCGGCCGCAGCGCCGCCAACGACCCTGGCCTGTCGCAGGTCCTGGGGGCGCAGGCCGACGCCGCCTGCCTGGTCGGCAAGACCTGGGACTTCCATGTCGATGTCGCGCTGGAGATTCCGCTTAGCGAAAACGTCGACGGCATCGCCGAATCCGTCGCCGCGGTCGTCGCCAGGAAGCGCGAAGCCCTGTTCGACGCCGAGCATTTCTTCGACGGCTACAAGGCCAATCCGGACTACGCGCTCGCCTGCATCCGCGCGGCGCACGATGCCGGCGCGCGCTGGCTGGTGCTGTGCGACACCAATGGCGGCACGCTGCCGGAGGACGTCTATCGCATCGTCGGCGAGGTGAAAGCGAAACTGCCCGGCGCCGCGCTCGGCATCCACGCCCACAACGATACGGAGCAGGCTGTTGCAATAAGTCTTGCCGCCGTCCGCGCCGGCGCGCGGCAGATCCAGGGCACGCTCAACGGCCTCGGCGAGCGTTGCGGCAACGCCAATCTCTGCGCGCTGATTCCGACGCTGCTGCTGAAGGAGCCCTACGCCTCGCAGTTCGAGACCGGCGTCGGCCGCGACCAGCTGGCGAAACTGACGTCGGTCTCGCGCCTGCTGGACGAAATCCTCAACCGCGCCCCCGCCCGTCACGCCGCCTATGTCGGTCCGTCGGCCTTCGCGCACAAGGGCGGCCTGCACTCCTCCGCCGTGGCCAAGGACCCGCGCACCTACGAGCACGTTCCGCCGCAGACGGTCGGCAATGCGCGCAAGATCCTGGTCTCCGATCAGGCCGGCCGCTCCAATCTGCTGGCCCGCCTCTCCGAGCTCGGCATCGATCTCGACGCCAAGGACGCCCGCATCACGCGACTGCTCGAGGATCTCAAGCAGCGCGAATTCCTCGGCTATGCCTATGACGGCGCCGAGGCCTCGTTCGAGCTCCTGGCGCGCCGCGCGCTCGGCCAGGTGCCGCCCTATTTCGAGGTCCAGAGCTTCCGCGTCATCGTCGAGCGCCGCCACAACGCGCTCGGCGAACAGGTCACGGTCTCCGAAGCCACCGTTCGCTTGAAGGTTGACGGCGAAACGCTGCACACCGCGGGCGAGGGCGTCGGCCCCGTCAACGCGCTGGACGAGGCGCTGCGCAAGGATCTGGGCAAATACTCGTCCTATCTCTCCGATTTGCGCCTGGTGGACTACAAGGTGCGTATCCTCACCAGCGGTACCGAAGCGGTGACCCGCGTGATGGTCGAAAGCGCCGACGGCAAAGGCAATCGCTGGTCGACGGTCGGCGTCTCGCCCAACCTGGTCGATGCCTCCTTCGAGGCCCTGACCGACTCGATCTGCTACAAACTCTTCCGCGACGGCGCCCGCGCATAGGTGATGAGCGAAATTGCACGGTGCATTCTTCTCAACACCCCTCAATTGTCATGGCCCGCAACTGCGGGCCACCCAGGTGATCCCAAGAACATGCTTCGCCGAACTCGATCACTGCCAATTCTTTCGCCATCAACTAAGGCGTCAACTGGGTGGCCCGCAGTTGCGGGCCATGACATCTAGAGCATGAGCGAAACAGAACCCGCCCACCCCAACGAAACCCGCGGCATCCTCTATGCCGGCGGCGCCTATCTCGTCTGGGGTTTGGTGCCGCTCTACTGGACGCTGCTGGCCGGCACGTCTCCGGTGGAGATCACGCTGCACCGCATCCTGTGGTGCTCGCTGTTCGGCCTGATCGTCACCTTGGCCCGCCGCCGCATCTCGCATTTCATCCTGGTGATCCGCACGCCGCGCCTGCTGGGCGCGCTGACCGCCAGCAGCCTGCTGATCACCGTCAACTGGACGCTCTACATGTACTGCGTCTCCACCCACCAGCTCGTGGAGGCGGCGCTCGGCTACTATCTGACGCCGCTGGTCTCGATCGGATTGGGCGTGGCCTTGCTGGGCGAGAAGATATCGCGCCTGCGCCTCGCCGCCCTGGCGCTGGCGACGGTCGCCGTCGGCGTGCAGGCCTATGCGCTCGGCCATGTCGCCTGGGTCGCGCCGGCGCTGGCGCTGACCTTCGGGTTCTACGGCTATGTCCGCAAGCTGACGCCGGTGGACTCGCTCGATGGCCTCACCATCGAGACCACCTTGCTGCTTCCCGTCACGCTGGTCGTGCTCCTGCTGTGGGCGCTCGACGGCAGCGGCGCCTTTCCGGCGCCGACATTGCAGAAGAATGCGCTGCTGGTCTTCACCGGCCCGCTGACGGCGCTGCCCTTGGTGCTGTTCGCCGCCGGCGCGCGTCGCATCCGCCTGACCACGCTGGGCTTCCTGCAATATCTCTCGCCGACCATCACGCTCCTGGTCGCGACATTGATCCTGCGTGAACCCTTCACGCGTACCAACATCGTCGCCTTCGGCTGCATCTGGGCGGCGCTGGCGCTGGTCAGCATCGAAGGCCGCTTCGGCTTCCTATCGCGCCGCGTGGCGGAGTAGCGCGGCGATCCTGGCCATGGCTTCATCCGGCGTCGCAACCACATGGTAGAGATTCTCGATGCTGCGCACGGCAAACCCCTCGCGCACGATATGCGACAACAACGGCCACAGCGCCGTGTAGAAACCCTCCGTGTCGATCACCACGATGGGCTTGTCGTGCGCTTTCAGTTGCGAGATCGACAGCACTTCGAACAACTCGTCCAGCGTGCCCAGCCCGCCGGGCAGCACGACGAAGGCGTCGGACCGGTTCAGCATGATCTGCTTGCGGATCTGCATGTCGGGCACGATGACCAGGTCCTCGGACTCCGGCTCCAGCGGCACTTCGATCCGCCGCAGGAAATCGGGCAGCACGCCCAGCACCTTCGCACCCGCGGCATGGGCGGCACGCGCCGCCACGCCCATCAGCCCGTTCTGGCCGCCGCCGAACACCATGGCATAGCCGCCCTCGCCGATCAGCGTCCCCAGCCGCGCCGCCGCCGCCGCATAGGCCGGCCTGGCGCCGTGCGACGAGCCGCAGAACACGCAAATGGCAGGAGTCTTCTTGTCCATGGAGCTTTCAGGGTTGCGCCCGCGCGCGCCAGTTCCTAAACAGAATCGGAACGCAGAGAGGTTAGCCGTGCCGCGCGCACTCGTCATTATCGCCGTCATTGCACTGATCGCCCTGATCGCGGGTTTCCTCGCCTTCGGCGGCGGCAATATGGGGCACTAGGTGGCGGCGCATCCGGTCGAGGAGGGCGACGGCGCCCCGTCCTTGCGTCCCTTGTGGACGCTGATGCCCTATCTGTGGCCGGCCGGGCGGCTGGACCTCAAGACGCGCGTCGTGATCGCGCTCGTTTGCCTCGTCCTGGCCAAGGTGGCGAACGCCACCGTGCCCTACCTGAACGGCCTCTTGGTCGACAGCCTCGATCACCAGCCCAAGATGCAGCTCTTCGCCGCGGTCATGGGCCTGATCGCGACCCAGATCATCGCGCGCATCATGATCTCGGGCTTTGCCCAGTTGCGGGACGGCGTCTTCGCCAAGGTCCAGTATCACGCGATGCGCGAGGTCGCGGTCTCGACCTTCGCCCATATCCACCGGCTGTCGCTGCGCTTCCATCTCGACCGCAAGACCGGCGGCCTGTCGCGCATCATTGAGCGCGGCACCAAGGGGATCGACAACCTGCTGTCGATCGCCATCTTCAACACCTTTCCCACCGTGCTGGAACTTGCGATCACCAGCACGATTTTCCTCATTCTGTTCAACGCCTGGTTCGCGGCGGCCACCATCGTCATGGTCGTGCTCTATGTCTGGTTCACTTTCGCGATCACGCGTTGGCGCATCCAGTTCCGCCGCGACATGAACCAGTCCGATCAGGACGCCAACACCAAGGCGGTCGACAGCCTGTTGAACTACGAGACCGTCAAATACTTCAACAATGAGGGCCACGAGACCCGCCGCTTCGACGGCTCGATGGAGCGTTTCGCCAAGGCCTCGATCCAGGCGACGACCTCGCTCACCGTCCTGAACATCGGCCAGGCGATCCTGATGTCCTTGGGGTTGGCTGCCGTTCTGGTGCTCACGGCGGTGGGGATCATGCGGTCGGGGCATTTCACGGTCGGCGACCTGACCATGGCGACCGGCTATCTCGTCGCCCTGCAGCAGCCGCTGAATTTCCTCGGCACCGCCTATCGCGAGATCACCCAGTCGCTGGTCGACATGGACGCGATGTTCCGGCTGCTGCATCAGCCGCAGGAGATCGAGGACAAGCCGGGCGCGCCGGACCTCAAGGTCTCAGGCGGCGAAATCCGCTTCGACAACGTCGTTTTTTCCTACGAGCCGGCGCGCACCGTGCTCAAGGGCATCAGCTTCGTGGTGCCGGCCGGCAAGACGGTCGCCGTGGTCGGTCCGTCCGGCGCCGGCAAATCCACCATCTCGCGCATTCTCTACCGCTTCTACGACATCAAGTCGGGCAGCGTGACGATCGACGGCCAGGACATCCGCGACGTGACGCAGGCCAGCCTGCGCCAAGCGATCGGCATCGTTCCGCAGGACACGGTGCTGTTCAACGACACCGTGAAATACAACATCGCCTATGGCCGGATCGGCGCCACGGAGGCCGAAGTGAAGGAGGCGGCGCGCTACGCCCAGATCGACAAGTTCATCGGCGAATTGCCGCTCGGTTTCGACGCCATGGTCGGCGAGCGCGGCCTCAAGCTCTCGGGCGGCGAGAAGCAGCGCGTCGCCATCGCCCGCACCATTCTCAAGAACCCGCCGATCCTCTTGCTGGACGAGGCCACGTCGGCGCTCGATACCCACACCGAGCGCGAAATCCAGGGCGCGCTCTCGGAAGTCTCACGCAACCGCACCTCGCTGGTCATCGCCCATCGCCTCTCGACCGTGATCGATGCCGACGAGATCCTGGTGCTGGACCATGGCGAGATCGTCGAGCGCGGCCGTCACGGCGAACTGGTGGAGCGCGGCGGCGCCTACGCGTCGATGTGGAACAAGCAGAAGCAGGCCGCCGAGGCGCTGGAAATCCTCAAAGCCGTCGAGAACGATCCCGAAGTGGCGCCCGGCGTGGCCCGCGCCACGCCGGTTGCCGCCGACTGATTGTTCCTTCGCCGCCTTACTCCGCGGGCTGCGCGTCGGGCTCGCCGCCGCGCCAGCCGCGAACGAGTTGCCCCTGCGTCGCCCGCGCAGTGGCGACGCGCGCGCGCCGTTCGCGCCAGCGATAGGGCAGGGCCAGCATCGACGGCACCAGCCCCAGCGTGATCATCTTGGAGAATCCCAGGCCGAACACGATCGCCGTGGACAGCTGAACCCACATCAGGCCGTTCGGACCGCCGATCGTGACCTCGCGGGTCGCGAAGTTGATCTCGATCGCGAACATCATCGGCAGCAGGCCGCCGATGGCCGTGATCGTGGTCAGGAACACGGGCCGCAGGCGCTGGGCGCTGGAGCGGATCACCGCCTCGATCGGGTCCATGCCCGAATCGCGCAGGCGATGGAACGTGTCGATCAGCACGATGTTGTGGTTCACCACGATGCCGGCGAGCGCCAGCATGCCGGTGCCCGACATGATGATCGAGAACGGCTGGCCCATCACCACCATACCCAGCAGCGCGCCGATCATCGCCAGCACCACCGCCACCAGGATCAGTCCGGCGTGGTAGAAGCTGTTGAACATCGCCAGCAGCACCATCGCGATCAGGAACAGCGCCAGGAACGCCGCCTCGATCAGGAACATGCCGGACTCGGCCTGCTGTTCGCTGCCGCCCTTGAACGACACGCGGACGTCGTGCGGCATGGTCTGTGTCGCAAGCCATTTCTGGATCACCGCAATCTCGGCATTGGCGTTGATACCCGGCTTCACATTGGCGCGGACGTGATAGACGCGATGGCCGTCGACGCGCTCGATGGCGCTGACCTGCTGCGCCGGCGTCATGGTCACGAAGTTGCTGATCGGGACCATGCTGCCGTCGGCGGTGGTGATGCGCAGATCGTCGAGCGCGTGGATGCCGCGCGACTGGCTCGGGTAGCGTACGCGGATGTCGACCTCGTCCTGGCTGTCGTCGGGACGGTATTTGCCGACCAGGATGCCGTTGGTGACGAGCTGGACGGCCGTGCCGATGGACTGCGCGTTGGCGCCGAAGCGACTGGCGATCTCACGATTGATGTTGAGATCCCATTCGATGCCGGGCAGCGGCCTGGTATCCTCGACGTCGCGCAACTCGGACATCTTGTCCATATGCGCGCGGATCAAGGCGGCGGTCTGGGCGAGTTCGACATAGTCGTCCGAAGAGACATCTATCATGATGTCTTTGCCGGTCGGCGGGCCGCTCTGCGGCTCGCGCACTTCGATATGCACGCCGGGGATGTTGGAGGTCTTCTGCCGGATTTCCTCCTGGATCAGCTTGCCGGAGGGGCGCTCGCGATAGTCCTTCATCTCGACGCCGAGCCGGCCGATATTGTCGACCGGCACGCCGCCGTTGCTGTTGGACGAGATGCTTTGTCCGCCGGACGAGGCATAGATTGCGCGGATGCCCGGTATCGTCTGCGCGATCCGCGAGATCTGCATGACAATATCGCGTTTCTCGCCCGCCGAAAGATTGCCGCGGGCCGAGATGAACACCTGGGCATAACTCGGATCTTCGTCGGCGAAGAAGATCGAGCCGTGATTGAACACAACGAACAGACCGATGACGCCGAAGACGATTCCCGCCGCTCCCAAAATGACGCGACCCGGAAAGCGGGTCAGCGTCTCGGACAGATGCGCATACCAACCCGTGACGCCCGGGATGTCGCGCCAGTCGCCGGTTTCGGAGGCTTCGATCGCCCGTTCCTGCTCCGGGTCCGCCTTCGGCGCCTTGCCGAAGATGCCGCCCAGCACCGGCAGGAAGACCAGCGCCACCACCATCGAGGCCGACAGGATGATGATCAGCGTGATCGGAAAATAGCTCATGAACTTGCCGGCGACGCCCGGCCACAACAGCATCGGCAGGAAGGCGCCGATCATGGTCGCGGTGGCGCTGACCACCGGCCAGAACATGCGCAGCGCCGCTTCGGAGAACGCCTGTTTGGGCTTGTGCCCTTCCGTCATTTTGCGGTCGGCATACTCGACCACGATGATCGCGCCATCGACCAGGATGCCGACGGCCAGCAGCATGCCGAACATGATCATCATGTTGAGCGACATGCCGATGCTGTTGAGCACCATGAAGGCCATCAGGAACGAGGTCGGGATCGCGACGCCGACCAGAAGGCCGGCCCGCACGCCGAGCGCCCCGACGACGATGATCATCACCAGCACGACGGCGAGGAGGATGGAATCCGACAGCGACCCCAACATGTCGCGGATATCGGTCGAATTGTCGTACAGATAGGTGACGTGTACGCCGGACGGCCAGGTCTTGGCCTCCTTGTCGACGATTTGGCGCACCGCCGCGTTGTTGGCGATGATGTTGGAGCCGATGCGCTTGCTGACGTCCAGAGAGATCGTCGGCTGGCCGTTCACCCGCGCATAGGTTGTGGGATCGTAGAACGTCCGGCGCACCTCGGCGACGCTGGCCAGAGTGATCGTGGAATTCGCCGTCGAGCGGATCGGCAAGTTGAGCAGATCCGAGGCGTCCGAGATGACGCCCGGTACCTTGACCGCGAAACTGCCATGGCCGGTGTCGATCAGGCCGGCCGCGATCAGCCGGTTGTTGTTGGAGACCGCCGCGAACATCTCCTGCTGGGAAATGCCGTAGCTCTCCAATTTCGCCTGATCGATGACGATCTCCAGCATCTCGTTGCGTTCGCCGTTGATGTCGACGTCCAGCACGCTGGGAATGGTCTTGATTTCGTCCTTCAGGTCGCGCGCCAGCTTGAGCAGCGTGCGCTCGGGCACGTTGCCCGACAGGGCGACGGAAATGACCGGCTGCAGGGCGATGTTGAACTCGCGGACCGATGGCGGATTGGCTTCCTGCGGCAGCAGCGATCTGGTCTCGTCGACCTGGGCCCGGACGTCGGCGAGCGCCTTGGATTTGTTGAAGTTGACGTCGAACTCCAGAATGATCACCGCGAAGCCGGTATAGGCGCGCGCGGTGATGGTCTGCAGCCCTTCGACCGAGCGCAGGCCGGTCTCCAGCGGCTTGACCAGCAGGCGTTCGCTATCCTCCGGGCTGATGCCCGGATAGGAGACCTGCACCATCAGCATCGGGATCGGTATGTCCGGCTGGGCTTCCTTCGGAATCTTGATGAAGGCTATGACGCCGCTGATGATGACGACCAAGATCAGCGCAATCACGACGCGCGTGTTGGCGACAGCCCATTCGACAATTCTGGTCATGACGATTTTCCGTTTTTCTCCGCCACCGGCTCGACGCGCTGGCCGTCGCTGACGAATTCCTGTCCCACGGTAATCACATTCACCTTGTCCGGAAGGCCAGACACCCACGAACCGTCCGGTCCGTCCGATATGATGGCGACCGGGATGAAGCGCACGATGTTGTCCGCTACCACGCGCACGCCGACCTTGCCGGTGTCGTCGAGCACCATGATGCCGGGCGAGATGTGCTGTGCCATCAGCCGGCGCACGGAGATGTGAATATCGGCCGTCACGCCGTCACGCAGCTTGGCGTCGGGATTGGGCAGCTCGACTTCGACGCGGAAGGCCCGCGTCAAGGGATCGGCGCGGTCGGCCACGAAGCGGACCTTGCCGTTGACCACTTCGCCGGAAACGAGGTTCGCGGTCGCCGCGTCGCCCAGGCTGATCTGTCCGACCTGCTGTTCGGAAACGGTGCCCACGGCCAGGAACGGTTCGGGTGCGATCACCATCTCGCACTTGTCGCCGGCACGCATATAGTCGCCGGCGCTGACATAGCGGTCGTCCACGATGCCGTCGAACGGCGCCTTGATGCGCGTGTTGGCGAGCTGGACGTTCATCGTCGCGAGCCCGGCGCTGGCCTGCGCATAGGCCGCCTCGGCTTGCGCCAGCTGCGTCTTCGAGCGGAAGCCCTGCTTGTAGAGGTCCTGCGCCACTTGCAGTTCTTTCAGCGTTTGCGCGACCGCCGCCGACGCTTGGGCGGCCTTTGCGCCGCGGTCGTTGAGCTTGATCTCGCAGAGCGTGTCGCCCTTTCTGACGTGATCGCCCTTGTCGAAATGGATGGCCTGCACCACGCCTTCGACTTCGGCGCGGACATCGACCTCGTGCATGGCCTGCGTGCGGCCGCGCACGTTGATCGTCGCGTCGCGCGCCGACGCCACCAGCATGCTGACGCGCACGCGCGGGATTCCGTTCGGCTTGGCCATATCGTCGTCCACATGCGACGCGGCCGAACCGCCGTTCAACAGGCCCGTCGCGACCCAGATGATCACCAGCATGGCGATGCCGCCGGCCCACTGATAGCGCGGCTTCAGGGCCAGCCAGAAGCCCGGCATGATCGCGTCATACCAGCGGCCGAGCGTCGATCCGATTTGCCTGAACATGAAACCGGTGCTCCGTTATTCGGCCGCCTGGGCCAATTGTTGTTTTTCGACTTCCGCGCGATGGGTGCGCAGGAAATCCAGAATTGCGACATAGACCGCGCGCCCGAACCCGCCGACGAACTGTTCGCCGCTGGATTGAGATGCATCCTGATGCTCGTTCAGATGCGCCAGCTTCTGCTCGACCTGACCGATATAGGTATCGAGCATCCCGCTGACGCGGCTTTGCGGCAACAAATCGGCAAAAAGCATCGCGAATACGAAGGGCGAGCGATGCCGGTCTTCCGGCAGCGGCTTCAGCAGCGAGGCGACGAACTGGCTGCGGCCGGTCGGCGTGATCGAATAGACCTTGCGGTCCGGGCGCTTCTCCTGGGCCTCGGATCGCACCGAGACATAGCCTTCGTCGGTCAGCCGGTTCAGCGCCGGATAGATCGAGCCGAAGCTCGCCTCGACGAAATGCTGGTAGCCGTCGTCCTCGAACAGCTTCTTGATTTCGTAACCGGTGGCGTCGCCGCGGGTCAGAATGCCCAGACAGATAGTGCGTACGTCCATGACCAGGCCCCTGCGATCTATATAGGTCCGATATAGATCGACGCTATATATGTTCGCAGGTGCGAAATTCAAGCTAACAGCGCAAATTTACCGTGCGGCACGGGGTTGCATCTGGGGCAACCGTCGCAACTAGTAAATAAGCTATTTCACAGAAAGGCTTAGATGACCTCGACGCGGTCGACTTCGACGCCCTTTTGGCCCTGCCGGGTGGAATAGCGGATCCGCTGCTCCGGCTCCAGGACCTGCACGCCCGAGCGCCTGAGCGCGCTGGCGTGGATATAGACGTCGCCGCTGCCGCTGTCCGGCATGACAAAGCCGAAGCCCTTCTGGTCGTTGAAGAACTTCACCTTGCCTTCGACCATCGGGCCGCTCGGCCCGGCATCGCGGTTGCCGCCGCCGCTGAAGCGGTCGCCCCCGCCGCTGAAACGATCGCCGCCGCTGAAGCGGTCGCCACCGCCACCGAAGCGGTCACCACCACCGCTGAAGCGGTCGCCGCCGCCGAACCGGTCGCCGCCGCCGAACCTGTCGCCACCGCCGCCAAAACGGTCTCCGCCGCCGCCGAAGCCGCCGCGTCCACCACCGCCGCCGCCGCGCCGTCCGCCGCCATCGCCGAAGTCGCGGCGCGGTCCGCGCGGCGCGCTGGTGTCGGCCGTGCTGGTGTCGACGCTATGCACCGCCACGACCTGGAGCCCGCGCGGGGAATCCTGCAGATCGCAAACGATGGTCGCGCCCTGTGGCAGTTCCGCATGCCCGGCCGCCTGCAGCGCCGAGGCGTGACAGAAGGCGTCACCGCCGTTTTCTAGAGTGATGAAACCGTAGCCCTTGGTCCCGTTGAACCACTTGACCGTGCCCTTAACAGACGCTTGCGCCAGACCGCCGCGCGAGCCGCCACTATCGAAGTTCGCCATGATGCCGCCGAAATGCCCAATGCCCCGCCGGAAACACCCAATTCCGCGCCCGCTCGTCCGGCTAGGAGGGGGCGCGTCCCAAGCATCATGCGCAAAACTAGGGTGAATCCGCAACTGGGGTGGGACTGTTCGGAGCGCTCCGTCACGGGGCTTGGCGCGCGCCCATAGTACCATCGCGCAGCACATCGCCGGCCGGGTCGGCCAAAGGCATAGCCCGGACCCGGTGATGCCCTGGTTTATCAGCCGATGAACCGCGCGAAGCACCGGAGGTTATTGCTTTTTTTGTCCTTCGCCCGTTCCAGCGCGCCTATTTGAGGAATTCGAGAAGGATCACGTTGACGCGTTCCGGCTCGTCATGCGCCACCCAATGGGTTGCGTCGTCCAGGAAGGTGAGGCGCGCGTCGGCGCACAGCGCTCTGCTCGCCTCGGCCAGTGCGGGCAGGGCGTAGCGGTCCTGGCGGCCCCAAATGATCTGTACTGGCACGCGGATGCTGCCCGGCGCGATCGGCTCGAATCTGTGCCGCAGGATGGCGCGGTACCAGTTGAGCATCGCCGTCAGCGCGCCGGGCTGCCGCCAGGCCGCGCGATAGAGGTCGGCCTCTTCATCGGATAGCGGCGCCTTGGCTTCGCGCAAGGCGCCGACCAGCGCGCGGTAATTTCCGCTGCGCATCAGAGCTTCCGGCAGGAACGGGACCTGGAAGGCGCGCACATACCAGCTCGCCTTGCGCTGCACCGGATCGTGTTTCATCGCCTGCGTCCACACCACCGGATGCGGACAGTTGAGCACCGCGAGCTTGCGGATTTTTTGCGGGCTCCGCGTCGCCGTCCACCACGCCGCCACCGCACCCCAATCGTGACCGACGAGCGCGAACGGCTCATTGGTGTAATGCGCCGCCAGCGCCACGACGTCGCCCGCCAGCTTGTCGACATCGTAATTCGCGATGCCTTTTGGCTTATCCGACAGATTGTAGCCACGCTGATCGGGCGCCACGACGCGATACCCCGCCGCCGCCAGCGCCCCGATCTGATAACGCCAGCCGAACCAGAACTCCGGAAAGCCATGCAGCAGGATGACCAGCGGCCCGTCTTCGGGCCCGGCCTCGGCGACGTGCAAGGTCACATCGTTGCAAATGCGCTTCGTGAAGCGGACGCCGGAGCGATCGATCATGCGCTTTCTTAGGGCGGCAAAGTTCCCGTAGGCAATCGTCCCAGCTTGACTTCCTGTTAATCCCCCGCCTATACGCTGCCCCATCACCTCGCGGTCGCACGAGGCGCGCCGAGCAATTTGCGCGTTCCCACCGCAGGCTTCATAGAAAACTCCCGTTTGCTCCAGATGTGCGTGGATGACGGCAACAAGCCGTTGCGCCCGTGCATTCCGCACGTTTTGCGCGGTTAAGGACTACTTGTGACTCATTTAACGTTCGCCAATCTCGGCCTTTCCGAGCCGCTTTTGCGCGCTCTCTCCGACGAGAACTACACCCAACCGACCCCGATCCAGCTGCGCGCCATCCCGGCGCTGCTGGCCGGCCGGGACCTGCTCGGCATCGCCCAGACCGGCACCGGCAAGACCGCCGCCTTCGGCCTGCCGCTGCTCCAGCGTCTCGCCGAGAGCCGCGTGCCGCCCGCCCATCGCGGCGCCCGCGCCCTGATCCTGGCGCCGACCCGCGAGCTGGCCGTCCAGATCGACGCGAGCTTCAGGACCTATGGCCGTCATCTCGGCCTGCGCACCGCCGTCATCCTCGGCGGCGTCAGCCAGAATTCGCAGGTCAACGCCATGAAGCAGGGCGTCGACATCCTCGTCGCCACGCCGGGCCGCCTGCTCGACCTGGTCAAGCAGGGGCATATCCGTCTTGATGGCGTCGGCGTCCTGATCGTCGACGAAGCCGACCGCATGCTCGACATGGGCTTCATCAAGGACGTCCGCCGCATCGTCGCGATGCTGCCGAAAAAGCGCCAGTCGATGCTGTTCTCCGCCACCATGCCGGACGACGTCGTCAAGCTGGTCGGCGACATGCTGATCCAGCCGGAACGCATCGAGGTCTCGCCGCCCACCAAGACGGCCGACCGCATCGACCAGCGCGTCATCCATATCGACCAGAAGGACAAGCGGGCGCTGCTCAGCCACCTGCTGCGCGACGACGCCTTCAAGCGCGTCATCGTCTTCACACGCACCAAGCACATCGCCAACCGCGTCTCCGACCATCTGGAGAAGGCGGGCTTCAAGTCCGATGCCATTCACGGCAACAAGTCGCAGAATGCCCGTCAGCGGGCGCTGGACGGCTTCAAGTCCGGCCATGTCCGCGTGCTGGTCGCCACCGACATCGCGGCCCGCGGCGTCGATGTCGATGACGTCACGCATGTCATCAACTTCGAGCTGCCCAACGAGCCGGAGAGCTATGTCCACCGTATCGGCCGCACCGCGCGCGCCGGCTCGGAAGGCATCGCGATCTCGTTCTGCGACCACTCCGAACGGATCTATCTGCGCGACATCGAGCGTCTGGTGAAGCGCCAGATCCCGGTGGTGGCGCACGATCTACCGGCCAGCAGCCTGAGCCCGGCCAACGCCAATGAGGAACGCCGTCCGCAAGGTCCGCGCGAGCGCAACTACAAGAACCCCAAGCGCCGCTGGGCTCCGCGCGGCGGCGGCCGCCGCGCCGCGTAACTGCGGCATCGGCCGCGCGGTTGGTAATCAGCCCGGCATGGGATCGATGATGTAGGGAATGTTCGGCGCCCAATCGCGCCGGGCATACCCTCTCCGCTGCATGCAGGCGGTGTAGGCGCGGTTGAAGATCTCATGGCGCTCGGCATGCGTGCCGGCGATGCCGCGGATGTCATAACCCCGCCGGATATCGGCGTTCGCCGCGCATGCGGCACTGTCGAGCGTGAAGGTCGATTGTGCGGCGTTTCCCGGATCGAACGCGTCCGAGGTGAGATCGCCGATCGATTCGCACCCCGCCAGGACGAACGCGCAGGCCAGCAGCGTGAAGACGTTACGCATTGCGCACGGCTCTTTGCATGTCGTCGAACGAAAAGCGCGCGATCGGCTCAAGGTCGCGAATGACGCCTTTGAGCTGCTCGGCGTTTTCCATGACGAACTCGAAGGCGCCTTCGCGGTTCTCGTTGAGGGCCGCGATGCGCTTGACCAGTTCCTGCCGCCGCTCTTCGCTCAGGTCCGGTGCGCGCAATTGTTCCTGAACGGCGGCGATCGTGTTCGTCGCGTCGAAAACGCCGTCGACCGACATGTTGACGCGCAGGGTCAGCGTGTGGATGCGCGCCCGAAGTTCGGCGTGCCGCAAATCGTAAAGCGTCTCGCGATTGCGATTGTAGATATCGACCTCGCCGACGGCCGAGCGGAACATGCGCAGCGTGATCGGCCCGTAAGGCTCGCCGATCCTCTTGGTGCTGGCGGCATAGCCCAGAAGGATGTTCAGCGTCGACAGCACCTCGCCGAAGAACAGTGCCGCGTTGCGCTCACGCCGCCGCCGCTCCAGGTACCATTCGAGCTGGGTGGCCGCGAAGCCGCCCAACGTCGCCAACAGGGCGCCCAGGAACACCGCCCAAATCGTGCTGAAATTGGAAATGAAATCCATGTCTTCGGGCCTGAGCGCCACGGTTTCCTCCCGGCTTGTCTCCCGTTATAGAAGCAGCCCGCGATGAGACCAAACTGTGCTTGAGATTTACGTCGATGGCGATGCCTGCCCGGTGAAGGCCGAGGTCGAGCAGGTGGCGGCGCGCCATGGCCTGGCCGTCATCGTCGTCAGCAATGGCGGTCTGCGCCCAAGCCGCAATCCTCTGGTCCGCCACGTCACCGTCGGCGATGGCCCCGACGCGGCCGACGACTGGATCGTGGAGCGGGCCGGCGCGGGCGACCTTGTCGTGACGGCCGACATTCCGCTGGCCTCCCGCGCCCTGAAGAACGGCGCCCACGTCCTCGGCCCCACCGGCAAAGCCTTCACCGAAGACAGCATCGGCATGGCGCTGGGCATGCGCGACTTGCACCGCCACTTGCGCGAGTCGACGCTGGGCGGCCAGACGTTCAATGCCGGATTTACGAAACAGGATCGTTCGCGCTTCCTGGGCGCGCTGGAGAACGAGATCCAGGCCATCCGCCGCGCCTTTGCCGCAGGCACGCCGCGGGCGTAGCCTGACCGGCGTTCCAGGGGCAGACGGCCATGAAGGTCTCGCGCATCGCCGGCGCTTTGGGCGCGGAGATTTCCGGCATCGAGCTGTCCGCCGACCTGTCGCCGGCGACGGTCGCGGAACTGCGCCAAATCTGGCTCGAGCATCTGGTGCTCTTCTTCCACGACCAGAATCTGCCGCCAGCGCGGTTGCTGGCGCTGGCGCGGCGCTTCGGCGAGCCGATGGACTATCCGTTCCTCAAAGGCCTGGACGACTTTCCACAAGTCACCACCGTCGCGAAGCTCGAACATGAGACGGTGAATTTCGGCGGCATCTGGCATTCGGACACGACCTATCTGCCGCAGCCGCCTAGCGCCACGCTGCTGATCGCACGCGAAGTGCCGCCTCAAGGCGGCGACACGTTGTTCGCCAATCAATATCTCGCCTACGAAACGCTGTCCGCCGGCTTGCGGCGCCTGCTCGAGGGACTCCATGCCGTCAGCAGTTCGGCGAACGCCGATGCGTCGAAGACCCGCGAGGACCGTATCCGCGAAAGCGGCAAGAACGATGTCGCCGAGGAATTCACCACCACCCATCCCGTCTTGCGCACCCATCCGGAGACCGGCCGCAAGTCGCTCTACGTCAATCCGGCCCACACGGTCCGCTTTGAAGGCATGACGGACGAGGAGAGTGCGCCGCTTCTTCAGTTGCTGTTCCGCCATCAGGTCCGCGCCGAATTCACCTGCCGGTTTTCCTGGCGCATCGGCTCGCTGGCGCTGTGGGACAATCGCTGTGCGTTGCACAATCCGGTCAACGACTATCAGGGCTATCGCCGCATCATGCACCGCATCACACTCAAGGGCGACGTTCCGTGCTGACGCCGCCTTGATCGCAGCGCAATCCCGGCACAGGGTGTCACGCGCGCATCCGAGGCGAATATGAAGCTGCATCAGACCTACCTCTCGCCGTTTCCGACCCGTGTGCGGCTGGTGCTGTACGCCAAGGGATTGGACATACCGTTCGTCGAGCCCAGCGGAATTCACGACCGCAGCGGCAAGGGCGACTACCTCAAGATCAATCCGCTCGGCCGCGTGCCGACGCTGGAACTGGATGACGGCCGCACGCTGCCCGAGTCCGAAGTCATCTGCGAATATCTGGAGGACATGTATCCCACGCCGACGCTGCGCCCCGCCGATCCGTGGGATCGCGCCCAGGTCCGCCTGATCGCGCGGCTGTGCGATTTTTATCTCGTCGTGGCGATGGTGCCGCTGTTCACCGCTTCCGGAATGGGGCGCAAAAGATGGGACAGCGCGAAGATCGACGCGGCCCTGGCCGAGGTGAAGAAATCGCTCGATTATCTCGAACACTATATCGGCACGGATGGCTACGCGGTCGGCAAGTCGCTGACCCAGGCGGATGGCGCCCTGGCACCGCAACTCATGCTGGCCTTCGAATGGGCGCCCAAACTCTTCGGCCGCGCCAGTCCGCAAGACCAATTGCCCAAACTGTCCGCCTATTGGAAAGCCATCCAGCACGATCCCATCGCGGCCCGCGTCATCCGCGAGACCTCCGACGCCATCGCGGCGGCGCAGACGCCGAAGGAAAAACAGACTTGACGCTCAGCCGCGCCGATTGCGAAGCGCTCGACCGCGCCGATCCGCTGCGCGTCTTTCGGGATCGCTTCGCACTGCCGCAAGGCGTGATCTATCTCGACGGCAATTCGCTGGGCGCGATGCCCAAGGCGGCGCGCGAGCGCTTGAGCCGAGCGCTGGACGAATGGAGCGGCGACCTCATCTCCGGCTGGAACAGCCATGGCTGGATCGATCTGCACGAGCGCGTCGGCGCCAAGATCGGCCGGCTGATCGGCGCCGGGCCGGGCGAGACCGTCGCCGGCGACTCCACCTCCATCAACCTGTTCAAGGTGCTGGCGGCGGCGCTGGCGCTCAATCCCAAGCGCCGCATCGTCCTGTCGGAGCGCGACAATTTTCCGACCGATCTTTACATCGCTGAAGGACTGATCCGCCAACTGGGCCAGGGCCACGAGTTGCGCCTCGCATCGCCGGACGAGATGGCGGGTGCGATCACGGACGATGTTGCGGTCGTCATGCTGACGCATGTCAACTACCGCACCGGGCGCATGTACGACATGAACGGGCTCACCGCTTCAGCGCATCGGCACGGCGCTGTGATGCTTTGGGACCTGGCGCATTCTGCCGGCGCGGTGCCAGTCGACCTGACCGCGGCGAACGCGGATTTCGCCATCGGCTGCGGCTACAAATTTCTTAATGGTGGGCCCGGTGCGCCGGCGTTTCTCTATGCCGCGAAGCGCCATCACGCAGCGATCCAGCCGGTGCTCACCGGCTGGTTCGGCCACGCCGCGCCGTTCGCCTTCGAGCAGTCTTGGCGGCCCGCGGACGGTATCGTGAAGCTCGCGGTCGGCACGCCGCCGATCCTCAGCCTCGTGGCGCTCGAGGCTGGCGTCGACTTGATGCTGGAGGCCTCGATTGGCGAATTGCGCCGCAAATCGCTGAAGCAGGCGGAGCTCTTCGCCGCACTGATGAAGCAGGAAGTTTCAGGCTTCGGCTTTCAACCCGCCTCGCCCGCCGATCCCGCTTTGCGCGGCAGCCAGCTCTGCTTTCAGCATGCGAACGGCTGGCCGATCATGCGCGCCCTGATCGCGCAGAACGTGATCGGCGATTTTCGCAACCCCGGAATCCTGCGCTTCGGCTTCACGCCGCTCTATCTCGGCTTCAGCGAATTGTGGGATGCTGTCGCGATCCTGCGGCAAATCATGGACACTGGAAGCTGGGACCGGCCGGAGCATCATGCGCGCCGGCGCGTGACTTGATCGCGAAAGGAACAATCGCATGCTGAATCGTCTGGTACCGAAGATTTTCTACGACCGCATGGCCGACGGCCTCGATCTCTTCGTCGACGGCATGGGATTCAAGGTCGGCTACCAGGACGACAACATGGCGGTGGTCGAGCGCGACGGCGCCAAGGCCTACATCATCGAAAGTCCGGAATTCGCCGCCAAGGACCGTCCCGAAATCGCCATCGAGACCGATGCCATCGAGGATTGGTACCGCGAGATCAGCGCCCGCCGCCCCGACCTGCTGCATCCCAACGGCAAGACGGTGCAGTTGAAACCCTGGGGCGCGCGGGAGTTCGCGCTGCTCGACAAGACGCAGGTCTGCGTTATTTTCCGCCAGTTCTGACCGGGCCGGCCGATTCAACGTCCGGTGTGATGCCAGCGGCCAAATTTCTGCTAGTCTGCCCCAAACGGGGTGGAGCAGAATGCTTCGATTGAGAGAACTGGCCGGCGTCGCCGGCGCCGCAATCCTTGCGATGGCGGCCGTCACCGCCTTTCCGGTGCTGCAAACCGTCCAGGTCAGCTTCCGCCCGGAGATCGCCGGCAAGACGTTGCGGCTGGCGTCGGATCAGGCCAATTCGGCGCTTCACTTAGCCTTTGGCGGCCCGCCCGCGCCGCAGAAACAGCCGCAGCCCGTTGTCGTTCCCGATCCCGCAGTTGCGATGCAGCAGGACGCCGCCGGTCGGTTGCGCTCGAAAATCCCGGCCGACCTCTATTCCTATTTCGACGTCTATCTCTACATCAGCAAGGCCGCCACCGGCTCGCTCGCCCAGCACCTGTATATGTTCCACAAGGATGCGGCGGACAATCTGGTGTTCGAGCAGAGCTTCCCGGTGTCGACCGGCCGCGAGCGGCACGAGAAATATTTCACCTCGACGCCGGCCGGTCTGTTCGAACTCGATCCCAACCGCTTCGAGCGCGTGCACTACTCGCACACCTGGAACGGTGCGGCGATGCCGTTTGCGATGTTCCTCAATGCCACGATCAAGGGCCGCCAGACCGGCGTCGCGCTGCATTCGGCGTCCAGCCATGTCGCCGAGCTCGGCAGCCGTGCTTCCGGCGGCTGCGTGCGGCTACCGCCCGAGAAGGCGGCCGAATTGTTTCAACGCTTCCAGGCCGAGGAACGCGGCATGGTTCCGATCTTCGCCTATGACGCCGCGCATCGCCGCACCAGCGGCGACGGCGCGACGCTGCGCGATTCGAGCGGCCGCCCCATCCTGACGCAAGGCTATCGCGTGCTGGTCTTCATCGAGGATTATCCCGGCGGGCCGGCGCTGGTGGCCGTGGTGGCCTGATCAGCGCGTCAGGCTCAGCGCCAGGGCTTCGGCGACCTTGATGCCGTCGACGCCGGCCGAGAGAATCCCGCCGGCGAAGCCCGCGCCTTCGCCGGCCGGATAAAGTCCCTTGGTGTTGAGGCTCTGAAAATCCGCGCCGCGCCGGATGCGGATGGGCGAGGAGGTGCGCGTCTCCACGCCGGTCAGCATGGCATCGTCCATGGCGAAACCCGGCAGCTGCCGTCCAAACGCCGGCAGCGCCTCGCGGATGGCGTCGACGGCGTAATCCGGCAGGCAGTCCGACAGATCGGTGAGATGCACGCCGGGTTTGTAGGATGGCGTGACCGCGCCGAGTTCCGTCGAAGGCCGCCCGGCCAGGAAGTCGCCGACCTTCTGTCCCGGCGCCTTGTACGTGCCGCCGCCGGCAGCGAAGGCGCGCGCCTCCCATTTGCGCTGCAATTCGATCCCGGCCAGCACGTGTTCGGGATAATCCACCGGCGTGATGCCGACCACGATGCCGGAATTGGCGTTGCGCTCGCCCCGCGAATATTGGCTCATGCCGTTGGTGGCGACGCGGCCCGCTTCGCTGGTCGCCGCCACCACGGTACCACCGGGGCACATGCAGAAGCTATAGACCGAACGGCCGTTGGCGGCGTGATGCACCAGCCGGTACTCCGCCGCGCCCAGTTCCTTGATCGTTCGTCCGTAACGGGCGCGGTCGATCAACGATTGCGGATGCTCGATGCGGAAGCCGATGGAGAACGGCTTGGCCTCCATGTCGACGCCGCGTGCCTGCAGCATCTCGAACGTGTCGCGCGCGCTGTGGCCGACCGCGAGGACGATTTGGTCGCATTCGATCCGCTCGCCGTTCGACAGGGCGACGCCGCGCACCCGCCGCTCGCCGTCCCGGGTCTCGATGTCGAGATCGCTGACGCGATGCTGGAAACGGTATTCGCCGCCCAGTCCCTCGATCGTGGCGCGCAGGCTTTCCACCATCGTCACCAGGCGGAAGGTGCCGATATGCGGATGCGCCTCGGTAAGTATTTCCTCCGGCGCGCCCGCCTTGACGAATTCGCTCAGCACCTTGCGCCCCAGATGGCGCGGGTCCTTGATCTGGCTGTAGAGCTTGCCGTCCGAGAACGTGCCGGCGCCGCCTTCGCCGAACTGCACGTTGGATTCGGGATCGAGCACCGATTTGCGCCACAGGCCCCAGGTGTCCTTGGTGCGTTCGCGCACGACCTTGCCGCGGTCCAGGATGATGGGGCGAAAGCCCATCTGCGCCAGGATCAGCCCGGCGAACAGCCCGCAAGGCCCAGCGCCGATCACCACCGGGCGCTGGAACGGCGTCTGCGGCGCCTTTGCCACGAAGCGATAGGCGATGTCCGGCGCCGGCTGGACATGCGGATCGCGCGCGAAACGCTTCAGCACTGCCGCTTCGTTCTTCACCGCCACGTCCAGCGAATAGACGAAAAGAATAGCGTTCTTCCTGCGCGCATCGTAGCCGCGCTTGAAGACCGCGAAAGATTCAAGATCGCCGGCCGGCAACCCCAGGCGCTTGAGGATCGCAGGCTTGAGTGCCTCCGGCCCGTGATCGAGCGGCAGCTTGATTTCCGTCAGGCGGAGCATGGCGGAGCAATAGGCGAGAGCCTCGCGAAAGTGAAGGGCGCTTGCGGTCGGCGCGCGCCTTGCCGATACAGACAGGATGAACGGGACGCCACCCAGCATTGCCGTGATCGGCGCCGGCCCGGCCGGGCTGATGGCCGCCGAAGTGTTGAGCGCCGGCGGCGCGGCGGTGACCGTCTATGACCGCATGCCGTCGGTCGGGCGCAAGTTCCTCATGGCCGGACGCGGCGGTCTCAACCTCACCCACAGCGAGCCGTTCGAGACCTTCGCTGGACGTTACGGCGGGGCCGCCGCGAGCCTGCGTCCGATGCTGGACGCCTTGCCGCCCGCCGCGCTGATCGCCTGGGCCAACGGTCTTGGGCAGGAGACCTTCGTCGGCTCCAGCGGCCGCGTTTTTCCACGGACGATGAAAGCCTCGCCGCTGTTGCGCGCCTGGCTCGCGCGGCTGAACGATCAGGGCGTGCGGTTTGCTCTGCGGCACGACTGGCTCGGTTGGGTCGATGACGGCGTGCTGCGGTTTCGCACCGACAAGGATGAACTCGTCCGGCTTGAGCCGGCGGCGACGGTTCTGGCGCTCGGCGGCGCAAGCTGGCCGAAACTGGGCTCCAATGGCGCATGGGTGCGCATCCTTGAGAAGAAGGGCATTGCCGTCTCGCCGCTGCGGTCAGCCAATTGCGGGTTCACAATGCCGTGGAGCGATGTCTTCCGACAACGCTTCGCAGGGCAGCCGCTCAAAAATGCATCCTTCCGGTTCGATGGCCGCTCCGTTCGCGGCGAGGCGACGATCACCCAATACGGCATCGAGGGCGGCGCGATCTACGCCCTGTCGTCCGCCATTCGCGAGACTATTCAGTACGATGGCAATGCCATGCTTGAAATCGATCTCAGGCCTGAGGTTTCCGAGGAGCAGCTCCTGCAAAGGCTGAAAAGACCGCGCGGCAAGGACTCCCTGACCAACCACCTGCGCAAGACGCTGAAGCTGTCGCCGCTGGAGATCAATCTGCTGCGTGAGGTCCATGGCGCGGCGTTCGTTCCTGACGCCACCATGTTGGCCAAGCACGTCAAGCACACTCCAGTGAACCTGGCAGGCGTACAAAAGCTGGATCGTGCCATTTCGACGGCCGGTGGCATCTGCTTCGCGGCGCTCGACGAGACCCTCATGCTCAAGGCGCTGCCAGGCGCTTACGCGGTCGGCGAGATGCTGGATTGGGAAGCGCCGACCGGCGGCTACCTGCTGCAAGCCTGCTTCGCGACGGGCGCTTTCGCCGCGCACGCGATCCTGCATAAGATCGCACCATGACTCACATCCTGGCCTTTCACGCCCACCCCGACGACATCGAAACGCTCGGCGCCGGCACGCTGGCGCTGCTGGCCGCGTCCGGTCACCGCATCAGCATCGCGACCATGACGGCCGGCGATTGCGGCTCGGTCGAAACCGGGCTTGAGGAAACCGCGCGTATCCGGCGCGCCGAAGCCAACACGTCGGCCGCCGTGATCGGCGCCGATTATCGTTGCGCCGGCATCGGCGATCTTTCGGTCTTCAACGACGACGCCACGCGGCGCCGCACGGTCGAGCTGATCCGCACGGCTGGCCCTGACATCGTCATCACCGGCTCTCCGGCCGACTATCATCCCGATCACGAGGCCACCAGCACGCTGGTGCGCGATGCCTGTTTCGCCGCGCCGATCGCCAACTACAAGACCGGTCCGGCGCCGCTGCTCGCCCGCATTCCGCACCTCTATTTCATGGACCCGATCGAAGGCCGCGACCGCGAAGGCAACCGGATCGCACCGCAATTCGGCGTCGATGTCTCGCCGTTCTTCGCGCAGAAGCGCGCCATGCTCATGGCCCATATCAGCCAGCGCAATTGGGTCGCCAAGCAGCACGACATCGACGACCTGACGGCTTCCATGGAGCGCTGGACCGCCAAGCGCGGCAAGATGTTCGGCGTCGCCTATGCCGAGGGGTTCCGGCAATATGCTGGAACTCCCTATCCGCGCTCGCCGCTACTCCAGGAACTCGCCGGCGGCGCGCTGCTCGCCATGCGCTGAGCGACGGAGGGCGCGTTTCCCCGCGTTGAACCGCAATAGGGACATTGGCAACCGGAGCAAACGGGAACTCATCATGTCGCTTGAAGGCGCCATCGCGGCACACCGGTTCGGTCTCGGCGCCCGGCCGGGCGAGATCGACCGCGCCAGCCACAATCCGAAAAGCTGGCTGCTGACCCAGATCAATGTCGCCGCCGACCCGCCCACACCGCTGGACGGCGGCAGCTTCCAGAGCGGCGGCGAGTTGGTCATCGAGATGCTCAAATACCGCCGCGACCAGTTCATGGCGCGGCGCAACGGCACCGGTGGCGACCCGGTCAAGAAATTCTTCCAGACACGGGTCAAGATGTTCACCGACGAGCTGGCGGCGCGCTACGCCCATGGCTTCACCACCGACCGGCCCTTCGCCGAGCGCCTGGTGTGGTTCTGGAGCAATCACTTCGTGGTCTCGGCGCAGAACCCGCGGGCCACGACCATGGTTGGCGCCTTCGAGCGCGAAGCCATCCGCCCGCACATCACCGGCAAGTTCGAGGACATGGTCCTGGCCTCGATGAGCCATCCGGCGATGCTGCTCTATCTCGACAATGCGGAATCGATCCCCAATTATATACTTGACTTAGCCATCCAGGATAGGGTACTTTAGGGGCATAGAGGAACTGCCCCATGACTTGCGACCTGACAAACCCGATTTTCTCCAATGAAGCCAAGGCTTTGGAGCATATGGAAAACGACCGCTGGCCGGGCGGAAACGTGACTTGCCCGCTCTGCGGCGTGGTCGGGGAAGCCCGCAAGATGGGCGGCGCGACGCAGGCCGGAATGTTCCTTTGCAACGCCTGCCGGGGCAAGTTTTCGGTCCGCACCGGGACCGGTTTTGAGCGGTCGCACATCCCGCTTCACAAGTGGCTTCTGGCGACGCACCTCATGGCGTCGAGCAAGAAGGGGATCAGCGCCCACCAGCTGCACCGGATGCTCGGGATCACCTACAAGTCGGCGTGGTTCATGTGCCACCGCATCCGCGAAGCGATGGCGCCTGCGGCCAACGCTGGCCCGCTTGGTGGCGAGGGACAGATCGTTGAGGCTGACGAACTCTACATCGCCAAGGCCCCGCTGGAACGCTCTACGCGCAAGACTGACGGCACGCGCTTCAGCAAGGGTGGCATGAAGGGCGGCGCGAACAAGCATGTTGTGGTCGCGCTGGTCGAACGTGGCGGCAAGGTCCGTTCCATGCACATGAGGAACGGTATCGACAAGGCGACGATGGCCGAACTTGTCGCCAACTACGTCCGCAAGGAAAGCCGCCTTCATACCGATGAAAGCCGCCTATACAACGAGGCTGGCAAGCATGTCGCGAAGCATGAAACCGTGCGGCATGCGAAGGGCGAATATGCTCGTGGCGACGTTCACAGCAATACGGCCGAGGGCTATTTCGGAGTTTTCACACGCGGCTTGATCGGAACTTATCAGCACGTTTCCGAACAGCACCTTTCGCGCTACCTCGCCGAATTCGATTTCAGAATGTCCAATCGCGTTGCATTAGGAGTGCATGACGTGAGCCGTGCGGCTCGCATCCTCAAGGGTGCGGAAGGCAAGCGGCTCACGTATCGACAGACGGCTAACTGAAAACGCCAAATTCCGCGCAGGGCGGACCAAACTCCGCTGGTTTCTAGCGTTGCTAGACGAATAGCAGAAACCCACCGAATGACTCTGTAGACGCCTACGGCTATCCTAGTTGTTGGGCCACGCTAGGAGAATTCTATGGGTGACGTACGATTCGTCGGCCAGTCGCCTTACGTGCTGCCCACACCGCAACATACAAAAGTATATCGCGTACAAGACGGGGTGGAGGTGCATATTCGTCTTCTAGAAACCCAGCCCAACCTTCATTTTCTAGACGCCGTCTTTCGGCTGACGAATAAACAAGCTGAACTTCTTGTGGTCCAGTTGAAATCAGGAATGTCTTAGACTTCTGCTCTGCCATAGTGACTTCGGCTCCTCTTCCGGTGTAGTGTTTCCACCGGAACGGCGCGCGAGCCGAGACTGAGGATGGACGCGGCGTTGGCGCGCCGCCCATCAATCCCACTCTACTACGGTCCGTACTCGTTTTGAAGCGAGCCGCCCATTTGGCGGACTTGAAAAACCACGATCAGTTGCCGGGCAGCTTGCGCTATCGTGTTTAGTGGATGCACAGCGCAATAGCCGTCGATCCATGCCGCGATCCCGTCTGAGTCTGTTCCAGATGCTATGTCATCGGTTTTTGTCCAATGGTACTCGTTGTAGGCAGTGAGATACCCCAGCACCCAACCGCTTTCTGGATACCACCTGTCCGTAAGTCTGGCTTGCTTCCATACTCCACATGACACCGTTCCCTGACCGTGAATTGTGAACTGCGTTGATGCAGCATTAGCAGGAGCGATCCATAAGATTGCGACGAACAACAATGCGCGTTTCATCGTTGTGCCTGCAGCGAATAGCCCTTTGCCTGCATGCAAAGGCGTATTGCGGAGGCGGCACGCCTGTTGTTGTGAATGAGATCGCCTAAGGCAGAACCGAGTGCCGCCCCGGAGTCGGGCTCAATCGTGGTCGTTGTCGTGCCGCCGAAATAATCCGTATTGGCAACGTAGCTGTTCACTTGCGTATGTCGCTCGGGCATGCCCATCGCGACGAGCCGGCAACCGGCGAAGTCTTGATTGAACTGCGCTTTGGTGGTGCCGTTCCGTGCGTATTGGTCCGGGCCGGAAACGCACCCCGATAGCGCAAAAGCCAAAAACCCGATAGCAAGAGTACGTTTCATTCTCCCCTCCAACCTGGCGATCGGGGAGTTCAGAAACCTCAACTAGCAAGGTTGCACGCGTCTTTAGGCTTTCGCCCTGAACATACACGCGTGCCTCCTCGACCATATGGTGAGGAGTGCGTTTGCGGCGGCACTTACGCCGCTAGTTGAGAGGTTCTGACACCCCGGAGCAGCCTGCGGGCCGCTCTACAGGGACTTTAGCGTGAGATTACGAAACACGCGAATCTGTGGGTTTCTTGACTGTTTTACGCGACTTGGTAGGCCGACTCAGCGTCGTCTTGGTCTTGGCATGGGGCGTCCGTGGCGTATTGAGCATCCGCCTAAGAGCGGCTTCGCGTCTACGCTCGGTTTCTTTTTCGCTGAATTGTTCGTCGCTCATGGGGGAAGTTCTAGCATGGGACAAAAACCTCCGAAACCCGCTGACCGCCCTTCGTCTCCGCGCGTCAAACAAAAAAATAATGCAGAAACAACCTTTGATCCGATGCCGAGAATTTTCAACGACGTGAAGACGGCATTGGCAACCATAAAGCGCACAAAGGACGTTTCAATCAGCACCGTGATTGTATCGGCTTCTCTTTTAGAGAAAATGCTACAGTTAGGAATCGCTCTCAAATTCCGCAAACCAATGAGTGCGAGCGAGACTGCATCGCTATTCTCATTTTCAGGCACGTTTGGAGACTTCGCGACAAAAATCAGGGTCTGTCATGCCTTCGGATTATTGGCAGACTCAGTACAACACGATTTAGAAATTGTCCGCGATATCCGAAATGATATGTGCCACAGCCTTACGCCACTCGACTTTCAGGATCAGAGCATTAGGGCGCGATGCATGAACCTTAAGCACGGCAAGAAGACGAATGGCCATATCAACACCGAGTCACATACCCGCTTCATATTCTCAGTTTTGCACATGGTACGACTACTTACGATTTCACTCCACAAGGAAAGGTTCGAATTTCAACTCGTTGCAGCGCATAGCACCGATCTATTGACCGCCGCTGCTAGGGCTACTGGGTTGTTTGAAACCGATGCGGAATATTTGCAGCTGAGAAAATCTCTCGAAGAAGCTGGCGCGCAGCCTCATCCAACAAAGACATAGATGGGGAATAGCTGGCTAGCGCCGTAGCAGCGATCTCGACCATCTCGGGCGTAATCTCAATCTCGCCCTCTCGGACCTTCTCCGTGCCCACGGCACACCCTTAACTGGCGGCCCCTCCTGATAGGAATAATACCCAATCACATAGCGGAGGGACCGCCTGTGCCTTGGCTTAGCATCGGCCTGTCGGTGCCGATTAATGACGCTGCGTCACGCTAAGTCAAGTATATAATTGGGAATCGATCGGCCCGGACTCGCCCGCCGGGCAGCGTTCCGGCAAGGGCCGCAACGAAAATCTCGGCCGCGAATTGATGGAACTCTACACGCTGGGCGTCGACGGCGGCTATAGCCAAGCCGACGTCATCGCGATGGCGAACATCCTGACCGGCTGGACGCTCAATCCGGGCGGCCAGAACAACGGCTTTGCCTTTGTCGAAAACCGGCATCAGCCCGGCGACGTCACCTTGCGCGGCCGCAGCTATCCGCCGACGCTGGAAGGCGGCGTCGCCGCGATCAAGGATTTGGCCAACGATCCGGCCACCGCCCGGCACATCGCGACCAAGCTGGCGACGCATTTCATCGCCGACACGCCGCCGGCGGACTCCGTCGCGCGGCTGGAGAAAACCTTCAAGGACACCGGCGGCGATCTGCGCGCGCTGGCGCACACGATCGTCGACGATCCCGCCGCCTGGGCGCCCGGCGCCGGCAAGATGCGCACGCCGGTCGAATATGTGACGGCGGGCTATCGCATGCTCGGTCTGCCCAAGGGCGACAATGCGCAGAAACAGGTTCGCGGCGCACTGGCCGCCGCGCGCCTGATGGGGCAGGTGCCGCTGGCGCCGCCCGCGCCCAAGGGCTGGCCGGACACCGCCGATGCCTGGTCCGGTCCCGACGCGGTCCTGCAGCGCATCGAATGGGCCAAGCAGGTCGCGCAGGCGATGCCGCCGACGCTCGATGCCGCCGCCATCGGCGAGATGGGCCTCGGCCCGCTGTTGCAGCCCGCGACCAGGACCATCATGGCGCGCGCCGAAAGCCAGTCCGATGCGCTCGCCTTCCTGATGTCCAGCCCCGAATTCCAGCGCAGGTGATCGCATGACGACCCGCCGCACCATCCTGAAAACCATGGCCGCAGCCGGCGCGCTGTCGGTCTGGGACACGCCCATCCGCTTCGCCTTCGCCGGCGTACCGACCGACCGCCGCTTCGTCGTCGTCATCCTGCGCGGCGCGCTGGATGGGCTGGCCGCCGTGCCGCCGCATGGCGACAAGGATTATTCCTCCGTACGCGGATCGTTGGCGCTGAGCACGTCCGGCAGCGGTGCCTTGCACGATCTCGACGGCTTCTTCGGCCTGCATCCGGCGCTGACCAATGTGAAGGCGATGTTCGACGCAAAGGAAGCGGCGATCTTCCACAACATCTGCTCGCCCTATCGCGACCGCTCGCATTTCGATGGCCAGAACGTGCTGGAGAGCGGCGGCAGTGGGCCGCATGTCCTCAACGACGGTTGGCTCAACCGCGCCCTGACGCCGATGGGCCTGGGCGACGGCGAGCACGCGTTGGCCGTGGCGCAGACGCCGCCGCTGCTGCTCTCCGGCGCGGCGCGCGCCACCAGCTGGATGCCGGCGACGATGCCGGCGCCCGACGAAGCGTTCCTCGCCCGAATGCGTCTGCTCTATGCCAAGGATCCGGTGCTGTTGGCGTCGCTCAACAGCGCCCTCGATCTGCAAGCCCAGGCCCAGGCCGCGATGGACGATCCCGCGGCCAAGCCGAATATGGGCGGCGGCGGCGCGGGTTACGGCAATCTCACGCCGCTGTTTTCCGGCGCCGGCAAATTGCTGGCCGCCGCCGACGGCCCGCGCGTCGCCGTGCTCGATGCCGGCGGCTGGGACACCCATTTCAACGAAGGCGCCGCCGAGGGCCAGTTGCCGCGCCGTCTGCAGGCGCTCGACGCGGCGCTCGACGCGCTCAAGACCGCGCTCGGGCCCGCCTGGGCCAAGACCGCCATCGTCATGGCGACCGAGTTCGGCCGCACCGCCCATCCCAACGGCAGCGGCGGCACAGACCACGGCACCGGCGGCGCCGCTTTCGTGCTCGGCGGCGCCGTCAATGGCGGCGCGGTGCACGCCGAGTGGACGGGACTGTCCTCCGGCGCCCTGCAGGACGGCCGCGACCAGCCGGCGCGCACGGACTTGCGGGCGTTGTTCAAGGGACTGCTCGCCGAACAGATGGGCGTCTCGAACGCGGCGCTGAATGCGATCGTGTTCCCGGACAGCGGCGGTGTGGCGCCGCTGACACAGCTCATCCGCGCCTGAGCTACATCACCGCGCCGATTTGCCAGGGCACGAATTCGACGCCGCCATAGCCGAGCTCCTCGCTCTTGCTCTGGCGGCCCGAGGCGACGGCGAGCAGCGTGTCGAGAATCTCGGCGCCCTTCTGCTCGACGGTCGAGGCGCCGCTGACGATGGTGCCGCAATCGATATCGATGTCGTCCTTCATCTTCTCGTAGATCGCGCTGTTCGACGAAAGCTTGATCGACGGCGAGGGCTTGCAGCCATAGGCCGAGCCGCGGCCCGTGGTGAAGGCGATCATCGTCGCGCCGGACGCGACCTGTCCCGTCGCGCTGCACGGATCAAAGCCCGGACTGTCCATGAAGACGAGGCCGCGCGTCCGAAGAGGCTTGGCGTATTCGATGACGTCGGTCAGCGGCGAGGTGCCGGACTTGGCCACCGCGCCGAGCGACTTCTCCAGGATCGTGGTCAGCCCGCCCGCCTTGTTGCCGGGCGAGGGATTGTTGTTCATCTCGGCGCCGTGAATCTTGGTGTAGCGTTCCCACCATTCCATGCGCGCATTCAGCCTCGCCGAAACTTCGGGCGAGACGGCGCGCGCATGCAGCAGATGCTCCGCGCCGTAAATCTCCGGCGTCTCCGACAGGATCACCGTGCCGCCCAGCGCGACCAGCCGGTCCGAGGCATTGCCCAGCGCCGGGTTCGACGACACGCCCGACCAGCCGTCCGAGCCGCCGCATTGCAGGCCGAGCACCAGTTCGCTAGCGGGAATCTCCGCGCGGCGTATCTTGTTCAGTTCGGGCAAGAGCGATTTCAGATGTTCGAGCCCTTCGGCGATGGCGCGCCTCGTGCCGCCCACATCTTGGATCGTGAAAGAATGGAAGTCGCGTCCGTCGCTGAAATGCTCGTCCTTCAGCCGGTCGATCTGCAGCACTTCGCAACCCAGCCCGACCATCAGGATCGCGCCGAAATTCGGATTGGCCGCGGTGCCCCACAGGGTGCGGCGCAAGATGTCGTAGCCTTCGCCGCTTCCCGCCATGCCGCAGCCGCTGGTGTGGGTGATCGGCACGATGCCGTCGATGTTGTCGAAACCGTCGAGCAGCCCGCTCTTTTCCGCCGCCTCGGCGATGTGCCGCGCCACCGTCGCCGAACAGTTCACGCTGGTCAGCACGCCGATATAGTTGCGAACGCCGGCGCGGCCGTCCTTGCGGCGATAGCCTTGAAAGCTGCGCGGCGCTTCGCTGCGCGCCCAGGCGTTGACCTGATGCGCCGCGCCGGCGCGCTCGGCCGACATCGCGATGTTGTGGACATGGACATGCGCGCCGGGCGCGATGTCGCACGTCGCGACGCCGATCACCTGGCCGTATTTGCGCACGATCTCGCCGCGCGCGATGCGGCTGGTGGCGATCTTGTGTCCCATGGGAATGGAGTCGAGCGCGACGATGCCTTCGCCCGCGAGGCGCGCGCCCTTGGCGATGCGGCCGGGCGCGACGACAACATTGTCGGCCGGGTGCAGCCGCACCGCTTCGGCGTCCTGCACGGTCAGGCTGTCCGACAAGGGCAATCCTCGCAATTGACATGCCAGTATGGACGCTGGCTTAGGGGAATTCTAGTATTCAGCGGACTGTTACCGGAACCAAACATTTCACGATGAGCCAGCCTTTTGCCGCCGACGAGGGTTCCAAGACCGAGCGCGTCTACGGCGTGCTGCGGCGGCGGATTCGCGAACTGACGCTGCCGCCCGGCGCGCCGCTGCGCAAGGAGGAGATCGCGCTCGAACTGGGCGTCTCGCGCGCGCCGGTCAGCGAAGCCATTTCGCGCCTCGCCGAGGAAGGCCTGATCGATGTCTTTCCGCAGCATGGCAGTTTCGTCGCCCTGATCCGCGCCGCCGACGTGCGCGAGAGCCTGTTCGTGCGCATAGCGCTGGAAGTCGAAGCGATGCGGCGGCTGGCGCCGGCCACGGACGCGGCACTCCTGGCGCGCTTGGACAAGAACATCGCGGGCCAGACCAGGGCCTTGCGCGCCGGCAATCTCGAGGAATTCTACGATTTCGACGAAGCGCTGCACGCCGCGATTTTCGGCGCCATCGAAACGCCGCGCGCCCTGCGTCTCCTGGAAGCCGCGCGCGCGCCGCTTGACCGCGTCCGCCGCCTGGCGTTGCCCGACGCCGGCCGGCCGGAGCAGACCTTGACCGAGCACCGCGCCCTGGTCGAAGCGATCCGCTCCCGCGACGGCGAATACGCCGCCGCCGCAATGCGCGCGCACCTGACAATGGTCGGCCGCGCAGTGGAGCGGAAATTGCCGGAGATTGAAGCGAAGTAATCGCCTCCCCACGGGATATAACTATCAACTAAATAACTAGAACAATTACATAATTTATGCTATAAATAATAACACAATCGATACCCAGTAACGCTAAAATCAAGGACTTAGCGGCTAAAAGTACACAGATTACACACAGACGGACGTTGCGATGGCATTTCTCCTCGACACCGAAGAACTGAAAACCGGCCTCATCATATTCCGCCGGGCGGACGTGAAGCACGACGAGTTTTACTGCCGTGCGAAGGTTCCCAAGTCCAGCCGCTACAAGATCAAATCCCTCGACACCGCCAGTGTCGCGATGGCCCGCGAGAGGGCGTTCGAGTTCGACGCCGAGTTGCGGACCTGCATCAAGCACGACGTTCCGATCTTCAACCGGCCATTCAGCGAGGTGGCCGAGGACTACGCGAAGACACAGCGCGAAAAAGCGGAGACCGGCGAGATAAGCCGCAAACGCGTCGAGACGGTGGAGTCCGCCATCCGTACCCTCAACGCCTATGTGGGGTCGAAGCAAATCCATGTAGTGACGCAGGCCGATTGGGACGGCTATTCAACCTGGCGGCACAAGCTCGGCAAGCGCGAGCGCGAAGCCAAGCCGGACCGGCTGCGCCGCCGCGCGAAGGCGGCAGCGCCGATAGCCGCGCCCGAAAAAAAGGAACACGAACCAGTCAGCAACTGGACCATCCGTTCCGACATGTCGGTCTTCCGAGCGGTCATGGCCTATGCGGCAAGCAGAAAGTACGTGTCGGCATCGCAAATCTTCAAAGGCAGGCTGCATGCAGCCGACGAGCGGCGGGAAGAATTCACCCGCGAGGAATACCGCCATCTGCACACGTACGCGCGCGGCTGGATCAAGCGGGCGGAGACGCCCGCTAGCCGCTGGTATCGGGAGATGGTCTATTATTTCCTGCTCGTCATGTGCAACACCGGCATGCGTCCGGCGGAAGCGAAGAATTTGTGCTGGCGCGACGTGAGTTTCCGCAATGTCTGGAAAGAAATCAAGGGCCGCGAAGCGCTGACCGAAGAAGCGTTGAAGCTCGCCGAGGCGGCGCAAGCAGAAGCGAAGAAGGCCGAGGCGAAAAAGGCGAAAGCGAAGAAGGCAGGAGTGAAACCAGCCGATGCGCCGCCGGACGCTGAGAAACCGCCCGAGCATCGCAAGATCGCCGTGCTGTCGGTGCGCGGCAAGGACAAGTATCGCAACCTTGTCGCGCCGGACAACGTGGTCGATTATCTCGAACGCATCCGCGCCATCGCCAAGGCAACCGACCCGGATGACTTCGTCTTTACGAACATCAAAGGCAAGGCCACCACCACGCTCTACAAGGCGCTGGTGAAGGAACTGTTGAAAGACGCGAAATTGCTCACCGGCCCCGAAGGCTCGCAACGCACGACTTACTGCTTCCGCCATACTTACGCGACGCTGCGCCTCAGCGAAGGCGTCGATGTCTATTTGCTCGCCGAGCAGATGGGCACATCGGTTCAAATGATCGAAGACCATTACGGCCATATCAACCCGGTAAAGAACGCAGACCGCATCCTGATGGGTATGCATGTCTGGGAAACGCAACCTGAAACCGAAGAAGGCAACGGCACCGAAGGTACGGCGGCGCAGCCGCACTCCAGGCCCGCAAAATCCTCCAGGCCCAATCCGCGTAAGCTACCGGCACGCCGCAATTAAGCGCCGAGGTCGGCGCGGCGGTGAGCATCGACCGGCGCTAATGAATGGCAGAGTGAACGCCGCCATAGCCCTGGCATCTTCCTGCCTGCACGCCAGGACCGCAACTGGACGTGTCGAGATTCGACGCGCGCGGACTCGGCGCTCTTGTTTGGGATATCCGCAACCGTCCACTGCGCATCGAGCCTCGATGCGGACAAATGCGGCAATCCCTTGCGGAGCGCATACGCTGAAGCGTTCTTGAATGCGCGGAGCTATTCTCGTCATCGCCCGCCGAGGCGGTATTAAGGTGACGGACTATCAGATGGCTGCGCCGCCGCTTTAAAGCGACTCAGGCGCGGATATTCGTCACTCGCAATAGGAGGATTTTCTTGCTCTACTAAGTTGTACAGAGGACCAGGGAGGTCAATGAATTGGCCACAGTCACAAATATTCAGGGACTCGAAATCTATTTCGATCCGGCGGTTGTATGTGCCGTCGCCAATCACGATGAAACCGGCAATCCCGTGACGACCGTATATGGAATTCTCACGGTGCCGGTGATGACTGCGGAAGCCGTTGCGGCCTTCCTTGCTCGTCTGGGCATCGCCGCCGAGTTTGCCGAGCTTACGAGGCCCAACGGCTCCAAGGTTATGTTGCGCGCGACGAGTGTCGGCATGATGCGGGGAGTCGTGGCCGGAGAATATCCGCCCGTAGTTAAATCGGTGGCGGTCGCTGGCGGACTGACACAGGCGCTGGTGGAAGACCCGGCGACGGCGGCGGCCGCCCTCCGAACCCACGGTAGCAAGATTTGACGGTCTTCGCCTTGTCGATGCTGGGCTCAAAATCGCGCACCGAAAGGCGTGTCGCCCACCTTAGCCCGGCGGCCTCAACACACCGGCGAGTTGCGCAATCGAAGCCAGCAATTGCGCCAGCGCGGCGATCAGCAATGCAAGTCTGGTTGTCATTAGATACTGCGGTCTCATAAGTCCTCCTTCGTTTCAGCCGCGACCATCGCGGCCTTATACGATTTCTCTTTGCAGGTTCTGGCACGAGATTTCCTGAATTCAACAAGCGGAGCGCACCAATGCTTGGACGAGGCATGTACATCTATCGGCTGAAAGCCGTACTTGCTGCCGAGGGTGGCGTGAACAAATTGATCGAACGCGCTAAGACCGCCAAACTCAGTTCAATTTGGATCAAAGTCGCCGATGGTAGCTCGCCATTTGAGAATGTTACCGGCGCGATGGCCGCACCGATGAGTCAGGTCGTTGCCGCCGCGCAGGCCGCTGGCATTCAGGTGTGGGGTTGGCAAGTGCCACACTGCCCCAACGATCAGCGCGCCACCATCGACGCCCAGACTTTTTGCGACCTCGCAAAGACATTCTCGCTCGATGGGCTCATTATGGATGCCGAGGGCGGCCCGGAATATTTCCAAGGCGGAATCGGCGAAGCGAAGACCTACGCGACCGCCATGCGCGCAGGCGCTGACGCTCTGGGAAAACCACTCGCGATTTCCAGCAATGACATTCCCGCCAACCTGCCGGATTGGGCACCTCCGTTCCTCGAAATCGCAAAGGTCGTCGATTTCAATTTTCCCCAGACCTACTACGGCGGCGGCCCGAGCGTGGTGAATCGCGTGGATCGTGCAGTCACTGCCAATGCGCCGGTGACCGCATCCTTCGTTCCGGTCGGTGCTGGCTATCTTGGATCAGATGGAGGTTGCGCGTCCGCGTCAGCGTGTGCAGAAAAGGCCAGAGAATTCATCCGTCTCTGCAACGAGCGAAACTATCAGGGCTACAGCTTCTGGCATTGGGGCGGTGCGCCCGCCGCGCTCTGGGAAGTATTGAATACGGTGCCGGTGTAGTCTAGCTGCACCCTCTCAGCATCGGCGAAGGTCAGGAGCGAGGCGGATAGGTGCCGACGCCGCTCTTCGAGGTGATGTTGCCTAGGCTGTCATAGGCGATGGTCTTGGACGTGATGCCGCCGCCGGTGGAGGTGCACAATGTCGGTGCGCTCGAAGCCGTCGCCGAACTGGTCAGCCGGTTGAGGCCGTCGTAGCAGAACTTCTCGTACACGCTGCTGTCGCTGTCGACGCGGGAGCTCAGATTGCCCAGCGTGTCATAGGTGTAGGTGAACTGCGCCACCGCGTTGGACGAACCGGCGCCGACCGTAAGCAGCAGGCCCGTATTGGGGTCGAAGGTCTGGGCGGTCGAGAAGGCGGCGTTGCCGGCGGTCTGATTCAACAGATGCAGTTCCGCGTCGCCGGTGTTGGCCGTCCACAGCACATGGCTGTCCGAGGTGCTGCTGCAGCTATGGCTGCCGCCATTGTCGGTGACGCGGCAGAGATAGCCGTAAGCGTTGTAGAAATCCTTGACTACCAAGCCCGATGGGGCGGTCACGCTATCGACGGCGCCGTTCGTAGAATTGTAGGTGGTCGTATAGGTGTAGGTCGTCGAATCGACGGTGATCGCCGCGGTCGAGGGCCGGCTGGTCGAATCGTAGGTGAACACCCTCGTGGTGGTCGCCGAAGTGCAGCTGGAATTGCTGCTGGCCGAGGTGCAGGACTTCTGCGGCAGGCCGACGCCATAGATGGCGCCGTCATAGAACCAGTTGGAGACGAATGAGCCCGCCTCGCCGCGCTCGATCGGCCGGCCCAGCAGGTCATAGGCCAGCGTCGTCGTCTGGCTCTTGGCGTCGACCTGGCTCTTGAGCTCGCCCAGCACGTCCGAGACACAGGTCCAGTGGCCCATGTCGGGGTCGTGGGAATCGGTCTTGCTCGATTTGGTTCTATCGGCGGGGTTCCGTGCGGTGAGCAAGAGCGTTTTGTAAGTCTGTCCGGGAAAGACGGATGACATTTGTAGAGGGCCCAGATCCAAAATTCGGAGCCTCGGGAACAAGCGCCAAGCAAACATCTTCGGGATTCTTAAGAAGATCGTACCGGGTAAAGCCAGGAATATTAGACGACTGCAATGCTACATAGAGGTGATAGTTTCGCATATTGGAGATTTGATGATTGTCAGCGCCAAATCCGACTCTCCCGGAGCGATCATACACCAAGTTGAATCCCTCTGAGATTTTTGTTCCGCTTTGGCAGAGCGTCGCGCGAACATAGAGTCCCTTGTACCAAGAGTTATGCGCAAAACTCGCTAAGTCAGTGGCTGTCTGGATGCCAACAACTGCAAGCAGTTTATGAGGTTCTGCTGACCTATTAGTCAGATCTGCGGTCGGTACCTCGAGCCATTGAATCACTCGGAGCGAATTGACCTGCAGGTCCTGCGGCGACTGCATTCCAAATACCACAACCGTCACTGCCACAGCTAGCAGCAGTGCTATTGTCAATCCAGCAAACTTCAGCATAGCGCTAGCACCCGGTCATATTGGGTTTGCATGCAATGTCCATCTGGGGCCAAAAGTCAGCATGGCTGATGCCAGGAGGATTGGAAATAAATGTCGTAACATACGGTCTAGGCCCATCACCCCATGGGCCGATATTTCCCAGTGATACCGTGAGTGCGGTAATATCAGCACTTCCAAGCGGTGTTTCCATATCTATCCAAGTTCTTACATTGTTGGCGATTTGCGCAAAATTGGTCTGCAAAACTGCGACCGGCGCCAGAGTTATTAATGTGGTGATACAATGACAATCGATGACTACTAAGGCTGCATGCCCTGCACCCAAACTATTGGCAATCAATACTATCTTCCCGCTGAGACTTTCTGCATATTTTACGATGCTGTCGACGCTATCTAGATAGGAATATTCGGCCACCCGACCAATGAGTTCTGGTCTGTTCTGCAGCAGATTATTTATGTAAGCGTTGACTGACCCCTGCGCGTTGAACCCATTGATGAATATCACATTGGGGATGGCAGTATCAGTGACTAGCACGCACTCGACGACGCTTGCCGTGCACCCACTCGCTCCACCGGTGCCGCTCGTTGCACTTCCGTTGGCAGTCCCACTATTGGAACCACTGGCTGATGCCGGCAACCCCTCGGCAATCAATTGGGCATTGTATGCCGTTAGCTCGTCTTGTCTTCCCGTCACCGTCCCTATGCCTGGAATCCACTTGCTGCCAAACCCCTGGCTTTCGGCGGACGTGATCGATCCATTGGCGCGCTCGGTCAGACCGGGGCCTTCGTCGCCCCAGGGCGGCGGACCATATCCGTCGTCGTAAACAGGCGGGCATCCCGACCCGTTGGTGTTTCCACTGGCGGTACCGTTGGCGCAAAAGTTGTCGTGACCGCTGGGATCGGTGGCCGAGAGCGGATTGTTGCCGACGTAGCTGTAGCGATTGAAGGACTGGCCGTCGAAGGGATCGGGGACCATCGTGTCCGCGCTCATGAAGCGCCCTATCGTCGGATCGTAGATGCGCGCGTTGGCGTTGATCTCGCAGATCGAGTCCATCATTTCGTGGCCGGTGTAGCCGCGCGTGGTGGCGGAGGTGATCGAGCAGGTTGAGTCGTCCGTGCCGTCGCTGTTGCGGCGGCGGCCCCAGGCGTCGTAGCTGAGGCGCTCGCTGACCGTGCCGGAGCTGTCGGTCACGACCGCGACCGAGCCCAGGTGATCCGCCACGAAGTATTTCCACACCGTCGAGCCGCCCACCGTGTAGAAGCGCTCGCCCACAATGCCGCCGGCGCGCAGGAAATCGTGCCAGATTGTGCTGCCGGCGGCGACTAACTTCTCGCTCATTGCGCCGGTGAACGGGTCGTTGAGGTAGGTGGTCGTCGAACTCAGCGTGCCGCTGCAGTTGGTGGCACGCGCCTCCAGCTTGATGCGGCCATGGCTGTCGTCATAGGTCAGGCAGTTCGCCGTCGAACCTTGGACGATCGAGGCCGCCATGTTGAAGGCGGTGTACGTCACCGACCGTCCCGCCCCCGCCGTCATGTTGCCGTTGGAATCGTAGGTGTAGCTCGGATTGGTCACGCCGTTGACCGTGCCGGTGATGGACGACACCGCATGCGGCCGGCTGCCCGTGCCGCCGCCGGAGCTGGGATAGGCGTAGGTGCCGACGTCGTTCTTGGAGGTGATGTTGCCCAGGCTGTCATAGGCGATGGTCTTGGACGTGATGCCGCCGCCGGTGGAGGTGCACAATGTGGGGGGGCTCGACGCCGTCGCCGAATTCGTCAGCCGGTTCAGGCTGTCATAGCAGAACTTCTCGTACACGCTGCTGTCGCTGTCGACGCGGGAGCTCAGATTGCCCAGCGTGTCGTAGGTATAGGTGAACTGCGCCACCGCGTTGGACGTGCCCGCGCCGATCGTCAGCAGCAGGCCGGTGTTGGGGTCGAAGGTCTGGGCGGTCGAGAAGGCAGCGTTGCCCGCGGTCTGGCCCGTCAGGTGCAGCTCCGCGTCGCCGCTGGTCGCCGTCCACAGCACATGGCTGTCCGAGGTGCTGCTGCAGCTGTGGCTGCCGCCATTGTCGGTGACGCGGCAGAGATAGCCGTAGCTGTTGTAGAAATCCTTGGTCACCAGGCCCGACGGGGCGGTCACGGTATCGATCGCGCCGTTCGTCGCGTTGTAGGTGGTCGTATAGGTGTAGGTCGTCGAATCCACCGTGATCGCCGTGGTCGAGGGCCGGCTGGTCGTATCGTAGGTGAACACCCTTGTGGTGGTCGCCGAGGTGCAGGTCGAATTGCTGCTGGCCGAGGTGCAGGCCTTCTGCGGCAGGCCGACGCCATAGGTGGCGCCGTCATAGACCCAGTCGGAGACCAGGCCCGACTCGCCGCG